>CAZMQU010000001.1:0-117694 GCA_964568715.1 uncultured Halanaerobiales bacterium
CAATAATCGGGAAAAACGGTTTGCAACTCTAGGGAAATTGGTCTTGCAAAAAACAGGCAGAGTTTACAATATGGCTGTGCTTGTTGTTTGCGGTATTAACCTTGAAGGTAAGCGGAAAATCTTGGCTGTAGAACCCATGTATGAAGAATCCGAAGCATCATACACTTCTTTAATTAATGGCCTTAGGAGTCGTGGTTTGGAAAATGTTTGGTTAGCAGTATCCGATGCACATCCGGGACTGGTTGCCGCCATCCAAAAATCCTTTCTTGGTTGTAGTTGGCAACGTTGCAAAGTCCATTTTATGAGGAATATACTTGCCCATGTACCATCTGGTATCAAAAAACTGTTTGCAGCCAAGTTGAAACAAATTTGGTTGCAGCCTGATTATGAATCGGCAAAACGGTATGCAAATGATTTAATCCGGGAATACGAAGATCGGTATCCCAAAGCTATTAAAATACTGGATGAAGGTCTGGAAGACTCTTTGCAATTTTATGAATTTCAGGAAATAGACCATAGAAAAATCAGTTCAACCAATATGCTGGAACGTCTA
The DNA here is from genome assembly GCA_964568715.1 of uncultured Halanaerobiales bacterium. Classification (GTDB taxonomy): domain Bacteria; phylum Bacillota; class Halanaerobiia; order B1SED10-174; family B1SED10-174; genus CAZMQU01. Next base: position 554 of record CAZMQU010000001.1, read on the forward strand.
AACAGGGAGATAAGGCGCAGAACCAAAGTCGTAGGTGTATTCCCATCAATGGACTCATACATCAGGCTTGTGAGCTGTTATTTGATTGAATATGCCGAAGACTGGTCTACGTCAAGATGTTATATTAATAAAAGAGCCCTGGATTGCATCCGGGAAAATCGCAAGGCGGCTTAATACATTTTGGGTCCCGATGCAAATTGCGAACTTTATTTGACACTAGCATTATATCCTTGGATAAAAATTTAACTGTGGCAGATTTAACTTATACAATTAAAACCGGTGAACTAGAAACAATTTCTTCCAAGACCGAGCTGGAAAAGGGAGAGGCTTTTAGTCTTAAAAATTCCCGTACCGAAAAGCAGTTTCAGGGTGGACCGATAACTCTAAGATATGATATTGTCGGCAAGCTGACTGATGATACAAAACTTACCAGAAATACGATTGTCAAGATCCTCAAAGGTATAAAACCGAAAACCTTCCTACTGTTCAGAAAGAACCCGGAAGAGTTTTTATTGGGATCTGCAAAGATAATAAATGAGCAGAAGGCCCATGCCATAATTGAATATATAACATACAATAAAATCGAAGATAAGTACGATACCAGCATATTTACGGAAAATAACTTAAATGCCTCTCTGGGACAAAACGCAATTGAGGTAAAAAAACATATCTATGATTATCTTAGGTATGATTCCGAAACGGAAAAAGATTTTGCCAAGGCTTTGGATGTAAGTAAGGAAGTACTTGTATATGCAAAACTGCCGGGAGGTTTCTTTATTCCAACACCGGTGGGTAATTACAATCCCGATTGGGCAATCGTATTTGATGAAGGAAGGGTAAGGCATATATACTTTATCGCAGAAACAAAAGGCGATTTGGAATCTTTGGAATTCGACATCCGCGGTAAGGAAAAAGCGAAAATACATTGCGCAAGGGAACATTTTAAAGCAATCAGCAAAGATCACGTAAAATATAATGTTGTAAAAGATTTTGAAGAACTTATGACAATTGTAAAGGGTAAATAGCTAAAAGAAAAAAAATTATACATACGGAATGTCGAAATATTTATTTCTTGATTATTAATAAAATATTGTTTTTCGTATCAGTTGCTTTGAAGTTGTATATCTGTATTTGCTTACTAATATTACTACACAAAGGAGAGGATGAAATGCCGGTTGATATACATGCAATAGAAAGACCACTCTATAAGATATTTACAAATGATTACGCTTTTTCCATTCCACCTTACCAAAGACCTTATGCGTGGGGAGTAGAGCAGGCCAGTGAATTGCTATCGGATTTAGTGTCGTTTTTGGAAGATGATTTGCAAGATATCGATGAGAAAAATCCTTATTTTCTTGGCAGTATTGTTTTAATTAAAGAAAAAGATCGACCAAAATCAGATATTGTTGATGGGCAGCAGCGCTTAACTACAATTACTATTTTGCTGTCTGTTTTAAGAAATTTGGTAGAAGATGAATACGCTTTGGAAATTACAAAATACATATATGAAAAAGGTGATGTAATAGTTGGTACCCCGAATCGATATCGCTTAAAGCTTAGGGAACGAGATGACGAATTTTTCAAAAGATACATACAGGATGACAGGGGAATTGAAAACCTTTTGCAATTAAACACCGGTTCGCTATCAGACAGCCAACTTAATATGTATACTAACGCTAAGCATTTCTATGAAACACTTGTAAATTATAATAAAGAATTACGTATTAAACTTTTACAATATTTAATGAAGAGATGTTACTTAGTAGTAGTCTCTACTCCTGACCTGGATTCAGCATACCGAATATTTTCTGTTCTTAATGCCCGTGGACTAGATTTGCAGCTTACAGATTTATTAAAGTCTCAAATTATTGGTGCAATACCAATAGAGCATCAGAAGGAATATACAAAGATTTGGGAGGAGGAGGAAGAACTACTGGGTAGAGAAATGTTTCAGGAACTTTTTTCACACATTAGAATGATTTATCGTAAAGCCAAACTTCGTGAAAATATTTTAGCTGAATATAATAAGTATATTAAACCCGCTGGTAAGCCAATAGCATTTATTGAAAGAGATATTAAACCATACTCAAATGCTCTTGATATTATCAGAAACGAAACATATCTAAGCAGAGAAAAGGAAAATGATCTAAACTCGATTTTTTATTGGTTAAATCAGATTGATAATTTTGATTGGGTTCCACCTGCACTCGTTTATTTTTCTGTAAACAAGAATGATCCGAAAAAATTAATTAAATTCTTTACTGACTTGGATAGGTTGGCATCGGGTTTGATGATATACAGAGCTGATGTAAATAGAAGAATTGACCGCTATGCAAGACTTTTAACAGCTATAGAATCAAATGATGATTTATATTCGTCTACATCCCCCCTTCAATTAATGGATGAAGAAAAAAATAAAATTATTCAGGTATTGAATGGGGATATTTATTCTATACGAAGAATCAGACAATATGTTTTGCTCCGGCTTGACTCGGCTCTTTCGGAGGGAGAGGTCGTCTATAATTTTCGAACAATTACGGTAGAACATGTATTACCGCAAAACCCTGCACTAGATAGCGAGTGGCTTAGAAATTTTCCCATCGAAGAGGAAAGATTAAAATACACACATTGCATTGGGAATCTTGTTTTATTATCTAGGAGAAAAAATTCGCAAGCACAGAATTACGATTTTGCCAAGAAAAAGGAACGGTATTTTACAACCAAAGATGGCGTATCCCCATTTGTTTTGACAACACAAGTATTAAAACAAAATGAATGGACAGCAAATGTTATTGAAAGTAGACAAAATGAATTACTAAAAAAATTGAAAGAGCTGTGGCGCCTATAGGATTATTTTTGGGGTTTTTGTTTATAATCTTATCACTTGAACGAATACGGCTTTATACCATGGAACTTCGCCTTCCAACATTTGCCCATGTTGAACAAGTAATCAGAGAGACTCATGCCGGTAAATGGCCTTATGATGATCTTTTGGTCTAGCTTATGCAGATTGAAGCTGAATAGAGAAAGGAAAATCAAAAAGAATAGGCGGATTAAAGCAGCTATATTCTACATACTTCGTACCCTAGGTACATTTGTTTTTAAAAATCTAAAACATCTTAGGGCGGAGACCGTCTGGAATTTAGCAAACAATGACTACATCATGCGTCGCCAGAACATAATTTGTTTAGGAAATCCCGGAATGGGCAAAACCCATCTATCCATATTTCTAGGGTTACTTGTCTGCAATGAAGGATTCAAGGTTAGTTTCTACAGTGCTCCGGTTTTGGCCAGTGAATTAGTGGAGGCGCTAGAGAATTACTCACTACTAAAGCTCCAAAAGCAACTATCAAAGGTAGGTCTTCTTATTTTGGGTGACCTATCATGCATCAGTTTCTCCAAACAACAATTTGTATTATTGTTTCGCGTAATATCTTAATGGTCGGGGCGTGCCACTTTAATTATCGGCACCAATTTGGATTTCTCAAAATGGGTTAACTTCTTCGGCGACCCGATGTTGACGGCTGCATTGGTAGATCGAGTCACACACCGGGCACATATTTTGAACATGAATGGCGACTCTTACCGTTTAAAAGAAAGCCGAGCAAAAAATGCTAAGGTGGATCAAAATTAAGCAGGCAAGTGGCTCACTTTTATGTTGACGATCATAGTAAGCCTCGGATTCCATCAGAAGTAATCTAGTATTAACCGGACCTAAATAGCCAATATTTGAAAAATACCGGTGTGTTTCTGGCAAAGTGTTTTTTAAATTTTGGGCACCGCCCATTTTTGGCGGTGCCCGTTTTGACTTTCAGACTAATTTGCAGAAAGAATTGCCGGTTGCCTTTGCTAAACAAAGGCAATGGCTCTGCATATTGCAAAGATTATTCGCTTACGACTTCAACTTCGAATGTTTCTAAAACCAAATCGGGAAATTTTGTATTGGTCATCAAGCAGTATATGCTTTCTCCCAGAAAAGATTCGTCGAAGGAAAAGACCCCGCCTTGGCCATGGGTCGGCGTGCGCTCTTCCTCGTCTTGATCGTACCAAGTAAAAATGGTATCAACTCCGTCGATTACTGCCTCCTGTGACAGGTCAATATTCTCATTAATAGATATTTTGCCCCCGCTGCCAATCGGTAATGGCTTTTGTGGTTCATAATCATAGTTGCTTATTCCATCCGGTAAGGGCAGGCTGGCAAAGGTAAGTCGGTTACCGGGACAATCAAGCGTACACAAAGAAGTGCAGCCGCTGACATCGAGGAAGGTTAGCTCGTTATCGGAACAATCAAGATACCACAAAGCAGTATTGCCGCTGACATCGAAGGAGGTTAGCCCGTTATCGGAACAATCAAGATGCCACAAGTTAGTACAGCCGCTGACATCGAGGGAGGTTAGCTCGTTATTGGGACAATTAAGCTCTCCCAAAGCAGTACAGCCGCTGACATCGAGGGAGGTTAGCTCGTTATTGGAACAATTAAACTCCTCCAAAGCAGTAAAATCGCTGATATCGAGGGTGGTTAGCTCGTTATTGGAACAAAAAAGCTTATACAAAGCAGTACAGCCGCTGATATTAAGGGTTTCCAGTCGGTTAGATTCACAGGCAAGGAATCCCAAAGCAGGACAGCTGCTGACATCGAGGGCTGCCAGCCTGTTATTGTAACATTTAAGGTGCCCCAAAGTAGTACAGCCGCTTAAGTCAAGTTCGGTCAGTTGATTATTGACACAATTAAGCTCCCCTAAAGCAGAACAGTCGCTGATATGGAGGATGGTCAGCCTGTTGCTGTAACACCAAAGCGTCTTCAAAGCAGAACAGCTGCGGACATCGAGGCTGGTTAGTTCATTAAAATAACAATCAAGTCGCTCCAAAGCAGTACAGTCGCTGATATTGAGAGTGGTCAGCCTGTTATTGTTACACTTAAGCTCCTCCAAATCAGAACAGCCGTTGACATTGAGAGTGGCCAGCATGTTAGTGGAACAATTAAGTTGCTCCAAAGCAGTACAGTCGCCGGCATCGAGTTCTGTTAGTTCGTTTTGCCAGCACCACAAAACCGTCAAAGCTGTACAGCCGCTGACATCAAGGGCGGTCAGCCGGTTTTCTTGACAGTGAAGTTTTTCCAAAGCAACACAACCGTTTAAATCGAGTGATCCATACATATTGAAAGAACCCCAGTCTATTTCTTGCACTCTGGGTGTTTCTTCCCCTGTCCAGGTGACGCCCGACCAGGTACCAGAATCGTCGGGGTCATAGTCAGGGTTTAATTGTTTGCCGTTCTTTACACCGTCTTGGCTTATCTCTAAAAATGTTCGCAATTTACTGTAATCATGTACTGTAAAATTAGCCACCAGGTTCCTAGCCTTGGTTACAGTAAATATATAACTTGCTTCCCTGCTTACTTCTTCGCCGTCTTCCGTCCAGTTCTCAAAGACATAACCTTCGTTAGCAACGGCACTAACGGTGATCTCGGTACCTTCTTGAAACTTGCCCCCGCCCGACACCGACCCGCCTGCAGCGGGATTGGCCGCCAGGGTAATTGTAAATTCATCAGGTTCCTCCGTTACTGTAAAATTAGCCACCAGGTTCCTAGCCTTGGTTACCGTAAATATATAACTTGCTTCCCTGCTTACTTCTTCGCCGTTTTCCGTCCAGTTCTCAAAGTCATAACCTTCGTTAGCAACGGCACTAACGGTGATCTCCGTACCTTCTTGAAACTTGCCCCCGCCCGATACCGATCCGCCTTCAGCAGGACTGGCCGCCAGGGTAATTGTAAATTCATCAGTTTCCTCCGTTACTGTAAAATTAGCCAACAGGTTCCTGTCCTTGGTTACAGTAAATATATAACTTGCTTCCCTGCTTACTTCTTCGCCGTCTTCCGTCCAATTCTCAAAGTCATAACCTTCGTTAGCAGCGGCACTAACGGTGATCTCCGTACCCTCCTTAAACTTGCCTCCGCCCGTCACCGTTCCGCCTGCGGCGGGATTGGTCGCCAGGGTAATTGTAAATTCATCGAGTAAAGTTTTTCCCCAATCGCACCCCGCCAGGGATAGGATTAAACATAATGCCATAACCACAATAATATTCGTTCTCTTCACACAAATATCTCCTTTCTCTTTTAAAATAGCCTGCTGTTTGGATTATGAAGTTACCTTTTTCATCTCCTGGCTTGCCTTTGGTTTAGACTCTGGGTCTGGAGCGGTAATTTGGAGCTATGGTCCGACAAAGGCTTTTATCCTCCTGCATCGATGATTTAATGTAATTATTCTTAATTATCGGCAAGTATACCTGATTTATTAATCCTTATTGCTTGTGGGAACCCTCCGCTTCTTCTCAACATTTGCCGGCGGTGCCCTGCCGAGATTATTGTCTAAGCCGAAAATATTTTTTCATATTTCTCCCGGATATGTTAAAATATGATTAGGAAAAGAGGCCCGGATTTTGCCTTAAAAACCACTGCTAATGAACTCAAGCGACAAATCACTGAACTATGCAATAGATGATTTTTTTAAGTTTAACGAGTATAGTCACCGATTTCTATGGCTTGGACAATCCCGGCGCCATTGGTTACCTAAAAGATTGGCAAACAACTTTTGCCATGATGAAAAAAGTTTAAAAGGGAATATTTAAACACAATTCTTCGAACCGACATTTTATTTTTATGCTTAGGTTTAAAAAAATGGCGAGGTGTTTTATGAAAAGATTAAGGGATCAACTTATTTTAATCGGCTTGGTAATTATCTCGGTCGTTGTTCCCTTCTTTAACATTGCTGCCCAAGGTACGGGAGAGATAAAAGCCACAAAACCTACCGGGCAAATATATTTGTACGGGGAACAGCATGGTGTGGCGGAGATTTTGGAAAAAGAGTTCGAACTGTGGTACAACTACTACCACAAAGACGGCTTGCGCCATTTATTTGTTGAATATCCCTATTACACTGCCTCACTTTTAAACCTATGGATGCAAGCCGATAATGACGACATCTTTGGTGAACTGTTCAATGATTGGATCGGTTTTCCGGTTCACACACCAAGCACATATGATCTTTATATGAAAATTAAAAAAGAGTGCCCGGAAACAGTCTTTCACGGAATTGATATTGGGGCGATGTTTCTTACCACCGGGCAACGATATTGGGATTATCTGATTGAAAACGGTCTCGAAGATACTGAGGAATATCAGCTGACCTTGAGAGCTATTCAGCAGGGAAAAGAATTTTATGATACCTGGAATTTGGCTTACAGGGAAACGATGATGGTTCAAAATTTTATCCACGAGTTTGACAGACTTGACGGTGAAAATGTCATGGGCATCTATGGCTGGGGACACACTGACTTGGAAGGACTGGATGAATCCCGTTCCGTACCTTCTTTGGCTAAGGCGCTAAGAGAGCATTACGGCGATAATGTCCATGCGGAGAATCTGACTTTAATCAAGCATCCTCTACGAATGGATATAGTTAGAATTGCCGGTAAAGATTTCATAGCCTCTTACTTTGGCGAATCTGACATGTCCTGGAGTGAAGATTATGTATCCAGAGAATTTTGGCGTATTGAGGCAGCCTATGATTTCTTTAAAAACAATAAAAAAAGCGGAGAAATACTGCCTAACATCAACTATCCGATGGCGGTAGAAGTCGGCCAAGTCTTTATGGTAATACAGGTGAAGAACGATGGCGATGTAAGGATATCTTATCTCCGCTCCGATGGAAATCTATGGGAGGGCTTGCCTATAACGGAAGGTTTTCGGGAGGATACCTCTCTTGAAACGGAGCCTCTTAGGCTAGATATGATTACGGTTGCCGGTAAGGATTTCAAAGCCTTATATTACGGTAAACAGGAGGCGCTGTCTCCCGATACTGAATATGCCTGCTTTGAATATTGGCGCCTAGAAGATGCTTATGAGTATTTTAAAGACAATGTCAGAACAGGGTCTGTAGTACCTTACTTTAATTTTCCCATGTTGGTGGAGGACGGACAAATTCTTTGCATCAAACAGGTAATGAAAGACGGCACTTCTTACGACTGCTTTTACCGCTCCGACGGACATTTATGGTGTGGAATCACTGTTGCTTTTGAATTTTGGGAGGATCTATCTACACTTCAAGAACCATTAAGAATTGAAAAGATCACAGTCAACGACATAGAATTTACAGCATCATATTTCGGCAGAGCGGATCTTTTGCGTTTCAACGAAGGCTATGCTTATCGGGAATTTTGGCGTTTGGAAGGAGCTTACGCCTACTTCAAGGATAAGCAAAGGACGAAGGAACATATCAAGTACGAAAATTGTCCGATGCCGGTGGAGATAGGGCAAGCTTATCTGATCAGGGAAGTAAAAAAAGACGGAACGGTTTATAACAGAATTTATCGTAGCGACGGTAATCGTTGGAATGGGCTTCCCGCCATTGAGGAAGTCTTTACCCAATAGGAGCACGATAATTGCTTAGCCGCCTCGATTAACGATTGGCAAAGAAGATTCATTGCTGTTTAGGCGAGCCCTTGCAGGGCTTACTTTTATTTCTCAATAAATATTTATTGGAGGCTCGTAAGAATTAGTTTAAATTTTGAAAAACGGCCTAAGACCGGCCGGATCTTCGATGTTACGCAGAACGGTGGCAAGCATCCCCGGGGCAGATTAGAAGGAATTTAAAGAAGATCTCCTTTGCTGTATCGCTTATCATCAAAGCCATTGAAGGGGAACTTTACAGGCATTGGGAAATTTCCCGGCCTACTTTGAAGCCGATATAAAATTGGATGAGCGTTTGGCTAGGCTTTATTCGCTAAACTCTCTAAAGGCAGGATTTTGACACTAACCGATAGAAATATATTTTCAAGACAAGGGACTGACAGGCAGTTCAAATTTGTTACTTTAGTTGTTGTTCCATAAGATTTGACTTCGAAACATTGTTTTATTTTCGAAAGGTGATACGTTCTTGTTTGGTGATCGGTAGACTTAAGGGGGCTATCATGGAGCAGGAGAAGATAAATATTGAGGCGAGGTTAAAAAAGACAATTCAAGAAGTAAAATATTTGGCTACAGAGAATTCTTGGCGCTACAGGCCCCTAATGCGATACTGTTTTCTTAAGTATGAGCAACTTCAGTATTGGTTGTATAAAACGGATATATGGAAGGAGCTGTCCGCCTACCCGGAATTTCGGGATTATACTTTAGAAGAGTGCCAACAAGATTTGGACACACTATGCCAATGGGGCAACTTGATACCGGTTCAGGATACAGCTAAAGCGAGGACTGTTGAAGAATTTAAAACCAAGCAATACCGCTATCAACTTTCCGAATATTCCGTTGAGATTGAACGTATGACTATTGCTTTGGAGAACCTGGCGGTGGAGGGAGGATCTTTGGAGCCGAGCCTTATTGAAAGAATTTGCGAAGCATTAAGGCGATTGCCTAAAATGGCCCAAGCGGAATATACTGCGACAGGTGCTTGGTGGCACAGTTTGAATACCGATTTTAAAGTCCTCAACCAAAACTATCAGGATTACATGCGAAGCTTTCATAGTTTAAAGGCGGAAGAATTGCTGAAAAGTTCAGCTTTTATTTCTTATAAGGATTCGGTTATTGCTTATTTGCGGGAATTTATCAAAGGTCTTCAGAGCAATGCGGCCCTTATCGAAGAAGAACTGCGTCGAGTAGATGAAAATATAATTGAAGAAATGATCGAGAAAATATTAACTTACGAAATGTCTATACCACGCCTGGAGCTATTGGATGAAACGGAGATACGGGAACGAATATACGGTCGTTGGCTGAGTATTAAAGGATGGTTTTTAGGGACGGAAAGCAGGGACAGCGAAGTTGTTAGGCTTTTTAACATTACCAATGAACTTATCAGAAAAATAACCCGCTATGCAGTGCAAATTCTTGAAAGCCTCAATAGTGCGGCCAATAGAAAAGAAGAGTATAAAAAGCTGGCGGAGCTCTTTTTGAATTGTTCCTCAATGGAAGAATGCCATAAATTATCTTCTTTGGCTTTTGGTGTTTTCAATTCCCGCCATTTTAAAGGAGATTTGAGCCGCCCGACCGACAGCATTACCGGCAGTGTTTATGATGAACCGCCATTAATTGTTGAAATACGGCCCCGAATCAGGACTTACCGGGAAAAGGCGGCAAAATTACCCATTATTGATAAAAGTAAGCAGAAAGAAAAGCTTTACGCGCAGTATATTAATAATCTGCGCAACGAAGAATTGATTATAAATGAACTCATCGTTGATAAGGAGATTGATTTTGCCGCTCTGCCGCCGATTACAACACAAATGCGGACAACCCTATTGCGCTGGATTAGCAGAGCTTTTTCATCCCAAGAACTTCTAGGTAAGACTGAAGATGGCCGAACCTATCGTCTCTTGGAGCCGCCGGCGGGAATGAGGTGCAAGCTTTATTCAGAGGATGGTTCTTTGGAAATGCCGGCCTATAAAATTTGTTTTTTGGAAAGGTAGTAAAGATGAAAGAATTCGAAGCATTATTGGAAAATTTTTGGATTGTTAAAGAACAGGAACCCGACCTTTTTCAAAGGGTAAAAGATGCCTGTGGCAAACTTAAACCATTTGTTGAAAGTAAATTGGGATATCGATTATTGGTCAATCCCGCTGTGATTAAAATGGAAAAATTACCGGCAGAACCAGAATCATGGATGGGTATTGAGCGCTTTACAACACAAATGGAATATGCCCTTTTGTGTATATTGTTAGTATTCCTGGAGGATTACGGTAAGCAGGAGCAATTTGTTTTATCACAATTGACTGATTTTATAAAAGCAAATTATGTTGGTGCCGAACCTCTCGATTGGACCATGTACAGACATCGGTTTTATTTGGTACGGGTTTTAAATTTTGCGCAAGAATACGGTTTTTTCCTTATAGATGACGGAGATAGCGATTTATTTACTGCTGATAGTGGGACGGAAGTATTGTATGAATCCACAGGGATATCCCGTTATTTTGCCCGTAATTTTTACCGCAACATCCTATCGTTTGAATCAATTGAAGACTTGCTAAAAAACAATTTACCGGAATTGTATCAAGACCGGGGAATAGTGAGGAGACAAAGGGTATATCGGCGACTGTTTCTTTCCCCGGCAGTTATTCCCCAAGGCCCTGACGATCAAGACTTTCTATATTTAAAAAACTTCCGATCAATGATTCAAAAAGAGCTTGCTGATTTACTAGATAGCGAGCTTCACATCCATAAAAGTTGTGCCTTGGTTATTTTAAATGAAGATAAGAATTTTCGGATGACTTTACCCGATCAAAAAGTAATAACTGCCATTGTTTTGCAAATTTGTACTGCAACGAGAGCCTTGATTGAAGGTGGCGGATTAACCCTCAATGAGGACGATACGGTTGTCCTTTCCCTGGAACAGCTTGAACAAATAATCGATGATTGTCGTGAAATAAACAGACGGGGCTGGAGCAAGGAGTTTAGAGAAATGCCCTCCGACGAGTTGTATCAGGGAATTATAGAGTACATGGAGGGATTCTCCCTATTGAAAAAGAAAAATGCTTATGAATGGATTTTATTACCGCCGGCGGGTAAAATTAGCGGCCGATATCCGAGGGATTTTGGAGGTCAAGATGATGGGTAAGAGATGGGTAATCAATAGAATTGGTTTAATAAATTTCTGGTATTACGATGAAGAAGAATTTCAATTTTCCCAAGGGCGGCTATTGTTAAGGGGAGCCAACAGCAGTGGAAAATCGGTTACTATGCAAAGCTTTATTCCCCTTTTACTTGATGGCAACAAGAGTCCTGAACGTCTCGACCCTTTTGGATCGCGGGCCAGAAAAATTGAAGACTATCTTTTGGGCGAGGGTGACAGAGGAGAAAATGAACGGACCGGCTATCTTTTTATGGAATTCAAACGAGAGAACCTGCAACAATACATGACTTTGGGTCTGGGGCTGCGGGCTCGGCGCGGCCGTCCCCTTACCTTTTGGGGATTTGCTATAACCGACGGACGTAGGGTTGGGAAAGACTTTAATCTTTATAAACAACTTGAAGCTAAGATTCCCCTGACAAAGGCAGAGTTGAAAAACCGTCTTGGTGAAGGCGGCGAAATATATGATCGTCAGAAAGACTACATGGCCATGGTTAATCGATTGCTTTTTGGCTATGAGCAGTTGGAGGAGTATGATGAGCTGATTAAATTGTTGATTCAAATCAGGACGCCAAAACTTTCCAAAGATTTTAAGCCTTCGGTTATTTACGAAATCCTGACAAACTCTTTACAGGCTCTCTCCGACGAAGACTTGCGCCCTATGTCGGAAGCGATTGAGAATATGGATAACATCAAAGATCATCTTTTGCAACTTAAAGAAAGTAAAAATGCCGCTACCAAGCTGAAAAGGGAATATGATCGCTATAATACCTTCCTCCTCGTTGAGAAAGCACAAGAATTTTTGCAAAGCAGTTCCGGGTTATACCTGCTGAAAAAAGAAGAGATGGATTTGCAAAAGCAAATTGATGACCTGGAAATGATGAGGAAGGAAGCTGAGGAGGAGCTGGAACGTTTATCAGCTGAATATACAGCTGAGCAAGCGAAGCATAGGGAGCTGTTAAGGCATGAGACTTATCGGTTAAAGGAAGATTTGACTGAAAAACAAAAGAATCTAGCCCAGTGGAAGACGGAAAGGAGCCAGAAAGAAAGCACTCTTGCGGAAAACAAGAAAAAAGAAATTCTTTTAAGAGCTAAAATCAACAAGATGGCAGATGAATTGTGGAAATTAGAGGCTGAAATCGATGAAATAAGGAATAATATGGCTTGCCGGGCAGAACAGCTACATTTCGATGAGCATTTCTTTATGGAAAAAGACTTGGCGAAAGAATTTAAGGTCCTTTACGATTGGACTTTATTAAACAAAGGTTGGCAATCATATTTGGCTCTAGTGCGGGAAGCTTTGGAAAAAATCAGAATTGAGCAAGAGGAGCAAAAAAGATATGATCGGGCTTACAGTGAGTTGGAAAGGGCCAAGTCTTTACAAGATGAAGCAAGAAAAATTCTGGAAGAAAGCGAAGATTTGTTTTCTGCCGGCAAGGAAGAATTAATAGAGCAAATCTATGCTTGGCGGCAAAAAAACACTTTATTAAAACCTGATGATGAAACGATAAGAGAAATACATGGATTGGTCCGGCAATATCCGCAGGTCAGTTATGATGATATCCTTATGCCTTTGCGACAATGCCATGACAGCTTGAAAAGTAAGGTGGAAAATGAACTATTATCTTTACAAGCGAGACTGGAATCTTACCAGGCAAAAAAAGAAGAAACAGTAAGGGAACTAAAAGGCTGGCTTGCCCAAAAAGATCCTGAGCCTGAGAGGACCGAAGCTGTGATTTGCAACAGACGTAGACTGACTGAAGAGGGTATTCCTTTTATCCCTTTTTATAAGGCCGTTGATTTTAAAAAGGATGTACCTGAAGAATTAAAAGGGAAAATTGAAGAAGCTTTAAAAAAAGTCGGTGTTTTGGATGCCCTTATTGTTCCGGAAAATTATAAGGACAGGTTGTGGGAGATGGACGAGATGGCTGAAGATGCCTATCTTTTTCCGCAAATACATCTCTTTAGCCAAGACTTATCTGATTGGCTCAAGCCGTTGGATAACCTTGGCGGTTTACTAAATGCCGGTCTGGTGAAGAGTATCATTTGCAGCATAAAGACTCAGGACGACAAAAGTTTTCTTTTTTTACAAGATAGCGGCCGCTATGGAACTGGTGGTATTCTGGCGGGGCAAGTAGCCAGCGGTTATAGTGCGAAATACTTGGGCATTGAATCACGGCGACGTTACAGACGTGAGGTTATTGCCGATTTACAAGCGTTAATCGATGACTATAAGCAGGAAATAGACATTTTGCAAAAGACGATAAAAAAACAACGGGGCCTTATAATTGCTTTAAAAGAAGAATTCAATGCCTTTCCCGATAAACAAGACTTGGAAACAGCTTCTTTGCTTGTGCGGGAAGCCCAATTAACATTGGAAAATAGAATGAAAGTTTTGAATGAAAGAAAAGAATTGCTTGTAATACAAAATCAGCAGTGGAAAGAAGCCCGGGAAGAAGTACGGAGAGTGGCTGTGAAGCTGCCAATAGATTCTAGCGTCATTGCTCTCAAGGAGGCAGAAAAGAATCTAATTGAGTATGGTAATGCCACGCAAGAACTGGCAACAAAACATTCAACCTTTGTGGCCTATACGGAGCTTTTTTCTTCCTTGCAAGACCAAACTGAGGATTTATTGGACCTTTTGGAAAAATTGCGTTATGATTTGGGGAGAGTTGAACATCGCATAAAGAAGGAAGAGCAAATTATCAACAGTTTGCAGGAAGTTCTGGCGCAAATGGATTTTGAAGATATCGAAAAGCAAGTTAATGAATGTATACAAAGGATGAATGAACTGCCCCTTTTAAGAGATCGGGCCTCTAATAACCAAGGTACATACAGAGCAAAAAAAGAAGAAACGGAGAAACAGTTATTGGCTTTGCAAAATAAACTGCATTTTCATTGCCTTTTGGATGAAATTAAACGAAAAGTGTTTGCTGCTGAGTATGAACTGGCTTATGTGGAGACGATGGCCTGTGATGGAGATACAATTGCGATAGCCACAAGAATACTTGGAGAAAGCGGTGATTTGCTTTCTACCGGGAAATCCAAAGATGAGTATCAACGGCAATTGCAGGAAACATATTATGAAATCCGACCGCAACTGGCGGAATATAATTTAAATCTAAGCTATATTGATATTGCTAAAAACGAAGAAGAGTTTTTGCAAAAACAAGGGCAAGGATCAGCCGGGGCCGAAGACGAATTTACCGAGTTGGAAAAAATTGAGCTGACAAAAGCACGCAATAATTTTCGACGAATTGAAATAAAGGCCTGTATTCAAGGCAGGGATGTTGATTTCTTTACTTTGACTGAATTCCTTACTAAGTCGATTAGTGAAAATGAGAATCTTTTACTGGAAAGTGATCAACAACTTTTTGAAGATATTTTGGTCAATACAATCAGTAAAAAGATAAGGGCCCGGATTTACCATAGTGAGCAATGGGTTAAAAAAATGAATCATTTGATGGCAAATATGAATATATCCAGTGGTTTGACCTTTAAGTTGGACTGGCAAAGTAAAGCACCGGAAAGCGAAGAACAAATTGATACAGCCGAACTGGTTGTCTTATTAAAATCGGATGCTAACTTGCTTAGGCCGGAAGATTCAAAGAAACTGTCGAATCACTTTCGTTCCAAGATAAGTCAAGCTCGCAACGTTTTGGAGGAAACGGGGGTTGCCAAGAGCTTCCACACCATAATAAAAGAAGTCTTGGATTATAGGCAATGGTTTGAATTTAAACTTTTTTATGCCAAAACCGGAGAAAGGCGAAGGGAATTTACCGATAATGCTTTTCATCGTTTCAGTGGTGGCGAAAAGGCCATGGCTATGTATGTGCCGCTATTTTCTGCTGTATATGCAAAATATGAGGGGGCCCGCACTGATTCGCCCCGCCTTATTTCATTGGATGAAGCATTCGCCGGCGTCGATGAAAATAACATTCGTGATATGTTTAAATTATTGGAGGAGTTGGGCCTAAATTATATTATCAATTCGCAAATATTATGGGGAGATTACGATACAGTGCCGTCATTATCCATTTGCGAGTTGGTACGTCCGAATAATGCCAATTATGTCTCTGTTATCCGCTATCGTTGGGATGGGAAGATTAGAAGTCTAATTAATAGGGAAGCGGTTGGTTAAAAACGGAAGATAAGGTGGGTATGCCCTTGTTTGATAAGAAGAAAAGAACCCAAGAATGTATCGACTATTTTCGCAACTCTCCCGGTTTACATCGCTTGATGAAAGAGATAAAGAATAAGTACCGTTCGTTAGGTAATCTGGGCGGCAATATTCGTTTGCCAAATTTGCAAAAAGAAGAAAAGATGGCTTTATCCGGCTTGTTGAGAATGGATTTTTCTTCGGTATCGCAAGCAGATATACCGGTAAGAGCTGTTTTGGAAGCCCTTGAATGCACGAAGTTTCAAGGGCTTGATTTTCTATCGGTCTTAAAGGGGTTTTGGGGAGGAGAATTTCTAACAAAAAAAGAGGAAGTACAAAAAAAACAACAAACGAGAACTGATTATTTTTTTCAACTCCAAAAAAATATGCCGACGAAAGCAGCCGAATGGCTAAAATCGATTTTACATAAAAAAAATAATGCTTACAGGACATTGATTTATCGCTATGGGCAAGATCCCGAACTTTTGGAGAGGGATTTATTGGCTGTGGGGGAGGCTGTGGAAAAATTGCCAATATATTTTGAGGCAAAGATACAACTGCCCATATTTTCGGCCCAAATTACTGCCAATCCCCATTATTTTGACCGCGACTCCGAGGCCGGTCAATTATTAATCTATGCTCTCTGTTATTTATTTGATGGAAAGAAACCCGCAAATTCTTTTGAAGAAGCAGAGCTTTTATATAAAGCCGGGTTGTATTCTACTGAAATTTCCAACTATGCGGTCTGCAAAGGCTTGTTGGGATATACAAAATGCCCTGAAACTAATGTTGTCAGAAATGATTCTGAATCTATCGAGCCACTTTTAGGGGGCAAAAATGTATTTGAAGTACATCAGGGCTGGCGGGGGTTTTATGAAAAAAACGAATCATTGCAGGTGTCCTTGGAGAACTTGAGTTTCTTAGATAAAATTGAAAGTCCCAGTGGAATAGTCTTTGTTGTGGAGAACCCGGCTGTCTTTTCCGCTCTGGCTGCTGAAGCAAAAAGGCAGTACAATCAGCCTTTGCCAATTGTTTGTTCCAATGGCCAAGTGAATTTAGCAACCCTTATATTATTGAATTTGCTGGTGGACGGTGGCGCTATATTGTACTATTCCGGCGATTTTGATCCGGAGGGACTTTTGATAGCAAATCGCTTAAAAGAGCGATTTGGCAATGCTTTGCATCTTTGGCGATACACAATTGATGACTATCGAAGGGCTTTATCGGAAGAAAGTCTGACCAAGCGCCGTATTAAAAAAACAGAAAAGCTGACTGACGAAGTTTTAAAAGAGGTTGGACTGGCCATGGATGAAAAGGGGTATGCGGGTTATCAGGAGGCTTTGCTGGACAAACTGTGGTTCGATATCAAGAGTTTGAATATTTTTGCCGAAGAGCGGATGAACCCCGCCGGAAAATAATTTCAAAATCTATTGACGTTTGGTATTAAGGAAAAAAGTGCATGAATATGGGTAAATACAAGAGAAAGCTATGGGCGAAGAGGCTCTTTTCGCCACATTGGTCCACGAATGGACCCATGAGTTGCTTCATTACGGGAAAAATTTGGCTTTGACCGTATAAGACTTATTATAATAAACCAAGAAAGGTAGGCGTTTTTTTTGCAAAAGTTGACGACCAAAAATATTGTTCTCATTCTTATTTTTGTGATAGGTGGTTTCTTAACCGGCCTGTATTTGGCTGAACCTTTAAGTAGGTTTCTTAAACTTTTGGGCGCTTACATGCTACCCTCTAAAGGTGCTAACATTTTAATTTTTATCGTTACTTATCTTATAACCATTTGTATCCATGAGTTGGGCCATGCCATCGTCTATTTAAGGGAAGGCTTTGGCATGCGGGCCTTGTTTCTGGCCATATTTTTATTCATCAAAGAGGAAAAGGGCTGGAAGTTTAAAGTGGCTCTTGATGCACCGACCCTCGTGGGCGGCTTGGCCTTGCCTGATATCAGGCCGGTAAAAAACATGCAAGAGCTAAAAGCAAAACAAATTGGTTATGCCAAGGTGCTCCTTGCCGGTCCCCTGGCATCACTCTTCTTTTTCTTATTGGTTGCCACTCTTTTTATACCGCTAATAGTGTATCTGGAAAATGTTTATTGGCGGGGCGGCCTTTTTACTTTTCTTTTGGCCAACGGCCTTTATACACTTTTTATAATCGTCAGCAGTTTTTATCGCAGCGAACAGGTATTGGGGGATTTTTCGGCTTATAAGACTTGTAAAAATAACACTTTTTTCGTGGCCATGCACATCTATCAATCGCTTATCTTCTCCACTCGGCCGCATGAGGGCTGGCAAGAGGCCGGTTTTTTGCGGGAATATCTCTACGAACAGTTAACGAAAAAATTGCAAGCCAAAGACAGCCACTTTTTTACTCTTGATATCCTTGATACTTTCCTCATGGAATATTTAAGCGGCAAGACAGATGAATTGCCGCAAGGGCTGGCCGATTACTTGGACTTTTTAATTGATTCTCCTGTTGTATTGGCAAAAGCTGCGAAACAGGAAAATGCTATGCGCCTTTGCTTCCACATCATCCTATATTTAAGTTTCCAAACTGAGCATCGGGAAAAAGCAAAACTTTTGTTTGAAAAGCTGCAAGAGAAGATCAATTTTAAATTGCCCACGGCCAAATATTTGCAAAAACAAGCGGAACAAGCCCTTGGTTTGGTTGACAACCGGGAATTTCTGAGCCAAAAGAAGAATATTTATCTATCACAAATGCAGGGTATCTACAGGCATTTCCCGGCCTATTTTGAAGCCGATATAAAATTGAATGAGCGCTTGGCTAAACTTAATTCATTGGCTCCCCATTCCTTTTGAGTGGCCCGGAGACGCTAAAAATTTTGCAAGGGCCGGCTATGGTAAAGTGGGAGAAATGTGTTAAAATGTTAAAGAAGGGGGGAGATGAAATTGCAAACTCTTTTAAGGCTGGTTATTGTTGTTTTATTTGTCATCATTTTAAGGAAACAAATCAATTACTATAAAGTTAGATCCCGCCTGCGGGCCATTAGAAATTTGGAGCATTTGTCTTTGCAGGAGATATTGACCGGAGTTTTGGCAGGGTTTGCCAATATTAAAACTTGGCAGGATTTCGAAAGTATTTTACCGGCGGAGCGGCTGATTGATATTACCAATACGGCGGCTGTGAGAAGGATGAATAGGGTTTCCGGGCAAGGCGACGAGGTGGGCTTTAAAAATTATGTCTACCAATTTCATGAATCGCCGGATCATTACGGTGTCTTGGATATCGATTTTCTGTTTGATCGGCTGGTCAATGTGAGAATACAAATAATTATTAACAAAAAAAGCCTGGTTGACGACTTTTTAAAGAATGCCAAAGCCTTTATCGAAAAGGAAGCTGCAGTAGAATTGACGAAAGACTATTTACCTGACTCGACCTTTACTTATGCCGGCCCAATGGGAGAGGATTTGATCATCGGTATGAATAAATTGCCAAACAGTATTTCAATTGCCATTACAGACAAGGAGATAGCTTTGAAAATGTAGCTGTTTGTAAGAAAACGGCCCGGCAAAGATTTTCCCGGCCGGAATATATAAGGGTTCATATTAAGAGGTTCTTGGCAGGCCTCTTTTTATTTTTAGGCTGAAATGTTAACCAGCCGCGTAATTGGGCAGACTTTTGCATTTATTTTAAAAAATCAAAGACGGCGAAAAAATAATTTTACCTTCGATATTGGCCGGAGGAAAGGAAAGACAAACGATGTGCTAAAATTTACTAAAGAAATTGGTTTTTTTGCAGGATTTTTACATTATAGGGAGAATAATATTGGCAAGGTGGCGCTCATCAATGAGTACTGGGCAAAAAGCTAAATTGTTGGGGTGCTAGAATGTGGTTTAAACAATTCTTGTTATCGTTTATAAATTATTGTTTTACCCTGCAACTTTAATGCCCATTGCCATAATGAGTAATCACCTGAAAAAATAAGGGAGGTTGTATAGGTGATAAATTATATTTGGGCAGGAATGTTGATCATCGGTTTTATTGTTGGGGCCGTCACAGGCAACCTTGACAAAGTTACGAACGCTGCAATCGATAATGCTGAGACAGGGGTATCTTTGTCTTTGGGACTCATCGGCGTCATGGCCCTGTGGTTGGGCCTGATGAAGATTGCTGAAGATGCAGGAATAATCGAAAAACTGGCCAGACTTCTAAAACCGATAACGGTCAGGTTGTTCCCCGATGTGCCGCCGGAGCATCCGGCTATGGGAGCCATGGTAATGAATATTGCTGCCAACGTCTTGGGTTTGGGTAATGCTGCAACCCCGCTTGGCTTGAAAGCTATGCAGGAATTGCAGACACTTAATCCGGAGAAAGATACTGCTACTAACGCCATGGTTATGTTCTTGGCAATCAATACCTCTTCGGTTACCTTGATTGCCGCTTCTACCATCGCAATTCTTTCGGCGGCCGGTTCTGCCAACCCAACTTCCATCATCGGGCCGACAATTGTGGCAACCACCATATCCACAACCGTGGCAATCATAGCAGCCAAACTCTTGCAAAAGTTACCCCGTTACAGACTTAAGGACCCACAAGATAAACAGTAAAAGAGAAAATGGGAACAGAAAAAATAAGGAGGAATACTCATGTTTATAAAGATTATGGAGACAATATCTCTTTTTGCAATTCCTGTTGTTATTGTTGGGTTTGTCGGTTACGGCCTGATTAAAAAAGTAAAAGTTTATGAATCGTTCGCAGAAGGTGCTAAAGAAGGTTTTACAACGGCTATCCGTGTTATACCCTTCTTGGTTGCTATATTGGTCAGCGTCGGCGTGTTCAGGGCTTCAGGCGCCATGGATTTATTGACCAAAGCATTAAGCCCCATCACCAGCAAAATAGGTATGCCCGGTGAAGTTCTGCCCTTGGCTTTTATGAGACCCCTTTCCGGCGGTGGTGCTCGCGGGGTAATGTCGGAACTGATTACAACTTACGGCCCCGATTCTCTGATAGGTAAGATGGCTGCGGTCATGATGGGTTCCACCGATACGACCTTTTATGTTCTTGCCGTCTATTTTGGTTCGGTGGCAATTAAAAAATCCCGCCATGCCTTGCCCGCCGGCCTTTTGGCTGACTTGGCCGGAATTATAAGCGCTGTCTTGATTACCCGTCTATTCTTTTAATAATTAGGAGGAAAAAAGGTGAATAAACCGAAAGCATTAAAAGTCGGAGATACAGTTGGTTTGATTGCCCCCGCCAGCAATACTACGGAGGAAAATGTCCAAAAATCCATTCAAATGTTGACCAGTTTGGGCTTCGTTGTCAAAGAGGGCAAGACCCTTTATGAAAGACACGGATATCTGGCAGGCAAAGATGATATAAGGGCCAAAGATGTCAATGATATGTTCGCCGATAAAGAAGTTGACGGCATTATTTGTATAAGGGGAGGTTCCGGCTGCTTGCGCATACTGGATAAAATTGATTACGACATCGTCCGGGCCAATCCCAAAGTATTCGTCGGTTACAGCGACCTGACTGTTCTGCACATCCATTTCACCCAAGAGTGTGATTTGGTTACCTTCCATGGTCCTATGGTTTCAGCCAATATGATCAATGATTTCGACGACTTTTCCCGCCAGGGACTGCTTAAGATGATTTTCGGCTCCGAGGACGGCATTATACCCATTGAGAATCCCGCCGGCCATGATCTTGTCAGCCTTAATGGTGGAATGGCTATAGGTCCCCTCATCGGTGGTTGCTTATCCCTGGTTGTCAGCACTCTGGGAACACCTTATGAAATCGATACCAAAGGTAAGATTCTTTTCTTGGAAGATATAGGGGAGGAGCCCTACCGGATTGATCGCATGCTCAATAACCTGCGTTTGGCCGGTAAGCTTGATGACGCCGTCGGTATCATCTTGGGCGACTTTAAAAACTGCGACAAGCCCACCGACCATTATGATAATAATTTGTCTTTGCAGGAGGTTTTTGAAGATCAGGTTCTCTCTGCCGGTAAACCAACCATTGGCAATTTGCGTTCGGGTCACTGTAAACCCATGATAACCCTACCTTTCGGTGTCCATTACCGTTTAGATGCTGATAAAAAAGAGCTTCATCTCTTGGAGAAACCCACGCAATAATTAAGCCGGCCTTGCCGGCAATTGCCGGCAAGGGCTGACAGGAAAATCGGTGGTCGGAAAATCGGTGGCCGAATTCCAGTGGCTATTTGTAAGAATTTAAAACATACTCCCCCGGTGGGAGTATGTTTTTTTCAGGTGGGGGTATGTTTTATTGTTAAGACCGGAAATATTGGCAAGCCCGGCTTTTTCAGACGGGCCGATTTTTGGTGGGGGCTGTTTGCCGGTTTAGATTTAATTGATAGGGGGAGAATTGCCGGTAGGGAATTGGGGGGCTATGGTGAATATATCTAGGAAGGGAAGATTGCAGCAGGATTTCCAATATAAAGGAGCAGAAAAATGGCAAAAAGAATAGAGAAAGCTATGGAATTATTTGCCGGTGGGTGTAACTGTTCCCAGGCGGTATTTGTGGCCTTTGCCGGCCCATGGGGTTTGGCGGAAAATCTGGCTATGAGGCTGGCGTCGGGCTTGGGGGGCGGTATGGGCCGGGGTGAGGTTTGCGGGGCCGCCAGCGGCGCCTGTCTGGCCTTGGGCTTGGCCTGCGGCTACGAGGAGGTTACCAACTTGGAAGACAGAAAAGCCTGCGGTGAAAAAATTTGCCACTTCCTGGCTGAATTTGAGGCAGTCTTCGGTTCCGTCCTTTGTCGGGACCTTCTGGGTTACGATCCCCGCGACCAAGAAGCCCGGGAAAGATTTGCCGCCCATAAAAAAGAGATCTGCCCGCGGGCCATTGAAACAGCCGCTGCTCTTTTGGTTCAAATGGGCATCTAGTAAAAATAGTTTACATATTGAAAAAATAGCCTTGGCAGCAAGTATTCCAAGGCTATTTTTATTTTGGTCGGCTTTATTTTCCCGGTAAACAGGGGCCGACGGAGGGGCTAAGACTTGATTTTCTGACTGGGCTGATTGGCGGTTGCTTGATTATATTGGTCCTTTTTATCAGTTGGCTGGTGGGTTTTTAATATGATTTAAACCGGGAAAAGTCTGTACTCGGCAAGGCAGGATGAACCGAAAATAAGGCTGCTCTGGGAAGGAAAACTTTAATTAAGGTTTTCCTTCCTATTTAGTAATCATTAAGGCATAAGATAATTATTGTTAATAATATGAAAGGCATTGTAAATGTTATTAAATTAATAATTAAAATTATTATAATCCTGGCAGGAGAAACAATTTTTATGTTGAAGAGTAAACAGGAGTGCCTAAATATTAAAATGCGAGGTGTTGGCATATGAAATGGGTTTTTGCTCTGGTTTTAATTTTGCTTTATCTGTTTGAACTCCTACTTTTTATCTTAAACTACCGCCACAGCTTAAAAGAAACACCGGCTCGCTTGCAGGATATCTACGATGAGGACCGCTATCAGAAATGGCTGGCTTATTTTCGGGAGTTGGGTCGGTTCGATATTATTGAAAAGGCTTTTAATCTTTTAGTTCTGCTGATATTTTTACTTTTTTTGGTGGCGCCCATGGAAACCTTCCTTGCCAGCCGGATTGCCCATCCTGTTTTACAGACCCTTCTTTTTATGGGTTTTTATTGGGTGGTGAAAAATATTTTGGCCTTGCCCTGGCAAGCCTACAAAATCTTTTCCATTGAAGAGCGGCACGGTTTTAACCGCACTTCCGCAAAAACCTTTTGGAAGGACAGGCTGATAAATTTTCTCGTGCTCATCCTTTTGGAAGGCCTCATTGTTTTTGCCAGTCACAGCCTCTTTCTGCGCTTTGGGGCCAATGTTTGGCAGTTTATTATCCTGGTCTGGCTGTCAATTTCCTTTCTCTTGTTTGTCTTCGTAGCCTTTTTAAATAGAATCTTTTTCCGCCTATTCAATAAATTTACGCCATTGCCCCCGGGCACCTTGCGGGACCGGATTGAGGATTTGGCCCGGAAGGTGGGCTACAGCGTCAAAGCCATCAATGTCATGGATGCCTCCCGCCGCTCGAGCAAATTAAATGCATTTTGTACCGGTATCGGCCGAACCAAGGAAATAGCACTTTATGATACACTCTTGGAAAAGGCGGGGGAGGATGAAATTTTGGCTGTCTTGGGCCATGAGTTGGGACACGCAATCTATCATGACATGTGGGCTAATTTACTTCTGCAGAGCGCTATGTTTTTAATTTACGCTGTCTTTGTTGCTTTCCTGGTAAGCAAGCCGGTCCTTTTTCAAGCCTTCGGTTTGAGCGGAGTTCACTTCGGTTTTGCCTTGTTTTTGTTTTTTTATTTCTTTGAGCCCATTCTGGATTTGTTCCTTGGTATTATCTACAATTACTTCTCCCGCCGCATGGAATATCGGGCCGATGAATTCGCAGCTGACCACACCCGGCCCCAAGATATAATTGGCGCCCTCAAGATATTGGGTCGGGAAAATTTGACCAATCTAAATCCCCATCCTTGGACAATCCTATTTCGGTACAGCCATCCTCCTTTGAACGATCGCATCAAAGCTTTGGAAATATGAATATTTACTTAAAAGGATGATTATATAGGGGAAAAGTGATAAAAGAATCCAAAGAAACTTAAAGAGGGGAAAGCCTTGAAAAAGGTTTTTCCTTCTTTTGTGGAATATTGGCAGTACTTATATGCTTGATATCTTCCAAGATATGGCTAAACATTATTGAACAAGTTGCCGACTTGTTGAGCAAGTGCTTGTCCATTAAGGGGTGATGTAATGAGAAGGATTGGTGTCTTGACCGGTGGCGGTGATTGTCCGGGTTTGAATGCGGTAATCAGGGCCATTGTAAAGACCGCCCATGATTTAAATTTGGAGGTGATCGGCTTTCGGGATGGTTTTCGCGGTATGGTGGTCAATGAATATGTATCATTGGCTCCTCGCGATGTTGTGGGGATTTTAATTAAAGGGGGAACGATTTTAGGTTCCTCCAATCGGGATGATCCCTTTAATTTTCGAATTTCGAGTAGCGACGGTTTTGAATACAAGGACATGTCCGATCAGGTGATGGAAAATGCCCGCAAGCTCGATTTGGAAAGTATCATTGTTATAGGCGGTGACGGCACTTTATCTTGTGCCTATGATTTCATGCAAAAAGGACTTAAGATTATCGGAGTTCCCAAAACCATCGACAACGATTTGAACGGTACCGACATGACCTTCGGCTTTATGACGGCCATCGATACAGCTACCGATGCCTTGGAAAAATTACATACGACCGCTGAATCTCACCATCGTATTATGGTATTGGAAGTAATGGGCAGAGAAGCCGGTTGGATTGCTTTGCAGGCTGGTATTGCCGGCGGCGCCGACATCGTTTTGATTCCGGAGATTCCATTTTCCTTAGAGAAAGCGGCGGCAAAGATCTTGGCTCGCAAAGACCGGGGGCGGACTTTCAGTATAGTCATCGTTGCCGAAGGAGCAAGGCCCCTTGGCGGTAAACAGATTATAAAAAGGAAGGTGGAAGGTAGCCCTATAGGCCATCGCCTGGGCGGTATAGGTGCCTATGTAGCAGCGGGTTTGGAGGAGATTACCGGCTTTGAAACGAGGGTCACGGTATTGGGGCACTTGCAAAGAGGTGGGAAACCCTCGGCCTTTGATCGCATTCTGGCCAGTCGCTACGGGGTGGCAGCCGCAAAACTGGCTTACAGGAAAAGCTTTGGACGGATGGTCAGCCTGGCGGGAACTAACATAATGTCCCGGCCCATCGATGAATCGGTGAAAGAAATTAGGGCAGTGCCCTCTCAAGGAGAAATGGTTATGACCGCAAAAAATATTGGTATAAGTTTCGGTGATTAAAGATTACTAATTTTTCAATTATCGGTCAAAGAAAGGCAGGCTGTTTTCAGCAACAACAGTTAAATATATTATTATTCCCAGCAAATTGGCGATATTTGCAGGTGAATTTAGATGTATGTGGAAATATATGAAACAATATCCAAAGATCCATAATAATTAGCCGGTTTGCACCTTGTTGTCCTTCGGTCACACCGGAATGCATGGAAAAAGATCTGCCCCTCAAAGAAATCTCGCCCGATCATTTTGTGGCTTGTACCTTATTTGCCTAGAATTGTTTGGGACATTTGACGGGGTTTTTAAAAGGAAGCCGGTTAGCCGAAATATAATGATAAAGAATAAGAAATCAGCTGAAAGCCTCCCGTTTGTTTTCGGGAGGACTTTTACTTGATAAAGCCGAATGAATTAAAGTGGTTATTTGAAAATTTATGGTAGGGGGAATAAAAAAATTGCGTATCAAGATTCAGCGATATTTAGGGATTAAAGAAGCTTATGAAGGACCTGACTATAGGATTGTAAAGCAAGAGCAAAAGGATGGATATAAGAGCGTATTGATTTGCTATCAAGGCAGTGAAGGTGACGAAGTTCCTGCTTATTTGTTATTACCTGATAGTTTGGCAACAAAAAGCGGGTTTTACCCTGCAATTGTAATCCACCACCAACATAATGGTGAGCGGCACTTGGGTAAAAGTGAAGTTTGCGGATTGCTCGGGGATCCTTGGCAAGCTTTCGGGCCCACCCTTGCCCGACGAGGTTTTATTGTTTTAGCCCCTGATTCGATATGTTTTGAAGATAGAAGGGCTAATCAAAAAGGTACTGTTGCCGATGATTACGGCGATTTTTTACAACATTATAACCAGATGTGTTACCGAATCTTGCAAGGCAGTTCTTTGATGAAAAAAGTTATCGATGATGCCAACCTGGGTTTTGCTTTACTATTTAATCATCCCCGGGTCGATAAAAAGAGAATAGGTTTGTTGGGTCATTCCTACGGAGGCAATACGGTTATATTTCAAATGGCCCTTAACGAAGGTTTTGCCTTTGGTTGTTCCAGCGGGGCGGTCTGTACATACCGACAAAAAATGCAAGCAGGAACAGGCATTGAGATGGCGGAAGTAATTCCTGCTTTTATCAATAATTTTGATATTGATGATTTGCTGGAGTGTATTGCGCCGCGCAACTTCTTGGTTCTTTCGGCGACTGAGGATAAATATTCGATGGATGCCGATGCCATTGTGCAAAGAGTAAAAGCCAAGTACATAAAGCAGGGTGTCGGCAATAAGTTGATCCATAAAAGGTTTAACGGCGGCCATGCCTTGAACGAAGAAAGGTTTAATTATGTAATCGAATGGTTGGCAGATTGGCTTTAGATTAATTGGCAAACAATTTAGTATTCCGGCGGGGACACTTTAACGATATATAATATATTTAAAATTTAATAGTGCCGGATTATGAATTTGCCGATGATACCAAATTCTTTTTGCCTAGACCTAAAAAAGGCAAAGCCAAGTAAAAAAGATAAGAATAACAAAAAGCCCCGTGACAGGTAAGGGCTTTTTTGTTTATCGATGGTGTGTCAATATCATTGTTTGTGCAGTTTATCGGCCGGATCAAAAGATGATGGATTGAAGTGAATGTCTTTCAGCTATTAGTCAGAATCAGGGAACGGACTAATTGGTGCCAAAGATGTGGTTCCCGGCCGGTTGTTTGCAATGAGTCGGGAAAGAATTAAAAACGGTATCAATTTCCACCCAAAGGGGTTCGGCATCTCTATGGGTTTGAGGGTCACTGTATTGGATATCAGGGACACCGGTAATGGAACTGAAAAGTAATTCCGGGGAGAAATCGGTATCGACTTGCTTTAGATTGTCAATCTCGATGATTAAAGGCAGATCGACTATCCTTCTTTCCACAATTTAATTAAATCAATCTTATTATAAGGGTTGAGATAGGGAGAAAAAGTGCGGGGGTGATGCTTGATGTATATTATCTCATTTTCTGTCCCTGAGTTAATCTGATTGACCGGGGGTGAAGGAGGAGAAGAAATAAGGGAGAAAATAATTAGAACAAGAATGATGCCGGTAACAGGAAGCAAATAGAAAAGATGTTTTTTTGCCTTCCTTTCTTCTCCTATAATTATATACCATCATTTTGAAGAAACTGTTCGCTATTTTTGAAAATATTTTACGATTTTTCGATATTTTTCAGACCTTTTCCTATTATAACCGTTTATACTATGTAAGCCCTTTTGCAAGAAGGCTGGTTCCGGAGGTGCAAATTGCAGGATAATGAATTGGTGGCCCTTTGCCGGGGCGGACAAATAAATGTATATGCCTCTTTAGTTGAACGCTACCAAGGGCCGATTTTTGGTTTGGCTTTGCAATTTCTGCATTCTAGGGCGGAGGCGGAAGAAGTAGCCCAAGAGTCTTTTTTGCGGGTTTACCAGCAAATTATCAAGGGGAAAAATTTCACGTTTTTTCCCTATCTCAAGCGGGTTACGGTCAATCTTTGTTTCGACCGCTTGCGGCAAAGGGGCCGGGAGAGGGAATATATCACAACTCTCTGCAACGATGAGGCGCTGATGGGGAATACACCGGAAGAGTCGGTTTTGCAGCAAGACGAAAAAAACAGTTTGCAGCATGCTCTGGCTTCTCTACCAAAGAT
This sequence comes from uncultured Halanaerobiales bacterium, assembly GCA_964568715.1. Lineage (GTDB taxonomy): Bacteria > Bacillota > Halanaerobiia > B1SED10-174 > B1SED10-174 > CAZMQU01. Next base: position 28,844 of record CAZMQU010000001.1, read on the forward strand.
GTATCAAGAGGTATTGCTACTGTTTTACGCCGCTGAATTGTCGCAAAAAGAGATTGCTGCCCATCTTGAAGTCCCCTTGTCTATTGTGAAAAACAGAATATTTCGAGCCAGGCGTTTATTAAAAGATGCCCATCAAAAAAGGAAAGGAGAATTATAAATGGATTGCCAAAATGTTAAAAACAATATAGAGAAGTACTTGGCCAACGGCCTGTCCCGACGGAAAGCCCAAGCCTTGGAGAAACATTTGGAAACTTGTTCCTTTTGTCAGGCCTTCTTTTTAAAAGAAGATGAAGAGATGGATGGACTCCTGGCAAGCCATTGGTATGCAAAAGGGGCCCCGGCAGGTCTTAGGGCAGGGGTAATGGAGCGTATCTCGGTCCAAAAGGGGCGGGACTGTCAGTTCAACCGATCGAAGGCCGTTGTATGCTTTGTTAGTGTCTTAGTCTATTGTTTCTTGTGGTTGGGCGGGTTTGCCGGTTACTTATTGGTTAAATCAATCCACCCGCAGGTTTTACAGGCAATAGGCGCAGCCATTGGCGGCCTACTGGAACATTACTCTATAACACCTTTGGGTACGGTAATTTTCCTGACAGTCTTGGTATCGATCAATTGGAGTTTTTATTATTTGGATAGAAAGGAAAGGATGGCATGAGGAAAAAGACTTTTAAGTTTAGTTTGTTATTGGCAATAACACTTGTGGCTACAGCGGTTTTTACATGTGGAGCAACCGGCTCCCTACCGGTCCTTTTGGAGAGTGGGCGGACATTTTCCGACTCCAATAGAATCGTTTCCACCGGACGGGATGTCTTTGTGGCTCAGGGCGATGTGGCCGAAACAGTAGTTGTTATCGCGGCCAATGCTCGCATTGATGGGCGGGTTCGCGGTGAAGTTGTTGCCATTGGCGGTACCATCCATGTAGGACCCGAAGGTGTCATAGAAGGCACTGCCGTTGCCATCGGTGGTGGTTTGAAGATGGAACCGGGGGCCCAAGTTTACGGCGAGCAAGTCAATCTAGGCATTTTCAGGAACTCCCTGCCTTTTGTTGGAAAGTTTTTTCCTTTGACTTTAGGTTTTGCCTGGTGGCGCGCTTTGGCCGGCATCTTTTTGGCAATGATAATTTATTGGCTATTTCCCAAGCCGATTGGAAGGGTTGCTCTAACCATCAAGCAAGATCCTTTCAAGGTGACCCTTTTCGGCCTTTTGGGTTACCTGGCTTTGGTTCCTTCCATTATCCTTTTGATAATTACAATCTTGGGAATACCCTTGGTGCCCGTCCTTTTATTACTTTTTCTAGTCGGCAGAATACTGGGTAAGGTCGCTTTGGGTCTTTTGTTGGGGCAATATTTAGACGGCCAATTCAATTGGAAATGGCAGGAGGCTTTGTTAGTTTTAGCAGGGCTTGTCTTGCTAGCTTTGGTCGGCTTGATTCCCTTTGCCGGTAAGTTTGTTTCTTTTTTCTGCGGAATGGTCAGCATCGGCGCTGTTCTCTGGTCGCGAATGGGAACGCAGGTGCCAATATTAGAAGGAGGTAAGGAAGATGAAGAATAAATGGCTTAAGGCCGTTATTTTGGCCGGTATTATTTGGTTTTTCTTTATGGGCGTTGGTTATGCTTTTCCCTGCTTCAAAAATATATTACCCTGGATTGTTAATCAAAATGTAAGTGCGGAAAAAAATGAAACATTAAGCTATCCCAGCCGGGGGCTTAATAAAGTGACCGTATCCACTTTCAACGGTCCCATCATTTTGGTCGGCCAAGAGGATGCGACAGAAATTACTGTTCAGGCAAATTATCGGGTATGGGGTGGTAGCCAGAATGATGCCGAGGCAAAACTTGCAACCCTTAGTACGAAAATTGTTGAAAGCACCAGGGGAAGTTTGACCATTGAAGGTGTTTTTGAGGGCTCGAAGACCAATAACTCCATCAGTTATGTCATTAGCTTGCCCCCCCATATACTGGTGGAAGCCAATACTTCCAACGGCAGGATTGAAGTTTCTGATTTGTATGGCGACTTACAGCTAATAACCAGCAACGGCCGCATCAATGTGGAGACCGAAAAAGGTCCCGGCCAACTGGTGGCCCGTACCAGCAACGGTCGTATCTTCGTTAAGGCCCGGCCCGTCGGCAACTCTATTGATCTTCATACCTCTAACGGCAGAATTGACATTGTTCTGCCTGCCGATTTGGGTATCACTCTGTCAGCCCGCACCAGTAACGGCAAGATTAATTTGGGGGAGAGTCTATGGGCAATTCAAGGCGGAGAATTGAGTAAAAAAACAGTGGATGCTCGTCGAGGTAACGGCAGGCTGCGCTTGACGGCGATGACCAGCAACGGTAATATCAGTTTGAGCGAATTATAAAGATAAATGATTAAAGAGAACATTTGAGCTGCCAAATATAAAAGATTATTTTATTTTCGTTTTGCTGAGCAAAATGAATGAATTGATGAAGTACTATTGATCTCTTAAGCAAAAAGAAAATGCCTCCTTCGGGAGGTATTTTTCTTCTTAAGAGGAATAGAGTCAATAGGTAATATTTGCCGTATAATTGGGAGATAAATAGGGGCTTAATTGAATCCAAAGGAAAAGGAGGCTGATTGTTCTGGCTATCGGCAGAAGAAAGGTGGCAGTTGTTTTAAGCGGCGGCGGTGCCAAGGGGGCTTACGAAGCAGGGGCCTTGGTTTCTTTGGCCCAAACAATTGACAAGATCGATGTGATTACCGGGGCTTCCATTGGTGCCATCAACGCGGCATTGTTTGCTTGGGAGTATGAAAAAAGCGGCGACATGCTTTGGGCTGCCAAGGCGGTTAAAGCAACATGGTCCGAGTTGGGGCGGCTTTTTAAGTTTAGTTTTTGGCACCTGGTTAAGGGGATGTTATTTGCTTTTTTACAGACCTGTTCTCCTTTTAATTTTACTTCTTTGGTAGATACGGCCTTGATCAAAGAAAAGTTGCAGCGATTGATACCGCCTCGTTTGTATATCAGCGACATTACCCGTTTGGAGTTGGCCATCAATGCCACCTGTTTAAGCACGGGTAAGACAGTTACTTTTAACCGCAATAACGATATCCCTTTATGGGAGGCAGCCTTGGCCTCCAGTTCCATACCTATTCTTTTTGCCTCCCGTTACATCGGCGGCGCCTATTATGTCGATGGGGGGATCTTTAATAATACGCCCCTTAAAGATGCTATCGCTGCCCAAGCCAGTGATATTTTTGTTGTTGAACTTAAACCCAAAAGCAAAGACCTATATATGGAGACCATCGGAGAAAAAAGTGATTTCAAAGGGGCCTATCGGGTTGGGGCTCGCTTAATGGAATTGATCTTTGATAAGATAATGTATGAAGATTTAAAGAAGGCTAAAAAGACAAATGAGATTATCGAAGTCATTAAGGCATTGGAGGCAAGCGGGCCCAATAGAGAGCTGCTAGAGCAACTTAAAACCTCCATCGGTTATGAAAAGGATGGCCAGGTTAAACGGTATATCAATTTTTATGAAATAGCTCCCTCGCAGCGCTTGGAGCCCCCCGGGACTTTGGGTTTTAGGAATAAAAAGGCCATTGAAAATATAATAAAACTGGGTGAAAAAGATGCCCGCCAACAGCTGGCAAGTTTTTCTTGTTGACTATAAAATTAAAAGCGGAATTAAAGATAATTACAGGCTGACCAATAAACGTGTAAGTTGGGAATATTTATTTTGCTAAAAATTTAGGATTAGTTATTTTTGTGGGAAAGCCCTTTTTATGTTGACAAGGCATGTAATTTAGGATACAATTGTTAAGTAAATAGAATAAAAGCTTTAGGCTCTTATCAAGAGAGGTGGAGGGACTGGCCCTAGGAAACCTCGGCAACCACGAATTATTTCGATGGTGCCAATTCCAGCAACACGAAGTGTTGAAAGATGAGGGAAATAGGTAGCTAGTAAAAACAAGCCTCTTTCTCTCAAGGGAAAGGGGCTTTTAAAATTGGTGAGTCCGATGTAGCGGTAAACAGCTTATCGCAAAGAAATTTAAAATAACTGAATATGGGGATTGTAAATTAGTTTTACAACCGAATTTAAAACAAACTACTAATAGACGTTGATATAATATGGTCCCGTTTGCAAATTGTTTTTTGCTCGGCTTGATTGGCAGCGATCGATAAATGGTGAAGCAAAAAAACTATTGGTCAAATTATGGCAAACAATGTTGACAGGGCCATTTCCATATGTTAGAATCATAGTTAATTGCATAGATTGCCCTCTGGAAACGGATAGAGGCGCGGTTAAGAGGTAGAGATGATGAGGAACAGGTCCGATGATTCATTCTGAGGGCTTAACCGCCGAAGTTGTAAGCCGACCTGTTGAAGGTTTACTACTGGGCTTGCGTTTGATAGGCGTAAGACTGTCACTGCTTGAATTCCTGCAGTGGAGAGCTATTCTACAATGATAATTTATTTGATACGGTTGTAGATGGCCGTATTTTTTTACTTTTGCGGTTGGTAAATGTAACCATTTAAGGCGCAGTTTTGTGTAATGGTCGGTCGTTAATAGAAAATTGCTTGTAAAGATGTGTCAATATTGTCGTTAAAAATAGCCGTTCAACTTTTTCACTTGGCAGGATTATTTGACATATATTATAGCGGTAATGGGGTGATATGAGTGATAGGATTAAAGAATTTAAAGGTAGGCTTTATTGGCGGTGATAAACGAGAGACCATATTGATGCAATACTTGCAAAGGCAGGGGGCAAAAATAAGCATACTGGGGCTCCCGCCCGCCGCTGTCGATGCTGAAGCATTTCATCGGCCGGAGGATTTTTTTGCTGCCGTTGAAATTGTTATTGGGCCCTTACCTGGTACCGATGCAGAGGGTTACATAAGAGGAGCTTACTTGCCGGGCGGTTTGCGGCTCGATGAGGAATTTTTCAAAAAACTTGGTTCAAATAAACCAATGATTATTGGTATGATGCCGGCAAACTTGGTCGATAAAGGCCTTGCCATGGGTGCAAACATCATCCTCAGTGCCGATTTGGATGAGATCGCCGTATTAAATGCAATCCCCACTGCCGAGGGAGCTATTCAAATAGCTTTGGCGGAAAGTGAAAGGACTTTATTCGGCAATACATCTGTTGTTCTGGGTTTGGGGAGAGTAGGGCGTGTTATGGGGCATCGTTTAGCCCTTTTAGGTTCAAAGGTATACGGTGTTACCAGAAGTCCGGCTGCCCACGCCTGGGGGCTTGACCTGGGCATAAAACCGGCCGGCTATGCTGACTTGGATTCAATATTGCCCCAAGCCCATTTTATATTTAATACGGTGCCGGCCATGGTTATGCCTGAAAAGGTTTTAAAGCTTTGCAACAGCGAAACAATTATTATTGATTTGGCTTCCGCTCCGGGTGGGGTCGATTTTGACAGTGCAAAAAGGTTGGGCATTAAGGCCTTATTGTGTTTGGGCTTGCCTGGCAAGCTTTTCCCCTGCTCAGCGGGAGAAATATTGTGCCAAACATATCCGCGCTTGCTTCTGAAAGCGTTGGCAAAAAGTGAAGAGTAAATTTATTCAAGGAGGATGAATGGCAGTGTTAAAGGGTTTGCGTGTTGGCTTTGCTTTTACCGGTTCCTTTTGTACTTTTGAAAATGTGTTGCCGGCCTTGGAGGAAATGGTCGAGAACGGAGCTATTGTGACCCCCATATTTTCCCCGGCAGCGGCATCAACTGACACACGCTTTGGAACGGCCTCCCATTGGCGGCAAAGCGTCGAACAAATAACCGGTCAGGAAATTATATTTGAATGTGTCGACGCTGAACCCATTGGGCCGCGGGGTTTGCTGGATTTGATGGTGATTGCCCCTTGTACGGGTAATACCTTAGCCAAACTTGCCCATGGCATTTCCGACGGGCCGGTCTTGCTTGGTACAAAGGCCCATTTGCGTAATGGCAGGCCGGTTTTGTTGGCTATAGCCACCAATGACGGTTTAGGTAATAATGCAGCGAATATAGGACGTTTGTTGAATACCAAAAACATCTATTTTGTGCCTTTCGGCCAAGATGATCCTTTTAATAAAGGAAATTCTCTGATTGCCCATATGGAATATATATGTCAGGCGGCAGAGGCGGCGATGAACGGAGAACAAATACAGCCGGTTCTCCTATCTTATGAGTCGAGGTGAGGAAGTTGAAAGTAGGAATTGTTGGAGCAACGGGTTTAGTCGGCAGAAAATTTATTGAATTGCTGGAAGAAAGAGAGTTCCCCATCGAAGAGTTGCATTTGTTTGCTTCGGAAAGATCGAAGGGAAAATTGATGCAATTCAAAGAGGATAATATAGAGGTGGAAAGTTTGGCGGCAGCAAAAAACATGCTACTCGATGTCGTTTTTGTTGCCACCGGTTCCGACATCAGTCGCCAATGGGTTCCCCTGTTTTTGGCGAATGGTGCCACAGTTATCGATAACAGCAGTTGTTGGCGGATGGAGGAAGACGTGCCTTTGGTCGTACCGGAGGTAAACTATGAATCTATCAAAGCAGATAACAAGCTAATTGCCAATCCAAATTGTGTCGTAAGTCAATTGGTCGTTGCCTTAAAACCGATTTTTGATAATTTCACCGTAGAGGAAATATTTTTGACCAGTCTGCAGTCTGTTTCCGGAGCCGGAACAAAGGGTATAGCTGACCTGACCATCGGCAGCAATAATTATCATGGTAGGAAAAGTTATAATGAAACGGAAGGATTCTTTATCCGACCAATCGCCCACAACCTGATACCGCAAATAGGTTCCATGAATTCTGACGGGGTGACCGGTGAAGAGGAAAAAGTGATTGAGGAAACGAGGAAAATATTTTCCTGCCCAGATTTGAAAATGGCGGTTACTTGTGTAAGGGTCCCTGTCTATTACGGCCACAGCATATCGATTACCGTCAAAGTGGCCGAGAGGTGTACTTTGCAGGAATTTGTCGCTTCTTTTAGAGGTGCAAAAGGGATTGCCGAGTTCGGCCTGCCCAGCGAATATATTACCCCTCGTGATTTAACGGCGGAAGGTGCCGTCCATGTAGGTCGAATAAGACAAGGAGCAGGTATGGAGGGTTGCTTCTCCCTGTGGGTCGTTGCCGATAACCTTTTAAAGGGTGCTGCTTTGAATGCTATCCAGATAGCTGAATCTTTGTTTGCGGAGAAGAATGCTGCTGTTAGGGGTGTGTATTAATGGGGGTGGCAGGATACAATGATATTATTGTCCAAAAATTCGGCGGAACTTCTTTGTCTTCACTGGAAAATATTGATAGGGCCGTTACCAAAATTATCGCTGCCTTGGAAAAAGGCTTTCGCCCCGTGGCAATCGTATCAGCCATGGGCAGAGCCGGTAGCCCTTATGCAACCGATACTCTTTTAAATGCACTGCGTGAAGCCAGCCCCGGCGCAGCTGCCCGGGAAAAAGATCTTTTGATGTCATGCGGCGAAATAATAAGTACGGTTTTCATTACATCAATTCTCCGGGAGAGAGGTTTTCCGGCGGTTGCCATGACCGGCGGCCAAGCAGGAATTATTACCAACAACAACTATGGTGAAGCCAAGATTCTGCGTGTCAAACCCGATAAGGTGCGGGAGGCTTTGGCTGAAGGTATAATTCCTGTTGTAGCGGGTTTTCAAGGCCGGACCCCGGAAGGAGATGTAACTACTTTAGGTCGCGGTGGCAGCGATATAACGGCTTCTGTCATTGCAGTCGCCTTGAATGCTTCTCTTTTGGAGATATATACTGATGTCGACGGGGTGCTAACGGCTGATCCTCAAAAAGTGCCTGATGCCCAGGTTCTGCCGGAAGTATCTTACGAAGAGATATTGGAATTGGCCGCCCAAGGGGCTAAGGTGATTCATCCGCAGGCGGTAAAGATTGCCGGTAAAAGGAATATGCCTATTAAAATATTACCTACGTTTAGTGATAAGCCCGGAACCCTCATTAAAGCCAAAAGCAAATATAGCAGTTCACCCGAGAGGATAGTTACGGGAATAACCAGCAAAAACAATAAGGTTTATGTGGAAGTTCAAAGTAAAGAAGGCTACAAGGGTCATTGCAATTTGCAAACCCTCAAGTCTTTATACGAAAATAATATCGGCGTTGATTTTTTAAGTTTACAGCCATCATCTTTATCGTTTATAGTCGGCAAAAAATTTATAGGTAAGATGGAAGAAATTTTTGCAGAAAAATATATATATAATTACGAAAACGGCTTCTGTAAAGTTACGATTATCGGCAGTGAATTTTTCTGTGGATACAGGATTCTAAGTGACGCATTGGCGGCACTGCAGAAGGAGAATATAGCCATACAACAGGTTAGGGATAGCCAATCTACGGTCTCATTGCTCTTAAGAGAGAGCGACGAAGAGGATGCTTTGAAGACCCTGCATAAAAAATTCAGGCTTGAGGAGGTTGTTTTATGACTTACTTTGGCAGGTTAATCACTGCCATGGTTACACCATTTGGTGATGATCTTTCGATTGACGGAAGTAAAGTTCAACTACTGACGAGGTACTTAATTGAAGAACAAAAAACCGATGCTATTGTTGTTGCAGGAACAACCGGAGAAGCCCCTACGTTGACAGGGGAAGAACGATTGGAACTGTTTCGCCTTGTAGTTGATGCGGCAAACGGAGATTGCCAGGTATTGGGGGGAACCGGAACGAACAGTACGGCCACTACGGTAGATCTTTCTCAAAGAACCAAAGGTATTGGTCTTGATGGAATAATGGTTGTCGTCCCTTACTATAACAAACCCACTCAGGAGGGTGTCTATGCCCACTTTGCAACTGTGGCGGCAAAGGTTGATTTACCGATGATGGTATACAATGTGCCCGGTCGTACCGGGATGAATGTCGGTCTGGAAACTTTGTGCCGGCTGGCCGATATTGAACAGATAAAAGCATTGAAAGAAGCAACCTTGGATTTTGATAAGATTGCATTGCTAAGGAAAGAAGTCGGCAACGATTTTGCTATTTACAGCGGTGATGATAATTTAACTTTGCCCCATTTAGCAGTTGGTTGTGACGGTGTTGTCAGCGTAGCTTCTCATGTTGCCGGAACCCGGATTAAAAGGATGATTGAATTATTTAAAGACGAGGTATCCAATGAAAGGGCTTTGGAGCTTCATATGGAACTGTTGCCCGTATTTCAAAGTGTTTTCCAAACTACCAATCCGATACCCATTAAGGCTGCTTTGGCCATGGTGGGGCAAGATGTCGGCGGTTTGCGCCCTCCTTTACAAAGAGCTGGGGAAGATGATAAAGAAGCGATAAGAAAACTATTGGTAGAAGGTAAGGTTCTGAATTAAAGAAAATTAAGTGAAAGGTACTGAAAACCAAGCTTTAAGGGAATTGATGTGCTTGGTTTTCTTGTACTTTTTTTATGTATACTGCAGTAAGCAGTATACAGGTAAGGTTAAAAGTACTGAAAACCAAGCTTTGGGGGAATTGATGGTGCTTGGTTTTCTTGTACCTTTTTTTGTGTATACCGTAATAAACGGTATACCGGTAAGGTAAAAGGTACTGAAAACCAAGCTTTAAGGGAATTGATGGTGCTTGGTTTTCTTGTTTTATTTGGGTTTTTGGGGTATAATAAGTTTAGTTTTTTTTGCCTGTTACCAATTAGGAGGTGTCTTATATTTTATGTCAGTAGTACGCGCTATCCCCTTGGGTGGGGTTGGCGAAATTGGAAAGAATATGATGTTGATTGAGATTGACGGTCGCATTTTAATTATTGATGCGGGAGTCATGTTTCCCGAAGAAGATCATTTGGGTATAGACTTGGTTATTCCGGATATTTCTTATCTTTTGGATAATAAAGAGATGATTGACGGTATAGTTCTTACCCATGGGCACGAGGATCATATTGGAGCTTTACCTTATGTGTTGAAAGAAATAAACGTGCCGGTTTACGGAACAAGGCTTACCTTAGGTTTAGTCGATGCAAAGTTAAAGGAGCATACGTTCTGCCAAGAAATAATTTTAAATGAAATTGCCCCGGGTGAGCCGATTAAAATTGGTTCTTTTGAAATTGAACTTATCAGAGTAAATCATAGTATCGCTGATACTTGTGCTCTGGCTGTGGAAACACCCAAAGGACCGATAATTTATGCCAGTGATTTTAAATTTGACCAAACGCCGATTGATGGAATTGTAGCTGATTTTCATAAGTTGGGCGGCTACGGTGACAGAGGGGTTTTAGCCCTTTTTTCTGACAGTACCAATGCCGAACGGGAGGGGCTTTCCCTTAGCGAGAAGGTTGTCGGTGACAAAATCGATTCGGTTTTTTCTACCACAAGAGGTCGCATAATAATTGCCACTTTTGCTTCCAATGTTCACAGAGTCCAGCAGGTGGTTGATGCTGCTTATGCTTACAAGCGGAAAGTAGCAATTATCGGGCGTAGTATGATCAACAACTGCCAGATTGCCGCTGAGTTGGGATATTTACATATTCCTGCCGACATGATTGTTGATATTGACCAAATTCAGAATATGGATCCCGACCGAATTACAATATTGACGACGGGGAGTCAGGGAGAGCCCATGGCGGCACTGACCCGCATCGCCCGTGGTGAACACCGACAAATCCGTATTATACCAGGTGACACGGTCATGGTTTCCGCTTCGCCAATACCCGGCAACGAGCGTTTGGTCGGTGAAACCATCAATAAATTATTTCGCCTCGGTGCCAATGTCATTTATCAGGCTATAACGGGTGTGCATGTTTCAGGCCATGCCAATAGGGAAGAACTCAAGTTGATGTTTAATTTGGTCCGTCCCCAATACTTTGTTCCAGTGCATGGAGAATACCGCCATCTGTACCATCATGCCCAATTGGTGGAAACGCTGGGACTCAATAAGGAAAATATCTTTATTTTGGATCCCGGCAGTATCTTGGAATTCAAGGAAGACGGTGCGGAGGTTGTCGATACTTTCAATGCCGAAAATATTTTAATTGACGGTTTGGGTATCGGGGATGTGGGCAATGTAGTCTTGCGGGAAAGGCGTTTGCTTAGCGAAGACGGAATCTTGGTTGTGGTTATGTCCATCGATAAAGATGGGAACGTCGTTGCCGGTCCGGATATTATAACCAGAGGTTTTGTCTATATTAAAGAGTCGGAAGATTTGATAAAGGATGCCGTCGTGGTTGTGGAAGAAGTCTTAAAAAATAATGATTATGGAAAAAACATGCCTTGGTCGCGGTTGAAAAGCAGGATCCGTTCTGCCCTTTCGAACTTCGTTATTCATAGGTTGAGAAGGCGGCCCATGATACTACCCATAATAATGGAAGTATAATTACCAACTAAGATCTTTTGGGTGAAGAATTGCCGGTTGCATTGATTAAACGGTTGCAATGATTAACTTGTGTTTACAAGAATAACATCTATTTATATTGTATTGCGTTCCTTACAGATAGCTTGCGACAATTAAACAAAGTCAACGGATATTTGTGCCTTTGAAAGGTATAAAAAACCTACCTCCCGGCAAAATACTAAAGAAAGACGGGAGGGACTTAATTTGCTGAATATATATACCAATTGCAACGAAGAAGATGATAGTAACAAGGAAGAAGCCGGCAAGGATGAATGTGCAGATAACGTTGCGGAAAATATCGAGGCCTTAGGCCAGGTTGAACCACCGCCATCGCCCAATTCTGATATCCACTGTTTGACCATTATCGGCCAGATTGAGGGGCATATGGTTTTGCCGCCCAAGAATAAAACAACTAAATATGAGCATTTGATACCCCAATTGGTGGCCATAGAACAAAATAATGATATAAAGGGTTTGCTGGTTATTCTCAATACCGTCGGCGGCGACATCGAAGCCGGGTTGGCCATAGCGGAAATTATTGCTTCTTTGACCAAGCCTTCTGTTTCACTGGTATTGGGTGGGGGCCATAGCATAGGTGTGCCAATAGCTGTGGCAACCTCAAAATCTTTCATTGCCCAAACTGCATCGATGACTATTCATCCTATCAGGCTGACGGGATTATTGATTGGTATTCCCCAAACTTTTGAGTACATGGAAAAAATGCAAGATAGGGTTGTCAGATTTGTTGCCGAACATTCCCAGATTTCTCCGGACAGGTTTCGCACGCTAATGTTTCATACCGGGGAGCTGGTCAGGGATGTCGGCACCGTGTTGATCGGTGAAAGTGCCGTTAAGGAGGGAATCATCGATTCCGTTGGCGGCTTGAGTGACGCCTTGGCCTGTTTGCACGATTTAATTGAAGAAAGAGGCGAAGGCGAATGATGCACTATTCAATCATTCCTTGGGAAAACATTTCGGTAGATTATGACGGTTTTAATCCAAAGTATAAAACAATTTATATGGACGGAGTGGAGGTGCAAATTCTTTGCAAAGGGGGGGACTGCTACGAAATTGTGCGCATCCATTCAAGTGATCCGCAGGTATATCTCAATCCCAATTTACAACCGGGTTTGAATATTGAGCTAAAATTTCTTGTTAAGTAATATAATGGTAGATGGGGAGGGATGGATTGTTGTCGACGATTAAAGCAATTATTCTTGGTATAATACAAGGTTTGACAGAGTTTTTACCGGTAAGCAGTTCCGGCCACTTGGTTTTATTCAGAGGTCTTTTGGATTTTCAGGCAGGGCTGCTGACTTTTGAAATATTGCTCCATTTGGCAACCGCTTTGTCGGTTATCATCGTTTTTTGGTCTGATATAAAGGGCTTGTTTAGATTCAGAGATCCGGTTCAACGCAGATTTTTATTGCTTTTAACCGCAAGCGTTATTCCCACAGGTATTATGGGTGTTTTGTTCGAAGATTATGTGGAATCCTTATTCAGTTCTCCTTTTTTGGTAGGTCTGATGCTTTTGATAACCGGACTTATTCTTTTTCTGTCTGCGCGACTTTATAAGGGAAATAAAAATATTACTGATATCAGCTTTTTAGATGCAGTCTTAATCGGTATCGGTCAGGGCATTGCTATCATTCCGGGGATATCCCGTTCGGGAATGACGATTGTTACGGCTTTAGCACGGCGCATGGATCGTGAATTGGCTGCCAAGTACTCCTTTATATTATCCTTGCCCGTTATTTTAGGAGCGGGCATCTTGCGGAGCAAAGATTTAATTCGGATGGGCAACGGCGTCAACCTTGCACCGATGTTTATCGGTGCTTTGGCGGCCCTTTTGGTCGGCTATTTTGCCATAAAGTTTTTAACAAAACAGATTGCCAAGGGACGACTCCATTACTTTTCCTATTATTGTTGGTCCGTAGGCCTTATAGTCATTTTCCAGCATTTATTTTCAAACAACTAAAGTTGAGGAGGCCAAAAGATGTCTCTGTCAATGATATTGCAATTATTAGGTGGATTAGGACTTTTGGTTTTTGGTGTACATCAAATGGGCGAGGGTCTGCAAAAGGCGGCCGGTAAAAAATTTCACAGGCTAATTGAACTCCTTACGACCAACCGGTTTGCCGGGGTGGCTGTAGGTGCCTTGGTGACCGCTTTGGTACAAAGCAGCAGCGTTACTACCGTTATGACCGTCGGCTTTGTTAATGCCGGCATCATGACCTTACAACAAGCGATCGGCGTTATTATGGGGGCCAATATAGGTACTACCGTGACTGCCCAGTTGATTGCTTTCAACTTGACCGATTTGGCTTTACCCGCTTTGGCCTTAGGGGCCTTTTTGGTTTTCTTTACCCGCAAAAAAAAGCTTGGCAATATTGGCCAGGTTATTATGGGTTTTGGTTTGATGTTTTTAGGTTTAAGCGTGATGAAAGAATCGATGAACCCCTTGGCTCATAATCCTGCCTTCCTGGAATTTTTTAAGGTCTTTGGTAAAAATCCTATTTTGGGGGTTCTGATTGGTATCTTTGCCACTGCCCTAGTCCAGAGTAGTTTTGCAATAATCGGTATCATTATTAGCCTTGCTTCCATTGGATTGATTGATTATCAAATTGCCCTACCCATTTTGTTGGGCAGTAACATCGGCACGACCATAGCAGCCCTCCTGTCGAGTATAGGAACAAAAATTGCCGCCCGACGGGCTGCGGTTGTTCACTTGCTCTTTAATGTGTTGGGGACGACCATATTTATCTTGCTTTTTTACCTTATACCGGGGCTGCCCCAATATTTACAAATCTTCTTTACTTGGGTTTCGACTTCACTGGGAACGACGCTGAACATCCAAAGATTAATAGCCAATACCCACTCTCTTTTCAACTTGATTAATACTTTATTATGGTTGCCTTTTACCGGTTTTTTGGCTCGCTTAGTTATCCGTATTGTCCCCGGCAGCGATGAGATCATCAAGAGGGGACCGATATATATTGACGATCGAATGCTAAAAAGCCCGGCCGTAGCTTTGGAACAAATTCATAAGGAAATCTTGCGGATGGCAGACTTGGCCTACCTGAATGTGGGTGATTCGCGACGGGCCTTCATCGAAGAAAACGTTAAATTAATCGAAAACGTTTATGAAAGGGAAGAGGTTGTCGATGCTTTGGAAACGCATATCACCGAATATTTGATTAAATTGTTGCGCCAACCTCAGACGGAAAGCAACTCGGTGCGACTCAACAACTTCTTCCATTTGATAAACGATATCGAGCGTATAGGGGATCATGCTGAAAATATTATTGAATTGGCGGAGTATAAGATTCAAGAGAGACTGCCCTTCAGCAAGGAGGCGATTGATGAACTCAATACAATGTTTGATCGAGTGATGCAAGCTTTTGAGGGAGCTATAAATACCATTACAAGTGATAACTTGGAAAAGGCAATCGAAGTCCTTCGTTTCGAGGACGAAGTGGATCAAATGGAAAGGGCTTTTCGTGGTCACCATATCAAGCGGCTCAATGAGGGTTCTTGTTTCCCTGCTTCGGGTATTATCTTTTTGGATGTCATCAGTAATCTGGAAAGAATAGGCGACCATGCGGCCGGAATGGCCAGGATAATCCTTACCAGTCGCAAATAAAAGGGAATTTATAGCAGGACAATAATCTTTGTAAGCGAATATATTTCATGAGGTGAAGGCAGTGAAAAGGATTTCCGAAGAGAAAAAAAACGAAATAATCGGTATTATATTTATAGTTCTGGGCATTATCAATCTAATAAGTTTGTATAAAGAGACCGGCTATCCCGGTGACTTTATGAGAGATTTTTTTGCTTTACTCTTCGGTAAGGGTTCCCTTTTTGTTCCTTTGGCTTTCTTTTATTTGGGTTATCGCTTGATTCGCTACAAAGAGTTGGTCACCAATATCGCTTATTTGGGTTTTTTTATTGTATTGCTTGTTCTTTTGACTTTCATCCATATGGCTGTGCCCGGTGGGGAAGAAATCGATGTAGCGATACGGGGTGCAGGGGGAGGATTGTTGGGAGGAGGCCTATTGTGGCTTTTGCGAAGTCTTTTTACCCAAAATATTTTGGTGATTGTTATTTTGTTGGCCATTGCTTTAAGCGGTCTTTTGCTGATGTCGGAATGGGACATGTCGGTCATGTTCAAGAGGTTGGCAGATTTTTTTGCCAAGAAACCGAAAAAGGTGAAGGAAGTAACCGCGGCCGTAAAAAAGAAACCGGTTTATGCTGTTAAAAAGACACCAATAAGTAAAGCCAAGGTAAGGCCGATACCGGAACCGCCTACTAACGGTGAATATATGTTACCCCCAACCGATCTTTTGCAGGAATACCGGGATCCGAAAGGTTTGGTACCGGAAGACCAAAGTGATTTGCTGGAAAATACCCTGGCCAATTTTGGTATCGAGGCGACGGTAATCAATATTACCCACGGGCCGCGAATCTCCCGTTATGAATTGCAACCGGCCCCTGGCATAAAGGTGAGCCGTATCGTCAACTTGGCCGATGATATTGCCTTGGCTTTGGCAGCTCCTGATATCAGAATTGAAGCACCCATACCGGGTAAGGCCGCTTTGGGCATCGAGGTGCCCCACAAAGCACAAAAACTGGTCGGTCTGCGGGAACTGGTGGAGTCTGCTAACTATACTGAATCCCCTTCCAAGTTGTCCATTACTTTGGGCAAAGATATCAGTGGCGAAGTCATTGTTGAGCATTTAAATAAAATGCCCCACTTGTTGATAGCCGGGGCAACCGGTACCGGCAAGAGCATGTTTATCAACAGTTTGATTTTGAGTATATTGTTCAAGGCCACCCCGGAGCAGGTAAAGATGGTGTTGATTGATCCTAAGCAGGTTGAACTGACTACCTTTAAGGATTTACCCCACCTTATTTTGCCCTTGGTCAACAAGCCCAAGAATGCAGCGGCAGCCTTACAGTTGATGGTAGAAGAAATGGAAAGGCGTTATGATCTATTTGCTCGGGAGGGTATGGGCGTCAGAAGCGTTGAAGAATATAACAAGCTTATTGAGCTTTCCGCCGATGAAGAAGAGCCAAAGAAGCCTTTGCCTTTAATTGTTATCATTATCGATGAATTGGCAGACCTGATGATGATCTCACCCCGGGAGGTCGAAGATTCAATTTGTCGTTTAGCTCAGATGGCAAGGGCGGCGGGCATCTATTTGGTTATTGCCACCCAAAGGCCCTCAGTCGATGTTATTACCGGACTAATCAAGGTCAATATACCTACCCGCATATCTTTTTATGTAACTTCACAAATTGATTCCCGCACTATAATTGATATGGGCGGAGCGGAAAAATTA
Organism: uncultured Halanaerobiales bacterium; assembly: GCA_964568715.1. Taxonomy (GTDB): domain Bacteria; phylum Bacillota; class Halanaerobiia; order B1SED10-174; family B1SED10-174; genus CAZMQU01. Next base: position 45,482 of record CAZMQU010000001.1, read on the forward strand.
ATGGGTGAGGGTGACATGCTGTTTTCACCGGTTGGGGTGATGAAACCGATTCGTATCCAAGCACCTTTTGTCACGACCGCTGAATTGAAAAAGGTGGTCGGTTTTGTAAAAAAACAAATTAAACCAGATTATCAGCTGGATTTAAAGAAGATTGAAGCCCAAAGTAAAGATCGCCTTGCCCGGGAAAGGGATGAATTGTACGAGGAAGCCGTGGCTTTGATTGTGGAAAATGAACAGGCTTCCATATCGGTTTTGCAAAGACGTTTTAATATAGGCTATAACAGAGCCGGGCGCATGATCGACATGATGGAACGGGATGGAATTATCGGTCCTTTTGCCGGTAGCAAAAGCAGGAAGGTATTTCTGCAAAAAAAGGATTTGCCCGGCTATTTGGAAGAAATCTCCGAATAGTAAAAAGAAGCTGCTTTTTTCTGATGACTTGCCAGATTATTTTTACCGATATTGTATAGAATACTGATTGCCGGCTTCTATTTTGAAAGTTTGCCTGATTAGATTTAATACCGAATAATGAAGAAGGTGGTTATAGGTGAAAGAAATCGGTGCAAAATACCGTCAGGCCAGGGAAGAGAAAAATTTTACAATTGAATCTATTGCCGAGCAAACAAAAATTCAAAAAAGGTTCCTGCGGGCTATCGAAGAGGGTGCATGGGATATCATTCCCGGCGAAGTTTATTTGCGAGGATTCTTGCGGACCTATGCGGATATCCTTGATTTGGATGCCGAAGAAATTTTGAGTATTTATGATCATCAGAGGGAAGAAGAGGCGAGGCTTGACGAAGAGCCGATTGAACCTCCGCAACCCAAGAATCATTTATTATGGGGAGGCTTGATCGCCTTAATTATTTTAGTGGGCGTATTGGTTTATTTTTTCTTCTTATTACCTTCTTAGGGTGGGCTAACTATTGGCATGGTATGACCTTTTGCTCTTATTACTTATAATTGTATCTTTTCTTAGCGGTCTGAGACGAGGATTTGGCCATTCCTTGCTTTATTTCGGTCATTATATAGTAGCGCTGCCCTTAATTTATCACAGCTCCCGACCTCTGGGCCTAAAGATCTTTATAAAATTTAATTTAGGATCGATAATATCGCAAGCCATAAGGGATGTATATTATCAACCTTGTTTGCCGGCGGACAAGATAATAATTGATCCGCATTTTATTACCAATAATTGGCAACTTATCCAAAAGGAAGCCGGTCAATTCATTGCTGCTTTAGATTTTCCCCCTTTTGTTAAAAATATGTTTATCTCCTTATTTAATTCGCATTCTTTCCGGGTTGCCTTGACAAGGCATGGCAGCACACCGGTTGATTTGCAGGAGGCACTGATTTATTATGTCGGTGATATTTTTGCCTCATTTCTGGCTCTTACTTTGGCAATAACTATTATTTATCTTGGCATATTTATTATTTTTCGGCTTATAATTTTATTAGTGCCTTTGAATTCCATCGAGAAGAGAAAACTTTTTTGGACCGACAGGGTTATGGGGGCTTTATTGTCCTGCGTTAGCAGAGTATTTTTCGTTTGCTTGGCCTTGGTCTTGTTGCAACCGGCACTACTGTTTTTAGCCGTAAATATTCAAGCAACAAAGTTTTTGAACTTTTTCTGGTCATTGATGAGCAAATTCCAGCCTTGGTTGGAAGAAGCGGTTTTAAATATAATTACGGGAGCCGGGTGTTGACCATGCTAAAGGTACATGAGCCTTTTTATTCAAAATGGAAGCTTAGCGATATATTTTTGTTGTTTATTTTGGCCAATGTAATAATTATTCCCCTTGAATTTTTATTTGTGGTGCTGAATGTCCCGCGGGGCTTTTTGACTATTTTCTTTTCAGCCCTGCAACCTCTGAGTATCTTACTATTCACCTTTTTAATTATTTCCATAAGGTATGAATACAATTTTTTTCGGGAGAAATTTATAGCTTTCGAAGACAATAAATATGTTCTGCGAATTATCTTTATCAGCATTGCTATTTGGGGAGTTGCTACTTATGCCAATGTTTTGTTTCAAGGCCTTTTAAAGAATCTTTTTAATGTTGTTCCTAAACAGCAAAACGTGGCTTCATTTATTTTGGATCAAGTGCGGGGGGCGTCATTGATATTTTATGCAGCCATTATTATTTTCCTGGTTCCTCTGGCAGAAGAAGTTTTTTTTCGCGGTGTTTTGTATCCTTTTTTTAGAAAGTCTTTGGGTATTGCACTGGGTACTTTTCTGGCCAGTTCCTTCTTTGCTTTGGCCCATTTTGAGGTCTGGGTGTTTTTCCCTACCTTCTTGGCAGGACTTGGATTCACCGGTCTTTTCGAGCGGTTCAAAAGCTTATGGGCACCGGTACTGGCCCATATGATTTGGAACGGGATGGGCTTTACCTTGCTATTGATAAAGATCCTGTCCATGTCTTGAATAAACCAATGTTTAAGGTGCCGGCCGTTCAAGAGTTAAATCATAGGCGATAAAAGCTTTTGATTGGGTAATAATATAACTCGGGAGGTGTACCTTTGCTGATACTTTTAACCAATGATGACGGTGTCTATGCGGAAGGTTTAAAAGTTTTACAAAAGGAATTGCGACCTTTCCATGAAGTATATGTCGTGGCACCGGAGCGGGAGATGAGTGCCACCGGCCATGCTATTACCTTGCATAAGCCCTTACGGGTTGCCGAAGTGAAGATGAGGGACGGCACTACTTCCTGGGCGGTAAACGGGACGCCTTCCGATTGTGTGAAGTTGGCCGTTAAAACAATTTTGCCCCAAATGCCCGATATCGTTATATCCGGCATCAACGACGGTTCCAATATGGGTACCGATGTTTTTTATTCAGGCACCGTGTCAGCGGCCGTTGAAGGCCATTTTATGGGTTTCCCGGCCATTGCAGTTTCCTTGGTAGTCGATTCGCGGGAACCTACTTACGCCTGTGCAGCTTTATATATCAGAGAATTGCTCAATTCATTGGGCGATAAAATTTTGGCGGACAAGCTTCTACTCAATATAAATATTCCTTATCTAGGAGCGGAAGATATAAAAGGAACCAAAATTACAAAACTGGGACAACGCACTTATATCAATGTTTTCGATCAAAGGGTTGACCCCCGCGGTCGAAAATATTACTGGATGGCCGGTGATTTAGCGGAAGAATTGGCTGATGATGAGTTAGATACGGGAGCAACCAAAAAGGGCTTTGTATCCATTACCCCTCTCAATCTTGATTTGACTAACTTTGCCCAAATTGAGGAACTTAAAAAAATGATTTAAAGTTATACAACCTCCCCCCAGGGCATATATTTTTTTAGGGGGGTTGTATTATGGGTATCATTGATGTTCTGCCGAGGATGTTAAAGGGTTTGTTGGTTGCATTGATTATTTTTTTGGTGGCTTGCTTGATCACGACTTTTATTTATGCGATTAGCGGTTCTTTAAAACGATCTGTTTTGGCCAAAGTTCTGATGGTGGGTCATTATACGGCAATTTTATTGGGTGGTTTTCAAGCCGGCAGGGCTGCCTTGAGCCGCGGTTGGTTGCAAGGTTTGCTAGTCGGTTTTGTCTATTCAACAATTATTTTAATATGGGCCTTGCTAATTATGAATATAAGTATTACGATGCAGTTAATGCTTCGATATTGCATAACGATAATCGCCGGCACACTGGGGGGCATGTTGGGGGTCAATGTAAAAGCTTAAATTTAGGTTAGGTGACCAAAGTCTTTGGGTAAAGTCGGCCTACAGCAGGTCGCTTTATTTTTTAAAATGGCAAAAAAATAATAGTAAATCAATTAGGAGATTTAAAACAGGAAAAACTGGCGATGGAATAGGGTTACAGAAGAATAATAGTACTATAATAAAAAAACCGCCAAGCATAATGACGGTTAAAGGTTAAATGGAGCTGGCGGCCGGAATTGAACCGGCGACCTGGGCATTACAAGTGCCCCGCTCTGCCTGCTGAGCTACGCCAGCGTATGAAAGCCAAATGGTATTGGCTATGATAAAGAAAATAATCTTGGTCAAAAAAACATTAACGAAAAACGCAACAGCGGATAAGACAAAAATCATTAAGCGACAAAAAGGGAACGGTTGATAAGTCTAAAAGCATTTTGCAACAAAAAGAGACTACTGAATGAGTCTAAAAAACATTATACAGCAAAGGGAGAATACCGTCAATAGTTTACATCGTCCAGCAGGATATTTTTTTGAAAAAGTAGCATGGCTGGATTGACTTTGCTTTTAAAATTATCGGTGGCTCCGACAGCATATAATTTGCCAATAATATTTATCTGTGGTAATTACCAATCTTTGCAGGGTTTAAGCTTTATTTGCCGAAAAATAAATTAGACAATTGATAGATTTACCGGTGTACCGGCCAGAAGCTACAAGCTACTATTAGCTTAAATTAAAGAGAGGGGTTTTATAATGAAGACAAACATTGATAGACTCGTTAAGGTTTCCGTCCAAGGACAGGTGTCACCCCCGACTAAGCGATACCAGTACATTGTTTCCCACGACGGGGATCCGTTAATCTTACCGGGAACGGGTGGTATAACTTACAATGTAAAGGTCGGAGATCCGGCTTTTGGCTGGGTAGGCGATCATGTGGAACCCGGTGTCAGTATGAAGGTTTTGGGCGGTAATGAAAAGGTGGCTGAAAACGGGGCTTTGAATATTCTTTCCTGCATCGGCAATAAAGTAAAAGTTATAAGCGGCGATGCCAAAGGAGCTGAAGGGGTAGTAACCGGAAAACACGGCGGGATTGAGCATGTCTTGGTTTATTTCCCTAAAAACACTTTGGAAAAGCTAAATTTAGAAGATAAAATCCTGGTGAAAAGCTGGGGACAGGGTTTGAAATTATTGGAGGCACCCGATGTAGCGGTAATGAATTTAGATCCTGATTTGTTGAAAAAGATTCCTTTGAAATTGAATGACGGCTTCTTGGAAGTGCCGGTTGCCGGTGTGATTCCACCTGAACTGATGGGCTCAGGCATCGGGGCTTCTTCGGTTTACAGCGGAGACTACGATTTGACATCGGCCGACAAAGATAAATTGGCGGAGCTGGGCCTTTTGGATCTGCGTTTTGGAGATTTGGTGGTCCTGACGGATACAGATAATACCTACGGCCGTTGTTATAGGCAGGGAGCCGTTACCATCGGTGTGGTCGTTCACAGTGACTGCGTTTTGGCCGGCCACGGTCCGGGTGTAACCACTATATTTACATCGGCCAAAGGTAAAATAAAGGCCCAAGTTACCAAAGGAGCTAATATTGCCGATTACTTGGGTTTGAAATAAGCAGCGCTAAGGATACGATTGAAGTTGTAAAACTTTTAAAACTGTTTTGCCTTTACAATTTCTCAGGCTGTGCTTTGTTTTTGGTTTTTAAAATATCAATGAGGCTTTCCGGTATGATAGCCGATGGGAACAGTGTCGCTACCGGGTTCGGTATATGAAACCGGCCGGCTCTTCTTGGCAGGATTACGGCAAATTTAGCCATCCCGTGGTGGGAGTTATCGTTGACTTTAGAAAAAGCCTATGATACAATAGCAATAGTAAATCGGGATGTGGCGCAGCCTGGTAGCGCGCACGTCTGGGGGGCGTGAAGCCGGGAGTTCAAATCTCCCCATCCCGACCATTTTAAAGCCTCACAGTTGAGGCTTTTTTTATTGCCAATTATTTTGCCCGTTGAAATTGGCGTTTTGACAATTCAAAAAGAGTTCTTCTAAGCGCTAATATATTACATAAATTCTTAATATTCGCTGGAAAATGCTAAACTAGTGTAAAAATAAGTATTCGGCTATAAAAATACTTTTTAAAGAAGGAAGAATACAAATTTAAGTTGAATTATATCGATATAAGGAGGGAATTAAATGCGTAAAAATAGAGCTTTCATTTTTATATTATTAACCTCGTTATTATTTGGTTTTTCGGCGGGCGCCTTTGCCGCGCCAAATGCATATGTGGAAAAAGGAAGAGGATCGGCCGGCCTTAATTTTACATACCTTATGAAGCTCAAGTCCGAAGGCGGCACAAGCGATAATGTTCCGGCCTACGGGCTATCTTTAAGATACGCCCCTTTCAACAGGCTTGCATTAGGGTTTAATATTGCCAAACACGGTTTTGTTGATGAATTTCTTCGGACCAATGTTCAATTGCAGTATATGTTTGAAAAACCTTTTTTCGGTGATACCTGGACTTCCGTAAAGGCCGGCTACAGTGAACGCAGATATTTGACTGCCGATCTGTCTATGCTTGGCGGCTGTGCCGGTATTTTGCTTTCCCGTAATTTTAAAGATTTTTGGTGGGCTCATACAAGCATTGAAGTTGAGATTTATAAGGCTTTAATTGCTCCTGCTTACAGTATCGGTTTTGAATATTTTGTAAAGCCAAAAGTCAGCTTGGGTATTTCTTTTGATGGCATATTTGATGTGGACGGCCATCAACACGGACCATCGCTTACGGCAAAATTTCACTTTTAAATAATTTAAGGTTCCTGGTCGGAACCATAATTAGAAGAGGAGGAGTAGTATGCGTATTAAGGATCATCCCATTTTGACATTTGAAGAAAAGAAAACTGTAAATTTCATGTTCAATGGGAAGCAATTGCAAGGCTATGAGGGTGAACCGATAGCTGCTGCCTTACACAATGCCGGTGTCAAGGTATATAGGCTCAGCGATCGGCATGAGCGCCCGCGGGGTTTTTATTGCGCGATCGGTAACTGTTCTTCTTGTTTGATGGTCGTCAATGGTGAACCCAATGTTCGTATCTGTGTTACACCGCTTCAAGAAGGAATGCGTGTCGAATATCAAGAAGGTAAGGGGGATTTGGATGTCAGCGTTTGATATTGCAATTATCGGTGCAGGCCCCGCCGGTATGGCAGCTGCTAAACAGGCTGCTTCTTATGGGGCAAAAATACTCCTTATCGAAAGGGACAACTGGTTGGGGGGGCAGCTGGTCAAGCAAACCCACCGTTTTTTTGGGTCAAAAAGTGAGTTTGCCGGGACCCGCGGCATTGCAATTACCCAACTATTATGCGATGAGATCGAAAAAAATGACAAGATTACGGTTTTGAAAGACGCAACTGCCTTGGGGTACTATGATGACGGTGTTTTGACAATTTCCCACGACGGGAAGATGTTGCGCGTATCGCCGAAGCTGCTGATAGTGGCAACGGGTGCTATGGAAAAGATGATTCCTTTCCGCAATAACGATTTGCCCGGTGTTTACGGTGCCGGCGGAGTGCAAACTTTGATGAACTTATACGGTGTAAAGCCGGGACATAAGGTTTTGATGATTGGTGCCGGCAATATCGGTTTGATTGTCAGTTATCAATTGATGCAAGCCGGTGTAGAAGTGAGTGCGGTAATAGAAGGTATGCCCACCATCGGCGGTTATCTGGTCCATGCTTCCAAGATACGTCGTTTGGGTATTCCCATAATGACGAGCCACACAATTACCCGCGCTATCGGCAAGGAATATGTTGAAGGTGCTGAAATTGTCCAAATAGATAAAAACTGGCAACCCATTCAGGGAACAAGCAAAATTCTTGATGTCGACGTAATTTGCTTGGCTGTCGGTTTGGCCCCTTTGATTGAAATCTTGGGACAGGCAAACTGCCAAATGAAATATTGCGGTGCTCTGGGCGGATTGGTACCTTTGCGGGATGAATTGCTGGAGACGACAATCGAAGGAGTATATGTTGCCGGAGATGCTGCAGGAGTGGAGGAGGCAACGGCTGCCATTTTGGAAGGACAATTGGCCGGTTGTGCTGCCGCCCAAAAACTCGGTTTTGCTGTACCGGCTGAAGATATCAGTAAAGTTCGTAAATCTTTGGATGCCCTGAGATCAGGTCCTGTCTGTGAACATATAGTCGAGGGCCTGGCAATGGTTCGGAGGTGATGTAATGCTGGAAAATACAGGTGTACCAACAAGAGAAGATATTGAAAAGGTTCTGCCTTCAGAAGAGAGACTTAAAAAGGGCCCTGTCGCCGTAATTGAGTGTTTTCAAAAAATACCTTGCGACCCCTGCTACCACAGTTGTCTGCGGGGTGCAATCAACCCTTTGATTGATATCAACGATTTGCCTATAGTAGACCATGAAAGATGTAACGGATGTAGTTTATGCATTACTAACTGTCCCGGACTGGCAATCTTTATCATCGATGCCACCTATAGCGAAGATGAAGCTTTAATTAAAATGCCTTACGAAATGAGACCGTTACCTGAAGAAGGAGAGATTGTTACTTCTCTTAACCGGGAAGGTGAAGCAGTGGGAGAAGGTAGAATTGTTAAGGTCGAACTGAGAAAAAGGCATGACAAGACGGCAATAGTATCTATGGCTGTTCCAAAAAAAGATTTACATGAAGTCCGTAATTTTCAACTAAGGGGGGCTACCGGTGAAAGATAATGACGATATCATCCTATGTTTCTGCGAAGACATCACGCGGGGAGAAGTTCGCCAGGCGGTGAAGGAAGGTATTACCACCTTGGAAGCTTTGAAAAGACTGCTTCGCTGCGGAATGGGGCGTTGCCAGGGTAAAACTTGTGAAAACCTCATTGTCAATGAAATTATGGCTTTGACCGGCAAAAGCAGGGAGGAAGTCTTGCGGCCCAAAAAGCGACCCATGACTGTTGGGATACCCATAGAAGATGTTGCTAGGAGTGTAGAATATGAGGAATAAAGCTGATGTTGTAATTATTGGTGGCGGAGTTGTTGGTTGTTCCATTGCTTACAATTTGGCTAAGCTTGGTTGTACAGATGTGGTTATATTGGAAAAAGAATATCTGACATCCGGTTCAACCGGTCGATGTGGTGCCGGAATCAGACAGCAATGGGGTACTGAAATGAACTGCATGTTGGCTAAGACCAGCATGGATATTTTTGAAAAAATGAACGAAATGCTCGATTATAAAAGGGATGTTGAAATCAGGCAAAGCGGTTATCTGATTTTGGCCTATTCTGAAAAAGAAGTCGAGCAGTTTAAGAAAAATATAGAATTACAAAAGAAAATGGGTATAATATCGCATCTTTTGACTCCCGCAGAGGCAAAAGAAATCGTTCCTCATCTAAATACAGAAGGTCTTTTGGCAGCTACCTATTGTGATAGGGACGGCCATGCCAACCCCTTTCATGTAACCCAGGCTTATGCGGAGGCAGCGGAACGTTTGGGTGTAGAGATCAACACCTACACGGAGTGTACGGAAATATTAAGGGAGGGCGGAAAAATTGTCGGAGTGAATACCAATCGGGGCAAAATAGCAACTGACACTGTTATTAATGCTGCCGGTGGGTATTCTGCTGAAGTTGCTGCTATGGTAGGAGTTGAATTGCCCATATATTCCGAACGACATCAAATTCTCGTTACGGAACCGGTAAATCCAATCCAAGAACCGATGGTAATGTCTTTTTCTCGCAACATATACTGTCAGCAGGTTCCCCACGGTTCCTTTGTAATGGGTTATGGCGATCCGACCGAACTGAAGGGTCATGATATCGGTCACAGCTGGCAATTTTTAATGAGAATGACCAAAGTAATAACCGATATTTTACCTCTTTTGGGGAAGATTCGTATCGTTCGTCAATGGTCAGGTTCTTACAATATTACGCCCGATGCCCAGCCGGTTATTTGCGAGGCTGAAGATGTGCCCGGTTTCTTTATGGCTGTGGGTTTTAGCGGCCACGGCTTCATGATTGCCCCTGTTACCGGAATTCTTGTAGCGGAAATGGTACTAGGCAAAGAACTAACCATTCCGATTAAGCTGGATTATGGCAGATTTGCCCGCGGCGAGTTGATTTTGGAACCCTCCGTCGTTTAAATCAAAACAGTTTGCCTCATTTCCGGCTTGAGAAATTATAAGGCTTGGTAGTTCTATGGCTTCAAGACTTTTTGATCGGTAAAAGCCGGAGCGACGTTTCAGTTTATTAAAGCGGGCCCACCTGATATAATATATTTGGTGGGCTCGTTTTATTGGCAAACCACCATTCTTATTAAAATATTGTCGGGGAGGTTTATTAATGGGTAATCATTTGGAAATTTCGGAGGAGAAGGGATATTTTCTGGTGACGATTGACCGACCGAAGCAGCTAAATGCACTTAATCGGCAGTTATTGGAAGAACTCCATAGCTGGTTGACAGAACATCGGAATTCCCGGAAAACGTTGATTATTACCGGCAGCGGTAATAAATCCTTTGTTGCCGGGGCAGATATTGCGGCCATGAAGGATATGACACCCCAAGAGGCAGCGGAATTTTCTCATTTGGGTCAAGGCGTCTTTGCCAAAATTTATGAATGGCCGCTACCGACCATTGCCGCTATCAATGGTTATGCTTTGGGCGGCGGTTGTGAATTGGCTTTGGCTTGTGATTTGCGCTACATGAAGAAGACGACAAGAATCGGCCAACCGGAAATTGGTTTGGGAATCATTCCCGGCTTCGGCGGTACTTACTTTTTAAAGAAGGTTGTCGGGGAGGCCTTAGCCAAGGAACTGATTTTTACCGGCCGCCAAGTTGACGGGGTGGAAGCTGAACGCATCGGCTTGGTCAGTAAAGCCCTAAGTGAGGAGGGTTTTTTGGAAAATGTTATTGAGCTGGCCAGGCCTTTGATTGAAGGATCCAGGTCGGCTTTGGCGACTGCTAAGGAAGCAATAAATGAAGCTGATATCCTCAAAGAGCTAGGGCGGGAACGCCGTCTGTTTGCTGATTTATTTACCGGTCGCGACCAAAAAGAGGGTATGGAAGCCTTCTTGACTAAAAGGAAACCTTGCTTTTAATTTTTCTTTCGTAGGATAATCCTTGTCGACTTATACATTTTCATAAATAAGTGCCCCGCAACAGACTTTAGAAAAAATTATACTTTTAAATATTTATTGCCATGTTAATATTTTCAGACGGTTATTATCACTATTATCAATATTAGTTGTTGTCAAAATCATCTTTCCCATATATAATAGTTTACGGAGTCAGTTGGAGGGATGCCCGAGTGGCCAAAGGGAGCAGACTGTAAATCTGCCGGCTGTCGCCTTCGAAGGTTCAAATCCTTCTCCCTCCACCATTTATTACGGTGGGTGTAGCTCAGGTGGTTAGAGCGCAGGATTGTGGATCCTGAGGCCGTGGGTTCAAATCCCATCACTCACCCCAAGCGAAGGTGGTGGAATTGGCAGACACGCTAGACTTAGGATCTAGTGGGCTTATACCCTTGGGGGTTCAAATCCCCCCCTTCGCACCATACCGCGGGGTGGAGCAGTCTGGTAGCTCGTCGGGCTCATAACCCGGAGGTCGTTGGTTCAAATCCAACCCCCGCTACCAAATCGGTATCTTTTTACAAGCATCCTCTTCTTTCCATGAAAGATATGGATGCTGTTTTTTTAGCAATTTTGACAAGCAAATAGATAGTAAACAAGTTTATTTCAATTCTGCAATATTAAAAGGAATAGCGGGCTAAATGGGGAAATTATTATATTTAGAAAGGTGAAAATATGTATTCATATTACTTGCACAGTTTGGGTTGCCCTAAAAATGATATAGACAGTGAAGCCTTGGAGGGTATCTTACGGGAGGAAGGTTTTAACCACGTCAAAGATCCGGCTGAGGCTGATTTTATAATTATCAATACTTGCGGTTTTATAGAGACGGCAAAGCGGGAATCTATCGATGCTATTCTTTCTGCTGCTCAATATGATGCTCAATTGATTGTTGTCGGTTGCCTCAGCCAACGTTACGGTGATGAACTATTTGCGGCCATACCGGAAATCGACATCATGCTCGGCGTAGGAGTGGGCAAAGAATTTCGCTCCGTCTTAGCGGAGATTAAAAAAGGTTCTTTACCGAAGCGATATTTTGCTCTTGCTGAACCTTATAGCGAAGGAGATTATCAATATTTAAAGCGCTCCGGTGCAATCAAGCATTTTCGTTATTTGAAGATAGCTGAGGGTTGTAGTAACCATTGTTCTTACTGCACAATACCTCAACTGCGCGGGCCTTTTCAAAGTCGTCCCATGGATGAAATTTTAAGGGAAGCCGAATTGCTTTGTCAGCAAGGAGCCAAGGAATTGATTGTCGTTGCTCAAGATACATCTTTGTACGGTAAAGATATATATGGTGAGATCCGTTTGGTTGAATTGTTGCAAGAATTGGCTGCGATTGAAAAATTGGCTTGGTTGCGGCTGATGTATTTGCAGCCCATCGGTCTGAACGCCGATCTTATTGATCTATTCAGACGGGAGAAAAAGATCTGCCGTTATTTGGATATGCCCCTCCAGCATGTGGATAGGCAAATATTAAAGCGAATGAACAGGTGGGGTAGTGGGACTGATTTTCGCAAATCCATCAGTGCATTACGCTCTGCCGTTCCTGATCTTGCCTTACGAACAACATTTATGGTCGGCTATCCCGGTGAAAGCGAAGCTGATTTTGAGCAACTGTACAATTTCGCCCGGGACATTAATTTTGAAAGAGCCGGGATTTTTAAGTATTCTAAAGAAGAAGGTACCGTTGCTGCCCTGGCCGATGATCAAATTGCTGAGAAAATAAAGGAGAAAAGATTGTTGCAATTGAATAAGGTTCTTAGGGATGCAGAATGGTCTTTCAATCAAAATTTTCTTGACCGGGTTGTAGATGTCCTGATCGACCAAAAAGAGGGGTCAACTGCTTGGGGAAGGACTCAGTGGGATGCTCCCGACATTGATGGGGTCGTTATAGTAGAAAATGCAAATGGAATCAAGATTGGGGAAATATATCCTGTGAGAATTGATACAACGTTAGAACAGGAAATTGTAGGAGAGGTTGTCAGTGAATCTACCTAATTGGCTTACTACCATAAGAATTGTTTTGATACCGCTCATATTGTTTTTTCTGCTTACCGATTTTTCGCCTGATTTTGCCGGGCTTGCAGAAATATTGGCTTTTGCTGTTTTTGTCGTTGCTGCAGTAACCGATGCCTTGGATGGTCATTTGGCTCGCAAAGGCAAGGCAGTAACGGTAACAGGCAAAATTTTGGATCCTTTGGCCGATAAATTATTGGTTTCCGGTGTCCTTATTGCCCTTTTGGATTTGGGCCGCATAACCGCCTGGCCTGTTTTTTTAATTATCAGCCGGGAATTTGCTGTAACCGGCCTGCGTTTGATTGCCTTGATCGACGGCAAAACTATTGCTTCCAGCATTTTGGGTAAGATAAAGACAATTTTGCAAACCTTGACGATTGTCGCTTTCTTAATCCCCTCCGGCATTGTTAGTATCCCGGCAAACGTTACGAATACCTTGCTATGGGTCAGCGTATTGTTTACCCTTTATTCAGGTTTGGATTATTATATAAGGGGAAAGGCTGGTAAGGGTGTTAATGTTTAGCAAACGACATTAATCAGCTTGTAAGTATAGCTATATTTCTGTTTCCATAGATTACATGCCTACAACCCTCCATGGGTTGTATTTTTCATGTTATAATATAGACAAATTTGTAGCCGTATAATTCAGGAGGATTGGCGATGCTAAAAAATTTGAACTGGCATTTTCTAATAATGGTTGTTTTAGCCTCTTTATTGGTTTTTGGCGGGACGGCTTATTATTACAAACAAAAAAAAGTTGAAAGAGTGAATGCCTATTTGGCCGCCATGCCCGGTATCGAAAATTGGCAATTAGATAAAAAAGGCAATCATTTGGTAGTTGCTTTCAAGCCAATGGATGCTGAAAATTGGCCGGCCCTTTGGCGGGAAATTGATGTGGAATTGAAGGATTTATGGGGGGAGGAACATTCCTTGCAAATCCTTGCTGAACCTAACGCCAAGCTCTACCAAGCTTTGGAAGATATGAAATTTCCCCTATACGAAGGTGTTGAGCGGGGTAACTTGGTTGAAATGAAAAAAACTATTGAAAGCTTGGCAATGGAACTGGGAATTGATGATATGAATTTGGCGGTAGATGAAAAGAACGTTTACTTGGTCTTAAAACTCGGAGATAGAGAACTTTATGAAGTTACGGAGCGCAAATGCAGCCGCTTGCCGCAAAGCAGGGAGGTGGAGGGGCAATGGTGAAGGAAGCCGGTATAGGGGTATCGTTAGCTTTAATAATATTTTTGCTTTGGCAGGGAGTTAATATATTGCCCTTAGTTTTTTTGTTGGGCTTGGGTTATTTTCTCGTGTACATGATTGAAGGGCGGGGATTGGGCAATAATGTCGGTAAAATAAAAAACCAAAGAAGCGATAAAACTATTTCTTTTGAGGAAATTGGCGGGCAGGAAAGAGCTAAAAACGAATTGCTGGAATCACTGAATTTTATTTTGCAGGAAAGAGAAATCAAGGGCCTTGGTATAAGACCCATCAAGGGGATTTTGTTAAGTGGTCCGCCGGGAACGGGTAAGACCCTTTTGGCCCGTGCCGCGGCCGGTTATGCCGACTCGATCTTTCTTGCTGCTTCCGGAGGGGAATTTGTAGAAATGTATGCCGGTGTCGGTGCCAAACGAATTCGCGGTCTCTTTAAGGAAGCCAAAGAGAGAATCAAAACATCGCCGACCAAAAGCGGTATTATTTTCATCGATGAGATCGATGTTTTGGGTTCAAAACGTGGCCAGGTAGCCAGCCACATGGAGTATGACCAGACATTAAATCAGCTCTTGGTGGAGATGGATGGCTTGGATAACGAAATGGAAGGCAAAATTTTGGTTTTGGCGGCAACAAACCGTATCGAAGCTTTGGATGATGCCCTTTTACGGCCGGGGCGGTTCGATCGGATTGTCCGGGTGGATCTGCCTTGCCGGCAGGGGCGCTTGCATATTTTAAAGATTCATACGAAAGGAAAACCTTTGGCGGAATCGGTGTCCTTGGAGAAGGTGGCCCGGGAAACCTTTGGTTTTTCAGGTGCTCATCTGGAGAGCTTGGCTAACGAAGCGGCCATTCTGGCTTTGCGGGAAGAAAAAAATGAAATTGAACAAGGTCATTTTCTGGAGGCCATTGAAAAGGTTATGTTGGGAGAGAAGACAGAAACAGTTCCCTCCCGGCAGGAAAAGAAGAGAATCAGCATCCATGAGACGGGCCATGCCTTTTTAAGCGAAATTCTTTTTCCGGGTTCGGTGGCTAACATTACTGTTTCACCGCGGGGTGGTGCTTTGGGTTATGTAAGGCAAAGGCCGCCGGCCGACAATTATTTACAAACCCAAGAAGATATCTTAAAGGCCATCTCGGTAAAGATCGCCGGTACACTTGCCGAAGAGGAATTTTTGGGCAGCAAAAGTACGGGGGCTATGCAGGACTTGAAAGAGGTTCATGACTTGGCCAGATTGCTGGTCAAGGCGGGGATGTCTTCTTTGGGCTATGTAGATTGGGAAAATCTGCCGCAAGGCTTGTGGCATCAAGCCATCTCGGAGATTGTAACAAACTGTCAGAAAAATGTCCGTGAAACCTTGCAGGGCAATAAAGATATATTCCAAAATATTGCTGACGAGCTTTTACGGGAGGAGAGCATGACCGGCAGTCAACTTCGAGAATTAATGGCGGACAGCGTTGAAGCGGTACAAATTTAAGGATATAATGGATGTAAATGATGCCAACCTTTGGGAAATATCCATACCATCGGCAATATACCGGTGGTGCACAAAAACAGGTTACAGGAATGCTTGAGGCAATTATTTAACCTACCCCAATAAAATATTAACGGCCAATAAAAATTCGGCATTTTCTCCAATGGTTGCTGCGAATAGTAATAATCGAAAATGAACCGGTTGCGGGATCAAAACCAGACCTTCCGAAATTTACGCCGGGGGCAAGGAGATGAAATGAGTATGAAGGCAGAGATAATTTCTATAGGCACCGAATTGCTTTTGGGAGACATCGTCAATACCAATGCCGGCACCATTGCCAAAACTTTAGCGAAGTTGGGAATTGACTTGTATTATATTACTACGGTGGGCGATAATCCGGACCGCATGTTGGCGGCTATAAAGCAGGCTCGGGGCAGGTCCGATCTGATTATCACTACCGGCGGTCTGGGGCCGACCAGCGATGATATTACGCGCCAAGTCGTAGCCAAAGCCTTCAATCGCCCTCTCTTGACCGATGAGCGGGGCAAAAAAATGATTGAGACTTATTATGAAAAGAGTGGTCGGGCCGTACCGGCCGGGGCTTTTTCTCAAGCCCTCTATCCGGAGGGCGGTCATTTGATTTTCAATGCCCAAGGTACCGCACCTGGTATCTTTGTTGAAGATGAAAATGTTGCTCTGATAGCCATGCCGGGTGTGTCAGAGGAAATGAAGACCATGCTTGCCGGACCTGTAACCTCTTTGCTCCAAAAGAAAACAGACGGTTTTATCATCCGGTCGAAAATTTTACGCGTATACGGTAAAGGTGAATCAGAGGTAGAAAATATATTGCATGATTTGATTCTTGCTCAAACCAACCCGACCATTGCACCTTTGGCTCAAACCGGCGAAGTCTTGATTCGTTTGACTTGTAAAGCCGAATCAGAGGAAAAGGCTTTTGATTGCATGGCACCGATTGTTGCCGAGATTGAAAGTCGATTGGGTAAGCATATTTATGGCAGCGATGAAAAAACGATGCCCGCGGCAGTTGCCGACTTGTTGACCGATAAAGGCTTGACACTTGCTGTGGCAGAATCTTGTACCGGCGGCTTGATTGCTGATCGCTTGACCGATATTCCCGGGGCGTCAAAATTTCTGAAGGGGGCAATAGTTGCTTACAGCAATGAATTTAAACAAAAGGCTTTAGGAGTTTTACCGGCGACATTGGAAAAATATGGTGCTGTTAGCCGGGAGGTTGCCCTCGAAATGGTGCGGGGTTTGGAAAAATTGTATAAGGCCGATATTTCTTTGGCGGTAACGGGAATTGCCGGTCCGGACGGGGGCAGTCCGAAAAAACCCTTGGGGACCGTATGTTTTGCTTATCTTGCCCAAGGCAGCGAGGCCAGCGAAGTTAAACATATATCCTATAAAGATAGGCTGAATACTAAAATGATCGCCTCGACCCATGGTTTAGACATTATCCGTCGCTATATAGAAAACAATTTTTAAATGTGGAAAAGGATGCCGCAATGAACAAAAAACTCGTGATTATAATACTTTTATCATTAATATCTTCCTGGGCGGCTTGTAATTTTTTAAGTCGAGCCAACTACGATGTCGGACCTTTTACGGTTAATTTGGAGATAAAAGGGCCCACCGGCGGTGAAACGGTAGTGGTAATTCCTCCCCTTGGCGAAATAAGGGGAGCAACCCATTCTTTCCCGCTGAAGTTGCTTGTCAAAGTAAAAAACATTGACTTGGCAGGATTGGAATCTTTTTTAACGGACCAAACAAAGGAGAGCCTGCTGGAAGTCTTTCAAGGGACGGGGAAGCAAATTCTCTACAGATATATTGGCCGCTTATTGGCATTAGCATCGTTGATTGCTGCCTTGGCAGCTTTTTTGTGGGATAAAACATTTGCTGCCGCTTGGCAGGGCGCTGTTGTATCGCTTGTCTTTTTAACAATTATTCTTTTTTTTGTTGTCTTGCCTTTCAATCCCGCCGCTTTTGGTGAGCCTCAATTTACTGGGATTTTGGCTGATACACCTTGGTTTCTACGGATTTTGGAGGAGGGATTGACCGGCTACCATAATTGGCAGTCGAACATTGTTACCTTGACTGATAATTTAAGCAAATATTATTCTTCTTTGGAAGAGCTTAAGGATTTGGCTGATACGGAGGCAACTTTAAGAATATTGCATGTCTCCGATATCCACAACAATCCTTTGGCTATTTCCTTGATTAGCAGTTTGGCCGAAAACTTACCAATTGACTTTATCATTGACACCGGCGATTTGACCGATTTTGGGACAGCATTGGAATTGAATCTTACCGGCGACATAGCAAGCTTGCCGCTACCGTATGTTTTTATTCCCGGTAACCATGATTCTCCGGAAGTAATAGATTCGCTTGCAGGTATTAAAAACGTTGTTGTCTTAAAAGATGAGATTTTTTCATATCATGGCATAAATATAATGGGTTTGGCGGATCCACTCAGTTTTGCTAAGGAGTTTGTCCCTTCTCGGGATATAAAAGAATATCAAAATGAGTACATTGAGCAGGTATTAAATCAAAAAGCAAGTATTGATATATTAGCTGTCCATAATTTGGCTCATGCAGATTTGCTGATTGGTAAGGTGCCGATAATTTTGTATGGCCACAACCATCAACAAAGCTATTCTTTTAAGGATGGGACACATTTGATAGGGGCCGGCAGTACCGGCGCGGAAGGTTTACGGGGTTGGCAACTGGCGGAAGATGCACCCTATACCGCTATGGTTTTAAATTTTGACGGCGACAAAAAATTAATTGCCGTTGATTTGTTGCAGTTTTCACAAAGAAGTTTCGGTTTTAGCTTACAAAGAATTTTTCTATAAATGTTAGGAGGAGATTTTGGCTGTAATGAGATCTTTTATAGCAATTAAGATACCCGATTTGATTGTAAGCCCCATAGTCAGTCTACAAAAAGAATTGCAAGAAACGGCTGTCCCGGTCCGCTGGGTCAAGCCCCAGAATCTACATGTAACACTCTTGTTTTTAGGTAATATCAATCCGGCAGCTGCCAAAAAGGTAGCGGTTAATTTGGAAGCTAAGGCTCGAAAATTCAAACCTTTTTCTCTAAACTTTAATGGAACAGGCACTTTTCCGCCGCGAGGGAAAATACGGGTTGTTTGGGTCGGTATCGGGCGGGGTGCCCGGGAGATGCAAAGTTTGCATTCTATGGTTAAGACAAGTTTGGCTTGGGGGAATTTCGGCGACGGCAAAAACTTTTCTCCCCATTTAACCATTGGTCGAGTCAAGGATTTTACCAAGATGAGGGATTTACGACTTTTGCTGGAGGAAAAGCGAGGCTTTGCTACCCCTGATTTTTCAGTAAATTCAATGTTCTTGTTTAAAAGTGAGTTGACACCTTGTGGGCCGCTCTATACTGAACTGCAGGAATTTAAATTTATGCCTTGAACAGTCCACCCATCGAAAGCCGGCCGGGTAGATAATTTCCGCATTATGCTCGGATGGTAAATGTTTGCCGGTTGAAAGTAGTATGTTGCCGGGAGATGGCAGCCTGAAATGTTTTTTGGATTGGGTCCGCGGTCGTATAAAGAGGAGGGAGTTTTGTGACCAACGAAAAAGAGAAGGCTTTGGATATGGCCATTGGCCAAATAAAAAGAAGTTTTGGACAAGGTTCGATAATGAAGCTGGGGGAAGTAGCAGGAACACTGGATATTGAAGTTATACCGACGGGTTCTCTTTCCCTTGATGTGGCACTTGGGATTGGAGGAATACCCCGAGGCAGGATTATTGAGGTTTTCGGGCCGGAAAGTTCCGGTAAAACAACTTTGGCGCTACATATGATTGCTGAAGCACAGAAATTAGATGGCATTGCCGCTTTCATCGACGCTGAGCATGCCTTGGATCCTAAGTATGCGCAAAATTTAGGTGTAAACATAGATAACCTTTTAATCTCACAGCCGGATACCGGGGAGCAGGCTTTGGAAATCTGTGAAGCCTTGGTTCGTAGCAATGCTTTGGACATTATTGTTATTGACTCAGTGGCTGCCTTGGTTCCCAAGGCAGAGATCGAAGGTGAAATGGGCGATGTCCACATGGGTTTGCAAGCACGCTTGATGTCTCAGGCCATGAGAAAATTATCGGGATCGATCAGCAAATCCAACAGTGTCGTCGTCTTTATCAACCAAATACGGGAAAAGGTCGGTGTCATGTTTGGTAGCTCCGAGACCACACCGGGTGGAAGAGCTTTGAAATTTTATTCATCGGTGCGGATTGACATTCGACGTGTGCAAACTCTGAAAGACGGTGATAGAAATATTGGGAACCGCACCCGGGCAAGGGTGGTGAAGAACAAAGTTGCGCCGCCCTTCCGGCAGGCCGAATTTGATATTATGTATGGAACGGGCATCTCCGCTGTAGGCAGCATCCTCGATGAAGCAGTAAATAATGAGATCATCGAGCGATCGGGTTCCTGGTATTCTTACGGTGAAGAAAGACTCGGCCAAGGTAGGGAAAATGTTAAGGCTTTTTTGGAGGAAAACCTTGAGCTCTTAAAAGAAATCGAACTGAAGGTGAAAGAAAAACTCGGCTTTGTTGCAAAAAGAGAAACAGGGAAAGAGGCTAAGGATGCTAGAGGCAACAAGGCTACGGCCAAAGAGAAGAATACTTGAACCCTTGGCTTAATCGATAATAAATCGGAAAATACTAACCGGCCGTTTTCACAAGGCCGGTTTTGCGGGGTAAATATAAATTATTGTTGTCCCGCCTCTACACCAGCGATATTTAAAGTTTTTTCTGGTGTTTTATTGGTTTTTCTGTTTTTTATATTAAAGGCGGGAGTATCCATTATATTTTCTCGCCATATCTGATAAATAATAGTCTATACTCTCCCTTGCTATTTGTTTTTCTTGACACTGTTTTCAAAAAGATATAAAATATAAACAAAGTTAATATATATAACCCCCGTTAGCTATATTCTTTTAAATAAAAACTGAATAAGGAGGGAGGTGGAAAAGATCAATCTGATGACTTGGATTTTTGTATTTTTCTCCCTGGTTTTAGGGTTTATTATAGGTTATGGCATAAGAAAGTATCTCATCGAAATGCGAGTCCAATCAGCCAAAAATGAAGCCAACAGTATATTGGAAAATGCGCAAAGGGATGCTGAATCTATTAAAAGAGAGTCGATAATTGAAGCCAGAGAAGAAGCCCATCAAATTAAAGAAAAAGTTGATCAAGAGTCTAAAGAACGACGGTCGGAGCTACAACGTTTAGAACGGCGCTTATTGCAAAAAGAAGAGAACATCGATAAAAAGACAGATGCACTGGAGAAGAAGGAAGAAAACCTAAAGCAGCGGGATAATAAAATTACCCGCCTGAAAGAAGAAATCAATGAGATAAAAGTACAGCAACTAAATATGCTTGAGAGTATCACCGGTCTGACAAAAGAAAAAGCTCAGCAAATTCTTTTATCAAGGGTGGAGCAGGAAATAGAGAAAGAAATCGCCCTAATGATCAAAGAAAAAGAATCGGATGCAAAAGAAAATGCCGAGAAGAAAGCCCGCGAAATCATATCTTTGGCTATCCAAAGGTGCGCTGCGGATCACGTTGCCGAGTCTACCGTTTCCGTTGTAACCCTACCCAATGATGAGATGAAGGGCCGTATTATAGGCCGGGAGGGTCGCAACATTCGGACTTTGGAGAATTTGACGGGTATTGATTTGATTATTGACGATACGCCGGAGGCAGTTATTTTATCCGGATTTGACCCCATCAGAAGAGAAATTGCCCGGGTTGCTTTGGAGAAACTGATTGCCGATGGTCGCATTCATCCGGGTCGAATCGAAGAAATGGTAGAAAAAGCCCGCAAGGAAATTGATGCCAAAATACGCGAAGAAGGTGAGCAAGCTGCGTTGGATACGGGGGTTCATGGAATACATGGGGAAATAATAAAACTGCTTGGCCGTTTGAAATATAGGACGAGCTATGGGCAGAACGTTTTGAACCATTCCATTGAAGTCTCGCATCTTGCCGGTATTATGGCTCAAGAATTAGGTGCCGATGTTAAAGTGGCTAAACGAGCCGGCTTGCTTCATGATATAGGTAAGGCACTCGATCATGAGATTGAAGGGCCTCACGTCACCATAGGCAGTGAGGTTGCCCGTAAATACGGAGAAAATGATGCTGTAATCCATGCAATTGCAGCCCACCATGAAGACATAGAATTCAACAGTATTGAAGCAATTTTGGTTGCAGCCGCTGATGCACTTTCGGCTGCCAGGCCCGGAGCACGGCGGGAGACATTGGAATCATATATTAAACGATTGGAAAACCTTGAAAAAATTGCCGATTCCTTTGATGGTGTGGAAAAGACATTTGCCATCCAAGCCGGTAGGGAAATAAGGATAATCGTTAAGCCTGATAAGGTAAAGGATGAATCTGCACCAAAATTAGCACGGGATGTTGCGAAAGCAATCGAAGAAGACTTGGAATATCCCGGCCAAATAAAGGTTACCGTTATCAGAGAAACAAGGGTAGTTGACTATGCCAAGTAAACATTTTTAACAAGTGAAATATAAAAAAAACAGGACTTGCAAAAAGGTCCTGTTTTTCTATTAGTTACCAGAACGATAAAGCAGGAACAGAGGTAGCTTAGATAGAAATTGAAGTCATGGTAACGGATGCAGAACGGGTAGGTGGAAATAATATGACCGGATCGGCTACAGTTGACTTTTTGGTATCGTTGTTGGTGTGTTATCCGCAAATAAACCAAGCCAAGATCGAATCCTCTGCGAAATTTCTCCAGCTGACATTTTTAACAAGACCGGGTTACTCGCAAGATGATTTTCGGGAGCTTGAATGTCGCATGTCAGCAGGTATTTCATTTTACAGGCAAATATCCGACGGGCAAAATCTGAATGTTAATTTGCAGTGGCGACCCGGCTATTGGGAGAAAGATTTTAATTTGAGTAAGATTGTTTTAGAGGTACCTTTGCCGGAGTTGGATACAGGAACAATCGGTATGTTAATCGGTCTTTTTGAAGTTTGTTCCTTGCAACCTATTATCAGTGAGAATATACAAACGGAAGATTCTTTTTTGCACTCTGGCCCCGGATTAAGCATATCGCCGCAAAAACTCATGGAATCGTCGGCCAGCTTTTTCGGATTTAGGGAAGATGGCAAAGTTCTTGTCTTTAAAAGCAGGTAAAAGCGATATTTTTAGCGTATACTATTTTTTAGTATACTTTTTTTATTTTTACATAATTGACCCGCTAAGGTGAAAATGGTTGATTGGGAAAGGAATGGTTTAAATAATGAAGGTTTTATTTATAGGGGATATCGTTGGCCGCCCCGGCAGAAAGATTGTCAGGGAGCAAGTTTCTCTTTTAAAAAAGGAGTACTCCATTGACGTTGTAATCGCCAACGGTGAAAATGCCGCCGGCGGTTTCGGTATTACCGGCAAAGTTTTCGATGAAATTATGTCCGCCGGTGTCGATATTGTTACATCGGGAAACCATATTTGGGATAAAAAAGAGATTTATAATATAATAGATCAGCAACAAAAATTATTGCGGCCTTTGAATTATCCGCCGAAAGTGCCGGGTCGGGGCTACAATATCTACCCTTTACAAAAGGGCGATAATATTGCCGTGATAAATCTTCTGGGCAGGGCGTTTATGGGGAATGTCGATTGTCCTTTCAGGGCTTTTACGAAGCACATCGATAGTATTCGCAAGATTACCAAGTACATTATTGTCGATTTTCATGCGGAAGCAACAGCGGAGAAAAAGGCCTTCCTTTTCCATGCCGATGGAATGGTAAGTGCTGTACTGGGAACCCATACACATGTGCAAACCAATGATGCCATGATAACTGAAAATGGTACCGTCTACATGACCGATGTAGGCATGACCGGCGTCCATAATTCGGTTATTGGTATGGAGGCCAAGGGAGTCGTAAAAAGCTTTGTGTCAGGCCTTCCTCAGAGATTTACCGTTGCTTCAGGTGAAGCGCGAATAAATGGTATATTGATGGAAATTGATGAAGATGGGAAAACAGAGAGGTTTAAGGTTCTAAGCTGAGATTAATAATTCTTTAAAAATGATTTTTAAAAAAGAAGGAATTTAAACCCAAATATATAATAATATAGAATACAAGGTCCTGGCAAATAAAAAAGATTTAAACAAGGAGGGTTCGCAAATATGGAGGTATTAAAAGTATCATCAAAATCCAGTCCTAATTCCGTTGCCGGAGCTCTGGCAGGAGTCCTTAGAGAAAAAGGTACTGCCGAGTTACAGGCAATTGGTGCCGGCGCTTTAAATCAAGGAATTAAAGCAGTGGCGATTGCAAGAGGATTCGTAGCTCCAAGTGGAATCGACTTAATTTGTATACCGGCGTTTACCGATATCCAAATTGATGGTGAAGAACGAACTGCAATTAAGTTGATTGTTGAACCTAGGTAAGGTATTTTGGTAATTGCCTGTTTGGCTAAACAGACAGGCAATCTTTTTTTTAAAAATATTACCGGGAGGCGTTTTTTTAATGTTTACAATCGATGGTCATTCCGATACACTTCTTTGGGTAAAGAATGATCCGAACTACAGTTTTTTTCAGGAAAACGAGAGAAGCCATATGGATTTACCCCGCCTAAAAAAAGGAAAAGTCAATCTGCAAATAATGGCCATGTTCATTGAATCCCAATACAAACCTTATCAGTCGACAGCGAGGACCTTCGAGCTCTGTGGCTGTTTCCACCGTTTGCTCCGGGCAGGCAAGGATGAATTGGTCTTTGTAAAAGATGCGGCGACTTTGGAATATGTTGAAAAAAACAGGGACAAGGTAGGCTTGCTGATGGCCTTGGAGGGCGGTGAAGCCATTACCTGTGTTGATATGCTCCACTGCCTTTATGCTTTGGGCCTGCGGTTGGTCACTTTGACATGGAATCAAAGAAATTTGTTGGCAGACGGTGTCGGTGAGAGTGCCACCGGCGGTGGCTTGACCAAATTGGGCAAGGAAATTGTCGGCGAAATGAATAAATTGGGCATGGTCGTTGATGTTTCCCATTTATCAGAACGTGGTTTTTGGGATGTTGTAGGTACCTGTGAGGGGCCTTTTGTTGCTTCCCATTCCAACGCTTACGGTTTGACTCCCCACCCAAGAAACCTGAAGGATGATCAGATAACCGCTTTGGTTAAAAAAGGCGGAATTCTGGGTATCAATTTTGCTACAAGCTTCTTAACCGATAAACCTAGGGCAAGCCTGCAGGATGTCTTGGCCCATATTGAATATATTACATCTCGCTGGGGGTTTGATTGTGTGGCCCTTGGAACCGATTACGACGGTATTCATCCGACGCCGGAAGGCTTGGAGGATGTAAGCCGGTTGCCTAATCTGACCGATGCCTTACTGAACCGTTATAAACCTGAAAATGTTGAGAAAATTATGGGTGGTAACTGGAAACGTGTTCTCTTAGAAATATTTGCTAGGGGTAGCTAAAAGTATCCTTTGACAGATTTACTCTTAATGATATAATTAAGCATAGCCTTATTGTCGAAGGAGATTTTTCTTGTGGCTATTGATTTGCACCTCCATACAACGGCTTCAGATGGAAGTTATACACCTTTTG
Organism: uncultured Halanaerobiales bacterium; assembly: GCA_964568715.1. Classification (GTDB taxonomy): domain Bacteria; phylum Bacillota; class Halanaerobiia; order B1SED10-174; family B1SED10-174; genus CAZMQU01. The sequence continues at coordinate 70,617 of CAZMQU010000001.1, forward strand.
AGCTCGTTGCCATGGCTCGGAAAATAAAATTACAGGCCATTGCTATTACCGATCATGATACAGTCGATGGTTTGCTTGAAATCTTAGATTTTGAAACAGGCAATCTTGAGATTATTCCCGGTATCGAGTTGAGTACTGAAATAGATGATACCGACATTCATATTCTCGGCTATTTCATTGATCTTAAAAAACCCGGTTTAAATGATTACCTCAACACATTGCAAGAAAAACGTCGGCAGAGGTGTGCAATGATTATAGATGCCCTTGATTCCTTGGGCATTTATTTAAGTAATGGATCTAAAAAGCATATTCTGCAGCAAAAAGCTCCCGGCAGAATGCTTATTTCCCGAGCGCTTTGCGATGAAGGATATGTAAATGATTCCAATCAAGCTTTTGATTTATATTTAAGCCGGGGGCGGCCTGCCTTCGTGCCTCGCATTTCAATCAGTCCTTATGAGGCTATTGATTTTATAATTGAATCCGGTGGTATCAGTGTATTGGCTCATCCCCGCAGCAGTTTTACTGCCGAATTTATTGGCCGGCTCAAGGAACATGGCCTGGAAGGCTTGGAAGTAATTCATTCCAGCCATACACCGCAAGAAACGAAACTGTTGCTTGACATTGCCGCAAGATTGGACCTGGCACCTAGTGGCGGTTCCGATTGCCATGGACCCGGACATGGTGTAAAACCACTATTAGGAACGGTGGACGTGCCTTTGGCATGGTTAGCGGGACTTAAGTATAGATGGGAAAAAATAAGAAGATTTTAAGGGGGCAAATGGAGTATATGAAAAAAAACCTGGCCTTATTGCTAATTCTTTTTTTGGCAGTAGGAATAATGGTAAGTTGCAGCTCCGATAAAAAGGATGCTGAAGATGTGACGGGTGATGCTGAAAGTCAGGAAGTAATTGCTGTCGTCAACGATGAAAAAATATTTTCGGGCAAACTGGAAAGGAATCTTGAACTTTTTAAGAAAAATTTAATGGATGTTTACAACATTGATATTGAGGAGGAAGGAAACGAAGCTTTGTTGGCATCTGTAGAGTCAAATCTCATGCAAGACATTATTTATGAAGTCCTGCTATGCCAGGAAGCTGCTAACCAAGGTATCGTAGTTCCTTCGGAGTCCATAGAAGAATACTATGAGGACATTAAAGCCTCTTATCCTTCCGAGGAAGATTTTGCTGATTTTTTAAAGGATCTGGATATGAAACCGGAAGATTTTAAGGAAATGATCCACAACCAATTTATCATTGAGGCACTACTGGGAAGCCTCCAGTTGGATATAAATGTAACTTCGGAGGAAATCGAGGCGCATTATGCCAAATTCAGCAACCAGTATGATATGCCTGAACAGATTGCTGCCAAACACCTTCTTTTCGAAACCGAAGAAGAGGCACTTAATGTTTTGGCAGAGATTAAGGGCGGGGTTCCTTTCAACGACTTTATGGAGCATGGAGATGATTTGGGCTATTTCCAGCGGGGTATGATGGTACCTGAATTTGAAGCAGCCGCTTTCGCCTTGCCGGTCGGCGGTTTGGGCGGTCCGGTCGAAACAATGTTCGGATTTCATCTTATAACAGTCTACGATAAAGTCGAAAGCAGAAAGGCAAGTTTGGATGACGTGGCCTTTGAAATTCGAGAACAATTGATTGGAGAAAAGCAAAACAAGGCCTACGAAGATTATCTCAATGACATCTACAACAAAAGTGATATCGAAATTCTCTATCAACCTGCGGAGCTAGAGGATACAATGATACCGTATTAGAATCTTCATGTTGGTTACAATAATCAACATGAAGGAGGATGTAAATTGACAAACGAATTGTTTGACAGACTCGAGAGACAGTTTTATCGTTATACGGAAATGTATGATGCCAATATCATCAACTTGTTTAAACAAAGAAACACCGGCCCGGAAGAAACTGTTCTTCGCCAAATTCTCGATGAAGCAAAGCATTTACCAATAACCCCCAATTAGGGGGTTATTGTAAATGTAAAAAGGATTTGTTCTTCAGCCTGTCGAATAATGCAAGAAAGACAAGCCTGATTAAAGACTTTTACCTCATTGCTTACGTTGAACCCGGCGCTAAAATCTATACTTATTCAAAGTGTTTTTAAAGAAGGAAAGGCCGAGAATTACTAAACAATTGCGATAAAAAGGAGAGATTCGGATGTGGGATATCATTGTCAAAGGCGGCCCAATTATGGTTCCACTCGTCTTATGTTCCATAGTCAGCTTGGCTGTAATAATCGAACGCTTTATTTACTTTAAAAGGACGAGCAATAATAATTACAGGTTGTTTCAAAAGTATTCCCGCTATATCGTAGACAACAATTTAACCAAAGCAATCAAAGAATTGAAAGACGAGCGTGGACCCATTGCGGGAATAATCGCTTCCGCTCTTACTTATAGCAGCGGTTCAAAAAATAATCTCAAAGAATTTCTGCAAACAACCGGCGAGCAAGAGATTGAAAAAATGGAAAAAAACCTGATAATTCTCGATGTTATTGCAACAATTGCCCCCTTGTTGGGTCTTTTGGGTACCGTCTTAGGTATAATTGACAGCTTCGATATTCTTTCTGCAACCGGCGGTGTGGCCTCACCTGTTCAATTAAGTTCCGGTATAGCCCGGGCCTTACTGACAACAGCCGCAGGTTTGTTTATTGCTATCCCGGCATTAATTTTTTACACCCACTTTGTCCGAATTGTCAACACCAGGATTCGGGAAATCACCCGGTGGACAAGGGAATTATATGCCTTGTTGGAGGGTGGAGAAGATGGAATTTAAGTCTAAATTAAGGGAGAAACCCCGCATAGATATAATTTCCATGATCGATGTGATATTTTTTCTCTTGGTATTTTTCATGTTGTTTACTACCTTCAAAACCACCCCGTACGGACTGGAAATTAAGTTGCCTCAATCTACAACGGCTGCTAAAAATGAAGATCAAAGTATCAGTATAAACATAGACAAAAACGGCAGCTTTATATTTGAAGATAAGTTGGTTTCGGAATCGGAACTTTTGGCAAGCATTAAGAAAAAACAAAGTTCGGTTCCTCATGTAGTTGCCATCATCAATGCCGATAAGGATACCCCGTACAGCTATGTGGTAAAAGCCATAGACATTATAAGGGAAGGCGGGGTATTTAGAATTACTTTTGGCGTAGAACCCAAAAGGAGTCCTGCCCATGGCCCATAAAAGTTTTGACTTAAAAACCTTTATTGTTATATCGGTGATTTTTCATATTTTTATATTTGTTTTTTTTCCTATGTCAGTTTTCTTTTGGAAAGGTTCATCCCTACCTGAAGAGCCTGAACAATTAACTTTTTATCTGGTTGATTATTATGATTTTATTGAAATCGCCCAAGAAGGGGAGGACCGGGAGGAGTCGGAGCTGGAAACTGTTGCCGAGTTGGACGGTAATTATGAAGATTTATCTATCGAACTGGAGGAAGAACCGGTCAACGAGGTTCAGCCTTCGGCAGAAATTGTTGATGAACCGCAAAGCTTAGCCGAGGAGTCGGTCCAAGAAATAAATGATGAAGTAAGCACGGAAGAAGCTAATGCAAATGATCCTTTAATTACCGATGCAACAGCGATTTCTCCTGCGGAAGATGCGGTAGTTTTCGTAGATACCGGAGAAAACCAGATTATTGACAGCGATTTAAGCGATGAATTCATTGATTTACCGGCTTTAACCGTTCCCGGCGTCGAGGATATTTTGGAAGCTTTTGCCGAAGAATCTTTACCGGAACCCCATGAAGAAGATATCCTCCCAAAGGAAAAGGAAGAAGCAGCAACGGAATATCAAAACATGGAACCGGAGTTGCCCGGTGAACCGTCTTTGATGGTCTTGCAAAGGGTAACGCCGGTTTATCCAAAAGATGCAGCCAATGAAGGGATTGAAGGTAAGGTTGAATTCTATATCAACGTCTCTGAGAGCGGCCACATCGATAATATAGTAAAATTGACTTCATCGGGTGATCAGCGAATAGATAATGTGGCCGAAAGGACCGTCTTGCACGGTTGGCAATTCTTGGAGATGCCCAAAGCCTATACCATTCATTTGGAAATTATTTTTTCAGTTCAGCAGGTCTACCTTAATTTCGTTGACATCTTTTTTACAGGAGATGGTTTGTAATGAATCGACCTCGTTATATTTTTGTAGGAATCTTGTTTTTACTTTTGGTTGGCCGACCGGCCAATGCACAAGAAAAATACTATACCGATTATCAAGGCAATTTACGGATTGAAAATGATTATATTGCAATCTTCGTTAACCAAGGAGGAACAAACCTTGGTCGTTTTGCCCTTGATGTTACCGGAGGTAATCCTTTGATACCCGGTGACAGTAATAAGCCGCTTATCTATGGGCATCCCCAGCCTTGGAGCTCTTTTACGACCATCCGCATTGATGGTGAAGATTACATATTTGGCGGGGCCACTAATAAAAGAGCCGGGCGGGAAGGTAAATACGGTAAAATATTGATACCACCCCAGATAGTCGGCGGGGAAAAAATTGTCACAAAGGTTTCTTGCGGCGATATCGAAGTATTACAAGATCTTTCCTTTATGACCAGTACTACAACCGGTTTTCCTGATACGGCTAAAATTAAATATACGGTTACAAATGTTGGTAATGCCAGCTCTACGGTGGGCTTGCGAATTATGCTCGATACGATGTTGGGTGCTAATGACGGCGCACCTTTTCGGGTTTTCGATGAGGTCGTGACTACAGATACGGTTTTAATTCGTTCTGAAATACCTGATTTCTGGCAAGCTTTTGATTCTTTGAGCAATCCAATGGTGATGGCCCAAGGCGGCCTGAAAGAAGACGGCTTGACACCGCCCGATAAGATTTACTTTACCAACTGGGGAAGTCTGGCCGACGGTATCTGGGATTTTAACTTTAGGCCGGGCCAGGAATTCGTCAGGGAAGGGGAGTTTGAACTCGATAGTGCCATTGCTCTTTTTTGGGCACCGGAAGTATTAAAACCGGGTGAAAGTAAAACTTTTGTTACCAGCTATGGACTGGGCGGCATTACTATTGTACCGGGGCTTTTGGCCTTGGGGGTTACATCACCTGCAACGGTTGTTTTTGATGAGATTCGGTCTTCTTTTCCTATTGTAGCCTATATTGAAAACACATCGAAGGTGGTAGCAAAGGATGTTCAAGTGGCTTTGAATTTGCCCGGCCAATTTACAGTAGGTAATCAAACAGCGGCGAAAAAATTCATCGGAGATTTGCAACCGGCGGAAAGCGTGCAAATGGCTTGGCAAGTATATCCCCGGCAAGCTGATGCTTGCCCGGAAAGTATAACCTATGAGGTCCTGATCGAAGCCGGTAATACTGACAGCAATTTGGCCAAGAGAAAGGTTATGTTTACTTCACCACCTCAGTTGTCCATAGATTTGACAGGACCGCAAAGCCTCGATCTGAAAGGTTATTTGCTCCAACCTAATCCTTTTGACGTAGTCGGAACGATCAAAAATATCGGTGGAGCACCTTCCTATAATAGCAGTGCCCGATTAGTACTTCCGCCCGGCTTGTCTACGGCATTCAATGACCTTTCTTCAGTATCTTTGGGAACTGTGGAACCCGGTGAAGAGATAACAATTCAATGGAAAATACAAGCATTGGGTATTGATGGCGACATTCCCTACGGTATGGAGGTTTATTCCCTAAATGCGCCGACCGGCAATTCTCTGCAGACCGTTTTTATACCGATCGTCGATGAAAAGATTTATATGAGAACAGTTAAAGAGACAATTAAAGAGGGGGATATATTTTCCGTCGATATAATACTGGCTAATGTTCAAGACTTTGCTGATTTCAGTTTGGATATTAATTATTTGCCTAAATATGCCGATCCCTTATTTGTTTCCCGAGGGGGTATTTTTATCCAAGAGAGCGAGCTGTTGCCCTTTAGTTTCCCTCTAATTGATAAAAACAGGCATAAAATTACCAATATCGGCGGGACGGTACCCAATGGACAGGTAAGTTCCGGAGTTCTTGCCCGCATCCATTTTTATGCTCGTGAAAAGGGAAACTTCAGGTTACAAATTGATAATTTGCAAATCCGTGATATTAAGGGCAAGGAATTGAAAATTTTAACGGAAGACTTGTTAATTAAAATCGAATAAAGGAGGTAAGTCGATGAAAAAAATACTTGTATTTTCTTTAATAGTGAGTCTCAGCCTTATGGCACCATTAACTGTAAAGGCACAACAGATAAAAGATATTCCGCCGGACCATTGGGCCTATAAAATTGTTGCCGAATTAATCGATCGCGGCTTTTTATCGCTATATGACGATGGGAGTTTTTTGGGGCAAAAAGAAGTAACCCGCTTTCAACTGGCTGAAGCCCTGGCCCACATATTGGTCTATCTGGAATCGGCTGAGGTTGGGTTGACGGGCCATGATATTCAGAATATCCGATTGCTGACAGTGGAATTTCGTAAAGAGCTGGTCGATATGGCGGAAGATATAGAAGGTTTCCGCAAAAGGATTGTTGATTTGGAAAATTACACGGTCATCAATTACGAAGATATGGGTCATGTATACAAAAAGATGGACACCATTGAGATGGCCATCAGTGAAATTATCAATGAAATTGTTCTATTATATGCCCTCCAAAAACAAGTTGATCAATTGACCGGTGACCTAGAAAAAAACGAACAGGATTTGAGTTATTTAAAGACTACCGTAAATTCCGGACGAGAAAATCTTGAAGAAATTTCAACCACTTTGGAAAATGCCCAAAAGGAGCTGGCCCGTTTAGGAAAAGATAACCGCAACATGAAACTTTATATAGGCGGCTTGGCCGGTGTGATGGTTGTTATTATCATCTTATCTCTGAAATAGGAGAGTGGAGAATGGAAAATACTTTTGTGTTGTTGAAGCCAGATAGCGTCCAAAGGGGTATGGTTGGCCGGATAATCAGCAAATTGGAAGGAAAGGGTTTTAAAATAGTCGCCGGCAAATTTCTCTTATTAACCCCCGAGTTGGTGAGGAAACTTTATTCCCATCATACCGATAAACCTTTTTTTAATCGTTTGGCTAATTTTATGACTGCCGGTCCGGTCTTCGCTTTTGTCTTCAGCGGGGAAAACGCTGTCAAAGAAATGAGAAGAGTTTGCGGTGCGACGGATCCGACCGAAGCAGCAATTGGTACTGTTAGGGGCGATTGGGCTTTATCGGTAGGTTGCAATCTGATCCACTGCTCCGATTCAGCAGGCTCGGCTCAAAGGGAAATATCTTTGTTTTTCCAGCCGGATGAACTTGTTTCTTATGAAAAGGATTTGACAAATTGGTTACGGGAGGATTGCTGGCAATGAAATTCAAAGGTGGATATCTAACGGTACCAGTAGTATTTTTAGTCGCCGTTTTATTTTCATACCAAGTCATGTTGCCTACTGTTTGTTATGCCGCCGCAGCAAGTGAGGATAGAGATACTCTAATTAAGGGTGCCTCCGTTGCTATACTCGTTTTTATAATTGCCCGAATCGGTAAGAGCTTTTTGTCCTCATCTAAAACTCTTGATGGACTATTACCCTCTAAGGGCCGTAATTACCCGGATACGGACTTGGACTGGTTGGCCCATATAATTTACAGCGAAGCACGGGGCGAACCCCTGGAAGGGCAAATTGCCGTCGGTGCGGTAGTTTTAAACCGAATGAGGGATTCCCGTTTTCCTAATACCATACGGGAAATTATTTTAGCTGAAAATCAATTTACAGCCGTTGAAGACGGTCAATTTTTCTTGACTCCCAATGAAGCGGCCTACAAGGCGGCACAAAGGGCTTTGGCCGGCGAAGATCCTACCGGTGGGGCTTTGTACTTTTATAATCCCGCCAAGGCGCGAAATTTAAAATGGTTTCAAAGTTTGACTATGTTGATTACCATCGGTAACCATGTCTTCCTCATTGACTGACTGAAGCTGAAAATTACTCGACTCATTATCATAGTTGGCAATAATAATCCGAGTTGCTTTTCTATTGGATAAACGAATTCGACCCCCGGAGGCGGGTGTACCGGATCCATCGCCGACATGAATGTAGGTTATGGGTGTGTTGCGCCTGTCAATTGGCATTTAAATACCTCCTTCAATGAATACTATTTCTAATATTTTAAAATCAAGGCCGTTTAAGGTTTTAACGGCTTTTTTTTTGATCAATTTGCTTTAATTATCCGGCGGGGAAAAATAAAGCCGACAACCTGATAAAGACTTAGCGAATCAAATGCCAGCGTTGTTCGTGCATGTTGATATTGAACTTGCCTTTGTTGTTTTTGTGAATATTGCCTTTGAAAACAAAGGCGTCCAAATATGCTTTCGACTCAATTAACCCCCCATATACCTCAAAATCGCTTTCCGTTGTCATGCCGGGCAAATAGTCAGCTGCATTGAAAGGTTCCAACAGTTTAAGTTCTTTTTCATATTCACAGTATAGTTGCCACATTAACATTTCCAAATTATTATCGGGAAACAATACATTAAGGCCGATTTTATTGCTGGCTTCCCGGCGGGGTATCATATAGTTGTGAGCATACAGTCTTTGGGTCAAATAATCGATTATGTCCGGAATCCGCTCTTTATCGCTATTGGCATAATGCAATTCCAACAAACGGCGGGCCAGAAATCTAATCAAAGAATAATTGCGGTGAACATTACCCAAGGCCAAAGGGTGCACTTTTTCTGTCAAAAAGGAAAAAATGCTGATCAAGTGTTGAGGATCGGTGAGATGGGCTCGTTCGATGGCTAACTCGATAAATGATACGACATCTTCGACGCTTACGGGTACCTTGGCATGAGGATTGTTGGGGTCATCGGGGTTGAAGGCATTGGCAACGCTAGGGTCAATCGGTCCTAATTCTCCCATCTTACCCATAACGATCTCATTGGCCCCCAAACAAATTAAAGTGCCGGCGCTGTAAGCCCGGAAGGGTATTAATACAGAAAAGTTAGCGGTATATTCTCGGATCAGATTGACCAAACGCCAAGGGGTTAGGACATCGCCACCGCGGGTATATAGAAATAGGTCGATTTTCTTCTGTAAACCAAATTGTTCCAAATGACGGAAAAAGATTCTGATAATGTCGGGAGCTACCCTTGTACTTACATTTTCCCGGTCACCGGTAATGTAGCAAATTACAGACGAATCTCTGATATTTTCAATTTCAGCCAATAAATCCAATCTTTTTTGGCGGTTCATAGCAGCACTCCTTATTTGTTCTGTTAATAGTATTCACCTTCTGAAATAAAAAAAACTGAATAATAATAATATTTTGCAGGAATAATAAACAATGTAACGGAGGGAGCAATTAAGCGGATATTTGAAAATAACAATCAAGTAAAAATACAAGGAGGAAATTCATGATGTACGCTTCAGGATTTAGTCATACACCATCTTCTTTAAGTCCTATTTACACCACTCCCCACACTACACATTCCGGACGGGGCATCTCCTATGGATATCCGATTGCTTCTAGCATTTCGCCGGGCTCTTGGTCAAGCCATCCCAGCTTGCATAGCGGATTGCATAGTGGACTTCATAGCGGTTTGAGTAGTCATAGCTATTCACCCTATGCCCACGGAGTACAGAATTTTGTCGACCCCTTCAGAACTGCAACAACCTACGGCTTTAATCCGATGGGATGGTCCCATGGTCACTTCAGCACCATGTCAACAAGCCCCATATCGTCACATTCACCCTATTCAACAACCAGCGGTTGGAGCGGTAGCGCATTTTCATCTTCGGGTCTGACACAGCCGCGGGTGGATATTGCAGAAACCAACAATGAAATTGTTGTAACCGCTGAATTGCCAAATATTAATTCCGACGATCTGTATCTGACAGTTACCGACGATTCTTTGAGCATTTCATGCAACTCTTTCGCCGGAGGCGGCCATACCAGCATTCACAGAACCGTTGCACTGCCTACCAGCGTTCGCTCTGAAAGAACAGAAGCTTCCTATACCAACGGTATTTTGGAAGCCCGTTTGCCCAAATCCGATGTAACCACCAGACGACGTATCAGAGTTAGCCCAACGGTTAGCGGCTAAATTCGTTTAATTAATTGCTCCCTCCCAAATTTATTTAAGGAGAATCAGCTATGTATCAAAACCAACCCCATCAACAAAGGTCCCAATTCCGCTCTGAAAATTCATCGCAAGAAATTCAGCAAACCCATTCTCAGCAAGAACTACAGTCACAACAAAATAATTCCCAATATCAATCACAGAAAATGCATTCTCAAGATGAATCGCACCAAGCCCATTCTCAGCAAGAATCCCAATCGCAACAAATCCATTCTCCCCAGCAAGCTCAACAACCCCAAGCCGGGCAAATGCATTCTCAACAACATCACCGGCAGGCCCAACATTATTCACCGAATCATTCTCAACATACAATAAAGGCTACGAACCTTAGTATGCCGCAATACATTCCTTTCATGGACGTTGTAGAATCAAATCAAGATGTCAGATATCTATTTGCTTTGCCTGGTTTACGCCCCGAACAGGTGGAAGTTTGTATAACCGACAATTATTTGCAGGTTCAAGCCCACATGCCTCCAAAAGGTGATGACTCCTGTTACCTGCACAAAGAAATCTTGGAAGGCAACTTTACCAGGGAGGCAATGATACCACCTTATATCAATTCCAGTAACCCGAACATCAATTTCCAGGACGGCATCTTAACCGTGGCTTTTAACAAAACTGCCAACCAGTGTATACCCTAAAAAAGAGGCAGTGGCATTTAATTCAAAAGTTTGATTTATCAAAAAATGTTTATTATAATTAGGTAAGCACAAATAAAGGGAAAAGATGTAGATAATAAGATGCAAGCATTGCTCAGCGATAAAGAAGATTTAAGGCGCTTCTGTCGTGAAAAGAGGGCAGGAACTACTGACTTTATCCCGGTAATTTCAGTATGTCCGGCTGGGAGTATCCCTAGAAAGCGGGGGAGAAGTTATGTTTGGCAACAAAGTTGCTGAAATATTTCAGAGTATTCCCGGCAAGCGGGGGAGAAGTGCATAAGGGTAATAAGGTCAGAAAATTCACCCGGCAAGTAAGAGAGCGAAGGAGAAGCAATCTTCAAAACCGGTATAAATGAGTCCCGCTTATTTAATCAACCTGCTCCTAAAAAGAGGACAAGACGATTTTTGTTTTCGCCATAACTGTTGTAAGTGGCTTGATTGAAAGGAAGGTAATTTATGGATATGAAAGCAATATTATTTGATCTTGACGGTACTTTGGTTAACATGGATGTGGACACTTTTTTCCCTGTATATGTCAAGTTGTTGGCCGAAAAAGTCAGTCACATTATGCCCGAAAAAGAATTTGTTTCTCTTTTGATGAAATCAACTGAAGCAATGATTAAAGATATAGATTCTTCTTACACCAACGAAGAGGTGTTTACAAAAGCTTTTTTTAAAGATGACAAGTACGATCAGGAACTAATGTTTAATTTGTTTATGGATTTTTACGAGAATGAATATCGCGGTATGGCTAACATGTTCGGCCCCATCGACGATTGTCACGCTGTATTGGATTTAGTTTTGGAAAAAGGTTTAAGGGTTATCTTGGCTACTAATCCATTATTTCCTAAAGTGGCAATTGTTGAACGATTGCGTTGGGCGGGAGTTAATAATTACCCTTTTGAATTGATTACTACATACGATAATATGCACGCGTGCAAACCACAAATCCAGTATTATAAGGAAATTTTGGCTAAGACAAATCTTGCTGCAGAGGATTGTATGATGATCGGCAATGATCCATTGGAGGACTTGATTGCAGGTCAGCTGGGACTTAAAACATTTTTGGTCGAGGATATGATGATTGAGCGGCAGGAAGGTTTTCGACCCGATCACAAAGGTTCGATGAAAGATTTGTTGGCCCTTCTTGGTAATTTGTAAAATAAATCAAACCGACAATATCAGGTTTATTCGGATTTTTATTTGGGTTTGCAATTAGTCTGGACCATTTTGCACACAGTAACCATGGGTACAATTAATAATTAGAATATTGAACAAGAAATAACAACACTGAAAGCAAGGATTGATTAAATGCCCACCAAAAAAGAAATGAAATATTATATTTTAACATACGGCTGTCAGATGAACGAGCACGATTCTGAAAAGATTGCCGGTCAGTTGGAAGAAATCGGTTTTAGTTCTGCCGCTAACCTCGAATCTGCTGATTTGATTATACTTAATACCTGTTGTGTGAGGGAAAAAGCTGAAGATAAGGTTCGTGGCAAATTGGGAGAAATAAAACTTTTAAAAGAAAAGAAGCCGCACCTCCTTGTGGGAATCGGCGGTTGTATGATGCAACAAAAGGGTTACGGTAGTAAATTTATTCGGACTTATCCTTATATTAATTTTGTCTTCGGAACTCACACTTTGGATGAAATCCCAAACATTGTGGAGCGAATTATCGGCCAAGAAAGATTAATTTGTCTGCGGGATGACCGAACCGACATCCCATTTTTACCCGGCAAGCGTAGCAGCTCTTTTCGGGCTTGGGTTTCTATTATTAAAGGCTGTCAAAATTTTTGCACCTATTGTATCGTACCTTTTGTCAGAGGTAAAGAAGTAAGCAGGGGCATTGAAGAGATAAAGGAAGAAGTGGAAGGACTTAGTAGGGAGGGTGTAAAGGAGATTGTTTTGTTAGGGCAAAATGTCAATGCTTACGGTAAAGATCTTGCCGGGGTCAATTTTGCTGATTTGCTCATAGAACTCGATAAAATCGACGGACTGGAGCGTATTAGATATTTGACCAGCCACCCGAGAGATTTTACAAGGGAGCTGGTGGATACAATCAATAGCTTGCCAAAAGTTTGTGAGCATTTTCATCTCCCTATCCAGTCCGGCAGCAATAAGATACTCAAGGCCATGAATAGGGGTTATGATCGGGCCCATTATTTAAACTTGATCAATTATATCAAGAGAACCAATCCGAATTGTAGCATAACCACGGATTTCATTGTCGGTTTCCCCGGTGAAACCGATGAAGATTTTCAGGCGACCTTAGCTCTGGTAAATGAAGTAGGTTATGATGCGGCTTTTATCTTCAACTATTCACCGCGTAGCGGAACGCCGGCGGCCAATATTAAGTTTCAGGTAGCGGAAAAGGTCAAGCGAGAGCGATTGCAAGCACTGATGACTTTACAGCAGGCGATAAGTTTAGAGAAAAATCTAAAGTTGGTTGGTCAAACCGTTGAAGTCCTTTGCGAAGGGGCCAGCAAAAAAAATACGGAATGTGCCATGGGTCGCACCAGGACCAATAAACCGGTCATTATTCCCCATAGTTGCCCGGCGGGTAGCCTATTAAACATTGAAATTGTTCAAGCCAATGCTTTTACCTTATATGGCAAAGCATGAAGCAATAACGAAGGAGATTAAGCTGTAAAGGGGTTTGGTTATGTCGACGCCAATGATAAGACAATATCGCAGTATAAAAGCAGAATATGCTGATTGCATATTATTTTTCCGTATGGGTGATTTTTATGAGATGTTTTTTGAAGATGCAACCATAGCAGCCAAAGAGTTAGGGCTGACCCTTACCTCCCGTACAAAGGGAGAGGGGAAAAAAGCACCCATGGCGGGGGTTCCTCATCATGCCGCTCAACAATATATTGGGCAGCTCATTGAAAAAGGTTATCGCGTTGCGATTTGCGAGCAAACGGAAGATCCTAAAGAGGCTAAGGGACTTGTAACCCGTGAAGTCGTCAGAGTGATCAGTCCCGGTACCTTAGTGGAAGAAAACATGCTACAGCGGGGCCAAAATAATTATATTATTGCTATAAACCGAGTCGATGGCAAATGGGGTTTGGCCTATGCGGACATCTCTACCGGTGACCTTGGAGCTACAGAAATTATGGAATTGGAACTAAGCACACTTTTGGGGGAAGTAAACAGACTTCAACCCCGAGAAATGCTTGTAAGTTGTGATTTGGCAGACAACCCCGTTTATATTGATTTTTACAAGAGTTTGGATCAACAACCCTTGGAAAAGATACACAAAACTGCAATGAGCCAAAAGGAGTCGGAAGAAGTAATAAAGAAGCTTTTCAGCGTCGCCAACCTCGATGGTTTCGGCTTGGAAGGAAAAAAAGCGGCACTTTTAGCTTCAGCTAACTTATGCAAGTACCTTTTGGATTCTCAAAAGAAGTCCTTAGATTATTTGCGAAATTGTCGCTATTACAGTCTGGAAGATTATATGGTCTTGGATGCCCATACCCGTCGCAATTTAGAACTCAACAAGCGGATAATTAAAGGCTCCCAGCAAGGTAGTTTGGTCGACATTCTCGATAAAACCGAAACAGCAATGGGGAGCCGACTTTTAAAGAAATGGGTCAACCAACCTCTTTTAAATATCGACGAAATTAATCAGCGTTTGGATCTGGTGGAAGAATTAATTAATGAGGACTTCCGGAGAGAATCACTGCGAAAGCATATTAAAAATATTTATGACTTGGAACGTTTGATCGGTCGGGTTGGTTATGGCAACGCCAATGCCCGGGATTTATTGGCTTTGAAAGAATCCTGCCGGTATTTACCTCAAATAAAGGAAATATTGGAATCCTTGCAAAAGACGGAATACCTAAGCAGGGACGGCGAACTGGAGGATTTGCAAGATATTTTTAAGCTCCTGGAGGCTGCAATCGTTGATAACCCGCCTATTTTAATAACGGAGGGTGGCATCATTAAACCCGACTATCAGACCGAGCTACAAGAATTATCAAAAATAGTCGAAGAAAATAAAGAATGGATTGCCCACTTGGAGAACAGGGAAAAGGAAAGAACGGGTATCAAATCTCTAAAGGTTGGTTTCAATCGGGTTTTCGGCTATTACATTGAGGTTACCCGTACAAACTTGGACATGGTTCCTGCTGAATACATACGGAAACAAACTTTGGCCAATGCGGAAAGATTTTTTATCAGTGAGCTGAAAGAAAAAGAAGATAGCATCTTGAAAGCTGAAGAAAAAATATACAATTTGGAATATAAAATATTTAGCGAAATCAGAAGCAAGGTATTTGCCGAAGCCCAACGTATTCAAAAGGTAGCGGCCATAATAGCTGAAATTGATGTTTTTCTGGCCTTGAGTTTGGTTGCCCGGGAAAAAAATTATAGCCGCCCTTTGGTGAATTCAACAGATCAAATATATATAAACAACGGTCGTCATCCGGTTGTGGAGAACGGGCTGGCAGAGGGGGAATTTGTGCCCAATAGTACGCTGATGGACTGCACGGCGAACCGCTTCCATATCATAACCGGGCCCAATATGGCCGGTAAGTCCACTTACTTACGGCAGGTGGCCCTTATAGTTTTGATGGCTCAGATGGGATCCTTTGTTCCGGCTCGGGAGGCTAAAATCGGTTTGGTCGATCGAATCTTTACCCGAATCGGTGCCACCGATGATTTAGCCCGCGGTAAAAGTACCTTCCTGGTCGAAATGAACGAAGTTGCCCAGATTCTCAATACGGCGACGGACCGCTCATTAATTTTACTGGATGAAGTAGGGCGAGGTACTTCCACTTTTGACGGTTTGAGTATCGCCTGGGCGGTGGCCGAATATATAAATAATCCCAGTAAACTAGGGGCTCGCACACTGTTTGCCACCCATTACCACGAGCTGATCACCTTGGAAGAAAGAGCTGCCGGTTTTGTTAATTTTAATGTGGCCGTCGATAGAAAAGAGGAAGAAATAATATTTTTGCATGTAATTAGGCCCGGTGGCTCCGATGAAAGTTACGGTATAAATGTTGCCCGTTTAGCGGGAATACCTCTGGACGTAATTTACCGGGCAGGTGAGATTCTCGTTGAATTGGAAGAGAAGGGGCAGAAAGGAAAGCAAGCCCCCGTCCGTGTCCCTTTATTTCCCGTCTACGATAAAGCAGAAGCGGAAACTCTCCTCAAATCGATGGCTGAATATGATTTATTCAACAATACTCCCTTGGAGACTTTGGATTTTGTTGCCAACTTGCAAAAACAGATTAAATATTATTTTAAGAAGGGAAAGACCCCATGAATATAATTAAAGTACTTGCCTCGAATATTACCGACAAAATTGCCGCCGGTGAAGTAATCCAGCGGCCTGCTTCGGTCGTCAAAGAATTGGTGGAAAACAGTATTGATGCAGGCTCCACCCAGATACATGTTTTATTTAAAGACGGCGGTAAAGAGTATATAGCCGTAACTGATGATGGCCACGGTATAGGCGCCGATGATCTGAAGATTGCTTTAAAGAGCCATGCTACCAGTAAAATCGAAAATGTCGATGATTTGTTTCGGTTGTCTTCCCTTGGTTTTCGTGGCGAAGCCCTGGCCAGTATCGCCGCCGTTTCCAAAATAAAGGTGAGCAGTCGACAAAAAAATGCTGTTGCCGGTATGATGATTGAAAGCCATGGTGGGCAGGAAATCGATTATTCTCCGGTCGGCACGTCGCCCGGGACAAAGGTCGAAGTCAGCGACCTTTTTTACAATATACCCGCCCGCAAAAAATATTTGAAGAATACAAATCGGGAAGCCGCTTTTATTGTTGAGCAGATTTTTCCCTTGGCTTTGGCCTATCCCCATATTAAATTCCAAGTTGTCCACAAACGGGAAATCGTCAACACAGCCGGTACGGGCAAAGTACTGCGGGCTTGGGGCGATCTATTCGGTCATGAAAAAGCTCAAAATTTTATAGTTCTGCCTCCGACAAAGATTGGCCATATCACCATGGAAATGTATTTGGGTACACCCGCCCTAGCCCAAGCTTCCAGCAAAGGAATCTTTCTCTTTGTTAATAAACGCCCCTTCTACAACAGGGCAATCTTAAGTGCATTTTTCGACCTTTATAAAGAGTATATACCCCATCGACGCTTGCCGCAGGTTCTGCTGTTTCTTGAAATCAATCCGGTTCACATTGATGTCAATGTCCATCCGACCAAAAAGGAAATCAGTTTAAGCAATCTGGGCTTCATTTTGGAGCAAATCAAAGCCGTTGGCAGCTCTCTTTTGCAACAATATCTGGGAGGGCGTCTTCATCAAATGCAGACATTTTCCGATATACGTTCTTTTGCCAAGCCGCCTGGAAAAGATGAGGAATCCAAACCTCAAAAAGAAAAGCCTTTTGTGAATTCCGGCGAGCCTCAAGATCCGCCGAAAACCGGATCTTTGTTTGTTCAAACGCCGGAGAGTGGGGGGGCCGCCATGAATGGAAGGCCCGCCGGGGTAGAGGAAACGCTTGCTTATGATTTCTCGGGGGAAGTGCCGAAGCCTACTAGAGCTGGCACACCCCATCAAGTAGTGATGCCCGCTATTGAAGATATTACCAGGCTTGCTCAATTTTATAATTCATTTATCTTTTTAGAGACGGTCGATAATCTCTTTATTATCGATCAACATGCCGCCCATGAAAGAATTATGTACAATAAAGTATTAAATGATTTTATGACTAATGAATCTAACTCTCAACCCTTATTGACACCTTTGGTAATACATTTGGATGCCGTTGAAAATGAGATTAAAAATGAAATAGTCGAATACATGAGGGGTTTCAACTTCATACTTGCTGATTTCGGTGCCAACAGTTTGATTTTACGGGAAGTTCCTGCCTACCTACCCGCCAAAGAAGAAGCCCCGACGATTTGTCGGGACCTGATCAAAGAATTTGCCATGGATAAAAAACGCAGCGGTCCCGCAGATTTAATTTCGCAAAGTTTGATGACTATCGCCTGTCATTCTTCAATCAAGGCCGGTGGTCAATTGGATAAATCTGAAATCATTGCTCTGATAAAAGAATTGCATGAAGCACAAAATAATACCACCTGTCCCCATGGTCGGCCATTAATCAAGGTAATAACTCGAGCAGAATTAAATAATTATTTTGCCCGATAAGAGGTGATGCCTGTGGAAAAATTTGTCATATTGACCGGGCCTACGGCAGTTGGTAAGACCGGTTTGGCCATTGATTTGGCCGGTATCATCGACGGGGAGATCGTGTCGGCCGATTCAATGCAAATATATAAGGGGCTCGATATTGGTACAGCCAAAGCAACCAAAAAAGAACAAAGTGCTGTTGTTCACCATCTTATTGATATTTTGAAGCCGGACGAAGAATATTCAGTTGCTCGTTTCCAAAAAGATGCTTGGGCGGCGATTAGTAAAATAAATGCAGCAAATAAAATACCTTTGGTGGTCGGTGGCACCGGCTTCTATATCAAAGCTTTGTTGTCTGCACCTTTTGCCCCCGCCATTGATAAAGATATGGATTACCGAAACAAATTGAAAGAACTTGCCCGGTGCAAGAATAGCAATTTTCTCCATGACAGATTGGCCGTTGTTGACCCCCAATCGGCCCGCAGAATCCATCCTAACGACTTGCAAAGAGTTATAAGAGCTTTGGAAATACATCACATCAGCGGTTTTACGGCCAGTCAACTGGCCGCCCAAAAGGAAGAACTTCCCCGCCGATTTCAATCTTGTGGCTTCATCCTTTATTTAGAAAGAGAAATCCTTTATCAACTGATCAATCAAAGGGTTGATCAAATGTTTGCCGCAGGCTTGCTGGAGGAAGCCCGCTACCTTTATGAATCTGCCTGCAATGTGAAAACTGCCATGCAAGCCCTTGGCTATAAGGAATTGTTTCCTTACTTTAGGGGAGAGATCTCTCTTGAAATTGCTAAGAACAACTTGAAACGCAATACCCGCCATTATGCCAAAAGACAATTGACCTGGTTTCGAACCCAGCTTCCGCAAACAGATTTTACTTGGCTGGACATGGCCAAGGGCAAGGATAAAACAATTGAAAAAATCAAAAAAATTCTCTCGCGTAAGAAACTGCTCTAAAGAGCAGTTTTTTTTTATTTTTTTAAACATAAAATAAAATGAGAGCAAGGAGGTAAAAGAGTGAAACCGGAAAAGGCATTCGCAATGATAGAAAAAGGTGAAATAAGTACAGAAGAAGCTTTAAGCAGTCTTGCCCGGGATAAGGATATACTCGTAGATCGGCAGCAAGAGCAATCATTATTTGAATTGGCCAAATCTTTGGAAAAACTCAATTCGTTGGTCGGTTTGAAGGATATTAAAAATATTATCCATGAACATTTGGCCTTTATGCAAATCCAGCGATTAAGAAAGGAAGAAGGTTTGAAAAATGAAGAAACAACGATGCATATGGCCTTTTTAGGCAATCCGGGCACGGGAAAGACAACGGTGGCTCGAGTTATCGGCGACATTTGTCAAGAGTTAAAGTATTTGGATAAAGGGCATTTGGTGGAAATCGACAGGAGCGATTTGGTCGGGGAATATATCGGCCATACGGCCCAAAAGACAAAGAAGGTAATACAAAAGGCTCTGGGAGGGATATTATTTATCGATGAGGCTTACAGCCTTTGTCGGGTCGATGAAAGGGATTTCGGTCAAGAAGCAATCGACATTTTGGTCAAGGAGATTGAAGATAAACGACACAAGATGATCTTAATTGTTGCGGGCTACATTGAAGAGATGAAAAAATTCTTAAAGAGCAATCCCGGCCTCTCATCGCGTATTCCCCTTAAGCTGGTATTTCCCGATTATAATTTAAGTGAATTGATGGAGATTAGCCGAATAATATTGGCCGAGAGGGAGTATCGCCTGACTTACGATGCTCGTGAAATGCTGCGTAGCGAACTAAGAAATAATATATTAAACGGTAATTGTAGCAATGGGCGACTGGTCAGAAATATTTTAGAAAAATCATTTCGCCGTCAAGCAGCTCGATTGATCAATAAAACAAAGATCAACCGGCAAGATTTGTTGCAATTGACACGGGAGGATTTGTCTTGGGAGGAAAATCGGTGTATTGTTTGATAGTTGGGCAACCTAATAGCGGGAAAACAACTTTTCTGGTCAATTTTGCAGCCTTTCTCGGTTTAGGACAATTGAAAATTACCATCCGTCAACCGCAAGGCTTCAGTTTTACACATACTTTACCCCTTAGGCTTGCCCAAGAAGAATTGGTTGGTGCAGAGGAGCATACGACAAAGACATTGCAGTCCATCAAGGCCACGTTTCCCCGTGGGAAAAGGGGCAAAGAAGTTGAGATAATCGATTCTTGCGGTTTACGGGAGGGTATTCACCCCTGTAGCAATATTCGTTTGGCAATGGCTCAAACAATCCGGATAATGAGCCGGGCCCATATTACCTTGCACGTAATTGACGTAACAACAATCTCCGGCAATATTGCTCTCATCGATAAAGAAATATATAATTATCTCCACAAAAAAAATACCTATTGCATTTTGGCCAATAAGATAGACCAAGATGAGAAGTCATTGAAATTAGCTTCATTAAAAAAACAATTCCCCAAAATCAATCTATATCCGATATCGGCCTTGTATTCTTGGGGATTTAAGGAGGTTTATAATTTTGTTCTTGCTCACACTTAAATTTTTAGTTTGCCTGCTGACAGGTTTGGCTATCAAGATAGCCGATGATATTTTAGATGAAGAAGCCGATTTAAGTAAAGGAAAGAAAACTTGGATACAAAGAGCCGGCAAGGGCAGTTTTGTTTATGCAATGCTTGCTTTGGCTTTTGCCGTTGCTTTGGATCCGCCTTTGGCGATTTCACTGTTCTCAGCAAGTTACATCATTGGTATGATTCGCGAACCCTTCAAAAAACAAGGACCCAATATACCGGCCTGGATCGAAATCCTTTTGGTTGCATTAATTTGTATTTTTTTCTTTGGCTGGTGGGAATTGCTTGGCAGTATCATAGTTCTTTCTTCCATTGATCTGTTTGATGATTTAATTGACAAATTTATATATTCGGCACGAGCAGTATTTTTCCGCAAAGCCATCTTATTTTTGATTTTAATTTTGCTTTCCTTGCTTTTGGATTGGCGAAAAACACTGCTGGTATATTTTGCCTTGCCTTTCGTTTTGTATTTGATGGAGGGGAGGTGGAATAATTGGTTTTTACGAAAGCCATTGTCTTGATAATCGCTTTTTTACTGGGATTCGGGACCGGTATATTTTCAAATAAAAATGGCCGTTTCTACCCCTACAAGGAGGAAAAAGCCTGGCAAATGCGCTTGGATATGTTAAAAAGTGGATTCTGTCCTGTTTGTTTACAGAGCTATGGAAGGATTACCTCCCGAGGTGTCGAAATAGATATTTAAAATGGTGGGCAGGAGGACTGATTTTATTGAAAACCCAGATAAACCAACAGGATGTTTTGCTGAATGCCGTTCGACGTGATGGTACTCAAGTAACAATTTATCTTGTCAATGGCTTACCTTTACGCGGAACCATAAAAGGGTTTGATAATTTTACTATTATTATGGAGAGCGAAGGAAAGCAATGCATGGTTTACAAACATGCAATATCCACAATTACACCTTTTACCAAAGTAAATCTATTTGCTGAAAAAGAAAGCGAACAGGAGTAACAAAGCATATACCACTATTCGAGGTGACAGACGTGCTAGAATTTACAAAATACCATGGTTTGGGCAACGATTTTATTATCGTTGACGGTCGAAACAGAGAAACAATAAACTGGCCCGCTATCAGCCGCATGCTTTGCAAAAGGCGTTATGGTGTAGGTGCCGACGGTCTAATTTTATTGAAAGACTTAGTGGGGGAAAAAAGGATACCGCAAATGCAACTGTTCAATGCCGACGGCAGTGAAGCGGAGATGTGCGGTAATGGGTTGCGCTGTTTTATCCATTATCTTTTCGATGTCGGTCTTTTCCCTTATCAAAAAGAATGGCCTGTTATTACCAAATTCGGTCAATTGAAGGCCACCATCACCGCTAAAAATGGTTTGGATATTTATATCAGGGTCGATATGGCTAAACCCGTTTTTATGCCGGAAGAAATTCCGGTTGATTACAGGGGGGAAAAGGTCCTAAATGTACCCATTAAAATAAACAATAAATCGTATGCAGTAAATTCTGTTTCGACGGGACCACCGCATACGGTAGTTTTTTTTAAATCCCCGGCAGAATATGATCCTTTAATATTGGGACCCCTCATTGAAAACCATCCTATGTTTCCCGCCAAGACCAATGTGAATTTTGCTGTTATCAAAAGCACAGATGAAGTGGATGTGCAGGTGTGGGAGCGAGGAGTAGGTTTGACGGAGGCTTGTGGAACCGGTGCTTGTGCAGTAAGCGCGATAGGCCAAGTTTTAGGCCTTTTAAGCAAAGATGTAAAAGTAAATTTGCCCGGGGGAACTTTGACAATTCAATGGATCGGTGAAGGCCATAGCATCTTCATGACCGGTCCATCCCGATATGTCTATCGGGGTTCTATTACAATATAAGAGATAAGTGTTCCACATATTGACAATCGGTGGATTTTTCGATAAAAGTGCACTACTTTGATAATTATTTTTCAATAGGCCCTAAAACTAAAGAATAACATTTCTTTTTTATAAACAGACTGATAGGTTAAGACACCTGATGGATTAAGGTATCTTGTGGTTTAAGGTAATGCATTCAAAGGTCAAAGGGGGATAATTCAGTGAAGAGTCATTCATGGAAAACAATCCTGCTCTGCATTCTTCTGTTCTCCTTTGTTGGCAGTGTTTGTGCCCAATCGAAGTTTGTGGCTGAATGGCAAACTTATTTGGAACATAACAGGCATCTAGCCAAAGCAAATCCGCAGGATATTATTCCCCACTTTTGCATGGCCATTGCCTTGTCAAACCTTGGAGAAATAGAATTGGCACTGGAAAAATTTGAAGATGTAAGCCAAGGGCATGATAAAAAAATTATCTTATCTTTTCTAAACAAGCTTACGCAACAATTGGAAGAAGACCCTGACGACCATTTTTTAATTACACAAACTGCTTTTACCTATTTTATCTTGCATCGATTCCATGAAGCGATTGAAGCCTTTGATAAATCCATCAAAGGAGACGAAAAAAATATTTGGTTGTACAATTATAAAGCCTTATGTTACTATGCAATGATTGACAGCGAAGAAGCCGTCAATATCTTAAAAGAGTCTTTGAGCATAAAAAACTGTAAATATACGCATGTAATACTTGGTTACATCTATTGGACGGAAGGAAGTTACGGTTGGGCCGCTTATCATTTCGCCCGCACCGGAACCCTTTTTTTTTCAATAAGAAACGTATTCAACTAATCGGGGGAGGTGATATGTTTGACCGACGAAAAAAACAGAATGCCTTCTTTGTTTGAAGAACGAAAAGCGGCAATCACGGAGTGGCAAAGCCTTAAAAACGAAGCTATGGCCTGTAAAAGATGTGCTTTGCGTTCAGGCTGCCGGCAGGTAATATTTGGTGCCGGTTGCCGGGAGGCCCCCTTAATGTTGATTGGTGAAGGACCGGGTGCCCAGGAAGACATTGAAGGTCATCCGTTTGTAGGCAGGGCCGGGCAACTCTTGGATAAAATTTTACAAGCTATAAACCTAGGCAGGCATGAGGTTTATGTAACCAATATAGTCAAGTGCAGACCGCCTTCCAACAGAAAGCCGACTCCGGAAGAAATAGCCACCTGCTTAAGCTGGCTGGAAAATGAAATCAGGATAATAAAACCTGCTATAATTGTTCTCTTGGGTGCAACCGCCCTTCAATCCTTAATCGATCCAAAAGGTAAGATAACGAAGATGCGAGGAATTTGGATTGAGCAGGACGGCATTAAGTACATGCCAACTTTCCATCCGGCGGCATTGTTACGTGATCCTCACAAAAAAATTCCTGTCTGGGAGGACTTCCAAAACATAGAAAAAGCATTAAAAAATCTATAGAGGAGGTGTTTGGACTGATGAATAGAAATATATTGGTTGCTTTGCCGGTTCTTTTATTTTTGCTTGTTTTACCGGTTACGGCCGGGCCCTCTTTGGATGAGTATGTTGTCCTTTTCGATGAAGCCTGGCAGAGTAGAGCTGACATGCCGGGATTAAAAGAAAAGGTCGAAAAGCTGATCGAAGAACCCTTGGTTTTTGATAATGCTCAACTTCTGTGGCGACTGGGCAGGATTTACCATTGGTTAGGTGAAAAATATGCCGAAAG
The DNA here is from genome assembly GCA_964568715.1 of uncultured Halanaerobiales bacterium. Classification (GTDB taxonomy): domain Bacteria; phylum Bacillota; class Halanaerobiia; order B1SED10-174; family B1SED10-174; genus CAZMQU01. The sequence continues at coordinate 94,642 of CAZMQU010000001.1, forward strand.
TAAAGATGTCAAACTTTTTTACTACACAAATGGCAAGACTTATACCGAAAAAGCTGTCGAACTAGCTCCCGATTGTCCTCATAGCAATTTTTGGTTAGCCGCCCTGATTGGCAAGGAGGGAGAGACGCGAGGAATTTTACAAAGTCTTTTTATGGTACGTCCTATGCATGATCGCTTGGATGCGGTTTTAGCAATCGATGCAGACTATGCCGATGCCTATTATGCTTTGGGTATACTTTATCGCTTGGTACCCGGTTGGCCCTTGAGCATCGGCAATTTGAACAAAAGTCTGGAATATGCCTTGCGAGCCGTTGAATTAATGCCCGAAAACTTGGAATATCAGCTAGGTCTGGCAGAGACTTATTTGGCTCAAAAGAATAAACGAAAGGCCAAAGAAGTCTTGGAACATATAATTGCGGCCCCGCCGCTGGAGGGCTATCCGGTTGAAAGTGAAGACTCCAAAAGAGTAGCAGCAAAACTATTGAAGGGCCTTAAAATTTAAAAAAACCTTTGTAGGGATTAATTATTGATTATCTTTTTATCGTTAAAAGCAAGTAACCCGTCGGACATCTTTGTCAACCGATGACCAACGGGCCAATAACCCGGCGTATATAATTTTATTATCGCTGATAATTTTATTATAGTTGTCCGCTTCGATGCTAAGGCATTTGCGGACAATTATTAATGTACGGGGATTAAAAGATGAAGAATGCAGCTTTCAAATATCAAAGTGCGGGTAAATCTTAATAAACGCGGAGGAGGGCAACCAGCTTGCCGAGTATTTCTACCTCTTCTGTATATATCGGCTCCATAGTCGGATTTTCCGGCTGTAGGCGGACACTTTTACCTTCATGATAAAATTTTTTTAAAGTGGCGTCATTATCGAGCAAGGCTACGACCACTTCACCGTTCTCAGCGGTTTTTTGGTGCCTTATTACCGCCAAATCTCCGGAATAAATTCCGGCGCCAATCATACTGTCGCCTTTGACTCTCAAAATAAAGTGCTGGGCACCTTTAAATAGGTCAGCGGGCAAGGGCAGATTTGTTTCAATATTTTCGTAAGCAAAGATAGGTTGGCCGGCAGTTATCTCTCCCAATACCGGTATATTTACAATGGCTTGATCTAAAAGATTTTCCCCAAAAGGTAAATAGGGGGTGGCGGACTCTTGCAGTTCGATAGTGCGTGGTTGGGAAGGGTTTTTTTTCAAAAAACCCAAGTCTTGCAATTTTTCCAAATGTGAATGGACGGTGGAAGGAGATCTTAGACCAACTGCTTTGGCAATCTCGCGCACGGAAGGAGGATAACCTTTTTCCCGGCTATGTTGGCCGATAAATTCCAAGATGGCCTTTTGCCTACCGCTTGGCTTATTCATACTCTTCACCTCCTGAAGAAATTTATTGCCATATTCTCTTTTGAGTATAACACATTTTTAACCCATAGGCAAACTACTGTTCTGTTTTGCTTGCGAAGAGGCTTTTATTGATAATCGGGGTAATTTGCAAGCTGTTTCCCTATTTTTGCGTATTCAAGCAACGAATTCTTTTTACATAATTTCATAATATATCATTTTAAACAATACGGAAACATTTGTTCTGTTTTTCCTTGACATTTTAACACAGATCCTATATAATTATTGATAGAACAATTGTTCGTCAAGGAGGTATTCACCATGAAAAACAGATTGCTTTTGTTGGTGCTAGCCGTGGCAGCCGGTATTTTCTTGGTTTATAATATATATGCCAAGGGCAATGATAGTGAAGATTATACGGTTGTCACCGTTGAAAAAGGCGAAACACTTTGGAGCATTGCTCAAAAATATATTGTAAACGAGAAAATGGATCCTCGCAGCTTGATCAGTAAAATCAAAAAGCTCAACAATCTGGACTCGCCGATAATACATCCAGGCGACAAATTGTTGATCCCGACTTTTTAATAAAGCTTCTAATTTTTAAAAGTATTATTTATGGAATGTAATTGGTTGGCTGCTTTTATCGAAGGACCTTAAGAGACAATTAAAATGGCGTTCCTTTAAGGAGCGCTTTTAAATCTTATAGGGTATAGCCCTAGTCAAAGTGGCATAGTGAAATACAAATAAAAGGTTTAAATTAACACTTCAAAATTTCTTTCATATATTTATTTTTTTAACCTAGTGAAGAAAAAGTGATAGGAAATCGAAAACAAAGGGTGAATGATAAAATTAAATATTACAAAGTATTTATTTTTTTGCAGGTGTTTTCAAAAATATGTCGTAATTATGAGTATAGAATCTTCGCAAAATACCAATTTTGCGAAAACGCAATAAAAAAAACAGCAATATACGCCAATTATATTTGTCGCCGCCTATATTGTAAATTTTAGCCGATTCGTGTCGACTATGACCAAACACCCTCATTCTTTTCTCGCCTGGCCTTAAAAGGCAAATTTGGAAGCGTTTGGTCTTTAGGTGAACTTATTTTAGGAGGTTGCCAAAATTATGGACTATATTTTTGCCTTGGAGTCATTTTTGAAATACTTGCAAGCTAATCTCGGCTATTCTCCCTTGACTATCAAAGAATATCGTTATGATTTATTGTTGTTTTTGCGTTACCTGGAAAAAACAAAAAACTTAAACCGGACCTATATTAATCCGGCCCAAATAACTAAATTCGATGTGGGAAATTTTTTAGCCGATTTAATTTTAGAAAGTAACAACAGCCCCGTAACAAGAAATCGCCGTCTCTTTTCCCTGCGTTCTTTTTTTCAATATCTGCTTATCCAGGAAATCATCGAACAAGATCCGACACAGCATTTAGTGGCCAGCAAGGTCCTCAGCGGCGCCCAACCAATTTATTTACAATTACCGCAAGCCCGCTCTTTTTTGCAAGCCATCCAGGAGCATGGGAAAAAAACTAAAATTCGCGATCTTGTAATCATGAAAGTATTTCTTTACTGCGGTTTGCGGGTCGGTGAACTGGTCGGTTTAAATGTCAACGATTTGGAATTGTCTATAAGCCAATCAATAAAGGTATTAGGTAAAGGTCAGAAAGAAAGGTATATCCCCCTCCACCCTGAACTTATCAATGATTTAAAAAAATATTTATTGTGGCGCAATAAAATAAAAACCAAAACAGCCGATGATCATTCTGCCTTATTTTTGTCCTTGCATGGTCGTCGAATAAATGTACGGACAATTCAACTGATGGTGAAAAAATATGCTAAAATGTCTAATATTCCCCAAAGTAACAAAATTACCCCTCATAAGTTGCGCCATACCTTTGCTTCCCTTTTATATAAAGAAACCAAAGATATTCGTGTCTTGCAAGAATTGTTGGGACACGAAAGCATATCGACAACCCAAATATATACTCACACCGATGCCGAACAACGTAGGAAAATTGTTGGCAAAATGCCGAAGATATAGTTTAAGCCCTACACAAGCATACTATTGACACATTCTTTTTAAAATGTTATCATTGCATAGAGTGCACATTTTGTGCACAGTTGTACAAGTTAAGGAGAGGAGTGTTATTTATATGAATGTTTTCGAAGAAAGGCTTGATAAATTCCACGCCTATTGTTCCGATTTTAAAGAAAAAGGAATTTATTTTTATTTACAGGAAATTGGCGGGATCAATCAGGCTCGGGCCCAAGTTGATGAGAAAGAGATGCTTATATTTTCTTCCTATAGTTATCTGGGGCTCCTTAAGCATCCGGAAATTATTAAGGCAGCCCAGGAAGCTACTCAGGAGTTCGGGACAGGAACCCATGGTGTTCGAATCTTGGCCGGCACGACAGTTTTACATAACGAGCTGGAAAAAAAGTTGGCCGATTTTATGGGTATCGAAGATTCAATTGCTTACAGCAGCGGCTATGTAGCCAACCTGTCTTCGATATCAACACTTTTAGGTCGCCAGGATATCGTAATAATTGACAAGCTAAGCCATGCCAGTATCTTTGATGGTTGTTCTCTTTCGAGGGCCGAATTCCGACGTTTCCGCCATAACGACATGGAAGATCTCCGGCAACGTTTGCAACAGGCGGCTGATGACGGATATAAAGGACGTCTGGTTGTAGTCGATGCAGTTTACAGCATGGACGGAGATGTTTGTCCCCTACCGGATCTACTGGAAATTTGTCGTGAGAACGGCGCTTGGCTTTTGGTTGACGAGGCTCACTCTTTAGGAGTATTGGGCGATAACGGGCGGGGAATTACCGAATATTTCGGCATCGATCCGCATGAAATAAATCTTTACAGTGGTTCCTTGAGCAAAACCATCCCAGCCGTCGGTGGTTATGTGGGCGGTAGTCGTAAAGTAATTGATTATTTTCGGCATAATGCCCGCGGCTTTGTCTTTTCCGCCGCTTTGCCGCCGGCCGCAGTAGCTGCTGCAACAAAAGCACTGCAATTAATTGAGGACGAGCCTTGGCGTTTAAAGCAAGTCCGGGCCAACATTGATTATTTTATCAATGGTCTCAATGAATTGGGCTACGATACCCTGAATACTAAAAGCTGTGTTATTCCAATTGTTATCGGGCAAAAGGATCCGACCATGGAATTAACCGCTCGTCTTCACCATGACGGCATGTTCGTTTCACCGATTCTTCCACCGGCAGTACCCGTCAATACGTGTCGCTTGAGGGCCAATGTCATTGCTTCGCATACCAAGGAAGATTTGGACTTTGCTTTATCATTATTGGAAAAGCATGGCCGGGATTTGGGTATCATCGATAAAGGCGCAAAGATATGAAAGCTATTCAATTTAAAGGCAGCCTGGCTCGCTACGCTTACTCCATGGCAATGGGCTACCTATCAAAAAAGAATTTTTATAATTCATTATCAAATTTGGCTTTGGTTGAAATTGATCCCCCGGCTCTGCCTGCCGATGACTGGGTAAGGGTCAAACCCTATTATGGCGGTATATGCGGCAGTGATATTGGCTTAATCCAATTAAATGATTCACCCTATACCTCCCCCTTCGCCTCCTTTCCTTTTATCATCGGCCACGAAAACTGTGGGATAATAACCGAGGTGGGCAGCAAAGTTGAAAATTGGCAAGTTGGTATGAGGGTAGTCATCGACCCCCTTTTACCTTGTAAAACCAGAGGATTTCAAAAATATTGTCCAAACTGCCAAAACGATAACGAATCCCGCTGCTTAAATTTCACGGCAGGAAATCTTAGTCCGGGACTCTTGATCGGTGCTTGCAAAGATACCGGTGGTAGTTGGAGCGAATCTTTTGTAGCCCACTCAAGCCAAGTTTACCCCATACCGGACACGGTATCTTGGGAAGAAGCGATTCTTTGTGACACTTTAGCTTCAGCCTTGCATCCTTTGCTGCGCACCTTTCCTAAAGACGATGAGCGGGTTTTGATAATTGGCGGCGGTCCAATTGGCCTATGCCTGATTTATTCTCTTAAAGCCCTAAATTATAAAGGGGAGATTACCCTTTTGGTTAAATATGATTTTCAAGCCGAAGAAGGGAAAGCAGCCGGTGCGGATAACATCATTTATCTTGATAAAGAATATCAGAAAAATATTGCCGCCACCTACGGGATGAAATATTTTCCCGCTTTGGTGGGTGCGCCCGTTCCTGTTGGCGGCGCTGAAAAAATCTACGATTGTGTCGGCAGTACCCAAAGTTTAAAAGACTCTATGTGGTTCAGCGCCCCTGGTGGTGAAATCACTATAATTGGCTTGGCCTCTTTCCCCAAAGGGCTGGACTGGACACCCATCTGGCTGAAAGAGCTATCCTTACGGGGTTTCTTTGCCTATTCCACGGAAAACTATCAAGGGAAAAAGATTTCCACTTATCAAATGGCTATGGATTTCATTGCAAATAAAACTATAAAGCCAGCTTCCTTGCTGACCCATACCTTTGATCTGGCCGATTATAAAGAAGCCATTGTAGCGAATTTATCGAAAGGCCGCCATAAATTAATTAAAAGTGCTTTTAAGATATAAGCTGTAAAATTTCAGCTTTTAAATATTTTCTCTTACCTTACCTTTTATCTGCTTCTAAAATAAAAGTTGTTGTAAAAAGGATAATGAATAGTCCACGAATTTCACCATTGTAACTTTGTGCACAATGGTGAAATTTCTTTATTTTAATATTGATTGCTGTTCTCTTTGACAAAAGAATCTTGAACTTTCCCCAAACCAATATTTGCCGGCCTTCGTTCGGAAATAAAAGATGGCCAATTGGAAATGCAGGATGAAGAAGGTATTCAAATATTTTAAAAGAATAATCTATAGGAGAGGTTTTTCTCACCATTTTTCTATGTTTATTTGTATAGACAAGTCAACTTATAAATTTTGCAATGTTTAAAATAATCTAATTATTGGAGGTGAAATAAATAATATTTTGCTTGCAACAGTTTACTTTATTTCGAAAGGAGTAACATAAATGCATGAAAAAATGGCAGCCGTTCTTGAGTTATTAAAAAATAAGCATCAGGTTGACTACGCCGATATCCGCAGCAACGATATCTTGGTAGAAAACTACAGAACCGAGAATGGCAAAGTACAAAGCATGTCAACGTCGCGTACCCGTGGTTACGGGGTTCGCATTTATTTGGATGGTTCAATGGGTTTTGCCGGATCACAAAATTTTGACGAAATGGAAGAGACAGCTCTGATGGCTCTTTCAATTGCCAAAGCAAGCCGACTCGCTCAAAAAACTCCTGTTCACCTTGCAAAAAAAGAGACGGTCGTCGACAGCTATACTACACCGATTAAAATTGATCCTTTTACAGTGCCCAAAGAAAAGAAATTGGAATTGCTCTTCAGTGCTGAAGCAGAAATGCGTAAGGCAGCACCCGGTCTTTTTAAAACAAACGGTCATCTCAATTTCCAACGGGAAGAGAAAGTTTTTGTCGATAGTGACGGTTCATACATCACCCAGGTGCTATATGAATCCGGTGGCGGCATTGAAGCAACCGCGGCCAACCAGCAGGATTTGCAGTGCCGCAGTTGGCCCAGCTCTTTTAATGGTAACTTCGGAACTGCCGGTTGGGAATTCATAGAAACTTTGGAATTGGTGGAAAATGCTCCCCGCATTGCTAAAGAAGCAATGGCTTTGCTGGAAGCCGAAGAATGCCCCTCCGGTACCTTTGATTTAATAATCGACAGTTCCCAATTGGCCCTGCAAATTCATGAAAGCATCGGCCATCCGATTGAACTGGATCGGGTTTTTGGCTATGAAGCAGGTTATGCCGGTACCAGTTTTCTTTCGCCTGACATGATTGGCTTTGCTTACGGCTCGGAGCATGTTTCTGTTGTTGCAGATGCCACTGTTCCTTACGGCTTGGGCACATTCGGCTATGACGACGACGGTGTCAAAGCGCAATCGGTTCCGATTATCACCAAGGGCAAGTTTAACGGTTTTATTTCATCGAGGGATACCGCTTCCGTTTTATCTCAGCCCTCCAGTGGGGCTAACAGAGCCAGCAGCTGGAATCGGATACCTATAGTACGTATGACCAATATAAACATGTTGCCCGGCACCTATGAGTTAGATGATCTTTTTGCCGGCGTCGAATACGGTCTTTATTTGGTCACCAATAAAAGTTGGAGTATTGATGATAAGCGGATCAACTTCCAGTTTGCTTGTGAGATAGCCCATGAGATTAAAGACGGTAAATTGACGGGTAAAATTTTCAAAAATCCTATATATACCGGTATAACCCCCGAGTTTTGGAATTCTTGCGATGGTGTTGCCAACGAGGACCATTGGAAATTATACGGTATACCCAACTGCGGCAAGGGGGAGCCCGGCCAAGTTGCCCACGTCGGCCACGGTTCATCACCCGCTCGCTTCAGGAAAGTAAAGGTAGGTGTTTCCGATGTTTAGCAAAGAAAAGATCTTTGAAATAATTGATTTTGTCATCAAGGAAGCAGCCGGTTATGATACACGCGTGCTTGTTAATGGCGGCAACGAAGGTTTGACAAGGTTTGCCAATTCGGAAATCCATCAAAATGTCCATACAACTCATTTGGCGGTCTCCATTACAATCACCGAAGAAAATAAGCGTAGCGAAATAAGTACCGACCTGTATACTGAAGAGGGTTTACGGGATGCTGTAAAAGAAGCCATAAACAATCTCAATTACTTACCTGCAGGCGAAGAGCAGCCTCCTCTGCTCGCCGGCCCGGATCAAACTGTAAGCTTCGATATCAATGAAAAATTGAAAACGGAATTTTCAGTTGAGAAACGCGCCAGGAAAGTCAAAGAATGTTTGGATACTTTAGCAGATAACTACCTGGCCTATGGTGCTTTGTCATACGAGGAATATATTTTTGCCATGGGCAACTCCAAAGGAATCAGGCACCTCGTCGCCTCGAACGGCGTAAACTTTTCAGCTCTCATTGCCAGCGATACCGATGGCACCGGCTATGCCGCCCTGACTTCAAACAAACCGGAAGAATTGGATATCGGCGCAGCCTTCCAAAGGGCATACACTAAAGCCCAACTTAATCAAAACCCTATTTCCATCGAGCCGGGAGCCTACACGGTAATTCTCGAACCCTTGGCAGTCGGTGAATTGGTAACCTATCTCTCCTTCATGGGTTTCAGCGGTAAGAGCGTCCAGAATCAGGCCAGTTTCTTAACCGGCAAAATTGGTGAAAAGGTCTTTGGTGACAATATCACCATCATCGACGATTTTACCAATACCAATACCGTTGCCATCCCCTTCGATTTCGAGGGCGCCAAACGGACCAAGGTTACCTTAATTGAAAACGGCGTAGCTAAGGGTTTGACTTATGACTTGGCTAGTGCAGCCAAAGACGGTGTAGAGACAACAGGGCACTCCATGGGTTCGCCGAATTTCGGCGGCATGCCCCTCAACATAGTTATGGATGCCGGTGAACAGAGCCTGGACGAAATAATTGCTGATACCGACGACGGTATCCTGGTTACCCGTTTCCACTACATCAACCCCATCAACCCCAGAGTAGCCCAGTTAACAGGTTTAACCCGGGACGGTCTTTTCCAAATTAAAGACGGTAAGATTGTCGGAGCAATAAATAACATGCGTTTCACTGAAAGCATGTTGGAAGCCCTGAACAATGTGGAAGCAATTTCAAAGGAAAGAGAACGAACACCCTTCTTTATCGGCAACTACTATGTTCCTTCCTTAAAAATAAAGAACTTCCACTTTACCGGAAAAACGGAATTACCGGCCGGTCAAGCTTAATAAAAGGTTCCAGGTCACCGGAAAACATTAAAATATCACCTATAAACCTAAGAAGAGCATCATCGCATTTTTAACGGATGCTCTTCTTTGCTAAGTATCATATGCATGCTGACAAAATCAAAGTACTTCTTCCGGATAATTAAAAATTCCGGTCCGGCCGGAAGCTGCCGGAGCATGTGGCTTTGCCGCATTATTATATAACAATATTCTCCTGCTATAAATAAAAATTAATCGTCAACCGATATCCATGGGTACGTTGTTTGCAGGCTTCGTTATTAAAAATATCGGGTTGTTTTTATTCAGCCTTTTTTGTATTGTATGCACTCCTGATTAATATATAGGCCTCGATATTTTTGCGTCTCAGCAAAACCCTGGTGGCCAGCTGCTTTTTACAATAAGGGCAACATAAAGTAGCCGGTTGCGGGGCCAAATCAACAGCACTACGTATTATTCGATCCAAATACATACGCAGAAGTCGCCCCCTACCGGCCTTTTGATAAAGAGCAATATCTTTCTTGCAAAAGCCGCAAGAGACCACTATATTTGTACTGCCCTTGATTTTTCGACAAAAGGGATTTTCATAAAGCAAAGTACCACAGGCCTTATCAATTTATAGGTTTCAAAGTAAAAAGCTTTATTTTTTCTGAGTACAAAGAATACCTATTAAACCTTTCGCTTCCGACCTTCTTTAACCCTCTTCCTAACGGGCTTTTTCTTTACCGTTTTTCAAATTCCAAATCAGTAAAATAGTTATTAATTAATGGAGGGACTATCAATTGGCCCTTATAAAAAAGATAATAAAATAAGCGGCAGCCTATTGCTACCGCTTTTTAATGTTGGGGAAAAATGATTTTATAAGATATTGAAGGCCTGTGCCAAAGAAAGCAGCGTATTGCCCAAGGCGTGGATAAGAATTGCCGGTATTATAGAACCTCCTGCCTTTTTTTCGGTAACATAACCCAGCATACCGCCACTGAACCCCGTCAATGTTGTAGCAAAAAGGCCGACTGCCAAGATCTTCAAGAGTTGAACCTCCACAGGAGCTTGGATAATCGCCAGGCTAAAGCCCACTCCGTGTAAGAGGCCGAATATCAGGGCGTGTATTATGTTGCCCCCCCAAAAACCAAGTCGGGCCATTAACCTTTTTCCCAAAAAACCCCGCCAAAATATTTCCTCTCCCAAACCGGTGTAAAGCCCAAAAGCAAGAGCCGGAATCAAGGCAGCTGTACCCAACCCCTGGTAAGTTTCAGCAACGGTAATGCCCGGCGGCAGCAATTTAGGTGTAATGAATACTTGTGAAATAACGGTAAGGGCAAAGAATATGGCTCCCCAAATTAAAATATTGCCGGTTTTCCCTTGAACCTTATGAAGTCCGATCCAGCTTAAGATATTGACTTGCCTGTATTTTATAAGCCACCATAAGAACGGTATTATAGACCAAAGAAGCAAATGCATTAATATATCTTTTATTGCCTCCAGTAACATTGGCGAACCACTCCTTTTTAAGGTTATTTTCTTACAAAAATCAGATTCAATTTCTAAAAACCAAAATGGCCATCATGATCATGCCGCCTAGGACCAATAAACCTAGGCCGCATATTACTTTTCTTTTCCTATCCCGCAATTCTTTTGCTTCCTGCGGCTTTAAACTAGGCGGGTGCTTTCGCCGATATAAAAGGTAAAATATTAGTCCTTGTCCCTCCCCGGCCGTTGAAAATAAACCCCAGAGTTTTGGGTAGGGTAAAGCTCGACTTGAGGCATCCAAATTTACAATTCTAAAGATTTGGTAAGCTGTAAAAACTGCTCCTACCAAAATCTGCACTGCCACCAAAACTAAAATTACAAGCATAGAGTCCTCCTAAATTTTTTTAATTAGTTGGTATAAGAGAACAGCCGAATTGATTATGCCCAAGGAGAAAAAGAAAAATATTAGAATTGGTTGCTGAGAGATGAAGGTGGAAAGCAATATTATGCCGACCAGGATAGCAATATTAAATAAAAAAGCCATAATTACTTTCTTGTTACTTTGAACAATATTAGTGCTGTCGGCCAAATGTTTTATCATTTTTTGATCTCCTTTAATAAGGGCATCCAAACTTATACCATAGAGGTCGCTGAGCATGATAACACTTAAAATATCAGGATAACTTCTTTCGTTTTCCCAGTTGGAGATAGTCTGTCGGGAAACAAATATTTTAGAGGCAACCTGGTCTTGGGTTAAGTTTGCCTTCTTGCGAGCTTCCTGTAATTGCCAGCCGATTTTCATCTAATTCCTCCTTTGAACATAATCTCATACTCTATTAGTTAAGACAATCAAAAGTCTTTTACATGGTAGCTTTATCGCTATAAAAGTTTTTTACATGACTAAAACAAGACTTAAATATAAAAACAGTAAACTTAGCATTGATGGTTAGATATAGTTAAATTAGAAACAATTGAAAACTCTAAGCAGAAAGAGGTTTCAATTGCCTAAAAATGCTTTGCAACTGCTGTAAAAACTAAATATAATCATGTTGGTTTGAATCCTATCATCAAAGGTCGCTAATATTGTCCAGGATGGTTTGAATTATGGTGGATTCTTTATCCAGGCCTTTGAAGCCGACAAAGTTTTCATCGCCCCACAAATTTTCAATAGTTGTACCGGCAGTCGCTTTTTTAATTATTTCTAATAAGTTCAGTTTTTCATCATTGATACCCGGTGCTTTGACCAGCCTAATGTTTACCTCTTCCCTATCCCGATGGGATACTAAGGCGATGTCAGCTCCTAATTCTATAAACATCATAGCGACATAATAAACATAATTGGCTTGTGTTTGGGTAAAAACCAAAAGATAATCATCGAATCTGTAAAGTTTGGCGTTAATTGCCGCCCTAAGTTTTGTTTCTCGTCTAAGTTTACCTCCCACCCTCATAGTCATCAGAACATCTTTATATGTGATACCGCCCTCCACCAATATGTTACCTAAAATACTTACTGTTTCCCCGCTTGCTTGCTCAAGATAAATGGTATCGCCCAGTATGCCCGCAGCCAAGGCTGTGGCCGTCTTCTTTGTTAAAGCAATTTCCATAAATTTTAAGAGTCTAAAAACCATTTGGCAGGTTGAATCGCAAACCTCATGGAAATAAGCTTCGGCCTCTTCCAACAATTTGTTATCTTTATGATGGTCAATTACTGCATATTGGGAAAGGCTAATACCGGGAAGCTGCTGGTGGTCAGCCGCATCAACGATAATCACAACTTCATTTTCGCCGACTACAGGTTGGAAATGTATTTCCAGATTGAGGTCTTCGGAAAATTTTTCGGTGAATTCAGCAATACTTTTCGGTACGCCTATCCTGCCTCCCAAGGCGGTACTGAGAGCATAGGCTGCACCTAAAGCATCCGTATCGGCGTCATCGTGGGTTAAAATCAAAAAGCTCTTATCCTTGTACTTGTTGATGAAATTGAGAAGATTTTGCAGAAAAATCGCCTCCCTAACCAATTATATAATAATAACTTGTTATTGGAAAGTGTGAAAGGTTTTTCCTGAAAATCGCAGAAATATTACTGGAGGTGAATATTGTGACAAAATATATGTTAGTGGATACACTTAAAAACATTGCTAGGTTGATGGAGTTAACTAACGAAAATGTTTACAGATCGGCAGCTTTTAATACCGCAGCCCGTTCGTTAAATGATTACACTGCGGATTTCGATGATTTGGTCAAAAACAAGCGCTGGCAGGAGATACCTAGTATCGGTGCCGGAATTGAGAAGACAATATTGTCCCTCATAGAAAAAGGAACCGATGAAGTGTTGGAATCATTAAAGAAAAAAGTCCCTATTAGCCTTTTGGAGTTGTATTCCATTCCAGGTTTGGGTAGCAAAAAGATTCGTAGCTTATACGAAGGCTTGGGTATTACCACCCTAGGGGAGTTGGAATATGCTTGCCAAAAGAATCGCCTCTTGTCAATACCTGGATTCGGTGCCAAAAGCCAAGAGAAGATTCTAAAAGAAATTGCCGTCTACAGAAGCTATCAAGGCTTCTTTCTCTATTCCCACGCTTACGAAGAAGCCAAGGCGTTGAAGAAAGCTATGGAAGATATGGGTGTTTGCAAAAAGTGTGTCCCGGTCGGTGCTTTGCGCCGTTGCAATGAAGTAGTTTCAGAGATTGAACTCCTGGTCATAGCTGCTTCGCCCCGGCAAAATTTCATTGACAAATTGACTCTTGTTGGAATAGTTAATCCCCAAATCCGATCGGAAAAACTCATTACCGGTAACTTGTTAGCGGGGATTCCCGTGAAAGTACATTTAAGTGACGAAACTCTTTGGGGTACCGATCTGATCTGCCATACCGGCAATGGTGACCATTTACAACAACTTTTGGCCAAAGCCGCAAAAAAGGAATACCTGCAAGGCAATCGCTTGCCCGCCGGCTCCTCGGAAGCAGAAATCTACAAACTGATCGGAATACCTCTTGTACCACCGGAATTACGGGAAGGTTTATGGGAATTTTCCGGGGAAAACCCCGCCGCTATATACAATTCATTACCCACTTTAGATAATATTAAAGGAGTTTTGCACGTTCACTCAAATTTCAGTGACGGAACCAATACCCTTGCTGAAATCGCCGGCCATGGCCGGACACTTGGCTACGAGTATATTGGTATTGCCGACCATAGCCAAGCTGCCGCTTATGCCGGCGGCTTAAAACCGGCAGATTTGCGCCGGCAAATTACCGAAATTGATGCCCTCAATGCCGGCAATTCCGGCCCAATATTACTTAAGGGCTTGGAGGTTGACATTTTGAGCGACGGCAGTTTGGATTGTTCAAAAGAGTTGATGAAAGAACTCGATTTTACTGTTATTTCAATCCATAGCAATTTTAAGATGCCAAAAAGTGAAATGACCAAAAGAATTATAAAAGCCATCTCCCAACCTTTTGTTACAATACTTGGCCATCCTACCGGCCGACTCCTTTTATCGCGAGAACCCTATGCTGTTGATTTGGCGGAGGTCATTAAAGCATGCAAATATTATAACGTGATTCCCGAAATCAATGCCAACCCTTGGCGCTTGGATCTTGATTGGCGCTGGGCCAGAAGGGCTTACGAAGAAGGATTATACTTATCCATCAATCCGGATGCCCATCGCTTAACAGGCTTTGACCATACGGAGTATGGTATCAACATGGCCCGCAAGGCCGGTTTGCCTAAAGACAGAATATTAAATACCAGAGGACTCCAAGCTGTAAAAATATTTTTAAAAGAAACAAAGAATTACAAAACCAAGAAATAATAATTGACAATAAATAAAAAGAGATCTATTTTTACCCAAATCAACTCTAATCACTTTTATAGAAATAGGTGAGCTTCCCGCCGACCATTGCACCGATAATTTCCGCTTTTGCCAGCAAAGACGGTTCCTTTATGAAGTCATGCGAATAGAAGGTTAAGTCTGCTTGTTTGCCGGCCTGAATTGTTCCTCTTACTTTCTCCTCCCCGGCTGCAAAAGCACTGTTTTTCGTGTACCCTAAAACGGCCTCATAGGTCGTCAAACTTTCGTGCTTATTGAAACCATTGCGGTTTACTGCATATTCAATACCCTCAAGAGGATCAATTGATTCAACGGGAGCATCTGATCCTAATACCAAAGGGACCCCTGTATTCAAGAGGCTTTTACAAAGATAGGCTCCTTCACTTCGCGGTTTACCCCACTTTTCATCGATTAAAGCCTTGTCTCCCTTGAGATGAACCGGTTGCATGGATGGTATTATTGATAATTCAGCAAAACGCTGCACATCTTCGGGTCGAAGCAGTTGGGCATGTTCAATTCGATGGCGCAATCCCAATCGTTTCGATTCGTTCTTGATTTGGGCTAATATATCCAAAGAAATCTTATTTGCCCTGTCCCCTATAGCGTGGATGGCCAAGGGGAAACCTGCCTTGACAGCTTTTTTAATTATCAGGTTCAGGTAATCGTCGGTAAGAATTTGAATTCCTTTGGCGCTGGAACTGCCCCGATAGGGTTCCAGCATGGCTGCTGTTTCCGAACCCAATGTGCCGTCCAAAATAATTTTTATGTGGCCGTATTTTAAATAGTCGCTGCCAAATCCTGTTTCTATGCCTAAACTAATGGCATTTTCAAGGTTTTTATAGGGAATGCCCAATAAAAATCTTAATAAAAGTTGCTCCTTTTTAGATAATCGGATCAAGGCTTCAGTAGTTAAACCATCTTCATAATTATGAATACCCGTCAAACCCAGTCGGGCAGTAACCTCCATTCCCTTTTTAATTGCTGATATAGCATCCTCCAGGCTCGGTACCGGTATGTGACCCCGCACCAAAGATATCGCATCTTCCTTGAAGAGGCCGGTTGGTTGGCCTGCTGAGTCCTTAACTATTTCCCCGCCGGGAGGACTCACTGTCGAAGAGTCAATCCCTACAGTCTTCAATACTGCAGTATTTACCCATAAGCAATGAAAGTCTTGGCTGAAAAAAGCTGCCGGCTTGTCACCGGTGATCGGATCCAAGTCATACCGTGACGGCCAGCGGCCGCCCCAATTGTTTTTATTCCAGCCCCGCCCTATATACCAGGATCCCCTCGAGGGTTCTTCCTCCAAGCCCTCTCTTACGGTATTCACTGCTTCCTCGATGGAAAGACAGCGGGATAGTTCAATCTCCCGCAAACTGAGCGAATAATGCAAAAAGTGGGCATGGCCATCAACGAGACCGGGCGTAACTGTAGCCCCCTCCAAATCAATTTTATTAACACAGGCAGGGAGAAATTTTTCGATGTTTTCTTTGGATCCCACCTTTTTAATCAGTCCGGCCTCTATGTAGCAGGAATTATGTACCTCACCCTCCTTCTCCATCGTATAGAAACGGCCGTTATATAAGAACAATCCACTCATTTAATCACTCCTTTAGCTTCTCGAATCCGACAGCCGCTAGATCTTGGCCATTCATATCCATAAAGCGAAAGTTAGGCTTTTTTATAATTAAATTCTTAGTGTTTATTGCAACAGCAGTGGCCGGGTAAGTAAAGGCTTGAATAACGAAATCGCCAGGGTCCGGATCGGTTAATTTTACTTTAACAGTTATTCTACCCGGATAATCTTCTCTTACGGAAAAAATCTCCACGGCATAACCACCGGTGGGTTTTTCACCGCGATGGACAACCATGAAGATTTTATCTTCTTCAATTTTAACAGCATAATAAGGTTTTAATGGTCTGCGAGGCAAAGATTCGGGCAAAAGGACACCTTCAAAGGGTATATTCCTGGCTAATAAACAGCCGCTATACAGGGCTTGCGCAAGAAGACACACAATTAGTACCGCTTTTTGCCATCTATGCAAAAAATGACCTCCTTATAAAAATG
Source organism: uncultured Halanaerobiales bacterium (assembly GCA_964568715.1). Classification (GTDB taxonomy): domain Bacteria; phylum Bacillota; class Halanaerobiia; order B1SED10-174; family B1SED10-174; genus CAZMQU01. Next base: position 111,178 of record CAZMQU010000001.1, read on the forward strand.
TCAATTTGCTTTCCAAGAGCTTGATCAACAAGTCACGGGTTGCTTCAACATCGCCCATATCCACCAGTTCGGAGGGGCTGTGAACATAACGGCAAGGAATGGATAAACAACCGGCCAATATCCCTCCTTTGGTTAGATTGATGGCGCCGGCGTCTGTGCCGCCCCCTTCCAATACTTCCAGTTGATATTTAATATTCTCTTTTTCGGCAATATCTATAAGAAATTGAACAACTTTGGGGTTGGTAATTAATGAACTGTCCTTGACTTTTATGGCAGTTCCGCCACCCAATTTTACATCCATCCTTTTTGCTTCCGGTGTATCGCCGGTCAAAGTAACATCGAGGGCTAAACCAAAATCCGGTGCTATACCGTAAGTGGAGGTCTTGGCTCCCCGCAAGCCTAGTTCTTCTTGTGTAGTAAAGACAAAATAGACATTATTGGGTGAATTCTTCATTTTCTTCATTGCGTCAATCATTACCGCACAACCGATACGATCATCCAAAGCCTTGGCGATTACGCGGTTGCCGCTTAAGACCGTTTCTTGATCAGCTACAGCAATGTCACCTATTTGCACAAGATCCTGGCACTCATCTTTGTCGGCAGCGCCAATATCAATATACATCTTGTCATAAGCCAAATCGGCCATTTTTTCAAGGCTTTCATGGAAGACGACCCCCTTACGACCGGAAGGTAAAATTATTCTCATTCCGATTAAACGATAAGGATTAACACCACCGACATTGGTAAATCTTAAAAAGCCCTTGTCATCAATATGGGTTATCATCAAACCGATCTCATCCATATGGGCAGCTATCATAACATTTTTAGCGTTTGGAGCCCCACCCTTTTTAAGGGCAATCAAGTTGCCCAAATAATCTGTCTTTATTTCGTCAAAATGCCCCTCTATTTCTTTACTGATTATATCGCGAATATTTTCTTCCCGTCCGGAAGGACCGTAGGATTCAGTCAATAATTTAATAAGTTCTTTCATAAGGGAAGCCTCCTTTGGAAATTTCTTTCAACATGGCTTTAACCCAATTTACCATGTTGTTAAAATCATCTAGATGCATCACGGTTGCAGGACCATGGATGTAACGGCAAGGAACAGCCATGCCTGCAGTGGGAATACCTTCCATTGATAAATGGATACGTCCCGCATCGGTACCGCCTGTATTAGAACGGCGCAGTTGGTAAGGTATGTTTTCTTTTTTGGCTATATCCTGCAAAGCTTGATTTAGGTTGGAGTTGGCAAGGAAAGATCGATCCATAACGCTCAATGCAGGACCTGCCCCCATCGAAGTCGAATAAAGATGTTCTTTTATATCAGGCACATCGGAGGCAGTAGTTCCTTCCAGAATCAAGGCCAAGTCAGGTTTTACATTATAAGCGGCAGAACCAGCACCCCGCAGGCCAAGTTCTTCCTGAACCGTGAAAGCACCGCAAACAGAAACCGGCACATCGGTTCTTAATACTTCAATAATGGCAGCACAACCCAAACGGTCGTCAAAGGCCTTGCCTTTGTATATATTTTCCTGCAACTCTTCCGTTTTGACATAAAAGGCCACGTAATCACCAATTTTTACTTTGGATTTGGCTTCTTGTTCACCTGATACACCGATATCGATATATAGTTCACGATAAGTAAAGGGTTTTTGTCGCTCCTGGGGTTGCTGCAAATGGATAGGTTTTGCCCCAATTATTCCTTTTACCTTGTTATCACCGATCTGAACAGTTTTTCCGACGACGACCCGGTTATCAATACCACCGATGGGTGAAAAACTTAAAAAACCGTTAGAATCGATGCCCGTTACCATGAAACCAACTTCATCCATATGGGCTGCCAGCATAACGAGCGGTGTCCCCTCTTTGATCTTCCATGCATATAAATTGCCCAAGGGATCACCGGTAAACTTGTCGACGGAAGCACTCAGCTCTTCTCTGATAAACGTTCTGATTTCACCTTCACGTCCTGATACGCCCACGGCTTCTGTTATATTTTTTATAAGCATGATAATCCCTCCACAAATTTTGCATCTATTGAAGAACAAAAATGCGCGATGAGACGGCCTGTTCTGATCAGATCTTTGATGTTGATAATTTCAACGGGCGTATGCATATAGCCTATCGGTATTGATAAAAGGCCTGTCGCGACTCCTTCTCTGGTAATTTGGATGGCATAGGCATCAGTACCACCGGGATAAGGGGAGGCATCCGGTTGATAAGGAATTTCTTCCCTATCGGCAACTTCTTTCAGTTGAGCATGGATATGGGGGTGAACCTGGGGTCCCCAAGCCAGACCAGGGCCGCCGCCGGCCTTTAATGTTATGTTTTCGTCCAAACCTTTTTTGTGGGCAAAACCGACATCAACCGCCAGGCCGATGGCCGGATTAATACTGTAAGTACTGGTAATTGCCCCTCTGAGGCCAACCTCTTCTTGCACCGTTGCAACTGCAATGACATCTATTTTATTTTCCATCTTAGCCAAATATTGCAATGCCACTGTCAAGGAACCAACACCTGCTCTATTGTCAATGGATTTCCCGACAAAAACATCGTCGGTAAGTTGCAGATACTCTTGCTTAAAAGAAATGAAGTCTCCCACCCGAATAATTTTTTGGGCCTCTTCCAAAGACAAACCGCAATCAATATACAGCTTATCAATAGGGATGCTTTTATTTCTCTCAGCAGGCTTTTGGACATGAGGAGGTTTGGCACCGATTACACCGGTAATTCTCTCTCTGCCGTGTATTTCAACTTCCGCCGCCGGTAAAATTCTGGGATCAATACCACCAATATTTGTAAATCTGATAAAGCCATCCTTGTCGATTTCAGTGACCATCATGCCAATTTCATCCATGTGGGCTGCTAACATAATTGCTTCCTTATTTGGGTTGTCCACTCCCCTTTTTATTGCAATCAAGTTACCAATCTTGTCGACAAAAATTTCATCTACCAATGGTTGCCATTGTTTTTTGATAATTTCTGCCACATCATGTTCTAAGCCTGAACCACCTACTGCTTCGCTAAGTTCTTGTAAAATAATTTTTGCATCCATTCCTTTCCTCCTTTCTGTCTAACTATAAACATTCTTGAAAAAAACAAAAGTCCCTTCCCGGGACTTTCTTTTAAATCTTTTTTTTAGCATTATAAAATCAAATTTAAACATGATAAAACACTGTTTCATTTAGATAAATCGGAGGTAGGCGGTAACAATTGTATAGGATTGGTGGCAATACCATTACGTCTAATTTCAAAATGAAGATGTGGTCCGGTTGAAATACCGGTACTACCCATAAATGCAATAATTTGACCTCTCTTGACCTTTTGACCCCCTTTGACAATGTTACGCAAATTATGAGCGTAATAGGTCGAGTAGTCTTGCTCATGTTGGATTACGACCAACAGACCATAGCCCGCCGTATTTGCGCTGTAGGTTACTTCACCGCTTTGGGCGGCCCTGATAGGTGTACCAATCTTATTAGCTATATCAATACCGGCATGAAAACCATTTCCCCGCTCGCCATAGGGAGATGAAATAAAACCTTGGGTGGGCCAAATGAAGTAAAGATCCCTGCTGGGATTTCCGCGGACTAAGTTACCGGCAAAGGGAATAATTAATCTTTGACCGGGATAAATCAGATTGGCATTCTCAATTTTATTTATGGTGACCAAATCGGCAAAGTCGATCTTAAATTTAACAGCCAATTGAGATAAGGTATCGCCCTTTTGAATAATGTATGTAGTATAGGAAGTTGGAACAGATAATTCTTGGCCGACAAATATTTTGTCCGGATTTTCGATATTGTTCTTTTTGGACAATTCTTCAACGGTGCAATAATGGTTTTTGGCTATCACAGCCAGTGTATCGCCTTTCTTTACCTTATATAATTGGTTCCCTTGAATCGGCAAACATACCCCAAAAAATATAATAAGATACAATATTGCCCATGAATATTTTTTAAACAAATTTTACACCTCCGTTTATACGGCAAAATCAGCCAGGTGCAATGATATAAATAGTAATTATTTCCCGACACATATGCAAGTATCAAACTTCATTGCCGTTTAAAACCATCAACAATAGAATGTGCATAATAATAATATATTATACAAAAATACCCTATACTGTTTTTTTTAGGGTATTATTTTGTAATAATTATTTTTTGATTAAAATCGTATTATTTCTAATTCTTTCCTTTGTAAGGTCGCAATATTTAATTTTGTGCTTTATGGTTTCTTGCTTTGTAATCTAAAACTAGGGGAAAATATTAATTGCAATAAAAAACAAAACAAAATTGATTTATACGGACCCTTTTCCATTAGCACCCCTCAGAGGGCCGGCAAAAATAAAATTGGATCCACAGTCTGATTCTTTTCCCGCACTTCAAAATGAAGATGGGGTCCGGTACTTTGACCGGTATTACCACTTAGGGCAATAATTTGCCCTGCTAGGACAGAAGCCCCGACCTTTACCAAAAGTGTGTCATTGTGGCCATATAAAGTTGTATATCCATCCCCATGATCGATTATTATGGTTTGTCCATAGCCATTTAAATTTCCACTTGTTATTATGAACCCGGCAGCGGCAGCGCGGACCGGAGTGCCCTTGGAAACTGCAATATCGAGACCATTGTGGAATTGGTTTGTTGAGTAGATTGGGTGGATTCTGTTGCCATAGTAAGAGCTGATTCTACCAATAACGGGCCAAATCAAACGGCCTTTCTTAAAACCGTCGGCCGAAACATGTGAATTATGCCTAATAGTCAATTGTTGGCCGCTAATAATCTTATCATCAGGTAGATTATTATCTTTTCTAATGGTATCAATATCTGTAGCAAATTTTTTAGCCAAATGAGAAAGAGTATCACCGGCGCTGACTTCATAAATCACCTTGAACTCCACATTGGCCCCTTCACCACCCCCCATCCGGGAACGGGGGATAGCCAACTCTTGTCCGACATATATGCGGTCATCAACAAGATTATTGGCCAGTTTTATCCCAAGGGCTGTAGTTTCAAACTTTTCGCTCAACTCGCTAAGTGTGTCCCCGCTCTTAACCGTATAGCTTATGAAGGGTTTGACCTGCTCCAACAGTTGCCAAGTGGCACCACCGACAATACCATCTCCGGTCAATAAAAAACTGCTTTGAAAAGCTTTGACGATTATTTCCGTTTGCAATCCGAATCTTCCGTCAACATCAATTTTATAACCTAAATCATTGAGCATTCTTTGCAATTCCCAGACCTTTTCGTTGGCCATCCCCCTTTTCAAAATTGGCTTGGTGGGACTTGCCAAAGCTGTGCAACCAAGAACCAGAAATAATATGAATATATATATAAATACAATTTTACTGCATCGCATTTTCGTCCCTCCGTCTGCATCTGTTAGCGTATTTAAAGTTATAAGTATTTAATTCAGCCGGAAGATTTCTATTCCTTCAAATATCATTTGCCTTTATCTGTTAAATCAGCAAAGCCTGCTGTTTGGAATCAACGATTTTAACAGCAGGCTTTAAAATAATTTGATTTTAAAATAATTTTAGGCGGACTTAATAGATTTTTTGCAAAGCTATCCCTTCATAAAAATGTTTCAGTATCGCGTCGTAAGGAAAGCCCAGGTATGCCATCTCGGCAGCAGCCGTTTGATCAAGACCGACACCATGTCCCCAACCGCCCCCCCATATCATGAAGAAGGCAGGTTGGGCGTCTCCCATGTAAAAAGGCTCAATGATGAATCTATTGCTCTTTAGATCGCCCAATTGTCCTCTAATGTAATCACCTTTGATTACAACTTCTCCATTTTCACCTAAAATACGGACGGCATTGATGCTCCCGCCGGTTCCACGCCCCTGAGGCTCAATCTCCAAAATTCTGCCTACCTGCGACACTACAGGCGGTTCAGTAGGCAACAATATTCGTGTCCAACGATAGCCGGAAGCACCACCATAGCGCTCCGAGAAGGAATAGGCCGGCTCCCAGTTGCGAATCCATTGATCGAAATAATAAGGCGTTTGGGGAAAAACTCGGTTTAGGGTTCCCACGTTCTTTGCCTGTAAATAGGGAACATCACCCCCCCATACGAAAGAAGCATCTTCAGTATGGCCACCGGAGTTTGAACTAAAGACAGCATCGATTATTTGATTATTATATGTTGCCACAATACCGGTTGTATCCATAACAGCCTTTGAACTACGGGAATTTTCCCATGAGACACCTTTATAAACAGCATTAAGGACCGATTCAACGACATGGTATTCGGCATTTCTGTTGTTTTGCAGTTTTAAAAGAGTGTAGCTTCTGGCAGCAACTGCCTGGGCCTTTAATGCTTCGAGAGGCCACGAAGCCGGCATTTCCGAAGGAACGGTCGATAGCAAATATTCTTCTATATTAACTTCGTTGATAAACTGAAATGTGCCATCCGCCAACGGATTGATAACAAATGAGCCGCGATATTGCCTGTCTTCGACCCCTCCCCAAAAGTAGCCCTGTCCGTAAGCAACATCAAAGATTGCCAAGGT
>CAZMQU010000001.1:117704-120670 GCA_964568715.1 uncultured Halanaerobiales bacterium
TAATTCTGGCTTTATCCCGGCAAAGCAAAACAGATTTACCTTGGCTGTCAAGAAGTTCGACCGCCTGTGCACCCCCTTGTAAATAAAAAGTTTGGCGAGCTTTACCCTCGTACATTATCTCACCATCCTTGCACCGTTCGACAATGAAATCAGAACCGGCTTGGAAGGTTATGTTTTTACCGTTGGTGAAAAGGGCTACCCGCAAAATCGGCAACGTTTCTCCCCGAAAGGGTACAACATCGATAAAACGGACAATCCTCTCTGCAGGGGGCCCGGTATCGACAGGCGTTGGCGGCGGTGGTGGTAAGGACGCAACAATTTCATCGATGCGGGCCCGGTCGCTATCAGCAAGAAGAGTTGCCGGCAAGCCTCGATAAGTAGATAGAGCTTGCTCGAAATTACCTTGCTCAAAATAAATATTGGCCAACGCCAAATTGACGCTTTTAAAACTTCTCTCCAAGGACAGTGCCTTTTGCAAAGCGTCAATTGCTTCCTTAGGTTTATCGATCTTCCAAAAGCACATACCAAGAAGATATTGAGGAATTGCAAATCTATAATCCAAAAATGCTACCCGTTTTAGGGTTTCAATCGCTTCTTCCCATTGCTCCGATTGGATCAAAGCCAAGCCTTTATAGAATAATGCATCCCGCTCGCTTTCCTCATTTAATATGGCATATGCATCTTCGGCTTGACCCAGAAGGAGATGCAAACGAGCTTTTTCTAACTTTAAAGAGAAATTTGTCGGGTTTTCTGCCAGTCCTTGCCTCAAGTATTCCATACTGTCCGTTAATTGACCGTTTTCTTTGTAAATAGCAGCAATATTAAGATAAGGAAGAGAGTTATGGGGATCCAGTTCAATCAAATATCTGTAAAATAGGATGCTGGACTCCGAATGCCCCTTTATGTATTCGTTTAAGGCCATCTTATAGAGGATATTAGGTTGTAAATTTAACTTTGCCCCTTCAGCACCCGCCAGCCCCGTAATTATAATAAGGACCGGAATGAGATATTTCGTATATGTTCTTTTCATGTTCAATATTGACCTCCCCCCATTTTTGTATAATTCGACATAATTGTTTGAAATCATGCAAAACATTTTTCAAATAATAGTATAACATATTTTTGATCACTTTTATCAGCCAGTTTATTTGCTGACAAACTAAAATCCCGTCTTAGCGTCTTTTTATCATATCCGTAAACGGTTTAGACAGGTTTAAACTTATATCGTAAAAGCCATATATTTATCTTCTTAATGTGTGATAATATTTTCCAAGGGCCATTGTAAATATTTCTCCCATACTCTCGCTGTAGGTTGGGTGGGCATAAATAATTTGACTTAGTTCCACCAAATTCAGCCTCAAATCAATAGCCAGAACCCCGTTATGGACCAATTCGGTTGCCCCATGACCCAAAATATGCATACCTAAAATGTATTGATTTTTACCGTCGGCAATTATTTTGACAAATCCATCGCTATTGCCGGTCGCAGTAGCAATTCCCAAAGCACTGTAAGGAAATTTAAAGACTTCGTGATCTAGGTTCTTTTCGATTACATCTTCGGAACTAAGGCCTACAGAAGCCAAGGGCGGATCGGTAAAAATGCAGTTAGGAACGGCGGCATATTTAATCTTGTTTTTTTCACCCAACATATTGTCAATAGCCAAGATACCCTCCCTGGAGGCAACATGAGCCAACTGGAAACTTCCGCCTGTAATATCCCCGGCAGCATACACATTGGGCCAATCAGTTGCCAAATATTCATCCACTTTCAGATAGTCCTCGGCCCCCAAAAGAGAACAGCCGTTTAGGTTGGCCCGACGGCCGGTAGCTAACAGGATATACTCACCGGTAACTTTATCTTCTTTCCCGTTTTTTTTATAATGAACCGTAACTTGGCGGCCTGATTTGCCGTTAATCTCGTTGACGGCTGCACCGGTGATTATCTTGATGCCACGTCGCTTGAGATAGAATTCCAGGCGACGGCACATCTCTTTGTCCAGCCCCGATAAAATTTCCTCCATCATCTCCAAAAGAGTAATATTAGTTCCAAATCCATTATATACAGATGCCATTTCCAGCCCAACTACCCCACCACCGATTATGATCAGCTCTTTGGGCAGTTGCTGCAAGTCCAAGAGTACATCGCTGGTCAAAGGGTTGGAATCTGCAAGCCCAAGAATTGGCGGTAATGACACCTTGCTGCCTGTGGCAATCAAAAGTTTTCCGCCTTTGATTTTTCGGCCATCTTCCAAGGTTAATTCAATGGGGTTTGTAAGGTCGGTTATTTCCCCTCGACAGGGGAATATATCAATTTTATTTTTCTTTAACAATTGCTTGATTCCTGATTCCAGCATGTTGATAACCTTATCTTTATATTCGGTCAGTTTGCCCAGATCCAATTTTTTGTTTTCTATCTGCAGCCCGAACTTTTCCGCCCGAGCGGAATTTTGCCAAAGATGCATGGCCTCAACCAATATTTTTGTCGGAATGCAACCTCTGTTCAGACAGGTTCCGCCTAGTTTATAAGCTTCAATCAAAGCAATTCTTGCCCCTTTTTGAGCACCATGAATAGCGGCTACATAACCGGCCGGACCGCCACCAAGAATTATAATATCGTAATTACCCATCAGGAATCCTCCTTTCCAAATTCCACGAATCGTGACTATATTTTAAAACCATGAGCCTTTTTACTGCCTGCTTTTCATTGGCCGTTAAAGATCTTTGGGCAAATTTAACTGCAAAGGCTTCTTTGAATCCTTCCAACAACGCATCTTCAATTGGCCCCAGCAATTCAAAATAAGTGCGGCTGGCATCTATCCGCAAATCGGACTCGAAATCCATAATTGAGCCGGCACTTCTTTCCAGTACCCTGGCCAATGCTGCTCTTTTCCCTGTCGATAAATTCAATAATCGGAGTAAAAGATCATTATGATTATAAATGGGTATCGAACCATGTTGCAATATAA
>CAZMQU010000001.1:120680-281336 GCA_964568715.1 uncultured Halanaerobiales bacterium
CCCCGCCGGGTCTGGGCGCTACCGATAATTTTGCGCCCCTGTACGGTCAGTTCGTATAAAGCCGGTGCATCGAAACAGGCAGCCGTATTGGCCATTATTTTATTCTTGCCGGAAGTTATAATCGCCGAAAGGCCCAGCCTTCGCAGGCCAAGCGCCAAGGCTTCACTCAATTCTCTGTAAGTTGTAAGAAGAGTACCGGGCAGACAAGATTTGGGCATGGCAATACTATAGGTAAGTTCCTCTTTGTGTAAAACGGCACGCCCACCGGTCGGCCTACGAATAACAGCAACATTATGGGCGCTGCATTTAGCCAAATCCACCTCATCAATGTTTTGAAAATAACCTAGGCTCAAGGTTGGAACCTGCCACTTATAAAACCGCAAGATAGGTACTCCGGTTTTCCTACATTCTTCCATCATATTCTCATCGGTTGCCATATTTTCAGCGGGACATTTTTCACCATCAACAACCAAACGCCATAGCTTCTTAACCATAATAGAACACCCCGAAAAACTTATATTCCATAAAACGGTAATACTTCGAATGTTCTAATCAACTTCATGGACCCATTTCAAAATTGGTCGGCGGGCAGCTGCCGTTTCATCCAACCTACGGATAGGTGTTGTGTGGGGGGCTTCCTTTAATTTCTGTGGTTCTTCTGCTGCCCGACGATTGATTTCTTTCATTGCTTCGGCGAAATAGTCGAGAGTCTCCTTTGACTCAGTTTCCGTCGGTTCAATCATCAAGGCTTCTTCGACTATAAGCGGGAAATAAACTGTTGGCGGGTGGAAACCGAAATCAAGTAAAGCTTTGGCAATATCCCGGGCGGTTATTCCATGCTCCTTTTTTTGATTTATTGCGGAGAGAACGAATTCGTGCATGCAGTATCTTTTGTACGGCAACTCATAATTTTCAGCCAGCTTCTTCATTAGATAATTGGCGTTTAAGACTGCGTCTTCACTTGCCTTTTTCAGTCCACGGGGTCCCATGGTCCGAATATAGGCAAAAGCCTTTAACACAACCCCAAAATTGCCGTAAAAAGAACGAACCCGTCCAATAGACAGGGGATAATCAAAATCATGATAATAGAAACCATTTTTTTCTTCAATCAATGGGACAGGCAAAAACGGTATCAATTCCTTCTTAACACCAACCGGCCCTGAACCGGGTCCTCCTCCACCGTGGGGCGTGGCAAAGGTCTTATGAAGATTGAAATGGACTACATCGAAGCCCATATCGCCGGGCCGCGAGTAACCCAAGATGGCATTGGCATTGGCGCCATCATAATAAAGAAGCCCGCCAACGTCATGGATGAGCCCACTGATCTTTTCGATATTTTTATCATACAGTCCCAAGGTATTGGGATTTGTAAGCATCAAGCCGGCAATATCTTCAGCGAGGACCGTCTTCAATGAGGGCAGATCAATTCCTCCCTCCCCGTCGGACTTGACCTCCACCACTTCGTAACCGCACATGGCAACGGTTGCCGGGTTGGTTCCGTGAGCCGAATCGGGTATGATAATCTTTTTGCGGGGCTTACCCTTATTTTCATGGAAGGCCCTGATAAGCATCAGCCCTGTAAGCTCCCCGTGAGCACCTGCAGCCGGTTGAAATGTAAAACGATCCATCCCGCTTATCTCGCAAAGATAGTCTTCCATTGCTTTAAGCACCTGCAAAGCCCCTTGAACCGTTGCCTCCGGCTGGAGGGGATGCAGGTAGGCAAAACCGGGCAATCTGGCAATGTCTTCATTTATTTTAGGATTATATTTCATTGTACATGATCCCAAGGGATAAAATCCATAATCGATGTTGTGGTTCAAAGCGGAAAGAGAAACGTAGTGTCTAACAACTTCACCTTCAGCAACTTCGGGCAAGGGCGCTTTCTTGGTTCGTAAAAGGTTTTGGGGTATAAGATCCTTGGCAGACTTACCGGGAACATCCAAAGGCGGCAAAGAGTAGCCTTTTTTGCCCTTTCCGCTGTAAGAAAAAATCGATCCTGCCACTTTCACTTATATCGCCTCCAATTCTTTTACATATGCGTCGAGTTCATCTTTACTTCTTTTCTCAGTGACACAAACCAAAAAATGGCCACGGAGATCAGGATAATCTTTTTCCAAGGGTACTCCGGCCAAAAACCCTTTGCTCAACATCTTTGCTTCTATTTCCTGCCAAGGTGCTCGCAAAGATTTTACAACAAATTCCTTATGGGTCGGGCCAGTGAAAGCAATCTCGTAATTATTTGTCCGGCTGATTCTTTCTTTCAGATAGTTTGCTTTGTATAAACACTGTTCTGCCACCTCGCCCAAGCCTTCTTTGCCCAAAAGGGAAAGATAGACAGTTGCTGCCAAGGCGTTTAAGGCTTGATTCGAACAAATATTTGAGGTTGCTTTTTCGCGACGTATGTGCTGTTCCCGCGTTTGCATTGTCAGCACATAGCCTCTGTTACCAATAGCATCCTTGGTCATCCCCACAATTCGACCGGGCAATTGCCGAAGAAATTTTTTTCTGACGGCAAAAAAGCCGAAATGAGGCCCGCCAAATGATAAAGGATTTCCCAAAGGTTGCCCTTCCCCTACTGCAATATCACAACCGTATTCGGCAGGAGGTTTCAACAGCCCTAAAGAAATCGGTTCAACGATCGAAATATATATTGTTTTATCATCTTGTTTAGCAATTTTTTCTATGGAAAAAGTATCTTCAAGTAAACCGAAATAATTCGGTTGTTGGCAAATTACAGCGGCGGTGTGTTCACCCACTGCTTCCCGCAAAAAATTCAAGTCCACCTGCCCATTTACTGGCGGCACCTCAATTATTTTTAAACCTGCCGCCCGGGCATAGGTTTTTAAAGTACACCTGTATTGGGGATTAACCGTCCCGCCGATGACAATGTCCCGACGACGGGTGGCGGCAGCTGCCAGTAAGGCTGCTTCAGCCGTAGAAGAAGCCCCGTCATACATGGAGGCATTGGCAGCATCCATTCCCGTAAGCATACATATCATGGTCTGGTATTCAAAGATACTTTGCAAGGTACCTTGGCTTGCTTCAGCCTGGTAAGGGGTATAGGCGGTATAAAATTCACTTCTGGCCATGATATGGTCTATCACAGCAGGTATATAGTGGTCGGCGACCCCGCCTCCTAAAAAAGAAATGAGCTTGGTTACAGGAATGTTTTTTCCAGCTAAACTTTTTAACAATCCTACCAGCTCCAACTCAGAAAGACCGCGGGGCAGATCCAAATCCCCTTTAAATCGCAAGTTCTCTGGGATAGAATGAACAAAGAGTTCTTCAACGGACCCTAATTCTAAATCCTGGAGCATACGAGCCCGCGTCTCTTCAGTATTGGGAAAATACTTATGTTCCATATTATCATCTACTCCAAATTATTTTTATAGGTTTCACTATCCATCAGTTCTTTTAGTTGCGATTCATCCAATAATTCTATCTCAATCAACCAACCGTTACCGTAAGGATCTTCATTGACCAATTCCGGACTGTCATTAAGCCCTTCATTGATCGACATGATCTTACCGCTGACAGGCATATATAGATCAGAGACGGTTTTTACCGATTCAATTACTCCGAAAGATTCACCCTTGTTTATAACTTCATCGATCGCCGGAAGTTCGACAAATACAACGTCCCCCAGTTGTTCTTGCGCAAATCCGGTAATACCGATGACACCTCTTTTACCAGCCAATCTAATCCATTCATGCTCCTCTGTATACATTAAATTTTTTGGATACATCTTATTGAGCCTCCATGCAAAAAATAATATTTGACCCACCAATTTTAAATGGTTTTGATTTAATGCTTACCCTTTTTATAAAAGGGTAAGGCGACTATTTTTGCTTCAACAGGCCTATTTCGAATCAAAACATTAACATTATTGTTAAATTTTGCCTGTTTCTTTTTTATAAGCCCCATCCCTAAATTTTTCTTTAATGAGGGCGAATGGGTTCCACTGGTAATATAACCGATTTCCTGGCCAGCCTGGGCTATTTTATAATCTTTGCGGGGAATTCCTGGTCCAATCATCTCCAAACCCACCAATTGGCGCTCTATGCCCACCCGTTCAATTTCGCGCAAAGAATTTGCACCGATAAAATCCTTCTTAAGATCCACAAAATGTCGCAAACGAACTTCCAGGGGGTTGATATGGGAACCAAGCTCATTTCCGTACAATGGCAGCCCGGCTTCGAATCGCAATGTGTCCCTTGCCCCCAAACCACAAGGTAATAAACCGTCAACCCGACCGGCTTCCAATAAGCCTTCATAGATTTCAATCAAGTGATTAGTAGCAGTACAAATTTCAAAGCCGTCTTCACCGGTATAGCCTGTTCGCGAAAGAATGCATGGAATTTTATTAATAATCGTTGCCGTAAAATTAAAGAATTTTAACTTGTTCCAATCCTCGCCGGTAAATTTTTCCATGATTTTCGGGGCCAGGGGACCTTGCAAAGCAACTAACCCATAGTCATCAGAGCAATTCTCAACTTCAATTTGAAATTGTCCAGTGTTATCCATTATCCAAAGAAAATCTTTTTCTATATTGGCACCGTTGACTATCAGCATAAATTTTTCTCGGGAAAAACAGTAAATCAATAAATCATCGACAATGCCGCCATCTTCGTAGCACATGGGCGTATACAATATCTTTTCTTCTTTAATCTTGGCCACATCAGTCGTTAAAAGGTACTGAAGTGCTGCCAAAGCCTCAGGTCCCCGGAGAACAATCTCACCCATGTGGGATACGTCAAATAGGCCGGCTTTTGTTCTGACGACTTTGTGTTCATCAATTATACCGGAATACTGAATGGGCAAAGTCCAACCCTCAAAATTGACCAACCGGGCGGCCAATTTTTTGTGGACATTATATAAAGGTGTTTTTTTACCGGTCTTGTTTATTGTAATCAACGCTCCTTAAAATTTTTTATGCCAATAAAATTGCCCTCCCTATAGTAATATGGCATAAGCAAATATTTTAAAAGCTTTGCCGTAACCTTCTTTTGGCAAAAGGCAACTTTTTATCCGGCCAATATACCAAAGCTTGGACAATAATCATTTAAAAAACAATCATTGCATTGGGGATGTTGAGCTTTGCAAATTTCCCGACCGTGGTTGATAAGTAATAAATGATAATCCAACCACAATTTCCGAGGAATAACTTTTTTTAAATCTTCTTCCACGGCATGAGGAGTTTTGCCATCACTCAAACCAAGTCGATTTGCCAAACGCAGGACATGAGTGTCGACAGGAAATGCAGATTTATTGCAAGCTATAGCCAATATAACGTTAGCACACTTCCTTCCCACCCCCGGCATTGCCATAAGCAAATCCCTGTTGCAGGGCACCTGCCCGTCATGTCTGTCTTTAACCATCTTTGCACAGCCAATTATTGCTTTACTTTTTCGTCGATAAAGGCCTAAACTTTTAATTAAATTTTCAACATCCGCAACTGAAGCCTGCGCCAAACTGCTTGCATCCGGATAGTGGGAAAAAAGCTTCTTCGTAACACGATTAACTTGCTTATCAGTAGTCTGGGCGGAAAGAACAACGGCAATCAAAAGCTGAAATTCATTTTCATAATCGAGAGCCGTTGTGATTTTACCATAATTCTCTTTTAATTTTGTAAAGATGATCATTGCCAATCTTTTCGTATCCTTTAAAAGATCCATTCATATCAATCCTTATTTATTATATTTTCAGTATTGGAAAATCTACCAGTGGACAAAGACGATTTATTCTGTATAATAGATAATTGAAAATAAGGAGGTGCCTTATGGCCGAAAATAATGCATTTATACCTTTTGCAGTAATTATTCTTATTGCTTTTTTTGCCCATTCGGTTCATGGTGCTCCCCAGCCAATCGATAATCAACTTGACTATTTGGCCCGAATAATTTATGCAGAAGCACGCGGGGAACCTTATCTGGGGCAGGTTGCTGTCGGCGCAGTCGTTTTAAACCGGGTCCGTAGCCCGCATTTTCCCAATACCATTGAACAAGTTCTCTATGAAAAACACGCCTTCCAACCGATACAAGACGGCCAATTTTATGGTATGCCCAACGATACTGCTTACCAAGCAGCTCGTGAGGCCCTGGGTGGTCACGACCCTACCGGCGGTGCCTTATATTTTTATAACCCCGCCAAGGTCAGTGCAGGAAACTGGATATGGAACAGGCCAATATTAAAACAAATTGGTAGCCATATCTTCGCCTTATAGGTATTTGCAAAATAGATGAGGTTTTTTAAGATTCCTCATCTGTTTTGCTCTTTATCTTTAATGAAGTTGATAATTCTTTTAATCTTTTTTCAACTTTGTAGTTTATTGAATCTGTAGGATAGCATCCTTTTTCATCCGCGGAACCGGCCTTTTGACCAGTAAGAATTTCCAGGGCTTCTTCGATAGTTCTAACCGGATAAATATTGAACTTATTTTTGGCAATGCTGTCTTTCATTTCTTCAAAAACAATTACATTGTCCTTGTTTTGAATCGGGATGATTACACCAACCGGCAATGAGCATTTTTTGGCTTGGCATGTTTTGTAAAATCCCTCAATTTTTTCAATTACGCCACCTACTGGTTGTATTTCACCTTTTTGGTTTACCGATCCGGTAATTGCAATATTTTGTTTAATGGGAATGCCGGCCAAGCTTGAGATGATGGCAATAAGTTCGGCAGCTGATGCACTGTCGCCGTCAATATTTTGATAGGTTTGCTCAAAAGTAATGCTGGCATTCAAGGATAGAGGTTCTTTATGAGCATACTTACTCCCCAGGTAACCGGCTAATATCAGTATTCCTTTGCTATGGATTGGGCCGCTCATCTTAACTTCCCGTTCGATGTTGATTATACCCTTACGTCCGGCGTAAGTTGCAGCAGTTATCTTTACCGGATAACCAAAACGATAATCACCGAAATCGGTTACGGTTAAACCGTTAACTTGACCGATTTCTTCCCCTTCGATCTCAAGCAAGATACTATTATCTTCAACCATCTCGTGAATTTTTTCTTCAATGCGATTGGAACGATAGGCCCTTTCAATTATCGCAGCGTTTACATATTGCTTGCCGACGATTTTTTGATTTTCTTGTTTGGCCAGTGCTTCTGCTTCATAAAGTATTTCAACGATTTCATTAAAACGGGTTGACAATTTTTTCTTATGGCCGGCAATCCTACTGCTAAATTCGGCTACGGCCAAAACAGCTTCTCTGTCAAAGTGTAAAATACTATGAGAACGACAATGAGAAGCCACAAAACTGGCCAGCTTGGTTAAATTTGCTGAAGAGGCTTCCATTTCTATATCAAAATCAGCCCTAATTTTAAAGAGTTCCAAAAAATCTTCATCATATTGATACAATAAACTAAACATGTACGGGTCTCCAAGTAGAACCACTTTTACAGCTAAGGGTATCGGTTCCGGTTTTAAAGTCGAGATAGTCAAGACACCCAAATATTCGTTCATATTTTCAATAGCTATTTTTTTATTTTTCAAAGCCCTTTTCAGTGCCTCCCAAGCCAAATGATAAGAAAATATATCCCTGACTTGGATTACCAGGTAACCGCCATTGGCTCGATGTAAACTGCCGGGTTTGATTTGAGTAAAGTTGGTTACCATGGTTCCCATTCTGTTAATATACTCGACCTTCCCCGTCAAATTCAGATAGGTTGGATTTGTTTCTATAACTACAGGGCCCCCTTGTAGGTGACTATTATCGATAAAGAGGTTTACCTGGTATTTTATCAATGGGTTGGTATCGTCTCTGGCTATAAAAGGAAACTGTACCGGTTCTTTTTTTTCTTTGAAATCGTCAATATTTTCAACGATGTTATTTTTTACTTCTTTCAGATAAGCAACCAGTTTTTCATTTTTCTGATTTTCCTTTATCAATTCGCCAATTGGATCTTCAATGACTTGCAGGGCCATAGCCTTATCCAAAGAATCAAGCTTCGATTTAGCTTCCCTTTCAAGGTTTGCTGTTTGGCGCATCATTTTAACGATCTCTTCTTGGATTCCTTGCGATATGGCCGTTAGGCGTTCTTTTTCCTTCGAATTCAATTGATTAAATTCTTCATGGTTCATAGGTCGGTCATCTTTTGCCGGTAAAGTGAGAAAGCCGCCTCCCTTTTTTTGAATCAAAAAACCTTTTTCCCGGGCATCCTTATTCAATCCGGCCATCATTTGTTGCTGCTTATCTTGCATTTCTTTAATTATTTCGTTCCTTTGTTTTTCGTAATCCTCACCGGTAAATGCTTTTTGAAAACCCGACTTGACATCGCCGATAAATTCATCCATATTGCGAGCAAATACTTTACCTTTGCCACAGGGCAATTCGATGGCAATCGGTTGATCGGGCCGGTTAAAATTGTGAACATAAATCCAATCATTGGGAGAAGGGATTTTTTTTGCTTTTTCGGTAACAACCTCTTTAATGTATGTAATTTTCCCCGTGCCGGGTTGCCCCGACACAAAAATATTATATCCGGGTTGTTCCATTGTCAGGCCAAAATTTATGGCTTTAACGGCCCTTTTTTGGCCTATCATCCCTTTTAGGTCGGGCAAATCATCCGTGCTTTCAAAATCCGGTAGTAGGGAAGAAAAATCATTTTCAATATCCTTCATGCACAACCCTTTATATTTTTCGAATTTCATAGTGAATCCCTCCCTTAATGTTTTTCTATTTTCTTTGTATTCCTCGTGATATCTTAGTATTTCACCATCTTTTGTTTTTTCATTTTGAGCCTAACCTTTAGGATATGTCTTTACCTGAAGAGTTTGATGAAAAATGAGTTCAACAAATTAAACCGCATAGGTTTTCTTTATTGTGGCCTCGGGATTCCACAAACACTTTAGGTGACAACCCTCCCATGTCTTACGGCATCTTGTGCCAAATTCCCTCGTACTGTCTATCCTAAAGGTGGAACGTCAATTGTGCTCCTATACTGGGTCAAAAGCCCTAATGGGATTATTGCATTTGACTGTCCCGGCTCAAAATGATGTCTTAATTGTTTACTGATTTTATCTGGTATTTTCATAACAATTCCAAACTGCCTGCTTTGCGGCTTAAGTCAGGCTAAGGGTAAACGTTCAAGAACGCTGATCTTTACTAATTAGCTGTGTTTAGGCCGCTTGCGCTAGACCTTTATTAATTGTTACCCTTTCTGGGTCATAGCAAGTTCCTTTAGTCAATATAGCAAAAGATATTCGTAGTAATTTGTCACATAACGCTATTACGGATTGCATCTTTGTCAGTGGTCTTTCTGCACGGGTAATGTTGCGTTTATGCAAGGCACGAAATTCAACATTTGTTGCCAACATGAGTATCATTGCTTGAAATAATCCATACCGTAATCTTCTTCTCCCCCGTTTGCTGATGGTGGTTTTACCTTTATGCTTTCCTGAACTGTTCTCTCGTAGGTTCAAGCCGGCGTATTTGATTAATTGTCGCGGATCCTTGAATCTCCTGATGTCTCCAAGTTCACTAACGATAATGGCAACTGCCAGCACACCTAAACCCTTAATTTCAAGAAGAAGACGGGCATTGGGTATTTCATGTAAGCATTCTTTCATTTGCTCAGTTAAATGCTCTAGTCGCTTTCTAAGTAATTCATATTCTGTCATCATAAATTGCAAACTGGAAACGGCTGCCTTTGTGCCTGCAGTCCTCCCTATTGATTCAGTAGCTACCAGACAAAGTCGTTCCGCCCTTTTTAAGCTAGGTCGCTTCATTTCCTTTCGCCAAGTGAGCAATATTGCTTGGGCCCCGGCATCAAGCACTTTTTGCGGAATAGAGAAGTGCCTTAAACTTAACCAGGCCGCCTTCCCGGTCCAATCTTTAAAAACGGTTACAAACTCGGGAAAGTAAATGTCCTGCCAACGATTAATTTGATTTTTTAAAGAAGCAATTTTCCCTCAAAGCCTTTCATATTCAAAAACCAGTTCACGAAGTTCTTGATACACTCCTGCGGGAATGTACACATCACGATAGCGACCATCTTTAACGAGCATTGCTATGGTTTTTGAATCTTTGCGATCATTTTTGCTGGGACTGTTATCATCTAATTCTTTAGCACATTTCACATGATAAGGATTAACGATTGCCAATTTATGCCCACACGCCTTTATGTGATCGCCTAGGTTAAACCAGTAATGCCCTGTTGGCTCAAAGTCAACAATGACCTCGGTCATATTGTTGTCTTGCTGAAGCTCTTCTAACCAAGAATCCAAGGCCCCGAAGCCCTGCGCAGTATTCTCGAATCTCAGCAATTTACCTAGCTCAACACCACGATTGTTAAACGCTCTGGCATAATGGGTTTGTTTAGCAATATCCACCCCAACTACCAATGTTTCATCTTTGATTTGCAAAATCTTCTCGTTTTGTGTATTCTTCATATAGAGACACTCCTCAATTTTTAGTATTTGTGCCATTCGGGCTGAACGAGCACAATACTATTGTATTGGGGTTGTGTCTCTTTTTTCAAAGGCCGTTATTAATTATTACAGGAATGCTCCTATAAAAGAATTTTACCGGCAGATAAATTATTAATAAAATCCTCTATTTGTATAGCAGCCAAATCTTTGTTTGCTGTATTGATTTTCATATGAAAAGAAATGTCTTTCATAGACATGTTATACAGAGGATCATAATAATTCTTCAATATTTCTTTGACAAATAAAGAAAACTGTTCTTTATAAAGTAGACTTTGTAAATATTTCAAACCTTCGATACCCATTCTTTTGATCAACCTGCCTTGTATTTTTTCCAGGGCTTTTAATCCTTCTTCTACAACATCTTGTTGGGATATATTTTTAAGATATTCATCGGTTATATATTTTGCCCTGTTTTCAAGAGAATCCAGCGCCAATATATTTATGCCGTTTTCCCTTTCCGCCAATAGGAAAGGCGGCAAATATACATTGCCAATTCTTTTTGACTCACCTTCAATCATTAAATAAGGTGAATCGGAATACCTAACCAAGTCTTGCCATAACAAGGCGTCAAATTCTTTTTGCCCAACCTGTCGCTTAAGACCCATCCTGCCAAAAACAGAGCCTCGATGGCAAGCTAATCTTTCCAGTTCAATAACGGGCAATCCTTTATCATATAAAAGTGCCAATATCTCCGTTTTGCCCGTTCCGGTCAAGCCATGCAAAGTAACCAAGGGACCCTGCATTTCAAATGTATTTAAATAATTTAAAACATATTGACGAAATCCCTTATAACCTTCCCTTAATTTATAGATTGGTATATTAATCAGATTAGCCATTTGAAACAAGGATTGGCTTCTCAATCCTCCCTTTTGACAAAATAAAATCACTGTGCCCCTTGTACTGAAGAGAGACATTTTTTTCAGCAAGGAAGGAATTTTGGGCAAACTCATTTCCAGGCCCTTGAACATGGCCTTTTGTCGGCATATTTGAACATATGTTTTACCCAATTCATTTCTTTCGTCTTCATCAAATAGAGGCAAATTTATTGCTCCGGGAATGGTTCCCTTCAAATATTCACTTTTAGTCCTTAAATCTATAAATATGGATTTAGGTAAATTCCATGCTTCCGGAAAACTGATTTCTTCCATTGAATCACCTGCTTAAAGGTTCAATTACAGAAAAACAAACATTCTCGTCTTTAAGTTCGTCGGCCAGCAACCTTGTCAAATCCAGAAGGTTTATATCGGCCAGGCACCTAAAATGATCGATCAGGCATGTACCTCTACGGTAATCATTAACAAACTGGCCGGCAAGAACCTCCAATGAATTAAGGCCGGCGACAAAGCCACCCCAGAGTTTTTTCTTGGTTCTGGCCAAATCTTCTTCTTTAATCCAATCTTCGGCTGATTTTACATAAAAAAGCAATCTTTCTTTTAGTAGATTCGGGTAGTTGGTCCGCCCACCGATTACTATATGCCCGAAATCAGCTGACCCCGAATAACTGCTGCTGAAACTATCATCTATCAAACCGTCATCGTACATTTTATAAAAAGCGGCTGAGCCGGGGCCAAATAAGATGTCCAACAATAAGGCATATATTATTTTTTCCCGTAGCAATGTTTTGCCGTTATCTGCCGGACCTTGCAATTTGTATCCCAAATAAAAGATAGGTTGGGCAACATTACACTTTTCAACGGATGAAGACTGCTTGACATTTCGCGGTTCATAGGTCGGAAGGACAGAATATTCTTTATAATCGTTGCGTCTAAGTTCACCTTGCTTTCTGTCTATAAGAGCAATTATTCTTTCACTGTCCAAATCCCCTGCAATGGCCAAAAGAAGATTTTGGGGATGATAAAAGATTTCATGGCAAAATTCAATCATTTCCTCATCGATTGCAGCCAAGCTTTCGAGTGAACCGGCAATGTCTTCCCGGACAGGATGGTAGTGATACATGCCGGTCAGCAAATTGAGTAAGGCGCGCCAACCGGGATGATCTTCATACATTAATATTTCTTGTTCAATTACCTTCTTCTCTTTTATAAAGCTTTCTTCGGTCAAATAAATGTTTTGGACGAAATCAAGTAAGAGTAACAGAGCCTGTTCATGGTTTTCACAGGTGGAAAACAAAAAATTAGTTTGGTCAAATCCGGTGTATGCATTACAGGATGCACCAATATCAGCAAAATATTCAAAAACATTTACACCATCCTGACTTTCAAAAAGCTTGTGTTCCAGGAAATGGGCAGTGCCGCCGGGTATTTCGATAAGCTTACCGGCCATACTTATTTTTTGGGTAATCGACCCGAAAGGACAAGACAGTAATCCAATTTTTTTTTCCATGCCGGGAATCACAATTACGGCAACAGTTAAACCACCTGTGGTTTGATGGATTATTGGTTCATTTAGCAGCAGTTTCTCTTGGCACAATCTCATTGTAATTTTCTCTCCTCAGAGGGATGCAAGAAATAAACGGTATCTTTGATAATACTCTCGGCAGCATTTATTACATCCCTTTTTTCAGTAGCATCTATTTCAGCAATTAACTGCGAGATGGTTTGGGGATTACGATTGATTACACCCAACAAACCTATATTTATCAAATCAAACCCGCTGTCATTTGCCACAATTAACTGATTTATAAAAGATTTTTTGGTCTTGCTCAATTCTTCATCGGAAAATTTCCCTTGCTTTATTGCTTTTATTTCAGAATCGATAATGTTCAGCGTTTCTAAAAAATTCTTTTTGTCAATACCGGCTGAAACCGTCAAAATACCTTTAGTCGATTCCAGGGAAGAAAAAATATAATAGGCCAAACCTTTTTCTTCGCGAACATGACGAAACAAACGAGAATGGGGAAAGCCGCCCAATATCCCGTTAGCAACTCCCAAATGGGGATACTTCTTGGAACCGCGATTTATATGTGTTCGATAGCCAATGGTCAATCTGCTTTGGTTGACTTGATCCTCTTCCACAATAATCTTTTCTTCAATTTTGTTTTTTGTATTTAACTTCAACGGTAGCTCGGTCCGGGAGCGTCTTGGGAAAATATCTCTTAAAACAGTCAAAAGCTTTTCTTTATCGTAATTACCCACATAAAATAAATGCATTGGTACAGATTCTCTGAACCAGTGGTAATGTTCAAACAAATTTTCATTTTGAATATCTAAAACTTTTTCGTAGTCGCCATATTTATAAATAGAAAAAGGTTCATCTTTACACATTTCCTGACAGCATCTTTCCATAGCATAAGCCATTTTATCATCTTTTAAATTTTTAATGTCCTCTAAAAGCGTCCTTTTTTCACTATTAAAATAAAGGGGGTGAAATTTCTTTTTTTCCACCAAGGGTTCATAAACAATTGCAGACAATACCCCCAAAGCCCGCGGTAAAATATTGGAATCTTTGGGAAGATAATCTTCGTTAACCGCTTCGATTCCCAACGTAATCAATTGCCATTCCCCTCTTTTTTCCACATCAACACTCAAATCGGTTCCATAAAGGGATTCCAGATTGCGGACCAAGTCGATTGTTTGGGGGTGCTGTCGATTGCCACGAAAAAGAACAAAAGGTAATAAGGCGTTTTTCGCTGCATTTTCCTCCTCCAGATGAAGAGGGAAAAATGCCTTTGAATAACTTGTTTTAAACTTATTGGTGTAATTGTAATAAAAATGGATATTCTGACTGGCTAAATATTCGTAATCAAAATCCCCTATTTTCATGGTTCACGGTCCTCCTTAACAAGATTTGCCAGCTGTGCTATTGTCATTTTGAGCTTTGTTTGCAAATCACCGTATTGAGCCCAATCTCCTTTTTGCAAAGCTTTTTCAATTTCAATCAGCAAGGATTCAGCTTCTAATGCCAACAATTTTATTTCTCCGCTTGTTTGTACTTGAAAGTGTTCACTGCTGTCATGCTCGCGCCGATTTTCTTGTATTGCCGGCTGGCCAACTATTTTCAATATCGCCTGCTCAAATGTTTCTTCCATAACAATATTATCTCCGGATACTATGATTATTCTCCTCAACTGGGGAAGTTCCGTCTGTTCCGACTGTAAAAATACGGGTTCCACATAGAGAATAGTGCCTTCTAAGGGGATAACCATCAAATTGCCCCTAATAACCTTTGAGCCTTTTTGATCCCACAAGGAAATTAAACGGGCAATCTCATCATCCTGATCTATCTGCGCTTCAATTTGCATCGGACCGAAAACCAATCTATCTTTAGGGAAATGATATATTACCAATTCTCCGTAATTATCCGGATCACACAAGCCGGCCATCCAAGCCACCATATTATTGCGACCGACCGGTGTAAAAGGCAAAAGGACAAGAAAGTTCAGCTTCTCTTGACCTGGCAATTGCATCAATGTGTAGTAAGGTGACATTACGATAGTATCATTTCCATATCGTTCATTTGGTATTGCCCACTGGTCTTCCTTATTATAGAAAACTTTATAATCGGTCATATGGTAAGTCGATAACACCTTGCTTTGTAATAAAAAGTAATCTTCCGGATAGCGCCAATGGTTTTTTAGCCCAGAGGGCATCTCTTCCACAGGAAGAAAAAGATCGGGAAAAATAATACTGTACGCTTTTGCAAGGGGATCTTCCGGATCAATCAAATAGAAATAAATTGAACCATTGTAGGCATCGATAACAACTTTTACCGTGTTTCGGACGTAGTTTCCCCAATTGCCATAAGGTTCGGAGTATGGAAACATTCGTGATGTAGTATAGGCATCCTGTAGCCAGAAAATTCTTCCCTCATGAATTACAATATAAGGGTCGTTATCGTACCTTAAAAACGGTGCGATCTTCTGTAGTCTTTTATAGATTACCCGATCAAACATAAGACGGCTGTTTTCCGTAATATCGCCAGCCATAAGGATGCGGAAATTTTTAAATTTCCAGGCAAAGGCTAGCCGCCTGAGTTTATTAGCAATTGGAATTCCCCCTGTTCCATCATAATCAATATAAATATTTTCGTTGCCCCGCGGATAATGAAATTCTTGATCAGCGTGATTTACAATGACATAGTCGGTGGACTTTTCTCCGTAATAGATTGAATTATTATTAAGTTCAATATCGACGGAGGCAATGGGTGGTATATCCCGCAGATAAAAATCAGGGAAGCCGTCCGATGTTACCGAGTTTACCGGACTCATTACCACTCCCAAGCCATGAGTATATTTCAATGTCTTATTGATCCAAGTTTGGGCCTGGTTCGGAAGCAAATCTTGATCAAGTTCGCGAGGGGCCAGCATAACCTGCCTTTGCTCACCATTGATAAGGTATCGATCAATGTCAACCCGCTCAAAAACATAATATGGTCTTCTTTCCTCTAATTGCTTGTAGGCCTGCAATATCGGCCGCCAATCCCATATTCTAATATTTTTTAGCGTAGGCTGTTGTTTTTCCCAGTTATCCTTTATGGTACCGTCTTGAAAGTGATATTCTTTTTCAATGATTTTGTCGGTACCGAAACCTATATTGGTAAACTTTATATTATTTTTGATATAAGTGCTTTCATAATTTATTTCATTGGGTTCAACATAAAATTTTTGGACGACAGAAGGATAAATTGTACCGGCTCCCAAGGCAAGTACCAACCATAAACCAATTATGTAGATTACATGACGTTTATATTTCAAGAAAATCGATATCAAGACAATAATCCCAAAAGCAAATACCAAGTATGATAAGAAGTTCATTACCGGAATTCTAATAACAGCGTCTGTGTAGCCTGGTCCAAAAACAACTCCCTCCCGGTTGAAAAGAAGCTTGTAGCGATCCAGTCGATATCCCCACGCCTTTAGCAACAAAAATAAACTTAACAGAGCCGTCAAATGTTTTTGGCCCCATTCATTCAAATACAATTTGTAGCCGGGACGCCAACCAATATAGGCATAAAAAACAAACGTAATTAGAAGGGTGAACCCTATAGTGAAAATTGCCAATTCATATATTGACCTTAAAAAAGGAAATTGAAAAACATAAAAAGCCACATCAACGGACAATATTGGATCAACCAAGTCAAATTGAACGGGCTTTAAATAGAAAAGAAGATCTTGCCATAAATTCTCATGAGGGGTATTAATTATCGCGGTCAAAACAATGGATATAAAAACAAATATAATAATTATTATAATATTGGTGATTCTGCCACCAAAACGCGTAGATCTCGGTCTGCCATCAATGTTTATTACGTTTGACATTGAATCGGCTTGCAACTTTTTCAACAGTGCCTTCTTAATCAGGAGTAAATTTACCAAAAAGAAGCTAAAAATTAATAAGAACCGGACAAGATAAAATCCCCAGTTGACTAAAAATGTCTTCAGATAAACAGCCAAATAACCAACTTCTTGGTACCATAGAATTTCCGTATATAATAATATAATTTTATTTATCAAAAATAATGCCAACAATATTGAAGCTAAAACAATCCACTTAGTTTGTATCTTTATTTTCGTCATAGTTGCCTCCTCTTAAAGATAGGTGTAAAGAGTTAATTCTATAGAAGAGATTGACCTCCTTTTTTAAAATGTTAGTCCTGCCCATCTTATGAATGAAACAAGAATAACATACTCTACAATAAAAAAGGCCAAAGGCCTTTTTATGAATAATATATTTTATTTACCTCGATAAATTGAACAAACTTTTGTTAGGAAAATAAATGCTTGACAAAAGTTACGAAGAACGGGAATTATAGAAGATTAAGCTGATCAAAGCTATAGTAACCGCCCTTGTGAATAACAATGTAGTCTATTATGTCAATTCCTAAAATTCTGCCTGCTTTTACCAATCTTTTTATCCTAAGAATATCCTTCTTTTCTGGATGGCTCTTTATCGTTTCAATACAATGGGCCAAAATTATAGCGGCATCATTCTTAAGCATCAAGGGGGTTCGGAATATATTGCGGGGCTCGAATGATATCTCTTCTTTGGAGCCATCACCCAAGGTATCCCAAGTTACCAGGTTATTGTCTTCGTCAATTAGCAATACCATCATTCGTTGTTGTTCCAAAGAATTATATTTTACAAATAAGTTGTAGACATCCCGCGGTCGGGCAATTGTTTGCCCCTGATCTTCGACCATTACCTTACGATGGACTGAGCAAAGAGTTAAAAACTCTTTAACGGTATTTACTTTTTCTATATGCCCATAAAAATCTATCAAATCGTTGGTAGTGATAGTCGGCTCCCGTTGAGTTAAAATCACTTCTTCCTGTGTCAGTTCGGGGTGGGCTGAGACATCGCCAACTCTGCTTTTGGGAAAAGGATTTTGACTGAGTAGTTGGTATTCTTTGCGATGGCAAGAAGGACATTCAAAAGTAACGAATGTAGTTCCGGCATATTTGCCGATATTTGGATCAAAAGTCCCGACACCCAAGATGTCTCTCTCGTTTACTTCGACGCCACAATGAGAACAAAATATTTTCACGGAGGTCTCCTCCCTTCGCCCTCTTGTAATGTTTAAATTATTCTATATATACTATTAAAAACCCTTCATAAGTTGTCATGGGAAATAACGGAATTTGCATTTTCAATACCCGGTTTTATTCAATATTTTCAGCTTAACCTCCTTTATTCAAACCGGATAATGCTCCTTATCCTAATATAGTTTCCCATCAACCACTTTTGTTCCTCTATAATGATTAACGGCACAATAGCTGGAATCTTTCATAGTTTTCTTAGAGATATTATTTAAATCAATATTTTATAATATAAAAAAAACCGGCAATTCGGGGCCAGTGTCAAATAAAGTTCGCATGTTCGCACAATTTAAGAATAATTTAAAATTATTTGTAATTATACTTAACATTTTTACAATTATGCCGATTATAGATTAGAAGTAGAAATAAATATTAACTCTGTAAAGGGCAAACTATTCCGAAAGGGTAGGACGCAAAGCCACGAGTCTAAAGTTCATTTTGAACAAAGATGGTCGGGTTGCCGGAGAAATAGAAAACTGCCTATTTCTCGCGGTGCTAAAAGAGATAGGCTTTTCTCTTGCAAATCTTAAAAATCGAATGCCTTCCCGGTCACCATCTTTCGTAACCCTCAATGAAACATAAAAGATTTTATGATGAGAGAGGTTGTGAGAAGATGAAGACAAAAATTCATTTTTTCTTGCTTGTGTTGATAACCTTGTTAGTTATATTGACCCCTATTTGCTGGGCAGCCAATTACAATACACTTATTTTTGCAACCGTAGAACCGACAAGAATTATAATTATTGATAGCAACAATTGTATCAAATATATACTTTCCAATACGGTCGATTGCCCGGCAAGCAATATTAAGGTTTTTCAGGAAAATGAAAATTCCGAAAAGCCCCAACAAATTGAGCTAACGGAAATAATACTCAATCAATATTTGATCTTAGCAAATTTCATCGAATGGAATAAGCAAGGTTTGGTATTTGCACTAGTGGACAACTGAATATCTTTTTATATAGAAATCCTCCTTAATATTTCCCTTAACAGGGAATTTTTTTTATATTTGATTCGATATTTTAAATTTTTCCCAAAAAGCGATATCAGCCATTAACGTTTCTTTTTCCTCGGGACTTATTAGCACCTTGTCCAAATATTGATGCAATTGTATTTTAATAATTTCCAAAGTGTCAGAACAGCTGGCATTAGAATAATTGCTCATGAGTTGACGGAAGTTATTTATATTAATCTCAGCTTCCAATAACAATAAGCCAATATATTTATAGGGAAAAGGTTCAAAAAATTCATCCAGCTTTAACAACAATCGACGTAATGCTGAAGGATCTTTAACTGTGGCTTCGAATAAATTCCCCGGCGTTTTGAAACCCCTTTGATTGCACTCTTTTTTTACAGCGTAATAATATGGCAAAGAAAAAAGGGAGCCGAATTTTATATTGCTGATAAAATCAAACAAAGTATCATAAGTAACGAATTTTTTATGCAATAAAAGATAACGACAACATAACTCAACAACAACATCTTTACTTTTTCGCCGACTTCTTTTACTTTCAGCGGGCATTGGTCCATAAAAATATAGGCTCTTGTAACTGGGGAAGTATTCATTTAATATTTCGACCAAGGGCTGTTGAGGGTACCCTGACCGGCTATTGAACATAAGATGTTCTCTAATTTCCTGCAGACTGGCTACATTATTTTCCTGTAAAAATACTTCTATTTCCTTTATTATCTCTTTTTCAAAATCAAAAAGATTGACTTTTTGCAATCTCTTTAAGGAACCTGAAATTGGATTTTGGTTTTGTTTTACAAAGGTGTAATACAAATAAGAGCCGTGCAGATCATTGGTTTCCTTTAAACTATCGAAAAACCAACCCTCCTTTTCTGCCTCTTGATAAATTAATTCCGGATAATATTTTTTATTGGGCATAATTAGGGCCATTTTGCCGGAGCGGGTTAAATAATCGGCATATAAATTAAATATACGGGCCATTGTATCTTGGTATTTAATGCGCGGCCCGAATTTTTGCAAATCTTCACCTATAAAAGGCAAAATTAAAATAAAGTTAGCCTTGCGACGTTTCTTACTTTGTATATCTTCATTAACAATTAAATTAGTTGAATAATCGATTAAATTCTCCCTTATCTCCTGAATATATCGGAAAACAATATCTGCTTTGTCAACAAAGGATCTTTTTTCATTGTCAAACATGTTTCGTGTAAAATTTAAAATGAAATGCAGTATATCTCTAAGCCACTCTATTATTTCCGTAGGGGCATCGGCAATAATAGAACCACCTACCTCCCGATTATTTAAAAATTGGAGAGTTTCAGACCGGTTAAGAGTGTAATTGAAATCTCGTTTGTGGGCATTAGGCAAAAAGGCCCCCTCCAACTCTTTCTGCCTAAGAACCGGCTGAAATTCTCTCCAAAATTTATCGATTTGTTTGTTCAGATCTGCATCACAATTTGACAATATTCTTAAAACCTTATAAACTATTTCCCGAGGTTCGAAATATGTAACGCAACGATTCGCTATTTCCTTATGGATTGCAACCGGCGTTAGATGGCAATATTGAACATAGATAACGTCACCTGGTATTGATTGTTCCAAAATGCATCCTTTGATTCCATCAATGGGAAGTATATGTTCCGGTGCGCAAAGTTTCTTCAAAAAAGAGAAACCTTTATCGTTTTCAGCAAACAAATTTAAATCCCCAACCACACTGACGCCTCCCTATGTATTATATTCCACAAATACCATTTTATTCCTTCTTCTATTTTAAACAATTTTTAAAACCGCCGAAAAATTCGGCGGTTTCTTTTTAACTTTATTTTCTTTAATTAATTAATCTAAAATCATCCAGGCAATTCCTATCATATTTTTACCGCCGTGGACAGCAAGAACAGATCCGATATCCGTAATAAATGCTTCAGCATAGTTAAAATTATCTTTAATTTTCTGAAGATAATCATTGGCCTGATTCTTGGCATCTGAATGAATAACGGCAATTTTTACCCTTGCCGAGCCAATCTGTTCTCTCGCTATTTCTGCTACCCTGGTCAATGCTGTCGTAAAAGACCTAGTTTTATCGATAAGTTTAATTTCACCCGATTTTAACGATAAAATGGGCTTTAAGGATAATATCGTGCCTAACAAAGATTTAACTTGGCTTACTCGCCCGCTTTTTGCTAAATATTCCAAGGTGGGCAAGGCAATTACCCCATTAACTTTATCTTTGATTCTTTCAACCAATGCAAAGATGTCTTCCTTCAATTTTCCATCCAATGAAGCTCGGGCTGCAGCTAAAACAATAAAACCGGTTGCCATCGAGATGGCTTCCGAATCTATTACCTTTATATCCGCTTCCGGTATCATATCCTTGGCAATCACTGCAGCTTGATAGGTTCCACTTAGCTTGCCGCTAACGTGGATTGAAATTATTGTTTCATACTCCCGACTAAATTTCCGGTATGCTTCATAAAAATCGCCGGGGGAAGGGGCAGAAGTTTTTGCTACTTTACCCCTTTCGAAAGCGGCATAAAAATTATCCAAGGATTCGGTATCAACAGTATTATCATCTATCTGGGCATTTATCTGTATTACAGCAATATTAAATTTTTCGATTAAAAATGGCGGCAGACTGGAACCACTATCGGTTATTATTTTTATTTTCCCCTTCATCAAACATCTCCTCAGTGATTATTTATTTTTTATCGGCTAAATATTCAAAAGTATATTTTAAATACACCAATGCAGAACCAACAGAAAAGGGAATGGCCACCAGGGCAATTATCAAGCCAAAGGGCTGTAAATTAAATATATTTATAGCGGCACCAATATATAACAAACATGCAGCAAATTTACCCAATTTGTTGGGGAAAACGAGATCCGTCCCTTTAAAGAAGAAAATCGTAGTGGCAGCGAAGACAGCTATTTCTCGACCCACAATTATCAGCCCCACTGTTAACGGGATAAATCCCTTTATACCCAAGATAAGATATATGCTGATTAAAGTAAGTTTATCAGCCAACGGATCCAGGATACGACCCAACTTGGTAACAATATCAAGTTTTCGGGCAACATATCCATCCAAGAAATCGGTTGCAGCGGAAAAAATGAATACGAAACCGGCCAAAAGATTACAATCTCCTTTTACGGCAAGCAGATATACCAAGACCGGTATTAGTAACAACCTAAGTAGTGTAATAAAATTGGCCAAATTCATTTTTCTCTCCTCTAAGCTTCAGAAAAACCGGCCACAGTTTTACTGTCCAAACCAACGACAAATTCAACCAACAGTTTGAGAGTATTGTCGTAATCCTCCCTGTTAATTATACCGTAATGGCTATGAATATAACGGGTGGGGATTCCAATAACTATAGACGGAACTCCTCTGTTCGTCAAATGGATTGAGCCGGCATCGGTGCCGCCTGCCTCCATCAAGTCAAACTGGTAAGGTACTTTGGCTCTTTCAGCCGAATCAATCAAATAATCCCTGAGCTTGACATTGGGTATCATCGAACGATCATACAGCAATACAACAGGTCCTTTACCGAGTTTTGATTGGGCTTTGTCCTCTTTTACTCCCGGCATATCTCCGGCAATGGCAACCTCAAGGGCTACCCCGATGTCCGGCTTTATCATCTGGGCACTGGTCCTCGCCCCCCGCAAGCCTACCTCTTCCTGAACTGAACCCACACCGTAAACAATGTTGGGGTGCTCGATATCGGCCAATTTTTGTAACAGCTGGATAAATAAAGCACAACCGATACGATCATCCCAAGCTTTCGCCATAAGATTTTCTTTGTTATTCAGAACTACAAATTCGCTGTAAGGCACTATTGGGTCGCCGGGCCTAATACCGGCTTGCATTGCTTCATCTTTATCTTTTGCACCTATGTCGATAAACATGTCTGCAATATCAACCGGTTTTTTTCTTTCCTCCATACCCAAGATGTGGGGCGGTTTCGACCCGATGAGCCCCTCAACTACACCCTGCCTGCCAATTACATGGACCCTTTGACCCAGCATAACTTGATTCCACCAACCGCCCAAAGGAGTAAATGTAATAAAGCCCGTATCAGTTATACGCTTGACCATAAAGCCCACTTCATCCATATGGCCGCTGAGCATTATTTTAGGTCCGTCTTCTTGACCGGTTTTTTTGCAAATAATACTACCTAATTTATCACTGGAAAATTCAGCAAATCCCTCCAGCTCTTTTCTGATAAATTTACTGACATTGTATTCAAAACCTGGAATACCCGGTAGATCCGTTATTTCTTTCAACAGTTTTAAAGTCTTATCCATCTTTTTAATTTCCTCCTTTAAAAATCAACCCTTAGCCCTATAGTTGCGCTTACATTGTTAAATCTAAAACTATCGGTTCCTAGACCCAAGTCAGCTTTTACCGGTCCCAAATTTAAGCCTAACCCACCGGTGTATAATCTCGGTTGGTCAGCTTCTTGGGCCAAGCCGGCTCGGATAGCCAAAGCACCCAAGAGAAACTTTTTTTCCATGCCCAGCCGGAAATTGGAACCGGTTGCGTTAGGTACATTGCTGATATCAGCAACTGCCAACAAATCAATTAAAGGTATTTTTATGGCAGCTCCGGCGGTATATATACGGGGCAAGCTTTCCTTTTCGGAATCATCCCATTTATATAAGCTGAGAATGTTATCTACTTTCAGGCCTAAATTAATGAAATCCGATAACTTCAGCATGACGCCCAAATCGGCACCAAGCCCTTTACCGGCACATTTGTCAACAAGGGTCACCACATTATCATTACCAATACTAAAATAAGAGTTAAAACCTTGCAAAAATTTCACACTTAAGCCCAGCGATAATGAACCGATATCGGCAAAAGGTTCAACAATTGAATATCCGTAAGATAAATTATAGCTCGTTTCTTTATGCATAGTCACGGATTCTTCCGGTATCAATATGGTTCCAAGTCCGCTTTGGCCGACACCAAAACCAAAATTCCCAAAACGAAGGCCGGCTGAGCCACCATATCTGCCAATAAAAAGCTCGGTTTCAGCGGCCAAATTTGTCAAGACATTTTGCCAATCATCATTTATAACTGCTAAAACAAAATTTTCAATTGAATCAACGCTATCGGTTTGTAAGCCCCCCGTAGCACCCATACTGAAACCAATAAACTTTTTGTGGGCAAGGCCGGCCGGATTATAGAAAATTGCCGTATGATCATCAGCTAGTCCAACATAAGCCCCACCCATGGAAAAGGCTCTGGCGTTATAAAAACTCTGGCCATTAATCGTATTTGTGGTTAAAAACAATGCCACAAAACAGACAAATAAAGTTATTGTTATTTTTTTCATTATTTCTTCACCTCTTCTCATTTGAACTGAGTAATATGAATAAATTCCATATTGTTTTGTTTTTCCCTCTAAATAAAAGTAGAAAGGATTTAACCTTTCTACTTTCGTTGTACTAGAAAATTATTAAAGCTAAATTCTTATTTGTCGACTGCTTCTCTAAATGCTTTACCTGGTTTAAAGCTGGGTACTTTTTTAGCAGGAATATCGATGGGGGCCTTTGTTCTTGGGTTCAAACCTTTTCTGGCACTCCTATCTCTTACCTCAAAGCTGCCAAAACCAATAATTTGTACCTTTGCTCGATTTTTAGGTGCTTTCTTAGCCTCGCTGGCAAGAAACTCAGTAATGGTATCAAATATGACGTTGACAACTTCACCTGCATCTTTTTTAGTCATTTTTACTTTTTCTGCTACCTTATCAATTAAATCTGTTTTTGTCAAGAAGTTTCACCTCCTCCAATTCTTACATGCCCACACCTTAAAATTCGTTATACCTCAATAAACTCCTGCATTATCACGATAATATTTGCATCTGTTGTTAATAATTTTATTTATTTGAGCCAAACAGTAAAGATATAGCAATAACCTACCCTAATAATGGTAAAAGGGGCTCGAGTTATCAGGCTCGAGCCCCTTGCAATCCCTTAAAGTATTATACAAATCAGGCCTCCACTGCCTTCATTGATAATCTTCTGTAACGTTTCCTGCATTTTTTCCTGAACATTTTCAGGAAGCCGATAAATTTTACTTTTTATACTGTCTCCTACCAAATCATGCAAGGAACGTCCTAAAAATCCCGATTCCCATATCGCTGCCGGATCATCTTCAAATTCTTGCACCAAATGGTTCAATAGTTCTTCGCTTTGTTTCTCGGTACCAACTACCGGAGATACCTCAGCTGATATATCGGCACGCAATAAATGGATTGAAGGTGCTGAAGCCTTAAGTTTTACGCCAAATTGGTTTCCCTTTTTAAATAGTTGCGGCTCTTCAAAATACATGTCTTCCAATCTGGGCGATACAATACCATAACCTTTTTCCCTAACATTCTGCAAAGCTGTTGCAATTAAATCGTACTCTTTTTTTGCTATGCTTAAATCACGAACCAACCTAAACAAGTTTAACTCGTTTTGAATATCCAAACCGGTAAACTCCTCCATAACCTCATAGAAAAGAGTTTCCTGCAAACCAATGTTAATCGTTGCATAACCTTTACCCAGATCAACTTCCTTTAAATGCACTTCTTGAGTATGCTCATTTTCCGACAGCAAATCAACAAAGTTGTAAATATCACGTACCTTATAAACATCTTGTGCAGCCTTCGGTATGGACTTGCTGTACTCTTGCGCCAACCAATGATCTTCTTCCAACTCATCCATCCATAAGGGAAGATTGACCATCATTTCCCTTACGGGGAATTCATATAAAATCTCCTGCAGTAGCAAGGTTATATCTTGCCGATCCAAATTCAAACAATCAACAGGTATAACCGGAACTGCATACAATTCCATCAAGCTATTTGCCAACTCAACGGTTTCTTTGGCCTCCGGCTGCGTAGAATTGAGAGCTATTAAAAAAGGTTTGCCTATCTCTTTCAATTCATTTATTACTTTTTCCTCCGGAAGCAAATAATTTTCACGCGGAATCTCCGTGATTGTACCATCGGTTATAACTACCAGGCCAATTGTCGAATGTTCTTTTATTACTTTCTCGGTACCCAATTCCGCCGCTTCCTGAAATGGAATTTCATGGTCGTACCACGGTGTCAAGACCATCCTTGGACCCTCATCATCCTCGTAACCCAAAGCTTCCTCCACCGTATAGCCAACACAATCGACCAGACGCACCTGTAAATCGATTCCCTCCGCTACAGAAATACGAGTTCCTTCATCGGGAACAAATTTCGGTTCTGTAGTCATAATTGTCTTACCACCGCCGCATTGAGGCAGTTCATCTTTGACTCTTTGGGAAACGTGTTTATTTTCTATGTTGGGGAGAACAAGTAATTCCATAAATTTTTTTATGAAAGTAGACTTTCCGGTTCGTACAGGACCCACTACGCCAATATAGATATCACCGCCGGTTCTTTCAGCTATATCATTATAAATATTAAATACTTCCAACTC
Source organism: uncultured Halanaerobiales bacterium (assembly GCA_964568715.1). Taxonomy (GTDB): domain Bacteria; phylum Bacillota; class Halanaerobiia; order B1SED10-174; family B1SED10-174; genus CAZMQU01. The sequence continues at coordinate 147,037 of CAZMQU010000001.1, forward strand.
TTTCCCCCCTTCCCATTTTATTCATTAGCTTGGCATCAATATATATATATGAAAAGGGGGTAGATTTATGCTCCTCTTAAGGAATAATTGCCACCACTTTTTTAAAGATCTTCCATTTCATTTTTTAAGGAACGACCCATCAGCTTGTTTACTGCCTCTTTCGGGTCCAATCCTTTAAAAAGCACTTCGTAAACTTTTTTTGTCAAGGGCATGTCAACTCCACATTCGAGGCTCAGACTGTAGATTGCATCAGTAGTCGGTATACCTTCCACCACTTGATCCACTTCCTTTATAGCCGAGGCCATGTCCATTCCGCCACCGATTTTATTACCGAATCGCCAGTTCCGTGAATATTTGCTTGCACAGGTTACAAATAAATCACCCAAGCCTGATAAGCCTGAAAAAGTCTGCAATTGCGCACCCAAAGAAGTACCTAATCTTATCATCTCTTGTAATCCTCTTGTAACCAGTGCCGCCTTGGAATTATCACCATAGCCCATTCCATCCGAAATACCGGCGGCAATGGCAATAATATTCTTAACGGCCCCACCCAGTTCAACTCCAATGATGTCATTATGGGTATAAATGCGAAATGAAGGAGAATTGAATAGTTGTTGTACAGTCGTAATATTGTTTTCGTCGATACCGGCAATAACTGCTGCAGAAGGCAATTCCCGGCTGACTTCCTCAGCATGGGTGGGTCCGGATAATACCGTAATATTTGACTTATAACCAACACCGAAGGTATTAATTAAAACCTCCGAAAGCCGTAAATGGCTTTTGCTTTCTAAACCTTTACTGCAATTTATAAATATCATATTAGTATTGATAAAGGGCAATACTGCCTGCGCTAGATTGCGAACATGGCTGGAAGGTACGGCAACAATTACAAAACGGGCACCTTCCATTGCCACGTCTAAATCGGTAAAGCCGGTTATATTTTGAGGAATGGTGATTCCCGGTAAATACCTTGAATTGCTTCTGTGGATGTTGATTTCATTGATTTGTTGCTCCCCTACATCATAAATGGAAACCGGATTCCCCAGGCCGGCCAGGTGGACCCCCAAAGCCGTTCCCCAGCTTCCACCACCCAAAACAACTACTTTGTTCATTAATTAAATTCTCCTTTCTGGCGCAATTTAAGCCATATTGGGCTTCCATAAAAGTTAAAAGCATTGCGTAATTGATTTTCCAAGAATCGAATATACGAAAAGTGGGCCAATTTCTTATCATTGACAAATAATATTATGGTCGGAGGTGCTACCGCAACTTGGGTTGCAAAATATATTTTTAACACCTTTCCCCTATGGCTGGGGGGAGGAGTTATTGTTACCGCTTCTTGCAACACTTCGTTAAGAATGCCGGTTTTTATCCTTTTCCTCCATTCCTCTTCCACAATTTTAACCGTCTCCAAAAGAGGATTAATCCCCCAACGTTTTGTAGCAGATAAAAACACGAGGGGTGCATAATTTAAAAAAGGGACCTCCCTGAAAAAATTGTCATTGAATTCTTCTCGGCTTATATTGGAAAGATCCCATTTGTTTACACCGATAATTATCCCCTTACCACCCTCATGGGCAAGGCCGGCGATCTTTTTATCTTGCTCGACCAAGCCGCTTTGGGCATCAAGCAAAATAATTACAACTTCAGCTCTTTCAATTGCCCGGTGGGCTCGCAATGAGCTGTATTTTTCAATGCCTTTTATTTTACCCGGTCGGCGTAAACCTGCTGTGTCAATAATAGTAAAGTCGGTTCCTTCCCAGGTGAATTTACTGTCAATAGCATCCCTGGTAGTGCCCGGTTGATCATCTACTATTGCCCTTTCTTCACCGATTATTGCATTGACCAGAGAAGATTTGCCCACATTGGGCCGACCGATGACGGCCATCTTTAATGAGGTATCTTCTTCTAACGAACCGGGTTCAGCCATAATATTTACAATCGAATCAAGTAAATCCCCCGTTCCCAAACCATGTTCAGCGGAGACAGGCAGTAATTCTTCAAAACCCAAAGAAGAAAAATCCCAGATATTCTTCTCCTGGCCGAGAAAATCATCGATTTTATTGACTACTAAAAATACCCTTTTGTTCTTTTTTCTTACCATGTCGGCAATTGAACTATCTGCCGGTAAGGGACCGATTTGTCCATCAACAACAAAAAGAACTACATCGGCTTCTTCCAAGGCCATAGCAACTTGATTACAGACAGCTTTTTCGATGGAGGTTGCGGGATCATCAATCAAACCCCCGGTATCGACCAAAGTAAAATGCTTGCCTCCCCACTCAACTTCTCCATAGAGCCTATCTCTCGTCAAACCTGCCACATTGTCGACTATAGCTTGCCGTCTGCCCACCAATCGGTTGAAAAGAGTGGATTTCCCGACATTGGGACGGCCGATAATTGTTACAATTGGTTTCATTGCCAATCCTCCTTGCAAAGATAGCCTAATATACCGGCAATGTTGTCAACCGGAATAATTCTAGTGTTCGGAAATTTTTCTTGGAAATCTACAATTGAATAATCATCCAAAGTTTTTCCTTCTTCATTAAAAATGATAGTCGGGATGAAGAGCGTTTCCGGTATTTCTTCAGTATCTAAGGCTGTAAAAATGTCTTTTGCCGCCAATAAACCGGTTACGGTAACACTGGAACCGTAATATGTATTCTTAATCACCAGCAAATTTACCTTTACACCGGTTGCTTTTTGAAACTGTTCAGATATCGGTTTTAATGCCCACTCACCCATTACACCGGTAATAATTCCGATGCTTTGTACCAAGGGCTTTCCTTTTTTGACATATGACTTTAAAGTCGTTTCTGCCTGATCTCTTTGATTTCTTACCAAACCGATACCGTTTTCAATCATTGGGTAGTCTTCATAATAATCGGCGGTCGGAACAGGACAGTCTGTCAACCAAAAAAATTCATCGGAAGCATAGATTATTCTTTGATCCCGCTCCGCGAGAAAATGGCTTTGCCATTTGTCAACCGATGTTATTATGCTTTCAGCCAAGTCTCGGGTAACAGGCTCCAAATCTACCAACCCTTGGCGATAATCGGTCAAGCCCACCGGTACCACCCCGATGGAAAGTACATTCTCGCCCAAAGACGAGAGGTCTTCCAGTGTATTTTCAAGCTCTATACCATCGTTGTAACCGGGGCATATTACAATTTGAATATGGAAAAAAATACCCGCAGCGGCCAGCTCTCGCAATTGCTTTAGAATATTTGCTGCCTTATGATTGCGCATCATTTTAGCACGTAAAGGTCCGTTGGTTGTGTGGACTGAAATAAATAAGGGGCTAATCGCCAATAGCTTTATCCTTTTGAGATCAGCCTCCGTCAAATTCGACAAAGTTATGAAACTGCCTTGTAGAAAAGAAAACCTGTAATCATCATCTCTTAAACACAAGCTCGGGCGACTTTCCGGGTGCCCTTGGTCCACAAAACAGAAGATGCAGTCATTGTGGCAAAGCTTCAGGCGATCATAAATAATGCCTTGCAGGGAAAGACCTAAACTTTGACAACCTTTGTCGATAAGAACAGTTTCCTCTTTGTCTGTATTCTTTTTTTTTACCGTTACAAGAAATGAGTCATCAGCAGTAAAAAGCAGCCAATCAAGATAGTCTTTTATTGGCCGGCCTTGAACTTTTTTTATTACATCACCGGCTCGCAAACCGGCGTTATATGCAGGACTGCCAGGGCATACAACACGTATAATGGCCATTTTTTACCCCCTAGTGTCTTTGCATACAATTATCTATTATTGTAGTCCAATAGTCAAGCATTGTTAATGGCGAACGATTATATATATGCCGTTTTTAAGATCATGGACCATCCCCGCTAATATACGGGCTAAAAGAACAGCAACCTCCTCAACTTCTTCTTTGTCGGCCAATAAAAATGTCGGAACACCGCTTTTAATCTTTCGTTCTGATTCTTGACAAGTTACAATCGCTAAGATTTGACCGGCAGTATTGGTTCCCATTGTATCTCTCCTTTAATCAGCGGCTACTCTGCCCGCTGTACTCTTTAGCGGTTTTTTTGAAGCTGTCTCAATTAAAGGTGTGTCTTCTATAGCTTTTATAAGCGGTCCTGCGTCGGGCTCATTGGGAACGACAAGCATCAATAGGCGTCCCGTTGCCAATTCTACCCGAATCATCGGCTGAAAATGCTGTATTCCCACATCGACCTTGGCACCAAGCTGGGAGGAAACATCGTGTAAAATTGCCTGCCTTTGCCCTTTATTACTCAGCGTTATCCGGGCATTGTCATCTTTGGGTTCAATTGAAAAAGCCAAGCCGGATGTTTTCCATATTTCCAAGGCTTCCGGCTCGCCGATATTCATAATTATTTCTTTGCCGATGCCGATGTTGGGTCCCTCGAATATTATGTTGTCTTTACGAACTACTGCTATATCCCCGACTTTTTCACCAACGACAATCCTATTGGCAACATAAATTGCAATAAGACCTATCGGTATAGTTGGAATCGATCCGGTTAAAAATGTTGAAGCCGTAATTACTAAAGCAATTGACATGGCCAAGTAGTTACGGGCTTCGAATAATTTGGCTATTCCCTCAATATAGCCAGACCCTCTGGGTATTAACTCGGTATTTTCAATTATCTGCAAACTTTCTCTTTCAACCTTGCGTATTTCTCTAAATTGTTGGGCAGCCAAGGACAGAAATGTTACCGCTACGAAATCTTTGGCCAAAAGCGCCGGCAAGAAAAGAGCCCCTAAGGCGGCTGCAATCAACCCAAAAGTCAAATGGGTGACATAGCCGTGAGGATAACTCGGATATTGACGATAATCAACTTTCAACATATAAAATCGCCCCAGAAATCCGAACAATATCCCCATAACAATTGCAACAAAGGGATCCCCTTTCATCGTTTATCTTGATTGGACCTGCTGAAATCTTTAAATGTTGCCAAGACATCTTTGAATTCAACCGTAAAAAAATGTTCCAGTTTTTCTTTAACCCCGTGCCAATTGCCCTCTTTAACGTATAGGTAGAGAAGAATACCACCTGAAAACACCAAGAGGGTCGTGACAATGTTTTTAATTATACTTTTGAACAAGGACCACCTGGTCCGAGGGGCGTCCTTTCCATAAAGTACATTATTTACTATAGTTGCCAAATGGGCTGTACTGGCGATAGCTTCCTCTTTTGTAGTAACATGGGTACCCATTTCAAACAACAAGGCCTGGGGAGATAAATCTTGATTGTATTTACCGTTGGCATAAAATATGCCCTTAATCAAACCGGGAAACTGTGAATCGCCCGATGCCTTTATTCGTCTGGCCAGTTGATCATTGAGGTTCATGTTGGGATTTTGTCTGCCAACCACCAAGCGTATTTGGCTGATAACTTGGCCGCCAACCATTGCAATGTATTCTTCCCGGCGGGGTACTCCGTCCCGGTGGACATCAAATATAGCATCGGCTCCTTCCCTTATAAACTTCACGGCCGTTGTGCGGGAACGATCGTAGGCAGCTGCATCGTGGGGCAAGTGATTTTCCCAGGACTGCAAAGCATTTATACCTTTGGCTTGCAATTCTTTTACAAAAGCCGCACCAACTTTATATATGTCACCAAAACCTTCCTTGATTACCTCCCCCGGAAAATAACCTTCACCGGTATGGGTATGATAGATACCGATTTGTTTTGTTTTTTTTGTCAGGGTAGTTGCGACTTTCGCATCAGCGAATCCGTTTTCTTCATTCCAGCTGGCTTCCGACAAAAGATCAACTATACCGAGAAATTCGGCAATTCCTTTTTGTCCATCAACTTCGATAATCAAATATTCACGGTTCAGTTCATTTATATATCTATCACCGACGCTTATGCCGATTGTTGTACTGAAAATATAAGAGCCGTTTTTATCGTAAACGGAATATACCTTGGACATTTCCCCGCTGTGGACAACCGGCTGGAAAATTAACAAAAGCAATAATGCCGCCATAATCATGGCTGATCTATTTTTCATCCTCTCCGGCACCATTCCTTTCATGATTTAAAAAGTCTATTTGTCGTGAATCTTCATTCCTATCTGTTTTAGTAAAAAGCCTCTCGATGATTCCACCATAAAGTTCGGTTAAACCTAAAGCTAAAACACTTGATAATACAAGGGTATCAAAGATACCGGCTCCGCCGAATTTTACTGTGCTGGGTTGGTCGGCAAGAGCAAACTTCAAACAATTGAAAAGATTATAAAATGTAATACCTCCTATGCCGGCAACGAATGCACCGCGCCGACTCCTGCCCAATAAATAGGCAAAAACTCCGGCAACGATTGCGAATAGGAGGCTTGAATCAATAAAGTCCTTTTGCGGCAGGGTATGGCCCAACAAAAAAGTTGAAGTAATATAAATTGCCAGCCCGGTTAATAAAGAAGCGACTATGGCTTGAAATCTTTCCCTGTTTGTATCAGCCTTTGTTAAAACATAAATCGCCAACAAAATTGGAATCAATGCACCGCCGACATTCAGCGTAATATTGGGCCTTTTGGTCAAGGGGATATCTATAAAACTGCCGACAATCATTAAAAATATTATAAAAAGAGCCGCCTTGTCGCTTAAATGGAGGTGATCAAGGACCCTTTGGATAAAGCCAAAATAAATTAAAGAGCTGATAATCAAAAGAAGCACAATTCCAACGACCATCGAACGCAGCCCCCCTCTTTGTTATAATGTCCGGCAACAGTTCATATAATACGCTGAAAAAGGCAAAAAAAAAACCCTCAAAGGGTTTTTTAGTCTTTTTTTATTCTTTCTTATTGTTAAAGATATCTCCGACCATATCGGCTATCGTGATATTACTATCATCTCTATGATCAATCAATGCTGATATCTCTTTTTTGTGCTCTTCAATTTCAATTTCCTTGAGGCTGAGACCTACCTTGCGTTCTTCTTTATTGATGTTGATGATTTTAGCGGTAACCCGGTCGCCCCTTTTAACAATCTCATCGGCCGACTCAACGTGGCGACGAGCCAATTGGGAAATATGAATCAGACCTTCAATACCATCTTTTATTTCCATAAATGCACCGAAACTGACAATTTTAGTGATCTCACCCTCTATTTTGTCGCCGACTTGGTACTCAGCAACAAAATTATCCCATGGATCAGGTAAGACTTGCTTGAGCCCCAAAGAAATTCTTTCCGTTGTAAGGTCGATACTGAGTATTTTAACTTGGATATTTTCGCCTTCCGAAATTATTTTGGAAGGGTGCTCTATTCGACCCCAAGACATTTCGGAGATATGCAAAAGCCCTTCGATGCCCCCTATATCTATGAAGGCACCGAAATCAACAATTTTGGTTACCAGACCTTCAACGATATCTCCTTCTGCAATCCGATTTAAGGTAGCCTCTTTTAAATGGGCTTGTTCTTCCTCCAAAACCTTTTTCCGGGAAAGAACAACATTGTTGTTTTTCTTTTCAACCTCTAAGACTTTCATTTCAATCCTTTGCCCGACAAATTGACTTAAATCTTCAATATATTCAATGGCAATATGGGAGGCGGGAATGAAACCCCTAAGTCCAACATCGGCAACAAGGCCGCCTTTAACAACTTTTGTTACTTCTCCTGTTAGGGTTGTATTATTTTTTTGAGCTTCAATGATATTATCCCAAGCCAAATCAAGATCAGCTTTTCTTTTGGAAAGTTTGATTTGACCATTTTCGTCCGTTCCCATAAAAGATACCTTTATTTCTTGGCCGGCTTCAAATAATTCGCGGGGATCATCAATAGGCTGAGTACCAAGTTCGCGACTGGGTACAAAACCTTCGGTCTTATAGCCGACATCGACAAAAATCCCATCATCGCGAATCTCAACAATTTTGCCGTCAATTATCAACCCTTTATGAAATTCCTTTAAGCTTTTGTTGTATCCCAAGGCTTCCACAGTATCCATTGGGTGTATCACGTTCTCATCATCGGCTGGTTTAAAGATTGCTGCATCCTCTGTTTCTTCTTGGATATCCGTCTCCGAATCGTTGGTATCCGTCAGGATATCCTTGCTGCTGTTTTCCTTTTTAATTTCTTGTTCATTGTTTCCTTTTTCTGATAGTTCACCCATAAATTCCTCAACCTCCTTGATAATCCATTGCTGAGTCGAAGCACCGGCAGTGATGCCGACCCTATCTATTCCTATAAACCATTCAGGGTTAATTTCAAGAGAACCTTCAATATGATAAGTGTCTGTTCCGCTTTCTTTGCAAATTCGGACTAAATTTTTGGTATTGGAACTGTTTTTGCCGCCGACTACAAGCATTTTATCTACTTTTGACGCCAAGTTGGCTGCTGCTTCTTGCCTCATTTTTGTTACAGTGCAAATTGTATTATAAATTCGTAATTCTTTGGCAAAGGGCAATATGGCACAGGCTATAGATTGAAATGTTGTAAAGTTTTTTGTAGTTTGGGCCAATAACCCTATCTTACCGTGAAGTTTAATTGCAGCCAATTCATCTTCAGACAAGACTGCAATCCCCTTATCTTTAGTATACCCCAAAATTCCCTTTACTTCAGGGTGCAAAGCATCGCCATAAATAATGACCTTATACTGTTTTTCGTGTAGTAGTTGAGCTATGTTTTGAGCGTTTTGAACATAAGGGCAAGTAGCATCGATAATATGCCAACATCTGTCTTTCAACTTATCCACCGTGGCGGGAGGCTCACCATGAGAGCGGATAATGACTGTACCGCACTCTCCTTCCGGCAAATCCTCTACAGCATCTATCCAACCTATTCCCTTTTCCTTTAAATAATCGACAACCCGGTCATTGTGAATTAAACAGCCTAGAGTATAAATCGGTTTAGGAACGTTGGGATCATCAAGGGCCTCTAAAACCATGCCGTAGGCCCGCTCAACACCAAAACAAAACCCAGCATTTTCAGCCACTATAATTTCCAAATGCACTCCTCCTGGACTTTGTTACAATTTTATCTTTTCGCGGTAGGAGGTAATTATTCCTCTTTTTTTTCTGATAAATAACGAATTTTATCCATCAATTCCGCCGATTTCTCAGATAACAAATCCCTATCTGTTGATTCTTCCGGGAAGTCTATGCAAAAAGTTTCACCAAACCTTACAGTGATTGGTCTTTGCCAGTTATTTAGGTCAATAAAGACAGGCAATACTTTAACGTCGGCTTGGTGAATAATCTTTATGACCCCAGAGCGGGCTTTGCCAAAAGTACCGGCTTTTTGTCGGGTACCTTCCGGAAACAAACAAACAATGTTGCCATTGCTGAGATGCCCCATTGTAGTTTGTATAGCAACCCGATCGGGCCTTCCCCTTTTAACCGGAAAAGCCCCCAAGCTTCTAAAGAACCAATTGCCAAACCAAGAACGAAATAATTCTTCCTTTGCCATAAAGTATATTTGCTTTGTTAAAAGGGCAACTCCGATAAAAGTTGGATCCAAAAGATGCTGGTGATTGGCGATTATAATATAAGGACCCTTTGCCGGTATATTTTCTTTACCTTTGATTTTTAGACTAAAAAACAATTTATAAAAAATAAGTAAAATAAGTGCCGCGGTAAACGAACAAAATCTAACATAAATTCTTTTAATGGCCTTCACCTTGAATGATCACCCTTGCCCATTGTACTATTTTTTGAACCACTTCTTTAATGGTTAAATTCGATGTATCCAAATACACAGAATCCTCAGCCGGCTTAAGAGGTCCGATTGTCCGGCTTGAATCGATGTTGTCTCGGGAAAATATATCATTTTTTACTTCTTCTAAAGATTTCTCGTTACCTGTACTGATATTCTGCAAATATCGCCTTTTAATACGGATTTGTGGTGTAGCAGTTAAATACACTTTTAATTCCGCTTCCGGGTAAACTTGGGTACCGATATCTCGCCCATCGGCAACTATCCCTTTACCAAGACATAGCTCTCTTTGCTGAATCATCATGAAAGCCCTGATATCCCTATAGCGTGAAACAATGGAAACATTGTTCTCGACAACATTACTGCGCAATTGCGCGGTTACATCGACGCCGTCGAGAAATACTTGTCCACCGGCCAGCCGAATTTCCGTATTTGCCGCAAGGCCCGAAACTGATTCCTCGTCATGCAAGTCCAACCCCAAGGTAATTGCTTTTAGCGTCATCGCTCTGTACATTGCTCCCGTATCGAGGTAGGCATAGGCCATTTCTACAGCTACTTTTTTGGCGATGGTACTTTTCCCGGCCCCGGCCGGCCCATCGATAGCAATAACAATTTTTTTGTTCCTATTCATTGCACCACCTCTCAATCCTCTTAATTCGACATTATCAATACTATAACCTGCCCGCTTCAGACACTTCCCCTAAAAATATCAGTTCCCGCCAAGCCTTAAATTCTTTGCCGGCAACAAATAGCTCGCTTTTTATGTTTGAAGCTGTTATTTTTAACCAAACCGGTTCCCGGCAAGCCCGGGCATCCAACCATACCAAATCTCCCGTCTTAAGGTTTAACTCAACCTTTTCACCCTTTAACGGTATTATTTTTTCAGCGTTTATGATTATCTTGGCTTCCCCCTGCAAGGATCCGGGGGTAATTGTAATAACAACTTTGTATCTTCGGCCAAATTGATAAAACCACATGGCAACGACATTTTTTACTTCATTACTGCCAGAGGACCGGTGAACAAAAAATTTATCTCCTTTCAAAATGATAGTCTGAGCAGTAATAAGAAAAATAAACAAAATTACAATCATTTGAAAGATAAATTCTCTAAATTTAGCCAATAGGTACACCTCCCCTAAATCAGTATGTGGGAGGTATCAATATAATTCATTTTACATATGGATATCCAGATTTTCCAAGGCTTCTTTGGCAGCGTTCTGTTGGGCATTTTTTTTTGTTTGGCCCTTACCCCTACCCAACATTTTGCCTTCAAAAAATACTTCTACCGTAAAGACTTTGTCGTGGTCGGGGCCAATCTCTTCGACCACCCGGTATTGGGGTAAATTACCGGACCTGTTTTGGAGGGTTTCTTGCAATTTGCCCTTGGCATCCAATATATCCATGGTACCACTACAAACTGAATCCAATATATCACGGTGAACATCCAGAATAAAAGAGCGGGCCTTGGCCAATCCCCCTTCCAAATAGACAGCACCAATAAGAGCTTCAAAGGTATCGGCTAACAACGACTCCTTTTCACGACCACCTTGGCTTTCCTCGCCTTTACCCAACAAAATATAATTGCCAAGCTTCATTGTCTTAGCCGTTTTTGCCAAAGCAACGGTATTTACTATGCCGGCCCGCAAACGAGCCAGCTCACCCTCGTTGGCTCGGGGAAAGCGTTCAAAAATATAATCGCTGACTACCAAGGATAGGACGGCATCCCCTAAAAACTCGAGTCGTTCGTTATTTTGCCGACAATGATTTTCATAAGCCCAAGAACGATGGGTCAGAGCTTTTTTTAAAAGATGGGGGGATTGGATTTCCAATCCCCGTATATTCTTAGGTGTCAAATCATCCATCGGATCGACTAATCCTCCCTGAACTTCTTAAAGACCAAGGTGCCGTTATGGCCCCCAAAACCCAAAGAGTTCGACAAAGCTATATTGACCTCATAATCTTCATATTTGTTGGGAACATAGTCCAAATCGCAATCCGGATCAGGGTTGTGAAGATTCATGGTGGGAGGTATTTTGTCGTGTAGTATAGTCAAACAGGTCGCCGCAGCTTCAAAAGCACCGGTAGCACCCAGTAAATGGCCGGTCATGGATTTTGTTGAGCTGATTTTGAGTTTGTAGGCATGTTCACCAAATACTGCTTTGATTGCTTCGGTTTCAGTTTTATCATTAAGGGGTGTAGATGTCCCATGGGCATTAATATAGTCGACCATCTCCGGTTTAACCTTAGCTTTTCTCATAGCCATCTTCATCGCCCTTTGAGCCCCCTCGCCTTCCGGTGCAGGCGCAGTAATATGATGGGCATCCCCTGTCAAGCCGTAGCCAACAATTTCAGCATATATGCGAGCATTCCGCTTGAGAGCACTTTGTAAGGATTCCAAAACTAAAATTGTTGCACCTTCTCCCATTATAAAACCGTCCCTGGTAGCATCAAAGGGGCGGGAAGCGGTTTCCGGCTCATCGTTTCTCGTTGACAAGGCCCGCATTGAAGCAAATCCACCGACGGCCATTCTGGTAAGGGCAGCTTCCGTTCCACCTGCTAATATAACTTGGGCATCTCCCCGCTTTATAATCTCGTAGGCATCGCCAACTGCATGGGTCCCTGCGGCACACGCTGTAACAGTATTGCTATTGGGTCCTTTGGCCCCGGAATAAATTGCCACAAGGCCGGCGGCCATGTTGGATATGAGCATGGGTATAAAAAACGGGCTTATCCGGCGGGGACCTTTTTCTAAAAATATTATACCTTGTTCTTCAAAGACATTTATACCGCCAACGCCCGACCCGATTACGACCCCTACCTCGTCGGCATTTTGGGGTGTAATCTTGAAACCCGAATCGATCAAGGCTTTCATAGCAGAAGTAATCGCAAATTGGGAAAATCGATCCATCCTTTTTGCTTCTTTCGGGCTGATGAAATCCTCGTAATTGAAATCCTCAACGGGTGCACCAATTTTAACGGTCAAATCATCTACATTGATTATTGAATCCAACCTTTTAATACCGGAAACACCCTTGACAAGATTATCCCAAACCGTATCAATCGTAGAGCCCAAGGGTGTTTCAAGACCAATACCGGTAACCACCACTCTATTTAACAATACCCTAAACACCTCTTTCCATTTATAGCCTAAAAGGAAGCCCCCGAACCGGGAACTTCCTTTCTTCAATTACTTTAAGTTTTTGTCAATATAGTCAACTATATCTTTGACATTGACAAGATTTTCGGCCTCTTCATCAGGAATTTCCAGGCCAAACTCTTCTTCCATATCCATTACCAGCTCAACAATATCTAAAGAATCAGCACCAAGATCTTCGATTATTGAGGCTTCCGGAGTAACCTCCTCAGATGTAACACCCAGTTTTTCAACTATTATCTCGACAACCTTTTCAAATGTGGACATTCTTTCACCTCCTTTATAGGGCCAAGCCGCCGTCTACAACCAATACTTGGCCGGTAATATAAGCAGCAAAATCGGTAGCCAAAAATGCAGCCAGTTTGGCCACCTCATCGGAATTACCAAATCTCTGCAAAGGAATTCTGTTCAGCATTTCTTGCTTTATTCTCTCATCAAGGACATCCGTCATTTCTGTTTCAATGAAACCCGGTGCAATAACATTTACGGTAATATTGCGGCTACCGAATTCTTTGGCTAAACTTTTTGAAAATCCAATTAAGCCTGCTTTGGCAGCGGAATAATTAGTTTGGCCAACATTACCTGTTAAACCGACAATGGATGAAATGTTTATAATTCGACCCCACTTGTTTTTCATCATTGGCCTTATGGCTGATTTTATACAGTTGAAAGGTCCTTTCAGATTCACGTCCATTACTTTATCCCAATCATCTTCATCCATTCTTAAAAATAGCTTGTCACGAGTAACGCCGGCATTGTTGACTAAAATGTGCACATTGCCCCATTTTTTGATAGTTTCCTTTATCAAATAATCTGCTTCTTCGCTTTTATCAACATTAGCAGCCAGGCCATAAGCCTCGATACCCAAGTCGATTAAGTTTTGAGCAGCTCCGGCAGCCCTACCTTCGTCACGGGAATTGATGACTACCTTTGCACCCAAAGCACCCAATGATTGCGCAATGGAGTAACCTATTCCTTTAGAACTGCCGGTAACAATTGCAATTTTATCAGCCAAATATTTTTTCAAGATATTTCCCCTACTTTCTGTGCCGTTTCGAGACCGAAATATTCCAAGGTCTTTTGCAAATTTTTCAGGTTGGAAACTTGTTGGCTGGAAACTGTCGGATTTTTCAAGTCACGTAAAAAACCTGCCAATGCCCTGCCGTCACCCATGATAATAAATGTTTTATGACCATCATTAATCATTGTTTCCATACTTTTTTGCCAGTAAACCGAATGAGCCAATTGCATTAGAAGGTTAGTCCGTACTGTACTTGAGTCGGTGGCTTTTTGTCCGGTTACATTGCTATAAAAAGAATACTTCGGGTCTTTAATCTCTATATTGGCCAATGCTCCCTCAAATTCCTTTTCTGCTTCGCCCATTAACTCCGAATGAAAAGGTCCGCTGACATTAAGCTCAATTACCCTTTTGGCGCCGGCTTTTTTAGCCATATCCATGGCTTGTTGCAAGGCCTTTTTCTCGCCGGAAATAACGATTTGCGACGGTGAGTTATGGTTGGCTATTTGAACGGGCCCCTCTACATCCCAACATATTTTTTCAATTATAGCCTCAGGAAGCAGGATTATCGCAGCCATGCTACCGCGCCCCTCGGGAACGGCCTTTTCCATAATTTTTCCGCGTAACCGAACCAGTCTTACTGCATCTTTAAAAGATATAGATTCGGCAGCAACTAAAGCTGAAAATTCCCCTAGGCTATGCCCCGCCAACCCTTTTGGCAAAAATCCCAGTTCCAGAAAAACGCGATAGGCGGCAATGCTAGCGGTTAAAATGGCCGGTTGGGCATTGTATGTTTGGCGCAACTCATCTTCCGGGCCGGAAAAACAAAGACCGGAAAGGCTGAAACCGAGAGCTTCGTCTGCTTCAAAAAAAGTGTTACGGGCCGCTGAAAAGTTTTTAAACAGATCATGCCCCATCCCAATAGCCTGTGAACCTTGACCGGGGAATAGGAATGCTGTACTGTTCATCCATCATCAACTCCTTTATAGTAAAGCAACAACTATTCGAAGAACTGATAAAAAATAAGTACGAAATAACAAAGTTAAACTTCTTCTATAATTTTCACGATAAACCGATAAAGTCCTTCAAATAATATTACAGGCCCCATTGAATCAAAACCGACCCCCAACTAAGCCCTGCCCCGAAACCGACCAATACGATATTATCATCCGTTTTCAACATGTTTTTCTCCATCGCTTCCGCAAAGGCAATCGGTACAGATGCACTGGAGGTATTGCCATATTTAGCGAGGTTTACATAAACCTTCTCTTCCGGCACTTCCAAGCGTCTCCTTGAAGACTCTATTATTCTTATATTGGCTTGGTGGGGCACCAACAAATCGATATCACCACCGGTCAGGCCCACCTTAGCCAGCGTAGTATTAACAGATTGTTCCATTATCCGCACTGCAAATTTAAAGACTTGATTACCATCCATTTTAATATAATGAAGACGATCATCGACGGTTTTGTGGGAAGCCGGCAAATACGAGCCACCAGCCGGCATGTCCAGAAAATGCCCACCTGAGCCGTCGCAGCCGAAATCATGGGAGAGTATACCTCCCTTTTCAACGGGTCCGAGCACCGCAGCACCGGCACCATCGCCAAATAAGACACAGGTGTTACGATCTTCCCAATCAGTTATCTTAGAAAGTGTTTCCGAGCCTACAACAAGTATGTTTTTTGCTGTACCGTTTTCTATAAACTGGGTTGCCACAATCAATCCGTAGATGAATCCCGAACAACCAATTTCCAGATCAAAAGCTGCTGCCTTCGTTGCACCGAAATAGTCTTGCAATAAACAAGCGGTCGCCGGAAACAACATGTGGGGTGTCACGGTCGCAACGATTATCAAATCAAGGTCGCAGGGAGCTACCCCGGAACTATCCAAAGCCTTTTCGCAAGCAGGTATGGCAAGATCTAAAGTCGATTGATTTTCAGCTGCAATATAACGATTTTCGATACCTGTCCTGGTTTTTATCCATTCATCGGTGGTATCCACAATATTCTCCAATTCTTTGTTGTCAAGGGTCTTCTCGGGTACATAAAATCCTAAACCCAGGATACCGGCCTTTGGTTTTTTATTTGGCACTGAATATATCACTCCTTCACAAATGGTCTTGAAAAGCTTTTACCAACTGTTTTTCTACCATCTCTTCACCGACAGAGATAGCATTTTTAACGGCTTTGGCCGTGGAACTGCCATGGCATATTATAACCGGGGCATTTAAGCCCAACAAGGGGGCTCCGCCGTATTCTTCAAAATCCAATTTTTGTTTCATCGCCCGCAGGGAATTTTTCATCAACAACGCCCCTACTTTTGCAATCATACTGCTTTTGATTTCCGTTGTTAAGATACCAACCATCGTGCTAGCTGTACCTTCGATCACTTTTAAGGTTATATTGCCCACAAAACCGTCACTTACAACAACATCATATAAACCCATTGCCAATTCACGGCCCTCAACATTGCCGACAAAGTTAACACTGCTATCTTTCAATAGCGAGTAGGCCTCCTGATAGCCTTTGTTCCCTTTGCCGGCTTCTTTGCCGACATTTAGCAAACCGACCGTCGGCCGTTTTTTTCCTAAAACCTTTTCTGTGTAGATACTGCCCATTTGGGCAAAATGAACCAACTGGGGAGGTTTAAAATCGGCATTGGCCCCGGCATCGATGAGTAGGGTCATACCTTTTTGCCCGGGAAGAGCGGTAGCTATTCCCGGTCTGCTGATTCCCTTGAGACGGCCTATGACAAAAATACCCGCCGCCAATGTTGCACCTGTATTGCCCGCTGATAAAAAAACATCGCCGGCGCCTTCTTTTACCAGCATGGCACCTTGGACCAATGAAGACTTCTTTTTCTCTTTGAGGACCTGGGCAGGGGAATCCTCCATGGAAACTACTTCCGGTGCATGGTGAATTTCCACCCCTTTAGGCAACCCACCCCATTTCAAAAATTCATCCCGAAGTTTATCCCGGTCACCGGTAACTATAATTTCCGGACATCTTTCCTTTGCAGCCTGTACTATCCCCTTTACTATCTCTTGGGGTGCAAAATCTCCGCCCATACCATCGATAACGATTTTCATTTTTTATTCCCCTTTCCCAGAACAAGGGTTTATGTATTTATTATAACCTCATCTGTCAACCATTGGTAAAGTTAGATAACTAAAAAAAATACAAGATAATGTGTTATTTATCTTGTATATTTTTTAGAAATACAGTTTTTTCATACTTCTATTTGCGCTTTTCCTTTATAATAACCACAAACGAGACATACGCGGTGTGGGACCTTTTGTTCACCACACTTGGGGCATTCCACCAGGTTCACGCTTTGCAACTTCCAGTGAGTAAGCCCTTTGCGTTTTCTGGTTTTTGAATGTCGTCTTTTCGGGACTGCAGCCAAATCAAACACCTCCTACTTTTTTAAAAAGCTTTCCAATTTCCGCCAGCGAGGATCAACAGCTTGCGGTTGGCAATCGCATTTTTTAAAATTTCTGTTTGTCCCGCATTCCGGGCATATTCCTTTACAGCCATCATTGCAGACAATTTGCATCGGTATGCGAACCATAATGTTTTGATAAATATCTTCGGAGATATCCAGCAATTGGTTAACATTAATGCTGTTTTTGCCTTTTTTGTCGTAAGATTCGGTAAATTCAACCTCAAATGGCCATCGGAAATTCTCGAGGCAGCGGGTGCATTCCAATATTGCAACACCTTTCAACTTAACCTGAAGCAGAATTGAATCTTGCGTATTTGTTACAATCGCTTCAACATCAATTTCTTGTGGAAACACAATTTTCCTATTTTGAATTCTAACTGCTTCCAGCGGCAACGATTGAAATATCGTTTTACTTGCACCGATTGAATTCAGCACTTCACTTAGTTTGATTTTCAACGGAATTTCCCCCTTGACCCTCGATTTATTATATAGCGAAGAAAAAACATTGTCAAGATAAGCCGTGCCCCTGCCCTGCTTTGGTAATTCCCCTGTTTATCAGATTTTAGCAGGGTAGCAAATAAACCGCCGGCCGGGAAAACCGAAATACAAAAGATAAGCGCAAAACTATTGTTAAGCAGGGAGCTTGCCCTAAATCTGTCTGTCTATTGGGCAAGCCCTCCGTAATCTAATAGCAAAAGATGCCTTATATATTAAATTGTTTAAAAATCCTTAACTGTCTTAGCGACAAAGTATCTTTAATTATCTAACAATTCCAAGGTTTCCCTGGCTATAACAAGCTCTTCATTGGTGGGGATGACCAACACCTTGGTTTTGCCACCTTCTCCCGTGATATCAGCCACTTTACCTTTTACATTATTTTTTTCCGGATCAATTTCTATACCTAAAAACTCCAAGCCCCGGACACATTTTTCCCTGATCATACCTGAGTTTTCACCAATACCGGCTGTAAAGACTAAAAGGTCCAAGCCACCCATTGCTGCTGCATAAGCACCAATATGTTTCTTGACTTGATAGCAGAAGATTTCAATAGCTAACTGGGCCCGCTCGTTGCCTTCATCAGCGGCTTTTTCAATATCGCGGGTATCGTTACTGATACCGGAAATACCCAAAAGGCCACTTTCCTTATTCAATAAATCTTCAACCTCCATGACGTTTAGATTCACATTGTTTTGCAAGAAGGTAATAATTGCCGGATCAATGCTGCCGCTACGGGTCCCCATGACCAAACCTTCCAAGGGTGTAAATCCCATACTGGTATCAATCGATTTGCCATCTTTAACCGCAGTTATACTAGCCCCGTTACCTAAATGGGCTGTAATAATTTTAAGATCTTCCTGCGGCTTGCCGAGAAATTTTGCACCTTCGGAAGCGACAAACTTATGAGAAGTACCATGGAAACCGTAACGTCTGATACCGTGCTCGGTATAAAGATTATAAGGCAAAGGATAGATATAAGCAACAGGTTCCATGGTTTGATGAAAAGATGTATCGAATACGGCAACTTGCGGGATACCCGGCAACAGTTCACTGACCACTTTTATGCCGGCGACGTTGTGGGGGTTATGCAAAGGGGCTAAGCGGGTAAGATCGAGGATATTGTCAACAACATCTTCACCGTTTACCAAAATGGAAGTAGGAAATTGCTCGCCGCCATGGACAACCCGATGGCCTACCGCAGAAATTTCTTCAATTTTATTGATGACTCCATATTCCGGATGAACAAGGGTCTCAATAACCATTTTAATCCCTTCATTATGGTTGGCTACTACCTCATCGACTTTTACAGATATGTCTTTTTGCACCGCGGTATGCTTTAAAAACGAGCCGTCAATACCGATACGTTCTACACCCCCCCTTGCCAACACTGACTCATCTTCAATTTTAAACAACTGATACTTGATAGAAGAACTGCCACAATTAAGAACCAAGATTTTCAACAAAAAAACTCCTTTCTAATCCCAATAAATTATTTCAGCCTGCCTGGAGGACAGTAATTGCAACCAAATTTATAATATCTTCTACGGAACAACCACGGGAAAGATCATTGATAGGTTTCGCTATACCTTGCAGGATGGGACCGATTGCCTCGGCACCGGCCAACCTTTGTACCAGTTTGTAGCCGATATTGGCCGATTGCAAATCGGGAAAGACCAACACATTGGCCCTGCCGGCAATTTTGCTATTGGGTGCTTTCAAGGAACCGATCGACGGAACCAAGGCCGCATCAGCTTGAATTTCTCCTTCAAAATCAAAGCCCGGCTCCAAAGACTGAGCAATTTCTTTGGCTTGCCTTACTTTATCGACAAATTCATGTTTAGCACTGCCAAGGGTGGAAAAAGATAAGAAGGCAACGCGGGGTTCTAACCCGGCAACAATCTTTGTACTTTTGGCGGTCGCTATGCCGATTTCCGCTAGTTGGCGAGCATCAGGATTGGGGTTTACGGCGCAGTCAGCCATAGCAACAATACCTTCTTCCAAATATTCGGAATCCAGCAACATAAAAAAAGCCCCGGAAACAAGCGATACTCCAGGTGCCGTTCTAATTATCTGCAAAGCCGGTCTTAGAACATCACCGGTTGCACTTGCAGCTCCGGCAACCGAGCCATCAGCGTAGCCTTCATTGACCAGCATTGTACTTAAATAAAGGGGTGACAGAATCAGCTTATCAGCTTCATCTTTCGTCAACCCTTTTTCTTTTCTTAATTCATAAAGTTTTTCCGAATAGGAAGCTCGTTGAGGAAATTCGCTCGGATCAATGATTTCGACACCCTCCGGTGATACTTCCAGCCTTGCCATCCTTTGCATAATTTCTTTTTCGGGCCCCAACAAAATTATCTTAGCAATTCCTTGGTCCGTAATTCTTTTTGCCGCAATAATAATTCTGTCATCATTGCTTTCGGGCAAAACGATTGTTTTTTTTAAAACCGCAGCCTGTTCAAGTATTTTTGCCATAAAATCCATTTAAAACCCTCCATATCCTGATATCATCCATTGTAACAAGTGTACTGGCCGAAACAACGGACAATATCTCAGTATTTAATTTTTACGCCCTCTTATGGCGATAAAATTCCAATGTTTTATATTCGACATAGGCAATATTAAACCTTTAGAGTGCTTGGTAAATATGCAGATATATATAGAAAGGAATTCATTACAATAATATAGAAACTAGTCTCACAACGGAGGTTTTTTATAATGGCAACCCTTGGTATTATAGCAGAATATAACCCTTTTCACAATGGCCATCTTTACCATTTGACTAAAAGCCGCAACAGGGTAAACGCCAAACGGGTAGTTGTGGTGTTGAGCCCTTCATTTTTGCAAAGAGGTGAACCCGCAATCGTTGACAAGTGGACCAGAACAAGTATGGCTTTGTCAGCCGGTATCGATTTGATTATAGAGCTGCCTTTCCCTTACGCTTGCAGCAGCGCCGAACATTTCGCCCGGAGCGGAATTGCCCTTCTGGAAACTGCCGGGTGCGACCATATTTCTTTCGGCATCGATAAAGGTAATCCGGCGGATTTGGATAAGATAGCCTCTATATTGGCCTTTGAGACGGAGGAATTTTCCTGCCTTTTGAAAAAATTTTTGGCGACCGGCTTATCATTTCCACAGGCCCGCTCGGAAGCACTAGCAGAAATAACAGGCCGCCCGACGACAATCAACAACTTGTTGAGAGGGGCTAACAATATATTAGCCATTGAATATTTAAAAGCATTAAAAATCCGCAAATCCGCGATGAAACCAGTATTTATTAAACGATTGGGAACAAGCTTCCACGACTTGGCCCCGGCGGAGGGTTACGCAAGTGCCGGTGCAATCCGAAATATCTTAAAAAACAATCACTATCCGCAAGCGATCAATTTCTTGCAAGATCTGATGCCCGCTGATTCCCACGCAATATTTAAAGAAGCGTTGACCGACGGCAGGGCACCGATATTTCCTGAAGACTTGGGTAAAATAATCATTGCCAAATTGCGTTGTGCCCGGCCAAAGGACTTGGCAGTTCTCCCCGATATGGAACCGGGACTGGAAAACAGATTCTTGCAAGCCGGCAAGGTCGCCGGTTCTTGGGCGGATCTTTTAAGTAATCTACAAACAAAACGCTACACAAAAACCCGCTTGCAAAGAATATTGACCTATTTTCTTTTTAATCTGACGGAGAAGGTCAGAAAAGAAGTACAATTTTACGATGATCCTCCCTATTTGCGCCCACTAGGGTTTAGTAATGAGGGCAAAAATATTTTAAAGTATATCAAATCCGCTGACAAAATACCTATAATCACTTCAATTGCTCCCCGCCGCCTGCCTTTTAAAACGATGGCCATCGTTAAATCCTTGGAGTTGGAACGACAATGCACCGATATTTTGGCCTTGTTGGCCCCTAACCCTCAAAAAAGACAGGGAAGCCGTGACTATCGAAAAAGCCCCCTTTACTTTTGCCGCTGATTTTTCCAACACTCCGTCTTATTAACTCATTCGTTTATCTTTTCTGATCTTTTCAACAACCATTGGCTGCATAGGCAGCTTTTTTTGTCCCTTTTAGCCAAACACTGCCACCCAATCGATATAAACTTTGATTTGGTTATATTTTACACTGACAAGCCATAGTATTTAAAGATAATATCTTGGCGGGGGGCACGAACATGGCTAAGAAGAACAAAGCAAAGATAATAATGTTAGCTTTGGGAGCTGTTTTAGTTACTGTAGGGGTTGTTTTTTATTCAGAGCAATCTTTCCGGGCTGCTTACAAAGGCCTTCTAATTTGGTGGGAAATTGTTTTACCGGCTCTTTTGCCATTTTTTATTTTAACCGAAATTCTTTTTGGTTTGGGCGTCGTTCATTTTATCGGCACATTTTTGGAACCGTTAATGCGTCCACTATTTAGAATACCCGGTGTCGGAGCATTTGCTTTTGCCATGGGTCTGGCCTCCGGCTATCCGATTGGCGCCAAGATTACCGGTGATTTGCGAGCAAAGAATTTATGCACAAAAAAAGAAGGAGAACGTCTTTTAGCCTTATGTAATACAGCTGATCCCCTATTTATGATTGGTGCAGTCAGTATTGGTATGTTTAAAATTCCGGCAATTTCAGGAATTTTATGTATTTGCCATTATATGGCGGCAATAATGGTGGGTTTGGTTTTTCGGTTTTACGGCAGAAGTTCCGAGACCCACAAAACAGATGAAGAAGCAAGGCAATCAACAAAAACAACTCCGGCAAACCCGTTCTTATTATTTAAAAAGTCTTTGGCAAAGATGTTTGCCGCACGGGCTGCAGATAAAAGAAATCTGGGGGAAATATTCGGCGATGCGGTTAGCAATTCCATAAGTACAATATTGTTGGTCGGCGGATTTATTATTACATTTTCCGTGTTAACGGAATTAATCAGTAATATCCAATTGGCTTGCCTGGATAATCTGCTATACTATGTTTTTTTGTTCCCCTTGCGTATTCCCCGCAACTTTCTTTTACCGATTTTCAGCGGCATTTTTGAAATTACAAATGGCACATCTTTGGTCAGTAGCTGCGGTAGTTCTTTATTTTTGCGAACAGCCATCGCCAACGCTATTATAGCCTGGAGCGGTTTATCCGTGCTTGCTCAAACGGCTACCATGATCAAAGGCACCGATTTGAGCCTAAAGCCCTACGTTGTTGCCAGGCTTTTACATGCCGTTTTATCGGCTGGATGTACCTTCATCTGGTGGCGTCCTTTACATGCACTATCAACGGTTGTTTTCAAAAATCCCTTTGCCAGATTGCCCCTATGGGGTCACATGCTTTATACACTGGTTATACTTTTAATAATCCTTCTATTGGCAGGCCTATTGAGTTTATTAATCGTGGCTCGCCGATCAGATTAACCGTTTATTTTTTTTAATTGTACCCTAACAATTTCCGGTACCAAACCCGCCACACAGCCACCCAAAGCAGCAACTTCTTTTATCAAACTTGAACTGAGAAATCCATACTCATGGTTGGACATTAGATATAGAATTTCAATTTCAGGATTCAGTTTTTTGTACATCAATGCCTGTTGAAATTCTTTTTCAAAATCAGATACGGCCCTCAAGCCTCTAATAATTGCAGTTGCTTTAATTTTTTGAGCATAATCGGTCAACAAACCATCAAAGGAATCGATTTTAATATTAGCAAATTCCCCGGTCACGGCTTCAAGCATATCTACCCTCTCTTGCATAGAAAAAGTATGAATCTTGTTGGGGTTAATAAATACTGCAACAATTAATTCGTCGAATATCATCGAAGCCCTCTTCATTATATCGATATGCCCGTTGGTTACCGGATCAAAACTGCCTGGATAAACCGCTATTTTTTTCATTCATTGGCCTCCCTTTGATAAAATAACAATTCTGTGCTGCCATAGCTTTTGCTTTTCATTATTTTTAACCCTTCCGAAGGCATTCCCATAGATTTTGATCCGGAATGCTCGATTATTACAACCCCTTCCGCTGCAAGCAAGCGGATTAAAGGCGGCGGCCATATTTGCTCCAAGCTGTAGTGATAGGGAGGATCCAGAAATATCAAATCAAACTTCAAATCCTCTCTTATTGTCTTTGCTGCTTTGTGCAGGTCTTGGCATATAACGGTAGCGGCCTCCCCCAAGCCGGTCCGGCTCAAGTTATCCTGCAGGAACTTGATCGTGGATCGATGCTTTTCAACAAAAACGACATGGGCGGCACCTCTGCTCAATGCTTCTATC
Organism: uncultured Halanaerobiales bacterium; assembly: GCA_964568715.1. Lineage (GTDB taxonomy): Bacteria > Bacillota > Halanaerobiia > B1SED10-174 > B1SED10-174 > CAZMQU01. The sequence continues at coordinate 171,022 of CAZMQU010000001.1, forward strand.
CCAATGCTGCCGCTGCCGGCGTATCCGTCCAAAAAAATGGAACCCTCAATTTTATTCTGTAAAACATTAAAAAGGCCTTCTTTGACCCGATCCGCAGTAGGTCGAACATTTTTATTTTTAGGAAATATTAAGCGTTGCCCCTTGGCTTTGCCGCCGATGATACGCATATTTACCCTCCCATATGCTTCCAGTATAGATAGCAATGACTGTGGCACAATACTTAAGGAAAATCCCATTTCTCCTCTCCCAAAGAAACCGGTATCCGTTTAAAACCGGTTTCTTTACTATGTAAATAAAATCCCCCTAATCATTGCAAAATTTGGAAGCCCGGTCCGGTCGATGACTAGATCCGACTGTTTTAAATTATGATATCGCCGGGGAAACGTTCTTCCGATTCTTTTTCCAACAAATGAAATGAAGCTTCCCGGGCATCGCTATTTATAAAATATTGATAGGCTTCTGTATGAGCCAAAGATATCAACTTTAAATTATAAGCTAAGTTTGCTACTTTAAAGGAAGAAAAACCGTGTTGTCGTGTCCCGAAAAAATCGCCTGCTCCCCGAATCTTTAAATCTTCTTCCGCCAGAAGAAAACCGTCCCTAATATTTTCCATTGCTTTCAATCTTTTTACGGCAATATCATCGGTAGCTTCGGAGATAAGGATGCAATATGATTGGTTCACTCCGCGGCCGACTCGTCCTCTGAGTTGATGTAATTGTGCCAATCCAAATCTCTGGGCATCTTCAATAAGCATGACAGTTGCATTGGGGATATCTACCCCAACCTCAATCACCGTCGTAGCCACCAATATATTGATCCGATTGCTGCGAAATTCTTCCATAACCTTTTCTCTGTTTTCAGATTCCAATTGACCATGGATCAGACCGACTCTCCGATTACTAAATCGAATTTTCAATTTTTCATACATGTCTTCAGCTGCTTCCGCTTGCAACTTCTCCGATTCTGTAATCAACGGACAAACAACGAACACTTGCCCTCCCTTGTCAATTTCGCCCTCCAAAAATTTATAAATCTTCTCTCTGCTTTTTTCTTTACGCCAAAAAGTAGCAACGGCTTTCCGACCGGGGGGTAGTTCATCCAGCGCCGAGTAATCCAGATCGCCATATAAGCTAAATGCCAAAGAACGCGGGATGGGGGTAGCTGTCATTATCAATAAATGAGGATTGTCCCCTTTATCTCCCAGCAATTTTCGCTGTTCCACACCAAACCGATGCTGTTCATCTATGACGGCAGCGCCAAGATTTTTGAATTTTACGTTTTTCTGAATTAAAGCATGGGTACCGATTACTAAATTAATCTTACCCGCTGCCAGGGCGACTAGAATCTCTTCCTTCTCCTTGGAAGGCAAACTGCCTGTATATAATACCGGCATGACACCTAGCCCCGTCAAAAATTTTTTTATACTGTAATAGTGTTGCTCAGCCAATATTTCCGTTGGTGCCATAAAAGCACCCTGGAATCCGTTTTCCAAGGCCTTTAACAATACCAAAAGGGCTAAAACGGTTTTGCCGGCGCCTACATCCCCTTGCAAAAGCCGATTCATTGGTTGGCCTTTTTCCATATCAAATTTGATTTCCCGCCACACTTTTTTTTGGCTGCCGGTCAAGGTAAATGGCAAGTTTGTTATGAATTTGTCTACCAACCTTGCTTCTTTATTAAAAATGTAGCCTTTGCTTTTATTGCGGTTTGCTTTTACTTTCGCCACTTTAAATTGAAAAAGAAAAAGTTCTTCAAAAGCCAAACGCCTATAAGCCTCCTCCTTCTTCTGCATATCAGTGGGAAAATGGATATTATTTATTGCTTGGCTGCGATTCATAAGGTTATATTTGTCAATAATATTTGCCGGCAGGAATTCTCGAATTGCATAGGAATAATCGCGGAGGGCACCGTAGACAAGTTTTCTAAGTAATTTTTGGGGCAAACCTTCAGTTAGACCGTAGACCGGAACTATCCGCCCGCTGTTCAACTTATTGTCTTTACCGATTATTTCAAAGGAAGGATGATTAAATTCAACACGTTTCCATTGCTCAAAAGTTTTGGCGTTAATCTTACCGCTAAAAAGCACTTGATCCCCTTGCTTAAACTTATCGATAGTATTAAGATACTGGAACCAAGTAGCATAGGCTATACCTGTATCATCGGCTATGGCAACTTTGGCAATTGTTCGGCCCTGCTTTGTCCTTATTTTTTGGGCAGCTTGAATTTCACCTAAAATTGTTACTTCCTTTGTCGTTTGGTTTATCTCAGCAATCTTTGTAACCGTCTTTCTGTCCAGATAATCCCGGGGTAAATAATACAGTAAATCAAAGATGGTCTCGATATTTAAACGAGCCAACTGTTTGGCCCTGGCAGGACCGACTCCCCTAAGATTATTTATTTTAAATTTTAATGCATCTTGTTCTTTTTTCATCGGTTCACCACCATGAAATACAGAAAGGCGTGTTAAATAATCTACCGCCGGAACACGCCTTTTATTATTTAGTTGAATCGTTTTAAGTTGCTGTGGATATTTTCCTTTGGGAACCGTATTTATTCTTTTAGCGAACTGTCAACACCAAGCCCAAAGTACCGGGGCCAAGGTGTGTACCAACCACCGGACCTACCGCCCCTATATCAGAATCAACGATACCGTATTTTTGGACAAGCATGTTTTGGAAATCCTCAGCCTTGTTATAGCAGGCAGAATTCATTATTGTTTTGCGGCAACTGGGTCCGTGTTTAGCAATGTAGCCGGTTATTGCTTCCTCCAAGCGGACAATCGCTTTTTTACTTCCCCTTATTTTTTCCAAGGGCGCTACAAAACCTTCATCGTCTATCGTTAGAAAAGGCTTTATATTCAACAGGGAACCTACCATGCCCTGCGCCTTACCGATCCGTCCGCCCTTGACCAGGTATTCCAATGTTCCGGCCGCAAAATATACTTCTTGCGTTTCCCGGCTTTGTTTAATTTTGATTAAAACTTCTTCCACATCGGCACCATTTTGGACTGCAACAGAAGCATTCATTGCCAAATGCCCCAAGGCATAACTGACGGTTTTGGAGTCTATCGGTATTATCTCAAGTTCAGGCACTTCTTCAGCGGCCATTACCGCAGCTTGATAAGTACCACTCATCTTTTCGGAAATATGAATAGAAATAATGACATCAGTCTTACCTACAAAACTTTTATATGTTTTGACGAAAGAACCCACGGAAACCTGGGATGTGGTGGGAAGTTTTTCTGCTTTAATTAATTTAGCAAAAAATTCATCGGGGGTTATTTCCACACCTTCCAAAAAACTTTCATCAGAAAAATTAACGGTAAGAGGAACAACTGTAATACCATGTTCCTTTGCTAGGATCGGTGTTATATCTGAAGTACTGTCGGTGATAATTTGTATCCTTTTCATGAAAATGCACCTCCTGATTTTGCAAACCTACTCGACGGAAAAGATGTAGTAATAAATGGGTTGCCCTCCCGGATACAACTCTACATCGCAATGATCAAATTTCTCACTTACTTTATTTTTCAGTTTCTCGCCATCTTCTTCCGTCACATCCGAACCCTTATAAATAGTAATTAAAAAATCATCTTTATCAACCATAAAAGATAATAAGTCCAAAGACACCTGATCGATGTCAGCGGCGGAATTCATTATTTTACCGTTATACAGGCCAATAATGTCGCCTTCTTTAATATCCATGGAATTAATTTTCGAATCCCGAACAGCAAAAGTAACTTCACCGCCCTTAATATCTTTCAAACTCTCCGCCATCTCTTGCCGCATCTTATCAAATTCCATTTCGGGGTTTACACGCATCATAGCAGCGACCCCTTGTGGAATTGATTTGCTGGGCAATACGTGAACATCCTTATCACAAACCTCTTTGACCTGTTCGGCGGTAAAAACAACATTTTTATTATTGGGAAGTATAATTACTTTATCGGCTGCAATACCATTGCAGGCCTCGACCAATTCGTTGGTACTGGGATTCATGGATTGGCCGCCGTTGACAATCTTTTCCACACCCATGCTCATAAATATATCACTCAAACCATCACCGGCAACCACCGCAACAATTCCAAAACCTACGTTATCGGGCGCAAGAGGCGTAGCAGCAGGAAAGACATCATGATTATGTTCTCCGTGACCTTGTTCTTCCATGTTGTCTATATCGATTTTGCTTAGCTTGCCATACCTCAAAGCATACTCCAAGACTGAACCGGGATTGTTGGTGTGAATATGAATTTTTATCACATCGGTGGAGCCAACCACCAACAAAGAATCTCCATATTTCTCCAAGTCTTTACGGATCTTATCAATATTGGCTCCTTTTCCTTTTAATAAAAATTCAGTGCAATATAGATATTCCAGCTTGGTTCTTTTTATCGCCCCACCGGCTTTTTCCTCCGGCAAAACAATTAATTCGCTAACGTTACCGATATCACCTTTCAAAGCCCGCAAATAGCCTTCCAATATAAAACAATAGCCCTTGCCGCCGGCATCCACTACATTGGCTTCTTTTAATACCGGGAGCATTTCAGGAGTTTTGGCCAAAGTTTTATTGGCTTGCACCAAGGTTGCCTCCAAAACGCCTATGATATCGGTTCCACTCTCTGCCGCTTCCAAAGCGGCCTCCCCGGCTTTGCGTGCAACGGTAAGAATAGTTCCCTCCACAGGCTTCATAACAGCTTTATAAGCACGGGCACTGGAGTTTTGAAAACCGCGGGCTAAATCTTGAGGACTTAAAACTTCCAATCCTTTAACACCATCGGCAAACCCCCTAAAAAGCTGTGAAAGAATAACGCCCGAGTTGCCCCTTGCCCCCATTAAAGCACCTAAGGCCAATGCTTCAATAACATTTGTAACCTGCCCCTCTTCGGCCTTTTCCACTTCTTTGGCAGCATCCAACAAGGTCAAGTACATATTTGTTCCCGTATCTCCATCGGGGACCGGGAAAACGTTTAGAGCATCGACCTCTGCCTGATGTTCATTGAGCCAACAAGTTGCAGCAATTACCATCTGTTTCATGGTCGATGAGTCGATGTGTTCCATCTTCTTTTGGGGTAATTGTTTAGTTTGACTCACCAATTCTCACCCCCTGAATGTGTACATTAATTTTTTTTACCGACAAACCTAACATTTTTTTTACTGTATAAGCAACCTTATCGATAATATTATTGGCAACTTCGCTTATATTTGTCCCATACTGTACCACTACATACAAATCAATCACCAATTTCTCATCTTCGCTGCTTATGGCTACTCCCCGGCTTAAGTTTTCACGCCCGAGAAGCTCGGACAAACCATCCTGAACCTTTTGAGAAGCCATTCCAACCAACCCATAGCATTCCATAGCGGCTAAGCCGGAAATGTTTGCTATGACATCTTTGGATATCACTATTTTTCCTAGGTTATTTACAATTTCTTGGGGCAAATCAAACTCCCCTTTCCTATATGACTATACTTATTTATTCTCTCTATCCGTCGTTATACCTTCTTGCATTACCATCAACCATGTGATACAATAAATTCCGATAAGGGGGTGTTTGCATGGGTCGTGTTTGCGAGATTTGTGGCAAAGGAACCAATACTGCGAATACAATTATAAGGCGAGGCAAGGCCAAGCGGCTAGGCGGCGTAGGTAAAAAGACTACCGGTATTACAAAGCGCTCACAAAAACCAAACTTGCAAAGAATTAAGATACTCCATAAAGGGTCACCGAAAAGGGTCTATGTTTGTACAACCTGCATTAAATCCGGAAAAATTGAACGTGCTTTATAAAGAGGGGAAGCCCTCTTTTTTATTTCCCCATTTATTCTACCAAAGAGGGACATAAAATTCAAAGACCTAATTGCCCTGATTATTTCTTTTAAGGGATAGAACATTCTCCATGCTGACACCAAGTTCAAATACTCATATATTTGGCTATATACCACATTAATCGCACTTATTCACCCAAAATCAACTTAGAAGGATTCCTATAATGTCGATTTTTTTGCCGGGCCCCCAAAGATATTCCATGTTAGATGTATTGTTCAGCATTTTCCATATTTTTTATTTGTTATATTCTGCCTATATTATACGCTATGACATTTAAAAGTATGTGCAGGCCATGGTCAAGTAGCCACCTTTTAACAGATAAATTGCAGTCAAGTCCATCAAAAATCTGCTTTCACCATGAGAATAAGGATAAACATAAGCGCTAGCAATGCCTTAAGGCATTGCTAGCTTTCTGTTTTTAATTTCATCGGTCAGCATGGCTACAAATTCTTCAATTTCAAATACACCCATATCACCTTTTGATCGATGTCGTAAAGAAATATTGCAAGCTTGAGTTTCTCTATCGCCCAATACTGCCATATAGGGAAACTTTTGATTTTGGGCTTGGCGAATCTTATAACCGATTTTCTCATCCCTACCGTCCACCGCGGCCCTTATATTTCTCTCATTTAATATCCCTTGCAATTGCTTAGCATATGAAATATTTTTTTCGCTTATAGGCAGAATGATAACTTGCACAGGGGCAAGCCATAAAGGAAAAGCTCCGGCAAAATGTTCAACCAGAATGCCCAAAAATCTTTCCATGGCGCCGAAAAGAGCCCGGTGGAGCAACACTGGACGATGCTCTTGGCCATCGGGACCGACATAGGTTAAATCAAAGCGTTGCGGTAGTTGGAAATCCAGCTGAATGGTTCCTAATTGCCAGCTGCGTCCCAAACTGTCACTGACGTGAAAATCAATTTTAGGCCCATAAAAAGCCCCGTCCCCTTCATTTATCATGTAAGCCAAGCCCCGTTTGTCCAAAGCAAGAGCCAAGGCTTGTTCGGCTTTCTCCCAATCCTGCAATGAACCCATATATTTTTCTGGGCGGGTGCTTAACTCCAAACGATACTCCAGACCGAAGGTATTATATATTTCTTCAGCCATGGCGGTTACACCGAGGACCTCTTCCGTTATCTGTTCAGGAAGCATATAAATATGGGCATCATCAATATGGAAAGAGCGAACCCGCAAGAGGCCATGAAGAACGCCCGAGAGTTCGTGGCGATGAACCAAGCCCATCTCCGCCATACGGAGGGGAAATTCCCTATAGCTGCGTGGTCTCGATTTGTAAATGAGAAGCCCGCCGGGGCAATTCATCGGCCTTATAGCATAGTTGGTTTCATCGATTGAAGTAAAATACATATTTTCCCGATAGTTTTCCCAATGCCCTGATTGATGCCATAATTCTTCCTTCAGCAAAACCGGGGTCCGAATTTCTTCATAACCATTTGCATTGTGGAGTTGTCGCCAATATTCGATCAGTTGGTTCCAAACAATGACCCCGCGTGGATGCAAAAAAGGAAATCCCGGCCCCTCATCATGGAAACTGAATAAATCAAGCTCCCTGCCCAGTTTTCGATGATCTCTTTTCTTGGCTTCCTCCAAGCGATAAAGGTACTTTTCCAGCTCTTCTTCACTGAAAAAAGCCGTACCGTAAATACGTTGCAACATTTTATTCTTTTCATCTCCCCGCCAGTAAGCACCGGCTATACTCAACAACTTAAAAGCCGGTACAGAACCCGTTGACTTCAGATGAGGTCCTCGGCAAAGGTCGATAAATTCACCTTGTCGATAAATACTGATATCTTCATCGGCAGGCAACTCGGCAATCAACTCAAGTTTATATAATTCGCCCATCTCCCTAAAGGTAGCTTCCGCTTCTTCTCTGCCCATTATTACTTTCTCCAAAAGAAGATCTTCAAGAATAATTCTTTTCATTTCTTCTTCAATTTTAGCCAAATCATCTGTCGATAAGCGCACGGTCAGGTCAAAATCGTAATAAAAACCATCGTCAATGGACGGACCGATACCCAGTTTTGCATCGGGATAAATTCTTTTTACAGCTTGGGCAAGAATATGAGATGCTGTATGCCTTAGAGCCTCAAAATCTTTTACTTCCATTCTATACACCCCTTTTAAAAAAATGAACCTTTCGCCTGATAGAGACGAAAGGTTTTCGCGGTTCCACTCTACTAAATCAGTTTAAATAAAGCACTGATTCCCTCAATTTGATAACGGTCATTGACCGGCCTGTCCTACTCAGTTATTAAATAACCTTCAGCAGGCAGCTCCCAGGTGGTTTTCAAGCCCTGGCACGCAGAAGGATTCCAGCCAAGTCCTTCTTTCTCTTAGCGCACACTCGGACCCTACTCTTCCTATTCATAGCCATAAAATACAGATATATTTTGTAAACCCATTTTACTTTGAAACAATAAATAAGTCAAGAGCAATTGCAATTATTGCTTTCTTGTTTATAGCCCTCTAATTTTCGCGACAAACAATGGTCGCGCAATTAAAATTTAACCTGTACCGGCTCCCTTTCAGTTTCTTTGGCAGAAAAATACTCCATCTCGGTAAAATTAAACAAACCGGCTAAAATATTACGGGGAAATTGGCGCAAACCGGCATGATATTGCATGATGCGCTCATTATATTGACGCCGCGCCTTTTCAATTCTATTTTCCGTCTCCTGTAGTTGTTTTTGCAAATCCATAAAATTGGTATTTGCTTTTAATTCCGGATAAGATTCCGAAACAGCAATCAAACGACTTAGGGATGTCGACAATTGATTTTCGGCTTCAATACGGGCCGCAGCATCACCGGCTTTGGAGATTTGGCTTCTTGCCTCGGTTACCCTTTGAAAGACCTCTTTTTCATGGCCGGCATAACCCTTTACAGTCTCGACTAAGTTTGGAATGAGATCGAAACGTCTTTTGAGCTCTACATCAATTTGTGCCCAAGCCGCCTCTACATAATTCTTTAACCTAACCAAGGAATTATAACCGGACCATACCCATAATCCTACCAACAAGACAAAAGCTAAAATAACAAGAAAAGCAAACAAGTCCACTCACTTCCTTTATAGACAATTTTAGCAAAGATAAACTCTATTTGTTTACTTTCAATATATAGTGTAACATTAAACATTGCATTTTTCAAAGGCAAATCTTTTTAATATTTTTTAACAAAGCTTGACATAGTAACTACGAAGGTGTATAATAATCTTAAAGTATCAGTAGTAACTACCTTGGTAGATAATCATTCATTAGAAAGGAGAATCTTTTTTTGGAAATTATTGACGGACTCGTAGAGTTGGGTTTTTCCTTATACGAAGCAAAGGTTTATGCCTCTTTGGTTAGACATCCGAAGGCCACAGGTTACGAGGTCAGCAAATTTTCAGGTGTCCCTCGCGCTAAAGTTTATGAGGTTTTGGAGAGTTTGTTGCAAAAAGGATTTACTTTTCTAACGGTCGAAGACGGCAAACAGCTTTATTGGCCCTTGGATTATAACACCTTGTTGGATCGTCATCAATCCAAATTATTATCCACAGTAGAATCTTTGAAAACTTCTTTTCAACAAATTGAATCCGTAGGAGAGGTTCCTCCCTTCCTTACTATATTGGGGGCTGACAATATTATGGCCCAAATTAAGGAGATGTGCGCCTCCAGTCGGACCAATCTGCTTTTAGTCGGCTTTTCATCGGAATTCAATGAAATATTACCTGAACTGACCGTCGCCGAAAAGAGGGGTGTCGACAGCTATATTCTCCAATACGGTAATGAAGACTTGGGACTGAAAAATCAATTTTTCCATTCAATAAGCCCTCTACAGATCAAACAACTCGAACGTTACGGTCGTTGGTTCGGTCTGGTAAAAGATTCCCAAGAAGCAATATTGGCCCAATTCGGCCCTGCTCAAAATACAGCTCTTTTGAGTGCCAATTTAGGCTTTATTATGGCTCTGACTCTGTGGATTCAACACGATATTGCCGTATACGTTTTTGCGGAAGAAGCAAAAGATATTGAGACTATCCAAAATATTTCAGCAAAAGTCAATAAACGCTTGCATAAACTTTGGACAATTAATTTATTCCCCGACCATCAATAATTTACAAACTGTTTGGGACAATCTTAAATTGCTGGAACTTCCGAGAGTAAATCGGTAAAAGAACCACAGTTCAGGTCAATTATTTAGGAGGTTGATAACATGTCCAAAAGATGTAAAGAAAACCAAAGATTATCTTCATTGCTTCCCATTATGAGATGTCCTTATGAGGCTTTACCGCTGACTATGGGCAAAGGTGAAATTTATTCTGAAAAACAACGTTATACAATAGTCAATGGCATACCTAATTTGGTTGCAACTGATAATCTGGCAGCTTTAGATGAATTATTCCAAAATCAATACGGGGAAAAAACTGCCCGTAGATACGACATGATGTTAAAAATGCAGAGCCTATTAATCGGTTGTCGAGAGCCTTCCCAGCGCAAACGTCTTGTTAATTTGCTGAATCCGCCTAAAGGTGGCAGGATATTGGAAATAGCCGTTGGTACCGGTGCCAATCTCCCCTATCTAGCCCGGGCGATCGGCCCGGAGGGTGAGATTGTCGCTCTGGATCTTTCCTTGGCAATGATGGAAGAAGCCAAAAGACGGATTGCCAATTTGGGCATTCCGGTTACTTTCATCAGGGCAGACGGATGTTTTTTGCCCTTTAAAGATGACAGTTTCGATGCGGTCTTCCACTTTGGTGGTATCAATATGTTCGGTAACATAAGAAAAGCTCTCGCAGAAATGGTTCGCGTAGCCAAACCGGCTGCCCCGATAATAGTCAGCGATGAAGGGATGTCAGAAAAAAGACGGCAGACCCGGTTGGGCCGCATCGTCGGTAATGTCAATTCTTTGAATCTTTGTCGCCCTCCATTCGACAAACTGCCTTGGCATGAAATCCGTGACTTCCGTTTACATTGGGCTTGGCGGGAGATATTCTATGTTCATCGCTTTATTAAAGGTGTTCAAGAAGATATCGGGCCGAATAAAGGAACCGACGAAATTATACAGGATCGAATCGGCCCGGCCTGATTAATTAGATGACGATAACAATAAATAACGGTTACAGTTAAAAGAAAGGCGCCGTAGAAAAGGCGCCTTTCTTGCTAACCACCTTGGTAGTGGTCAAAAATATTAAATTTATTTCCCAAGCCTGTCCGGCAGTTGTTTGGCAATATAAGCCGCCACATCAGGGGGCAATGTGCCAACACCGAAACCGGCATCAAATCCCAGCTCCAGAGCTAATTCGTGAGAAATCCTCGGCCCGCCCACCAGTAAGATAAATCTTTCCCGCATATCCTCCGCTTCCAGCAACTCAACCAGTTCGGTTAAATTCACCATGTGGATTCCCCGTTGGGTCACTACTTGAGATACCAATATGGCATCAGCATTTACTGCTGTTGCTTTTTTAATCAACTCTTCATTGGGAATTTGACTGCCCAGGTTGTAGGTTTCAAACCAAGGGTATCTTTCCAATCCCGATTCGCCGGCAAAACCTTTCATATTCATAATAGCGTCAAGACCTACCGTGTGAGCATCTGAACCGGTACAAGCACCAACGACAACGATTTTTCGACCAATTTTTTCTTTTATATAATCGTTGATTTCTGAAAAAGACATCTTTTCCTGTTGAATTTCCGTTACTGTGATATTGGCCAAATTTATCGAGACAGAAGTTTTGGCATAAATTACAAAAAAAGTATAGTCCAAAGATAAATCCTTCATTGCGACAATATCGATATCAAACAAATTCATTTTTTCAGCCAGTTGGCGGGCGGCCTCTCTCGCCCTAGGCCCTGCTTTGATTGGCAAGGTAAAACTCAATTGCACCTTTCCATCATTAAAGCTATCTCCATAAGGTTTTATCATCTTTTCCAGTGGCTTCAAATCTTCAACTCCTTTTTAAAATAGTCCAAAAAAGGATTGTAGTAATCTTTATCTTTCTCTATAAGCCCCCCATAGCCTTTGCCACCATCCTCGGAGCGCGTTATGTCAGCAAACATCCCTGCCGCTATTGCTTGAGGCAACCCTATCTCGGCGATACTTTCCAACAAGGCGGTCGTTGCTGACAAAACTTCGCTGGCTCTTCTTTGAATTTTACCTTTTGGCGAAATCATTATCTCGTCATGAATATTGCGGGCATTGTTAAATATATAACGGGCATTTTCGATACTCAAAGTCCGATCATGCATAAAAGGCGTATGGATTGCCTCCGTAAGCATCCCTAAAAGTTGTATTCCTTGCCCTGTTAAAATAGAAACAAAATTGAACATGCCATTCATCAAATGGCCTTTGAATATATCACCGCTCACATATTTTGTCGGTGGCATATACTTCAAAGGGGAATCGGGAAATATTTGCCGTATCAATTGGGCCTGAGCAATCTCCAACAAAAATCCGTCTTCCAAATCAGGATCTATTTCAAAAGCATGGCCCAAACCCATTTGCCAAGATTTTAAGCCTGATCGGAAAGCCAATTCTTCATTGATAAATTGCGATGCCAAAACCGTATGACCTTTTTCGACAGCATCGGAGGTAGTCAAATAATTGTCCTCGCCGGTATTGATGATTATACCGGCATAGGCTGAAATCATCCGGGAAAAATACTGGTCGACAAATGTTCTCTTCATATTAATGTCCCTAAATAAAATACCATACATGGCATCGTTTAAAAGCATATCCAGCCTCTCAAGGGCACCCATAGCAGCTATTTCCGGCATACATAGGCCTGATGAATAATTTACCAGTGAAATATATCTTCCCAATTCACAGGAGACCTCATCGAGGGCTTTCCGCATTATTTTAAAGTTTTCCTGAGTTGCATAGGTGCCCCCGAACCCTTCCCTAGTGGCTCCATAAGGCACATAATCAAGAAGGCTCTGGGCGGTTGTTCTTATTACGGCAATAATATCGGCACCGTTTCTAGCAGCAACCTTGGCCTGAACAACATCATCATAAATATTGCCGGTGGCAACAATTACATACAACCACGGCTGCGGACCCCGCGGGTAAATTTCCATCAATTCTTGTCGCTCTTCTCTTTTGGTCACGATAGCTTGGCAGGCTCCTTCCACATACTTCTCCATGGTTGATTTTATTATTGAGAGAGAAGAAAGCGGAACTTCTTTTAGAGACAAACCGCCCGCATTTATCCGGTCAGCAATTTCCTGTGGGGAATTACCGGTTGTCACCATCGCATTCCCCAACCAAAACGCAATACCTTTGGTCAATATTCCTTCATCTTGTGCCTGTTTTATTATTATGTTGGGCAAAGGTACACCATCATTATCGACACCATCAATTCCCAATAATCTCAACACAGTTCTTTCCACTGACACGGTAGTATTTAGCTCGATATGGCCTTGAATGCTGTCGGCAATATTTTTTGCAGCATTGCGACAACGCTTTACCATGTTTTTATCGACAAAAAGCTTATTTTTCAGTGCAACCACCTCCGCTAAAGTATTCTTTGCTCTTAACATCAAAGATGGGAATTTCCTTAATGTGCTCCCGTAAAGCTGCCAGGAAGCGGTACGGTTGGAAACTGCTTCCTTCAGGATTAAAAGGATTGGCTGTCAATGCAATTAAATTAATCGGATTCAAAGTAAAAATTTGCAGATGATTTTCCCGGAAAATCTTATATCCTTGCGACGATAAAAAATTTTTGGTGCCATCCTTAATAATTATTGAAGAACCCGACAATTTACCTTTAAAAAAGTTACAATAATCTGCCAAAAAACTATCTGTAAGAGCACCTGATAAAACTAAAGAACTGATTGACAAGATTTTGTCTCTGGAAATGTTTTCAGGCAATTGAAAGGACAAAGGCGTTTTGAACATCGATACGGTTCCGTTTTTTTCAATAATTCCCCCTTTACCCTCGTCGGTAATTGCCAATGCTTTTCGATGAAGATCCTGATCAGGAATTGGTGTGTGAGTTAATTTTTTTACTTCCCGGCGGGTGCGGGCAACCACATTTTCAATGGTATTACCCAGAACGGCACCTGTTGCCAAAATAACGCCATCAGTTAAAAGGGGTGCCGCAGAGCTACGACGATCAAAGGCACCGTCTACGAGAAGCAAATCAACTTCATTTCTGATTAGGGCTCTAATCTTATTAAGCCCCAAAGCTGTATTGATACCGACCAATTCAACCTCCCCACCCCTTTCACCGCTGCGGTAAATATTCACTTCACCTAATACAGTATTTATACCGGTACCAATAAATTTTTCGTATTGAAAGAGGCAATGCTCCATTACTTTCTCTGCAGTAACAAACAGGGTTCGCGGCGGAATAAAAACCTGCGGCTTATCTTTGTTGGTTACCAAATCAATTCTTTCTCCGTCCCGGCCAAAAGAAACGAGACCCAAGGTAACCTTTTTTTCAGAAAGCTCGGCTACCAAGGTATTGAATGTCACAGTTTTACCGGCATTTTTTGCCAGACCTACTATCGCTATTGCCTCATAATTATTGTTGGTAATTAATTTATTCAACTGTCCAACCACCATTATATTTCCCAACTTCCCACGGATGATATGAATCTTATCTCATATAGCCGGCGACAAAGGCTGTATTCTTTTCAATTGATCAATTTTAGCTTAGTGCTTTTACGGCCGGGAGACATATTTGTTATCAGCCATATAAAAACGCCATAGTTTATTTGTATATTCTTCGGCGTAATCTATATTGATGCGGGGAGACCTGACAATTTTGCCGGCCCAGCCGTCTTGACGAAAAAAGAGATCTTTACCTTCGGCCACATTGTAACCGTATAGGGCTTTATCGATCTTCAAAGCTTGACACAACTTGCCAGGTCCGTTAGTTAAATCTTGCCGTCGCTTCGGTGCCGGGCACCGATTTTTTTTGATAATATCCAATCCGGTCAAAGGTTTTACAGCGCGAATCAATGCCCCCTCGGGCTTTCCGGCCGGCCCGGTTATTATATTCAAACAATAATGCATGCCGTAAATTAAATATATGTATGCTACCCCACCGGAGGCAAACATTATCTCCGTTCTTTTAGTGCGACGTCCACCATAAGCATGGCATGCTTTATCTTCGGGACCACTATAAGCCTCCGTCTCTACCACACGGCAAACTATTTCTTGTCCCTCAATATTGCGAATTAACAACTTACCGATTAGTAATTCGGCTACAGTTAGAACATCTTGCCCAAAAAAACTTTGAGTCAAACGCAAATATACTGCCTCCCACCTGTGATACCATTCTTTACACCAATCGAACTGTAATCTTACGGAAACTCCGCCCGGCCAACTCCTTATTTATTGATTTCCTTTCTCGGAAACACCGGCAATAATAATTTTTAATCCCTCAATTATCATATCAATACCCATAGAGGGTGCCTTGGGATGATTCACTGCTTGGGCAGGTAAATAAGGAATATGCAAATAGCCTACCATGAGAGGGGTTTTATGCTTTGCTTGATAATTTAAAGCACTATAAAACAATTCATTACATACAAAAGTACCGGGGAAATAGGATACCTGAGCTGGAATCCCTTTTTCTTTTAGCTCATTGACAAGCTTCCGGACCGGTAAATTGCTAAAATAAGCGGCCGGCCCCTCTGCATCGATGGGTTCCCCGCCGGGTTGATAACCATTGTTGTCAGGATTAGTAGCATCCCTGATATTTATAGCCAACATTTCCAAATTAATTGAAGGCCGCCCACCGGCCTGTCCAAGGCCGATAAAAACAACGGGCTTTTCCTCAATCAGGCTTCTGTGTAAGGCTTCTGTCGCCTTGATAAAGGAAGTGGGCATTTGGCGAACAGCCAAATCGACCCCGTTGAATTTCATTTTGCCGATACTTTTGACGACTTCCCAAGAAGGGTTGATCTTTTCCCCACCAAAGGGTTCGAAACCCGTTAATAGAATTTTCATTTTAGCCTCCTTACCAACCCACAACTTGTCCGTCAGTTCGTGGGTCGCTGGCACCGACCAAAACACCTTCATCGGTCCGCCATATTATTTGGCCCCGCCCGAAACTCGTTATATCTAATTGCTTTTCAATTTGATGACCCCGCCGTTGCAAAGCCCTTGCGACGTGATTGGGGAAATCCGGCTCCACAAAAATCTTTTTCCCTTCAAGCCACTGCCAGCGGGGTGAGTCCAAAGCTGCCTGCGGATTCATATTTTTATCAACACTATTGATTATAACCTGCAAGTGGCCTTGCGGTTGCATAAATCCGCCCATAACACCAAAAGGCCCCAGCGCTTCAGCACCTTTGGTTAAAAACCCGGGGATAATGGTATGGTATGTTTTTTTCTGCGGCTCAAGATAATTGATATGTTCCTCTTCAAGGGAAAAAGTATGACCACGGTTTTGCAGGCTGATGCCGGTACCCGGTACAACCAATCCCGAGCCAAAACCCATATAGTTACTTTGTATATAGGAGACCATATTCCCCTCTCCGTCAGCTGTAGCAAGATAAACTGTTCCCCCGGCATCAAAAGAACCCGGCCGGGGTTCCAAGGCCTTCTCGCCAATCAGGGTTTTTCTTTTTTGGCCGTATTCGGTAGACAGCAAATCTTCCACCGCAGCTTCCATATAACGGGGATCGGTAATATAATGCAAGCCGTCGGAGAAAGCCAACTTGAGGGCTTCGATTTGTTTATGGTAGAAATCCACCTTTCCTTCTTGGTCAAGGGAGTAATCTTTTAAAATATTCAAAGCCATCAATGCAATCATGCCTTGCCCGTTGGGCGGTATCTCCCACACATCATACCCTTTGTAATTTACGCTGACCGGTTTCACCCATTCAGCCCGGAAAGATTCTAAATCGTAATGGTCCAAAAATCCGCCGTACTTCCGGGCAAAGGCAACAATCTTTTTAGCGAGGCTCCCTTTATAAAAATCATCGCCCTTGCTTTGAGCAATTAATTGCAGTGTCTGAGCCATTGCCGGAGAATTCCATATTTCACCGACTCGGGGTGCCCGCCCCTTTGGAGCAAAAGTCTCAAACCAAGCGGAAAATTCTTCGCCCCGCAAATTGGCCTTATAAATATCAAAAGCCCTTTGCCAATTTAGAGCAAGGACCGGCGATACCGGATACCCGGACCGGGCATATTCAATGGCCGGCTCCAAGCATTCTTCCAAGGTTAACCGGCCAAACCTTTCCAGTGCAGCTACCCACCCCGCCGGTACTCCTGGAACAGTCACCGGCAGCCAACCGTATTTAGGCATCGTCTTATGGCCCAAAGCTTTAACTTTGTCAGCACTTATGGCAGCAGGAGCAGGGCCGCTGTTATTCAATCCATAAAGTTTGCCCTCTTTCCAAATAAGAGCAAAAGAATCACCGCCGATTCCGTTAGCTGTTGGCTCTACCACCGTTAAACAGGCTGCGGTGGCAACAGCAGCATCGATTGCATTTCCGCCTTTCTTTAAAATCTCAAGGCCCGCCTGGGCAGCAAGGGGTTGCGATGTTGCAACCATGCCCCGCCGGGCATACATGGCCATACGCCGGGAAGTATAAGGATTATACAAGGGATCAAATTTCAGCATATACAATTCTCCTTTTAAAACAATATTAACAGATTCATTACTCTTAATTCCACAAATAGAACATTATATCCTACATAAAAGATAAAATCTTTAAGCATGGTCGGGCTGACGCCCTTACTTTCCTAATTTCATTAGCCCTGTAGCGATATATGCCTGAAAAGGTATGTTGAAATATCTTGCCAAGACATCTCCCGGAAATAAAGATGCAATATGGCCAATATGCAATGAACTATTCGCATAAGGCCACGCACCATCAATAAATATATTCATGGTTTTGCCTCCTTTATAATAAAAAATCCCTCTCCTAAAAATTTTAGGAACGGGATTGCTTTCCGTGTTACCATCCTATTTCACCACATCTTATGATGTAAAATTCATCAATTACTTTGCCCGGGGCAATTATACTCTATCACTGTAATGGGTGAAATCATTGCAGCCTTAAGCCAATCACTTGAAATTATAATAGATTTCAATGCACTGCTCCGGGGCCGTTTTCACTTTAAATCTCTTTGTTCTTTTCCATTATAGGGAACTTTCCGGGGCAGCCTTGCCGGTCATGTGATCGATGGAAATCTCAATTAAACAGACCTTTGCCCATCCTTTCCTAATTACTTCCTCTGCTTCAACGGAATAATCGGGAAAATATTTTTCAACCAGTAGATCGAGGGCCTTTCTTTTCTGCAAGTCATCGGTAATAAAAACAGCCCGGCCAAAAAGGCAAACGCTGCGAAAATGGGTAGTAAATTCTTTTTGGACAATGTCATCCCTTTCTATTACGCAAAAGGTTACCTTGTCATTATTTTTTATACTCTCGATCTTATGTCCTTTTTGAGCACTATGCAAGTAAATTTTACCTTTTTCATAAGCATAACTCATAGGAACGGTGTAGGGATAACCGTTTTTATCGATGGTACCTAAAACCCCCGAAGTACACTTATTTAATATCTTTATCGATTCTTCCTTTGCCAAAAGTTTTTCTTTCCTGCGCATCTTTCTAAACATACTCCCACCTCATCGTTGTTCAGACTAAATATTTTTAAAATAGGCCTAATGATCCTTTGCTGCAGATTTTGCCAAGGCATTATTTATTAACATTTTAAAATGATTGAAGTTTCGATAGCCGATTGATTTCATAATTATCTCCCCGTCTTTGTCAACCAGAAAAACCGTAGGAATACCTTTGATTCCCCAAGCAGACAAGGACTTCATGTTTGTATCCATGAACACGGGAAAAGAAATGCTATATTTTTCTATAAAGTTCCGGACGGCGTTGAGCGAGTCACCTGCTGATATAGCAACAATTTCAATATCATGGTTTCGGAAAAATTCCAGGTTTTTCTGGTAATCGTTCATCGCTAAAATACAGGGCTGACACCAGGTTGCCCATACATCAACTAAAATATAGTTGCCTTCTTCTTTAAAGAAAGAGCCAAAACTAATTTTCTCCCCTTCCATGGAGATTAAATCGATATCGGTAATTATAGCGCCTTCTTCCAAAGCCAAAACCAAACCTGACCCAAACACTGTAAACAATATTACCAATAACAATATTTTTTTAGTCATGTTGCCTCCTAAATCAATTTTTTTTTATTTTCCGGTTATTGGGGTAAAACTTCATGTAACTTTTTTCGCCTTGGAGAAAATTCCATTACATTTTTGCCCACTTGGATATTGACATGGGGGCAAGCTGTACATTCAAAACAGCGAATACATTCGGGACTATTTGGTTCTTCATATACTTTTAAATCCATGGGACAAATATCTTGGCACCTTCCGCATTTTGTACAACCATCACCAACATTTAATTTCAAAAAACTGTATCTGTTGAATAAGGAATATATTGCACCCAATGGGCAAACAAAACGGCAAAAAAACCTTTTTGAAAATATAAAAGAAAATAAAAATACGACCGTCAAAGCCAATTTTCCGTAAAAGAAGGGCCCGATGACTTGCCGGATGCTTTTATCGGTTACCGCCAATGGTACCCCGCCCTCCAAGGTACCGACAAAACACAGTTTGGAAAACCATGGTTCCCCGCTAATATATGGTATAAACAAGACCAATACCAACAATACGATATATTTAAAAAATCTCAACTGTGTGCAATTAATTTTGATTTTGGGCGTTGGTATCTTGTATAGCATTTCTTGCAGCCAGCCTATTGGACAAGCCCAACCGCATATCAACCTACCCACGGTGGACCCGATAAGGGTAAAAAATCCGATCAACAGGAAGGGTATTTTTTTAATAACCATAAAATGCTGCAGACTGCCAATTGGGCAAGCTCCCAAGGCCCAAGGGCAGGCATAACAGTTCAAGGCCGGAACTGGGCAGTATTTAAAAGTAAACCCAAATGGATTATATAAAACGAAAGACAGCATTTGAACGTATTTGCGAATACTTCTTTTTTTCAACAAAGATTCATCCCACCCCTATACAAGATAAGCAAGTTATTATAGCATTGAAAAAAATATCCATGTATTCCCGGCGAAGAATACCGCATAATAAGAAAAGCAAACCAAATAACCATAAATATTTATAGCTTTTGATGTATATCACCCCTTTATCGGTCTTTCAACCATATGTCCTAATTTTAGATGTAACTCAATCTTTATCTTCGCTAAAGAGTTGCAAGTATTGGCCATAACCTTCCTCTGCCAGTTTTTCTTTGGGTATAAATTTCAAAGCAGCTGAATTTATACAATACCTAAGCCCGCCCCGCTCACGCGGTCCATCTTTGAATACATGTCCCAGATGTGAATCAGACAATTTGCTGCGTACTTCCGTCCGAATCCTGCCACGGCTGGTATCGAGCTTTTCGACCAATAAATCTTTCTGGAAAGGTTTTGTAAAGCTAGGCCAGCCTGATCCGGAATCATACTTATCGGAGGATATAAAAAGAGGCTCACCGGAAATGATATCGACATAAATACCCTCCCTTTTTTCATTCCAATATTCATTATCAAAAGGCGGCTCGGTACCGTCCTCACGGGTAACATGGTATTGCAAATCAGTAAGACTTTGCCTTAATGCCTCGTCATCAACATCAAAGGACCAATGTTTTTCAATAAATTCATCCCGACCGGAACTTTGACGATATTTATTATAGTGCTTGGGATTCTTCTTATAAAAACTTTGATGATATTCTTCGGCCGGCCAAAATTCCTGGGCAGGCAAGATAGCTGTTACAATCGGTTTTTGAAAACGGCCACTTGCCGCCAAAGCATCTTTGGAAGCTTCGGCTTTATCTTTTTGAGCAGGGCTATGATAAAAAATAGCAGTTCGATAAGAGTCACCTTTATCGCAAAACTGGCCGCCAGGATCGGTGGGATCAATCTGGCGCCAAAATATATCCAGCAATTTTTGGTATGAAATGATATTGGGATTGAAGGTTATCTGGATGGCTTCCAGGTGGCCGGTATTACCACTACAGACCTGTTCATAACTGGGCTTGGTCACCCAGCCGCCGGTATATCCTGATACAACCTTATTAACGCCGGGATACTCATCGAAGGGCATAACCATACACCAAAAACAACCTCCGGCAAAAGTTGCCAATTCGTGATTAGCCAATGGAATCACTCCTCAATCTTTATTTTAAAGACAAAGCAATTCAATGATTATAGTATATGTTTCTTTCGATTATATCACCGTTTTTCCTTTTTGCAAAATAACAATATTTTTGTCAAACCAGATAATGGTAGCTTATTCGCAATGTTTTAAAAAATTAAATTATCTTGATTTTAATACCAAAAAATATTGAAGGTATATAATTTATTAATATTTGAAAAAATAAAATGAATAGAAGAAAGGAGGATTTTTTAATGCCTCAACAACTCAGTCAAATTGAACTGCAAAACCTAAGGGAAATTATCAACAACCATCAAACAGGGGCTGCAAAGTTACAAGCCTATGCACAACAATGTAATGACCATCAGCTAAAACAAATGTTACAACAATCAGCCCAATCGGCTCAGCAAACAACCCAAAAATTAATGTCATTTTTACAATAAGGAGGTGCCAGGATAAATGCAAGATAAGGATATAACCAACGACATCCTTTCCATGTTAAAAAGCAGCCTTACAACGTACACCAATGCCATTGCCGAATCCGGTAGCCAAGAATTGCGGCAAACTTTGTCTCAAATCAGAAACTCCGATGAGCAATTCCAGTTTCAGCTGTCACAATTCGCCTCACAAAAAGGTTATTACCCCCCATCGTCTTCGGCTTCAACTCAAGATATTCAACAAACACATTCTCAGTTGCAAAGATCAAGTTCCTAAACTAAAGGAGTAGAAAACAAAAATAAAGCAATTAAAAACCGGTTTTGGCGAACCGGTTTTTTAAATCTTTTTTCCTGCCATAAAGAACGAGTAAATGCTTATACTAAATTCCAAAGGAGGTGAAAATAATAAAGAAGAAAATAAATATTTTCATAATCATTGCTTTGTTGTTCTTGACTACCATAAATTCTTTTGCAGCAAATAAACATTTCTTTTATCATTACAGTCAAGAAGAATTGAAGAAAAAATTGAAGCTAACAGCCCCGCAAGAGGAACAATTAACGGAAATTTTCAAACGGCATAATGATGAGACAAAAGAAATACAGGTTCAATTGCGGGCGGCAAAAAGAGAATTAAAAAGATTATGGGTAGCGGAAGATCTCGACAAAAATGAAATTAAAGCAAAGATGGATCAAGTCACTGATTTAAAAATGAAAATGCATGAAGCTTGCTCCTCCCTGTCAAAAGATGTGAAAAATATTCTGACCAAAGGACAATTGGAAGAGTTGGAAAGGATGCAAAAAAGCAAACAGCGAGTTGAAGATAAAAGAATCAAAAAGAAATGATAAACCAAAAGGTAACGGGACCAGCAATCTGGTCTCGTTACTACTGTTGAAAATAAATTTGACCCATTTCTTTGAAAAATAAGTTCAGCGAATATTTCATCTGCTTAAGAAGGCAGGCTAAACTTTACTGAAGTATTGATAAATACTCCTTTTGGCATTGTCCAAGGTTAACAAACTACCCTTTAAAGTCAGTTTAATATTCATTTTTGCTGCTACGGGATTTAGGATTGAAAAAGCTTTGTTTTTGGAGACGCAAATTTTTTCCGGCAAAACACCGATCCGATCGATTATGTCTATTAAATTGTTTTGGTAGCCACAGGGATATTCGTGTTCTTCCAGTAATTTATAATCAATAATTTCTTTTGATTGCGCATCAATCCACAAACATATATACGGATAATAGGGTCGATTGCATTTTTCTGATTGAATGGGAAATGGCGAATAAAATATATCCGTTAGCCACATTACTGATCTTCGCTTTGCATTTTTGCCCACTTTTTTTATCCTTAATTCATCTACCGGCGGGCAAACAATTATTTCCTCAACATGGGGGTCCACTGTAATCCAATCATCGGTCCACAAGTCTTTGTTATCTTTATTCTTGACTCGCAATAAGAAAGTATTTTCATCCTTTTTTAAAAGCATTGACGGGTCTTCGCGGTGACGCAAAGCAATTTCACCGGCTTGTTCCAAAGCAACCGTCAAAAATCTGATCTCTTTATTATTTAGAAACCAAGGATAATAACCAGGATAATAACTGCGAAAAAACGGCCAGTTCTTTAAACCATGATATTTCAAACCCAACTCTTTTATTATGTTTAAATCTTCTTTTTCCAGATAATTTCTATCTTCAAAAGAAGCCATCAAACACTTTTGGACATGTACCATTTCTGCATCGTAGGGTCCGACTTCTCCGTTGAGAATCTTTAAGTATCCCAGTAAACCTTCGATGCCCAAATAAACGACCAGAGCATATATTTCTTGGTTGTTACCTAGAATCACGCAAAAACCTATCTCCCCGTCAGCGGGGTTTTGAACTGCAAAAAGATCGGTATCGCACATCCATTCCCAAGATTTAAGCGCTTTGAAATATTCGGCTGCTTGATATAGGTCCCGCCAATCTCTATATGAAGGGGTTGGTTTATTCAACATAATACAACCTCTTTTCTTAAGATTTCTATCTTAACTAGTATCGGAAAAAACAAAATAATTTTAAAAGATAAGGTCTTTATAATGATCCGGGACTGGTTCATTTTAAGATTCATGCAACGGATATGCCATATAGCTCAACAATTCAACTTCATCATCGGAATTATTGGTAAAATTGTGGGGGGTATTGGAGCATATATAACAGGAATCCCCTTCATTCAGCAAATAGGTTCTTCCTTGAATGATTGCATCCAGAATTCCCTTAAGGACATAAACGCTTTCTTCAGTCATATGGACCTCCTCTTCCTTTGATACCGATTGGCCCGGCCCCAGACATATGTAAACCCCCAAAAGTTTAAAATCGTCCTGTGCATCCCTTTGCGGCGTTATAATGCTGTATTTTGCCTTCAAATCGGGGTAAACCACTGCCAATCTTTTCGCAACAGATGTGATGTGAAAATCGCCCATAATCGGTTGAGAATTCAGTGGTCTTTTTTCCTGCCGGGGGAGGAAAAATTCTGCAATTGGAACTTGTAGCTTATCAGCAATGATTTGCAGGGCCCTTAAGGATGGTTTCTTAATATCCCTTTCGATTTGAGAAAGAAAACTTGCTGTATAACCTGTTTTTTTGGCCAAAACTGCCAAGGTATAGCCCCGTTCCATTCTAATTAACTTAATCTTGGAACCTACCATTTAGTCCACCTGCCACGCCTATTAACCGTAGGTTAATTAACTTATGGTTAATTTTAGGTCGAAAACTGCTTTTTGTCAACCTCGCCGCTAAAATTTTACAAAAGAGCGCCTATCAGTAAGGCGCTTAAATCTAATACACCATTCTTTAATCAGTGAATTTTTTTGAGCCAAAGGATTCCCCAAACCGGTAGTCGCCAGGGAATTCCTTTGGCTCCTAAGCAAATTCTAACAACCGTATAGTAAAACTCCCGGCAATCTTTAATTTTCCTTCTTGGCTAGAAGATAGGGATTTCGCTGGGCGGTGGGCATTATTATCATATCCAAAATATTTACATGGGCCGGGGCGTTGGCTACAAAAGTTACCACTTCAGCTATATCTTTGGCGCTTAAGGCCTTATAACCTTTATAAACGTTCTTGGCTCGCTCCTTGTCACCGTGGAACCGCACCTCGGAAAATTCCGTTTCAACCGCTCCCGGATCGATACTGGAAACTCGGATATCCGTACCCAAGAGATCAATTGTCATGGCTTCATTTAATGCCTTTACAGCAAATTTTGTTGCATTGTAAACATTGCCGCTAGGGTATACTATGTGGCCGGCAATACTGCCGATATTGATTATATGGCCTTTATTTCGAGCAACCATCATTGGTATAATCGCCCGGGAGATATTGAGTAATCCTTTCACATTAGTGTCGATCATAGCATCCCAATCAGCAAAATCGCCTTCGTAAATTTTGCTCAATCCGCTTGCCAACCCCGCATTGTTGAGCAAAACATCTATATTCACAGCTCTTGAATCAAGTTCGACACCAAAAGCAATTACACCCTCCCTATCACGGACATCGAGCGTGAAGCATTCAGCCTTAACTCCATATTCTTTTTCCAATCTTGCTGCCAGAGCCTTCAGCCTCTCCTCTCTACGGGCAATAAGAATTAAATCCATACCGTAACCGGCAAAAGACTCGGCACAGGCTTGACCGATACCGGAAGAAGCTCCCGTTATCAAAGCCTTTTTCCCCTTTAACCTGTTCATAGTTGGTCCTCCTTCATAAATAATTATTTTTTCTTTCTTGTATGATTGTTGTCAATACCAACTGAAATATTTATAAACTTTTTACGTGTCAGCAAAAAACATGCTTTTCCCTGCCAGAATTTACACAGCGTATTTCATTGGAATACTCCAATTAAACAGATATAATATAAAACATAAGTTGCTTTATGCCTATTGGATTTATAAGTTAATCAATCTGACAAAAACTTGGGGAGGTTTGCATAAGAAATGAAAAGAAGAACCTTTTTCAAATTAATTGTCTTTCTAATTCTGGTTTTTTCGGCATTGTCGCTTGGCAGGTATTCTCCGGTTGTTGCAACTTCCAACAGAAAGGACAACGGAATTGGTCTTACTCATTTGCAAGAGGGAGAAACGTTCTTCTTTGAGGACGGAAGAAGTCCGGCTATTTTCATAAAAGAAGATGGCAATCTCCGGCTCATTGAGACCAATACACCGTCTTTACCGATTGTATCTCCCAATCAAGCCAAGATGGCTTACATTGCACCTTTTTTTTGGCAAGAAAGCGGGGAATTGTATGTCTTTAACATCAAAGATGATAATCCTAGAAAAATCTTGGCTTTTTCTGATTTGCCCGCAACGAGTACTCCAAAAACAATCCACTGGCTGGACAACCAATATTTAATGGTAATAGTAGGCGATGCTTATAACCCGGCTTCAATCGGTGGCGATGTGTATCTGGTTGATTCTGAAAGCGGCAGGCACACAATTATGTATGAAGCTGAAAACGATCAAGAGGTTCGCAATCTAAAAGTCGGCGAAGACAATGTTATTATCGAGTTGGCACTGTTTAATATTGACCAAACGGAATACGATATATACAGCACTGCTATGGAAACTCTGACAATAAGAGAAATTGCCGAAATGATGCCGAATAAATAAGCAATCTACACCCCATCTCCACTTAAAGAATTCACCGATTATCCTTTAAAGCCTTCAACTTTTTATAAAAAAAAGGCGGGTTTAACCCGCCTTTTTCATTATTTACTGTTGCTGTTGTTCTTTTTGATAAAGGGGATTGTTTCTTTCCAAATAGCTCAACCGTGAATTGAGGGAATCAACATGCCTTTGCATTTCTTCCGATAATTCTTCAAACAACTGTTTGGCTGAACTATCTTCCGTGCTTTCAGCAAACATTGAATATGACCCTTTTAACGACTCCGCACTGGCGATTGCTTTTTTAATATCACTTTGAACCGTCATAGTCGGCCTCCTTTCGGGTTAAATAATTATTGTTTAGGGTTAAAAATCAATGCTGTAAAAAAAGCGAATATTATGGCTGCGGTAATACCGGTGCTCGTTAATTCAAACATACCGGTCAATACGCCGATAAGACCATGCCTTTGGGCCTCCATAATTGCACCTTGGACCAATGAGTTGCCAAAACTGGCAATTGGCATTGTTGCCCCGGCTCCCGCTACTTTAATCAACCTTTCATAGACTCCTGTACCACCTAGTATTCCTCCTAGAACCGTTAAACCGGATAAAATATGGCCGGGTGTCAAATTGGTCAAGTCCAAAAGCAGCTGCCCGACTAAACAGAAGGTGCCGCCAACTAAAAAAGCAATGAGATATATCTTCCATTCCACTGAAATCATCCTTCAAAAATTTTATGCTTCAATTGTTATCGCATGGGCAATCGCCGGAATGTTTTCACCTTGCTGAACTGAAACGGGGCTATGCAAAGAGCCGGTGGCAAGCAATAATATTTTACTGTATTCTTTCTTTAAAAGTTTTTTATAGATATAGCCGAATGTCACTAAGGCGGATGACGCACAACCGCTGGCTCCGGCGTGAACATCCTGTTTACGCCTGTCGTAAATCATCAAACCGCAATCATTATAATTAGCGGAAAGGTCATAGCCGCCCCTTCGTTTCATTAATTCTTTGGCTAAATCCAAGCCGTTTTGACCCAAATCACCGCTAAGAATCAAGTCATAGTCTTGGGGAGAAAATCCGGTATCAACGAAATGATTCCGCAATGTATCGGCAAAGCCCGGTGCCATTGCCGCACCAAGATTATATGGGTCTTTGATGCCTAAATCAACAACTCTGCCGATTGTAATATGGGTTAGGCGAGGGCCTTCACCGGAAGAGGCGACTAAAGCTGCACCGGCACCCGTAGCGGTGTATTGAATCGAGGGCTTACGGAAAAAACCATACTCCACCGGATACCTGAACTGTCGTTCGGCAGTAGAATTATGGCTTGATGTTGCAGCCATAGCCAAACGGGCAAAACCACCGTCGATCAATATGGCAGCAATCGACAAAGCCAGGACAGAGGAAGAACAAGCCCCGTATATACCGATAAAGGGTCTTTTTAATTCCAATGCCACATAAGTGGAAGTAATAATTTGATTCAAAAGATCACCGGAAATAAAAAACCCTAAGTCCTGCTGATTGACGTTTACTTTATTAAGACAAGTATAGCAAGCATTTAGAAGCATTTCTTTTTCTGCCTTTTCAAAACTTTTGGTTCCCGCCATTGTATCAGTATATACGTGGTCAAGATATTTACCCAAAGGTCCCTTTCCTTCCAAGGGACCGCCGACAGCGGCAGTACTCAGCACTACAGGAGGAGTGCTAAACTTGTAAGTATTTTTACCGATTAGTTTTTTCAACTGCTTTCCTCCCTAAAATACAAAAATTGCATATATAATACCAATGATAAAAGCCGTAATAACACCGAATACTATAACGGTCCCGGCCAAAATAAACATTTTGCTGCCCACTCCGGCTACAAAACCTTCCCTTTTAAATTCCATGGCTGCCGATACGACTGAATTGGCAAACCCTGTCACAGGGACCAAAACTCCTGCTCCTGCAATTTTAACCAACTTATCGAAAACGCCCAAGCCTGTCAGAAGGCTGCCGATAAAAATCATCGTTGCAACAGCCGGATTGCCTGCTTCTTCGAAGGAGATATCCAAAAACCACCGATAAAAATCGGTGATCCCTTGACCAATAACTGCAACCAAGCCGCCAAACAAAAAAGCATATAAAATATTCCTTCCGTATTTCGGCTTGGTGGTATGCTTTTTGACTAGCTCTGCGTACCACTCCTGTTCTGCACTCAATGACTTCTTTTTCATTATAGCTCTCCTCCCTTCGCCATTTTTTGCTTTGCTATTATTTTTAGCTAAAAGGCTAAAAATATTAATGGTATATATAGTCTTTAGCAAACATAACAAAAACAGCTCCAACTCATCACGTCGTTGGAGCTGTTTCCTATCGATTCAGCGTTATCCCTCAAACAACAAAGAATTATCACTTGGTGCGGCCTTTAATTCGCGCCCAGGTATCACGCAATGAAACGATACGGTTAAACACGGGTTTTCCTGGTTGGCTTAAAACCGGATCGACAAAAAAATAGCCGTGGCGCAAAAATTGATACCGGTCACCTTTTCGGGCTTCTGCCAACCCGGGCTCAAGTAGGCAATCTTTCAAAATTTCCAGAGAGTTGGGATTTATATGCTTTAAAAATTCGTCACCCGTTTCGTTGTCTTCATCGGTGGTCCCTTCCGGATTTTCAATCAAAAACAATGTATCAAAGAGCTGGACATCCCCTTTGATGGCATGAGCAGCAGATACCCAGTGTAATGTACCCTTAACCCTCCTGCCGTCCGTTGACCAACCGCCCCTAGTGGCCGGATCATGAGTACAATGAACCTCGAGAACCTCTCCGGTATCTTCATCTTGGATTACTTTTTGGCAAGTAATATAATAGGCATGGTTCAAGCGAACTTCTTTGCCGGGAGACAGGCGGAAAAACTTCTTGGGCGGGTTCAACATAAAATCTGTTTTTTCAATATAAATCTCCCTTGCAAAAGGAATTTTCCGGGAACCCATACCAGGATCTTCCGGATTGTTAACGGCTTCTAACTCTTCTACCTTCCCCTCCGGATAATCCGTGATTACAACTTTCAACGGTCGCATAACTACCATTGCCCGGGGTGCCTTTTTGTTCAACTCCTCTCGAATGCAATGTTCCAATAAGGCAAAATCGACGGTGCTGTCTGCCCGTGCTACCCCGATTCTCTCCGTAAAATCCCGCAAGGCGGCAGGCGTATAGCCCCGGCGACGAATGCCGGAAATGGTGGGCATTCGTGGATCATCCCAACCAGTGACAAAATTTCCTTCCACTAATTTGCGCAATTTTCGTTTACTTAAAATTGTATGGGTTATATTGAGCCGAGCAAACTCGTATTGGCGAGAACGGGTTTTTATATAGTCGGGCATCAACTTCAATGCCTGCTCGACAATCCAGTTATACAAGGGACGGTGGTCGGTCCATTCTATGGAACATAAAGAATGGGTAATACCCTCCAAAGCATCTGAAAAAGGGTGAGCAAAATCATACATAGGATATATGCACCAATCATCACCGGTTCGGTGGTGGCTGGCATGGAGAATTCGATATATTACCGGGTCGCGCATATTTAAATTACCCGAGGCCATATCAATCTTGGCCCGCAACACCCGGGCTCCTTCCGGAAATTCCCCTTCTTTCATCCTCTTAAATAAATCCAGATTCTCTTCAACGGTTCTGTTTCTATAAGGACTGTTTGTCCCGGGTGCAGTCAGTGTACCGCGATATTCCCTTATTTCTTCCGGCGACAGATCGCAAACAAAGGCCTTCTGTGCTTTAATCAAACGGCAGGCAAATTCATATTTAATTTCAAAGTAATCCGAGGCAAAATAAAGCCGATCCTCCCAATCCACACCAAGCCATTTAACATCTTCGATGATTGAATTAACGAACTCCTGCTCTTCCTTGATTGGGTTTGTATCATCGAAACGCAAATTTATTTTGCCGTTAAATTCAGAGGCAATGCTATCGTTGAGATATATAGCCTTGGCATGGCCGATATGTAAATACCCGTTGGGCTCGGGTGGAAAACGGGTATGGACACGGCCACCATAAGTATCGTTTTCCAAATCTTCAATTACGATATCACGAATAAAATTGCTGCCCGGTGAATAATCATTGCTCATTATTATTTTCCTCCTTGTTTTCATTTGTAAACCATTTCTCCACGCTTTTTAAATTTTTATTTAAAGCAGCTGGCTTGGTTTTGGTAAATTTTTTGTTTATTATAGCTTTTTATACTTTACTATTAATTATTATAACAAACTTTGCTGAACAAGGATAAAATACTTTTGCTCTTCTATGGTGAATAATAAATATTAACAGTCTTCCGGCGGAAACACTCTATTGTTGGCCTTTACAGATAGTAACCTCCGGCTCAGGTCTAAAGCCGTAAGTGCCGGATATCTTTTTGACAATCAAAGCCATTAAGGATTTGACTTGGCTTGCTTTAGCTCCATTGAAGTTTATTATAAAATTGCCATGAAAGGGAGAAATCATTGCACCGCCGAGCAAGGTTCCTTTTAATTTAAGTCTGTCGACTAACTTACCCGTTGGGGTACCAAATTCATAGTTATTTTTAAAGAAAGAACCGCACGAAGGAAATCTGAAATGGCTGTTTTCCCGGCGCATCTTTTCAATTTTTTGCAGACTCGTCGGTAATTCTCCCCGGGCAAGACAATTAGCCTTTTGAGAAAAATAAGTATAAAAAGATTGCAATGAAGACATATTGGTGACCGCATTTGTCGCCTCGAGCAATAGTGATAATTCTTTAATAAGGGATTGTGCCAGTCCGGGTACATTTATTGTAATTCCAGAAATTATCCAAGGTTTTTCTTGGAATATAGAATACTTATAAGCAAACCGGCCTTCTTTTCCCAACAAAGTATGAACTGCCCTATTCTTTCCGCTTGAATCTTCTAAATCAAAATAGTGTATCTTTTCAACCAGGGTTCCTATCTCCTTATCGAGGCAACGGGCATTCATATAAACACCGCCACCGACCGTACCGGGTAAAAGATATGTAAACGAAAATTTTTCGGTACCAACAAGCAAACCGATAAGTGCCAAAAAGGATAAGGGAACACCTGCCGATATAAAAAGTTGATTGTCCTTATACTCAAGCCACGAATAATTCTTCAAAGAGATATAAAGACAATTTTGTAAAGGGTAATCCGGGAATAGAATGTTGGCCCCCAGACCGAAAACGAAGCAAGGAATCCTTTTCCGGTAGCAAAAGTCCAAAAGAAAAGCAAGCTCCGCTTCCTTGCAAGGAAAACCAATTTGTTTTACCCGCCCACCTATTTCATAGGTGGAATGACAGGATAGCCAAACATTTTTAGAACAAAGAGAATCAAACACATTATATTCCATTATAATTCTCCTATTTTGCCGACGTATTGGGCAATTAAGCCACTTAATTCTTTTATCCCATATCTTTAAATCTTTGAACCGGTTTGTTTAAATAAGAAAGCTTACACTAACCTGTAAGTGAAATATATTTTCATCATAAAGCAAGCATAATATTTTATGCTGTAAATGCCAAATATAATCCGAAAACAATTATCCCAATGACAACCAGCAATAAAATCGATGCGCTTATCCGAATTCTTTTCTCTTTTTTATGATACAGCTCCAGACAATTTCCGCAAAGAATTACATCTTCGTAATCAAAATTCGGAAATTCCCGACGGGATATTCCAACCCTTACTTTATAGTCAAAGGCGGAATCGCGGTCGGTTTCTTTACCGCAAAACCAGCATCTTACCATACTTGGCTTCCTCCTTTTTTCTGTTTGCCACTAAACAGCGTCCTCATGTTTAATTATACAAGCTTATCAGATATATCAACAAGAACTTTGACCGGCAAGAAAGCCCGTCGAAAAAGCGATTTGCAAATTATAACCGCCGGTTGGCCCGTGTACATCCAATATTTCCCCGGCAAAATACAAGCCCCGGACTATTTTTGATTCCATTGTATTTGGTCTAATTTCCGCTACATTTACACCACCCGCGGTTATGATGGCTTCGTCTTTTGAACCGATAGCCGCTATATGCAAGGAAAAACTTTTCAAAATATCTGACAGGCTATTTCGCTCCATTCGAGTAATTTGATGAACTCTCTTTTGCGGGTCAATCTGAGAGAGTCTTATAATAACGGGGATTAGCTTTTGGGGCAAAAGGTCATTGAGAGCATTGCAATAATATTTATTGGTAAACTTCTTGAAATCCCTTTGGAGGCGCAAATCCAGTTTATCTTGGGACAAAGCCGGTTTCAAATCTATTGTTAAAGTATATTGATTTTTAACCGGATCCTCTAAATAGGAACTGGCGGAAAGTATTATCGGTCCACTGACACCACGAGCGGTAAATATCATATCGCCAAAATCACTATATATTTGCTTATTATCTTTTTGGCTTATTTTTATAGCTACATTCTTTAAACTCAAACCTTCCAGTTCAGATATCCATCTTTCCTTGCATTCAAGTGGAACCAAGGCAGGTTTTAAGTTGGTAACCCTATGGCCCAATCTTTTAGCCAAGTGGTGGCCGTCCCCTGTCGAGCCGGTTTGGGGATAAGTTATACCACCGGTAGCCAAAATGATCTTTTCACTTTTAAGCAAGCGACCATCGCTTAACCTTAAGCCCGATATTTTACCATCTACGTGGATAATTTCCTTTGCTCTGCCGGTTACCCTTGCCACATTGCCCCGCGAAATATATCTACGCAAAGCATCCACAATATCCTTCGATCTGTCGCTGGCCGGGAAAACCCGCCCTCCCCTTTCCACTTTCAGTTTTACCCCCAAAGTTTCAAAGAATTCAATAAGGGCTGTATTGGGGAATGCAGCGAAAGCACTGTATAAAAATTTTTTGTTCCTGACGATATTTTCAATTAAGTCGGAAATAGGGGCGCTATTAGTCAAATTGCAACGGCCTTTACCGGTAATCAACAGCTTCTTACCCAATATTTTATTCTTTTCGACAAGAAATGTTTTTTGCCCATTTGCTCCCGCAACCCCTGCTGCAATCATTCCGGCTGGGCCACCGCCAACTACAATTAGGTCACTCTTCAATTTATTCACCTACTTCCGGATTCCTTGCAAACAACATTGCCGATAGAAATATCTTGCCCAAAAGCATATTTTACTTTAATTTCATAGATATTATTTTTCTTAAACAAATTCCTATTTAATTTGGAACCAAAGCCAATCATCAATATTCTGCTTTTAATCGCTTTTTATAGCTGTAACAACAAGGGCACAAGGAGCGGCACCAAAATAGATAGAAACAAGCCGCTTACGAAGGCGGGTAAAATCATTTCATCACCGGCGGCTTTTTTAACCAGGGGCAGGGTGGTATCCATTGCAGTTGCACCACCGGGTGCAATTGCAGCAATTTTGCCTAGCCAGCGAGCAATAAGCGGCAAAGCTAAAAAAGTAAAAAGTTCGCGGATTAAATTTGCCAAAAAGCTAAGGGTCCCCAATTCAACGCTGTGCATGTTTGTCGTGATAATCCCGGCCAAGCTGTACCAGCCAAACCCCGCCCCTACGGCAGCTGCTTCATTACAGCTCATATTCCAAAAGAAACCTACCGTCATGGCACCGGCAATGCTTCCCACTCCAATCAAAACCGGATACACAACCAGGCGCCAACCGTAAGAAATGCCTTCTTTTAATAAAGAAAGATTCCTGCCCAAACTCAAACCGATAGAAAAGAGAAGCAAGCCTTCAGCTATTGCCACTACCAAAGGGCTATATTTTAATAAAGGCCATGACTTAAAACAACAGCCAACGGCAAAACCCAACAGCAAAACGGCAAGCAAAATCAATGTAAATATGCCACTGCCGTGAACGCTGTCCACATCGTAAGTTTTCTTGGCTTTCTTCCCTTTCGTTTTTAAGGATGGGCTTAAAAGCTGTATAAACAAAAGGCTGCCGAAGATACTGCCCAATGCCAGAGTCAAAGCTTGCACTCCCATCGGCAACAAATGAGCCAGCAAACCTTCGTCCGTAGCAATCGTCGTTCCCATAGCAGTGATAAGGGTCAAGAGACAGATATTTAAAACAATATCCACCCCTTTGAAAAATTTCGAAGGAAAACGGTAAGCAAGGGTAATAATAAATCCGGCGATAAAAGCTATTAAAATAATAGGAATGCCCATAAATCAGCCTCCCGGCAGAAATTAATTTATTTAACCAAGTAAATTATTATTTAGCTATGGGTACTGGAAAGACCGATATATATCGGTCTTTCCAATTATACTAACCAATTGCTAATTTTTTAAAAATTACCGCCAATACAATTTAAATAAACCTTTATTGGAGTACTTATTTCTTCGTTAATTCATAGGTCCGTTCGACAATGGTCTGCGGGTTGACTTTTATTCGGGCAACTCCTGTTTCCATAGCCGCCTTGGCCACTGCTCCTGCAACGGTCGGTGCTACACGCGGATCAAAGGGACTGGGAATAATTTTATCCACTGATAACTCGTCTACGATTAGATCGGCCATAGCACGGGCTGCCGCAATCTTCATTTCTTCATTAATATCTTTAGCCCTTACGTCCAAAGCACCGCGGAAGACCCCGGGGAAAGCAAGAACATTGTTCAGTTGATTGGGGAAATCGCTACGACCGGTGCCAACTATGATGGCGCCGGCATCAAAAGCATCCTGAGGCATGATCTCGGGTATGGGATTAGCCATGGCAAAGATAATAGGATCTTTCTTCATCTTTCGGACGTCATCACCATCTATCAAATTACCCTTGGATAACCCTATAAAAACATCGGCATCGTGGAGTGCATCGCTGACCGAACCCTTAATATTGTCTTTATTGGTCAATTCAGCCAATTCTTCTTTTACAGGCGTCATACGTTCCGAACGACCCCGCCATATAATACCTGTCGAATCACAAATTATCGCATCCTTGACGCCGGCATTCAACAAGAGCTTTAAAGTTGCCACGGAAGCTGCCCCTGCACCGCTCATGACAATTTTAATCTCATCAATTTTTTTGTTGGTTACTTTCAGGGCATTAAACAATGCTGCCATCGTCACTATAGCAGTCCCATGCTGATCATCATGGAAAATAGCCATGTTTGTTTCTTTCTTAAGTCTATTTTCAATTTCAAAACAATCCGGTGCCGCTATATCCTCGAGATTTATGCCCGAAAACGTTGGTTCCAATAATTTGACAAATTCCACAATTTCATCAATATTTTTGCTGTTAATACACAAAGGAAAAGCATCCACACCGGCAAATTCTTTAAACAGTACGCACTTTCCCTCCATTACGGGTAAAGCAGCCAAAGGGCCAATATCACCGAGGCCTAATACGGCCGTTCCGTTGGAAACGATGGCAATCAAATTGCCCTTCGATGTATATTCGTAACTTTTTGCCGGATCTTTTTCAATCTCCAAACATGGCTCTGCAACACCGGGCGAATAAGCCAAAGCCAAGTCTTCTTGTGTCTCGACCCTTACTTTGCTTTCGACTTTAAGCTTACCTTCCAGTTCCCTGTGCATCTGAAGTGCTTTTTCTCTTAAATTTTCCATGGAATTGCTCCTTTACTTTGTTTTATAAGACCTGACACCTTCCGTATACAGATCGCCTTCGAAAGCATCGTATATAACCAGCAGGGGCATATTTTCCACTTTGAGCTTCCTAATGGCTTCCGGTCCTAATTCGGGATAGGCGATGATCTCAACCTCTTTTATTGTTTGGGCCAATAAAGCGCCGGCCCCCCCTGTTGCAGCAAAATATATACCTTTATGCTCTTGTAAAGCTTGACGGACTTCCGGAGAGCGGGCCCCTTTGCCGATAAAACCCTTGATGCCTTTTTCCAGTAAAAAAGGTGTATAGGGATCCATGCGCATGCTGGTTGTCGGACCGGCAGAACCTATTAGCTTCCCCGGCGGCGCAGGTGTAGGCCCCACATAAAACAATACACTACCTTCCAATGGGAAGGGCGGTTTTTCATTTTTCTCCAAAAGGGCAAACAATTTTTTATGAGCAGCATCACGGGCGGTGTAGATATAACCGGAAAGCATCACCCGGTCTCCTGCTTTCAATGTCATTACGACATCTTCCATGAGCGGTGTTTCGATATACTTCACATCTATCCCCCCTAAAATACCAATTCGCTGTGGCGAGAAGCATGGCAGTTCAGATTAACCGCCACCGGCAAAGAGGCAATATGGCATGGATAAGTGGAAACATGAACCCGTAAAGCAGTAACGGTTCCTCCCAAACCCATTGGCCCAACTCCAAGTTTATTAATTTCTGTCAATATTTCTTTTTCATATTTTGCCAAGCGACAATCCGGATTTTCTAGAAAAAGCGGCCTGAACAAAGCCTTTTTGGCCAATAAGGCGGCTTTTTCCATGGTTCCGCCCACACCGACACCAACAACCAAAGGTGGACAAGGATTAGGTCCGGCACTACCAACTACCTCCAAAACAAAGTCTTTCACACCCTCCGGACCGTCTGCCGGCTTCAACATTTTTACTTGACTCATATTTTCACTGCCCCCGCCTTTTGCACCGAATATTATACGTAATTCCGAGCCGGGAACTATGTCTGTATATATTACGGCCGGCGTGTTGTTGCCGGTATTATCCCTGGCAAAAAGAGGATCAGCCACCATGGATTTTCGCAAATATCCATCGGTGTACCCCCTCCGAACACCGTTATTAATGGCATCATAGATACTGCCACCCTTGATTTTTACATCAACACCGATTTCCACAAAAAATACTGCCACACCGGTATCTTGGCAAATGGGTATCTTTTGTTCGGCGGCTATTTCCGCGTTGTGGAGCAATTCCCGCAGAATTTCCCGTCCAATTGGCGATTTTTCGTCTTTTAAACCCTTTTTGAATGCTTCCAACATTTCATTATGGACATAGAGGTTCATCTTAATCAGTTCAGCAGCGATTTTATTTTCTATGGTTTTTACATCCAGCTCGCGCAAATCTATTCTCCCTCCATTCGATTATTTAATAACAAATCCAAGAGCCCCATTCTCATAGCAACCCCATTGCGAACTTGTTCCAGTATTACAGATTTTTTATCGGTCACAACATCGTCGGCAATTTCTACATTACGGTTTACAGGGCCGGGATGCATAATCAGAAGATTGTCCTTAGTTTTTTCCAAACGCTTTCTGTCAATCCCGTACCGTTTGAAATATTCCTCCTTATCCGGGATAAAAGCTTGTACCATCCTTTCTTTTTGTATTCGCAAAATATAGAGAATATCAACTTCACCCAAGACTTCATCGACATTATTAGAAACAGTTATCCCTTTTTTGGCCATTAAATCAGCAGGAATCAAATTTGGCGGGCCTACAAGGGTTATATTCGCCCCCAATTTCTGCAAGCCGTTAATTTCCGACCTGGCCACCCGGCTATGCAAAATATCACCGACAATCGCAATGTTTAAGTCTTGAAAATCAATACCCCGCAGCCATATTGTCATAAAATCAACCAATGCCTGCGTGGGGTGCTCCCGAGCTCCATCACCACCGTTTATTACAGAAGCCTGAACCATCTCCGCTGCTTTGATTGGCGTTCCGGGTTCCACATGACGTATAACAATAATATCAACATTCATGGCATCTATAGTTTGTATTGTGTCAACAAAGGACTCCCCTTTGACCATGCTGCTATTTTTAGCAGAATAGTTAAGAACATTCATTTTCAGCTTTTTTTCCGCAATTTCAAAGGACATTCTGGTTCGTGTACTTACTTCAAAAAAAAGATTTACCGCAACGCGGTTGGAAAACTCTCTCGCTATAATCTCCGGTTTTTTCATTATCATCTTAAGATATTCCTTGCCTTTTTCCATGGCAATATATATCTCTTCAACTGACAAGTCATCGATACCCAATACGTGTTTTTTAGTCCACATAAAAAATCACCTCAACCAAGGATTTTGAGTGATAATAAATTACTAGCCCCATAAAATTTTCCCCATCAAACAAAGAAATCCTTTTTTTAAAAAGGATTAATTATGACAATATTAATCAGTACTGACGACACTCCAGGGAATACTTTTATAATGGCGATTTTCTATTTTGATCAGGGACTTCTGCTTAGCAATCGTGTAAACAGGTACACCGACACCTTTTAGCAAAACATCTTTTTCCATAAACAAATTGATGCGGAACAAAAGCCGGTCTTCATCCTTTTTGCGTAATACAGTATCTCCGAGACGAAGAACCAGATTACTCACCTCCAAAGATCTTTTATTTAAAAATATGTTCAACGGGGCTCCTTTAGACCAAAAAGTTTGCTAAATCCTCTTACAAGCAAAACTTGACCTTTATGGATTGACAATTTTGCCGTCGATTCCCTGATATAATTGCTTATGCCCAAAGTTCCCCCCGAATTAAGGCGTATTTTATCCCCATTGTACTCACAGCCGCCTATACTTACTTCAGCATAGGGGCAATTCCAAGGCAATAAAGATAGCCTGTCCCCTTGACAATCGATAAATTCCAGACCGTCGTCGACAATTTCTACTTGCTCGTTAGGGTTCAACAGAACTCCTTTTCCGCCGCTGTTTATAATCTTGGTCAGTACGGCCAAACTAGCCAGCGAATGATCTATTCTACCGCCCCACCCTCCTAAAATGATAATATTTCTTTGACCGGCATCGATTGCAGCGTCGGCAATCAACTCCAAATCGGTCTTATCCTTGGCAACGGGATAAGAAATCAGGGGTACCCCTTTGATTCTTAACTCAGCAAGGGTTGCAACCTTTATGGAATCAAAGTCACCGTGGACCTCAGCGGGTAATAAACCCATGGCCAGCACATACTCCGCACCTTTGTCAGCAGCTATTATAAAATCCTTTGGGTTTAATAGTTTTAAATAATCGGCGGGGGCACTTAACAAGTCCCCCGCTGCCATCAAATAACAAGTCTTATGCAAATTTAATCACCCCGAATAGACGGATATCTCAAAAGTGCCAGTGATATAATAATTGTCAAAAGCGCCATCGGTACAAGATGCGTACCGTTATAAACGACGGTATACCATGTAGCTGACATATTTTCCGGTGCATATTGGGAAAAAAACAATATACCGGTAATAAAATGACAGACAAAACGACCTAAAAAACCAACCAGGGTAGCCAAGGCTACAACCCACCAACTATTGCCGCTTTTGCGATATAGACCTTGGAAGGCACCGGCAGTACCCAGTAATAAAAAGGCCAAGGGATAATCCAAAATAGCCTGCAATGGATGGATGGCGTAACCGCCTAAAAACAATTTTAAGGTACCCAATAAACCACCGGCAATAAGGGTCGGTATAAAACCCCACCTGAAGGCCAAGATAATAATCGGCACCGCAGCCAAGTTTACCGAGCCTCCTTGGGGTGCCCGCCAAATTTTTATAAAATCCAATATCAATGCCAGTGCAACTGCAATACCTGTTTCAGCCAATAAAACGGTTGAATATTTTTTTTTCATTTTTGCCTCCCTACCTTGTAAGGTAGCTTGAAACCGGTAGGATTACGGCAAAATATTTTTGCAACAAAGTACACTTTCCTACGCCGGCATTATCCGGTTCAGGTTCAAGGGTCGATAGCTCCGTTGCTATCCTCTCAGCTCAAGCTCCCCTAGCAAATAGTATATTTTTTTAATCAATAATTAAAAGTAGAACAAAATTATCCTATCAATACCCTGTTTTTATTGTTTCTTTTGCAACGATATGTTTATATCAACGTTACCGAATTTTGATTCAATCGGAACAGCAAGAGTCGTTTCAATCCCCATCAGCTCAATCGGCACCTTGCCACTTAAAGTCAATATGGAAGGTGGTGAAATTAAACAATTATAACCCGCATCCGCCAAAAGCATCGTTGCATTGCCAATTATTACGTTAATAAATTCCGAGATAGCGCTACGGGCCATAAAATCCAAAGCATTCACCTCGGCTTGCAACAGAACACCGGCCAAGGCAAAAGCCGTTTTTTCCTTCATACCCGCAAATACGTCACCCATAATATCACCGGTTACGCTGATAAAAATCAGGACTTCGTAATCCTTCAATGGTTCATGGTTAAAAAAGGGGGCCTGTTTGCTTATATTAGTTTCGCCGCTCATCATTTCAATTACTTGTGTAGCTGCTTGAACAAACGAATCTATATGATAAAAATCGGGGGCGGGATTATTATGGATCATTATTGCTCCTTCCCTATTGTGTCTTTATGTAATAATTCGCCGTACTGATAATTATTCCTTTATCCTCTTATCAATTTAGCAAAGCTTTTCCAGCCGTCAGCTATTTCACCGTTAAATATCGCCGAACCGGCAATTAAAACATCCGCACCCGCTTCAATTATTTGCAAAGCATTTTCTTCTTTAACCCCACCATCAACAGCCAAAGCAATATCTTTACCAACACTTGTAATCATGGCGCGGGCTTGGGAAATCTTTGCCAGCATCCCCTTGATAAATTTTTGGCCGCCAAAACCCGGATTTACCGACATTATCAAAAGTAAATCCAACTCTTCAAAGAACGGTTCCAACAAAGAAAGGGGTGTACCAGGATTGAGTGCAATGCCAACACCTACATCAGCCTCTTTCAACATCTGAATTCCTTTGTAGATATGAGCCGTACTTTCCACATGTAAGGTG
Source organism: uncultured Halanaerobiales bacterium (assembly GCA_964568715.1). Lineage (GTDB taxonomy): Bacteria > Bacillota > Halanaerobiia > B1SED10-174 > B1SED10-174 > CAZMQU01. Next base: position 211,699 of record CAZMQU010000001.1, read on the forward strand.
ATGATATCGCTACCGGCATCTATGAAAAGACTCAGTAGGTTGATGGGTTCTTCAATCATTAAATGGACTTCGCAGGGCAAAATAGTGCCTTTTTTACACGCGCGGACAAAATCCGGACCCATTGAAATATTAGGAACAAAGTGGCCGTCCATAATATCTAAGTGTAACATGTCTGCATCCTTCACTGCGTCCAAACATTTTTGCAGCTGCAAATAATTTGCCGCCAATACAGAAGGGGCTATCTTAACCATATTTATCAATCTCCTCTAGGAATTTTATATAGTTCTCATAGCGACTGCCGGCTATTTGATTTGACTCAACAGCATCCTTTACCCCACAATCAGGCTCTTTGTAGTGCCGGCATGTATCAAAGCGGCATCTTTGGGCAGGCTTCACAAAATCGCGAAAAGTTCCAGCCAACCCCTCCAAGGTAATTATTTTGCTAATGCTGAGACGTGAAAAACCGGGCGTATCGGTTATAAGTCCTTTTTTCCACGGGAATAGCTCTACATGTTTTGTGGTATGTCTTCCTCTTTTTAAACGGTAGCTGATTTCTGCGGTTGCCAATTCCCAACTTGAATCGAATAAATTTAAAATCGTCGACTTGCCAACGCCGGAAGGACCGGCCAAAACGGCAACTTTTTGAGAGATTGCTCCTTGCAATTCATCAATACCCATATTTTCCAAAGCCGAAGTCATAATCACCCGATAGCCGATATTGCTGTAAAGTGTTTTCGCTTCCAGAGCCATTTCTCCATCGAGATCCAACTTATTCAGACAAATTATAATCGGTATATTAAACCATTCTGCCAATGTTATGGTTTTATCCAAAAAATAATAATCGATATTCGGCTTTTTTAAACTTACAACGATAACCAATTCATCAACATTGGCAACCTTGGGCCGATACAAAAGGTTTTTTCGGGGCAAAACTTGGCTGATTATATAATTCTGACCTTCTTGCGAAAACAAAACTCGATCACCGGGATAAATATTACCAACAATCTTTAGACGCCCCCGGGCCACTGCAGATAAACTTTCCCGGCTGCGGTCGGGCAAAATTGTAAAATTCGGCCCGGTTGTCTTCAAAACAACGGCTTTATTCGTATACACCACTAAAAACCGAATCTTTCTTCACGAGCAAAAGTGTTATCAATGTAGATTTTTATTATAGTCGGTCCTACGGTATTAATTCTTTGGAAAACTCTGTCACCGGGTTTGTGATCTTCCCGGTAAACTGTATGTTCACCGTTATTATCGATTGCAATAATTCTGATTTCCTGGCTGTCTTTGCCGGCGGGAACGGGTATACGTATATTGATAGGATAAATCGGAGCGGCTTCCTTATTGATAATACCGGTGCTCAATACAATATTTACTTTCGAATCCTCCAAAACAGGGGTATTGCTCAAGGGATCTTGGGAAGAGATTTGTCCCTTCAAATACCGCGTCGAGCTATCAGACTCAACACTACCCAATTCTAAACCAAGGGAAGATAAAATTTCACCGGCTTCCGCTTCGGATAAACCTAATAAGTTGGGAACTCTAACTGTATGGGCCACGCTGCCTTTGCTGACAAGAACATTTACCATCGCATTGGATTTGATTTCTTCACCGGGTTCGGGACTTTGAGAGATAATTTTGTCCCTTTCAATTTCTTCACTGAAATCAAACTCGATTTCCCCCCATTCCAAATCAGCAGCACTGAGAATAATTTCTGCTTCACGGACAGTCAGATTTATTAAAGATGGAACCTCTGACCATAGAGGCCCGCTACTTAATATAATTGCAATATTCCTGCCTGCACGAATTTCTTCCTGATAATCCGGATATTGTGAAACGACGGCACCTCTGGGTATCTCATCATGATACTGGTCCCCGCCAATGGTTAATTCCAAATTAAGTTTTTTAACTTTTTCACGGGCTTCTTCCAAAGAGTAGCCTGTCAAATCAGGAACAACTATTATCGGCACATCCATATATATTTTATAGCCGGCCCAACCGCCGCCCAGCAAAAGCAAAATAATTAAACCGATGAATATATAATACTTACCTGCTGCCCAAAAAGGCAATTTCTTATCGATTTTATCGGATAGTGATTTTAGAAAATCATCCATCTTATTAAAAAAGTTTCGAGCAAATCTACCGGTCCGGTAAGTGAAATTTTTAAAAGCCTTCGAAAAAAGATTCCCGGACTTTGATCGGCCTTGCAAACGTGATATTCCTGCCTTTTCCCGGTGAATAGGCTTACCACTCCCCGCCTTGATACCTAAATTGGGTAAAACTTGGGTGGGGATATCAGCCCCGTCCGCTTCCTTTTCTTTTCTCATGGCTAGCAAGCGCAGGGCGCCGCGAATCTCTTGCAGCATTGCATCGGCAGTAATGTATCTGTCTTCAACATTTTTGGCCAAAGCTCGCATTATTATTTGTTCGACAAAAGAAGGAAGAAGCGTGTTGTACCGGGAGGGTGGTACCGGATTATCGCGGATATGCTTCAAGGCAATAGAAATTGGGTTTTCACCCTGAAAAGGAAGTTGACCGGTTATCAATTCATAAGTTACAACCCCTAAAGAGTAAATGTCGCAACTTGGAGTTATAGAATCTCCTTTGGCTTGTTCAGGGGAAATATAATGGGCTGACCCAAGAACAGATTGGGTATTGGTTAAGGTTACAGCAGAACTCATGGCCCGGGCTATTCCAAAGTCGGTCACTTTAATGCCATTTCTTTCCGTAAGTAGTATATTGTGAGGTTTGATATCGCAGTGAATTAGGTTATTTCGATGGGCAACAACCAGGGCTTCACATATCTCCTCAATAATTCGCAAACTTTCCGTCAAATTGGCAGGACCACCCTTTTTAATGTATTCTTTTAAGTTAATTCCTTTGATGTTTTCCATAACCAAATAATATGTCTCACCGTCTTGCCCGATATCATAAACATTGACTATGCGGGGATGATTTAAACTGGCGGCTGCTCTTGCTTCCCGTTGAAATAAACGAATAAAGTTTTCATCAGTTACAAACTGGGGGCGCAAAATTTTTACGGCGACTTCACGTTCCAAGAGTTCATCATAACCCAAAAATACAAGAGCCATGCCTCCCTCGCCAATCTTTTCGATTAATTTGTAACGATTGTTCAATGTACGTCCGATCATACTATCACCCCCCAAGGCTTTAAATGTTATCCGTATACTCAAGCAAAACGACAGTCATATTATCGATACCACCGTTTTCATTGGCCTTATCGATAAGTTCCCGGGCCTGGGTAGTCAAGTTCTCGTTTTTACTCATAATATATTCTATGTCTTCATCGGTAACAAGGTCGGTCAGGCCATCGGTACATAAAAGGAACTTATCGCCAATCCGGACTGTAATTTCGCTTGTTTCTATGTTTACTGATCCTTCCGAACCTAGGGCTTGCGTCAATACATGTTTCTGAGGGTGATCCGATGCTTCTTGGGGTGTAATTTTACCCTGTCGGACAAGTTCTTCCACCAAAGAATGGTCATCGGTCAACCTTGTCAAGATATCCTGCCGATATAAATAGGCTCTGCTATCACCAACGTGGGCAATGATGCAACGGTTGCCGGAGGCTGCAATAAGGGTCACCGTAGTTCCCATACCTTCCAGTTCATGAGATCCCCTGCCTTTTTTCAATATTTCAGCATTGGCAGCACTAATTGCCCGAACTACGCTGTCGGTAAGGTTGGCCGCATGGAAGGTGCTGTTTTTTATTACATCCAATGCCAAGGAGCTGGCAACATCTCCGCCGCTATGCCCACCCATACCGTCGGCCACGGCAAATATCTTCACCGGTCCATCGACGACAACCAATAGATTATCTTCATTGCGAAACCTTACCTTGCCTATATCGGTACAAGTGCCGTAAATATATTGTCCCATTGTCACAGTTCTCCCTTCATGAGGGGATATAGTTGACCGCAAGCCGCCTGGATATCTCTACCTTTTACTGCGCGCAATGATACATCCAATGATGAATTATGCGATAAATAATTCAAAAAAGCATCCAGTCGTTCGGGGGAAGAAGGTAAATAATGCGTTTCGGGCACCGGATTAATCGGAATCAAGTTAATATGGGCTGGGAAACCCCGTAACAACTCAATCAATGAACGAGCATCTTCCTGCCGATCATTGATACCGTTAATCATGGCATATTCAAAAGAAATGCGACGTTGATTTCTTTCAAAATATATTTTACAAGCCGCTAACAAGTCTTCCAGGGGAAACTTCTTATTAATGGGCACCAATTTATCTCTTAAATCATTGCTGGCTGCATGAAGAGATATAGCAAGAACAGCTTGTAAATTTTCTTCAGCCAGCTTAATAATCTGGGGAACCAATCCGCAGGTTGAAATGGTCATCCTGCGACTGCCTATATTCATACCCATTGGGTGGTTCAAAATTTTAATTGTTTGCAAAACCGCTTCCAAGTTATCTAAGGGCTCCCCCATCCCCATAAAGACAATATTCCTTATTCGTGGTGCTTCTTTGCTTCTTCCCTGATGGTTTTGAGCCAATATTACCTGCCCAACAATTTCAGCTGCGGACAAATTCCTTTGCCAGCCCATCTTTCCCGTGGCACAAATAGGACAGTTAAAACGGCACCCAACCTGTGTAGATACGCACAAGGACATTCTGTCATCATATTTAAGTAATACCGTTTCGATAAAGAGCCCGTCCCGGAGTGAAAATAAAAATTTTTGCGTTCCATCTTTGCTTGTAAATATCTCCCGGGGTTCAATCAATCCCAACATGGCCTCTTCTTCCAAATAATGCCTCATTTTTTGCGGCAAATTAGACATATCTGCAAAGCTTTCAGCACCCTTACCATGAATCCAAAGGAAAATCTGTTCAGCGTGGTAAGCCGGATACCCTTTACTTGTAATGAGTTTTTCCAACTCTTCCGGCATCATTCCCTCTATTTCAATTTTACTCATAACAACCACCCTATATTATAATACTATAGAAATTCATCTTCAACCTGCCCTATTTTATTAATAAATAATGCAATTTTTGCTATCTCTGCAATAAAAGCATACAGATTAATAATTGATAAGCAGGGCTGTCCTTACAAACATCCAAAGATCCGTTGGTGACTGATCGGGTGAACGAAATTCAATACCTTGAACCACCATATCGTCAACAGCTGCAGATGTTGTAATAAAGCGTTGCAAAAGAATCCCCAACGGCGGACCAAAAAAATTGGACAAAATGATTGCAAAAAGCATATACCATATGCTGAAATGGCCGGTCAAAAACAAGAAAGCAAAAAATAATAAAGCTGCAATAATGTTTGCCACCAAAAGGGTAGTTCCGCATTGGCGATGTATGGCCAAATTGGACTCACCTCTTCTTAACCTAGCCAAGCCTTCTATTGCTGCCGACTCAACTTCCCATGTGGGACAATTGCCGCGGATAAAGAAACCGTCTTTATCCGCATAGCCGGCAACAGGCAATCTTGGGCCGTAACGTTCTTGCAACACATTAATTGTGGCGTGTTCCAAAGCATGATTGCGCCTAAGAGCCCGGTTGGTAGCGATCAAATAAAATTGTTTCGGTGCAGTGAGCAAAACATGTATTGAGTTGAGGGTAAATCTAAAAGGTATATAAAAGAGAAATAAAGAGCCAAAAATCAGGATAAGGGGAAACAAGAAGCTTGGAAACATGAGCACAATAAACAAAAATATCAGTAAAAACACACTCATCATATTGCCCCCCATCTCATATACTAATATCCGTTTAAATATTATGCCTGAATATAGGCAAATATCCAGGTCTTCATTAGCCAAAAGAGGTTTCATTGCCTAGCGACTGATTAGGAAGAAATACATTCAGAGCATCTTCCAAATCATCCCAGTCAACCTGTGTATTGTAACATGGCCCATGGGGCCTTTTATTGATCACCCCGATACCGGGATAGGGAAAGATATCCATAATGCCGCTGATTAAATCACGCTCGCAAGCTATAGCAACAATTGCTTTGGGTCTAATTTGGGCCACAACACGTCTTGCTGCTGTACCGCCGCTGACAATCGCCATATGAAAGCCTAATTTCTCTTTTAAAGGAAGCAAATCTTGTATTTGGCACTTGCCGCATCGACGGCAATTCCGTATATCGTGGACAACATGGTAGGGACAATCACTGTTTTGCAGACAGTGGGGTACAAGAAGAAGCATCTCCGCCGGCTTGACCTTAATGTTATGACTGCAATTGAGCATATTCAACATATAAATTATATTTCTCTGCATCAAATCTTCCGGTAAGCCCAACAATCTACCAATCCATAAAATCAAGGGTAAAAAATATTTAACAAACATGATTGATGGTTTTTGCAAAATTCTAGGGAAGTTACCGGTCTTTCTGAAGACTGTTAGCCCCCAAAAACCGCCTACAAAAATCAGAAGCAGTACAGTTAAAATTCCTGTTAAGAAGATGAGACTGCCGTAAAAAAAAGATGTGGCTCCCTTAAAATGAAGGTACCATAAAGTGCTAATGATTAAGCCACAAAACAAAAACAATATTAGGATAAGAAAGTTGAACTTGGAATACCCTGGAGGTCTTTTCAAATTACCGGTCTCCTTCTAAGATATGGCCGGGCTTTATATCAAATCCCAGCAAGAAATTTTGTATTGCCATTTTATTTTTACCGGGTCGCTGTATCTCCAAAATAGACAAATGCCCTTTTCCCGTCTGCACAAACAGGCCTACTTTTGGATCGGCAACCATTATTTCTCCAATGCGCCCCCTCTGAGATATTTCCGTTGCTTCCCCCGCCCAAATCTTAAGTTCTGTATCCCGTAACCTTGTCCGGGCAGTAGGCACAGGGTTTAAAGCGCGAATCATGCGAGCAATATCCTGGGCATTTTTTCGCCAATCGATATAGAATTCCATTTTTTTTAGCTTGGGGGCGGGGCTGGCATCTTCTTTTCTTTGCGGCAATTGCTTTAAAGCGTTTTGCTGCAAACCCTTGAGCGTGTCCATTAAAAGCATGGCCCCCTCTTGGGCCAATACTTCCGAAAGCTGACCAAAGGTTTGGTTACCAATTTCAACTCTCTTTTGCATTAGGATCGGTCCTGTATCCCAGTCTGCATCCATCAACATAGTAGTGACACCCGTATATTCCGCACCGTTTAATATGGCCCGCTGTATTGGATTGGCACCCCTTAATTGAGGCAATAAGGAGGCGTGTAGGTTTACCGCGCCTATTTTGGGTATTGCCAAAAGAGATGGGCTAATTTTTTGCCCAAAAGCAATAACAATTATCAGATCCGGTTGCAATTCTTCGATTGCTGAAACAACGGAATCCTCATTTATATCGGCAACAGGAAAAACCGGCAAGTCCAATTGTTGAGAAGCAATGGCCACGGGTGTCGGCTTTATCTTTTTACCCCTTCCCCTTGGTCTCGACGGTTGCGTGTAGACTGCTGCAACGCTTATATCATTTTCTTTTAGTAGCTTTAAAGAGGGCACTGCAAAATTTGCTGTTCCTATAAAAACTATGTCCAAACTCAAACCTCCTCTTTGGGGGCCTCCCTGCCAATATCTGTGATAAGTCTACCCCTAAGGTGGTCAATTTCATGTTGGACTACCCGTGCCAAAAAATCGTCGAATTCATGAACTTTCTTTTCGCCTTTTTCGTTGAGGGCTCTGATTATTATTTTAGTTGCCCGGGGCACAATCCTTTGCCGGCCGGGAACACTCAAACAGCCCTCTTGGTCTTCCTCTTGCCCTTCGACAGCAATTACCTCCGGATTTATCAGACAGATTGGACCTTCACCTATGTCGAGAACAACAACTTGTTTGCTGACACCAATTTGCGGAGCCGCCAAACCGACCCCCGGTGCTTCATACATCGTTTCCAACATATCTTCGATTAAAATCATTAAAGAATTATCGATTTTGGTAACCTTGGCACTCTGAATTCGTAAAACCGGATCACCCAAAGTCCTAATAGGTCTAATTGCCATAATTATACCACCTTTTAGTATCTAAATATCATTATAACACCCTTTACGGATTTATATCAAGGTTGATGTACAATCCTTTGCCATGCAGTTTTTTTAAAGTGTTTTCGGTATATTCAACAATTTTATCCAGTTGTTCTTTTGTACTGGAGCGGCAAATAAACTGCCAGCGATAAAATCCTTTAAAATAATATAAACCGGCGTGGCCCGGTCCTAAAATGTCCATATTCGACATATTCACCGCCAAATCATCGACAAAATATTTTAAGTAAAATGCACTTTCTCTGCTAACGGCTTCATCGGCACCGGCTATGGTAAAAACGAGTATGTTGGTAAAGGGCGGCAATTTAAAGTTGCGGCGGTAACTTAATTCATTATCGGCAAACATTTTGTACTCACCTTTTACAGCTGCCTTTATGCTTATATGCTTAGGAGTATATGTTTGGAGAAGAAATGATCCGTCTCCCTGCCATGCCATATGTTTCAAATAACAAAACAGGTTATAGGCTTCTTCGTTGGCCCTATAGTGGGGTAAATTCAAAAATATGTCGCCACTAATTACAGCAACCAGGGCAAAGGGAGGCATATAATCTTTTAAAGCCATTTGCGTCCCAACTACTACGCAAGCGCTATTCCTCCCGATTATTTCCACCTGCTCTTGCAACTCATCCCGTCGGGCCAATTTATCCGAATCCAAAACAAATGTTTTGACCTTTGGCAACAGGGCTTTTACTTCCTCAGCAACTCTTTCCGTACCGATCCCAAAAGTGCGCAGATATTTACTCTTGCAGGAGGGACATTCCTTGCCGGTCGGTTCTTTATATGAACATTGATGGCAATGTAACCTATTATCTTTTTTATGCAAAGTCAAAGCAATTTGACAATTGGGGCAACGTAGAACATGGCCGCAATTTCTACATAACATAAATGGAGCATAACCGCGTCGATTAACAAATAGTAGGGCTCTCTTCCGTCTCGCAATAACCTCCCGCAATCGCTCTTGCAATTTAGTTCCGAAAATACTTACGTTGCCCTCGGCGAATTCCCGGCGCATATCGATGATTTCGGCCGCAATATCTTGCTTTTGTGGTGTTTGTGTCTTGAATAAAACATAATCCCCTTTTAGGGTTCGGTGGTATGATTCAAGGGTCGGAGTAAGCGAGGATATCAACATAACTCCCTTGGCAGCCAATGTGTTTTCCAAAACGGATAAAAGTTTATATTTAGGATGTTGCAAAGGTAAATAAGCGGGATTTTCTTCGTCATGGACAATTGCCAAATCCAAAGTCTGAAAAGGCAAAAAAACAGCCGAGCGGGTTCCGATTATTACCTTTGCCCGGCCATCTTTTATTTTGTCCCATTGATGATGGCGTTCTGAAGAAGTCAATCCACTATGGAAAATCGCCAAGTCTGTCGGAAAATACTTATAAAATTTTTTGGCAAAATTTTTTACCTGTTGCATTTCCGGTAGAAATATTGCTGTTGTCTTACCTATAGAACAGGCTTTTTGACAAACAAGCAAATAAACGTTGAGTACTTCCTCACCAAGTCCGTACTGCCACAATATGTTTGCCCCGACCTGCCCAACTAATTTTTCTTCGCAAAAATTAATAAGTCTATTTTGACTTTTATTTGTCGTAAGCAATTTTTTAGGTGTAATAATCTTACTTAAGGGTATCAGAGGATCATCCTTTACCGCTTCTGTCCTGATTTCTATATAACCCTTTTGGGCAAGAGCATTTATTACCGATGGACTAACACCGATATCCCGGCATAAATCTTTCAAAAAAACCGGTCCCGGCAGAGACAGCAAATATTGCCAGGTTTTTTTTTGGCTGGGTGCTCCGGACAAATCTCCTTGCTCAGCCTTATCTAAAATATATATTTTTTTATATCTTTTGACTTTATCCTCGATTATTTCCCGTGGCAAAACAGCCTTGATGGCGGAATTGTAATAGCAATAATAGTTTTCCCTCAACCAGTGAACTTGCTTCAATTGCTTTTTTGTCAACAAAGGCGGAGTCAGAACTTTTATTATTTGCTTTAGATTATCTATCTCACTTGTTTCTTTTATGTTAATGATAATACCTTTTTGCCGACCGCGGGCAAAAGGAACCAATACTCGACAACCAACCTTTGCTTGCAGCATAATATCGGTACCGATGATGTAATCAAAGGGTTTGTCAATCTGTCTTTGCGTCAAATCAATGATTACTTCAGCAATCTTCACCGGCCGGATACCTCCTCGCAAATCTACACCGACTTATTGCAAGCTGCTTTGCTCCCGCAATAATTTTGCAGCATCCCTTTCTTCCCATGATACCGACAAATCTTCTCGCCCCATATGTCCATAGACAGCCACCTTTTTGTATAGTGGCTTAAATAAATCGAGCTTCTTAATAATCTTATGGGGACGCAAATCAAAATTGCTTTTTACCAACTCAACTATTTCATCTTCGGGCACCTTGCCGGTCCCGAAGGTATCAACGGTGATGGACACAGGCCTTGACACACCAATTGCATAAGCAATCTGAATCTCACATTTATCAGCTAAACCGGCGGCAACAATATTCTTTGCAACATAGCGAGCCGCATAAGCACCGGAACGGTCCACTTTTGTGGGGTCTTTACCGGAAAAAGCTCCGCCACCATGGCGGGAATAGCCACCATATGTATCAACAATAATTTTTCTTCCGGTTAGTCCGGCGTCCCCCTGGGGACCGCCAATTACAAAACGACCTGTCGGATTAATAATATATTTAAAATCATCATCCAGCAAATGCGCCGGAATGACCGGCCTGATTACTTTTTCCACAACATCCTTTTCAATCATTGCCCGTTCAGCTTTGGGATGATGTTGACAAGACACTATCACCGTATGGACACGTTTAGGCTTGCCCTCCCGGTATTCAACGGTAACCTGCGTTTTTCCATCCGGTCTTAAGTAAGCAAGATTCCCGGTGTGCCGTAGAACATCCAGTTGCCGAGCCATTTTGTGGGCGAGCATAATTGGTAAAGGCATCAATTCAGGGGTTTCCCGGCAAGCATAACCGAACATAATACCTTGGTCTCCCGCCCCTAAATCCATATTCTTACCTTCTCCTTCCGGGGTATCCACACCACGTGCTATATCAGGAGATTGTTCATCAATCGAAGTCAAAACTGCACAGGTTTCGCTGTCAAAGCCATATTTGGCCCTCGTATAACCAATCTCACGAACAGTTTCTCGGGCTATAGCAGGTATATCTACATAACAATCGGTAGTAATCTCACCTGCAATAAAAATCAACCCTGTTGTAACCAAAGTCTCACATGCCACACGGGCACCCTCGTCGTTTCCAATTATTGCATCCAATATTCCGTCGCTGATTTGATCGGCAATCTTATCCGGATGCCCCTCAGTAACCGATTCGGATGTAAATAAAAAGTTACCATTATTCATATTACTGATCTCTCCTTTACCTCTTCTATATCTTTTATAAAAAGCAAAATGGTACCCTACCTTGCAAATATATATTAACTTAGGAACCACGGACTGTCAACTTTTACCTACGATGTAACCTTCAGCAAAAAGATGCCCATTAATTGGGCACCGGGAATGTAAGGTTTTATTTATCTTTATATTCATTTTTCAATAAGTGTATCAGTTAACTTTATACAATCCTGGTCAATCAAGTAAAATATGTGATGATAACACCGGCTGCAATCGCCGACCCAATAACCCCGGCCACGTTGGGCCCCATAGCATGCATCAAAAGATGGTTGTTGCTATCGGCTTCCTGCCCTACTTTTTGACTGACACGTGCCGCCATAGGTACTGCAGAAACCCCGGCCGAACCGATTAGAGGATTGACCTTACCGCCTGTCAGCTTACACATAAGCTTGCCTAAAAGAAGGCCCCCTGCCGTACCGGCCGCAAAGGCAATCAACCCTAAAACGATTATTTTAACAGTTCCCCAAACTAAAAAGTTTTCACCGGTTGCAGTAGCACCGACAGTTAATCCTATGAATATCGTAACAATATTTATTAGTGAATCCTGGGCCGTCTTTAGCAATCTGTCCACCACGCCCGATTCGCGCAAAAGATTACCAAACATAAGGGAGCCGATTAGGGCAATAGCAGAAGGTACCAAAAGACCGCAAACAATTGTAACGGCAATAGGGAATATTATCCTTTCAGTCTTTGAGACTTCCCTAAGTTGTTCCATTTTAATTTCTCTTTCTTTTTTCGTCGTCAATAATTTCATTATCGGCGGCTGAATTACAGGAACTAATGCCATGTAAGAATAGGCGGCAATGGCAACGGGACCCAGCAATTTAGGTGCCAAAATAGCAGTGGTAAACAGTGCAGTCGGCCCATCGGCTCCACCGATAATACCGATTGCACCTGATTCCGGACCACTGAATCCCAATAACAAAGCACCGAACAGTGTCAAGAAAATCCCTATTTGAGCAGCCGCACCCAAAAGAATAGTTTTGGGGTTGGCTATCAAGGGTCCAAAATCAGTCCAAGCCCCCACACCTATAAAAATTAGGGGCGGGTAAATAACCAATCTTGTTCCCTGATACAAATAGTAAAACAAACCACCTATTTGTTCACCGCTCGGGGCTGCCATTATATTGCCCAAAGGGAGATTTACCAAAAGTATACCAAAACTAATCGGTATTAAAAGCAACGGTTCATATTTTTTCCTTATCGCTAAGTATAATAAGAAACAAGCCAAGGCCAACATAACCAACTGGCGCCAGTCCATATTGGCAAAACCGGTCGTGGCCCAAAACTTAATAATATTTGAACCCATAAAAACCCTCCTATTCCACTACAATCATCAAGTCACCGTTATTGACAACCATGCCTTCGTCCACGCACACATCGGCTACAATACCATCAAAAGAAGCGTAGATCTCGTTTTCCATTTTCATTGCTTCAAGGATCAAAAGTTCTTGCCCTTTGGTAACCCTTTGACCTTTTTTAACTAAAATACGCAATATCTTGCCGGCCATCGGTGCACAAATATCACTTTCGCGAGCAATGGTTTTTGATTCTTCCCGCCGGACAATATTAGCGGGTTTTGCCTCAACAGGTCTTGCTATCTTTTCGGATGCTTCAATTTTTTTAATCCTCTGCAAGGTTGGCTTGCTTTCTGAGGAAATTTCCTCAACTTCCACTTCAAAAATTTCGTCATTTATCTTAACTTTGAATTTTCTCATTGGTAATCCCCCTTTGTTATCTCCTTTTATTTTCGGCCCAAGACTTATATTTTCCAGCAATAGACCACTTATCCTCTTGGCGAGTTATCCGGGGGACATAAATATCTTCTTCCGAGTCATAACATTCGATGGCAGCAATAATTGCCGCCAACTTATCAGCAGGTAAAATATTTATATTTTCAACCCTATCAATGGACTGGCTTTTTTCAACACCGGAGTTGACGAACTTTATAATCTTACTCATAATAACGATAATCAAAGCCAATCCCGCCAAGGAAAAAACAACAAAACCCATTCCCAAAACTGTCAATGTTAAACCGTCATTCATTTAAACGGGCCTCCTTTTCTATCTATACAGGAAAGTTACCGTGTTTTTTTTGTGGTCTGCCCTCAACTTTATCTTTCAGTATATCCAGTGAATATATCAAGCGTGCCCGTGTTTCTCCGTATTCTATAACGTCGTGCACTTCACCCCGTTCTGCAGCCGCATAGGGGTTAGCAAAAAGCTCGCGATACTCATTTATTTTGCTTTGTCTCATTTTTTCAGGATCATCGGCTTCGTTTATTTCGCGACGATAGATAATATTTGCCGCGCCCTCCGAACCCATAACGGCAATTTCTGCCCCGGGCCAAGCCCAAACCAAATCCGCTCCTAAAGATTGGCTACACATGGCTATATAAGCACCGCCATATGCTTTCCTGGCTACAAGGGTAATCTTGGGAACCGTAGCTTGCGAATAGGCATAAAGGAGTTTTGCACCATGCCTTATAACCCCGCCGTATTCTTGGTCGGTGCCCGGCAGGTAGCCTGGCACATCAACTATTGTAATAAGCGGAATATTAAGTGCATCGCAAAACCTGACAAAGCGAGCAGCCTTGTCAGCAGAGTTTATATCCAGTACACCGCCCTTGAATTTTGGTTGGTTGGCAACCAGACCGACTGAATAACCCCCGAAACGGGCAAAGCCGGTAATTATATTCTCAGCAAAGTACGATTGGACTTCAAAGAAGTCGTTATCGTCGGCAAGTAAATTAATTATTTCTTTCATATCATAAAGCTTTCTGGGATCGCTCGGAATCATATCAGATATTTGGCTCACAGATCTATTGTTATCGTCGGTAGGTTGGCGATAAACAATACCTGTGGCATTGTTAGAAGGCAAAAAACCTAAAAGTCTCCGGATACCGGCCAAACATGTTTCTTCGTCAGGATAACAAAAATGGGCAACACCGCTACGTTGATTATGGGTCATGGCTCCACCGAGTTCCTCCGGTGAAACCTCCTCACCGGTTACGGCTTTTACAACTTCAGGGCCCGTTATGAACATTTTGCTGGTCCCTTCCACCATAAAAACAAAGTCCATAAGAGCCGGAGAGTAAACGGCCCCCCCGGCACAGGGACCCAAGATTGCGGATATTTGCGGTATTACACCGGATGCCAGGGTATTTCGATAAAAGATATTTCCATAACCGGTCAAAGCATCGATACCTTCCTGGATTCTGGCACCGCCTGAATCGTTAAGTCCGATTATTGGCGCACCGTTGGCCAAAGCCAAGTCCATTACTTTGCATATTTTTTGAGCATGAGCCTCCCCCAAAGAACCGCCCATGGCGGTAAAGTCTTGGGCAAAAACAAAGACCAGCTTGCCATCTATAGTCCCCGAACCGGTAACAACCCCTTCTCCCGGAACTTCCTTACCTATCATACCTAAATCGGTACAGCGATGGGCAGCAAAAACGTTCATTTCCACAAAACTCCCCGGATCCAACAACAAATCAATCCTTTCCCGGGCAGTATATTTACCTTTTTTATGTTGACTTTCAATCCGGGCAGAACCTCCACCCAGATAAATCTTCTGTTTCTTTTCCCTTAAGGGTTCAAGATTATTATTTTGCAATGGCAATTCCTCCCTCCAAAACCAGTTATCTATCTCAAAAAACAATCATTCATCTAAATGGCTGGATTTCCGGCTCCTAAAAAAAATCCTCTGCAAATAAAAAGACAGTATAATGAATACAAAGTCTTTTGGCAAACTTTATCCGATTATATTATGCATAGTTGTTTTCTTGCCAAGTTATTATAGGCACGGATAGCTCCTCCGATGATAATGCATATATAAAGACATCACCTCCTTAAAATAAAGTCCCTATATCAATAGGCAGGTCGACAAAAAAATGTTGCCGGCCCGCTTATAATGTTTTCTGGTATTATTGGAATTATTATAAGTTCATCATATCAACGGAAATATTAGTTTACTTATTGATAAGCTTTAAAGTTTCTGTAAGAATTATGTCGGCCAAACCGCCTTTGGGCATTTTGGGCAACTCCAACTGATCGTCGGTTTTAATCAGGATAGCTTGATTGTCGTCCTCCCGGAAGCCTGTTCCTTCCCTACCAACTTCATTGGCGACTATCATATCAAGGTTTTTGGCCATTAATTTTTCTTTTGCGTTGGCAATTACATTCTCCGTTTCAGCAGCAAAACCGACAAGAATTAACCCTTTTTTATCTTCCCCGACTCGGGCCAATATATCATCGTTGCGGATCAGATGCAAAGAAAAATCATTCTTACCTTCCTTCTTAATTTTCTCATCAAGATATTGTCCGGGACGAAAATCCATTGGTGCAGCGGCTTTTATAAGGACGTCATTTTGAGAGTATCTGGCCAATACTTCCCGCAACATATCTTGGGTACTTTCAACCCCGACAAATTCCTTCAATCCTATCGGAACTGCCAAGTTGGTAGGACCGCTTACCAGGGTCACTGAAGCCCCGCGTCGAACGGCTGCCAAGGCTATTGCATAGCCCATTTTGCCTGAAGATCTGTTGGTAAGAATTCGAACCGGGTCAATAGATTCTTGGGTTGGCCCGGCTGTTACGAGTATATTGATATTATCCAGATCAGTAACATGTAAATGCCTGATGACTTCTTCAACAATTATTTCACCGGGGGGAAACCGACCGACACCTTTAGTACCACATGCCATCGCCCCATCTTCGGGTTCAAGAAAATAAAAACCCGCCTTCACCAGCTTGTCCATATTGGCTTGAAAAATTTCGTTGGTGTACATATTGGTATTCATAGCAGGTACAAATAATACAGGAGCTTTCGTGGCAGCTAAGGTCGCCGATAGTAGATCATCGGCAATGCCGGAAGCAACTTTACCGATCATGTTAAAAGTTGCGGGGGCAACCAAAAACAAGTCTGCAACAGCAGCCAGTTCGATATGCTTGATATCCCAAAAGGTAGATTCACCAAAAAGTCCAACGGCAACAGGGTTGTGGGTAATACTTCGAAATGTCAACGGGGTTACGAACTCGCAGGCTCCTGCTGTCATAATTATTTTAACTTGAGCATTCAATTTCTTTAATCTACTGGCAACATCTACGGCCTTGTATGCTGCTATACCTCCGCATATTCCCATAACAACAGTTTTTCCGGCAAGCATCATACCACCTCTACTTAATACTTTTTTTGTTTTTACGGAGGTAGGTTACCTTACCTTCTATGATTTCCTCTAAAGCAATGGACACTGGCTTATTGGATTCACTTTCAACAAAAGCTTTCGCCCCGTCTTTAATATTACGAGCCCTTCTGGCAGCAGCAATAACAAGAGTGTAAGGACTATCGGCTTTCTCCATTAGCGCATCGTAGCTTAAATCTCTATTCACAATCTAGCCCTCCTAGCTCTTTCATTATAATATTTTTCAATTCTTCAACACTTTGATTGATTTTATCATTAACTATAATATAATTATACCCGCTTGCTTCTTCCATTTCTTTTTGAGCATTAATCAAACGCAGCTTTATTTGTTGCGAAGAATCTGTACCCCGCCCTTCCAAGCGTCTGGCAAGTTCGGCCAATGATGGTGGAGCAATAAAAATAAATATGGCATCGGGGCACTTCTCCTTGACGATATGACCTCCTTGGGTATCGATCTCCAGAATTACATTCCTGCCTGCTTGCTGATCTTGCAATACCGCCGAATAAGGGGTACCATAATAACAATCATGGACTTTGGCCCATTCCAACCATTTGCCTTCATCAATTCCTTTGCTAAATTCACTTTCCGTAACAAAAACATAATCTTTGCCATCAACCTCATTGGGCCTTGGTCTTCTGGTAGTTGCTGAAATGGAATAAGTAATATTATTTATTTCCTTCAAAAGTTTCTTAATTATAGTCCCTTTCCCCACACCTGATGGCCCGGAAAGGACAAAAATCTTCCCTTTTTTCATTTTACCAGTACCCGTTATTCAGATTTACTTAGTTGAATCTTTGCCGACCAAACGATGGGACACTGTTTCAGGCTGAACAGCACTTAAAACAATATGATCGGAGTCGGTTACAACTACTGCCCTAGTCCGACGTCCATAGGTAGCATCAATAAGCCTTCCTTCTTCGCGTGCCTCCTGGATAACTCGCTTGATGGGAGCGGATTCTGGACTAACAATTGCAATAATCCTGTTTGCAGCAACAATATTACCAAAACCAATGTTAATTAATTTGATACTCACGAACATTCCTCCTTGGATTTAAAAATAACCATTTTAATGACTTCTTTTTTTGTAATGCCCTCTTAAGTTTTAGGAATAACAGTTTCCTCGCATTATTTTTACTGCTATACTGCCCAATTTCTTTTGTACACTATAAAATAGCAGCTATTAATTGTGTATTAAAATCATACCATATAACACATATTAATTCAATAATTACCACATTGGGATAAGTTATTTTTCTGCATTCCGTATTTTTCGCCGCCAAAATACTCGATTTAAATTTATCAATCGACGTCCCAATTCCCAAACGACTATCGGCAAAGTGGAAACCGTCACTATAAAAAGCCATGAAAAAAGATTTAACCCGGAAGTAACAAATGTTTTCTGTAAGGGTGCCCAATATAAAATTGTCAGATGCATAATCAAAGAAACGCTTACTGCGCCGAATAGATAGATATTTTTAAATATTTTAATTTTATGAAATGACACTCCATCTTCGGAGCAACAAAAGACAAAAAGAAGTTGACTGATTACTAAAGTCGTAAATGCAACACTACGAGCCCAGGTCAAAGATCCAAGTTTTAAGGCAGTAAAAAAACTTAACACCGTAACCAAACCTATCAATATCCCCTGGACAATTATTTGTACTCCCAACCCCCGGGAAAAAATGCTTTCTTGCGGCCGACGGGGCGGTTCCGCCATTACATCGCTTTCCGCCTTCCCAACACCCAGAGCCAATGCCGGCAAACCATCGGTAACCAAATTCACCCAAAGTATCTGTGTTGGCAAAAGAGGCAAAGGTAAACCGCATAAAATCGAGATAGCCACAGCCAACAATTCACCTAAATTGCACGATAAAAGGTAGCGAAGAAATTTTCGTATGTTTTTATATATGATCCTTCCCTCTTCAACCGCGGCAACGATGGTAGAAAAATCGTCATCAGCCAAGATCAATGAAGCAGCTTCTTTGGCTACTTCCGTTCCTTTCAACCCCATTGCGATACCTATATCGGCTTCTTTGATGGCGGGGGCATCATTTACTCCGTCCCCTGTCATCGCCACTACTTCGCCCTTAGATTGCAAAGCTTTGATTATTCTTAATTTATCACCGGGATTTACCCGGGCTAAAACCTCAACCTTGGCTAAAGAGCTCAGGGAATCCTCTTCATCTAGCCTAACCAAGTCTGTCCCATCCCAAACTAAGCCCTCCTGCCAAATTCCAACTTCTGTTGCAATGGAAGTAGCGGTATTTTTATGATCTCCGGTAACCATCATTACCTTGACACCGGCTGCAAGACATTTTTCAACAGCCTCTTTGACCCTTGGCCGGGGCGGATCCTTTAAAGCAACCAGACCTAAATATTCCAGTTCTTTCTCCATTTCCAACCAAGATTGCCCTGCCGTCTTTTGTACCCCCCTGGCAACAGCCAATATCCGTAAACCTTTCTCTGAATAATCGTCTATTATCTTTTTAATATTTACAATTTGAAACTTTGGCAAGTTGGAACACAAAGACAATATTACTTCCGGGGCTCCTTTAGTATAAATGTACTGATATTCATCATCTTGGCAATAAACGGACATTTTCTTTTTTTCACTGCTGAAGGGAATTATTTTTACATAATTAAAGGTTTCCACTAGGCGTTCTCGCCTAATGCCGGCATGATATGCCGCCAAGAGTAAGGCTCCATCGGTCGGATCACCGGTATAGCCGATTTCCCCCTCGGTAAAGGTTAGCATCGCTTCGTTACAAAGAGCCACTGTTTCCCATATATCCTTGAGATCGGGGCTCTTAAATTTATAAAAATCCCATACCTGACTTTGAGTAATTACAAGCTCAACGGCCATCTTATTTAAAGTCAAGGTCCCCGTTTTGTCGGCACATATCACCGTGGCACAACCTAAGGCTTCCACTGCCGGTAGTTTACGAACAATTGCATTTCTTTTGATCATTCTTTGGACTCCCAAAGCCAAAGACAGAGTCACAATTGCTGGAAGTCCTTCCGGAATTGCCGCAACCGCTAAGCTGATCCCCGCCATCAGCATGCTGTAATAAGTTTCCCCCTTGGCAACACCGATAATTACAACAAAAACACAACAAGACAAGCACAAACCAACCAACCATTTACCCAAATGGCTGAGTTTTTTTTGTAGTGGGGTAAGGCCGGTTTTTGTATCCTTTAGAAAATGAGCAATTGCTCCAACTTGAGTTGATAAACCGGTTGCTGTTACAACTGCTCTTCCTTGGCCTTTTGTTATCATACTACCGCCAAACACCATATTTGTTTGATCGCCTAAAGCAGCTTTCTTTTCTTTTAACTCAGCAATGCTCTTTTTTACAGGGATAGATTCGCCTGTGAGAAACGCTTCATCGACTTCCAGGCCTTGGACAAAAAACAAACGGCCATCGGCTGCAACTTTGTCACCGGGATTAACAATTAGGATATCACCCGGTACGAGGTTTACCGTTGGAATCTTACTGATGGAACCTTCTCGCAACACCTCAGCCATTGGTGCCGTAAGCTTTTTCAACATTTCAATCGACCTTTCAGCACGATACTCTTGAATAAAACCCAACAAACCGTTCAATAAAACTATAATCATAATTGTAATTGAATCTTCAATATGGCCTATAAGGGCCGATATCATACCGGCAACGATTAAAACCAATATCATAAAATCTTTGAATTGAGTAAAAAGTAGCTTTAAACGGGAAAAATCTTTTTCTTGCGGAATATCGTTTGGTCCGTATTTTTCCAATCGAGCAGTACTCTCTTCCCACCCTAGGCCTTCATGGATGTCCACTTCAAATTTTGCAGCGATCTCCGGATAAGATAAAAGATAATAATTATTTTCCATACCCACCTCCTAGACTTGACTATATGCTCGTCTATGGTAAATAATAACTATAGCAATAAATTGAACTGTATTTTTTGCTATTTATTAAAGGAGGCCCTATGTTTATGGATGGAATAATGCTCCACAATATTAAAAAAGAACTGGCTGAAACCTTGCAAGGCGGATTTGTAACCAAGATATATCAACCGAACCCTGCTTTATTCAATATTTGCTTTAGAAAGGATAAAAACAATTACCGGCTTTTTATAATCTTGGATTCCGACTTGCAAGGCCTTTTTTTAAGCAGCCAAAGTATTGCCAATCCGCCAACTCCATCGGCATTTGCCATGCAACTTCGCAAACACTTGGAAGGTTCATTTTTGCAAGATATTGAACAACCCGGTCTGGAAAGATTACTTGCACTAAATTTTGGTCCCCTTACATTGTTCGCAGAATTTATGGGACGCAACCGTAACCTGGTTTTAGTCAAAGACGGTTTAGTTCTTGGAGTTATGCGCCCCAAAGGGAAAAACAGTCCTCGGCCCCTTTTGTCGGGAGGACACTATGATTTTCCGCCCGACCAAGGGAAATCGCAGCCTGCTCAATTTAATATTTATCAACTGAAAAAGACTACTAAACCAACCGCTCCAGCTTGGCAGTTGCTTTTTAACAACCTTGAGGGAGCCGGACCCCGGACCTGCCAAGAGCTTATTTATCGCTCTGCTTTGGATCCCAACTTAACAGTTATGGAATTAACCGATAAGGACCTGGCCAAGATCCAAAAAACCGTTGATTGGTTGGCATGTTTTTTGAAAGATAAGCAAGCTCAACCTACCGCCTTGTTCGAAAATACCGATACAAACTGTCGGGGCATCTTCCCTTTTAAGCCGACCGGTAGACAGGGATTTTCCAGTAAGATTTATCCTTCCTTCTCTTTATTGCTTGAGTCGACAATTTTTCATAAATGGCAGGAAAATTCCAGTGCAAAAAGCAAAAATCCCTTAATTAAAATATTACAGAAAGAAATAAAAAAGAAAGAACGTAAAATTCAGAATCTCGCAGAGGATTTTCGACGCGCTAAAGAATATGATACTTTACGGATTAAGGGTGAATTGTTGACAATGTACGGCCACCAACTCAACAAAGGTCTCGACAAGGTATCCTTGCCCAATATATATGCCGCTAATGAAAACATTGAAATCAAACTAAAACCGGAACTGCCTCCCCATGCTAATGCCCAAGATTATTTCAAAAAATACCGCAAAAGCAAAACAGCAATAAAGCATTTAAAACGGCAAGAGTATTTGACCCTTATGGAATTGAAGTCCCTGCGGCAATCTTTACATTTTTTACAGGAAGCAGCTTCGGAAGAGGAAATTTCCAACATCAAAAATGAACTTGCCAATATCAATTTAGTTAGGGAAAAGAAAAAGAAAAAACCCGACAAGTTCCTAAATAAGCCTTTAAGTTTCAGTACCGAAGAAGGTTTCAAAGTATTGGTCGGCCGCAACAATACCCAAAACGACAAATTGGTCCGCCAGGCG
This sequence comes from uncultured Halanaerobiales bacterium, assembly GCA_964568715.1. GTDB lineage: Bacteria > Bacillota > Halanaerobiia > B1SED10-174 > B1SED10-174 > CAZMQU01. The sequence goes on from CAZMQU010000001.1 coordinate 233,780, forward strand.
CACCCGGAAGATCTTTGGTTTCACGTTAAAGATATACCCGGTTCCCATGTAATATTGAAATCCGCCGGTCAAGGTCATACCGACAGCAACATTCTCATGGCTGCCAATTTGGCTGCCTTTTTCAGCAGTGGCCGTGGTTCGTCAAAAATACAGGTCGATTATACTAAGGCAAAAAATTTAAAAAAACCCAAAGGCGGCCCCTTGGGTCTCGTTACGTATTCCAACCATAAAACCATTATAATCGAACCTGTTAAACCTGAACAGTTCCCATAAATCGTTCAACCCATACACTTATTGGCTGTAATATCTTTACATTTACAAAAGAAAGCATATTGACAAAGTCCATTCAAGGGCATGGCCGCAGAAAATTATAAATTACCGGCCTTGGTCAACATAGCAATTCTTTCTTCCTCAGAGATTGTCCGCCCTTCTGCCTCGCTATAACTAACACAAGCACCGTCAACAAGCCGTGTAGTAATTCCCAGCAAAGCATTATTCCGCATATTGACTTGAGGTGCATCCATGATTCCCCCTTGGACAGCCTGGGTTAATACCGCCGAATCCGTAAAAGGATCCTCGCCGTCAGATAGTCCGGCAATTTGTTCCAGTAAAATTTTTGCTTCGCAAACCAGATCTTCCTTTCGTTTCAGAACTCTCTCATCACAAGTTGCATCAGGAAAATCACAAAATGCACTTTTGTATATCTGACGGACAATTTGGCAGGATTGAATGATATCTTTCGGTTTAGCCATATGCTGGGCTTCACAAAAAGCAACCACATGAACAATATCGGGTTTTAGAACAGCACTGAGATAGGTTGAAGCAGCCAAATGCCCTTTCGCATATTCATAACCAGTCGGAAAACCGGCCAGCCCTGCCCTAACTTGGCGAAAAACTTTAAATGATTCGTCTTGCAAGGAATTGATAAGTTCTATCTTGGCTAACATCTTACCCAAATCCATGGTGGGTGTAGTTCCAAAGGGGGTGTTGAACATAAATTGGGCCACATATTGGGTAACACCCAACTTTTTTGCGTTGTAGGCTCCCAAGTATGCAGCTACCACTGCCACCGCATCGGCGGCCATTCGCAAACTCCATTGGTGGGACTCATTTACTTCTACCGGAATATTTCTTTGGCCGTGCCATGCAATGGCCTTTTGATTCTCATTTATTGCCCTAGGTAATTCCCGTTTGCTGCGCCCATCCAAGCAACTGTACCAAAAAATCGGTATTGCTGCCCACGCATTCTTAATAGTCCGCTGAAGCAATTCCGCCATAGATAATAAATTGTTGGTGCCGCTATAGCAGCGTAATAAAGGTCTGTTACCACATTGGGAAGCTTGATAAAGGGCATCAAAGTCTTCTTCCCGTCGCAACGGCACCCCACCGGCGCCGGTGAATTCATCATTCATTTTCCCTTGTTCAAAATAGAATTCCTGCGTATTCTGATCGGGTCCGATTGAAATAACGTCCAGTAGCCCACTTTGGGCCAAAACTTTTATCCCTTCAACGGTTGCCTGTAAGTCCGGAAGGCCAAAGTGATGCCGTAAGATTGGATAAGGTTGGTTTTTTTCAATTCTCTCCATCAGTTTTTGAGGATATGTTGCCGGACATTCCACGCTAGAGTCTTGGTGTAAAGCAGCAATTACATCTTTTTCACCGGAAGAGCTGGAAAAAACAGTATCAATAAATGCAAACTCTCTGGCAACTTGGGCCACCGCATCGGTACCAGCCAAGAAGTACCTTGGTTCATCCAAATTATATTTTTCGATGCACTTCTCTAACTCTTGTAAAAGACATCTTGCATTTTGCGGAGTCAAACGATAACTCAAGGCAACAATCTCGGGTTTGCTCTCAATTGTGGCCTCCACAATTTCCCCGACCGAAACCGCCGGCCCTAAAAAAATAACTTTATAGCCTTCTTTTTGGGCAATTGCCGTAAAATTATATATTCCCGCCCGATGAATACAGTTACCCAAAGATGCGGTAATTATAAGTTTGGACAATTTTACTATCTCCCTTATTGAACACTGCTACGAGAAATTTTTCCTTCTTGACTTTTTCCCAAAAGGCGTCGCGCAAAAGAATACTTTTTTCCTATATACCCGTAGTAAGCATATTCTTTAATATCCTGCAAAGACATTCCCGCCAAACCCATCTTCTTTAAGGTCCGTCCTTCTTGCCAAAAATTTCTACCCGTTATTGTGTTGGCAAAGTTGATGATTGTATCCATAGTTGGAGTCGAAATCTCGGCAATTCGTCCCAGATAAGAAAATGGCACCAAGCCCGTTGGAACATCCTCTAAAATATAACGATGACCAATTCCTTGTGGGGCCAGTAAGCCCTCATATTGGCGGTTATTTTGAATAACACTGTACAGGCTGTCTTCATTTATACCGTATACCTTTCGCATCCAATCAGCTGTCCGCATAGATTTAATCCCAAGGGCATGGGCTAAATCAATCCTCTCTTGATCCACTATTTCCAGAACTTTTGCTACCGTTGGCGTAATCCCTTCATGGTAATACAGAAAATCCCCTTTGTCTTCTATCCGTCCCAAATTTAAAAGCATTGGCAGAGGATGTAGAATTGCCCCAATGTTGTTCATGCTTGTCTTTAAAACAGAACTTACGCCTTTAAATTGCGGAATTATCGACCCGACTTTTTCCATTACCTCCTTCGTTCTCCTCCCGGGAAGGGCCGCCAAAGGAATACGGTTTTTAATTCCGAATATATGGGCATCAGTGGGACCAATTTTACGGCAAGCGTAAATGAATGTCTGTGCTTCAGCAATGAGTATATCGTCATCTTTACCGTTTTCAACGAGATTATTTTTAAATTCAAAGGCACCACCCGTCCGACCGGGATTGAGAATTACAAGCTGATTTTCTTGCAAGTACGGACCCATTTCGGAGGCTAAGTTTTTATGAGCTATAGCTGGGGTTGCAATCATAATTACATCGACATCCTTGATTGCCTCCTCAATATTATCCGTAACAATGTTTAACCGGCCAAATCCTGTAAATACCCCTGAGAGGTTGATGCCACCTCTCTTTTTTAATTCGCTAATCTTTTGTAGGGTTCTGTTGTACAGATTAACTTTTAGCCCTTGAAGTGCCAGTTGGCCTGCCAAAGCAAGACCTGCATTTCCCGCACCGACAACGGCAAAGAAAGGTTTATTTGTCATCTCACTCCCCCCTAGATTTTAGGTGTATTTATTATTATACAACAATTTCTTTTTATGTGCAAAATTTACATAGCGGGCCTTTGCATAATTATCTTGCTTATACCCTGTATTTCTCTTTTATCCTGCAGGCTAAAAAATATTTGAGCGCCAAAATCGGTAAGGCTCATTTTGGCGCCCTTTTCTTTGCATTATACTAATTTATTTCTGTGTAACCAATCATGGGGTCAGATTTTTCTAGCAATTCCTGATTATTAACCTCGGTAGATTAATCCGGCCATACCTTTGGAAATTTGCCGCGTGATTCGTTATTCTTCCTTTGCTTCTGCAGCTTCAGCAATTATTTTTTCACTTTCTTTAGCAGGAACTTTATCATAGTATGCATGTTTCATGCTAAAAGTGCCCTGTCCGCCGGTTATGGATATGAGGTCGGTGGCATAGGAGGACAACTCTGCCAGAGGAACATTGGCTTTAATTAATTGCACACCGTCTTGGGGATCCATTCCCAATATTTTGCCCCTCTTGCTGTTTAAATCGCCGATAACATCTCCCATAAATTCATCAGGTACTTCCACCGTTACCTCCATAACCGGTTCCAAAAGAATAGGATTCGCTTGCTCCATTGCTCTTTTAAATCCTTTTGAAGCAGCAAGCTTAAAGGCTAATTCCGATGAGTCAACCGGGTGGAAAGAACCATCGAATACCGTAGCTTTAAAATCTACAACCGGGTAACCGGCCAAGATACCTTCATCCAAAGCTTCCCTTATACCTTTTTCAACACCGGGAATAAACTGGCCGGGAATGGCACCACCGAAAATATCCTCATGAAACTCAAATCCGGCACCTCTTTCCAAGGGTTCAATGCGCAAATAAACGTGGCCGTATTGTCCCCTGCCACCGGTCTGCTTCTTGTGCTTCTCTTCGACTTCCACGGTCTTTTCAATGGTTTCCTTATAGGCAACCTTTGGAGCTCTGGTAATGAAGTCGACACCAAATTTTCTTTTACTGATATCTTTAATTACATCGATATGCATTGTACCCATACCTGAAATTACCAGTTCTTTTGTTTCAGGATCATGGTAAATATCAAATGTAAGATCTTCTTCCGCATGGCGGTTGAGGGCTGTGGAGATTTTTTCTTCATCACCTTCCGCCTTGGGATAGGCCGCTAAAATCAATGTAGGTTTGGGAAATACAATGGGGGGTAAGAGAACCGGATTATCTTTTTGGCATAGGGTATCGCTGGTCCCCGTACTTTGCAATTTAGCAACTGCCCCGATATCCCCGGCAATTACTTCCTCGACGACTTCCTGGTCTTTACCCTTTAAATTATAAAGCTTGGAGATCCTTTCCGATTTGTCCTTGTTGGCATTAAATACTTCCGAATCCGAGGTTATTTTACCGGAAAACACGCGGAATATATTCAATCTGCCAACGAAGGGGTCCACTATGGTTTTGGCAACCAAAGCACACAAAGGTTCTTCGGCGGATGGATTTATTGTTACAACTTCATCGCCGGCAATCTTTTTAGCCTCCACACTACCTGCCTCTACCGGCGAGGGAAGCTTGGATATTATAATATTCAAAAGCTCTTCAATGCCAATACCTTCTAAAACCGATCCGACTATTGCCGGATAGAGTTTCCCTTCCTTTATACCTATTTCAAGGGCATTGTTTAATTCGCTTTTGGTCAGTTGTTCTTCTTCGAGATATTTCATCATTAATTCATCGTCCATTTCCGCCAAAGACTCTACAAGTTCAGTATGGTACTGTTCAAACTCCGCTTCATATTGAGACGGAATATCTTCAAGACTGTATTCACCCCATTTATTGTATATATGGGCTTTACCCGCCAACAAGTCGATAATGCCTTTGAATTCGGCTTGGCTACCCATTGGCAAGTAAAGGGGAACTATTTTTTTCCCAAATACCTCTTGCAACTGCTTAAGTGTTTTTTCAAAATTGGCCCCCTCTCTATCCATCTTGTTGATGAATATCAAACGGGGCAAAGATTTTTCATCGACCATCTTCCAAAATCTTCTCGTATTAATTTCTACGCCGGCGGCAGCACACACCATAACTATTGCACTATCGCTGACACGCAAAGCACCGTGAACATCACCGGCAAATTCCGTATAACCCGGTGTATCAATTAAGTTAATCTTATTATCTTGCCAAAAACAAGGTAAAAATGTAGCATTTATCGAAACCTGCCTTGCTTTTTCTTCCGGGGTAAAATCTGAGGTAGTGCTGCCTTCTTCGATTGTCCCCAATCTTTTGATCATTCCGGCTTTAAACAATAATGCATCTACCAATGATGTCTTGCCTACGCCCCCGTGAGATAAAAAAGCAGTATTTCTGATATGCTCAGATTTCGTAACCTTCAACAAAACCACCATCCTTAATTGTAATTACATTACATTAGTTCTCGTAATATTATTAGTAATAAACGTGAACCCATACATTTTTAACTTTTCTATCTTATGTGTATAAAACCCTTCTTTACAAAGTAAAAGAAATGTATTGCCCGTAGTTTTGGGAAACAATATCGGAACGCTTACTTTGCAGACCTGGTACCCGGCTTATCAATTTCTACTCCCGCGGCACATAAGGGGCATTCCGCAGGCTCATAAACATTTATCGCCATTTTCATAAGGCTCTTATAAGGGCATGAAAAATCAATGGACTTTTTACTCCTATCCACTATCGACGCCACCCCGACAAGATCTCCCCCTCTGCCTTTAACAAGTTTGATTACCTCCAATACAGAACCCCCGGTTGTCACAACGTCTTCAACAACGAGTACTTTTTCCCCGGGCCTGATTTCAAAGCCGCGCCTTATTTGCATAAGGCCATCCTTTCGCTCGGCAAATATGGCTCGGCAACTCAAGGCTCTACCCACTTCATAAGCCAATGTAATTCCACCCAAGGCAGGCCCAATCACCAAATCCACCCTATCATCGCCAAACAAGCCGGCAATTTCTTTGCTAACAAATTCGTTCTCAACCGGATATTGAAGCAATTTTGCACATTGGAGATACTTGTCGCTATGCAATCCAGAGGCCAATAAAAAATGACCCTCTTGCAAAACACCCAAATCAATAAGCTTTTTTAGTAGAATCTTTTCAGTCAACTTAAGACCCCTCCTCATGGGCTAACCCTGTTAATTCACTGATAGAGCTAAATCCGTGGTCACGCATATATGACTTTAAGTAGGCAAGAACTTCCAAGGGTGCTTGGGGGTTTACAAAGTTGACTGTTCCCAAGGCAACCGCTGAAGCCCCGGCCAGCAAAAAGGCAACAACGTCTTCACCGGAAATTACTCCTCCCATACCGATTATAGGTATTGTTATCCTCTTATACACTTGGTATACCATTCGTAAAGCAACCGGTTTGATGGCCGGGCCGGACAGGCCCCCATATACATTACCCAAAATCGGCTTTTGCTTTTGCACATCAATTTCCATACCCAACAATGTGTTGATCAGCGAAACCGCATCGGCTCCCGCTTCCTGGGCACTCAGAGCAATTTCACCGATATCCGTTACATTGGGAGTAAGTTTTACAATCAAGGGCAAATCGGTAATCTTGCGCAGGCGACCGGTTAACTCGTAGACCAAGTGGGGGTTTGTCCCAAAGGCCAAACCTCCTTCACGAACATTGGGGCAGGAAACATTTACTTCCAAACCGCATATTCCTTCCTTGCCGTTAAGCCGCCGAGTGATTTCTTCATAATCCCGCAAGCGACGTCCGGCAATATTGACGATGGTCGGCACTTTTAAAGTCTTTAAAAATGGTACTTCTTCCTTTAAAAAATATTCCACGCCGGCATTTTGCAAGCCGATGGAGTTTAAAATTCCGGCCGGAGTTTCGACAATGCGGGGGGACCGATTGCCGGATCGGGATTCAAGAGTTATTCCTGTTGTAACAATTGCCCCCAGTTTGTTTATATCAATCAAATCACTGTACTCTCTACCGACACCATATGTACCGGAGGCCGTCATAATTGGATTTTTCAGTGCTAAAGAACCAATCTTAACTCCCAGATCAGGCATCCAAAATTACCTCCTCAAGATCAAAAATCGGACCTTCGACGCAGGCGCGTAGATTGACGCTTTCTTTTCTGCCTTTTTTCCGGACAGGAACAACACAGCCCATACAAGCCCCTACGCCACAAGCCATATGTCTGTCAAGGGATACTTGAATAAAAATATCAGCGTAGTCGGCACAAATTCTTTTGATGGCTAGATACATTTGCTCAGGACCACAACAATAAATATTATCGATTTTATTATCCTTTAAAATCGAGGGAAGTAAATCCGTTACAAGCTTGGGGCCGTCATTAAGAGAATTTTCCCGAGCAATTTCGATATCGTTCCCAAGACCTGCCAAGATACCATCCAGTTCCTTTGATTTCATCCCAACAATAAGCCTTGCTTGCCGCCCCTTTTTCAAAAGACTTTCGTAAAGAAAAATTAAAGGTGCAACCCCTATACCGCCGGCGATTAAAAGATTTGAACCACTATTATCAGTATTGAAACCATTACCTAGGGGACCGATTAAATTAACTTCATCATCGACTTTAAATCGACTCATCCATGCCGTCCCTCTCCCTACAACTTGGTAGAGAATATGCAAATGATCTCCCTTAGCATTGGAAATACTCATCGGTCGCCGTAGCAAAGGGTCGTAGGTTGTCCCCAAAGAAATTAAAACGAAATTGCCTGGGCGGGCGGTTCTGCTTATTTCCGGAGCCTTTATTATCATAAGATAAATATGATCGGCAATTTTTCTATTGCTTTTAATAATACCTTGAATTTGTTTCATGTCTTTTTTCCTTATTCCCAACATATTTTTTTCATAGAAGCTAAAGATGAGTTGATGCTGTCACGTAAGGTTAGAGTAGCTTCCCTGATTGGATCCAGATAAGACTTTGCTTCTTCCTTCTTTTCGTAAGCATAAATTATTGACCGCGATGCACTGGCCAAAGCCCCCAAACCATCATCATTAAAAAATGCTGCCAGATCTTCGGGTCGCCCGCCTTGGGCCCCCAGACCGGGAACTAAAAAATATGTAGAGGGCATCAATTTTCTGATACGGCCGGCAGCTTCCGGAAATGTTGCTCCGACCACCGCACCCAAATTATTGTAGGGCTGTTTGGTCGACGGTACGACTTTCCCCCATTCAGCAACCAGAGAGGCGACATGTTCATACAGGGGTTGCCCCGATTTGAGGATTAAATCCTGGATATCTTTGCTGGAGGGATTTGTTGTCTTAACGAGAATAAAGGCGCCTTTTTGGTGGGCTTTCATCATTTGCAAAAAGGGCTCAATACTGTCCCTTCCCAGATAGGAATTTAATGTAATGGCATCAGCATGTATCGAAGGTTCGACTGTTTCACCGTAGAGATTGACATCACCTAAAAAACCTTGAGCATAAGCGTTTGCTGTCACCCCAACATCACCGCGTTTTGCATCCACCAGGGTCAGCAAACCGCATTCCTGACTGTATTGTCTCACCCTTTCCAAAGCCTTGACACCCAAATGGCCGTACTTTTCGAACCAAGCAATTTGCAATTTTACAGCGATTGCATAATCCTTAACGGCATCTATAACATCTTTACTAAAAGCAAACAAGCTTTCCGAAACCGCTTCCCTGGTATTGCCATATTCTTTCAAGGCTTTTGCCTTAATCGCTGCCGGTAAGCGTCTCAGATCGGGATCAATTCCAACACATACGTGGCTTTTTTTCCGCATTGCTTCTTGAGTTAGCCTGGCAATAAAGTCTTTTGTCACCTACATTACTTCCCTTCAGAATAATTTTATCGGCTGATATAATTTACATGTAGTTACTTTATAAATAAACCTTGTCCTCTCGCAGTAAAAGCCTAGTCGCCTTGATTGCAAGGATGGGCTTGCCTCTTAAGGAAAAACCCAGGAAAGGTGAATTTTTGCAGCGGGACAAAAAAGAATCCTTCTGAACAATCCATTCCCGATTGGGATCTACTACCGTCAGATTGGCTGTCGAACCAACATCGATCTTTGCCTTTGCAGTGCCGAGAATGTTTCTGGGATTAAAAGAAAAAAGCCTACCCAACTGTGCCGGCTTAACATTACAATTATGATACAAATACTCCCATGCAAGACCCACTGCTGTTTCCAAGCCCACAACCCCGTATGGCGCTTGCGAAAAAGAAAGAGATTTTTCTTTACAGGTATGGGGAGCATGGTCGGTGGCTATAGCATCAACCCAGCCATAGTAAATTGCCTCCTGGAGGGCCAAAACATCCTTGCTTTCGCGCAAGGGGGGATTCATTTTAGCCAGAGTACCGACTTCTTCCCTACGTTGACCGCAAAGGGAAAAATGATGGGGAGTGACTTCACAGGTTACTTCTAAGCCACACTTTTTGGCATCAATTATCAGCTCAATGGATTCCTTACAACTAATATGGGCCAAATGCAAATTGCCGCCATGGCTGGCAAGCAAGTTTAGATTCCTTTCGACGGCTTTTATTTCGGCCAAGGGATTCTCCGGTTCAATATCCTCCTCTTCACAGTGTTCAATGAGGGTAAAACCCTGTTCACGGCTCAAAGCCAAGACTTCCTTCATAATTTGCGCTTTTAAAGGTTTTCCGTCATCGCTGCAAGCAACGGCTCCGCTATGAAGCAGAGCTTCTATCTCGGCCAATTCTTTCCCTTGTAAATCCTTAGTAACAGCAACTATTTGATAATAATCCGGACCTGATTGGGCGATTGCCTTTGCCAAGTTTGCAGCAAGGATTTCTTTTTTTCCTACCGCCGGGCTGGTATTGGCCATTGCCGCGACTGCCGTAAATCCGCCTTTGGCCGCAGCCCTTAAACCACTCGTTATGTCCTCCTTGTATTCCTGGCCCGGTTCCCGAAAATGAACATGCATATCCATAAAGCCGGGAAAGATCATACAGCCCCGGCAGTCAATAATTGCCTCTGCCGGCAAGGAACCTTGCGACAAATCCGGAGACAAGGCGGCAATCTTTCCATTTGAAATCAGGATATCCAACTCCGCACCTTCATCATTTTCAAGGTCAAATACGCATCCCCTTTGCAACAACAGTTCCAAAACGTCGCCCCCTTCATGTTAATTTACATACTTCATTAGCTGAAGAATTTGTTTTGGGGCTACTCTTCCTCCAACAAGACCGCATCTTCCCCATCGATTTCCTCCACCAGCACTTTTATGTCTTCCCTTTTGGAAGTTGGCACATTTTTACCGACAAAATCTGCTCTGATCGGCAATTCCCGATGTCCCCTGTCAATCAAGACTGCAAGCCCGATCGAAAGGGGTCTTCCTTTATCGATAATGGCATCCATAGCCGATCTGATTGTTCTTCCCGTATAAAGAACGTCATCGATTATCACAACTCTTTTATCGTTAATATTGAAAGGTATGTCGGTCTCATGCAATATCGGATGGGGATCGCCCACAGTCAGGTCATCACGATATAGGGTAATATCCAATATACCGACTTTCAAATCTTTACCTTCAATATCCCGTATATAGCTGCTAATTCGATCTGCCAAGGGTACACCGCGAGTTTTAATGCCGATTAAGTATAAATCTTCAACGCTTTTATATGTTTCAATGATTTCATGGGCAATTCTCGTCAATGCTCTTCGTATATCGTTTTTATCCATGATGCACTTGCTCTTTTTCATCCCAATTCACCTCATTTTAATTATTTATCGGTCGGGCTAATTGTATAATGGAGCCATCAATCACTGATTCAGCCAGAAATTTAATTATCGACCAAAAGACAAACCGTTAGATTACATAAAAAAACTTCTTGCCGGTCAACAAGAAGTAACTCCATAAATTTCCTTATTAACCTCGCGGGATTAAATTAAAGGAAGCTATTCACTTCTATTGAATTTTACCAATCTTTCCACTGTTTGTCAAGAATGATTATCCGCCGAAATATTGACACGATGCCATAAAACCAAAAGTATATTCCCTTTGTTGGCAGTCTGAATAACCATTGTATAACCCGTTGTTTGCGCACTATTGGCCGAAAGACAAATAGTAGCGGTCAAATGTTACAACTAGGAGTTTATTGTTGAGATCCGCTGCCAATTTTGGGCAGTACCAAAGAAAAACGACTGCCAAAATCTTCCCTGCTTAAGACCTCCATGTGTCCCCCGTGCCTTTCGGCAATCCACTGGGCAATCGACAAACCCAAACCGGTACCCCCGGTAGCCCGTGCCCTTGACTCATCAGCCCGGTAAAAGCGGTCAAATACTTGCGGGATGGCCTCGTTGGGAATGCCTATTCCGTTATCTTGAACCGTAAAACGGGCTTGCGAGGTAGTCATTTCAACTGAAATTTTAATCTTACCGCCTGCCGGTGTATATTTAATGGCATTATCGACTAAAATTCTACCGGCTTGTTTGATTAAACCCTGGTCAGCTAAAATAAATACTTCCGTTCCCATAATTTCGAAATCATGACCATCGTCAATCATCTGAGCCTCTTTGTATATTGTTTGGGCCAGCAAACCCAAATCAAATCGCTCCTTTTGTAAAGCCATGGTGTGGTTGTCCCCCCTTGCCAAAAAAAGAAGTTGTTCAATCAAGTCCTTCATATTTGCCGCTTCTTCTTTAATAGCATCGATGGACTCTTGCAATGCTTCTTTATCATACTTCCCCCAACGATCCAAAAGATTTGCATAACCCTGAATGGCGGCAATGGGTGTCCGCAATTCGTGGGAAGCATCGGAAACGAAACGGGCTTGCGACCGGTAAGACTCATTCATTCGGTCCAACAAACTGTTGATAGCAACCGCAACATTTTTCAGTTCATCTTGGGTACCTGCCAGATCAATCCGGGTATCCAAGCGGGCCGCATTGATCTCATCCAAAGTACCTGCTAAGGCCTCCATTTCATCAGTGGATAATATTTCCTGCCCGCTGGATAAAGTACGGGCTTGAGCCGCCAACTCAGAGATAGGCTGCAGTGCTTTACGAATCATTTTCGAATAGGACAATACACTTTTTATTAGGAAAACGCCTTGAGCAAAAAATATTACAAAAAACAAAGTCTTCAAACATTTTACCATTTTAGATAAATCGACAGTTAAGCGATAAGGTGCATTTTCTATCGATAGATCGATACCATATCTGAAATTGTCATACTTCCGAAAAAAAGATTCATTTTGCTTATCCGGGATATCTATAAACCGAACTCCCCCGGCAGTTTCTTTTGGGGTTATACGAAGGAAATCGGGTATCTTGTAACCTTTGGAGACCCCTTTTGCTTGTTCTATGGAAATGTCGGCCAGCTCCATCCATTGGAAATCATCGATCGAAGGTGACCCTGTTTTTTTTATTATTGTTACTGCATCATGTATTTTCTTTTCACCGTTATAGATCAACAATCCAAAAGCAGTTATAAAAAAAAGAATGTTTATAACTAAAAACATACCAATCAGTCGGACCCAAAGTTGGATATTCAGCTTGGAAGCAAGAGAAAAACCAATGGTACGAATACGGGCCTCTTTATTCTTCATCGCGAATCACATATCCTACACCGCGGACAGTTGTTATTAATTTGAAATTGAACACTTCGTCAATTTTTCCCCGTAAAAAACGAATATACACGTCCACCACGTTGGTCTCACCTTCATAATCAAATCCCCAAACCTTATCGAGAAGAACTTCCCTGGACAAGACCAAACCTTTATTCTCCAGCAAATATTGCAACAAATCGAATTCCCTTTTTGTCAGTTCCACAGGGGTATTATCCACCTCAACCATGCGACGCCCAATATCAAGAACCAGTTTACCGAAATGAAGAACACGCTTCCCTCCTTCATTCTTCTTTTTACGCAAGGCCGACCTGATTCGAGCCAGTAATTCTTCAATGGCAAAAGGTTTCGTTATGTAGTCATCAGCACCTCCATCTAACCCAGAAACCTTATCTATAACGCTGTCGCGGGCAGTAAGCATAATTACCGGCAAGGAGGTTGTGCGCCTTAAACGGCGCAATACCTCCATGCCATTGAGCTTGGGAAGCATAATATCCAAAAGTACCAAATCAAAATCACCTGTTTCAGCCATTGCCAGGCCGGTTTTACCGTCAAAGGCTTTATCCACCAAGTAGCCTTCATAAGTCAGCTCCATTTCCACAAAGCGAGCAAACTTTTCTTCATCTTCAATAATCAGAATTTTGACCGTCAAGGTAATTTCTCCCTTTGAATTAATTGTCGGTGCTTACAAATTGGTAATGAAAACCCAAGAACAAACCAATTATCAAAATCGGTATCGTTACCCATGGCGCAAATATTAAAACCAAAACTAAAATCGTCACGGGAAAGCTACCAACATGTTCTTGATTTTTAAGGACTTCAAAGCTTGTACTGTTTCCCTTTTGAATAATTTGAGCGCATAACTTCCATAACTTGCTGAGTGCTTCCTTAAAACTACTTTTTGCATCTCTGAAATGATCATCGCGTTTACTGTCAGGAGTGGATGCCCCTTGGCGTTCGCTGCTGTAATATCCGTCGTCAGCAGGTTTCTGTATTTTCCCTTGCTTTTCAAGGTAGATCAAAGCTTCCAACAAATCTCCATTGGTCTCTTCCAATGCTTCCCGGGCTTCATCATAAGTGACTTGGGCCCGATCCCTTAACTTTTCAATAGATTCCAACATTTCCATAATACCGCCCCTTTCGTGTAATCTACTTAAACTATAAAGGGCAGAACTTTAAATACAATTGGCATTAAATTAAAATATGATTAAAATAATTTTAAAATAATTCAATTAGAAATCAGCTAATAATTATTTCACCAAGAACCATCAATATTAAGCCCGTATTCTTTTAATCCCTTATTGAAATCATCTGGCAAAGGTGCCTTAAAAGTCATTAAAGCATGGGTTTGAGGGTGACGGAAAACAATTTTATAACTATGAAGCATTTGGCGTTGAGCCATTTTTCTACTTTGTTTGGTACCGTAAACATTATCGCCGATAATTGGACTTCCGATTGAAGCCAGATGAACGCGTATTTGGTGAGTCCGACCGGTTACTGGGTTGACTTCCACCAGGGCAACATTCCCGGATATTGCCAGAGTCTTGTAATGGGTTAGGGCTTCTTTGCCATCGATAATACCTGCAGCCATCAATATTCTGTTGTAAGGATGGCGGCCGAGCAATGATTTAATTTGGCCTTGAATAGGGCAGGGTGCTCCTTTTGTAATAGCTAAATATGTTTTACCGACTTCCCTTTTTTTAAATGCTTCCACCAAATAATCGTATGTACTGGGAATCCGGGCCACAACCATCACCCCTGATGTATCACGGTCGAGCCTATGGACAATACCCGGTCGCACTTTGTTGCCCACCGCTATTATATCCTCGTACTTATTTAAAAGAGCGTTTACCAATGTATTATCACTATGACCAGGAGCAGGATGGACAACCAGGCCTGCTTGTTTATTGATTACTAGCAGGCAGGAATCTTCATAAATAACCTCCAAAGGGATATTCTGGGGTATTAATTCATCTTCAATACTTGGCGGTATCGTTATAGTCAGCCGATCATTTTCTTTTATTCTGTAACCGGCCTTGGCATTCTTTCCGTTGACTTTTACTTGTTTGTCGGCAATCAAACCTTGTATATAATTACGGGAATAATCTTCATTAACCGAAGCCAGATATTTATCAAGTCGCGACCCTGAGTTATTCTCATCGACGGTAAAATGTCTAACTATCATCATTAACCTTTTTGCGTTCAAAAATCAAGTGAACAATATAGGCAATTACAGCTATAGTAATTGCTGTATCGGCAACATTAAAAACCGGCCATATTCGAAAATCTAAAAAATCAACAACATAACCAAAGGCAAACCTATCGATAAAATTGCCGATGGCTCCTCCAACGATACAGGCAAAAATTATAGCCTTAACTGCATCATCTGCAATGAGCTTTTCAAAATATCTATACACTAAAAACAAAAGGATAATTCCCAGCATTAAAAACAAGCCGGTATGGCCTTTCAGTATTCCAAAAGCCGCCCCGGTATTGTGGACCCGTGTCAGATGAAAGATACCTTTGATGACAGGCCTACTTTCGAATAGCTGCAGATTCTTCCTGATAATAAATTTGCTTGCTTGATCCAAAATAATAATGAACAAAGTAAGGCCGATAAACAAACCGATTAATTGATTTTTCCTTTTTCTTTTAGTCATCTTTGCTTACCTTCTTTTCTAGGGGACATTTTTTACCAAGTGGGTATTGAACCGGCAATCAAAAAATGTCAACAATTTTTACTTGACTCAATTGTCCTCTTCAACATTATCCCCGGGCCTAAAGGGGCTACCGTTTGTTGCCTTCATATATCCATAGATTGTGGATATCACTTCTTCTTCCGCCGGCCTTTTCTTTTCCATCTTTCCCATTTCGCTTTTTTCCTGGCAAGTCCTGCAGTATTGGACCTCCGGCATTGCATGCAATCGTTCGGGTTCAATAGGTTTTCTGCAATTCATACAAAATCCGTAATCGCCTTGATCAATTCTTTCAATGGCCCTTATAACCTTTTCATATTCTGCTTTATTATTTTCAGCCAAGCCGATATCGATAGAGCGAAAAAAAGTATCGCTGGCAAGATCACCGGGATGGTTGTCGTAAGAAGATAATTCACCACCGCTATCTTTTAAACTTTCCCTATTATCTCTTTGCAATAATTCAAGCAAGGCAGCTTTCTTTCTCAACAAATCATTCTTGATTAATTTTACCTTAAACTCGTCCAAAAGTTAACCTCCTAGAGATAATCTTTGACAATTATCACCATTCGTGCAATAAATTCACCGATTATCGGTAGATTCAATTCTGCCAGCCGAAAAAGAATCATCAGAACCAAAGCGCCCAAAAGAGTTGCACCTATTGCAATACCCAGACCACGGGCAATGCCAATAATAAAATTAAGCCATAAGATTTTACGGGGAGAATTAACCAATGAAACATATTCCGCGATATTCATTGCCCCCAAACGCTTTTCCAGGCTAATAAATTGTTTCTCTATCTTTTCATATAACCGCAAAACTTCTTTTTCCTGTTCTTTCTCCAACGCCAGCCCCCATTAATTAATATCTTATGCAAAACAATAATATTTAAGCAGGAGAATCGGACAATTTAGAAATTTATCAGCAGTAAAAGCATTAGATTGAATCTACCTGATCGTCTTCCTCGATTTCTTCTTCTTTTTCCATGCTTTCCAAATACCTCAAATGGCTTTCCAGGAGTGTTTTGAAACGCACTTTAAATAACTCTTCCAGCTCAACCAGCCTCTGATACTGGGCATACCGTTCCTGGATTTTCAGTTTGGTCTCTTCCAAGGTACTCTGAGCTTTTAGGCGGGCTTCCTCGATAATTAATTTTGCTTCCCTTTCCGCCTCATCTTTTCGTCTGTTATAGGCCTCCTGCGCAGCAAGTAAGGTTTCCTTCAGCTTAACTTCCTCTTCTTTGTATCTTTTAATCATCTCAACATACTGCCTGTTCTCTTTGTCCAATTTTATTGTTTGCTCATAGAGTAACTCGTATTCATGACCAATATGTTCTATAAAATCATCCACTTCTTCTGTATTGTAGGCTCTCATAGAAAAACTTTTACTAAAACGCTTATTGAAAATGTCAAGCGGTGTCAGTTTCAATTCCCTTACCCCCTCTCTTCCCCGATCTGGTCAGCTTAACTTTTTGTCTTTTACTTCTGGTCAGACCCATTACTTCTCCCACTATACATTGCCCCCGATTGCTATATATTATCGTGTCTCCTTGCTTAACTTTTTGGGCCGGATTTTTGCAGACCTTTTCTCCTAAAACCACCAGCCCTTCTTTTATGTCTTTTGCGGTTTTGGACCTTGAACAACCAAAGCAGGCGGCCGCAATAGCATCTAAACGCAAGGAAGAAACAGAGGCTTCAAGCTCTTTCATACACAAATCAAAACCCTCCCTTTAAATAAGTAATCGTCTTAATATAAATTTTAGCACAGTCAATAGAAATACTGCAATGAAAGGAGAGAAATCAAGGCCAATCTGATTTCTGGGTAAAAATCTTCGTATATTACTCAAAAGGGGCTCAGTCAGATCATACAAAACCCGCATTACACGTCGCCAAGGACTTGTCAAATTATAAATTGGCAAAAAGGAGACAATAACTCTAATAACAATCAGCCAAACATAAATTTCAATCGCAAAAAACAATACCCGCAACAAAAACACTGCCATACCCCCCTTAAAAAACTATAAGCCGTCAGGAGAAAATCGCCCGGCCAATTCTTATGATTGTCGCACCCTCTTCTATAGCCACCAAGTAATCTTGGGTCATCCCCATGGACAGTTCTTCCATAACAATTCCAGGAATATTTTCCGCCTCGATTTCATCGGCAATACTTTTTAATCGTTTGAAATACGGTCTAACTTCTTCAGGATCAGCAGAAATTGGTGCCATTGTCATCAAACCTTTTACATTCAAACCGGGTAAGTTTCCAATAATCTTGGCGGCCTGCAAAATCTCTTGCTCACTAAAACCATATTTTTGCTTTTCTCCCGCCACATTGACCTGAAGTAAAATGTTGACCATCGTTTTTTCTTTAACTGCTTCTTGGGAAATCTTGCGGGCCAATCGGACACTATCAACTGAGTGAATCAATTTTAAACCTTGCAAACAAACTAATTGCCTTACTTTATTCCTTTGCAAGTGACCGATAAAATGCCAACCTATACCTTTCGGAAGTTCCATCGCCTTATCAACCAATTCTTTTACTCTATTTTCCCCAAACTCTTTTATGTTTAACTCCCAAAGCTTTTTGATCGTTTCCGCCCCGCGTCCTTTTGTAACAACTAGAACTTTAGTATTTCTATGGGATCCCTTTCTGCTCATTGCCTTATCTATTTCATCTTTAATATTACGATAATTTTTCAACATATCAGCCAAAATTTATCCTCCTCTAGAAACCTTTTGGGGGTGTTTTGTAAACTTCATCACCCACACGAAGCCCTTCTACTACTGCAAAATTATCATCTTGTCCAATAACTTTAACAATTTTAAAACTCGGCGCCCCCCTTTCAGCAACCCAGACCCCCGCAACCCCTTTTTCTACATCCAAAGCAGACACGGGCACTATCAGACCTGAATATATTCCCTTCACAATCGTAACCGGCTGCATTCGCAGTGACAAAAATTCCGCAACAAAAGATTTAATTTCCAAGATTCCTATTCCCTCATCTTCATTTAAAAATATTACCTTTGCTTTATACTTTTTGTCGTCCAAGCGGGGAAAGCGAATATGCAAGTCCTTGTTTAATCTAAAGTAGAACTCACCGCGGGGTATTTCAATCAAAAGAAAGAGGGTGAAATTATCGACAATGCGAAATAGGGGTTGATCGGCCTTTACTTCCGATCCACTGCGGATTACTTTGTTTTGGGTTTTTACACGGGTGAAGAAATCTTTTGTAAAAGATTTTAGATGATCAGGTTTTAATATGTCTTCCCAGCCATCGATACTAAAAGATACAAGACCACTTTGGGAAGAAAAAATATTTCTCTTACCGCCTGATCCACTAATCTCTGCAATCAAAGTACCAATTTTTTGTCGTTCACCCTCATTGGCCAGTGCTTTAACCGTACCATCAACAGGGCTGTAATGAACCGACTCCTCCCTGACTAAAATACAATTTAGTTCTAAAGCATCGGTTATCTCCCCATATGTAACAACAAAAGTCTTCCCATCTTTAGAATTACAAAAAAGAAATATAAGTATAATGATTAGTACGATTGCAACAACAGCCTTGCCTCTAGTCCCTTTACCTTTGAGCAAAAGCGATACCCCCTTATACCAGGGAAATCAATCCTGCCATGCGACCGGTTAATCCTTTATCTCGACGATAGGAATAAAATAATTGCGAATTGCAAGAAGTGCAAATATTATTTGTAGATATGTTCTCATCTTTAATACCGTGTTCCCTAAGCTGAATTATATTTACCAATTGCAAGTCGAGCAGGTAACGATTGTGATCCACTAAAGAAAAAGCTTTCTGATACATGTTGTTCTGATTGCAAAAATTATCTTTTATCTTCGAATCAACTTCATAGCAGCAGGCACCGATTGAGGGACCAATTCCAACTAATATGTCAGCGGGTGACAAACTCCATATTTCCGTGATTTTTTTAACGGCTTCAACAGCTATTGACAAAAGAGTTCCCCGCCAACCGGCATGGACCAAACCTACAGCCGGTACTTTTGGTGCAAGAAAATATAAAGGGACACAATCGGCAAAAAAGGCCATCAGGATTATACCTTTTCTATCCGTTACTAATCCGTCGATGTTGGGTAGCGGGCTTGGTATAACTCTATCAATGGTTGCAACTTCATTGCCATGAACTTGCTCACCATAGACAATCATTCCTTTCTGTAACCCCAAAGCTTCCCTAAAGAGCAACCTGTGCTTTTCCGGGAAGGTAGGGTTTTCTGCCGGCAACTCGCGCATGTTCAAGGAAGCAAAATAATCCCGGGAGTACCCCCCTAACCTGGTTGAAAAACCATGTCGGAGCCAAGGCCAATCCCACTGGGGGAAGATACAGTATTTAATTTTCTTATTATCAATCAGAATCATCTTCTGTATCCCCTTGTTGCAGCCTGTCAAGCTCTTGACGGAATGTATTTAAATCTGTAAAACGTTTGTACACAGAAGCAAAACGTACATAGGCGACCTCATCAAGCTCACGCAAGTATTTCATAACCAAATTACCTATTTCCCGGCTCGAAATATCCGGTACCATTCGATTCCTGATTTCCTGCTCAATCTTCAGAACGATATCTTCTAAACGGGCACGGGTAATATCCCTTTTTTCACATGCTTTTAACAAGCCGGTTATAATTTTGGTTCTATTAAAAAGTTCCGTTTCTCCGGTCTTTTTTATTACTATAATCGGCGTTTCTTCGACCCGTTCATAGGTTGTGAAACGCTCAGCACAGTTAACGCATTCTCGACGTCGCCTAATTGCAGAATTTTCATCGGTGGCCCGCGAGTCGACTACACGGGTATCGGTGTCTCCACAAAATGGACATTTCATCCTATCCACCCCCCTACTTAATTATGTATTCTCCATTTTCTATTCGTTCCCTCCATATAATGACCTGCCAGGTGACAAAATATTGGTTTTTCCCAAGTATATACCTTTTTATACTTTATTTTTTAATCCTAACGAATTTTTGCAATAATGCCGTTTTTAATGAAGATAAAGCTAAATGCAAAGATTTGAAGGAAATAATTAAAAAAAAATAGAGATCCCAAAACTGCAGCCCTACTTGTAGTGGATTATATTTTTTACTTCGACCAATATTACATCAATACCTATTTTAATAATTTCATCCCAGGCAATAACAATATCATTTTTTGAACCTAAAAACCTGAATAATCCACCTTCTCCGGGGACAGTAATCGCTACTAAACGTCCATTGACCAAATCAATCTCAACATCGTTGACTAAACCCAATTTTTTCCCGTCAACAATGTTAATTACCTCTTTCGTTCTCAACTCCGATGTAGTAACCATACAATCTGCCTCCCCCGCCGGTAATTCCCTTATCTTATTTATATGATTCGGGGAAGCCTATTTTGTTATAATGGCAGTTATATTAAGTTTATTAAATCTTTATCCTCTTTTATAGCAGTATTTTCGGGATCAAAATCTATATTTTCACTTTTAATCTTAAAGAAATCTTTTATAAAATCCCATATAAAAAACCGATATTCCCTTTTAATCGCCTTATCACTCAACTTTGCTGCATCAACAAAACATAAAGGTGGAAAGAGTACACACCACCAATTTTTACCCTCACCGTTGCCCACTACAATTTTCAACGCACTGTAGGGACCTGCCGGCAATTTTAAATTTCCGTACTCGGTAGCCGGAAAGTTTTCCATGCCGATAGTTGCACTGATATTATGTTCTTTGCCGTAAGTTCGTAAGGATTGGCTCACCATAAAAGCCAAATTAGCTTTATATTTTGTCAGCCTGCTCAAGGCTTCGGCCCTATCTTCAACACCGAAAAATAGATCTTGGACCTGTTGAAGCACTAAATCTCTAACCAGCAATTTGTCAATTTGGTCATCCAAGGAATTGCTATTGCCGATTACGTGTAATCGCAATAGGTTATCAGGAGTATAGGCCAATTCAACATTATTGTAATTAGTCCCATATATGGAAATAAAACCGATTAATAAGATTGCCGCCGCAGAAGCTACCAGCATTTTTTTAAAATCCAATTATTAGTCCTCCTTTACATGCTTTTTCAAATTTATAAGGGCTGCCTTTTCCAAACGGGAAACCTGCGCTTGCGATATCCCTATTGAATCGGCAACCTCCATTTGTGTTTTACCACGGAAAAATCTCATGCTCAATATCAATTTTTCCCTTTCGTTTAATTTACTCAAGGCTTCACGCAAGGCAATTCCTTCCAACCATCCTTCATCTTCACTTTTCTCATCACTGAGCTGATCCATCACAAAAATGGGATCACCGCCATCATGATATATCGGTTCAAACAAAGAAATCGGATCTTGGATTGCATCCATGGCGTAGATAATTTCCTCCCTGGAAACTCCCAACTCCGTAGCAATTTCCGCTACTGTTGGCTCCATACTTTTTCTGTTTAATAAATTTTCTTTAATTTGCAAAGCCTTGTAAGCAGTATCCCGCAAAGATCTACTTACCCTTATGGCATTATTATCCCGTAAATATCTGCGTATTTCACCGATAATCATGGGAACTGCATAAGTTGAAAAACGGACATTTTGACCTAAATCAAAATTGTCGATTGCCTTCATCAAGCCAATGCAACCTACCTGAAAAAGATCATCCACATTTTCACCACGATTGTTAAATCTTTGGATAACACTGAGAACCAGACGGAGATTACCACCGATTATTTTTCCTCTGGCACCGTCATCGCCCTCCTTCATTCGTCTGAAAAGCTTTCTCATTTCGGTATTGGTCAAGACGGGTAGTTCTGACGTATTTACGCCGCATATTTCTACTTTATTGGCCAAGGTCAGCCGCCTCCAATTGATTGATTGTATTTATTATCATCATTTCCAATTATTAACATATTTATACATTAAATTTTTTCCCATTGACTTTAGTCTGCCTAGGAACAATTAAATAAATACAATAAAAGAAAATAAAGACTACCCATATAAAGGTAGCCTTTATCTTAACTCTTTCTATAATTGACTCTTACAATGAATTCGCCTTTATATCTAAACAGCTGGCCACATTAAAAACACACAAACAATAAGACCAAAAACAAAACTTATCTTTCATCTATATAGATTATGTTACCGGGAAATAAATCAGATACTTTTTTCAACACATCTTTTCAACTTCCAATTTTAATTTACGAATTATTTTTTTCTCTAAACGAGAAATATACGATTGAGATATTCCCAACAAATCAGCCACTTCCTTTTGTGTCTTGATTATTCCTTCATCTTTTAAGCCGAAACGCATTGTTAAAATATCTTTTTCTCGCAAAGACAGATGTTCCATTGCCTCACCCAATAATTCCCGATCAACTTCTTCCTCAATAATTTTATAAATCATGTCCCCATCTGTCCCATAAACATCAGATAGACATAACTCATTGCCATCCCAATCGATATTAAGAGGTTCTTCAAAAGATACTTCCGCCCTTCGTCTGTTATTGCGCCTCAGAAACATTAGTATTTCGTTTTCAATACAGCGGGAAGCATAGGTGGCCAATTTAATGTTCTTTTCAATGTTAAAAGTATTTACAGCTTTAATCAAGCCGATGGTGCCGATAGAAATCAAATCTTCTATGTCTATTTTGGTGTTTTCAAATTTCCGGGCAATATAAACAACCAGCCTTAGATTTCTTTCAATCAATATTTTTTTGGCAGCAGCATTCCCACAATTCAACTCAATGAGCAACGATTTTTCTTCTTCTTGAGAAAGTGGCGGCGGTAGGACATCGCTGCTGCCTATGTAGAAGACACTGCGAATGTAAAAACCCAGCTTCTTTTTCAAAAATAGAAGCTTAAGTCGCCAACGTTCACTCAATATCGAAGGCCAAAACAAACTTAACACCCCCAAAATCTTGTCCTTTTTATTAATATATGGTTTTATTACCTAATCATAACTTTTGACCGACATTTTTTTGATTTCAGCCGGTAAAAGTGCTTTATATCCATGATGAATTTTGCCCTCATACAATGCCAACAGACAATCTTCAATTAATATCCCTTTACCGCCGACAATCAATTCAACCTTTGCCGACGATATTGCCAACATTGTTCCCCAGTCCACCCCTATTGAAGTGTAGGGAATTAATTTAATTTTTTCCTGCTCTGACGCCGGCAGGCAAATTAATAAATCGTCAGGGCTAAACAACAAACTACCATCATAAATACTTTCCAAAAGAGGTCTAATTATTTCCCAAGAAACAATAACAACTGTTTCTCCGGCCAAACCCTTTAAAACATGTCCCGTATCGATGAAAGCCCTAACCACTTTTTCTTTGCCATACAAATTTATTCTTAAAAAATATTCTCCTTTCTCCATCTGCTTTTTTTGCAAAAATCCCAGCATCTTATGTCCCGAAAATATCCCTAAAATTAAAACAAAAAACAAAGATAAAATATTGACGACAAACGATTTATAGTTGTAAAACATGTTCCAAAAAGCCGTCGCTAAGCCTCCCCACAAGAAAGCAACACTATACATCGTCAGAGCATATTTGGCGATACTTCGCCATTTTTTGACTTGCCAAGTAACTTTAGCCATGATTACCGTTAATGCAATATGACCAATTAGATAAAACGACAAAGGGAGAGTATCCATAAATAAAATAAAAACCAAATAAAGGGTGCTTAAAAAAGCAACCAAAAGAATCCTGGCAGTGGATGCTTTTAAGCCCCAAAGACTCCCAACGAACCAAATGATTAAAGCTGTGAAAGCAAAATTTGTCAAAAGCACAATATCGACGTGAATAATCTCCATTATATCCCTCATATGTTATATTTTGGTATATACGGTTAACAAAAACCCCTTTTCTTATTTCCTTATTCCTGTCCCATCAAATCATTATTTTGTTACTGGGCAGGAATAAATAGCCAAAAGGGGATTTAATTATTTATAAATTATAATAGTTTTATAAAATCCTCTTACCACTAATTACTTGCGATTTTGACGTAAAAATGCCGGGATTTCCAAATCTCCCTCGGTAAAGACCGACAGGTCGATGCTTGTTTCCAGATCAATATTATTTTCTTTTTCCCGCGGAGAATCAAATCCGGCTGCAATTACTGTTACCATAATTTCGTCCGTTAAATCTTCATTTACAACGGCACCAAGAATTATATTGGCATCAGGATCGGCCACATCGGATATTACTTTGGCAGCAGCGTTTGCTTCCAACAGACCTAAGTCCGGCCCACCGGTAATATTCAATATGACTCCCTTGGCACCATCTATTGAAGTTTCCAAAAGTGGTGAAGAAATTGCCAATCGTGCCGCTTCTTCGGCCCTGTTCTCACCTTTGGCCTTACCCATACCCATCAACGCTGAACCGGCATTGGACATTATTGCCTTAACGTCAGCAAAATCAAGGTTGATTAATCCGGTTATGGTAATCAGATCGGATATTCCTTTTACTCCTTGCTTTAAAATATCGTCGGCCAACTTAAATGCTTCCAAAAGCGTCGTCTGCTTTTCAGCTAAAGCCAAAAGTTTATCATTGGGGATTGTAATTAAGGTGTCAACTTTTTCCTTCAACTTGGCAATGCCTTCTTCTGCTCGGTTCATTCTTTTGCGCCCTTCCACATAAAAAGGTTTTGTAACCACACCAACGGTTAAAGCACCAAGCTCTTGGGCAATTTCAGCAATAATGGGCGTTGCACCCGTTCCGGTTCCTCCCCCCATACCGGCCGTAATGAAAACCATATCGGCACCTTCCAAAGCCATAGCAATCAATTCTCTGCTTTCTTCGGCAGCATTTTCACCAATAAGAGGGTCAGCGCCTGCTCCCAGGCCCTTGGTTAGTTTGTCCCCTATTTGCAGTAAAACCCCTGCATCCGAGGATAATAGCGCTTGCGCATCGGTATTTACCGAAATAAATTCAACACCTTGAAGATTGGACGCTATCATGCGATTAATCGCATTGTTGCCTCCGCCCCCTACGCCAACAACTTTAATCTTTGCAAAACGCTCCATTTCTGTTCCATATTCAAACAACTCACCGCCCCCTTCCCTTAAAATGTATCTTTTATTTTGTTGGTAATCTTTTTAATATAAGACCATATCATTTCAATCATCTGTAATTTATCCCTTTCGTGGCCTGAATCGTGATTTAAAAGACCCACAGCGGTGGAAAAGTTGGGTTTAGTCAATATATAGTCCAAGTTGGCCTCTCTGGATGCGCCCTCCGCCAGTTCACTTAAACCCTTAATGTTTTCCGGTTGTCCTAGACGGACCGGTAAACCCATTATAGCTGACCCCAGCTCATCAACCCCACTCAAAAGGGAACTGCCTCCGGTAAGGACAACCCCGCCCGGCGTTAATCCTACATAGCCGGAATCTTCAATCTCTTTATTGGCCAAGCGGAATATTTCCGTAATTCGGGGCTCTATTATCTGCAACAAAGTTTTTTGTGATATAACACTCTCTTCCTTGCCGCTGGCACTTAAAACCTTGATGTTGTCCTGGCAATCCTCTTTAATGCAGGCATGACCATATTTTATTTTTATTTCTTCCGCACTTTTAACTGCTGTCCTCAAGCCAACAGCAATATCGTTGGTAACATGGGTCCCTCCCACCGGAAGCATCTTGGCAAAAACCAACGATCCGTCTTTAAAGATTGCTAAATCGGTTGTGCCGCCCCCCATATCGATTAGAACAACACCCAATTCTTTTTCATCCTCAGTCAAAATTGCCTCACTGGCTGCCAATATCGAGAGAACCACCCCTTGAACATATACATTGCTTCTTTCTACGCTCTTTATCAAATTTTCCAAAGAAGTCGATGATACTGTAACAATGTGAGAATGTACTTCCAATCTCACACCTGACATTCCCTCCGGATCCTTGATACCTCGGTTCCCATCGACAATAAATTCACTGGGCAAAACATGTAAAATTTCCCGCCCGGGCGGAAAAGAAATAACTTGGGAAGCCTCGATGACTCTTTTAATATCGGATTGCTTAATTTCCTTTTTTTCTCCGGTAACCGCAACCATACCATGGGCGTTTTGCGAGGCTACATGGGGGCCACCAATCCCAACCCAGATATCACCAACACGGACACCCGCCATTTGCTCAGCCCTTTCAATAGCCAATCTGACTGCTTGGGCATTACGCTCTATATCAATGACGACACCCTTTCTCAAGCCTAAAGACGGACTTACGCCTATACCAAGGAGATCGATTGTCCCGTCTTCATGAACTTCAGCAATGGTTGCACATATTTTACTTGTTCCTACATCCAATGTGGCAAGTCGTTCTTTGCGGGCCACCTTCTACCGGCCCCCTTTCTTTACTGTCAATTATAATTACTTTCTATTTTCAACACCTTTAGACATATATCCTCTTAATTATTAATTTGTTTCAAGGAATTAACTTAAATACCGGCCTGTCAATGAATCTTAAGTCCAAATAATCAATTCGCCAGTAATTTACCTCGGCTTGGCTTAAAAAATTACTGATAATTTGGTTCAATTCGTGTGCTTCATAAACTTGTCCTATATAAATGTTGCCCCCATCTTTCAAACGAAGGGTCAGCTGTTCGTCATTTATATCGACCCCGCTCAGTCTGATTAAAATGTTGGAATCAAAAGAAGCCAACAGTTTCAAAATATCCACCGGTCGGGAATCGGCAACAAAAATATCGTCCTTTAACAATTGTTCAGCATCAGGCCAAGAAATAATCGGAACTTCCCAACGACCCGCCGTGTTTGCTTTTTCAATTATAAACCCTTCCCCGTCTGTCAAGTAATAACTGGCGTGGGACTTAATCGCTGCAACAGGTTTTCGTTCATTAACAATATAAACGATTGTCCCAGGTAATTTTCTTTTGACGGTTACATCCTTTATCTGTCGATGATCGAGGGCAATATCTTTTAATCCGGCTAAATCGGTATGGAAAATGTTTTTCCCCAGCAAATCTTCCCAGGGAATATATTCCAGTTCCGGAACCAAAGACCCATAAATCACTTCATAAGAAGTGATTGAAAAAAAAGTTGAATTTATAAACATTATTACACCCAATACCAAAATAAATCCTAAAAGCAGATGAATAAATCTGTGATTCATCTGCATCACCCCGTTAAATGTATTCGTGTGTCTCTTCAATACTTATTTCTGCACCCAAAGAAGCAAGCTTTTCTACTAAATTTTCATAACCCCGTTCGATATGGTCGATTGAATTTACAATCGTTTCCCCCTCCGCCGCCAAACCCGCCAATACTAAAGCAGCTCCCGCGCGTAAAGCGGGCGGCGATTCTACAAAAGCACCGGACAATGTTTCAACGCCATGAATTATAGCAGTCCGACCTTCCAAGCGAATCTTGGCACCCATTCTTTTCAGTTCTTCAGCATGCTTGAACCGATTTTCAAATACAGTTTCCGTAATTACACTGGTACCACGGCCTATTGATAGCAACGCCATAATTTGCGGCTGCATATCCGTTGCAAAACCTGGATAAGGTAAAGTCTTAATATCCACAGCGACAGGCCTTGCATCTTGGCCAAACAATGTTATTGAATCGCCCCGGGCGTCAAAATGATAACCGGCTTCCTTTAATTTTGCCAATATGGCATCAAGGTGTTCAACTATGATGTTGTCAACGGTCACGGAACCTTTGGTAATTGCTGCAGCAATCAAAAAAGTTGCTATTTCTATGCGATCAGGGATAATGGTATGATCGGCACCATGCAGTTGTTGAACGCCTTCAACTTTTATGATATCAGTCCCGGCACCTCTGATATTGGCACCCATTGCATTGAGGAAATTCTGCAAATCAACAATTTCCGGCTCCTTTGCAGCATTACGAATTACCGTCAAACCTTCAGCTTTTGCTGCACCTAACATAATATTTTCAGTGGCACCTACACTTGGAAAATCAAGGTGTATCTCTTTACCTTTTAAAGAACTCCCGGAACAAATCAAATATCCGTGTTCTTCCCGAAAAGAAGCACCGAGGGCCCGTAAACCCTTGATATGCATATCTATTGGTCGTGGTCCGATACTGCAGCCTCCCGGTTGCGATATACGCGCTTTACCGAAGCGACCCAATAGTGGACCCATAAATAATATAGATGCTCTCATTTTGCGCATCAATTGGTCCGGTATTTCATACTTATTTAAGTCTTTTGTATCCACAAATATATCGCTACCGGTTTGATTTATTGTGGCGCCGAGATCCCTTAAAACTGCAATCATCACAGCGACATCTTTTAAGCGGGGAACATCTCTAAGACTATAGGAGGCCGGTGCCAAAACCGTAGCAGCCAGAATCGGTAGGGCTGCATTTTTGGCTCCCGATGCCTTTATTTTGCCGTTTAAGGGGTTTCCCCCTTTTATTTTAATAACAGGCATACGCATTAGCTCCAATTAAAATGGTATCGTCAAATTGTATCCGAAATGATATTTGCTCCTTCCAAAAAAGAAAGCAGTTCAGTCCCGGCTTTATATATATCCCCTGCCCCCATCGTCAACACCATGTCACCCGGTTTGGCAATCGTTGATACATATCTTGCGGCATCACTTTTGTCGTCAAAGTAATAAACTTTTTTCCTTTCTCTTTCCTCAATTTTGCTGGCCAAATCAAATCCGGAAAACCCAGCAATCGGTTTTTCGTTGGCGCTAAAAACACCGGTTATAATGATTTCATCAGCCAAACCAAAGGAGGCGGCAAACTCATCAAACAAATGTTTAGTGCGCGAAAATCGATGGGGTTGAAACATGGTAATAATTCTTTGCGGGCCACATTCTTTGGCGGCCTTTAATGTTGCTTTTATTTCCGTCGGATGATGGGCATAATCGTCGACTATGAAAATACCATTGATATCATTTATAACCTCAAAACGCCTATGAACACCGGTATAATTCTCCAAAGCAGCCTTTATTGCTTTAAAATCGAGGCCCAATGTTAAACCCAAAACAACCGTAGCCAACGAATTATAAACATTATGTTCACCGGGTAACTTCATAAGTAGGGAGCCAAGACATCTATCATTCCGATAAACATCAAATCGGGAGGCGAAAGGTAACAATTCCACATTTTTCGCCCTAACCTCCCCCTTGTGAATCCCGTACAATATCGGGGGGGACACAGGTTCGCCCATTGCCAACAAATCACATACCCCTTCGTCATCGGCACACATGATTAACTTACCATCTTGAGGCAATCCGAAAATAAATTTCTGAAAATAATCCAACATCGCTTTCCGGGAACTGTAAAAGTTGTGATGTTCAAACTCTACATTTGTAACAACTGCATAAATCGGCTTCAAAAATAAGAAGGACCCGTCGCTTTCATCTGCTTCGGTCAAAAGCAATTCACCATTTCCAAGTCTGGCATTCCCACCAATATCGTTTACCTCACCACCCACTAAAACGGTTGGATCGAGTCCCGTATATTCAAGCATCTGTGAAACCATTGAAGTGGTCGTTGTTTTACCATGGGTACCGGCTATGGCAATTCCTTTTTTGTTCTCCATAAGTGCTGCTATCATTTGAGCCCTCTGCAAAATCGGTATTCCTCTCATTATCGCTTCTTGTAACTCCAAGTTATCGGAGGGGATCGCCGATGTAATCACTACAAATTCTGCATTCCCCACATTGCTTCTTTTGTGGCCGATGAATATCTTAGCCCCCATTTTTCGCAACTGATTCAATAAAGGAGAATCTTTCAAGTCAGAGCCACTAACATAGTGTCCTTGTTCCAAGAGCAATCTGGCAATTCCGCTCATGGATATACCGCCAATCCCAATAAAGTGGTATGTTTTTTTTGACACGGTTCCATCCTCCTTCTGCCCTTATGCCATACTATGCTTTTGCCTTAGTACCTGATCCGGTTCATAAATATTTGTTTAATTTATAACTTCCAAAATTTAATATACCTCAAAACAAGTGGTCTATGCAAAAAGGTTCAGCTTGTCCAAATATCCTTTAAAGCATTAAAATGTTTGACCGCGAGCCTGACGGGAAATATTCAGAATTATACCGACGACGCTCATCATTATAACAAGGGAAGAACCACCATAGCTGATAAAAGGTAAACTAATACCGGTAATAGGGATCGAACCGGAGACCACTGCTATATTAATCAATGCCTGCAATACAACCATTGTCGTTAAACCAGTGGCCATTAAACTTCCCAACAAATCAGGTGCATTCAAGGCTATAACAAAGCCGCGCCAGGCAAATAAAAAAAATAAGCATAAAATTAACAAGGCACCCAAAAAGCCCATTTCTTCTCCCAACACCGCAAAGATGAAATCAGTACTCGGAGCGGGAAGATAATAAAATTTTTGCTTACTTTGTCCAAAGCCTGTTCCAAATAACCCTCCCGATCCTAAAGCATAAAGCGACTGGATTATATGAAAACCGGTATCCAAAGGATCTTGCCAAGGATTTAGAAAAGCCAACATTCTCTCTCTTCTATAATCCTCCCCCATTATAAAATAATATAAAACAGGCAAACAAGCAATACCCAATACAATCAAATGAGTAATTTTTATACCGGCGGCAAAAAACATAATTACAGCTGTACCGCCTATGGTAATCGCTGTCCCCAAATCAGGCTGTAGCAAGATAAGTAAGAAAGTGACACCGAGAAGGATCAACGGCGGCAAAACGCCGACGAAGGATTTTTGGAATCGGTTGCTTTTCTCCGATAAATATTTGGCCATGTATAAAACCAACACAATCTTTGCTATTTCACTGGCTTGTATCCATAGGTTACCGATGACCAACCATCGGCGCGAACCTCCGGAAATTCGCCCCAGTTGTGGTATCAAAACCAGTATCAGACCAATGTAAGCAAAGAGCAATAATACCCGTGCATATTTGGCCAATATGTGATAATCGACGGCGGAAAAAATAAAAAGGGCCAATAATCCTAGAACCGCCCATGCAAGTTGCTTTTTAAAATAATGATACTCATTGCCAAAAGCATTCAAAGACTGGACAGAGCTGGCACTTAAAACCATAATCAGCCCAATCCCCACCAGGGCCAAAACAGCTATCAACAAAATAGGATCTGTCCCTTTTCTAAACAAATTTTTACCCGCCCCTCTATAAATCATTGACCAACTTCTTAAAATACTCGCCCCGTTCCACATAACTGGAAAATTCATCCCAGCTCGGTGAGGCCGGGGAAAAAATTACAGTTGTCTGTCTTTCGGCTAGTCGGTTTGCCTCTTTTACAGCTTTCTCCAAACCATCGACTAAAAGTATATTCCGGAAACCTGTTTTCAATACCTCAGCCCGAATTGCCTGTTTGTTTTCACCTAATAATATCAGAAAATCAACATGTTTGGCAATACAAGATGCCAACTCCCCATAACCGGAGCCACGTTCTTGCCCACCGGCTATTAAGATCCTTTTACCTCTTAATTGAGTTATTGCATTGATGGTTGCAGCAGGATTGGTTCCTTTGGAATCATTTATATATGTAATACCATCAATAATTCTAATTAATTCCATAACATGAGGTAAACCGTGAAAATCGGCAGTAACATTTTCGATATGGTCACGGTTAACTCCTAAAAACGATGCAATAGCAGCTGCCGCCAAAATATTGGCCCGGTTATGCCTCCCGGGAACCTTGATATGTTCCATAGCCAGCACTTGATGACCATCTTTGCCCCTGTAAAAATAATTACCGTCCTGATAGTAATCGGCTCTTTTGTTCGTTAAGCTAAAAAGCCTTTTGGATGCAAGTGTTTCTTCCGAGTAAAAGCTTGTCGTAATCGGGTCATCGCCATTTAAAAATAGATAATCATCGGTCTTTTGATTGCGGAATATTGCCTTTTTACAAGCTATATAATTCGCCATTGTCTTGTGCCTATCCAAATGGTCGGGAGTTATATTTAAAATACAAGATACATATGGGGCAAAAGATTCAATCGCTTCCAATTGAAAAGAACTAACTTCTGCCACAATGCGATCCTGTTCAGTCAATCCTTCAATTACACCAATAAGGGGGATACCAATATTCCCCGCAACAACGGTCTTGTGGGGTAAAACTTGTAAATATTCTCCTAAGAGAGTCGTAACGGTCGATTTACCGTTCGTACCTGTAATAGCAATAAAAGGGGCCGGTGAATATCGGTAAGCCAATTCCAGCTCGCTCCAAATCGTTACTCCTTTTTCCCTTGCTTTTGATAAAATGGGGAGATCCACCGGGACCCCCGGCGACAATATGATTATTTCTTTCTCAACAAATATCTTGTCGGTATGGCCACCGATTTCTACTTCTATATCTCGATCAATGTCTTTGATGGAATCCAATAACTGAATATCGTTTTTCTTTTCACTAACCAAAATATGGCAATCATGGCCTAGCAAAAATTTTAATAAAGGAATGAGGGTCTTCGGCCCTGCTCCCATAATTGTGACGTTTTTACCCTTTATCGGCATTACAATATTCCTCCTAGGGCCAACGTTGCGAATAGTGCGCCGGCAATCCAGAATCTGATCACGGTCTGCGGTTCCGACCAACCGCTTAATTCAAAATGGTGGTGCAAAGGAGCCATACGAAAAATTCTTTTTCCACCGGACAGTTTAAAATAAACCACCTGAATAATTACCGATAAGGCCACCGCAACAAAGACTCCGCCTATAATTATAAGAAACAATTCCAATTGCATAAAGACAGCCAAGGAGGCTAAAAATGCCCCAAGCATCAACGAACCTGTATCCCCCATTATTATTTTGGCCGGGTGGCAATTAAACCATAGAAAACCGCCACAAATTCCAACCCCGATTCCTGAAAGGATCACACCCTCGCAATTATTGAATTGTAAGGATATGACCAGGAAAGCAATCGATGCTATGGCCGTTAAGCCGGCAACCAATCCATCCAAACCGTCGGAGAGATTGACACTGTTGGCAGTTGCAATGTAGACGGCAATAACCAAAGGAATTATCCATTTACCCGCATTCAAGGCTTTGGGGAAAAACGGCACATGCAATATTATCAATTCCGGTTGACAAAAATATATATAAAGACCAACTAGGCTTGATAAAAGAAACATCAAAAATAGTTTTTGTCTGGCCTTTAAGCCCAAAGACCTGTTGCCTTTGAATTTTAGGTAGTCATCGGCAAAACCGATCAGAGCAAATCCGCTTACCATAATTGCTGTCCAAATCAAAGAGGGCGACAAAGGTAAAAATAAAAATCCGGTGAATAGCAATACCGGGACAAAAAGGATACCGCCCATACTGGGTACCCCCTCTTTTACCAGATGAGTTTGCGGGCCATCCTTCCTGATTTTTTGGCCGACGTTTTTCCTCTGCAATATTTTTATAAGGATTGGCAAAAATATCACCATTAAGGTAAAACTAATCAGGATAACAAGCAACACTTTTAACAAAATATCTCACTCCAAACCCTCGACAATTTCTTCTAACTTCATTGCACGCGAACCTTTGATTAAAATTGTATCCGTCGGTTGCACCACTTGCTTCAAAGCTGCTAATAATTTTTCGTTATTTCTATGGTTGGCGATTTTGTATTGAGGCATACCCGCTTCCAATGCACCACGGCTGATAATTCTTCCTAAATCGCCGACTGTAAAAAGACGATCCACGCCCAACTCCGCAACCCAATGACCAACTTGCAAATGAAAATTATCGGTCTCTTTACCCAGTTCCAACATGTCACCAAGAATAGCAATCTTCCGATTAAAAGCAATATCCTTTAAGGTTTCCAAAGCGTGCTGCATTGAAACAGGGTTTGCATTATAAACATCGTTGATGATTGTATAACCGTGGGAAAAAGTTTTTATTTCCATGCGCATGGCCGATATTTCCGCCTCCAGTAAGCCCTTACTTATCTGGGCAACCGATAATTCATAATACCAGCCCAAAGCTATGGCCGCCAACGCATTATAGACATTGTGTTTTCCCAAAAGAGGTAATCTGAACAAATGGTAATCACCCTTTATGCGGACACCAAAAGCTGAATGGAACTCCCCGGCTCTTTTGACTTCTTGGCCAACCAAATCATTGTTATCGCCAAAGCCAAAGGTTAATTTTTTGCCTCGGAAGGGCTTACATATTTTTTGCAGATAGTCATCATCTCCGTTATAAATTAAAAGACCGTCAGCCGGAAGAGTGTCAATCAACTCACTTTTACCCTTGGCCACCCCCGCCAAATCTCCCAAAAACTCCAGATGGGTTGGCCCGATATTCGTTAAGATTCCAATGTTGGGACGAGCAATTTCTGACAACAAAGCAATCTCACCCAATTTATTCATACCAATTTCCACAACCGCCATCTCATGGCGGGGCAAAAGACCAAGCAAAGTCAAGGGCAACCCGTACTCGTTATTAAGGTTCCCTTTCGTTTTTAGTATACTGAATTTTTGTTCCATAACGCTGGCAGTCAAATCCTTGGTAGTTGTTTTACCATTGCTGCCCGTAATGCAAACAACAATCGGATCACAACTATTCCGGTTAAAGCGGCCCAAATCTTGCAAACCTTGCAAAGTATCATCGACCAAAATGGCACTGCGCCCGTCAGGCGGTATAACTTTCTTGCTGATTAAAGCACCGCTGGCACCGCGCCGCCAAGCCTCATCCAAAAAATCATGGCCATCCTTGTTTTTACCAATAATAGCAACAAACAAATCGCCACACTCGACTTGTCTGCTATCAATCACAACCCGTTGCATTATGGTGTCTTCAGCGCCTATTAAGTTGCCCCTCAATATATTGGCAATTTTAGCCCCTGAAATCGGTTCCACCGCTTCTCTGCCTCCTCTATCCCTCGATAGCCTGCTGGACTACTAGTTTATCATTAAAGAATATCTTTTCCCGGCCGATAATTTGTTCCGTTTCATGTCCTTTGCCGGCGATAACTACGAGATCGCCCTTTTCGGCAATGGCAACAGCAGCTTTTATGGCTGCTTCGCGATCGGCAATTGCCAATACTTTCTTGCCGGCGGGGATACCTACCAGAATATCATCGATAATTGCATTAGCATTTTCACTGCGAGGGTTATCTGAAGTAACAACTACAACATCACCGAAATTGGCTGCAATTTCACCCATTAAGGGCCGCTTGTTAGGATCCCTATCGCCGCCGCAACCAAAAACCACTATCAACCTATTTTCTTTCAGCCGACAGGCACTCTTAAGCAAATTTTTTAACCCATCGGGGCTGTGGGCATAATCTATCACCACACTAAAGCCTTTGGGGGCGGCAATGGTTTCAAATCGGCCCGGTACGCCTTGCAGGGACTCCAATCCTTTTTTTATCACCGCTAAATCAAGACCTAAAGATAAACAGGCTCCGATGGCAGCAAGGGAATTATAAGCATTGAAATAACCGGTCATATTCAATTTAATTAATGCTGATCGGCCCTCCGCATCGACTGCCAATTCCATTCCCTGTTGATTTATTCTTAGTATCTTACCACGCAAACAGTCTCCCGAATCCATGGTGTAGGAAATAATTTTACCATTTACATAATCAACCAACTTTTTGTATAGAGGATCATCTTTATTGATTACAGCAGTTCCATTCTCTTTAAGATTATCCCGAAAGAGTGACATTTTAGTCGCCTCATAATCGGCAAAGGAAGGATGGAATTCACCGTGCTCGGGGGTTAAATTGGTAAATATAACCGTGTCAAATAAAATTCCTGCAACCCTGCTCAACTTTAGTGAATGGGAAGACACTTCCATTACCAAATGGGTACAGCCTTCTTTTTCAATAGTGGCGAATATCCGGTGGAGGTCAAGGGATTCAGGCGTTGTTCGGTCACCGACAAATTCCCTGTTGCCACATCGTTTGGCAATAGTTCCAATCAAACCGGTTTTATAACCGCCCTCTTGAAAAATCTTTTCAATCATATAGGCCGTGGTGGTCTTTCCATTGGTTCCCGTTATGCCAATCATATTCATTTTCTCGGCCGGGTAATCATAAAAACAAGCAGCAACCTTGGCCAATGCTAAACGCGAATCGTTAACCTTCACATAAGGTAAAGGGTAGTTACCTTCTTTCTCAACAATCAACCCCGCTGCACCCTTCTTAACCGCTGCGGCAACATATTTATGGCCATCCTCTTTGTAGCCCTCGATAGCAACAAAAAGACCTCCCGCCTCCAATCGCCGTGAATCATAAGCAATTGATTTGATTTCAATGTTCCTATCACCGACAATTGATGCCTTGTCCAGGTCGGCAACAAGTTCATAAAACTTCATTTTCATCTCCCTTTTCGAGTAAAGATTTACAAATACTATCTTAGTTTTATCTGTATAGTGCTACCTACGGGTGCTTGCTCTCCGCCCACAGGAAACTGTTCAACAACAAAACCGCTACCGTCAAATTTAATTGTAAACCCTAAATCGGCCAGCAATTCAGCTGATTGGTGTAAAGACATCCCGGTTACATCGGGAACGGTCATACAATATCTTACCTTTTCATCCAAAGAATTCTCATAGAAAAGAATAACCGTAGTACCCCGATGAACACTTGCCCCACTTTTAGGTATCTGATCGGCTATCAAGGCTCCCGTTCCCTCCAACCGCACATTCAGTCCAAGGAGCCGCAATGTCTCCATGGCCTCAACGGTACTTTTATTTATTACATTGGGAACATATACAGACTCCCGTTCTTCAGTAAATTCATGGATTTCATGCGGGTCTATAGGTTTAATGTTCATGTACCTTATTATATCATAAGCTATCTCTTTAAAAACAGGTGCAGCAACCTCCCCACCATAATAGGCATCGCTGGTAATACCGTAAAAAACAACTAGAATTACTATTTGCGGATCGGAAGCCGGTAAAACCCCGACGAATGAAGAGTCATATATTTCGCCGCCGTATCGTTTGGCCGTACCGGTTTTACCTCCAACACGATAGCCTTCGATTTCCGCATTACCTCCTGTGCCTGCTTCGACTGCTGCGGCCAGCAAACTCAAACCAATCCGGGCAGTATCCCGGGAGAGAACTTGCCGTATTACAGTAGGGCCATAAGCCTCAATCAGCTCGCCATCTTTGTTTCTAATCTCCTTGACCAGACGGGGCTGTAACAGAAGTCCATCGTTGGCAATCGTCGCCATCGACATTGCCATTTGTAATGGGGTAACCGCTATACCATGACCAAAAGTCATCGTGGCCAATTCTACCGGTCCTATATTATCAAGGCTGTATACCATGCCTTTGGCTTCACCGGGTAGTTCAATGCCGATTTTGTTCCCGAACTCAAAGGCTTTGATATACTTATAAAAATTTTCCTTACCCAACCTCATACCGACTTGGACAAAGCCGGGATTGCAAGAATGCTCAACTACCTTTTGAAAACTTATACTACCATGACCGCCTGCTTTCCAACAATTAATTATTTCTCCGCCCACTCTGATATAGCCCGGACAATAAAAACGATCTTCAATACTTACAACCCCCTCATCAAGAGCGGTAGACATCGTTACTATCTTGAAGGTTGAACCCGGCTCATAACTGTCTGAAATCGCCGCATTGCGCCAAAGGCTCGGCGAGTAAGCAGCGAAATTATTTGGATTATAGGTTGGCCAATTAGCCATTGCCAATATTTCACCCAGATGCGGTTCTATAACAATGATACTGCCCCCTTCCGCCTCCAGATTGGACATGGCTATCTCCAGTTCCCGTTCTGCAATATATTGAATTACCTGATCGATGGTCAAGTAGATATCCAAACCGTCTTGGGGCGGAATATAGCGCTGAACACCCTGGGGCAATTCGCGACCGGAGGCATCCTTCTCCGATGCAATTCGACCGGGAGTCCCCCTTAAATACTTATCTAAAGCCACTTCCAACCCTTCCAAACCTTGGCTGTCAATACCGGCAAAACCCAAAACATGGCAAGCCAAATCCTGATTGGGGTAATACCGTTTGCTTTCTTCTAAAAAGGTAATGCCACTGATCTTTAAATCTTTTATCTTTTGGACCCTGATATCATCAATCTTTCTTTCAAGATAAATTGCCGCACGGGGTTGCGTAATGCGGCTAAGAATCTCATCATAAGAAAGATTTAATATTGGGGCCAATAATTTTGCAACTTCTTCCGGATCTTCAATTTCCGTCGGTAGGGCCACGACCGTCTCCGCACTTGCACTGACAGCCAATTCCTTGCCGTTTCTATCATATATCAAGCCCCTTTTAGGCTCCACTTGCAACAATCTTAACCTTTGTTCAACAGCCATTTTTCGCAAATGATCGGTCTGAAAGATTTGAATCCATACTAGACGTAAAACCAGTAGAAATATTAAAAGGGTAAAAATAAAAAACAACAATAAAACCCTTTGTTTGACTATCAGTTTTGTTCGACCCGACACATAGCTTCCTCCTTCTAATCCCCCAGGGCCCCTGCTAGAACTACAGCTCTATCACGAACCCATTCCCTAAAATCTTGGGCCAACTGAATTAAAGTTGTTCCGGTAGGTTGCTGCCCTTCCTGTTCACTACATGCAACAACTTTGTCGGTCTCAATAAAAACAAATTTTGAATCTTTGGGCCGAACCATGCCTATTTCATTTTTAGCCCTTTCTTCAACATGACGCAAATTAGTATTTTCTGCAATAGCCAGTTTGAGCTTATTATTATCTTTTTCTAAAGATACCATTTGTTTCTGTATTTTTTCAACGGCAAAACCTACGGTTGCAATCTTTGTTTGTAATATAACATAACCGATTGTTGTTACCACCAATACCGCTACAATAACAAAATAAAAGAAGAAAGAAGCGGTATGTTGCCTTGCAGGCCGCTCGTTTCGCGGCTTGTAGGTATATTTATAATTGTAACTCTTTTTCACCCTCACTCTATGCTTCCTCCTTCTCGTTTAGAACCAGCGGTAATTTTTCTCCTGTTCGTAATTTGGCACTTCTGGAGCGGGGATTGGCTGTTCTTTCGACACTATCTGCCATAATCGGCCGGCGGGTTATAACCTTTAATACGGGGCCACCGCATTTACAAGGGAAATTTTTGGGACAGCAACAAATACTCAATTTGTTGAAAGTTTGCTTTACAATCCGATCCTCCAAGGAATGAAAGGAAATTATGCATATCCTCCCACCGGGCAGTAAAGCGGCGACAGCTTCTTCAATGGTATTCGCCAAACCCTGCAACTCGTTGTTGACAAAAATTCGTAAAGCCTGAAAAGTTTTTCGGGCAGGATGTCCTTTGCCCCTGCGAGCCGCCACCGGTATTGCTTTTTTGATTATATCGACCAGTTGGAGTGTAGTTTCAATGGGCTTTTTTTGTCTTTCGGCAACAATAACCATGGCAATTCTTTTGGCCCATCTTTCCTCCCCGTACTTGCCAATAATTTTGGCTAAATCTTCAACCTTCATATTATTTACCACTTCTGCTGCGGTAAGACCTTGGCTTTGATCCATTCTCATATCCAAGGGACCTTCTTTATTGTAACTGAAGCCTCTTTGCGAGTCATCAAAATGGTGAGACGAAACACCCAAATCCAATAAAAATCCGCTGATATTCTTTACCCCTCTGACCTGAAGCAGAGAAGCAAAATTTTTAAAATCGTCATTTATAAACTCCACTCTACCCTTAAACTCTTGAAGGTTTAACGCAGCAGCTTTTAAAGCATTGGTATCTTTATCGATTGCCAGCACCCGAGCACCTTGATTCACTTCCAACAATCGCCTTGTATGGCCACCACCGCCTAGGGTACCGTCTACATATAGCCCCTCTTTTGTTCCCAACAATTCCACCGTTTCGTCCAAGAGCACTGCTTGGTGGAATCCTTCCATTGATACACCTCCAGTAGCCGGTTAAATACCCAGCTCCTCCATCTTTTCGGCAATCTCTTCGTATGATTCTTCGGCAATCTGTATATATTTTTCCCATCTTTCCTTACTCCATAATTCCAAACGATTGGCCACTCCGATAATTACAACATCTTTTACCAAGTGACTATGTTCACGAAGGTTGTTGGGAATCGAAATGCGTCCTTGTTTGTCAAATTCACAATCAACGGCACCGGAAAGAAAAAAGCGGACAAAAGCTCTGGCATCTTGACGAGTCAATGGCAACTTGGTCAATTTCCCTTCCATGGATTGCCACTCTTCGGCAGGGTATACAAAAAGGCAGTTATCCAGTCCGCGGGTAACGACAAAATTTTCCCCAAGACTTTCGCGAAATTTAGCCGGCATAATGATACGACCCTTATCATCCATCGTATGATGATATTCGCCCATAAACATTTTCCACTGCCCTCCTGTCAGAACCTTTTCGCTCCACTTTCCCCCACTTATCCCCACCTATTCGTTATATTCTCCTTATTTATTTTTTCTCCTTCTTTTGCGAAAAAAAATTCCAGTCAATTTTTTGACTGGTTTACATAGGATAGTATAGGAAGGGGGCAAAGACAGTGAAAGTAAATTTTTTCTATACTTGGACCAAAAACAGAGATAAGGAAAATGAAGATATGAAAAGCATCAGCGGCAGGTTTTGGCTGCCCGGCTTGGGTATATTTTCTTTTTTAAAAAAAGATAGCAAAGGCTAGGCAAGCCACATTTACAAGGACAAGCCTTTCTTTTTCAGTTCCAAAAATCTGGCCGGAGTAATAATTTGCCTTCCGAATTTTTCTTTCAACGAATCGACGACCAGTGCAACTTGCTCATTTTTCTCATCTTGGTCCCTAACAAAAAGGGGTAACTGCTTTGTCTTCATATCAGTAAGGCCGGAAGCCGCTACTCCTATCAAACGGAAATATCGATTCTGTAATTTTAGGCTTGCCAATAGATCGATACAGTGGCGGTAAATTTGGTTGCCTAAATTTATCGGTTCTGACAAGGTCTTGCAACGGGTCAAGGTCTCAAAATCAGCATATCGCAATTTAATACTGATTGTCTTGCCCTTTATACCCATTTCACGAAGTCTAAAACCCACGTCTTCGGCCAAATACAAAAGGGTTCCTTTCAAATAAGAGATATCGCTGATGTCTTCACCGAAAGTATATTCCCGCCCGACTGATTTTGCTTCAGTATCAGTCTCCACAATTCGATGATCTATCCCCTGGGCCAATTCCCAAATCCTCTTTCCCAATGTACCTAACCGAGCCTGCAAAAAACAGGGGTCCAAAGCTGCAATTTGGCCAATGGTATTCAAGCCGTGTTTTTTTAAAACATCGGCTGTTTTTTTGCCTACACCCCATAATTTTTCTACAGATAAAGGATGAACAACCTTCTGCAAATCGTCAGGTCCAATAACAACAAAACCATTCGGCTTGTCCAAATCCGAGGCCAGCTTGGCTAAAAATTTAT
The DNA here is from genome assembly GCA_964568715.1 of uncultured Halanaerobiales bacterium. Taxonomy (GTDB): domain Bacteria; phylum Bacillota; class Halanaerobiia; order B1SED10-174; family B1SED10-174; genus CAZMQU01. The sequence continues at coordinate 275,513 of CAZMQU010000001.1, forward strand.
TAGCGGCAATTCCTACCGAAGCAGTCAAGCCTAACCCGTTAAGAATTGCTTTTTTGATGACCTTACCAATTTCTATGCTGTTGCCATACAACGAACCACAACCGGAAATATCTAAAAAGGCCTCATCGAGGGAAAGAGGTTCCACCAAAGGTGTGTATTTTTTAAAAATTTTCATTAGTTCCTTGGATACAGTCACATATTTATTCATCCTTACCGGCAAAAAAACACCTTCGGGACAACGACGAAAAGCCTCCTGCAAGGGCATGGCCGATCTAATCCCGAACTCCCTTGCCTTATAAGAGGCGGCCGAAACCACTCCCCTGGCTTGCGGATTGCTTCCCCCGACTATTACAGGCTTGCCCCGCAGGGCGGGATTGTCCCTTATCTCTATTGCAGCATAAAAAGCATCCATGTCCACATGTATTATTGGCAATCTAACCATTTCAGACACCTTCCGATAAAACTAAAAATTAAAGAAAAAATACTTTAGGCTCAAAAGAAGTTTCAAAAGAAATTATTTTGGTGTGCCAACTTATTTTACAACTATAGCCAACTCTATTAAAGCATCGATCAATTGGGTCAAATTGAGGCCTTCCATCGCCCATAGCTTGGGATACATACTAAACTCCGTAAAACCGGGAATTGTATTAATTTCATTAATAAAAATCTCATTCTCAGAGGTCAAGAAAAAATCAACTCTGCCCATTCCCTTGCATTCGACCGCTCGGAAAGCCTGCAAAGCCAGTTCTCGAATTTTCTTTTTAATCGACGGATCCAAGCAGGGTTCTAAGAGTAACCGTGTCTCTCCTTTTGTATATTTGGCAGCGAAATCATAAAATTCGCGACGATAAATGATCTCGCCGGGGCCAGCTACCTTTAATTCTCTGTTACCCAGAACCGCACATTCCAACTCCCTACCCTCGACAAACCTTTCAATTATAACTTTTTCATCGAATTCAAAAGCCTCTTCGATGGCAACCGGCAAGGTTTTCCCGTCCAGCACTTTTGAGGTGCCTACACTGGAACCTAAACCTGCCGGCTTAACAAACAAGGGATAAGTAATAACTTGCAACATCTCATTTATAATTTCATTTTGCTCTCGCCGCCAACTGTATTCCTCTATAACATAATAGTCGGTCTGAGGTAAACTTTTTACGGCAAAAAGTGACTTCATGAAACTCTTATCCATGCTTACCGCTGAAGCTAAAACCCCAGCCCCAACACAAGGAACCCCTAAGAATTTGCACATGCCCTGAATCGAACCGTCTTCCCCATAAGGCCCATGGAAAAGTGGGAACACCACGTCAATGGGTATGGGCCCCGCCTCGCCGGTCATATAAAAAATACACACCTTGCCATTAATTCTGCACAATCCAACCTTATTTTCCTTTGATAGACCAACCATCCCTTCTTGCCGCAGAACCAAAGCCGAGTCAGCGGGAGTCAACCAATTACCGTCTTTTGTTACCGCCAAAGGGAAAATATTGTATTTTTCTCTGTCAGCAGCTTGGCATACCGAAACCGCTGACATGATCGATACTTCATGTTCTTGAGACAAGCCCCCAAAAATTACCGCCAAGTTTTTCTTGCTCATTCCCTATCTTCCTCCCCACCAAAAGATAAATAAAAACTATTATAAATATATTCTCTTTTGTTCTATTATATAGATAGATTCAGACAAAAGGCAAAAAAACCTGTAAGTTTTTAAAAGATATACTAAATAACAAATATTAAATGTTTCCTTCGGCCGGCCATTATCTTGGACATAAATGTCGCCTTAAAACAGGCATAATCTTGACAATCCGCCATCGTTATGGTACTTTTATAGTACTTACTTTTATCATTGTTGGGAAATTGTGAACCAAAAAGGAGAGATCCCGGTGAAATGTAGAATGCGCTTTTCCGTGCTAGCTGTTAGCCTCGTGCTTTTGATTGTTACTATATTGCCTACGTCGCCTGCTGTTCAAGCCCAAAAGGAAGAATTATACAAACAATCTTTTCAATGGCATTTTGGCGAAACAGGTAAGGTTATCCATGATGACCCCTTCATGTTTTTATCCAGCGGAGCCAGCGTCCTTTGTTTCCAAAAAACACTGGGTGATTTCCAGCTGATAAGAGCGATTCCCACCCCTTCATTGGTACAAGATATAGCTATTAACGATGAATTTTTATTCATCGGGACAAAACATGACGGACTAATAATTTATAATCGTAATTTTTTTGCTGTACCTGCTGAGAGGCTCTATCCCGGCAAAAATATACTTGATATCTCTTTGACGGATGACGTATTAGTCTTATCTGCTGCCTTTGACGGACTTTTTGCCTTATACACAGATGATTTGCAAGAGTTCTTCCATTTGACTACCAAAAGCGCCACCTGGAAATCCATATACCATAATGAAACCCTCTATGCCATCGATGGCTTGGCCAATGTAAACCTCTTGGTCATTAAGCTGCCCATTCCAAAACGAGATGATGAAGAGCAACATTTTTTCGAGGGAGAGGCCGATATAGCCGTTGACTTTTTTTTAGATAAATTAGATCAAGGCTTGATTTTGGACAACCAAGAACCAACAGACAATTCAGCAGATTTGATTTCTTTACCGGAAGAAAAGGAAAAATCGGCCAAAGAAGAACTTCTTGAACTTTTAAGAAACCAACCAAGCCACTTGGCAACCATTAATCGCGGCAACAAGATACATGATATCGCCATCGATCAAAACCTCCTTTTTATTGCCGATGGCATCGGTGGCTTGGCAATTTATGATATTGAGGATCCCCAAAACATTAAATTCCAACAATCATTCACCTTGAGCGATTTGGCGGCTAAGAACTTACGTCAGGATATCAAAGAAACTCAATATTTAAGCCTGGCAGCCTTTGAAAATTTACTGTTTGCCTCCGGCCAAAAAGAACTCCACATCTTTACGATAAAAAACAAGAATCTTACCTTGGCTGCTGCTTTTAACCTTGCAGAAATGTCTCCGCTAAGTATCCTGGCTGAACCCAAAGTCCATATCGGTTTTCAGGACAGCTATTTAACAATATCCAGCGATTGTGGCAAGACCGGTTTTTTTGAATACACGCCCCCCGATAAACTGATCAAATACAAGGAATTCGATTTACCTGCAAAAATATCTAACATCGTATTTGATGAGGGTAGAATTTTTATCGGGACCGAATGTAGCAGTATTTGGGAAATTCCGCTCCACTACCATGCAACCCCCTTCAACACGGTCAAAGTTGATGTTCCTGGGCCTATCCAAGACTTGGTATACGAAGGCGATTACGTTTATGCCGCTACCGGCTTGGGGGTTGCTGCAATCAATGTTTCCCGCGCCAACCGTCCGACTTTGGTCAGTTTTATTCCTTTCCCTTACCCCGATAATCGACCGGATATAAAACATGGCTGGGTTGAAGGTATTTCCTTAAACAATGATTATATTTATGCTGCCGCCGGTGGAGGAGGCTTGTGGGTAATAGATTATACCAGTCCCCATACACCCCGTACTTCTGCCCTCTTCTCTATAAACAGTAATATAAATAAAACCGAATATGATCCCGATTACAAGCGCGTTTATGCTTATGGCCATCCATACAGCGGTATTTTCAGCACCTTCAATTCCGCTACGCCTACCCTTTTAAAACGCATTGAAACAAAAGGTAATACCGGAATCGGAGCAGCAATGGGTCACTATTTATATGTTGGCTTACCGGGTGTCTCTGCAACAGAATCATACTCGGTACAAGTGTTAGAGGTATTAAGCCCCTATAATCCCAAAATTATCACCGAAATAGAATTCCCCTCTTTAACCGGGGATATTACTGCTGTTTCCATAGCGGATAATATTGCAGCAGTTGTAGACGATGAAGTATTATTGATTTACAATATCGCCAACCCTTTTGAGCCAAAATTAGTACAGACCATAAAATGCCCTGACAGACCTACCAATATTTCAATCCATAAGAATATGTTGGCTGTTTCAACTTATAATTCCGGTTTGTTGTTGTTCGAATTAATTGCCGACAAGAATAGATAGTAAAATTTCTTAACAGTATTTTTTAAAACACATTGTAATGATTTTTCAGCAAAATTTCTCTTTTTATCAAACACAAACTAAGCACGATAAATACTTGCTATTTTCTCTTTTATTATAGCCAATTTGCGGTTCGCCCTAACCTTTTCATCTGTGGAAACAGATAACAAGTCCTTAAATATTGGAGCTATGAACTGACTTGATGATTTACCCAATGATATAAGCCCTTCCAAAACATATACTAAATCAGCGATGGCAATCCTTATATCGTCAGGCACAGGATTATCAATGATATCCTCGATATCACAGATTAAACCCTCTGCTTTTTTTTCTTCTTCCTGAGCAATAAAAGTGTCCAATTCCAGCCGTATGTCAGAAGGTAATTGGAATTCAAAGCCGCCAATATTCTCTTTCAAGTGATCAACCGTTGACGGGCCCACCAAAATTGTTTTTACGCCATCAAGCCCTTTAATCCATGAAAGGGCCACTTGAACAGGGGTTTTGTTGGTTTTTTTTGCACATTCTTTTAGTTTATCTACTATCCTCAGCGCAGACTTAAACATATTTCTGTGAAACAAGGGATCGATTTTCCTAATATCTTCGGCCGCAAATTCTTCCTTTGAATTGATTGTTCCCGTTAAAAGACCTCTTGCGGTGGTGCTCATAGCTACTATTTCAATACCATTTTCATTGCAAACAGGCCAATATTTTTCATAATTTTTAGTGACAGCCAAACTCACCTCAAGCATGAGAAATGCCGGATTCCCTACCTTTGTAAATTCAATAAACCTTTCCATGGTCGTATGCCCCAAACCGTACTTGCGAATCAATCCTTCTTTCTGCAGTTCTTCCAGGGACGTCACAATTTCTTCGACAAAGGTTTCTTCATCATCGTAATGAATTTGATAATAATCGATATAATCAGTATTTAATCTTTTTAGGCTTTTTTTGCAGGCTTCTTTTATGTAGCCACTGGACAATCCCATTCCATCCTGGTTCATTCCAACTTTGGTGCTGATTTCAACCCTGGATCGGTGCATTTTTAGTATTGACCCCAATACTTCCTCTGCCGGTCCGTATTGATCTGCAACATCGTAATATTTAATTCCCGCATCTATAGCATACTCAAGCATCCTGTTAATTTCGGCCCGGTCTTTTTTTCCATAAACCCCTGTCAATGAATACAGACCTAAACCCATTCTTTTATTTGTTGTTTTCATCTTGACCCTTCTCCTTTTTTATATGTTAATTTCCTTTGTACTTTTTAAAATCGTAATTTTATCGATAATATCAAAAAAAATTACTTTCATTTCTTTAATTTCTTCTTCTTTCCTTTCAATCTTTGCCAGATTGTTTTTAAATAGTGCCAAACACTCATTTAGGGTTGCTATTTCCAATTCATCGCTTACTATTCCTTCATCGATTTTTCTGTCCAATTCCAAAATCAATTTAATTTCGGCTAATTTGAAATTCAATTTTTTTAGCTTTCGAATTAAGTTAATTTGTTCCAGGTCATTTTCATCATAGAAGCGTTGTTTGTTGATGCGTTGCGGTTCTAGCAGCCCTATTTTTTCATAGTATCTTAATGTGTCGATCTTTTCACCACTCTGCCGGGAAAATTCGCCAATTCGCATTATATTCACCTCCTTCAATTACATTATAATGCCTGGAGCTAGCTTCAGGTCAAGATCTTTTATATTGAATATTGCATTATTCAAGAAAAAAAGACCGAGCACCTGGCTCGGTCTTTTTAAATAATAGGATCCGGCGACGACCTACTCTCCCAC
>CAZMQU010000002.1:0-39898 GCA_964568715.1 uncultured Halanaerobiales bacterium
ATGGAAAAAATTTGTGGCTCATTTTATCTTTTTACACAATTATATGGGCTTAATCTAGATTTAATCAAAGTTGATTTTCCTGCACCATTTTCCCCAATTAAACCGAAAATACAACCTTGCGGAATTTTCAAGTCTGTTATTTTTAAAGAAAAATCTTTGTATGATTTTTTTAATTTTTTTATAATCACTGCATAACTCATCTTTCTTCCTCCAAAAAAAATAATTTCAACATACTGATGAGGCTGTCCAGCGAAATACCATTTTCCCTTGCAATGCTAGTAGCACTCTTCAACATTGCTTCAATTCTGCGCCTGTTTTCCTCTATAATAAAATCCTTATTTGTGCTCGATACGAAGGACCCTTTTGCCGGAATCGTCTCTATAAATCCATCGCGAAATAAGGTTTCATAGGCTTTTTGAGTAGTAATAACACTAATATGAAGATTTTTAGCCAATTTTCTCATGGAAGGAAGGGGTTCCCCGGATTTCAGTTTCCCAACCATAATCATTTCTTTAATTTGAGAGGCAATTTGTTCATATATTGGTTTATCAATTAAACTGCTTATATTAATCTCCATCTTATTTCCTCCTGTTTTATAAGAAACCTGTACCTACCTAACAAGTACAGTATAGGCATAACTTGGAATATTGTCAAGAAAAATTTATAGCGGGTAAGAATATAAATATAAAATAATTATAATCATAAATCTTATTGGGAACTAACAAGCCATTTCATCCATGTCAACCAAAAATTTTTTATTTTCTCAGAATTTGCAATACTTTAAAAAGAAAAAATGGAGATTAGACTCCAAATTTATTATCATTTACCTTTTATAATTTTAATGGAGCTAGATACTCACAACTTATTGGGAGACATATTATACCAACCCCGGCCTAAAATAAGTCTATGTCTTTATTAAATTGCCTCAAGAGTCCTTGCAACATGAGTCTTAAAACATATTTTCCATATTGTTCACTTTATAGTTCAAAATATCTTTATAGGTCCATATACATGCCTTATTTAGAATCGGTCACTCCGTAAATCTTTTACCTCTTGGCTTGCCAACTTTACTAGCTCGTGTGAAAAATAATAAAGCTAAATAATTAATCCTTCCCCCAAAAATCCGTATCAACTCCTGAAGGTTAGACTATGCTTATCAATTTGTCAAAGCAAGCCTTCGGCAAAGGGTTTGCAAGAATTCATCTACTTCTTTGGATTTGTTTAATATTATAATATCCTTTTGCAGGAGCAGTTCATTTAGGCGCCTTAATATGGCCGGTTTTTTATTTCTCTTGTATTGCAAGATCCATTTGAGAAAAGCAAAATCCGTCTTTTCCGGGCAACCTGCGCCCATATCCGGCCTTGATCTGCCACGATAAATAATTCTTCGCTTCAATACCCGATAAATACAAAGGTAGGCAGGCATATCTAAAAAGATAACCGTATCAGCAACATTTAGACGGATATCCATTGTTCTTCCATAGTTACCATCGATAATCCACTCATCCTTTTTTACAAGGTCCTTTATTAAATTATCCCATTCCTCCCGTGGCATTGGAACCCAGCCCGGCTTCCAATACAATTTGTCCAAGTGATAGACCGGGATCTTTAATATTGCCGACAGCCGGCGGGAAAATGTTGATTTACCTGCCCCGCCGCAACCAATTACAGCAATCCTCTTCATCTTTCTCAAACCCCTATATTAAGTCCTTATCGTAACTTTTCTCTTGATCACTTAGCGCCTTTCTTTTATCCAGAATCAATGCCAAAACCAGTAGGCTAATTAAAATGTAGTTCTCAACGGCACCGACAAGATTAATTGACTTTCCCGTTTTAATAAACTCAAATAAGTGGTTGGTGGCAAATAAAAAGCCTCCCGTAAAAGCCCCGTAAGAGATAACTCTTACAGTTTCACGATTATTACTTTTTAAAGCACCCAACAATATTACAATCATAGCTATGTTCCAAAAGCCTATTTCCCGTTGCCAACCGGGTGCACTTCCAAAACCCGTCCTTTGGGCATTGTATTCGGGAATAAAAATTTGCATAACGGCTGCACCTAGCATCGCTACTACCGTTATAATCAAAAGAGTTTTCAAAAATTTGCCCATATGTAATATACCTCCTGTTTCATACTATTATTTTTTAGAACATAAGTCCCCCGGCAACATACATGAGATATTTAATATCCCTGCAAAGTAATCGGACTGTTTTAAAAGTAAAAGGGATTTTTAATATTCTCCTTGCCCCATAGCGCGACGGCCATCCGATACATGGCTTTGGCATGAATGCGGTCGTGCCATATAAAACGCCTTAGCACTTTTCCTAGGGACCACTCTTCCCCATAGCTGCCTTTTTGAACATCATTGCAAAGATAGCCCGGCCTTGCTTCGATTCTTTGAAAAGCATTAAGGCGATTTTCAACTATGTCGGGCAGATTATTTACCTTAACGCCAATTTCACCAACATAATAATTAGTGACATTGTTTGTATGTTTATACATCTCAAAAGCAGTCCTGGGAACGGGTCCATAAAAAGTCTGCCTTGGCGGCTTAGCAGCCTTGTCTTTAATGGGAACGGAAAGATACAATTGGTTAAAATCCTGCGCTGATTTGATTGCCAAGGCTTTCAGCTCCCCGTACTTTTCTTCGCTTAAAGGCATTCTTTCAGTCTCGAACAGTATATCGGTATCGGCATCGCTAATCTCCAGAGTGCTTAATTTTTCCCGGACAACTTCGATTTCAAGCATGTCATCAGTGGACACGTTTTTACCGGTCGCCCACAAAATATATTGGGGGATCTCCTTTTTAAACTTTGCCAGTGCTTCAACCTTTGTTTTGCTTCGGGCAAAAGCGCCCGGATAATTTTCGGCATGCATTAAATATCCGTCATCATTGTATTCCACTGCTACTTTAATTAAAAGCATAGTCATCTTTCCTTTCGCGTTACCATTTTTAGTCCGATATAAAGACTGTCCGTCTAAACCAATATTACCCATAAGAATAATATAAGGCCCAAGCCTTTATAACACACCCTCCATTACTTTGTTATTGAGATATTATCTGAATACAAAGAAAATACCTGCCAGGGTCGCCATTATTCGTAATAGCTCGGCCGGCCAACCAAGATTATTTGAAGTGAACAATAGGACAACCAATTTGTCAAGACCAACTTTATCTGTGTCCTTTTTGATGTGCCGACAATAGGTTGCGGAAAAAGCCGCCTAGTGGGCCACGCGACTATGCCCGGCCGGGAAAGAGGAAGCTACGCACTGCTGGTGGACAAGGATGAAGTAATAGGCTGCGTACTAAGAACCGGACCGGGGATAAAACCCGTCTATGTTTCCATCGGGCATAAGATATCCTTGCAAACCGCCTACCAATGAATTTTAAAGCTTACACCAAAGTACCGTCTGCCCGAAACTACCCGACTCGCCCATCATCTGGTTAAAAAAGAATTATCAATCACCTGATCGTATAGCGGAGAGCGAATGGGGACAAAGCACATAAGGGGATCTAAGCCCCATGGAATTTGAGCAGGAATATTATGCCAGGTTATTTGTTGCAGCCTAAGCTTCTGACATTTTAAGTAATACTGAAGATGGTTGAATTATTTAAGCTTCATTGTGTCCGCTTAATCTATAGCACTCCAATGATCAAGGCAATCAGAATAACGAACAGTCTGGGAAATACAAGGACTATACCCAGACAAGAAAAAAGAACAGCAAAATAGGTCGGGTGTCTGACAAGAGCTAAATACCGGTAGGTACAACGATTTGGTCCTGCTCTTCTTGAATGCGCTCCGTGGATTCAAGATGAGTGTTAACCACTAAAGAAGCTAGCGCCACCGCTGATGAAACAAGCCCCAAGGCGATCCCCAGCCTAAATAGACCATTGCCTGCCATGTCAGCACCCACCTCGCGCCAATTAGAAACAAAAACAAACCAAGGATTTTTTGAGAAAACACTCTTAAAGCATAGTTTACTGCCCATTTGTTCATTCATCTCACCTTCCAAGCCAGAGAGATACTAACGTCCTACTTGTTTGTTGAAATAATAGTCAAATAATTTATTATATTTACGTTCATCGGACAAAACTTTTCTGATTCCCATTAATCGTTTCTGATTCATCTCCGAATGCAACCATAACTTCAGGTACCCTTCCTCACCATATTTTTCCTCAATGTGCTCTTTACATTTAATGGAGTGGTTTACCCTATCGTATTCTGCAAAATGCTCCAAACTATATAAGATTGTTCTTTCGATAATATGAGCGGGAATCAAATCTCTATCTGCATCGGCAACAATTTTCCCATATACTGAACTTGGCTTTATCTTGGACGAAGCTCTATGTGTTAAAATGGCGTCAGCTATTATCTTTTTTTCACCCTCATTAAAAAATCTGTCAAGATTTCCGTCGCTTAACATGATCTCCTTCGAGAAGATTTCATGTCTTTGCCTTTCTACTTCCAATCCCAAGTCATGATACGCGGCCGCAGCATAAACTAAGTTATTGTCAACTTTAAATTCCCTAGCAATTGATAAAGCATTATGTATAACACATTTTACGTGGTTTTGATTATGAGCCTTGTCAAATTTTTCGTAGCGAGGAATTATATTTGTTTCAATATACCGAACCAGTGCTGTTTTGACCATTGGGCTCCCTCTTCAAATCCATTATCATCGCGAAATAGGCTGGTCTAACCGCCCTTTGTTCCGTAATATTTAACCAAAAAGTGCAGGACCTTTGCAGTTTGCTTCTTGACACTAATGGCATCCCTTCGCAAAAGGCTTCATTTTCATCATGAGTATTTCATCCACCCCATCCACGTAAAAGTTAGGCAATCTGCCCACACTAACATAGCCTTGCTGTTCATAAAATCGCTTTGCTTGAGCATTATTGTCGCCTACTAGTAAAAAAAGGTGATCGTAATCACGAGTCAAAACTTGTTCAAAATTAGTAATCAGTGCCCTGCCAATCCCCTGTTTTTGATATCGCTCATCAACTACGATTACATGTAAGTAGGGATACTTATCAAAAGTGCCATTAATTTCAAAGAACAGAAATCCCACACATTTGCTGTTAAGCAAAACCACTACTAATTCTTCTTTTTTTATCGCTTTTTCGATCATCCCCCGAGGACTTTGCCGAGAAAAATAAGTACGTCCTAGATGCGAGTCAAGTAAAATTTCAACACATTCGTCTAAATGTTTTGCATCTCCCTTGATAATTTGGTAATCCAATATTGTCACCTCCAAAACAGAAAATCGGATTGATCCGAGCTTCGAATCCTAACTTTTATCAAATCTTGGCAATTCCTCCTTCCATTTACAGGAATAGGGTCTTCTTGTCAAAATTTTATAAAAAAATGGCCGTGAGAATTGCTAAACCCATTGTCCAACCCTTGCCCCTCATTCCAATGCCTGATAACGGCATGCTAGACGAAATCGACAATTCTCTACGTGTTCAACGTAGACGCGGTGATTATCAACAGAATGATCACGGAAAAGATCCATAAGAAATACCGCGGATTGACGAAAAGGATTTCGAAGCGAGCAAGCGAATATTTGCCTGGAAACAGTCGCCTTTAAAAAAGACAGGGGATTCACCCCTATAAGTTTCCGGGAGGTTCTTCCATGGGAAAAAAGATATCGATCATAGTTGGCTCCATTCTTCATTTAATACTCATAGCGGCCATAGGCGCATACTCGCTTTTTTCCACGCAGATTAAGGCAATCAACACCATCGCACAACTTAAACCAGGACTATATTATCTGTAATACGTGGGGGACTACGGTTTTTCCTCTTTTCTAGAAAAAGGCGGTGCGGCGAGTTCCGAAGAAGTCGCCGGTTACATAATGAAATGTTTGTCACGGAAACCAATCTTGTCACAAACTTTTTCTTGACCGCAGGCGAATTTTACGACTTGGGCGAAGAACAATCAAAACGGCGTTACGATGTTCTAAAGGGGGTATGGACCGGCAAAGACGGCATCTTGGGGGTGTTCTCTTAGATAATCCCTCACCGCTAGGTGTCTTTCAATATCCTTGAGGTTGCTTTCCTCAAAAACATGGACATGATGCGTCCGAAACTCTAAACCTTTGCGAAAATATCTTCGCCCAGCGATGCCAAATTCACCCATTGCCTCATAACCAAGAGTCTCAAATTCCTTTTGATAAGAATCAACCAAAGCAATGTCTTTTACCACGGGCATTATATCAATGATCGGCTTGGCGCTGAGATTCTTAACGGAGGTACTCCCGATATGGTGAATATCAATCAATTCAGCCCCAAGAATTTTCTTGATTTTCTCCGCTTCTTGGCGAAAAAGAAGCGGCCATTTTTCGTTATATCCGACAACTTGGATCTTCATGCTAGCCCCCCCTTACCTTTTGGATAAATAGATCTACCCCCTGTTTACATCATCTGATTTCAGATGAACTGCTTGCAGGCCATGCCCTTTCCTTTGATCATCAGGGTTAGGAGTAATCATTGACAAATTAGTGCTGTACCAACAGCCGATCTTCAGAAATCAGTTCGTTGTAAAATGCAACAAGCGATTCCAGGGCCATGTAACTTACCAAACCGTAGATTCCCAGGCGACCAACCTTTGGAAAACTGATCTCGGATTCCTGAACCTTATCTTGCAAGCAGGTCAAAAGGAGATGAACCCCAAGCTCGTGACTGCTCATGGCAATCATCTCTTGGGTATCATGGTTGAAATATGTACTGTTTTCATCCGGCAAACGTTCTTCTACTTTAAACCCCCAAAGATGATCTTTTGCTCAATCAAATCCAAAGTCACCAATATTTTATTTTTCCAAATTTGATCCGAGTTTAGCTCAATCACGGTTGGGTAAGGTAATCCTTCCGCCTGCGCCAATTGATTGATTTTTACCACATCGAAAAGGGTTACCTCCACACCGCCGATTTCAACTGCAATATCGCAGAAATCAGCAGGCTTTTCCATCCTGTCACCCTTACTTTCCCCATCGCAAACATAGGAATAGTTTTTGCCGGTATCCAGATAAACCATAATAGGGGTCCCCTTGTATTTTGCCGGAAAAAAGGGCAAAGTCTCTTGCCCCGGGCTTGTTGAGTGATATAAGGGCAGCACCAGATATTTGTCCGGATCCAACCGATCATAATCGATAGGGGTAGACTTAACCGCAATCCGTTGTCCGATGTAGTCAAGCGTTAGTACTTTGCCTTCAAAAAAGGCCAAGCCAATCAAGCCGTTGAACTGCACGGTTGAGTACATTTTCCAATCAGAAATGTGGGATACCACGTTTTCGAATCTTTCGCCAAAGACCGAGAACTCGTCCAGGATTATCCTCTTATCCCAGCCCCGGTGTGAGCCATCCCGATTGAGGGCCTCCGTGCTACCCAAGACCTTGTAGGCAATCTTGCCTTCGAGGGCATCAGTGAATATGATTCCTGCCCCACAACCTGTATCAAATCCCATTTTGATGTTTTTTCCTCCTACCTTTATCGGAATATCCGGAACACTTCTGTCACCAGGTAGATGAAAGGAAAGCCTGTAAATCTGATCCTTTTAGTAGCCAAGATCCGCAATCCAACTTCGATCCGCAAACAATGCCGAAATCAACCGGCAACCTAAACAGTTCAAGGTAGCAACCGTGACGATCATCAGAATAATCACTGCCAGGCGGCAAATTTTCACTCTCATTATCAAGTCATCCCTTCTCTTTTCATTGGCCTTTTGGGGCGTTAACACGGCCATTAATCAGTATAGTAATGGGGGATATCCAATTCGTGACCTTCATTTTTCAAAATTGTATTATCATCAATTTGCTTGTGAATGTGTTTTTTAAACATGGAGCAATTTGAAAACCCACCCATGCCAATCAGCATGTCATAGGCTGATTCTCTGGCCGGAGTTGCTAATCTCTGCATGAACGAAACAGCTTACAAGATGATCATTGACCAAGCCTACGGCCTGCATGAAGGAATAGACAATTGTCGGGCCGACGAACTTAAAGCCTAGCTTTCCCAGGTCTCTACTGATTTTCTCCGCTAGCGGCGTATTGGCAGGAACATGGCCTTGCTTTTCCCAATGGTTAGTGATGGGAACATGATCCACATAGGCCCATAAAAAACTATCAAAACTTCCATAGCTTTCGATAATATCAAGAAATAATTTGGCATTGCCCACCGCGGCCTCAATCTTGCGGCGATTTCTGATAATGGCCGCATTGGACATGAGCTCCGCAATTTTAGCATCGTCATAGCCTGCTACTTCCTTGGGATTAAAGCCGGAAAAAGCCTTCCTAAATGCTTGTCTCTTTTTGAGGATGGTAAGCCAAGACAGGCCGGCTTGCATACCCTCTAAAACCAGCATCTCAAACAGCTTCCGATCGTCATGCACCGGTCGTCCCCACTCGTGATCGTGATAGTCAATATAAATTTTTGTATCTCCCGCCCAGGGACATCTTATTTTCCCATCCATTCTTACCGCCTCCAAACTGCAATATTACAATTATCCTACAAAAACTTGATAAGTCAGAAGAATATGTGCCAGATACTTTTAGAATCAATGACTTCGGTAATCTTCCCATGCAATTGCTCGTCGGTAGAGATCTAAATGATTATTCCGGCAAGCGGAAAATTAATTCCCCAGAAAGATGCTGCAAAATAGACATATTCCACCGGTATGGAAAAGATAAAAGCGGTATCGATTCGTTTATCAAGCGTGATCTAAACTAAATATGGGCAGTCAAAATAAATCCAACATAAAACTATAGAAGGACAGCATTGATAATAAACAATACAGGAAGAATAATACTTGGGTCCGGATATTTTGCAAGAATATTGTTGACAAACCTAGGGCTGTAAAAAATGAATCTAGCCGTATTAAGGATTATTTCCCTGCCGTTTATCTTCATTTTCAACAATCGAAGCCAGGGCCTGATAGAAGAGTTCGGGTTGGTCAAGCATTGTAAAATGCCCGGCCCCGGGAATTAAATACAATCCTTTGGCCGGAGCCTGGATTTTCTCCAGATATTCACTTGCCAGGATATAGGGGGTTTGCCAGTCCTTATCGCCGAGAATATAATAGACAGGTACCCGGTACTCCAAGCTTTCCTTGTTTAAATCAAAGCCGCCCAGGAATTCCTCTATCAAGGCTTCATTGGCCTTTTGAGCCTTAAACATGGCCACAGCATCGGACAATCTATAGATTGGGCTTCTAATTGTAGCTTTTATTAAGTCCCAGCTCGGTTTAACCGCAAGATCATATTTTTTTTGTAAACTTCGGACCTGTCCACATTTTTTCATAAACTCGGAATCCATTTTAAAGTTTTCTCCCGGATAGTCGCCGATTTTTTCTATTTTTTTCATACTTCTCTTGTCCCCGGCTTCTTCAACCCGTCTTTTTAACTCTTCAAACCCTACCCGTTCATTCTCGGCTACGGAAACAACCTGTCCAACGCCGATATAGTAGGCCACTTCTTCCGGGTACTCCCTGATAAAAACGCTGGCCAGGACGGACCCCCAGGAATGACCTATAAGGATCACTTTTTCCTGCCGGTACTTGTCCTTCAGATATTGAACAATCTCCAACAAATCAGCCAACATTAATTCCATGGTCGGGTAGGCTTGGGGATTTTTTATGAGAGTCTTACCCGCCCCCCGCTGGTCCCAGTGGACAATGGTAAAGAACTCTTCCGCTTGCTGCATTAGGTAGCCAAAAAGAGATTCGGCCGTACCGGGCCCCCCGTGTAGAAATAATAGGACCGGTTTTTCTTTGTCCATGCCGCTATGTAGTAAATATTGACTAATTCCATTGATCTCCACATATTCTTCGTAATAGGTCCATCCTTTTTTCGTTTTCATCGAATGAGCACCTTCAGAGCTTGGTTCTTGGGCCTTACAAACGGGAAGAAAAACCTGGGTGAAAGCAGCAATAAAGATTGCCGCTAATAAAATAAGCAATAGCCCTTTAAAAATAGGTTTCATTATTACCCCTCATCTCTTTATTAAATATTTTAACTTAATATGGCAATAGATTCCCTTCCAACCATACATAAGCAATATTATAGCTTATAATAATTACAATCCCCATCAAATCTATGATTTTCCCGCTGCCAATGCCTGTTCCCATTCAGCCTTTGCTGCAAGAACTTGAAAACAACCTACCCGGTTTGGGGATTGATTTGTATTTTATTATCTCACTATATTCCTTGTAACCCCTTAAGCCTTCTTGCAAGATTTCATCTTCTCTTTTGTTCTAATAATCACCTCTGCTTCTTTATGGCCAGTTCAGCCTGCATTCTTCTGCATCTTTCGTGCCATAATTTTTCATAGTCCTCATCATCAAGAATTCTCTGCTCGAGATGGGAGATGTCCCTTATCCCCTTTTCAATACACCAATCAACACAAACTTGGTAAGCCTGCCAGTCAAGTTCATCTTGATCCCAAAAGCACCGAATTTTCTTCAAACCCATTTGATATAATTTGAAGGCCCGGGTATGTCCGTCGGTAAAGATTATTCTGCCATTCAATTCTTTAACGGGCACCGGTTCGTAACCTTCAATACCTTTATCGGCAAACATATCAGCCAGGTTTTCCAGTTTCGTCTTCGATATGTACAGCTGTGAAGGTTGGATGGCCATTATTTCCATCTCAAATTCTTCACCCATTCTGTCAGCCCCCCTAGCTCCCCAAAAGTATTAACCCCTAGCAAGCCTAAAACCATCCATCAATATTTTTCTGACTGGTTTACCGGTAGAAATAAAAGGAGTTTTCAAGGTCTTCCCCTCCCCATTTACTTCAATTATCCCTAAATTAAACCTATAAATCTAGTTTTTATCTAAATATTTAATTCTCCAGGAGGTGTTCTATGGCGCCTAGCGGCTTATTTTTCCTTATTTCCCGCCAATCCTTGTATCGATTATGCATCCGGCCTTCCTGCCCTTCGGTTACTCTTTCCGGATTAAAGCGATAAGCGATGCATAAATCCAAGATGTCCTGAAAAACATAGTTGCCCACCTCCTGTTTCAAACGCTTACCAATTTCCTTTTTACTTGAACAGCTTTTACCGGTTATAAAATAGTAGTCGAGCATTGCATTGACGATAACGGACTGGACCAAGATTCTGGTCGGTGGATTTTTGACATACTCCATTCTTTTTTTATACATTTCCGGATCTTGTTCTTTTTCTTGCTCGCTCCATAAAATTGATAACCGTTTTGAGTAAATGACATCCTCTCTGGTTGGAGAATCAATTAAATCAATTACATCCTTTCCCCAAATAGTAAGGCCACAATCTTTAATCCGTAAAATTTCAATGGGCAACTCGATTAAATCTTTATTTTCCAGGCAGAGTTCAAAATCATACCGGAAAGGCCTTTTCATTTGAGAAAAACTATATATACACTTGGCTATCGGCAAGTCATAATCCGTCAACGATTCAGTTTTTTCAATTAGGCCCCGTACTTGGTTTCTTAAGCCGGCCGGTGAATTATCCTTTAAAATATGAATTAAATCAATGTCGCTGCCGGCATTACCCGTGTAGCTGTCATTGGCCAACGAGCCGACCAGAATCACCGACAAAAGTGCCTTTGACAACTTCCCTTCTAACACCCCAAGATGGGTACGGATAATCTCCCTTGCCCTGGTCGCCGATTTATTCTTCAATGTCTCCACTCCCATCAGCTAGAAATTCTTGGCTTAATGGTTGTAGCCAAAGCAGTTAAAGATTTACCTTAAAAAAGTAAATATGATTTTTCCCTTATCTTTTAATTCTCCAGACTTGTATCGGTCACCTGCACTATTTTTAGCCCCAGAGCAGAAGGCTTTATCTGCTTCCAAAAGAATATTATAAGTAAGAAGGGGCAAATTGAAACGAAGGTGAAGAAAGTGACTAAAGAAGAAAGAACCTATATTGCCATCGACTTGAAATCATTTTACGCCTCGGTGGAATGCGTTGAACGGGGCTTAAATCCTTTAACCACCAATCTAGTGGTGGCCGATGCCGACCGTACGGAAAAAACAATTTGCCTGGCTGTATCGCCCTCCTTAAAAAATTATGGCGTTCCCGGCAGGCCCAGGCTCTTTGAAGTAGTCCAAATAGTCAATGCCGCCAATCTGGTTAGGAAACAGAAAGCCCGAATCAAGGAATTCACCGCTAAGTCCTGGGACGATACCCTTTTGCAAGCCAGACCGGATTATGCTATCGATTACCTGGTGGCCAGACCCAGAATGGCCCACTACATGGAGCACAGCACAAGAGTATACGAGGTATACCTAAAATATATTGCACCGGAGGATATCCACGTCTACTCCATAGATGAGGTATTTATAGATGCCACCGGCTATTTGGCAAGCTACAAAATGACAGCCCATGACCTGGCCATGACCATTATCAAAGATGTGTTAAAAACCACCGGTATTACGGCCACTGTCGGAATCGGCACAAATTTATATCTAGCCAAGGTTGCCATGGATATTGTCGCCAAGAAAAGCAAGCCCGACCAAGACGGGGTCCGGATTGCCGGTCTCGATGAAAGGTCCTACCGGCAAGAATTGTGGAACCACCGCCCCATAACCGACTTTTGGCGGGTTGGCAAAGGCTATGCTAAAAGGCTTGCAGGAGTCGGCCTATTTACCATGGGAGATATAGCCCGATGCTCTTTGGGCCAAGCCAACGAATACTATAATGAAGATTTACTGTACGACCTCTTCGGTATAAACGCTGAACTGTTGATTGACCATGCCTGGGGTTGGGAGCCCTGTACGATTTCTGACATCAAGGCCTATAAGCCGCAAACAAAAAGCGTCGGCTCAGGGCAGGTGCTTCATGAACCATACCCCACCCAAAAGGCCAGACTGGTCGTCCGGGAAATGACCGACTTGCTCGTACTGGATCTGGTTGATAAGGGGCTGGTCACCGATCAGTTGGTTTTGACTATCCACTACGACAGGCAAAATTTGTTGGATCCGGCAATAAGAGAATGCTATAAGGGACCTGTTACCACCGATGATTACGGAAGAAAAATCCCCAAACATGCCCAGGGAACAGGCAACTTGAAAAAGCCAACCTCCTCCACTCAACTCTTGATTGAAGCCATGATGGAACTTTACGACCGCATCATCGATCCTGACTTGTTGGTGCGCAAGATAAATATTTCCGCCAATCGGGTTATTGACCGGGCCACTTTGAAAAAAGAGGTCAGCTATGAACAGCCCAGTTTATTTGCTGACCCGGCAGAAGAAAAAGTTATAGAAGAGACCCTGGAAAAAGAAAGACAGGCCCAAAAAGCCATTTTAGCCATTCAAAAAAAATACGGAAAAAACAGTCTGCTGAAGGGCATGAACCTAAAAAAAGGTGCAACGGCCAAGGATAAAAACAAAAGGATCGGAGGGCACAGGGCATGAAGGGTAAATACGATGATATCATTCATTTACCCCGCCATCGCTCCCGGACACGTCTCCCCATGTCTCGCCATGATCGGGCGGCACAATTTTCTCCCTTTGCGGCCCTTACCGGCTACGAGGGAGCCATTGAGGAAAAAGCCCGCCCAACCTATCAGAAACCCAATCTAACGGAAGAATTGAAAGCCAAACTGAATGCCAAGTTGTTGCTAATCGAGGAACACTTGGACCTAAAACCTGAAATAACAATCACCTTCTTTGTGGCCGATAAGCGAAAATCGGGCGGTTCTTATGTAAGGGAAAACGGATGGGTCAAAAAAATTGAACCATTGGCAGGTTCTTTAACCATGCATAATGAAACACTTATTCTTTTGGAGGATATCATCTCCATTGAAGGTGAAATTTTCGATAAATAAAGCCCCTTTCTTTTTTGCTTGAGCAATTTTTGCCAGTTTAAAATAGCAATCGATTATGGCATTGACTATATTGACTATAATGAACAGCTGCAAATAAATGTCTTTTCTGATATAATGAAAACACGGATTACAGGGGGTGTATATATTAATGTCAGCGGATAACTATTGGCTCAACCTTGCTGAATACGACATGGAAACAGCCAAAGCGATGCTCAAAGCAAAGCGATATCTTTACGTTGGCTTTATGTGCCACCAAACTATTGAAAAAGCATTGAAAGCACTTTTTAGCAAACAGCACAATGAGGTACCACCCAGAATTCATAATTTGGCTAGGCTTGTCAGACTAGTTCATTTGGATAAAGAAATGCCTGAGGATTTTTTGGAGTTAATTCATAAACTTAATCCCTTAAATATTACCAGCCGGTACCCGGATGAAGAATTAGACATTCTTAAAGATTTAACTGTGGAATATATGGAAGAAATCCTCATTGAAACTAGGAGGTTATTTCATTGGCTAAAAACAAAGATATGATACATGATAAAATAAAAAGATATATCGGGCTTGTTGACAAACATATTTCTGTGGAAAAAGTTATTTTATTTGGCTCATGGGTAGATGGCAACCAAACAGATAGAAGTGATATAGATCTCGCAATCTTTTCCCGTGATTTCGGCCAAAATCCACTTGGAGAGCTTCAATTACTATCCAAATTAGCCTGGGAAATCGATGTATCAATTGAAGCCCTTCCATATTCCGCAAATTTACTAGATACAAAAGACCCTAGAAAGTTCGTTTACAAAATCATAGAAACAGGCGAAACAGTTTATGAGAAAGCTTTGGTAGATTAGCCCTACGGGGCTTTTTTGTTTTTTAATGCTGTTACCGGTAAAAGATATTTGCCATTCTTCAATCCGCCTTTGACACGCTCTAATAGATTCGGGTGAAACTTTCGAATATCTTCCAAGATCCTATCTCCAAATTGTCTGGTCCACACTATACCCCTTTCAACAAGGTCCTCATCGTTATCGGGTATCATGGAAGGCCTTTGCGGTTTTCCACTGGCCAAGGTTGGTTTTACATGTAAACCCTAAAGAAGAATTTCTTTATCCCGCTCATCGCCATAGCGAACTATCAGGTTTCTGCATTCTTCTTCTTTAACCCCCACAAGATAGTTGAATACCCTAGCCCGCAACCAAAATAATTCCCTTTACGCTTTCTTCAAGGGGAGCGGTTAATACTTCATGATCTTGGTGCTCTAAAGATCGCCTTACATCATTGGAATATTTTTTAAAATACCCTAAATTTCTTTCATTAGTTTATCATCGTTGACTCCTGCAATAATTTTACCGACCGTTCTGAATTGACCAAGCCAAAACATCAAGGCATCCTCCCTTGAGTAATCATCGTCCAGATGTATTTCTTTGATTTCCCCTATAAACCAGCGATGAGTTCCGGGAAATTCAATTTGGTGAACGACCCTGCATTCGAGGCTTAAGGGACATTCTTTAATTATGTAACCATCAATCACTTTAGCCTTTTGGGGCGTTAAATTGGCTTTTAAATATTTATCTTCATCTTTCCCCGACACCGAACCGCAAATTTGGACCTTTTCCAAATGGTTTTTAGGCGGAATGCATATTCCAAATTCGCCTTTTTTCTGTAACAGTTGATAGCTGTATTTTTCCGGTTTTATCCCTACCATTACCGATGGCGGCTTAAAAGAATAAAAGTGAAATGCAGCGGCCACCATTATATTTCGTCCCACAGTTACATAAACAACCGGAAAAGATGGCAAGGCAACAAGCCCCTTGAATAAACGCTTTTGATTAATTTCCAAAATCAAGCCCCCTTATTCAATTATTTGGATTATTTATTCCGGATTAAATTGCACTTTCCTGTTAATATTTAGATAAAAGTTATGCAATCCTACAGTCAGTCAAATAAGAGACAACCGGGAAAGGAGAAGGGTTAATTATTCTTCTCTATACCGGGAGTCAGATTCGCTGTGATGACCAGTTAGGCTTCGAAGAATTATCTTATGTTATGAATGAATCCACTGTTTTAGTGGAGGAAGGATACTTGCGCAGGGTCTTTTGCCAGGCGCTGGAAGGACGCTCCCCTTTAGAAATTATAAGAAACTACGAACAGGCCATTAAAGACAAAGGTGGGGCCATTCTTTTTGTCACCCGTAAGCCCCAAAACATAGTAATTGACTAAATTCCTTTTAAAAATATTTTCCGGGAAGTTAGAATTGATCCCGGCTGAACTTCGCGTGTGTACACGCAAGGTACCTTTCCCGGGCTCATCACTGAGTATCTGGTTGCTAATCTTAACACTTCCGAAAAGGATATCTACATCATTGTGGCCACAGGCCGCGGAGAAGTGGAACCCGACGCTAACCTTACCTTTTACGAATTAGTGTTTTTAGAGGCGGGCAGATGCCGTAATTGCTAAACTAATCGCTGATTACAACGTTAACGCCGAGCAGCTGAAAGCCTTTGACCTAGGCCCCCTCGCCCCTGTTGCCAACAATGCCACCGAAGAAGGCCGGGCCAGAAACCGGCGGGTGGAAATCGTTGCCCAGTAACATTTCTGCTTGACCCTTTTCCCATCAAGGGCAAAACAAATTTCGAAACTTTCATTTCCATATACAGCCAGCAAGGAACTAAGACTTAACAAAAGTTAAACTAGTGCCAGGAACCGATTTAATCGATTAAGTCATAAAAACTGAATAAGGCTATTGAATTTCCTGGGACTCCACCTCATAAGGCGCAATTTTTGACATATGATGTATTGTCAGGCCAATAAAAGGAGGAAGCAATGGTGTGGCTAATTATCGGTTCGGCAGCCCTTGTTTTATTAATTTTGTTAGTAGGTTTCCGGGGATTTTTCTTGATTCCCCAGGCCCAGGCGGCAGTAATTGAACGTCTGGGCAAATTCAATCGGGTAGTCTATAGCGGACTAAATTTCAAATGGCCTTTTTTCGAATCCTTCCGTATGGTTGCCTTAATTAATCAGGAAGAATATCGGGAGGAATTTGGGCCTTATCGGGTCGATTTGAGGGAACGTATTGTAGATCTGTGTAGGCAGCATGTAATCACCAAAGACAATGTAACTTTAGAGATCAACACCATCATTTACTATCGGGTAATCGCCCCCGAAAAAACGGTTTACGGTATTACTGATTTACCTTTGGCCATTGAACAATTATCCTTAACTCATATCCGTAATGAGTTTGGGCGTATGGATTTTGATAGTAGCCTGGGTTCCCGGGAACAGATGAATGAACACATCAAAACTTCTTTGGATGTGGCTACCGGGGACTGGGGAATTAGCATCCTCAGGGTTGAGGTCCAAGAAATCGTAACCCCGGAAGGACTAAAGGAAACAATGGATAAACAGATGATGGCCGAAAGAGAAAGGCGGGTAAAAGTTCTGGGGGCCCAAGCTGAGAAAGAAGCCATGGTTCTGACAGCCGAGGGAGCCAAGGAAAAAGCAATACTGGAGGCAGAAGCAAATAAAGAATTGGAAATTCTAAAAGCCCAGGCCGAAAAGGCAAGGATAGTACTGGCAGCAGAAGCAGCCAAAGAAAGTCTGGCCCTTACTGCCGAGGGGAAAAGAGCCGCTTTGGCCACAGAATCGGAGGGAGAAAAAATTGCCCGTATTAATCTGGCCGAGGCGGAGGCTGCAGAGATCCTGAAAAAACTAAATTCCCAAGCAGAGGGCTTGGCCCAAATCTCACAGGCCCTTAATGCCCAGGAATCAAACCAAGCCTTAATCACCCTTAAAAGCCTTGAAGCAGCTGTTCAAATCGCCAAGGGGCTGGCGGACGGCCAGGCAACAAAAATCTTTTTACCCCAAGAAGTGGCCGGCTTAATGGGTTCACTGCTTAGCATTACAGAAATTATCAAGGGTGAAAAAAATAAACTCAGCTGATGGCTCTGCCGCTTTCTTTAACAGTCTGCCTTGAAGCATATTGTATACTTGAAAGAAAGCCCTTACCTTAATCCCTTTCTTGCCTTTCTAAAAGTCCCTGTATTTTCCGCCATCCGCAGGGTTTTATATTTTTATTTTGCTGCGTCGTTTTTCTGATGGCTCGCCCCAAATCACATCCTCCATAAGTCCAAAACCAAGAAATTAAATATCGGACACACTTCATAGGCCACCCCTCAAGGCAAAATGTCATATAAGGTTTGGTATTGCCGACATCGATGAGTCCGAAGGTAGACCAGCTTCCAAGCCCCCACCCATTCCGCCGGCCCGGTTGGCAAATCGATATAGCTACGTCTGCTACAAGACACACTCACTTGATCCTTATCGTGAAATTACCGTAGCCTGTAGAGGCAATGCTGTGAAGCAGTCCCTTTTTGAGATGCCCTCGTCCAAGCCAAAGTCTTTTTGAATCAAATGCTGGAAAACTGGGGCACAAACCGCAATAGTCAACATTTTGGGCATCCACGCAATCAAAGGTGTAGCAATCCCCCTTTTTATGTTCAGCCCTACAACTTTTGCATTTCCCTGCTAGGTATGTAGGACAGCTGCCGCAAAAGAAGCCGCATTTGCCGATTAAATTGATTGGCCCCTTAAACATTATCTACCAACCTCCTAGCCTGAATCGCCGGAATATGGCTCGCTAAATAAGCCTGTATTTGCCTTATCTGTCCTTCGTGTAAGAAATGTTATTGGGGACTTCAATCCATCGCCTTTCATCCTTCTTCTCTCCCCCATAAGCAAAAACCCAAATAATGCTTGCCTGTTCAAAGACTATAGCTTAAAATGATAAAAACTTTTACCAACCCATTATTTATTGGGAACGTTCTTTAATTATGTAACCGTCAATTACTTCGGTTTTCTTTGGTGTTAATTCAGCTACCGGATATTTATATTTATCTTCATCCTTTCCCGACACAGAAACGCAGATTTGTACTTTATCCAAATGATTTTATGGCGGAATGCATATTCCATACTCGCCTTTTTTCTGTATCCTTTTCCACCAATCGCAGGAATGCCTCTAAAAGCCTTTCGATTAAGTCCAATCCGAATCGTTGCTTAATACTTTGAAACTATATATTCCAGTCTGTATTTGTAAAGTACGATCAAATAGGTAAAATTAGCCATGCTATAAATCACTTTTCTGGATTAAGTTGCACTTTCCTGCTAAAATATAGTTAAGAGTTATGTCAATCCGACTGTCGGTAAAACAAAAAAACAAAGACAGGCTGTTAATTGTTTAGCAATAAAATACTCTCTTTTTCGTGCACAACTAGCGAGGACAAAAATCCAGGGATGGGCTAAAGTACAGTTAGGAGCTGATTTGATGGGTTGGATAGCAAGACTGAATAAGACCATTGATTACATTGAGGAACATTTGACAGGGGAAATTGATTTGGCCAGGCTTGCCCAAATTGCCTACTGTTCCTCCTACCATTACCAGAGAATGTTCACTTATATGGCAGGTGTTCCTTTGTCTGAATACATTCGGCGAAGGCGCATGGCTTTGGCTGCCGTGGACTTACAGGCAGGGGCAAGAATCCTCGACGTGGCTCTAAAGTACGGGTACAACTCACCGACATCATTCAATCGAGCCTTTCAGACAATTCATGGAATTCCCCCTTCCATGGCCAAACAAAAGGGCATCTTGCTTAAATCCTTTCCGGCAATCAGTTTCAAAATCATGATTAAAGGAGCAATGGAAATGGATTACAGAATTGAGACCAAAAAAGCTTTTCGAATCGTAGGCAAATCGATGCCCCTGGACCAAGACATTGAAAAAATTTCGAGAGGGTCCCGGCCATGTGGGGAGATGCTGCCGGCAACGGCACTTTGGAGAAACTGGCCCTACTGATGAATTCGCAACCCCAGGGAATGCTCGGTGTCTCTGTCTGCAACACTGAAACTGACTGGCGCTATTTCATTGCAGTAGCAAGCACAGAACAGGCAGCAGGTTTTGAAGAATATCTTGTCCCGGCGGGAACCTACGCTATATTCTCGGGAACGGGACCCTCCGCTTCGATTCAAGAATTGGAACGAAGAATCTTCACTGAATGGTTGCCTTCATCGGGCTATGAATACGGCAATGGCCCCGATATCGAAGTATACCTAAGGCCGGATCCGACCAATGCTAAATATGAAGTCTGGATACCGGTCACAAAGTTAGCAAAAGAATAAACGAAAAAAAAACAATAGTAGAATAGGAATAATTAAGCACCCACTTCAACGTTGGTTAAATTCAACAGAAAGGTGGGTGTTGTGCATTGCCCTTTATCACGAAAAACCTCCGACGGTCACTTTGGGCTTCCGGTTAGTTTGACGGGGCTTCAATATTCGACCAATCATCATTTTGCTTACATTAGATACAAGATTTACCGTTAAAATGCAGTTCTTGCATTTTCCTCCCAAGTATGAATGATGCTGACGGTAATCTAGCCGTTCAATCTTCTGGATTTTTTAGCCAACCGTTCTCAATCCAATGCAGGTTATCGGCCGATGGTTCTGCTGCTTTTTTTAACAGTCCGCTTTGAATCATTTTACATACTTGAAAGAAGATCTTTACCTTAATCCCTTTTTTGCCCCTCTTAAAAACCTTGTAGTTTTCCGCCATCTGCAAGGTTTTGTTTTCTATTTTGCTGCGTCGTTTTTCTGATAGCTCCTCCCAAATCACACCCTCCATAAGTCCAAAACCAAGGCATTGAACATCGGATACTCCCAACCAATTAAGACTCGTTATAATATCTTTTTGGGCGGGCCGATTGGGTGCTCCTATGCTATTGGTCAAAATTACGGCACGCTTACTAAACATTGCCTTATCGGGACGGTGAACCAGCCAGTGGCAACTGAAATGATCAAGCAAGGCCTTCAATTGACCGGGTATACGCATGGCATAGACCGGGGTCGCAAAAACAAGCAGATCAGCCGCTAAAATGCTGTTCCATATGGGCCTCACGTAAGAGGCATGAGGACATAAATTCTCGTCCTTATAAAAACATACTTTGCAGCCCTCGCAAAAATGGGGCATATCTCCGGGAAGGTAAAACTCCTCCAACTGATTGTTATCTCGCAATACCGATAAAAAGAGTTCTTTAATCCGATATGTGCAGCCCTTAACTTCAGTGCCGTTTATTACAACAATATTCATTTGCCTTCACCTTCCCGCGTTTTTTCACAATTATTCTATTTCCCTATATTTCGATAATAACCACCGTCACTGCGACGATTGCTATCAATTTTTCATTCTGAAAATCTTTCCTTTTGCCATAAAAGTACCACATGGAATATTAGTCGGCCAAATCCTAGCACAAAACGCGTTGGCGGGCTTTTCAACATTTTTTTATAATTGAATTGGCTGCAGTGAGCATGGCCTCCCAAAATATCTGATAAAGATCATCGGCAATTCTTTCATAAACCCTTTGTTCTTCACCATTAAAACCCGTATCATTCCATGAATTCATTCCACCAAAAATCCATAAAGGCTAAAGAGGAAATTTCTTTAGATTTTTAAAATGATGTAGCTCAACCCCGCTACAATAATTGAACCGATTGCCGATATTACACTACCTTTTAGGAAACCAATAAAATGGAATTTATAATTTTTATAGGCTCTATTCCCTTCACTGCCTCGCCGGGGTTAGCTTGTCGCAGAACAATTTAAAAATACAGTCTTACCAAACCCAAAAGAAACATATGGAGAGGATAATACAGATAGAAAAACCATTTCATGCCTTTCCACTGACCCCGCTGACCATTGTATGTTTTAAGGAAAGGAATCGATAAAGCAACCATCATCTGCAGGGCACCGTAGAGGGGATCCAAAAAAATCATGTAGACGACAGAATACATAGCCATCCAAATCAGCAAGGCTCGCATTTGTTTTTTGAAATCGCCCCGATTGGCCCCCATATAGACGATGGCGCCGGCGGCCGGAGCACTCCAATCGGCGGGAAAAGCCAGCCAAATAAATAGAAAAACCAAAACGGCCCTTTGCCATTCCTTCAGCTTGAAATCTTGACTTTGGGCCCAGGCCAGGGCCAGCAAGCCGGCGGCAAAAGCCCAAATAACGCTTGTCTGGTCAAAAATTGAATCTTGAAAGGGTATAAAGCTTTTACCGAACATAAAACAATAGGCAAAGTGAGAGGGAATTGCAAATAAAAAAAGCCGGCCGATATATTTTTTTACATTGCGGGTATGGTGATAACCTTCGGCAATAAAAAACATCATAATCGGCGCTGTCAATCTGCCGATTGTGTGCATTAGCAAGGGAGTAAAGTCCGCCCGATAGCCAGGAAAGAAAACCCAGGCAAGGTGGTCGACGGTCATGGCAATAATGGCAATCATCTTTAGTTGGTTGGAATTAAGTCCCCTTTTTTCTTTAATCATTGGCTGTCACCCCTATTTCCTTTATTAAAACAGTAAACATGAGTACTTCTCACCAAATCCATTAAGGAGCTTTGCTTTAAATCAGGGTAGAATATCTTTTTTACTTTTCCGGCCTCCTTCATCTCGCCTTCCATAAGCTAGGCCTCTTGCAAAAAACAGGGATTGGATTCGCATAGAATCCAATCCGGGGTATTTTATTCAACCCATATTAAATTTAGCTCTTCTTTAATTTTCCAACTTAAGCCGTAATTTGTCCAACATATCCCGGGTCATGGATCTCAAATCATAGTCCGGCTGCCAACCCCACTGCTCTTTAGCGGCCGAATCATCTAAAGAATCAGGCCAGGAATCAGCTATAGCTTGTCTGACAGTATCTTCCTCGTAACTCAATTTAAATTCCGGAATAAACTCCCTGATGGAAGCGGCAATTTCCTCCGGTTCAAAACTCATGGCGGTAACGTTAAAGGCGTTGCGATTTACCAATTTAGACGGGTCTGCTTCCAGAAGTTCCACTATGGCCTTAATAGCATCGGGCATATACATAAAGTCCATTTTGGTACCCGCCTTAATGAAACTGGTGTAACTTTTCTTCTTTAAGGCTTCATAATAAATGTGAACGGCATAGTCTGTAGTGCCACCGCCGGGCAGGGTTTTGTAGGATATAATTCCCGGAAAGCGCACACCTCTTGTATCCACTTTAAATCTTTGAAAGTAATAGTCACAGAGTAATTCCCCGGCAACTTTGGTTACACCATACATGGTGTTCGGCCTTTGAATGGTTTCTTGGGGTGTCCTTACTTTTGGTGTAGAAGGTCCAAAAGCAGCTATTGATGATGGAGTAAAGACAGAACAGTTCTCTTGGCGGGCAACCTCCAAAACCGTGTAAAGGCCATTCATATTTACCTGCCAAGCCAAGTTCGGATTGCCCTCTCCCACGGCAGAAAGGATAGCCGCCAAGTTAATAATTGTATTCACTTTGTACTTTCTAACGAGTGCCGTCAAGCTGCTGCCGTCCGTGATATCCAAAAGCTCAAAGATACCCGATTCAATTAGTTCCCTTTGTTCTTCCTTAAATTCTTTGTCGGTGGCAATAACCTGGTCTTGTCCATATCGATCCCTTAAAACAGTTATGAGTTCCGAACCAATTTGCCCCAAGGAACCCGTTATTAATATTTTTTTCATCTAATTACACCTCCGCTGATTGGTTCCTGACATCATTACAGTTCAGCAAAAATTGCGCTATAGCGATTGTCCCGGCCAAGCAAGTCAGATAATTTCATTATTTTGGTCTAATATGTTGCACGAAATCCAGATTTATTAATTCGTTGCCCTTTTTGGTCTCAACTTCAATCCAATTTTCCTCCACATCGACAATCCTACCTACTACATTGGTCCCCAATGAACCCGTTGATATTCTGCAATCCATTCCTATGTATTTCTTGACCAGATCTCCGTTCATTCTTATAATACCCCTTCTCTTTTTTATTTTCCATAGCGTTATTCTCTGTTTTTCCTCTTGGTCTTGAATAGCCATCATTATTGCAATAAGTATAGGTAAATATATTGCCAATGTTGTACCGTTCAATCATTTCACCTCACATTTTGCGGAAAAAACAAGGCTTTCTTTTAGAAGCAATAAAGGCCGCCTTTATACTATTTCTTCCCAACACGATGAATTCCTTTTGGATATAGTTTGGCAAAATAAAAATCTGATCTATTATTATCTACCGTTTGTCAAGAAAACCGGACACTTTAGTTGCTTGATTTATTCCACCATACATTCAATAGGTGCTTTATAATTCCTTAATTGTCATCCCGTAGGGGCTTCTTACTCATTCCATTCAGGATTTACTTACTTTGGGGCGGAGATAGGAATGTTAAAGCTTAAAGGTTTAGGCTTCCCCGTATAGAATACATTCTAAGGCCGACACGATATAGCCTTCCTTGCCCGCTAGGCTTACTTTCTTTATCATAATTTGTAGTCAAAACAGTTGATAATCTAATCTTTCACATTAAAATTATTAGCGGTGATAATCAAATATTAAATTGCACTCGGCCGAAGGAGGAAAACAATGAAACTTATTGCCTGGAATATCGATTCATTAAATGCGGCCTTAACAAGTAACTCCGCCCGGGCCCTCTTGTCCAGAGAGGTACTGAATACGATTATAAAGTGCGACCCGGAAATTATTGCATTACAAGAAACGAAACTCCCCGGCAAGGGGCCGACCAAAAAACATCTGGCGATTTTGCAAGATATGTTTCCGGCTTATAAAATTGTTTGGAACAGTTCACAAGAACCTGCACGTAAAGGTTATGCCGGCACAATGTTTTTATACAAAAACAAATTAAAGCCAACCGTTACCTTTCCCTCAATAGGTGCACCGTGTACCATGGATTTCGAAGGCCGAATCATTACTCTTGAGTTTGATAATTTTTATTTAACTCAAGTTTACACACCCAATTCGGGCGACGCTTTGCAGCGCTTGGCTGACCGCCAGATTTGGGATAAAAAATATGCAGACTACCTGGTAAGCTTGGATAAGAAAAAACCCCTTATTGCCACAGGTGATTTCAATGTCGCCCACAAAGAAATAGATTTGGCTCACCCCGAGAGCAATCGTCGTTCGGCAGGCTTTACCGATGAAGAAAGACAGGGCTTTACAAATCTATTGGCCAAAGGCTTTATAGACACTTTTCGCCATTTACACGGCGATGTTGAGGGAGAATATACTTGGTGGAACCAACGGGCTAAAACAAGCAAAATTAATAATTCGGGCTGGAGAATTGATTATTGGCTGGTCAGCAATCGTATTATAGACAAAGTTATTAAGACTGAAATAATTGATTCCGGGCCCCGCCAAGACCATACTCCCATACTACTGGAAATCGATCTTTAAATCTTATTAAGCAAACAATTTAACAATTTGAAATCAGAAAACCAATTTGATTATTGGTTTTCTTTTTTTAAAGGTCAACCGGCGGGAAAAACAGTTGTCAAGCCTCCGGCGACATATACAAAAACAGCTCCTCAAAAAAAGAAGGCTATCTTTTTATTTCCACAACCCCCGAACAATATGCTATCTTGCTAAAGAAAATTTTTAAATCGGGAAACATTTTAGCCATTTCATCGGCTACCGGATAAAATTCTTCGTCATCCCAGATCTCCAGATCCCTTTGTCGGGCCGCTTCCAACTCTTTTCGACTCGGGAAAGCCACATCGCCCAAGACGATGGATCCCTTGGGCTTGAGATAAGTCAATAAGCTATTGATTAACATCTTTTTTTCTTCATCGGTCAAGTGATGGATGGCATAGGTGCTGATAATCCAATCAAACTTTTCACCTTCCAACAAATTTGGCAAACCTTCTACAAAATTATACTGAATCAAATTGGCCGTCGGCATCTTTTTTTGGGCAATCTCGATCATACGCTCCGAAAAGTCAATACCGGTAATCCGATATCCGTCCTGATAAAGTTTTTGGGTCAAAACACCGGTCCCAAAACCGATATCCAGAAGAGTACCAATCTTTTTTCTGACAATTCCGTAAACAGTATTCAGTACATCTTTGTAGCCGGCAAAGGGATATTCATCGCTCTCTTCGCTGAGCTGCACATCCCTATCGTATCCGTCCGCCCACAAATCAAAACCTTTATGATCCAACAAATCCTTCCCTCCGATTCGGCAATATCTACTGATATAAAAATTGAATCCTAAATAGCCTTGTTTACCCATTCAACTCTGTTATCTTAGCCAATCTTCTCTGGTTAAAATATATTTCATACTCTTAATGGTTATTTTTAGTTGCTTGGCAAAGTAGTTTTCCGTCTTAAAATATTTAAAGCCGCACTTTTCTATTACCCTTTTAGATTGGAAATTATCTGCAAAGTGACCTACAGTCAGTGCATCCAATTTATATTCCTCAAAACAATGGCTGATTACATGCAAGACCGCTTCAGGCATCAAACCCCTGCCCCAATAATCTTTGCTCAAGACAAAACCCAGCTCCTTAGCCTTTAGCTCTTTAAACCCTTCTTCCTCTGTAAGCCATGATTTATGGATGCCCATGGAACCGATTACTTTTTTATCATTTTTATGTTGCAAAGCCAATATATTCTTATCAGCAATAAAACTACGCAGAATTATTCTCGATTCATCCATTGAATCATGATGCTTCCAGCCGGCCATCTCTCCCACACCTTCGACGGAGGCATAATCGAAGAAGTCCTTCAAATCCGTCTCCCGCCAAGCCCGCAAGAGCAGCCTATTGGTTTCCAAAATTGTATCCGTCACATCAATCGCTATCGTCATTTCACCACCACCCGTCAAACTTCTCCGTGCTAAATATTTTTAAGAATAGCTGATCATAAATTATAAGGGCTTTTCCGGAACTCATTCTATAAAATAAACGGTCAAAGCCTCTTTCTAGCATTTATTACTCGATAGCTCTTTCTCCTTTTGCTTCGTTAAATATCTTTTGGGCCAAACCCCAAATAGTATCAGAACCTTCGCCGATATGTTCATTTATACTTTGCAGTTGCTTATAGGTAATCCCATGGGCTTGCCAGGTATAGTAGTCGGTCAGATAATTTTGCAAAATTGGTTGGAATCTATCGATTGCCGCGGCAAATTTAGCTTCCGGGCTCTTCTTTTCCTCAAATTCTTGCCATAAAGCCATAAATTCTTCTTTTTGATCAATCGGTAGCAGTCCAAATATCCTTTCAGCGGCTTTCTTCTCCTCTTTCCAAGCCAATGCTCTCGATTTGGAATCATAAACAATAGTATCACCGGCATCGATCTCAACAATATCATGGATTAAGACCATCTTTATTACCTTCGATATATCTATTTTTTCATTGGCATACTCCCCCAAGACCAAAGCCATCATTGCCAAATGCCAGGCGTGTTCAGCATCATTTTCAAAACGTGATTTATTAAACAGCTTGGTCTTGCGAAAGATATGCTTGACCTTATCAATTTCAATTATAAAATCAATTTGTTGCTGGAGGCGTTCGGGTATTAAATTCATTTTTTCATTCTCTTTCTCTCTCTTATTTTGCTTGCTCCCCTATTTTATCAAAACCCACTCCCATCGTCCATCTTTTAACATATATTCAGCTCCGACTGAAAACTATTTTTCATTCCTGATAAGCTCTAGAGCCTTTTCAAGGACCTCATCCCGACCTTCTTTTATTCCCTCGATTGATGGTTCCACTCTAATATCCGGCACTATGCCAATCCTTTGCGTCTGGCCACCATCGGGATAATAGACACCAATTCCGCTCATATAGGTCGTAATTCCTCCCGGCAAATTCATGGAGGAAATATTCCCATCTGCGCCTGCGGTAGTTCCCCCCACTATCAACGCCTGCGGTACTGTTTTTAACATCATGGCATGAAATTCTGCCGAACTCATTGTCCGTTCGTTGACAAGAATAACCACTTGGCCTTTGTAGCAATCATAATTTCGGCCCCGGGGCCCGATATAAACTCTGTCTGTTTCCATAAATAGCCCCGGATAAAGAATACTGCCTTTAGTAAATTTGGCAAAGGGCATTGAACGTGGCAAGCAATATTCGAGCAACCAAACAAGTGTTTCCGAAGGATGACAGCGAAGGTCAATGATCAAACCCTTTGTTTCAGAAATCATAGTAATAATATCATCCTGATTTGTATGTCTAGTAGCCGCAGGGTAAATACAGGCTATATCTGAATCAATCATCCGAAAGAAGTTTTCCTCATTTAAGGTACCCCGATAATGCCTTTCAACATTGGGCACAAGATAGCTTGCACAAATCTCCTTAATAACCAGTATCTCTTTATCCCGTTCAAACTCTATATTAAGGTAGCTGGCATTGGTTCTCAATAGCTTAGGTGCAAGGGCATAGAGTTTTCCCGGATAGTTGGAGGCACTGATATACTTGATTTTTTCAGCTACGATTTCTTCTACCGGTACATCGTCAATACTGACAATAATATCACCAATCTCCAGATTGGATTCAACTCCTAAGGCCGGATCACAATGGCCTACAACCATTGGCAAGTCGTCAATAAATTGAATTATGGCCGGAGCGCTATTTTTTCCCCAAAAATAATCAAAAGTTTCATACTTGGAATACATGCTTGCATGCCCATCATGAATCCTAGCCACCAACTCTAAAACCGTCAAATTATATTCTTGTTTGTTGCCGGCTTCGATAAAGCAGGGGATAAATTCCCTTAAGACATCATTCCAATCTTCGTCAATTAGATATTTGTACGGAAAAAAGTATTCAATAATATTCCAATAGCGAAACAAGGCCAGTAAACGATAGCCCGTATCAGGACAGGACACAGGAAGATATGTTTTTTCTTGATTAAAACTGGGATTCCCCACTCCTTGGGTAAGCGTGACATAAAAATTGTCGTTTCTTCTGGCAGCTGTCTCTATTTTTCCAAGTCTTTCTGTCAACTCTTCGCTAAAGGTCGAACCTGAAATCCAAGCTAGATTAGGACGCAATTTACCATCTAAGGCAGCTTTACTTTTTATCCCTAGGCCGGGTTCATATTCGCCTAAGCTGTCCAGCCATAGACAAAAGAGTTCATCTCTGGCCTGACTAGTCTTCGCATTCAAGATTGCGGGCAAAATCCTAAACAGTTCATAATCCCAATTATAATCGCCTTTGGCAACATCAGGATGATAGTACTTAAGATATCCCCAAAGCTTTCCCAGTTGATAAAGGTTTTCCAGATTATCAGGCGTTATTATCACTAAGTTTATTCCTGAACCCTTATCGAATTCATCATTATGGGCAATTTTTTCTTCTCTACTCAAAATTGCACTGTTTGTGTCCGGCACATGGGAAGCAGCATCGACATTAACAACGCCGCAGAACGAAAACATAATCCAACATAAGGCTACCGACACAAATTTTCTCACCAATTATCACCTCCATAATTTTAGGCCAAACTATGTCAAACCTTAAAATTAGAACTACCTTGCGTCTGCTGGATAGACATCCCACATTCCATGTAATTACAACGCATTTGTCTGTGCATAATCCACCCGTTTAGCAAACATCTGATGATTGGCCGTCAAAACGGAGATAAAAACTATAAATAATCTATTCTGTTCGTATAACAATATTGCTGCAATTAGATTCCCAGATCTCGAGAGGAGTAAAGACAGGTTTTCTTTTTTCATAATGGGCAACATATTTGTAACAAAGACCCAAAAGCAGATCCTTTATTTAAGCCTTGAAGAAACCTTGCAAGGCATTTTTTCTAGCCACCTGATTACTTTTCTTATATCTATTATATGAACATGGGATTTTCCGCGAACTTTCCCCAAATTTCACTGCCACGCATTTTCCCAAATATTCTATCCCGCGAACCTTATATATCTAGCCGCAATTTTCTACAAAGCGAAGGAATAGCCTACTTCGACTAGCGTTTCTCCTTCATAAATCATGAATGCCTTAGCATTATGACCAGCTATCGGTTCCCAATACTCGATAATCCTTTTTTTGTCTACTGTTGATTCCAGCGGTAATGTGGTATTACCAATTTCAAAACCAATACTTTGCATGCACCCTATAACCATTTGACGGGCCAGGTCTTCATCGGGAAATCCGCCAGGAATAGATAACGAAGCCCGGAAGGATTCGGGTGGTATATTTTCGGTTTTCATTATTACTCCATCAGCAAACATATAATTCGCGAAGCCAAAATAATTTCCATCATATGTGGATACCCCTCCTTCAAAACCGATAGGGCCATCAAATAATTCAAGCGCATACCGGTATAACTCTTCCTGTTTAACCATTTCCATCCGCCACGACAACCAGTCATCAATTTCCTTCCCTAAATCGATTTTGAAAGAATCGGCGCTCACCAACCCAGCCCAAAAAACAAAAAACAAGGTCATCGTCATCATTAGGAAATGCATATCGTTCCTTTTCATCCCTTGTCCTCCTTCACTTTCATCAACCCTCTAGCTTATTCATTTGCCAAGTATACGATATTAAAGAATTGTCCATTGGGCTCACCCCTACGCCTGCAGGAAAAAACCTAATAAATCTTTTATAGGATTGCATTGCGATTTAGTTATCTTACAAATCCATTTATTTTTGCAAACAAAATATACGTTAATTCTGCATCCTTTAATGCAAAATCTGGCCCGGATTCGTTTAACCTACAATACGGCAGCACATCGTTTGCTTTATGGAATATGGTCAATAGGGTTTATTGAAAAGCAATACCTTTTACAGCCCCAAAACCGCCGTACTCTTTTTTAAATCCTTAAGTTCAATGACCGGTATCTTTTAATAATCTACCTCTATTTACAATAACCGGTACTGCCCACGCCTTTTGCTTGAAAATCTTTTAAAACAGGGCTAACTGCATAATAGAGCATTATCAAGCGTCACTACTTTTTTTATTATCTGCTACAACACCAACGAGTACTCCCAGCGCCAAGCCCAGGCCGATGTGCTTAAAAGCCACACCAAAAATCAGCCCCAGCGCTATCCATAAGGCCAAACCGGAACCCTTTACGGTTTTTCCGGCCTTATCCTTTCGAGAATCATTATTATTTTCATTCATTTCAACTAAGTCCTCCTTTGGTTTTTTTTGTACGATCAAGAGGGAAAACAAAATTGTTGGCTGCAATTCCGGCAGGATAATGGTATCGCCATGGCATGCGAGGACGAAGGGGAACAATGGCTAAAAGGCAAAATACAATTTTGCCGATATCCATGGCTATAAAGGGATAAACCGTTAGGATCAAAGCGGCCTTCAAAGAATTGTCGCTCATCAGACACAACCAAGCCGTCCCGCCAAAGTATAAGATAAGGTGGACAAGACACATTGAGACTCCTGCTTTGAAAAAAATTAAGGTTTTACTTTGTCCACACTCAAATTTGCGGCTTCGTCTGCTGTTCAATGTATGGGCAACAATTAAAGCAAGCAAAGGATAGGTCATCAGGTAGCCGCCCGTCGGACCGAATATAGCACTTATGCCACTGCAGAAATTGCCGAAAACAGGGATTCCCAAGGCACCCAACGATAAATAGCATACCTGCGTTAAAAAGGCATGTCGGGGCTTTAATAAAATACCTGTTAAATAAACGGCGACTATACCAAAAGAAAAGGGTATGGGTGTAAAGGGAAGCGGTATGGCAATTTGAGCCAATATTGCTGTCAACCCGGCAAAAATACCTATTATGGTAATCTCTTGCGCCGTAAAGGCCCTCTTATTGCTCATTTTTCAACCTCAGTATTATCAAAACTAATCAAATTCATCGCCTCGTTTATCTTATTGCTTTTTTATTCCACCAACAGCTCAATCGGTTACAGGTAAAACCTACGATATTAACAGTCCTCCAACCCTTCATCGGTTCATTCCGGCAATAAAACAAACAGGTCCTTATAGCATCTTGATATCTTCCTGCCCTTGTAAAACTAATTTTCGTTGCCGGCAACCGCTTTTAGATACATACTCCAAGTGCAGCTACTTTGTTTGCAAGAGTTTTCTTGTTGCCTATGGAATAGATATTTTTTCGCAACCATTTTCCCCACAACAAATAATCACTCTTATACAACCTTTGGAGATAATCAACCATTTTTTCAGCGATGCTTGCACCGATAACATAGTTGTGAATACAAACCGGATCAATGCTTCTAAAAGAATCAACCGCCCAGAGATTATAATCGCTTATTTTATAGCCCATTTTTTCATAATGTCTTTGATAAAGTTCTTCGGCCTCGGCGGGATTTTTCCATAAATCGAATTCAAAAAGGGCACTGACGGCACAACGAGTGTATTCCAGAATCATCAAATCATGAAGTCTGTCCCTGGCTTCCGCCTCCAACAAAACTGTTGAAGCGATAAATTCAAAAGCAACCGCCATCGCTTCGTCTTGGCCGGCAGGCAAAATTCTTAATAGACCCTCTTCATCATTCGAAGAATAAGCGACTGCATGGCCCAACTCGTGAAAAAGAAGCCTTAAATTGTCCAATGTATCAACAGGCCTTATTGCCACCCGAATGTCTTGAGCTGACAACTCCGCACAATAACCGCTGAAACCGCTAGGACGAATCTCCAGCCTTAACTTCGTTAACACCTCGCCAAAACCCAGCTTGGCTAAAAGTTCAGCGCTTAATGATTCCTGATCCCTGCTATAAGTAGCTCCGCCTATTCTATCCAAATCAGCAAACCAGTTCTCGAAGGTGATTTCGTATTTATTGATTAATTGGCGGGCCAAAGGCAGGTTTTCATTAAGATAAGAGTTGATAAGTGTTAAAAGCCTTTCTCTTTTCAAGCCCTCCGTTGCCAAGACCAAATCAACATAAGAATTGTAACCTTTGGCACAAGCCAAAGAATCTCTCAAGGTCATTAAATCAAGAACATCAGCCCTCATCTTTTGGGCCAAAGCACGCCGATAAAATAGTCTGTTTTCTTTAATGTGGACCGGAAAATCCGCATCGTAATTACTGAAATCATCAAGTCGATTCCGCAATGCCGAAATCGCCGGTGCCTTATCAACAAGTTCTCTGGTAAGCCATAGGCGGGCAATCTCCGCCTTGCGACCTTGCCCTTTTATTTTTCCTTCAAAATGTTCGGCCAAAGCATAGATTTCACCGTCCATTATCGTTAAATCATTTTGGCCCCCCTGAAAATAATTCTGCCATTGCTCTTTTTGCAACCTCCGGCGCAATTGCATATATTGTCTTTCAAAGCTATCTAGCATGGTTTAATCTCCTTTTTGTTACATCTCAATTTCGTCTTAGGAAAAGATATCCCTCTTAAAGGCGCCTATATTTTTTTAACATAGACCTTATAGTCCGGACAGGTTTAAACAAAAGTGAATTTTTATCAATGATGTCACTTAACTATGCAAATAAGGCGTTCATATATATTTCCCTGTTTCCTTGACAAACCACAAAAACAGTGATATCATATATGTATATTTTTGCCATATTATTACGGGGATCAAGCTGTTTGGAAATAAATTGGGATAGAAAATTTTGAAACAATAAGTATATAAATTTAGTACAAAAGGGATTAATTTGGAAAAATCATTCTGCTATAATATCATTTTTGAAAAGATTAACACTATTCTTCCATAGTTTATAACAGGATTTAAAACATTTATTTTTTGAAGTGTTATATTTGCTGTTGAAACCTTAAAAATACAGAAAAGTATGCCGTGAAATAAAAATACTCAGAAAGTCACTGTTTTTATTCGTATTTCACATAAAAAAATAACTTAATTACTGACAGTCAGTATATTATTAATTCCGATGATCCCATTAAACGACACTTTTTGTTTTGTCGAATGGGATATTTCTTGTTTAATGGTATATATAACGTGTTGATTTTTATGCAACTTAATTGAACAGCTTACTGCATGGATAGTGAGAGACATTTGCATACATTATTGGCCAAAAAGCATTCATCAAGATAAAGAACAGGAAGTAGTAGTCTTGGTTTTCAAAAAAAGAAGGTGAAATTAATGCCCATTCCATTTATTATTGGTCCTAATTACAAGTGGTGTGCAGGATGTACTGGATGCACATTTTGTAGGTTTTGTCCAGGAAAAATTCAAGCAGCATGGTTGGCTGGAACTCTAGGCTTTATCGGTCTTGCCTAGCACATAGGAAATCGCATTATTCGCCTAGTTACTTGAAATGATTAGGAGAATAATGCCCTTCGTCAATTTTTTCCCGACTTTCATTTATATTAAAATAGGAAATGATTACCTTTCCGGTAAAATTGGGTTTTTCCAAAAACAACTTGAAATAATCCTAAAATTTCATCGTTTTCAAGAAAGAGGAGATATATTAAGAGTTATTTGCCGGATAAAAAATTTATCATAAAGGAGAAATGAAAGTGTCAATACCCCTGCTTAATGGAAAGAGATGCAAATTTACATTTAACGCCGGATCGTTGTT
The DNA here is from genome assembly GCA_964568715.1 of uncultured Halanaerobiales bacterium. Taxonomy (GTDB): domain Bacteria; phylum Bacillota; class Halanaerobiia; order B1SED10-174; family B1SED10-174; genus CAZMQU01. Next base: position 34,119 of record CAZMQU010000002.1, read on the forward strand.
TTCTTTCTTTCAATAGGAAAGAAAGAGGTACTACAGGTCCCCTTCCTATAAAAAATCAAGTTAGCATCATCCTCAATACAATAGCTGGAGAGATTCTTTCCCAGGTGGATGGTGAAAAATCATTATTACAGTTAACTGAATATTTTGTAAAGAAATACAATGAACAACCCGATATAGCAAAAAATAATATCCTGTCTTTTTTTCAACAATTGAATAGTTACTACGATATTAATATCCTATTATCAGATAAGCCCTGTGAAAAAGAAATAAAATTAACCGGTAACTTAGATTATTTTATCCCGTTGAGTATGCCTATAGAAATAACTTATAATTGCAATTTATTTTGTCTTCATTGCTACGCAGCAAAAGATATATATAAAAACCCACCCCAAATGGAAGCAGATAAGCTGTATGAACTATTGAATGAATTAAAAAATATTGGTGTTAAAACCATTGAGTTTACCGGTGGTGAACCAACTTCCCACCCTGATTTCACTAAAATTCTCGATTACACTTATGCTCTTGACTTTGAGCTAGTTGGAATTCTCACAAACGGAACACTATTAAATAATGATATGATAAATTGTATAGTTGCCAATAAAGAAAAAACTGTCGTGCAAATCGACTTACACGGCAAGGATAAAAAATATGTAGAGTGGTTTACAGGTAGCCCAACTGCTTTTTAAAAAAGCCAGAGATGCGATTTCAATTTTAGGCAAGCACGGGATTATGCAACGGGTAGTTGCATCCATAACACCTCAAAATGTCGACCAAATGGAAGCAATCACGGAAATAGCCTTGGAAGCGGGCGCTACAAATGTTGTTTTTGGCCCAATTGCACCAATTGGGAGAGCAAAAAATCATCCAGAGTTAATTATATCAACGGATGAAAATTCGTTCCGGCAATTCTCTCATAACATGGAATACCTTGAAAGTAAATATGGCAATTTTATTGCGCTTGCAGAAGAAGAAGCACTTGCAAGAGACCTAAATTGTGGAGCAGGATCAAAAGGACTTACAATTACACCAACGGGTGCAGTAAAACTTTGTCAAATGGCAGATTCCGATCTATTGTGCTTCGGAAACGTATATGACAAATCTTTTCATGAGATTCTCAAGAACAAAAGAAATTTAATTAAAGAACTCTCTCAATTGCCATCTCCAAAAGAATCAGAATGTAATGATTGCGAGGATCTGTGGTTCTGCACACACTGTTTGGCCAGAGGGCTGATTAAGGCTGCAAGTAAAAAGGAGGAATGCCGATGGTACCAAAACCACATAGTCTCAAAGAACTTGGAGAAATACCTATTCAATTCGAGGCAGTAGAAAAAAAGATCGGCAATAAATCTATATTACAATCAGTTTCCTTTAAAGTCCCACCAGGTGAAATATGTTCCATGGTTGGCCCTAATGGAGCAGGCAAAACAACAACTATAAAACTTATGCTAGGATTGTTAAAACCCTCTCGGGGATCCATTAAGGTGTGGAAACATAATCCGCAAAACATAGGACCCCATACCAAGCGAATGGGGATCGTTTTAGATAACGATTTACTTTGGGAGAAAAATAAGGGTCTTGAAAACATAAAAAAATACGCACGTCTATGGGGACTGACAAAAAACAGTTATTCTGAAAGAATAGTACAATTAAAGAGGCTTTTAAACATTGAAGAAGTCTTAGACGATCCCGTTTACACCTATTCCAAGGGGATGAAAAGAAAACTTTCAATACTCATTGCCCTAATAAACGACCCGGTCTTATTGATATGTGATGAACTGACAGCGGGAGTAGATCCAAAATCTAGACATGATATCCGCCAGCTGTTATTAAATATGCGCAAGGCAGAAAAGACCGTCTTCTATACCTCCCATGACCTAGAAGAAGTACAAAAAATATCGGATACTGTTCTTCTTATTGATCAAGGCAGACTGCGTTTTGTTGTTAGTAAGAATGACTTTGAGAATGCTTCTCTAGAATCCCTATATTTAGAAATGGTGGGTAATAAAAATGCAAAAGAGTAAGATTTCAAATCTAATCATACACAATATGGGACTGGTAATAAAATCGGTCAAGTTTTGGACAATCTTGCTTTTACTCCATAGCATTTTTACTTTCTTACTTTATACTTTTTTCAAAGAAGTCTCCATAAATTATACTGCCGTAACCATACAACTGATATTTGGAAGCCTTGCTTTGCTGTTTTCTATGGCGGCAGCATCTTTCTTCTTGAGCAATATGTTGCAAGATTTAATTATTATAGAAAAACAGTCAAAACGATTAGAGTATTTGTTGGCAACCGGGGTCACAATAAAAACACTTTGGCTGGGTATAGGTTTTAGTATGTCCTTGCTTGTAACGGGTATAATATTTTCTTTAACAGCAAATTTTTTTATATATATGTTTTTGGTCGGTCAAAATCCCTTAGTAATATTGGGCCTTGGCTTTACACTTTTAATAATATTCATTTTGCCACTGCTGTTTACTTTGTTTTCTATCCTACTTACAGGCCTTGGTTTAGTTATTAGAAATAGCGATATTATGACAACTATGATATATTTTTCAGGAATTTTTCTTATATCTGGCGGCACCTACGTTGTTTCACAATATCTGATGAAAGCAACTCATAATAGGGACTTATTTTTATCGGGGATTGTTTTCTTTTTTATAATCACATCAATAATCCTTGTTTTGGCCAACTACATAATCTCTAAAATTATCTCAACAGAAAAGGTTGTTTTGACAATTCCCCGCTAATGATTGATGGATCGAACCATTTATTACTGTCGAATCACTTTTTGCCCATCCCTTCTTACTTCAAGCGTTGTTCTAAAAACCTGGCCACTCCATCCTCATTATTGCCGGCGATAACTTCGGTTGCCCGGCTTTTTAATTCAGCCAGGGCATTTTCAACGGCATAAGATTCATCAGCGACTGCAAAGAGGGGCATGTCGTTTAGGGCATCACCGAAAGATACGATCTTTTGGCAGTTCAACATCTCTTTGACCCTTAAAACGGCATTGGCTTTGGTGGAGTCTCTATGCATGACTTCACACCAATAATCGCCCAGATAGGGATCTTGATGCAAAAAAGTAATTAGGGTGGGGTTTTCCCCTAAAGAATTATATAAAGGTAACAATTCTTCCTTGTTGCCAATGCAGGTGAAATAAAAGATATTGCCCTTATAAAGATCATTAATATCATATATGGGATTTAAACGCCGATCTCCCCGGCGGGAAACAATATAGCGTTTTATTCCATCGTTTTCTTTACCTACAAGCCAGGAAACCTTCTCAAGGCCGTCGATAAAAGCATAGACCAAAGGGCTTATTTTATTTTCCACAATAAGATCAATTATGTAAGTCTTGTCGGTTTCATTAAAGAAATTGTCAGCAATAATTTCTTTCGTGCGGGGATTCATTATAAAAGCACCATTGTAAACGATAACCGGACAGGTAACCTCCAATCCCTTTGTAACCTTGGCTGCTGATATCAAGGAGCGGGCAGTAGCATAGGTAAAGGCAATTCCCCTTTCAAGCAAAGAATTTATTGTCTTTAAACTGTACCGGGAAACTTGCGCTTGGGAATTTAATAAGGTTCCATCCAAATCAGTAACATACAATGTTTTCATTCCTTGATCTCCCCCAATTATAGCAAATTTGTTCTTAATAGTAGGCCCCGCTAAGTCACTGATTAAATTATTACTGGCAATTTAAGCCAGTCTTTTTACAGGGTTTTTTGTTTCTTAGCGAAAAATGTTTTTTCTGGCATGATGGTAGGTAGCAAAACAAAGAATACTTCTTCCTAATCTATCGGGCCTTCGCGCGGGCCATCACTGTTAAATGCATGCCATTCAGAAGATTCTTTTTTTATAACGTATTATTTCGATACCCTCAAATTGCTCCCGACCCATCTTTCTATAGCCCATTGTTTCATAAAGATGTTGATTTCTGACACTGTAAGACGGTGTTGCCAGGGTCCATATTTTTGCTTGCGGATGCATTTCTTCAATTAGCTTCAATACTTGCTTGCCGTATCCTTTGCTTTGATGGCGGGGGTGGATACAAAAATCCTCAATCTGATAATGACCTTGGCCAATCACATCAATGTAAAGACCGCCGATAACTTCATCCTTCAGGAGAATTTTAAAATAGAGCTTGTATTCTATATTGGCCAAAACAATACCGACCGTCGGGTGTGTCGATTCTTCCCCCCGGTTGGCGGGGTCAAATCTTTGGGCCTCATCGGTATAGGCAAGCCTTGCAATGGCCGCTAAGACTTGAGCATCCCGAGCCCTGGCCCTTGCCAACTTGATCAAAATACTTCCCCCTCCATCTGTATCTAAGGTAAGCCAATAGCTTTATTTATAGGCAATAAAGCTTACCATTCCCGATTGCTGATTACCATAACCTATTTCGTAAGTAATATCCTTAAAACCCAAAAGTGCTAACCTCATAACAAACTCCTCAATCCCGTACCAGTATAAAGTAAAGTTGGCTATCTCTCTTTTTACAAGCCGACCTTTTTCAAGCAATTCATATTTATTGATGTAGGAGATCTTTTGATTCATCCAGTCAATCTTCTCACTGGAAGCACTAAAGTGAATAGCCCTATCAGCGGCCAGCAAGAATGTGTCGGTCTTTGTAAAGCCCTCTTGAAAAGATACCGGCATCTCCAAGTCAATTATTATCTTTCCACCCGGACTCAAATGATTGAAGAAAGAGGACAGAACCTTTTGAATCTTTTCTCGTGGCAAAAGACAAAAACTGCCGGCCGGCATTATGATAGCTTTATATTTATAAGGCAAAGATAAATCAACTAAATCTTGCTCAAATAGCTCCGCCTTAACATTATGTTTCTTCAAATTTCTTCTGCATTGTTTGAGCATGGCAGGCGAGGAATCAACCCCATCTACAGTAAAACCGTTTTTGATTAAAGGAATCAACACCCTCCCGGTACCGACTCCCGCCTCCAAAACCCGGCCGCCTATATTTGCCAATTCGCCGCCATAGTATTCTATATCTCCTTCAATGGAATAACCGACGGGTTTTGTAAACTCATAGAGCATTGTGCTTAATTCACCATATTCCTTATCCATTTCAAGCCTCCAAAAAAAACCTTATCATCGTTTTATTCTACCATAAAATGTCCCGGGGGCGACAAAACATTTTCAAAGAAACCATTACAAAGGGGCCCGTTGACTCTTGGGCCCCTTGTCGGAATCATGCAAATTTTATCCTGGTCTTCTTCATCTCAATCTCCTACATCTTACTTGGGCTGAAGGTGAAAATGTAACCACTTCAATCTTCCAGTTGCCACTGTCCGTCTTTAAAAACATATACGCCGGCTGCCCTATTATTTTCCTCATATAAGTTAACGAAGGAGCGGTCATCACTGAATGCACAACCGCTAGTGCTATCAAATTGGCTTACAGTCAACTCCACCCCCTCAGGCATTACAACCCTTTGCAAGTCATTGTTTCTAAAGGCTTGAAAACTGATCCTTTTTACACTTTCCGGTATTACCACTTCCGTAAGCCTATTGTTGGCAAAAGCATGCCCGCAAATACTTTCCAACCCCTCCGGTAAATATATTTCCGTCAACTCATTGTGGGAGAAAGTGCTCCCATGAATCCACTTTATGCCCTTCGGTATGGTCACTGATTTCAGCTTATTATGCCCAAAAGCACCTATGCCAATTTCTTTAATGCCTTCTTCCAAAATGAGCTCCTCAATTTCATTATAACAAAAAGCATCACCTCTTATCTCCTCTACGTTGCCGGG
>CAZMQU010000002.1:39998-229517 GCA_964568715.1 uncultured Halanaerobiales bacterium
GATCCTTTTTACACTTTCCGGTATTACCACTTCCGTAAGCTTATTGTTGGCAAAATCATACCCACCAATACTTTCCAACCCCTCCGGTAAATATATTTCCGTCAACTCATTGTGGGAAAAAGTGCCTCCATGAATCCATTTTATACCCCTAGGTATGGTCACTGATTTTAGCTTATTATAGCTGAAAGCACCTATACCAATTTCTTTAATACCTTCTTCCAAAATGAGCCCCTCAATTTCATTATAACAAAAAGCATCACCTCTTATCTCCTCTACGTTGCCGGGTATCTTGAGCTTTTTTATTTTATTGCGACCAAAAGCATACCGACCAATCACGCGGACACTTTCTCCCAGCTCTATACTTTCCAATTGGTTATCGGAGAAAGACCATTCGCCGATTAGGGTTACGCTATCGGGAATCGTTACTTCCCTTAATTTGTTATAGGAAAAAACATCATCCCCTATTACTTCCACCCCTTCATGGATAATCAGCTCGCTCAAATCGTTATGAGCAAATCCGGCCTTCACCAAATCTTTGTATGAAAAAACTCTCCTACCGATTTCTTTGACTGTCCCCGGTATTTCCAATCTTGTCAGATTATTTTTGATAAAACCGTCGAGGTACACCAAAGAAGGTGGAATCTTCAGCTCAGTCAATTGATTGTAGGTAAAAGCATCAGTCCCAATTTCCAGCAAGTTAGGGGGTAACTCAATTGCTGTCAACTTGTTTTTAAAAAAGGCATCTTCAGCTATTTCGATTAAGGTATCTGGCAGGACAACACTCTCCAAGCCCTTATCAAAAAAAGCCGCCGCACCTATCCTTAAAACCTCGGTTCCGTCAATTTCCGAGGGAATAACAATATTCAGGCCACCGTCGGCATCATAATCAATAATTGTTCCCTCTTCATGGTCAAAGACAAAAAAGCGGGAATCGCTAGCAGTTTCTTGCCCTGCACAGACAGAGAAGCAAATTAGAGATAATAGAACAATGATGAATTTTCCTCTATTATGCATCTGCCAACCTCCTTATGCTTTAAATTCAAAACAATTCCAAGACACCATATGCATCACCAAAACCAATGCAAGAAATAAAAGTTTTTATCGGAATACATGCAAAAAATAACTATTAGAAATAAAACTCCACATATTAGGAATTTATCTCCAAAAACCCTATTTTGCTATCAAAAACTAAATGCTTTTCTGTAAGAAAAGCATTAATTAATGCCTGGAATATACTATGATTTGCCAGATCCCCCAAGAATCATCGATTTTTTCCAAATCTAAGGTAACCATATAGTTGTTCACTATTGCATTAGATCCATCGGAACTTTTTTTCTTCTTTTCCAACCAACGCCCACTGATACAAAATTTATTTGCATCGAAGCGCCCCCCTACGGAGCAGTCTGTTATTACTATACGATATTCTGCATTCTTGTGCTTATTAATTAGATATCGCAAAAAATCTTCTTTTGAATAAAAGCGAGCAAAACCCCAACCATAATCATATTTTACCTCATCAGCAAGATACTTTCCTATGTCGTTAGTACCGGTGATCATTGTTGAGTTAAAAGCATTTACAACCTCAGCCATAATTTGATCAAAATCTATAGTACATTCAAACCTTGCCGATACAATAATATTTCTATCCATCACAATTGTCGTCGTTATATTGGTATCTATATAATTTGGAAAATTACCATGATCCAGATAATCGCTCGCTTGGTCCGCCCCAGAAGAAACACAAGGCAACGGTTCACCACCATCACCATCCCTGTAAGAAACAAACCAACCATCGAATGAAAAATCTTGCCCCGGAATCGCAGTAAGTTTCACTAACTCTCCCGCCGGATACCTTTCCTTTGATTCTTTCACTATCACTTCACCATCACCTGTAATCCTTATCTTTAGAGTATAGAACTCTGTGAATTTTGCACCGAGAGTTGTGTCTTGGTCTATTGTTATATTGATGGGGTTGTCTTCTTCCCCGGCTAAATAATCAGTCCATTCGATAAACTCATTTTTTTCGAATGGTATGGCTGTTACTTTTATTTCTTCTTTACTATAATCGTCTTCATGTCTAATAATTACTTTCAATTTATCCGAGAACCCCTCTATCCTACCACTGGCACCTTTAAATAAATAGGGAACATCATCCTTTAGGATTTCATTTATTTTTTCCGAAAGCAATATCAAGAATTCTCTAGAAGACCCTATGGTTTCTCCTCCCGGTTCATCTGATCTTATTTCATCTCCCGGCAATATACAGCCCTCTGTATCGTCAAGAGTTTCCCCGAAATGTATTTGAATTCCAGTTCTAGCATGGCGATTCTCTAATTGAATTGTATCATATCTTCTATCGGTATTAACATAATCGCCGGGCTCAGCTTCTCGCCATGGTTTAGCATCATCGTGAATCCATTTAGATTTTCGGATAGCAGCATTATATTCACCGGGATAAATGCAACTGATGAACCCGACATTGTTTCTCCAGGGCAATTCCAGCGTATAACCGGCTGGTTCACCGTTAAGATACAGCTCCCCAAAGGTTGCATTGTCCATTTCGCCAAATCTTCTTATGCCTATATATACGCTGTCATCATCTAGCGGTTTGTCTTCCGGCATCAACCAATCAATCCGTTCAAGCTCGATTCTTCCTTGTCCCTCCACAACCGTTAAAATTTCATACTTATCCTCATCATCGTCCTCTTCATTCGAGTAGAGAGAATGGCTTTTAGTAATTGCCGGCGCCAAAAACAATTCGACTTGAGTCTCCGGTCCGTCTGTCCATATTCTTTTCGATGCAGTATAAACATTTTCAAGGGTTGCCGTTCCTGCAAATATTTCATAATATCTTCCCTGCTGAAATCCTTTTGGCAGTGACAATTTTATTTGAGAGTCTTCGAAAGCAAAACCGCCTTCAATTAATAAATTGAAATCAGAATCCATTATACCGACAAAATCAGTAGTTTTTAAATTTTCATGGGGTGCGATAATTGTTATTTCCAAGGAACCGTCAAAATCACTTTCGCCAATATTTTTAACCGTATTCCCTTCAATATAGATTTCTTCATAGTACAGCAACGAATTCAAATTATCAAATATTATGGAGAAATGATATCGACCCGTCGGCAGGCCTGAAATAGAATATGTATTTTCTTCTGTTATCTTGCCAATATATTGCTTGCTAGAGTTTGTTTCAACTAATCTTACGCTTCCCACAATCTGCGGCCCACCCTCTATTATTTCTACCTTGCCGGAAATAGTATTGGGCCCTCCCTTATTAGAGCATCCAATAAAAACAATACATAAAGATAAAACAACAATAAGCATTAAACATGTGAATATACGTTTATTAATTACCACACCACCTTAATATTTTTTTTCAATACCTTATTTTTCAAGCAGTCTTTGACTTTTCTTCGCTAATTTTTAAAATTTGATTTTTTACCTAAATATAATTTTTTATTTCCCTTTTTATATCATTCTCCATAAGTCCGGAATTTCCCTTTTAATTGCAAACCCGGCAAGCTCTTAGGCTTGTCGGGAACAGGCGTGGACCTCAATGGTTTTCAGCTTGTATCCGGCCCGAACTTGTCGCTGCCATCATGGCGCGAAAAGACGAAAGTAAGCCGGTGAGAAATGGTATATTGACACGATAAAGCAAATAAAGGTTTAAAAGGGCCTTTTGAAGAATTTAAAGGAGACGATGGCCGGCACATTTATTGGGTGCCTTGGCCCGGGAAAGATAAAACGATTGTGCAATTATAGATCAATTTATCGGAAGGGAGCAATGCATTATGGTCATTTCTGTAGCTCTGGCAGCAATCTTGTTGATTGTTGTCTATGTTATTTGGATCTACAACAGGCTGATTAATCTGCAAAACAGGGCCAATGAAGCCTTTGCTACAATGGATGTTTACCTGAAAAAGAGATGGGATTTGATACCCAATCTGGTCGAGGTGGTCAAAGGCTACGCCGGCCATGAAAAAACAACTCTGGCGGAAATTACAGCCTTGCGCAGCGGTGTTTACGGAGACCTTTCCCCGGCAGCCAAAATTAATGCTGATAAAGAATTGACGGGGGCTATCTCCCGTTTGATGGTCATGGTGGAAAGCTATCCGGCCTTGCGGGCCGATCAGCATTTTTTAACCCTGCAGAGCCAATTGGCCGGGGCGGAAGAAGATATAGCCAATGCCCGCAAGTATTACAATGCGGTAATTCGCAATTATAATAATATGATCCAGATGTTTCCCGGCAATCTGGTTGCATCGATATTTAACTTTAAAAAGAGACCCATGTTTGAAGTTATCGATACGGAGCGACAGATCCGCGAGGTGAAGTTGAAATGAAAAAACTCCACCGTCTAGTACTTTTGGCAGCAAGCGGCCTTGTCTTTTTATTTTCTTTAACCGGTCCTTTTCCTGCCGCTGCCCGGGAAAGCACCAACTTTATCGATACTTACGGCAATGGCGAATATGCCATTACTAAATTCGATATCACCGTAAGAGTAAATGAGAACAACTCCTTTTTTATTAATGAAGAAATTTGCGCCTATTTCAATAAATCCAAACATGGGATAGTCAGAGCGATACCCTTGCGCAATAAAGTTATCAGACTCGATGGCAGCAGGTCCTCCAATCGGGCCCGGCTTAGCAAGGTTAATGTTGATAATAAGTTCTCTCTTAGCACCCAAGGGGGATACAGGGAGATTAAAATCGGCGATCCCAATCACACCGTCATCGGTCCCAGAAAATATTCAATTGAATATCTATACAACTTGGGTAAAGATAAGGCCGAAGGCTATGACGAATTCTATTTTAACCTGGTCGGCCCCGAATGGGATACAACCATCAGCAATGTATCCTTTACCATCACCATGCCCAAAGAGTTTGACGAATCGAAACTGGGCTTTGCGGCCGGCCCCCTTGACTCAACTGACAGTAGCAACGTTAGATACATAGTCCAAGGACAAACAATAACAGGCCGTTACCTGGGCGTTTTGCGGGCAGGGGAAGCTTTAACCGTAAGATTGGAATTGCCGGAAGGATATTTTGTCGGAGCCGACCAAAATTTAACCGACTTTATATTGGAAAATACTTTTTTAGCTTATCTGATTCCCGGCCTTTCCTCTCTAATCATATTCTTCTTGTGGGCCCGCTACGGCAAGGATGATTTTGTGGTTGAGACGGTGGAATTTTATCCGCCCGCCGGCTACAACAGTGCCGAAATCGGTCTCTTGGCCAAAGGGAAAGCCCATAGCAGGGACCTAGTATCTCTCCTAATCTACTTGGCCAATGAAGGTTATCTAAAAATTGAGGAATTTGGGAAAAAAACACCTTTAGTAGGTAATAAAGATTTTAAGATAATTCAGATAAAGGAATACGAGGGTAAAGATACCAATGAGAAGCTCTTTCTAAAAGGGCTCTTCGCCGGAAAAAAGACTAACCTTGTCAAAGCAAAGACCCAAGATGGAGCTGGAGTAAAATCGGTAACCGCATCAGATCTTGCCGACAGCGACCTTGCAAAATCCGGGTTAAAGTCGGTAACGGGGGCTGATTTACAATACAGCTTCTATAAAACCACCAATGCAATTTTAGCCAATCTGAACAGCAAAGAAAATCGGCGGGCAATATTCAACAAAGGAACATTTTTGAATCGGGCCCTACCTGTATTATTGATCTTATTTTCCTATGCCTATATCGTCCTACGAGCGACAATCTCTTTTGATTTTTGGTTGCCCGTCTTTCCTTTTTTATTGGTCTTCCCCTCCTTGGGCATAACCGCCGTTTTGTTCGCCTGGATGCAAGGTAGCACCCGCCATGAAAGGATAATCGTCTTGATTTGGGGCTTGCTTTTTGCCGGAATCCCCCTGGCCGGCTTGGTGGCTTGTGCCTGGTTGAGCGGCAAAGATACCTTCCTTTCCTTCCTTGTGGGGATAGCTTTAGTCTTAATTATGGTCATTTTCTTCCGCCTCATGCCCAAAAGAACCGCTTTTGGCAATGAAATGCTGGGCAAAATTAAAGGCTTCAAAACCTTTTTGAAGACCGTCGAGAAACCAAGGCTTGAAGCCCTGGTCCTGGAGGATCCCAGCTATTTTTACAACATCCTCCCCTACGCCTATGTTCTCAACGTCTCCGATAAATGGATAAAGAAATTTGCCTCCATCACTATCCAACCTCCCCATTGGTATGCAAGCAGCTCCTCTTTCAGCACCCTTACCTTTAACCGCTTTATCAACTCCACAATGGCAACAGCCTCCAGAACCATGGTATCCGTTCCGTCCAGTTCCGGAGGAGGCAGCGGCCTTTCGGGTGGCGGCTCCTCCGGCCGCGGCTCCGGCGGTGGGGGCGGCAGGTCTTGGTAGACACTAAGGCACCGATACCCTAATCTGTAAAAACTGAATTAAGCCACCATAATCGCCTCCTTTGCCGGTTGTTCCTCTCAAATAAAGCCATCGGCGCGGAGGTAATTTTTATGGCTGCTACCATCCTTCTTGACATATCTTATTAAAATCACTTGCCCCGTCGCTATCCGCATGGGGTAACTCATGTAGGGGAAAATTTCGCCGGTCCTTTCCTTGTCCTTAAAAAATTCGTAAGCATCTTCCAGGTGCCAAAACTCCATATACTTATAACCGGGAACCTCGGTAAGGTCCATTTTCCCAAAATACAATGCCTTAAAGATTTTATCTTTGACGGTAATGAAATCTACCCTTATCGGCTCATGGATATGGCACAGATTGACTGAATGGACCGCATCACCGTACCGCTCCTGCAATTGACTGGTCATTAATGGGGATTCCTTCATGATTCTTCCCGGCTCTTCCTTTTCTACGGTTAATGTTTGTTAAGTAAATCTTAAAATAAAAACAAGCCCTTGCGGGGCCTGCTTTATTTGTTATCTTTTTTTATCCGTCCGGGAATATTAAGGCGGTTTTATGCCTTGACATTGGCTTTGTAGATAAATAGTAAAAGGGAGGCAACATATACTATCAAAAGTCCGAAGGTTACAAATGTCATCAACTTGGAGACAGGTGCCAGACCGATTAAAATAAGCAGAGGTGCTCCCATTAGGATGGCAAAGCTGCTACCGGTGAGCAGATTATTGGCAGCCGGCGTTTCAAAATCGGGATCAATTTCACGCAATAATAGCACTCCGGAACTGATTGTCCCCGTCATCATCCCATACATGGAAACCAGGCCTTCGTAAAAGTAGTCAGGGTATATTTTTCGGCACACAAAGCGCAGGTAATAAAATGTTACAATTCCGCCCAAGACGGCCATAAGAAAAAAGGGCACCCATAAACCGCTGAGATCTTTTATTTCAATGGAAGCAATACCGGCAACGATCATAATATCAAAAGCCAGTCCGGAAATACGGCTCAACAAGTAATTATTTTGATATTGGCGGGTCATTAATTTGGTCTTTTTTAACCTACCGAAAAGCACCCGCAACAAAATGGCAAGCAAGGCGCCGACGATGAAGTTAAAACCCCAAAACAATGGTAGCAAAGTATCGGAAAGGCCCGGGAGAAAGCGGCCAACCACTGCCGATAGCCCCCTTAAAAGAAGGTACGTCAAAAGGTAGACCACCAAGACCAAAGCAAACTGGATCGAAAATCTGTCGATGGATTCGGCAATGGGGATCTCGCCTTTGTCTTGGAATTTCTCTACTGAAACAAACTCATCATTTATTTCTTTGCTGCTCAAACGGATTATACCCTTGCGGACAAGCCAATTCAAGTAAATAATTCCGACAATACATGCACAGAGAAATCCCGCCGCCGCAATGGACAACCCGAAGGAGCGCCCACCTACGAAACCCAAAGCCTCATACATGCCGCCAACGTTATTTGCTTGCCCCGGCCCTTGCCCGTAACCCATGGGTAATAAAACCCCCGCTGCCATAAACAGATTGGGCATAAAAGTATAGGTCAGGCCAATTGATACTACCAAACCTACCAAACCCTGGACCAGGTAAGTTGAAACAATAAGCGCCCCGCTTTTGGGGGCGGTTAATCTGCCCACACCGTTTTTGCTATCAAGATCGGGTACACGAAGCGAAAGGGCTATAAAACCGATTGCTATACAATGATAAGTAATCATCTCCAAAAAGGTGGCATCTATCTTAAATAGATTGACATTGCGCAATATCAACAATAAAAAGCCGGCCAATACTGCGATGGGCATCAAGGCCCTTTTGACAAAGGGCAATTTGCGTCTTAAAAGGTTGGCAAACATAATTGTGCCGGCAATAACCCCCAATTGGACAACAGCACTCCATAAACCTGTATTTGCCGATGAAAAGTCCATAATTCACCTCATTAATTTAGTATTTTGTAAAGTTCGAAATATTTTCTGCCACAAAAGGTACGATGGGCGGAAATTACATAATTTTTTCTTTTGTGGGTAAAAACCAGATGGGAACGACCGAATATATCCATATGGGAAATGTCTTTCAAGAGAAATGTCATGGCTCCGCAAACAATCCTATCCTTGTACATAAGCAGTTGGCCTGCACCGTCAGCTAAGGTTTCACTTTTATGAGCGCCTATTATATGAATCAACTTTGCGGAATTATCGCTAAAAATAGGTTTCGAACCGCCGGTAGCAACAATTTCACGCAGCTTGTCAAGCTGCCACAAATCCCATTGGGTAATGGTCGTAAAATCAATGCCCTCCAGATAGCCGTATTCATTATATTTACCTTTAAGCCCGCAATCACAATAGAAATTATCTCTTTTGCTTGTCAAAGTACCCAAGCGCTCACAGCGAGGACAAATAAACAGGGCCGTTTCCAAGCTTTCGGCCAACCGCCTTCCTTTAAAGCGAACTTTCTCTACCTCTTGGCGGGCATAAGCATCCTCATAAAGATCATTCTTAATGGCATCGTTGACTTCATCCGCTGTCATCCCTTGCAATCTTTCTCGGGAATATACGTCGACAACGTAACCGCGCATCCGACCCCGACGCCAGGTAAAAGACCAGCGGGGCATGGTGAAATAGCCACCTTCGAACTTATAAGTAACAAGGGGAACATTGCTGAGTTTTACCAGCTTGCCGGTAGAGGCGGGGATCGGGCAAGTTAATCCGTTGAAAGAACGAGAACCCTCGGCCATAATGGCTACACTCATACCTTTTCTTAGCTTGCCCATAATCTCCCTGACCGTACCCATATCGCTACTGCCCTTGAGGCGAGGGATCGGATCAAAATATCTTTTAAAGAGATAGGAAACAAAGCCCCAACGAAAAACATGTTCACTGGCAACAGCGTAAAGCAACCTGGAAAAGCTTAGATGTATGAAAGCAATATCGAGATCCGTATTGTGGTTGGCAAGAACCAAAAACGGGCCTTCGATTTGGGGGGCTATTTTTGCGTCAAGATTAAAATATCGCTTAAATGGCGAGGACAGAAGAATTTTAAACAGATTAAACGCTCTATTGTGTCGTCTTTGCTCCTTTGTAAGAATTTATATCACCTGACTTGTAGATTGATAATTTCTAGGAAGGGATAAATATCGACATATTCCCGGCTCCATTTTCTTATTTCGTTATTCGATATTAATTTCCTCTCTTAATAATCGGCATCTTGTCAATATGTTACCAACTTATAAGATAAATATATTTCTCTTTTCTGACAATTTTGCCTTCAAATACCGAACCACAACTGCTAGGAGGAGGTCCCATAAAAATAGCGAATAGAAATATGTCGGCACTTAATTATCTTCCATACTTTTAACGGGTTTAGTAATTTGATTGGAAAGATATGCCAAGCTTTGGTTGCCCCTGTAGAACATCAGGTCGTTACTCAAATGCCGGCCGTTAAATTTACCATAACCGGCGAATTTCCATATAGGAAACCGGCAGATTAATTTATTTATTTTGCTTAATCATTAATAAGTATTTACCCTTAAAAGCAAGGAGGTCCCTATTTTGAAAAAATTGATTTTTATTCTTTTAATATTTTGTCTGTTATTTACTGTAACAGCCTGCAGCAATAAAAAATCCGAACCTTTCCGGGCAACCGGTGGCGCCAACGAAGGATCCCCCCCCTATAATTTATCCGGGCGGGTTGTAAATTACGGGGTGGGTTGCGCGGAAATTAATATACGGGCCAGTGGAAGCCAACTTGACGAAGAGCAGATACAAGAAAGTTACCCGGGCGGCGTTTGGCACATTTTCCAAGTTACGGGTACCGTCAGGATTACTCCTGAGAAAGAAGGCTATACCTTCAAGCCCAAATCATATGTCGCCAAAGGCCCCCAAGAAGATATAGTTTTTCAAGCTTTTTATCGCTTGGCCGGCAAGGTCACCGACAGTGAGGGCAATCCGGTTACGGGTGCCCAAGTCCATCTGGAACCTTTGGACGGCCAAACAAAAAAAACCATCAAGACCAAAGTCAATCGAAAGGGCGAATGGAAAGTAGAAAGATTAAATGGCACCTTTGAGGTCTCCGTCCATAAAAAAGACAGCCAAATCTCTCCTAGCTCGAAGATAATAAGCCGGGCCTCCGACAGAGTCCATTTTTTGGATGTCGGTGAAACCGAGCCGGAAATTCCCCTTCAGAGCTACCAAGCAGGCGATATTGAATTTGCCATGCGTAAAGTCCCCGGTGGCTTGACCTTTCCGATCAATAACCGCGATGACGAAACAGCTTCATTGGACAATGAATATTGGCTTGCTGAAACTCAAGTTACTTACGAGTTATGGTATTACATTCGCCAATGGGCTCAAAAAAACGGTTACACCTTTGCCAACCCGGGCCGGGAAACCGGACTTGGAAAGACAAAAGACGGTGCCACCCCGACTGCAAACAAGACACATCCGGTAACAAAAGTAAATTGGTATGACAGTATTGTCTGGTGCAATGCCCTTTCGGAATACCTAGGCTTGGAACCCGTATATAAAAACGCCGGAAAAGTCTACAAGGATGCCGGCGATTGTGACGGTGGCGACAAAGTCACCCAAACCGATGCCAAGGGTTTTCGGTTGCCGACTAATTTAGAATGGGAGCAAGCTGCCCGCTACATCGGCCTAGCCAAATTGGACGCTTCTCCTTTAAAAGATGAGGCAATCCTTATGAGCAACGTCTTTTGGACCCCGGGTAAATATGCCAGCGGTGCAACGGACGATACGGATAATGAGGAGGCAACCGATACTGTTGCCTGGCGGCTTGGCCACGACAGAATAGAAGGCAGGGACAGCACGGCTCCGGTAGGTACGAAACCGGCCAATGCCCTGGGCCTTTATGATATGAGCGGCAATGTTTATGAGTGGTGCTTCGATTGGTATATGGAAGAAGATAAACTGCGTTTTCGCCGCGGCGGCAGTTGGTCAAACCTCCGCTACCACTCTCAAGTGGGGTTCAGCGGTTATCGGGAAGCAAATTCTGTGGAAAATGATATGGGCCTACGACTGGCAAAAAACAATTAAGCCATCGAAGCCGGCAACATATCGGCAATTATTTTATCTGCTTTTTCAACCAAACAGCAATGTCAGTAATTACTGCTTGATCCACCTCAGCGGGAAACCCATACTCCTCCGGCCTGGACTTGCCTTCTCCTTTGCTGAATAAATGATTTAAGTCCGGATAGAGAATAAATTCAACATCCCTGCGATTGATAAGTGCGGACCGCCAAAGCTCAAAATCTTCGCCTGTAACCTGGTAATCCCGCCCGCCTTGTAGCAACAAAAAGGGCAAATCAATTGTCTGAGCCACCCTTAAAGGATCGTAAGCTCTTAAATCCAACCAATAAGAAGCCGGCACATCCAGGGGAAGATTTGCCGATTGGCCCCTATAGGGACCGAACTGCAAAAGCACCGACTCCCAAGTTTCTTGCAAGGCTTTGAGAGGTAACGCCCCCTTCATCACCCCATCAAACTGATTGTATACCTTATCATACTGCCCATCGGCCAAATTTTCGATGACATTGGCCGCTGCCATCTTCAATCCCCCATCAGCTTCGGCCGGGCCGGCTTGAAACAAAATGGCCAATAATATTAGATATAATAAGCTTTTCTTAAACATGGCAATACTCCTTTCTTATCCCCCTAAGGGAAAACAAATCCATACTAACCTTTAACCGGGAAGCCGCTATCTCTTACCGATTCTTTGCGAGAAAAAAGTGGATCCGGCAGTAAGGCTACCAAGCAAGATACCTTAAAAGCAAGTCATAATGTTCAAGGGTATCTTCTTTTACTTTACAATTGAAAAATACATACAGATCCGGTAATTCCATTACAATATAGGGTGGCAACCCTTTGTAGACATATATTTTGCTGTCACCGTAATTCGCCAAATCAAAGTTGCCCAGAAGATACTTATTGGTTGCAGCCCCGTTGGTTCTGACCCCCGGGGGCAATTCATTAACAAGATAGACCGACTCAAGATCGCCGATTAAAAAAGAATAGCTGTATAGAGGAGCTTTAATTTCAACTTGTGTGGGACTTACAGCCATTTTAAAATTTGTTATCTCCATACCGACAAAGAGTGCTATTGTAAATAGAATAACTCCAACCCCTAAAGCCACTAGTGCATGATGGACAATCTTGCCCACGGTAGTTGCCAAATTGAAGGTATAGCCGATACCGATTCTCTTTTTGACGATGATTCGACTGTCATTGGGATTGTTGTAGAATAACCCGCCCAATGGGCCGCTCCAATAGTGATCCGTATCAATAGCCAAGTCAGCATCAGCACCAACTATCAGCTTTTTTTGCTTCCTTTGCACCGCCAAGGCGGTATAGGCAACGGCAATCAGCGGTAAGATTGCTTCTCCATAGATGAAATAGACAAAAATATCTGTATCCAAGGCTGAATAATGGACCAATAGAACCGCGCTTAAAATTATCAGGGCCGTTATATTGGCCAAAATTGTCCAACATTTGCTCCAACCCCTAATGGATACTTGTGTCATGGCCAAATTAACCTCAGTATCTTTACTGTATACTTCGGTGCGCTCCCGGGCCGTGACGGCTCGCGTACCGAAATAAAGCAAGGTGAAACCAACAGCATGCAAAGCGGAGGTCAAATAAATCCGGGAATAAATTGCCAAGGCCAATAAAGCGGCTGATATCAAAAAGGCCGGTAAAAACCATATTTTCGGGATGGGCATTTTGGCCTTTTCCCGGGAAACTATTAAATCGACCCGAATTACATTCTTATCATGCGGATACCAGTTTTCTTGCTCTTTAAGAGCAACAAGTCGGCGCGAACAGACAGCAAACGGTAAGTAGCCTCCTAGCGATACAGCAACCAGCCAAACCATGAAAAAAAGTACGTCAGCCTTGGTAAAAGCCAAGGCCAACAGCCAGATTAGCAACATAGCTATATGGAAGCAAAGATTCATCTTTTTAAAAGCGCCAACAATTTTTAATGTACGGGGATCTTCTTTGCCCTGCCGGGACATTGTTACATTCAAAATTGCCCCGGTCTCCCTTTGGGTTGTGCTATTGTAAGTTATATAGAAAGCAAAGACGACAATGATTACAACGGGCAATAAAGGTAATAACACCCTAGCCACCTCCCTTAATTATTTCCTCATAAAGACATTCACAAACTCCTTCAAACTCCTTTTTGCTCATATCACGGGCCAACGCCTCACTTATCAACAATGCCAGTTGTTCTTGCCACATTTTCGGGAAATGGGGATTTACCCGGGCCAAAACATTTATTTTGGCGCCGTGGCGACGGTCAATTGCAATGAAACCTTGTTCTTTCAAAAGCGCATAGGCCTTATTGACCGTCATGGGGTTTATACCCAAGTCATCCGCCAACTGCCTAACGCTAGGCAACTCCTCCCCCTCTTTTAAGCGGCCCGCACCGATTCCCAAAACAATCTGATTGCGCAATTGCAGATATAATGGGTCATCGCCGGCCATATCCAAGGTGATTAGCACAGAACTACCCCCCTACGGTTACATTTCCATCCTTGATTGTCTAATGCACGCATTGCGGTGTAAAATCCCTTATCTGTAAAACAAACAGTACCACCCTGAAAGGCTTGCCCGGATAAAATGTTTCGCACCGACATATGTACCATTTGTATTATATATTATAATACAAATGGTACATAAAGGCAAACACTTTTTACCCCTATTAATTGATTCAATTGCAGCCATTTGGCTGGAAATTAAAAAGTCCATGCAACATGGCCGTTCCCTTTTTAATTTTCCCCAAAACAAACAAGGACCTCTTGGCGGTCCCGGCATTTAGTGTGTCTAAATTTTTACTTGTAGCAGTCTTTATTAAAATCAGGTTTAAGAAGGCGATCGACTTAGTTTGTAGAAGTATTTGACATTATTCCCCCATTTGGTTAGAATTTTTTATAAGGCAACCCTCACCGAGGTATATTGCTTTAAAATATTTACAGCCGGCAAGCGGGCCTTTGCCCCATTTGCCTTGGCTCCTTATATCAGTTAAAACCGGAGGAAGATAGCAATGAAATGTCCGTCTTGCAAAGAACCGCTGGTAATACTTGAATTACACGGCGTAGAAATCGATCATTGTTTCAATTGCGGCGGGGTCTGGCTCGATGCCGGCGAGTTGGAAGAAATTGTGCCCCGGGAAAATTTAGGTTTTCTGGTCGACGTCGAAGAACCGCATAAGCTACGCGAGCCTGTCTTGCGATGCCCTGTTTGCCGCAAAAAAATGGCTAAAGTGTATTGGTCGGTATGCAACAACATAATATTGGACCGATGCGCAAAACCTGACGGGGGTCTTTGGTTCGATAAAGGTGAGTTGGCTGACTTGCTGACTCATTGCCTTGCTGATTCTGGTCGGGAGGTTTTAGCGCTTATACAAGAAATCTTTTTGGAAACCGATTTCGAAGATCCGGTCAATCCGAAGCAAAGTTAGGGGGCAATAACCCATGTTTTTTATTTTTTGTGCCCTGGGCATTATATTTTTATTGATAATTGTTTACTATAATATACTCATTGTCGCTAAAAATCGGGTAAATAATGCTTGGGCTCAAGTTGATGTCCAATTAAAAAGAAGACACGACCTGATTCCCAACCTGGTCAATACGGTGAAAGGCTACATGGAACACGAAAAATCCCTCTTGGAAAAAATTGCCCGATTGCGCAACCAAGCTGCCCGAACCACCGATATGGATAAAAGAATCGCCGTGGAAAACTCTTTGGACGGCGCCTTGTTGCAACTATATGCCCTTGTTGAGGCTTACCCACAATTGACCGCCCACGAAAACTTTTTGTCTCTGCAGGAAGAGTTGACGACCACAGAAAACAGAATCGCTTACGCCAGACAGGCATACAACGATCAAGTAATGCTTTGGAACAATAAAATCGCCATATTCCCCACTAACTTGGTAGCTGCTCTTTTTAATTTTCAAGCGGCTGCTCATTATCATATTGACCGCCATGAACGAAACGGAACCATAATTAAGTTCAACAAAGGAGGTGGACCGAATGATGTGGGAACTTATTAATAAAAACAAGCGAAGATCCCTTTGGCTATTTTTGTTAATGGGCTTAATTCTCTTAACTCTAGGCTATCTAATCGGCGAATATTTTTTCGCCGAGCCGCATATCGGCATAATCGTTGCCCTTATTATTTGGGCAATCAACGTTATAAACTGCCTTTTCGGTTATGATTCCATTATCAAAACTAATAATGCCTACCTAGCACCCAGGGAACATTTTCCTCAGCTTCATAATATCGTTGAAGAAATGATAATTGCTGCCAATATGGTCCATATGCCGGAAATATATATTATACCTGAACGGGGTTTAAATGCCTTCGCCATCGGAGTCAGCCCCAAGAAAAGTGCCATAATTGTCAGTGCCGGCCTGCTCGGTGAGCTGGACAGGGACGAATTGCAAGGCGTAATAGCCCACGAACTTTCCCACATCGCCAATAGAGACACCCTCTTTATGACCTTTGCCGCCACCTTGTTGGGTACAGTCTTCGCTTTTTCCAGAGGCGGTACCAAGGGTCTAAATCTTTCAGCCCGATCCGGCAGGAGTGTTAGGTACCAGACTGCCAAACCCAAATCCAAATCCAAATCCAAGTCTTCATCGAATGCCGGAAATGTTTATCTGTTTTTGGCCCTTTTGGCCTTTGCCCTTATCAGTCCCATTCTGGTGCGCTTGCTATACTACGCCATCTCCAGGGAAAGGGAGTACCTGGCTGATGCTTCCGCTGCCCGTTTAACCCGCTACCCGGAGGGGCTGGCCTCGGCCTTGGAGAAAATCGCCCTAAACAACATCATCTCCTCAACTAACAAGGCTACCGCACCCTTGTTTATCGCCAATCCTTTAGCAACAACTTTTGCTGACAAATATAACACACATCCACCCATCTTCGACAGAATAAATATTTTGAGGAAAATGGCCGGTGGAGCTGATTATTTCAATTATCAAAGGGCCTACAGGTCTGTCACCCGGAAGAGGGAGGCGCTGATACCTGCCTCTGCCATAAAAAACTACAAAAAAATTCCCTTGCGGGAGAAAAGTCCGGAGGCAGCTTCGATTGCAACCGCAAAGGAAACGACTTTGTTCAATCCGGCTTTGGATTTCATTCGGGCAATGAATGATTTTATTTTCGTTACCTGCGGTTGCGGCTTAAAGATGAAAGTGCCACCTAACTTTAAAGCACCAACCCTCAAGTGTCCCCGTTGTGGTAAAGTAAATACCATACCCGGTCAGAAAAAATCTCCCAAAAAGACGGTACCTTTGGCCGAAGCTCAAGCATACATAAAATCTACAGCCGGCTGGGAAAGTTTCAGCTGCAAGGCCTGCAACAATATGATAAATCTTTCCCCTCTCTTTAAAGGGACAAAAGTAAAATGCAATCAATGTGGCAATGAAATAAGTGTCACGGTAAAAAAGCCGGTGGAAACATACCGAAACCCTTTGACAATATAATTCGCCTTGTTCACCGGTTAAATAACCAAGGCCTTAACCAAATGGGCCCTTGAAAATAATTAAGGATATGCCGATGTAAAAGAGATCTTGACGCTGAATATATCCTCCGTCAAATCCGCTTTGACATCGGCTTGAATTATTTCAGCCAGACGTTTGACAATCGGCAAACCCAAACCCGAACCGGTACCGCGGGCAGCATTGCCCATATAAAGTCGATCCCAAATTCGATTCAAATCAATGGACAAAGGATCAGCAACCTGATTTCTAATGACCATTGTTTTAGACTAACAAAAAATAATATTCTCAAAAAAAATATTTTCAATAAAAAACCACTTACTATTATCACTAAAGCATGGCCCTAAAAAATAAGCCAAAACGCCTTCAACTACTGACCAGCAAATACCACAGAGAAAATATAAGGACAGAGAACACGTATTTTTGCCACAGCCTGCGGGGTTTTGAACCGGCAAGCAATGACAAATAAAACAGGGCAGCAAATAAAAGGGAAGTGCTAATTGTTATAAAAATAGGTGTCGTCAAAAAAAGACCCGTCAGAAAAACATCAAATAACAGAATCGGCACCCCCAAGAGAAAAAACGATTTTATAACTTCCCCCTCTGAATATGGTAAGTAAAGGCCCTTTTTGCTTTTGAGCACGAGCAGATCTTTTTGTTCGCCAAAAAGCCTGAAATATTTTATTGAAAAGTTGGCTGCCAGATAGATAGTCAGAAGCTTTTGCAAACCAAAATTATTGATAAATGTGATTTTTAAGCCGCCAAACCTGGAAAAAAACAAAGCAAGCCATTTCATCAACAATAATATCAGTAAAACCTTTGTATTGAGACGGGAAAAAGATAGGAGGTTTTTTTGGAAGAGGGCATTGCCTTTATTTGGCTGTCTAAAAAATGTTTTCCGGCGATTCTTGCTCGCCAGCTGCTGCCTATTGATTTGTAGCATATCGGCCATTCTGAAGTGCCTTGCTGCAAAATTTATCTTGCTGATAAAAGTCAAATCATTATAGGTTTTATCATAGGCCAGGCTGATCCCGTCGGTGGTTTTTAAAAATTTGAAACTGCCCAAGGTCAATATCGCTAGGATAATCCCGGCAAAATAGATATTTACATACATAGCCAAAGCCACCAAAGCAATATAGGCACCAAAAACTAAAGATATTTTACCAGCCCTCTTCCCGTGGTAATATTTGTACCTGGTAAAGAAAGAAATAAATAATACATTCCATAGGGAAATCGCCACAACAATCATTACCCCATTAACTTTAAAACCGGACAGCAAGTAGCTTCCCAGAAGGCTCACCAAAAAATAAAAGATGATCTTGAAAGTCACTGCCGGTTTGATAAAGACTTTCTTTAAATGAAAATCGTTAAAATGTATCAGGTGGGCCGGCTGCAAAAGCAAAGGAATTCTAGTGCTTAAAAAGGTATGAAAGGTAACAAATAAATACAGACCAAGCAAGAAGCTTTCTCGGCAAATTTCCAAGAGCTCCAAATTAGTTGTCAAGTATCTACAGACCCAAAAGACAGAATAAACCGCCATCAAAGCCATCATCAAAAATATCAATCCAAAATGTTCAATATAGGCTCGAATCTCTCTTTTTTTAATTTTATACCAATAGGGCAAATAAAGGCTGAATTTCATTGTGCTTTTACAGTAACCCGGTGGTATACTTTTTTCCCTTTACGCAAAATCAATTCTCCCCCCACAAAATCTGCTTCTTTGACTAGATGGTTTATATCTTTGACCCGCTTTTCACCTATGGAGATACCGCCTTGCTGAATTAAACGGCGCCCTTCACTACGGCTAGCGGTCAAACCGGTTTCAGTCAAAAGGGTCAAGATATTCATGCCCTCCTGAAAAGCTTGCTCGCTAAATTCACTGGTTGGCATATGTTCATCTCTGCCGCCACCGGTAAATAAAGATCGGGCTGTAGCTTGGGCTTTTTTAGCTTCTTCTTCACCATGCACCAATTTGGTGACTTCAAAGGCCAGTATTTCTTTGGCCTTGTTTATCTCTGCCCCGGGCAAAGAGCCAAGACGATTAACTTCCTCCATGGGTAAAAAGGTTAGAAGAGCCAGGCAATTTTTCACATCGGCATCGTCAATATTGCGCAAGTACTGAAAGAAATCGTAAGGCAAAGTCCGATTCGGATCAAGCCAGACGGTCCCCGCTTCGGTCTTGCCCATCTTATGGCCGGCACTTGTAGTCAAAAGCTTGACCGTAAGGGCAAAGACAAGGGCGTTTTCCACTTTCCGAACCAACTCGTAACCACCCAAGATATTGGACCACTGATCGTTGCCACCCATTTGCAAACGGCAGTTATAGCGGCGATATAGTTCCAGAAAATCATAGGACTGGGTCAGCATATAGCTGAACTCCAAAAATGTAAGGCCCGTTTCCAGACGGTTTTTATAGCAATCAAAAGTGAGCATGCGATTCACGGAAAAATGGCGGCCCACCTCCCGCATAAAGTCCATAAAATTGAGATCTAAAAGCCATTCTGCATTGTTGGCCACAATAGTGGAGCCATCCTCCAAATCAAGGAAGCGGGAAAATTGGTTTTTAAAGGCCGCAATATTAGCCCGGATTGTTTTCTCATTCAACATTTGTCTCATATCCGTTTTCCCGGATGGATCACCAATCATTGTAGTGCCGCCGCCCAAAAGTAAAATTGGCCGATGTCCGGCACGATGCATGTGCAAAATCGACATAATGGGAATTAAATGACCCATAGTTAAGCTTGGTGCAGTAGCATCGAAACCGATATAAAATGTGACGGATTCCTTATCAAGCAAGTCCCTCAATTCCTCAGAATGGGTGCTTTGCTCGATAAATCCCCGCTCTTTCAATACATCAAATGCGTTTGCCATGGATAATCCCCCCTAATAAAATAAAAGAGCCTCTCATCCTAAGGACGAGAGAACCCGTGGTACCACCTTACTTCACACAAAAAGTGCCTCAACCATGTTAACGGGTGGGTACCGGAACGATTTCGTTCGGGCTCCGGAGTGTACTTCGCTTCCAAGGCATCTAAAATAACACCTCGCAACTATGTTCCACAGGCTTTGCACCGGCCAGCCTGCTCTCTGAATTCCCATAGTCGGCTACTAAATCCTTCCTTGCCTTTACCTTTGCAATTACTCATGATTTTAGCATAAAAAACCGTATCATGTCAACTGCCTAAATTATATTCCCCCCACCGGCCAGCATTAAATACAATTCCTCAAGATTCTTGCAGTTGGGAGCCTTTTGTAATATATCTTCCAGTTTACCTTCGCCGATAATAAAACCCCCATCGATCATAATAAAGTAGTCGCACATCTCTTCAATCAAGCTCAATAAATGGGTTGATACAATTATTGTTTTCCCTTCATTTTTTAAATTTATAAATTTCTGCCGCAATTCATAAATTTGACGGGGATCCAGACCGCTAAAAGGCTCATCGGCTATCAATAAATCGTAATGCCTTAATAAGGCACAGCCGATCAGCAACTTTTGTAAGGTTCCCTTGGATAATTCGTGGGGAAATTTCTGCAAGTGTCCTGCCAACTCCAACCTCTCAATCAGCCCATCGATTCGGTTTTTGGTATCATACATACTGCCGATAAACTGGAAATGTTCCTTGAGGGTTAATTCTTCATAATACACCGGTTTTTCCGGAATGTAAGATAATATACTTTCCTCTTGGACCATCTTTTTAGCATCCTTGTCGAATAAGGTGATTTTCCCCTTGTAATCTGTGTAGTAGTTTAACAAACACCGCAAGCTAGTCGTTTTACCAGAACCGTTTGACCCGATAAGTCCTACTATGGAATTGGCCGGTATGAAAAAACTTATTTTTTTCAAAGCACAAAAGGAGCCATAATACTTTTCCACATTCTCGAATATTACTGCTTTTTCCTGCATCCTCTCACCTCTGTTTAAAGTTTACTTCAACCGGGCTTTGTATTCACAGCTCTCAAACAAAAACCGGGCTGATAATCAAAAATCCCTCGGTTAATCATAAAAGATTTTTTGCCCTTTGGCCAATTATTATTATATATTATATTGCGGCAACGAAAAACCATAAGCAACCATTCTCCATCAATTTAAGAAATTCGGATTGAATTGCAATAATTTTTTGAACCCAAACGGTATTTGATACGACTATAAAGATGAAAGGGTTGAGGGGCAATGAATTTCGATGAATTTTATCAGGCTTTCGCAGATACAGTCTACGGATTTTTGATGTTCAAGTTGCGGGATGAGCATCTTACCGAAGACATAATGCAAGAAGTTTTTTTGGCTGCCCACCAAGGGCTACAGCAAAATCCACAAATTGATTCACCCAAAGCCTGGATTCTTTCCATAGCCCACCATAAGATGGTTGACCATTTACGTAAGAGTCGCCTGGAAATCCAATGCTTGGCTTCAGAAACAATAGCGACCGAAACCATCGAGGTGACTAACAATCTCCTTGTCGAAGAAATCTTAAATCAACTGACGGAGACAGAGAGAACCATTATCTACGGTTTATATATCGAAGGCTTGACTTGTAAGGAACTCGCCGAAATACTTAAAATGCCGGAAGGGACAATCAAAAGTAAAGCCCATTATACCCGCAAAAAAATTCGCAGCCGCTTAGGAGGGATCCCCAAATGATTGCTCATGAAGAAATGCTTGCTGATTTGGCTTTGGGATATATCAATGGCAGGCTTTCAGCCAAAGACAAACAAAAGGTCCAAAGGCTCATCATCAGCGACCCGGAATTTCTCGCCATTTTAAAGGCTGAGATTACCATAAAAAAACAGATGCAATCATTGAAGCAAGTGCTTCCAAAACCGGTCAAAAACCGAGTATATCAAAAAGTTGCCGTCGATATTACAATAAAGGTATGTCATGCCTTGGTTTACAATCTCTTGGGCTGCTTAGTATCCCCGATCCCCTTACCTGTATTAAAATTATTACAAAGGAGTGTATTTATCAATGAGTAACATGGATTTCCCCGTTGAAGAATTCAGTGAATTGATGGATTTAATGTCCGACAAGCTTCCCAAACTGATCAAGGATATTTACAGTGCATTATTTTCCGAAGAAGGCGCAACAAATGTCAGCAAAGGCGTAGCTATTTTTTACAAAAACTTACTGGAAGCCGGTATGACCAAAGAAGAGGCAATGCAACTTACTTTGGAGTATCTGGGAACCTTTAAGTCCTTGGCCGGTCAATTCAAGAGTTCCTAAAACCAATGTTGAGAAAAACAGCCAAGGCCATCGGTGGTATTTTAAAGTTACTGGGAGGGCTCGTGCGCATTGCCCCGGCCCTCCTAACCCAAAGAAGAAAAGCCATAGCAAGCTTCCGAAATCACTTAAATACCCAGGGGCTAGCCAAGGAAACCGTAAATACACTGACAAAAGAGTTCAAAAGCTTATACAGCCCTACCAACCTACTTGCCATATTAAAAGATTTCAATCTCCCCACCAGCAAAAATAAATAGGCCCCTTTTATCAAAGATTTAAGAATTTCTTTAGAATTGATTAAGCGTTCCTTAACCTTCACAGTTCATGAAAGAAGGTCGTCTGCCCCATTTTTAAAAAGTTTTATGTTCGGTGCGGGCGATTATCTCGTCTTGCAAAGCCTTGCTTAAATGGCCGAAATAATCGCTGTAGCCGGCCACCCTGACAATTAAATCCCGATATTCTGCCGGCTTCTTTTGGGCTTCTTTCAAGGTGGCAGCATCGATGACATTGAATTGGACATGGTGGCCGTCGAGCCTGAAGTAAGCTCGAATTAGGTTGGCCAAAGCATCGATGCCGGTCTTATCCGCCAACAATTGAGGAGTAAATTTCATATTCAATAAGGTACCGCCGGTTTTAAGGTGATCCATCTTGCTTGCCGACTTAATGACCGCCGTCGGCCCTTCTATATCGGTTCCCTGTACCGGCGATATTCCCTCAGATAAGGGTTGCCGGGCCCGTCGCCCGTCGGGGGTCGCACCAATGACGGAGCCAAAGTACACATGGCTGGTCGTTGGCAACATATTGATCCGATACTGGCCACCTTTCAGGTTGGGGCGTCCGTCGACAATCTTGAAGAAAGAATTGAATGCCCGGGCCATTATTTCATCAGCATAGTCATCGTCATTGCCATAACAGGGGCTTTTATTGATTATCAGTTGGTGTAGGCGCTCGGCTCCCTGAAAGTCATCCAGAAGGGCTCCTTGCAATTGACCGGCGGTAAAATTGCCCTCATCATAGACATGGTGCTTTATAGCCGCCAGGCTGTTGGTCAAAGTGCCTATACCGACTCCTTGGATATAGGTGGAATTGTAGCGGGCACCGCCGGCATTGTAATCCCGACCTTTTTTTATACAGTCATCGATGATTATCGATAGAAAAGGTGCCGGCATCTCTTGGGCATAAAGCCTTTCAATATATTCGTTACCGCGAATCTTTATGGCGATGAAATGTTCCAACTGCCTTTCGAAAGTAGCGAAAAGTTCATCGAAGTCAACAAAATCAACCAACCCTCCTAAAGGCAAACCGAGCTCCTTACCTGTGCGAGGATCAATTCCGTTATTCAATGTGATTTCCAAAATCTTGACCAGGTTCAAATAGCCGGTCAGTATATAGCTTTCCTTGCCAAAAGCTCCGGTCTCAACGCAACCGCTGGTCCCACCCAGGCGAGCATCTTCAATGCTTTTACCTTGGCGCAAAAGTTCACTGACCACCGCATCTGCGTTGAATACGGAAGGTTGCCCCCATCCTTTCTTGATTACGTCGATTGCCGCCTTGAGGAAGGAAGCAGGATTTTTTTTGCTTAACTGGATATTGGAGCTGGGCTGGGTCAATTGCATTTCGTCGACAACCTCCAGAAGCAAATAAGAAAGCTCATTTACTCCGCAAGCTCCGTCGACTTTAAGACCGCCGATATTGATATTGGCAAAGTCGGTATAGGTATTGCTCTCTTGAAGGGTGATGCCGACTTTGGGCGGAGCCGGTTGATTATTGAACTTTATCCAAAAAGCCTGCAGAAGCTCCTTGGCTTTCTCCCGGGTCAAGGTCCCTTCTTCAAGCTCTTTTTTATAAAAAGGGTAAAGATGCTGATCGAGTCGCCCCGGGCAAAAAGAATCCCAGGTATTCAATTCGGTGATTACACCCAAATGGACAAACCAATAGGCTTGCAAAGCCTCCCAAAAAGTGCGGGGCGCATGGGCGGGAACATGACCGCAGATCGCAGCCATCTTTGCCAGCTCTTCCCGCCTGGCAAAATCGGTCTCTTCTTCAGCCAACTCCCGGAGTTTTTCGCTATGGCGTCGGGCAAAGGTACTTATGGCCTCGGCGGCAATCCGCATGGCCTGAAGTTGTTCCATCTTTGCCACGGAATCAAAATCAGCCCGCTGAGCCAAATTTGCCAATTCAATGTCAATCTGTCTAATAAAATCAAGGAAACCCATTTTAAATATTTTTTCGTCGGCCACCGTATGCCCCGGCGCCCTTTGCTCCATGAATTCGGTAAAAATTCCCGCTTCATAGGCTGCCAGCCACTCTTCTTCCATGGCAGCAAAGATCTTGTGGCGGAGGGACCGTTCCTGCCAAAAGGGAATAATGGCCTCCTTTTGGGTATCCCTCGTTTCTTGGTCAACGGTAAAGTATACGGTCGGCCGATCATTGATGATTTTCAAATCATCAAGGCTGTGGCAACATAGCTCAGGATAAGTAGGTGTGGCCTTGGGCTTCTCTCCCCTCTCTCCGACGATTAATTCTCCCTCACCGATATAAATTGCTTTGTTGGCCATGATATGCCGGAAGGCTAAGGCCCGCAAGACCGGTACCGACACCGAGCCTTCATATTTATCGTAGGCTTCCGTCAAAAGCCGGGCTCGCTCCAAGGAGACGGAAGGCACCGCCGTCAGGCTGGCTTGGCGCATTTTTTCAATTCTCGCTTCCATCCTTACCCCCCCAATCAATTTCCGATCTTTGCAATAACCGATCCATTAAAAGTCCAATCTTTGCAGACCCGAACGTGCAGTGATTTGTCTTTATAATAACCGGTTCATTCGATGTCTGATCCATGCTATATCTCATCCGGGCAATATTATATCTTTGCAATAGCCAGACCGATATCTCCAACCCGAACGGGGATATCAGATCTATGTGAGGTCTGAACCTTTCCGGGTCTAATCATTAATTTTAACCTTAAGCCCATACATCGACAAAATAGCCTCGATCTCTTCCATTTTTTCTTTGACGGGCTCCCTCAAGTCAGGGAGAAGATATTTTTCTCCCAAGCGGGTATATTTATCGGCAGCCATTTTATGATAGGGCAAAAGTTCCACCCTTTCTATATTTATCGTCGCCAAAAATTCACCGCTTTGGCGAATATTGTTTTCATCGTCGTTGATACCCGGCATGACAGGCATACGCACAATGATATTATGATGATTACGGGCCAAGGTCTGCAAGTTGGCTAATATTAAATCATTGTCAACTTTTGTATAAGCCTTATGCCTCCGCCCATTCATATCCTTTAAATCATAAAGAAAAAGATCTGCCAGAGGGGCAATCGCCAACAAAGTTTCCGATGGTACATGACCGGCGGTATCGATTGCCGTGGCCAGATCTTTTTTTCTACATTCAATTAAAAGCCGATGCAGGAATTTAGCTTGGGCCAAGGGTTCGCCACCGGAAAAGGTAACTCCGCCCCCCGACTCTTCGTAAAAAAGCCTATCTTTTAAAATTTCCTTCATTAATTCCGGCACGGTCAACCGTTGCCCCGCCATCTCCAGAGCATTTCCCGGACACAAGGTGCAACAAATACCGCACCGGTCGCATTTTTCTTTATCAATCACAATTGTCCCTTCCCCTGCGGTAATGGCTCCGCGGGGGCAAGCCTGTAAGCAATCAAAACAAGCCAGACAACGGTCGGGCCAATAGATAATCTCCGTATATTTGCCGATGCCTTCCGGATTGTGGCACCACCGACACCTGAGAGGACAACCTTTGAAAAATACGGTCGTTCTGATTCCCGGCCCGTCATGTATTGAATATCTTTGTATGTTGAAAATAGTACCTACCATGGCGTCACCTCGTAAAGTGCATCGATAAGATCCGGATTTTCAAACTCCGATAGGTCGGTCTTATGATATTCAAAACCTCAGTCAGAAGCAAACACCAACAGGCAGCGGTTTGGCAAAGATTGGATCAACCGCAATTTATTACCTTTGCAAAGCCTCAATGTCAGCAGAGGAAGGATTATTGGGTATCTCCGCTATAACCTTCCCCTCATATTTGAATACTTCTTTATCGTCATTGTTAATTTCGCCGATCAATTCGGCCGCCGCACCCTTCTCTTTGATTACAGCAAGAACTTCGTCTACATCCTCGGGTAGGACCTGCAAAAGCATTCGGGCTTGGGTTTCGCAGATTAATATTTCCTCCGGCGTTATGTCGGCCACTTTGACCGGCACTTTATCCAAGTCGACGCTCGCTCCAAAGCCTCCATAGCGGGCCGATTCGCATACGGCCGCCCCGATTCCCGCTGCTCCCAAATCGGAGCAGGATATTATTTTGCCGGTCTTAAAGGCAGCCAAGGTAGCATCCATAACCAACCTTTCCGCTTTAAAACCGGGTAAAGCCGGGCGCATGACCGGTACAAGGCCGGCCCGATAAAGGGTATCGTTGCCGTCCTGCCCCGTTTCGCCGACTATTATGATCTGATGGCCGGCTGCCTTAGCGGGCTTGGTAAAAGGCTCTTCAACGACCAGTTTACCGAAAACGGCACAGACCACACCCGGTACCACATCCCGGAAAGAAGTGGACAAACCGCCGCCTACAATAAACACGTCCATGACTGCGCACATATCTTTTATCCCTTGGATCATCAAATTCAATCTATCGGCACTGCTCATGACCCGGCATTCGCCGCAATCGCATTCTCCTTTAAAACCGCAAGGACCAACTAAAACTTCATCCTCCAAGGGTCTGGTGCCGATGAAGTCCAATAAAAAGAGGGGTCTGCCACCCATAGCCACCACATCGCGCATTGAGCCGCCGGCGCAAGTAGCGGCAGCCTCATATGGCATGGGAACGCTGGGTGAACAATGACTTTCCATCTTGCCAACAAAGAGACCGTCGACATCAGGGAACTTAAAGACTGCAGCATCATCATTATCGTGTGGTCCGATAACCAAGGCTCCCGGCCACATTTGATCGATCTTTTTGTTTAATTCTTCAATCTTTTTAAAATCAATGGCTTGATCGATGTTGTGATGTAAATGAACAAATAAACCGTGCATCAAAGCCTTTTCAACTTTGTTCAAATCTTTTCCTCCTTTAATATGTACCTTTATCTTTTCTAACAGCTCATATCATTTTAATACTAACATGTTGGCAACAATCCTTCAACAGCCGGGATAATAATTTGTTATGAAGACTTTAAAGCAAAAAATTGCCGGTCGACCTATTTTAAAATGACCTTGTTGCTTTGGAAAACACTTCCCACAATTTCCCGGGTTAAAACCTTCGGTTTCCCTAATCTCTTGTTTGAAAACCTTCATTTATTAATAAGTTTCTTGCCTGAATATCAAAAAGATTTTAAAACCTTGTTGGTGCCGATTCTTATGGTAAAAAGGACCGCCAAGATTCCCGGCACGACTATCAATATAAAAGTCGGAACCCTATCAAGAAGCAAACCGGACAATATATAGGCTACAGGTGTAATAATCATGGAGAGGGTATTGATTAGGCCGAAGACGCGACCCCGCAAATAATCGGGCGTACTCCTTTGCAGCATTACCGCAACAGGCGTATTGACAAAGGGATTAACAAAACCAACTAAAAAAGCGACAGACAACATGTAGATAAAAATAGCATTTTGGCTTAATAAATTTAAGACGGATGGCAAGCCGGGCAAGCCAAATAAAATTATAGCCAAAGACATGATAAAAATCCCGCAGAAAAGGTAATGAAATTTCTTTTCTCTTTCGGGCAAGAGCGATAAGATTAAAGAACCAAGGAGTACCCCGACCGGAAAAAATCCGCTGATGGTTCCGTATTGGGCCGGTGAAAGGCCAATAATATTATTGACCAAATAAGGAAAAGGCACGTTGAAGCCCAGAGAAAAAAGAAAATTGATGACCAAGGCTGAAGCAAATAATACTATCAAGAGTTCCTGGCCGCGTAAATACATGAAACCTTCTTTGAGGTTCTGAAAAAAACGGCCCTTCTCTCCGGCACAGGCCCCCTCCCCGCCCAGGTTGTATTTAAAATCAATAAACATCTCGCTTATTCCCGACAAGACGAAAGCAATACCATTGACCAAGAGGAAAAAATTGATGCTGACCAAACCATAGATCATGCCACCGATGATGGGTGCAATAATGTTGGTTGCCGACGAAATCCCGCTGCTCATAGAATTGATTCGCATCAGATAACTGTCATCAACAAAATTGGGGATGCTGGCCTCCATGGCCACACCGAAAAAAGTATTGCAAATGGACAAAAGAACTGAAGCAAGATATATATATTGCATGCGGAAAGCATCAAGATTAAAAGCCAACAGTAAACCCAATACAACCAGACCGCTTAAAAAATCCATTACGACCACCATGGTCTTCCGGTTGACCTTATCAGCAATTACGCCGGCGATGGGGCCCAACAATATTCTGGGTAGTGAGCTTAAAAGCAATGTAGTCGCAAAACTCAGACCGGAACCCGTTTCCTTTAAGACAAACAAACCGATTGCAAAGCTGTACACGAAAGAACCGAATAAAGATACAAATTTACCGGCCAAAAATAAAATGATATTTGACCTTAACCTACCCTTACTTTTAATCTTTGCTGTATCCGACAATATTCTTCCCCCTTGCAACAAATAAATTATATGGCCTTGTTTCTTTTTCTATATAAAATATTATAACACATTTATTAATATAATCAACTATATTGTTAAATATTTTAATATCCGCTTTAATATTTATTAGGTTCCACTTCTTTTAACAAGTTTCCGGCTTTATTTCCCCCTTATAATTATTTTATTGTTCAATCTGATCAGCCCTGTAATAAAAAGATCATTATCCGGGAGGGAAATTTTAGCTGTCCAATCAGCCGTTTCAAGCATAGACAGTCAAAAGAAGGAGCGCTGTTTTCTTTCATATCCTTTAACAATAACAAGGGACCCCGATCTAAAAGGGACGGGGTCCTTTGAGCAGTCTATGTCGGTTTAACAGTCCTTGTCGATTTAAGCCTTTTTAGAATTTACAGTCCTTATATGTTTGGCAATTTTTGTAGGTTTTGCAGTCCTTGCCGATTTTGCACTTCGTTCATTAATCAGCCTAACGATTGAGAAGTTTATGGAGTAAATCGGGCCTATTGGTGATGATATTATCAACCCCCAAGTCGAGTAAACGTTGCAGCTCTTTTGGGTCATCGGGGGTCCAGACGCTGACGATAAAGCCCTTTTTGCGGGCCCAAGCCATGTAATCTGCATCGACCATATCGTGGCGGGGATGGAGGGCTTCCGGTCTGAGAATCGGTATAAACCAACCTTTTTTCAAATACACCGCTAAATCAGGGGCATAAAGTAAACCGACATCGATATCGTCATCAGCCAACTTTACCCTCAGTAAGGATATGGGATTGAATGATGAGACTACAACCCGATCATATAGGTTGTTTTGGGCAATAAAATCAACTACCTGCTTTTCCAAACCGTCGGTCGATACGCTTTCACTTTTAATCTCGATGTTAATGAAGACGCCGGGGTCAAGGGCATCGACAACTTCCTGCAAGGTCGGAATTTTTTCGCCGGCAAATTTTCTGCCGAACCGACCGCCGGCATCCAACTTTCTTAGCTCGGCAAAGCTGTATTCTTTGACAAAACCCTCGCCGTCGGTGGTATTATCAACGGTGTAGTCGTGGATTACAACCATCTGTTCGTCCGCCGTCAGCATAACGTCCAGTTCGATACCATCTGCGCCCAAATCCACAGCCTTTTTAAAGGCGGGTAACGTATTTTCCGGGGCAGCCAGAGGAGCACCGCGATGACCCCAATTCAGAGTCTTACCCGGCTCCCCTCCTTGTCGGTGAAAAGATGCAACCGGGGTGGGTTTCCAAGCCCAATAACGGACAGCCAATATCAGAACAATTAAAACGGTCAGAACTAAAAAAACCACCACTGCCTTGAACAATATCTTTCCCAAAAAACCAAGAACTTGAACCAAGATATTCACCTTCTTGTTATTTGTTTTCAACGGAGGGCTTTTTTAAATTCTTTCGTTAGTAGGGGCAATATTTCCAAAGCATCACCCACAAGCCCATAGGTTGAAATATTAAAAATAGGCGCCGCCGGATTTTTATTGATAGCAATGATGATATCCGATGACTGCATACCCGCCATATGTTGGACGGCACCATGAATTCCACAGGCAAAGTAAATTTTAGGGGCAACCGTCTTACCGGTTTGGCCAACTTGCTGATGATGGTCGGCCCAGCCCGCATCCACAGCCGCTCTGGAAGCTCCCGGGGCGCCACCCAATACTTCGGCCAGCTCTTCGATAAGTTTGAAGTTTTTCAAATCGCCTAGGCCTCTGCCACCGGCAACAATTATCGAAGCTTCCTGTATATTGGTATAACCATTTTCGCTTTTCACAATGACTTCCAACAATTTGGCCCGCAGGTCAAATTCACTGTCCGCCAAGTTTACCAAGCTGATTTGGCCCGATCTTTGCCTATCCTCCGCCGGAGGACGAAAGACCCGATGGCGCACCGTAGCCATTTGCGGACGATGATCGGGACAAAGTATTGTCGCCATCAAGTTGCCACCGAAGGCCGGCCGAGTCTGCAAAAGATTTTTTGTCGACGGATCAATGGCCAAACCGGTACAATCGGCCGTCAATCCGGTTTGAAGCCGGGCGGCAATCCGGGGCGCCAACGATCTGCCCAAGGCCGTCGCTCCCATTAAAACAATATTAGGTTTTTCTGCCTTAAAAAGGTCAACCAAAACACCGGTATAAGGCCCTTCCAGAAAGTGAGCCAGATTCGGATGCTGCAAAAGATACACCCGATCGGCTCCGTAGGCAATCAAATCTTTGGCAATATCCTCTATTTCAGTACCAGCCAGGACGGCAATCAATTCTTCTTGTAAGATGTCAGCCAACTTTCTGCCCTCGCCCAGGAGTTCCAATGTAACTTCGGCCAATTGGCCTTTTCTTTGCTCGGCAACAACCCAAACATCCCGGTGGGCGGAAAAGTCCGCCAATTCTTTCCTTTCTTCTTTTTCGGCCACTGCTATTGCCCCGTAGGGACAAGCAGTAATACAAATACCGCATAAAGTACAGGCAGCACCGATTACAGCTTTATCATCGATTATACTGATGGCGCCAAAAGGACAGGCGGTTAAACAAGCCCCGCAGCCGTTACATTTATCAGCAATTATTCTTATTCCCACTGCACCAACCTCCAAAACCTATCAATAATATATTATGGTCTAATAAGATTCTGGGCCAGAAGTAACTTGACGAGCTTCTCAGCCAATTCGGCGGCTTCACCCCGGAAAATCTCGCCGGCGACGTGATGATCCGGCACGAAGGTCTTGCAAACTTGGGTCGGTGAACCCTTTAAACCGATTTTTAAAGGATCGGCTTGCAATTCTTCCGGCCCCCAAACAGGTATGTCCGCTTTTTTAGCCCTCATCATTCCCCGCAAAGCAGGAAGACGGGGTTCGTTGATTTCCCTTGTAACAGTCAAAAGCGCCGGTAGGATCAGCTGCAAACGTTCGTAACCTTCATCGGTCATCCTTTCGGCTATAATGCTTTCCCCGTCGATATCATTGACCTTGCTGACGGAGGTCAAATGGGGCCAGTCAAGATTTTCTGCTATTTCCGGTCCCACCTGCGCTGTGTCACCATCTATGGCTTGTTTACCGCAAAGAACCAAGGATACACTACCTATCTTTTCCACTGCCCGGGCCAAAGTATAGGCGGTTGCAAGGGTGTCGGCACCGGCAAAGGAACGGTCGCTGAGCAATATCGCTTCATCGACGCCCATACCGATTGCTTCTTTAAGCTGTTCGGCAGCTGAAGGCGGCCCCATGCAAAGGGCAATGACGCTACCGCCGAAACGTTCCTTCAACCGTAAGGCCTCCTCCAACCCATGCATATCGTAGGGGTTGATTATGGCGGGAACACCTTCCCGGATCAAGGTATTGGTTTCCGGATTGATTTTGACTTCCGCTGTATCCGGTACTTGCTTTATACACACAACTATCTTCACTTTTTTCCCTCTCTTTTATCTGTTTTAAGTAATTGCCCTTCGATAAATAGACTGTTAAATATGATATTAAATATTTAGATTAAATAATCAATGGATAATTGCATTATAAAATTCAAATAGGGTACAACAGCTTTATACTTTCTTCCTTAACACTTCTTTGATTAGTTCTGCAGCAATTATATTTCTCTGAATTTGGTTGGTTCCCTCATAGATTTGCGTTATCTTGGCATCCCGCATCATTTTTTCAACGGGGTATTCTTTCATGTAGCCATAACCGCCAAAGACTTGGACAGCATCTATCGTTACCTTCATGGCCACATCGGAAGCAAAGACTTTAACCATGGCCGATTCTTTGGTAAAATCTTTGACACCGCTGTCAATCATCCTGGCAACCGAATAGGTGAAAGCCCTGGCCGCCTCCAGTTGAATTGCCATATCAGCGAGCATGTGTTGGATGGCTTGGAAGGAAGAGATGGGCTGACCGAACTGACTCCGTTCCCGGGAATATTTCAAAGCAGCATCCAAAGCGCCCTGACCGATACCCAAGGCTTGCGCCGCCACACCGGGTCGGCTCTTATCAAGGGTTTTCATGGCAATAATAAAGCCCAATCCTTCCCTACCCAACAAGTTTTCTTTGGGAACGGGGCAATCTTTGAATATCAACTCCCGGGTAGTTGAACCCCGAATCCCCATCTTATCTTCTTTTTTACCGAATTCAAAGCCGGGAGTCCCCTTCTCGACAATAAAAGCAGAAGCGCCCCTGCTCCCCTTTTTTTTGTCGGTTAAAGCCACTACCGTATAGATATCTGCTTCGCCACCGTTTGTTATCCACTGTTTGGTACCATTTAAAATATAATGGTCGCCCGTCAAGCTTGCGGTCGTTTCGATACCGGCCGCGTCACTGCCGGCGTTGGCTTCCGTCAATGCAAAAGCACAGATACTTTCCCCGGTTGCTATGGGGGGCAAATATTTTTCCTTCTGTTCATCGTTGCCGTAAAGTATTATCGGAAATGAACCCAAACCCGTTGCAGCAAAACCTAAACTTATCCCGCCGCAAGCCCTGGATAATTCTTCTACAACCAGAGCCATTTCCAAGACACCGCCGCCCAGACCTTCATACTCGGCGGGGATATATACACCGCATAAGTCGGAGTCAGCTAAAATTTTTATTATTTCGTGGGGAAATTCGCCCGTTCTGTCATACTCCAAGGCAACGGGGGCAATCTTTTCTTGGGCTATTCGCCTTGCTAATTCTCTAATCATCTGCTGTTCATCCGTTAAAAAATAATCCAAAAGACATCGACCTCCTTAATTGAAATTGCGCCTTGCTTTACATAATCCCTTAACCAACGGCCATATTTGACAGGATACCAAGCAAATAACAGCCGTTATCAAGTTTAAATGCAAAGCAAGACGCTTATTACCAAACAAATTGTTTGTTGCTAAGAATCAAACAATCCTTCTTACTCGACAACCAAGGGCACCCGTGCCGCCATAGCCAGCTTCAGCCGCCTTTCGACTTCCTGCCAATTAATCAAGGGCCACCAATTGTTGACATATTCGGCCCGGCGATTTTGATAATCCAAGTAGTAGGCATGCTCCCAAAGGTCCACTACCAGAAGGGGTATTGCACCCCATTCGGTTAGGTTTTGGTGTTTCTCGGCATTGAGAACGGACAATCGGCCCCAAGCCGGATTCCAGGCCAAGATACCCCAGCCGGAAGCCTCTACGCCGATCGCCGCCTTGATAAACTGGTCTTTGAATTTTGCCAAATCACCGAAAGTCGCCTTAAGCAAACTTTCAGTTTGGAGCCCCGGCTCTTGGGGCCCTTCCGGGGTCATAGTGGCCCAATAGATGCTATGGAGAATATGGCCGGACCCGTTAAAGGCAATCTCCCGTTCCCAGTGCTTTAAGACGGAGAAGTCGCCGCTTTTGCGGGCTTCATCCAAGGCCAATTCCGCTTTATTGAGCCCTTCCACATAAGCCAAATGGTGGCGGTCATGGTGAAAATGCAATGTATCGCGGCCGATAACCGGCTCTAGGGCATCGTAAGCATAGGGCAAGGGGGGCAATTCATGTTTTCCGACAGCAACAGTCTGTATGTTTTTACTCTCCATCAATATACCTCCTCGTATAATTCTTTAAGTATTTTTGACAAGCAGTCCTGTCAATCAATTTGCTGACAATCGATAAATACGACAATAGTGTTCTTACAAGGCTTGTCCCTTTAATCCTCTGCAATAGAAACAAATTCAAAATAATTTAATATGGATAATTATATCATTATTATTTCCGCTATGACAAGTCCGGAGTTTTTCTCCGATAAATATCATTATCAGCCAACAACTGGGCTGCTTTATATGAACTGCGCACAAAAGGGCCGGCGGCAACACCCTTAAAGCCCATCCCTTCGCCAATTTTTTGATATCGGGCAAACATGTGCGGCTCAATATACTCCAAGACCGGCAAATGCTTTAAAGTAGGTTGCAAATATTGGCCAATCGTTAAAAAATCACAACCGACCCGCTGCAAATCTTCCATTACGGCAACTATTTCCTCTTGCTTTTCCCCTAAGCCCAGCATGAGCCCCGATTTCGTCAAAGAATTGGGACGTTGTGATTTTATCTCTGCCAAAACTTGTATGGATCGCCAATAATCTGCTCCTGGTCTGACCTTTTCATAAAGCCGGGGAACGGTCTCCACATTATGGTTGAATACATGCCAAGGTGCTGTAGCGATTTTTTCCAAAAGCGCTTTCCGCCCTAAAAAGTCCGGCGTCAAAATTTCAATGGTTGCCGCCGGGTTGGCCGATGTAAGTTCATCTATAACGGCAATAAAATGGCTCACACCGCCATCGGCCAAATCATCGCGGGTAACCGAGGTAATGACAACATGCTTTAATCCCAGCAAAACGGCCGCTTCGGCAATATTTTTTGCTTCCTCTGAATTGACTTCTTCCGGTTGTCCGGAAGTGATGGCGCAAAATCGGCAATTTCTGGTACAGATATTGCCCAGAATCATAAAAGTAGCGGTTTTACCGGCAAAGCACTCCCCAATATTGGGACAATTGGCACTTTGACAGACCGTATTAAGGCCCAGTTCAGCAAGAATTCTTTTCGTCCTGTTAATTTCTTTGGAAAAAGGAATCTTTCTTTTCAACCAACTT
This sequence comes from uncultured Halanaerobiales bacterium, assembly GCA_964568715.1. Classification (GTDB taxonomy): domain Bacteria; phylum Bacillota; class Halanaerobiia; order B1SED10-174; family B1SED10-174; genus CAZMQU01. The sequence continues at coordinate 75,315 of CAZMQU010000002.1, forward strand.
GGCTGCCTTGCTCGCACCTAATTTTCCCCTTCCGCTTTCATCCCCATTTCACCAAAAACAGAAAAAATCCTTTTTATATATTCAAGCCCAAGAAATCCCGACCGGTTTTCGCATAACCTTTTTCCTCTTTGCGTCGCTCATAAATATTCGGTAACCGAATGGGAAAATCTTCACCAATATCAAACCGTGATATCTCTGATTATATCGATAATTATATCCTCGGCATTGCGGGCAACATTTTTCTTCATGGTTGCAACATAAACGTCTCGCTCCTCGTATAGGGTCTTGGTCTCTTTAAGCAAAGCGGCACGGTTCAATTCTTCTTCCGGCAATACCAAACTGAAACCCCGCTTTGCAAAAGATGCGGCATTTTGGATTTGATCGCCGCGACTGGCCGCTTTTGATAAAGGTATCAGCAAGTTGGGCTTTTTAAGAGCAAGCAACTCAAAGAGAACCGTGGCTCCCGCTCGGGAAACAACTAAATCCGCCGCTACAAAAAGATGAGACAAGTCATCGTCCACATATTCAAACTGGCAATAGCCTCGCTGATTTAAGGTTTCCTCCCGATTGCCATAACCGCAAATATGGCAAATATTAAATTCAGCCAGTAGGTCCGGCAAAGCGGCCCTTACCGTATCATTTATGATTTTTGATCCTTGACTGCCGCCTATGATTAAGATAACCGGTTTCCCATCATCAAAACCGCACAAGGACAGGCCTTTTTCTTTTTGACCTTTGAAAAGGCTTCGGCGAACGGGTATCCCGGTTAAAACCGCTTTTGATTCGTCAAGGTATTCCAATGTTTCGGGAAAAGTGTAACAAACTTTTTTAGCAAAGGGCAGCGATAGCTTATTTGCCAAGCCGGGGGTCAGATCCGATTCATGGATAATGACGGGAATTCGACGCATCCATGCTGCCCAAACCACCGGACAGGCGACATAACCCCCCTTGCTGAAAAGTACAACGGGTTTTTGGCGTCGCAAAATGTTGAGGCTTTGAAAAAAACCGGCAGCGATGCGGAAAATATCAGTGACATTCTTAATATCTTTATAACGGCGCAATTTGCCGCTTTTAATTTTGTGGTACGGAAGGCCCGTCTTCTCTATTATCTCTCTTTCCAAACCGTCCTGGGAGCCAATATAGCAGACATCATAACCTAGAGGTAACAGTTTATCAATTATAACTGTATTGGGAATTACATGGCCAGCCGACCCTCCCCCCGTAAAAACTATTTTCATCATCATTCTCCTAACTCTTGTTTTTATTATTCGCCTGTCTTGCAAATAAAAACGGTAAAAATATTGGGGAAAAATATTTTGGTCAATACAAGTTTTCTCTACATTAAGCCAACACCCTTTTTCATAATTTTCAATTCTATAATATAGGCGCTTGCATTATTTCCTAATTTTTAGTATTTAAAGCAGGAATATTTGGTCACAAGAAGAATACCATTAAAAAGGCTATAATCAGACATATTCATCCATATACTGTCTGTCTTAGTATCATATTATAATATCATTATTGCAAATTTCTTATTTTTATTAATAGGATTTTTTTTTAGATAAAAACCGGCTCATCCCAAGCTAATTCGACATAACCATCACTTACAAATATAAGCCTTATGCCACTGAACATCTCGGAGATGCCAAATACATGAAATTCGATATCCTGGTCAATTTGAAGTCGGTCGGTCAAGCTGGTAATCCCTTCCCATACCGTACTGCCATAACAGTCAAAAGATAATATCAAGATATTCGTGTATGGAGTCGCGACTGTGTCCATCGCGCCCCGTTTTTGGTTCGGCACAAAAGAGCGAATTGAGAATCGCTTCTTCCACCGACTCTCCGGCAGCACGAAATGCCCTGTCAATCTTGTTTTCGTTGAGCATTGTTATTGTTGTCACACCGCGTTGCTTTGTCGGTGAAATTTTATTGGCCGTAGTAAAACCGATTACTATGTCCCCGCTACCTGTGCCCAAGTAGGAACCCGTCCTGGTAATACCTATAACAGATCTCTTACAAAGGCGTTTAAGTTGCCTTTCGGAAAGGGGCACATCCGTTGCCAAAACAACAATTATGGAACCTTTGTCATCGCTGTGGGCCGCGACTGACTCCCGACCAATATGCTCCTCTATAAATAAACCGGCTTTAATCCCATCGATAAGCAAGTCCCTTCGACGGCCAAAATTAGATAAGACCAAGGCGCCGAGAGTATATTCATTACCGTCAATTTCAATGAGGCGGGAAGCAGAACCAATACCTCCCTTTAATCCATAACAGATCATTCCTGTACCTGCCCCTATGCTACCCTGCCTAAAATCCTGACTAGCAGCTTCAATGGCATCAATTACATGGCCTTTTTTTACATGGCAACCGCGAATGTCATTTAAATAACTATCGTTGCATTCACCGATCAAAGGATTAACAGTACCGGCTTCCAAACCAATATCAGGGTTTTGGGCGAGCATGTATTCGACAAGACCTTGGTATGCTATGCCGACACTCAAGGTATTGGTCAAAATTATCGGCGTCTCAATTGTCCCCATCTCCTCCACCTGCACCAGGCCTTGTGTTTTACCGAAGCCGTTTATTATATGGGCTGCTGCCAATACTTTTTCGGTAAAGATATTGCCGGCATGAGGCAATAGCGCAGTTATACCCGTTTTGACAGGACCTTCATCCAAAGTAACATGACCGACCGTTACCCCGCCAACGTCCGAGATTGAATTTCGCGGTCCGGGTATCAGCGACCCTATCTTTATTCCAAAATCCCTGCTTTTCTTTTGGGTTTCGCCATCGTTCAATTTCCTAGGCACCTCTCTTTTATTCTTTTATTTTCTTGCCTGCAAAAACTATTACCGATCTTGCCAATATCTTCATAGGATCGATAAACTTCAAGTTGGAATTTAGATTATCACCGACCACAGACAATTCGGTGCAACCCAATACAGCTACAGAAGCACCTCTTGCCAGCAATGATTCGATCACGCTTTCAATTGGGCCAAAATCGAAATCAGTCTTCCCTTTTTTTATATTTTTTATTAACTCCGAAACAATCTTTTGGTGGTCTGAATTAGGTTTTAACACTTCAATCCCATATCTTTTTGCCACTTTATCATAAAGACCTGATTTGCACAGACCCTCCGTAGCCAACAAACCGATTGTCCGTTCATTACCGTTTTGGGCAGGCAAGCTCGTTTCATTCATGTATGAAACCGTTTCTTCAATCATATTAACAAAAGGTATATTCACATTTTTTTTAATATCGTCATAAAAGACATGGGCGGTATTGCAAGGCATGGCTAAAAAATCCGCACCCCAGGCTTCCAAGCGAGATGCGGATTCCAATAACATGGTCAACGGACTTGTACCTTGCCCTAATAAATAGGCCGAACGGTCCGGTATCATACAATTGTTGTCAAGTAGTATAGGAATGTGCTCTTGGTCATAATCAGCCTCTGTCGAACGCACGACCTCGTTAAAGAAAAGTGCGGTCGCCAACGGTCCCATCCCTCCAAGAACCCCTAATGTTTTTCCCCTGTTCATTTTCATTCTCTCCTTTGGGATTTTATTGGTTTGCCCTTATCGTTTTCCACTATCACCAAAGCCGGCAAATTTGCAACCGGAAACACAAATAATTTTCATCACACAATATTAGCATTATTTTACTTATTAATTGTAATTGTTTTGGCAGGATTTTGGACTATTAAGTAGAAGTTGTAAAAACAAGCCTTTCAAGTAGGAGAAATTAGTTATTATTTGTTGTTATTTTTCAAACACCTTACATATGCTTTACTGTAATAATCAATATTTTCCTTCTCTAGGATTTTAATAATTATTTTTGAATCTAATATTAATATTTTGCAGGAGTTTTATAATCTTTAAAGAACACTATATAAAAGGACTTTCGGGAAATACTATCAATTATCCTGCGGAAGTCATTTTAAAATATTTTTAGAATTATTTTTACACCAATTTACTGCCAAGATGCAGTATTATATTTACCAAAATAAAACTATAAACTATCCTTAAGGGGGTGATCAACTAGAAATCAGCATTAACATACAGTTTCAGCGTAGAAAAATTGTTCTCATCTAGTATTAGGAAAAGATATTTTAAGGGGTGAACTTTATTGATGAAAGTGTTTAGTAGAATTGGCTTAATCGCCACATTGGTATTTGTGATGGTCTTTTCTTTTGCCGTCACCGGACTGGCTCAGCGCAAAGGTGCTTGGGTTGATGAGGTAATTATTATCGAAGAACCCGAACCCGCAGCCGCTGTAAGCCGTTTGGAAGTTGGTGAAATTGACGTCTATGCTTACACCGTTACCCTGCCGGATATATTTCAAAGAGTTCTGGCAAATCCCAAGTTAGCTCATCAGATGTCTTTTGGTTCTTACGGTGAGCTTAGCTTCAACCCGGCCGGCCCGGTATTCCCCGGCACAGGCAAATTGAATCCCTTTGCGATTCCCCGCATTCGTGAAGCTATGAACTATTTGCTCGACAGGGAATATCTTGCCGAGGAAATTTTTGGTGGTATGGCCGTACCGAAGCTTCTGCCCATCACCGGTTCCTTCCCTGATTATGCCCGTTATGCCGATGTATGCCGTGTTCTCGAGTTAAAGTATGCTCATGACCCGGTCAAGGCCGACGCTATAATCAGCGAAGAAATGGTGAAGCTTGGCGCCGAAAGAGTCGGTGGCAAGTGGTATTATAACGATGAACCCGTTGAGATTATTGTCCTCATTCGTTCCGAAGACGAACGCCGTGAAGTCGGCGACTATGTCGGTAACATACTTGAGGATATCGGTTTTACATCTATCTGTGACTATAGGACCGCTGCTGAAGCAACACCTATCTGGTATTCAGGTAATCCCGACGACGGACTCTTCCACATCTATACCGGTGGCTGGATTACAACCGCCGTTGCCCGTGACCAAGCAACCAACTTCTCCTACTTCTATACCGACTTGGGCTTAGCTACACCGCTTTGGCTTGCTTATGAGAACGACCCTGAGTTTTACGAAATAAGCGAAAGATTAATGAACAGAGATTTCAAAACCATGGAAGAGCGTGGCGAACTTTTCGCCAAAGGTCTGGAACTTGCACTGCTCGACTCAACCAGAGTATGGACGGTTGACGAGATTAGCTTTGCACCGCACTTGGCTGAAGTAAGCGTTACCGCTGACTTGGCCGGCTCAATTTCCGGTTCTTGGCTATGGCCCCACACCATCCGCCGAGGGGAGCAAGTTGGCGGTTCCATCCATATGGCAATGCCCAGCATCCTGACTGAACCCTGGAACCCCCTGGGTGGCAGCAACTGGATTTACGACATGGCCCTCTGTCGTCCTACCAGCGATCGTGGTGCTATTCTTGACCCCTACACCGGCTTGACTCATGCTCAAAGGCTTGAAAAAGCTGAAATCTATATCCAGGAAGGTTTGCCTGTCGGGAAGGTTCTGGATTGGGTTGACCTCCACTTTGTCAAAGAAAACAAAGTTCCTGCCGATGCTTGGATAGATTGGGATCCCGCGACACAGCGTCCCATTACCGTTGGCGAAAAACATCCGGAAGGCTTGACTGCCCTGCGTAAGTCCGTCGCTTACTATCCGGCCGATTTCTTTGAAAACGCCAAGTGGCACGACGGAAGCCCCATGGATGTCGCTGACTTTGTTATCGGTTATATCCTCGACTTTGAAAGAGCTTACGAAGACGGTATGATCTATGATGCAGCCGTGGTTCCCAGCTTCAACAGCAGCATGCCCTTCTTCAAAGGCTTCAGAATTGCCTCAACAGATCCCTTAATTATCGAAGGTTATTCCGATATTTACGTTCTTGATGCAGAATTAAACGTCATCACCGGCTTCCCCGACTATGATTTCGGTCCCGGTTCATGGCATGGTCTGGGTCTTGGTATCCTAGTTGAGCATAACAATCAAGCAGCTTTCAGTGCCGACAAGTCAACCAAAGCAAAGATCGAATGGCTAAACTACATCGGCGGACCCTGCTTGGACTTGCTCAATACTCAGCTAGACAAAGCTATTGCCGAAAACTGGATCCCCTACGAGCCGACCCTTAGCCAGTTCGTCTCCAAGGAGCAAGCAGCAGCACGTTGGGCCAACATGAAAAAGTGGTACAACGATAAAGGCCATTTCTGGGTAGGTATGGGCCCCTTGTATCTCGACAAAGCTTACCATACTGAAAAAGTTGTCCATCTCAAGAGATTTGAAGATTACCCCTTCGATTCAGGCAAGTGGGATATCTTCGCTGAGCCTATGATTCCTGAAGTTGAAATTGTCGGACGTCGTGTCATCCAAATCGGTAAAGAAGCAAAATTCGATCTGGATATCACCTTTGCCGGCGAAGCTTATGAAGTCGACATGATAGATACCGTCACCTTCATGATCTTTGATGCCCGTGGTCAACTCGCCCATGTCGGTGAGGCAGTCGCTATCGCTGATGGACACTGGCAAGCAATCTTGACTGAAGAACAAACCAGCAAACTGGTAGTAGGTGCCAGCAGCTTCGAAGTAGCTGCCGTATCCAAAGTGGTCAGCATACCTGCTTTCGCCAATGCTGAATTTGTAACCTACCGCTAATCCAAAAACCAGCATTTTAAACCTGATGTAATGGAAGGGGTCGCAGTGAAAGGCATTATAGTCTCTTCCTGCACCCCTTTCCTTATTTTCTAACAAATTCTTCATAGAAAGAGAGTGATTAAATGGCCACCGAAACACCTACGATTAAACAAACTCCTTCATCCGTCCAATCAATAAAAGCATCTCGCAAAATAAACAGCAATCTATTTAACTTCGGCAAATACTTCCTCACTCGTGTCATCGTATTGTTTATTACCTTGATTGTCGCCATCTATCTCTCCATTCTTATTGCCAACATGGGCGGCCACGTCGATAAGATTCGGGAGGCAGAAATCAGAGAAGCAATTGGTGCAGCCAGCCTGGGCAATCCGGAAATACTGCGCTTACCTGCTGAAATGCGTAAACAACTTGAAGAAGACCTTTACCAGCTTGAAGCCGAACGCCTAGGGCTTAACAAGCCTTTTATGGTCAGAACCTTCGATTATTTAAAAAACGCCATTACATTGAGTTTGGGCCAAGCAGAAAAATTAATGAGCGATACGGGCTCTCGTTTTGTTAAGCGGATTTTATTGGAACGTTTGCCTTTTACACTGCTATTGACCATGTCGAGCTTCCTGATAGGTTTTTTTATCAACCTTTATGGCGGTTTATATCTATCTCGCCATTATGGTAGTTTTTTTGACAAGCTGGTCTTAGCCTTAGCACCGGCATCGGCAGCTCCCGCTTGGTTCTATGGGATATTTCTCATTCTCATTTTTGCCGCCCTTCTAGGTTGGTTCCCCTTCGGCGGTGTTGTTTCAGCCCCGCCGCCAACTTCAAAAATTCAATATGCTCTTAGCGTGCTGCATCATTTGTTCTTACCTTTAATGGCCTCTCTTTGCAGCGCTACCTTCTTGGGCATTTTCAGTAACCGGACATTCTTTTTGATTTACTCCAGTGAAGATTACGTTGAAATGGCCAAAGCCAAAGGCTTGTCGGCCCGAGCAATCGAAAAACAATATATTTTACGGCCCACTTTGCCCCCCATCGTTACAGGTTTTGCCTTGGCTATCATTGGCCAGTGGATGGGCGCAACCATATTGGAAACCGTCTTCAATTGGCCGGGTTTGGGACGCCTGTTGCGTGATGCGGTCGGCGTGTATGATACACCCATAATAATAGGGGAGGCCGTTATACATGGTTATCTTTTGGCTGCAACCGTACTGATATTGGATGTTGTCTATGCCATTCTTGATCCACGAGTCAGAGTTGGCGCCGGGGAGGGAAGATAATGAAACTGAAAAATTTTTTTGCTAACCTAAAAGAGTATCCATCAGCTATAATCGGTTTTTCAATTATCCTCTTTTTAGTCGGTTTATCTATATTTACCATGTTTTATCTACCATTCGACCATGCCATTGAACTTTGGAAAGGTTCTGACAACGTTTGGATCGAAAATCCACGTAACGCAAAACCGATTTGGACCAATTATTTTCGAAAAAATAAATTGCCGGAAACCATCGTAGTCGATTCGAGAGACTTCCACGAAGCAAGAAAAATAAACCCTCTTGGGGGAGGGCTTAAGGAAATATCAATCAGCATGCCCTTCGAATACGGCTTCAACGGTTTCCCCAAAGAAATCAATGTTATCGTTGAAGCAGACTATAATGAAATAGGCCCTCATATTGATATGTACTGGAAGACTCCCGACGGCCGGACAATTCCTTTGGGAGAACAAACATCAAAATCAATGACTATCTGTCGCCTATCCCAAAGCAACACCATAAAAAAACGGGTCAAGCAACTTCAACCCCATGTCGGCCTTCTGGCCGGGCCTGACTTTAATACAGAACAAGCCTTTAAGGGTAAATATGAGCTAGTTATCGAAGGTTTTGTCTTCGAAGAAGACTCCGATTTCGAAGCCCGTCTCGTTCTATATGGGCAAGTTCACGGCTTCGGCGGTACTGACCATTTGCGAAGAGACTTGATCGTTTCTTTATTGTGGGGCACACCCATCGCCTTGGCATTTAGTTTGCTTGGTGCCGTTGGAACAAGCTTCTCCGGTCTTTTCTTCGGAGCAATCGGAACATGGTTTGGCGGCTGGGTGGACAGCCTCATCCAACGTTTGACTGAGCTGACTATGATTCTGCCCAGGTTACCCATCTATATAATGGTCGCTATGTTTATTTCTCGAAGTCTTTGGGTTATTCTCATACCGGTCATACTTTTGAGCCTTTTTGGCGGCACAAAAGGTTATCGGGCCATGTTCCTGCAAATAAAAGAGTCCCATTATATTGAGGCGGCCAGAGCATATGGTGCCAGCGACTTCCGCATGATTTTCCGCTACATGATTCCGCGGATTATTCCTACTTTGATCCCCGGTTTTGTTACTGCTGTTCCCGGTTTTGTCTTTTTGGAAGCCGGCTTGGCAATCCTTGGCATCGGCGACCCGCTTCTACCGACTTGGGGCAAAATGGTCCAAGAGGCTCAAAACAACGGGGCCCTTTATATGGGTCACTTCTACTGGGTCATTGAACCCTCCTTTATGCTTATATTAACCGCTTTGGCTTTCGCCACTTTCGGTTTTGCTCTTGACCGTATCTTTAATCCCAGGCTAAGGAGGTTATAATATGGATAACGATAAACTATTTAGAGTCGAGAATTTGCACCTTTACTTTCAAACTCGCCGGGGCCCGGTCCAAGCAGTGGACAATGTATCTTTCACCCTTGCCTACGGGCGGACCATTGTCTTCGTCGGTGAATCCGGTTGCGGAAAAACTTCTCTGGCTAAAGGCATATTGCGCCTTTTACCGGCCAACGTCCATACCTACAAGGGAAAAGTCTTCCTAAACGGCCAAGACATCATGGCTCTCGATTCAGAAGAATTCCGTAAACAGATTCGTTGGGTTAAAGCAGCCATGGTTCCCCAAGCTGCAATGAACGCGCTAAACCCTGTAGTAAAGATTGAAGAACAATTGTCGGAACCCCTTTTAGTACACCGCCTCGTCAAGTCAAAAGAAAAAGCCTTGGAAAAGGTTGCCCAATGTTGTCGCTTGGTAGGATTACCCCTAGATTTTCTCAGCCGTTATCCATTTGAACTTAGCGGTGGTATGCGCCAAAGGGCCGCCATTGCAATGGCTTTGGCTACAGAACCTGATTTAATTGTTCTGGATGAACCTACTTCGGCCCTTGATTTGTTGACTCAAGCCAATATAATGAATGTCCTTAAAAAACTTAAACAAGAAACAGGCATAACCTTCTTACTCATAACCCACGACGTTGGAACTTCCAGTGAACTGGCTGATGATGCGGCCGTCATGTATGCGGGCCAAATCGTGGAAAAATCCGATGCTGCTCACTTTTTCACCAAACCTTTACACCCCTATGCTGAAAAATTGATGGCAAGCGTACCCACACTACGAACCGATAAGGAATTAGATTTTATTCCCGGCCAACCCCCCAGCTTGTTTAATCCTCCCACGGGGTGCCGCTTTTATGAACGATGCCACAAAAAATTTGATAAGTGCCGGCAAGAACCGCCTATGGTTGAAGTAACTAAAGACCATTGGGTCAAATGCTGGCTTTACGGGTGAGGTGATTACAATGCAAAATAAAACGTTGAATAATAGCAATCTATTGGAAGTTAAAAATCTAAAGACCTACTTTGAAATGAAAAAATGGGGATTTTTCAATGTTGGCCATGTTCGTGCCGTCGACGATGTCAGCTTTCATGTCAAGCACGGTGAAGCAATATCAATAGTCGGTGAAAGCGGATGCGGGAAGAGCTCCTTGGCGCGAACAATTTTAGGCCTTCATTATCCGACCGGCGGCGAAATAATCTTCGACGGTCAAAACATCAATGACTTCAACAAGCGTCAAATCAAAGAATATCGTGCCCAATTGGGATTTGTCCAACAAGACCCATACGGTGCATTGCCACCTTTTATGACCGTCAAACGCATTCTCCTGGAACCTTTGGTAATCAACGGTATTAAAGATCCCTTGGAACAAGAAAAATTAATTGAACAAGCTTTGGTTGACTTAAAGATGACACCGGTAGAAGACTTCCTTCCCAAATTTCCCCACATGCTCAGCGGGGGCCAACAACAAAGAATCGTCATCGCCCGTTCGAGAATCCTCGGTCCCAAACTTATCGTTGCAGATGAACCGGTTTCCATGTTGGACGCATCTGTGCGGATAGAAATTCTTCAATTGATGCAAGAACTCCAAGCTGAATATAATTTGGCCGTTATTTATATAACCCACGATTTATCTACCGTTCGCTATTTCTCAGAAAGAATTTTAATTATGTACGGTGGTAAAGTCGTCGAGCAAGGGCCTGTAAAAGACTTCCTGGAAAACCCCGGCCATCCTTACACCCGGGCCTTGTTGGAAGCTACTTCCGACCCTAACCCGGAAAACGTTCACACATTCAAAAAAATACCCGGCGGCGAACCGCCCAGCTTACTCAATCCGCCTACAGGCTGTAGATTCCATCCCCGTTGCAGTAAAAAAATTGAAGGGCTATGCGACGTGGAAGAACCAGGCTATTTCGAATTAAATGATGGCCATCTTGTAGCCTGCTGGCTATATGACAATGATGGGAATTAATAGAAAGCACCTATTTACAAGTATAGGCATGATGGTTGCAGGTTGGTTGATTATATTTCTGATAACAATCACAGTAATCCCAACCTCTTACTTCCTATGTTTTTTCGCCTATATAATCTTCCTAATCGGCTTTGTTATGGGTTCGTATCTCGTTATATCTCAAATAATTCTTGAGAAAAGATTACGGGAACAAAAAAATAAATATAAAAAGAACCCGAAACATCCTTTTGAGGATGAAAAAGATAATCCAGAAGGTAATTGGTAATTTATTAGAAAAAATAAAAACGCGCCGAAGCGCGTTTTTATTTTACTTCTTAAATTTTTCTTTTGCTTTCCTCTGTTTTCTATTACATTTTTTTGCCTTCTCATTTTTATTTTCAATATTATCATATATTTATTTATAAGAGCATCTGTCTGATATTACCCTTATTCTTCTATTATTTTTATAAACATCTCAACAACTTGTGGATCAAACTGGCTACCGGAACATCTCTTCAATTCAGCGATGGCTTCCTCTTGGGAAACAGCCTTTTTGTAAGGTCTGTCATGGGTCATGACATCAAAAGCATCAACTACGGATATTACCCGGGCAATCAAGGGTATATCTTCCCCTTTTAAGCCATGGGGGTATCCTGCGCCGTCCCAACGTTCATGGTGATGCAGAATACCTAAGGGTATCGTACTGAGTTCCGTTGACGACTTTGCGATACGATAACCTATTTCGGAATGCTTTTTAACCTGTTCCCACTCCGACGGAGTCAAGGGTCCCGGTTTTTTTATTATCTCTTCCGGTATGGCTATTTTACCAATATCATGAAGGGCTGCCAAGACAGCCAAATCGTTTAGTTGGCTGTCAGACAAACCGAAAGCTTTACCTACTTTACGAGCCATATCCTTTAAGCGTCTGGTGTGTTCTTCAGTCTCATAACTCTTTTCAAAGAGAGCCTTTTCCAGAGAAAGAATCATCGCACTACGGGCACTCTTGCTTTCCAAAAGTTTTTTTCTGTACATATCTTCCTCAGCCTTGGTAATGGCTTTATCTATTTTTTCCTTCGCATCCGTTTTGGTGGCAACCCCCAATGCTAAACTGATGGGCATTGAACAAAATATGGTACCGGCGGCAATCTTTTTAATCCGATTAGCCAACATAGCTGCTACATGCTTGTCGGTCCTTTTTAAAAGAGCGGCAAATTCGTCACCGCCCCAGCGAACAATGATATCATCTTGCCGGCAAACAATTTTAAATATTTCAGCTATTTTCTTAAGCAGGTCATCGCCCTTTTGATGACCGTAGGTATCATTTACCAGTTTCAAACCATTGACATCGGCAACGATTACACTGACAGGCAAAGATTCTTTCTTATTCATTTGGGTCAGCATCTCTTCAAAAAATGCCCTGTTATACAAGCCCGTCAGACTGTCGTGAAAACTTAAATGCCGGACCTTTGCTTCCGCATCTTTTCTTTTGGAAATGTCCCGATATATACCGATAATACTTACCTGTTTTTCCGAAAATACAACCGGAAAACCGGTGATGGCAACATCGATTAGGCGGCCGTCTTTATGAAGCCGCACTCCTTCAGTTTGTACCGATATTCCGTTAAGCACTTTTTCACTTAAAAAGGAACCCTCTCTATATAAATCGCGGGGAACAATAACATCATTTATCGCCCTATTGACAACTTCATTTTTTGTAAATCCAAATAAACGCCTAAAGCCATCGTTGACGTTAATTATCCGATCACCGTTGTCCAGAAGGACCATCCCCTCCGGTGAATTCCTGAACAATTGTTCAAAATGGGCTTTATGCAGTTGCAATTCGACTTCAACTTCTTTGCTTTTGGTAATATCGGAAAATACAACACCAAAACAAACCCCTCCCACGGGAAAGGCCTTAATACTCAACTCCTTGCCTGTTTTTTGCAATATTGTCTCAAAATGATATGTTTCATTCGTGGATACAACATCGGTGAAAACATTCAAATGAGGAGGCGGAAAAGTATCCATGAGCGCCGATACATTTTGACCCTCCAAAGGCAACTTTGCCCAATAAAACAATTCTTCGAATATCGGATTAACACGAATTACTTTATAATCCTGCGGCTTTTTATGTTCATTGAAAATTAATTTAAATATTCCGGCCCCTTCGCGCATTTGTTCGATTATTATTTGCCATTTATTATTTATATTTTTACGCCTTATCATAGAAAACATAATATGCCTCCATGTATAGAAATCCATCCTATTAAATCATCGGCAAGAAGCGAAAGCAAATTAAATTAAAACCATACCGGTTCACACGTCTCCAAAGATTATAGCAACTTCGTTTTAAGGTGTCTTAAGAGGGCAAATAGCTATATATTCACAATAACGGCAATGATTACCTGAAATCGGTTCGAACTCTTCGGATATAATTTTATCGATTATAGCAAGGATTTCTCCTTTATTATCATCTGTCACTTTAATAGGTATCCAATCGCCGGTTTCGGTAAATATGATAATGCCCCCCCGATATGTACCCTTCTTGCCCCTTTTAACCGCCTCTTCCACAACTAGATTATAGCATTGTAGCTGAATATCGTAGTGATAAGCTTTGGCGATCTCAGCCGGTTCGCTTCCTTGCAAGCTGCCGGTCTTAAAATCAATCACGCGCCAAGAACCTTCCTCATTGATCAAAAGGTCGATAATCCCGTTTAAATAAACGGCCATTGCGCTATCTTCGTATATTACATGCTTAAAATAAAGTTCCTTGTACTTATTGCTCGCCCCTTGTATTCTTTCAACCCAAGGCCCTTCATTTAATTTCTTTAAATGATAACGAAGATATTTTCCATAGATATGGCGACCGGCCGGAGGGATCATTTCATTGATAATTTCCGAAAATTCCGGCTGTAAACTCGAGTAAATATCTTTTTCCATCAATTTATGAAATACGTCCCCCAGTAATGCCGGATCAATGCCATCGGACTGTCCTTCTCCATAGCTTCCGCCGCGTTTATCCGGTAAGAGTTCGGCAGGAACCATGTAAGAGCGAAATTTATATTTCAAAGGACACTCTCTGTAGAGGCTCAACCCCGTCGGGGTAATTTCCACAATCCTTGTCCTGCTGTGCTTTAACGATATCGGTGCCCGCCGGATTCCTTGCAAGCCAGGACTTATTTTTTGGAACTTTTCAAGCGGAAAATATACTTGGGACGGTTCTTCTATATCATAAGAATTGATTATCCGCAATTCAATGTTCTCATCGCCTATCTTTCTCCCCTTATCTTCCCAACCGTCAAGCGGATCGATATCATAAGCTTGCCAAATCCACTGCAAGTAGGAATTCGACTTATAGTAATCAGTCGCCCCGTCTTTTTCATCATCTTGCAGACCGATCAGATACAACAACCTCTCCGCCCTGGTCGCTGCAACATATAATACCCTTTTTTCTTCCGCCAAACATTCCAGTTTAATTCTTTCCTTTAGCCTTTCCCGTAAAGAAGGATTTACCATTCTCCCGGTTTGCGGGTGGGGTACCGACATACCAACTTCAAAGCGGCCGGCAAGTTCATTTATATACATGCTCTCGGCAAGGCCCAAATTAAAGCTGCTTCCCAAATCGGGTATGATAACAGCAGGAAATTCCAAACCCTTGGCTTGGTGAATACTCATGATTGCCACGTTGGCCTCGGGCCCGGTTGGTGACTCTCCTTCGTGTACTTGTAATTCAATTTGCCAACCAATATATTCAACGAATTCTCCTAAGCCGGTACCTTTTGCATCAAACTGCCTGGCCATATCCATGAATTTTTCAATGTTGCGAATGCTTTGCCTCCCTTCGCCGGTTAAGCCCTGGGCCAAATAAAAATGGCAATCTTCTATAATTCGACGTAAAAGACCTGCAATGGGCAAACGGTCTTTATAGAAAAGCCAACCTTCAATCAATTTTTGAGCTTTGCGTATTTGTTCCGATTGGGAATTTTTTATTTTTTCCCAAAAGCTATTTCCTTCAATACAAGATACTGAATAAATGTCCCGATCATTAAAAGATAATAGCGGCGAACGTAAAACACCTACCAGGGCGATATCATCTTTTTGGTTTAATAAAAATGAAAGTATATTGTAAAGATCATATATTTCCTCTTGCTCATAAAAACCCTTGCCTCGCACAATTGAAACGGCAATCCCCCGCCGTCGCAAAGCCTCAATATATAACCGCACATTGGTCAAACGTCTCAGTAAAATGGCCACCTCGACCTTGTCCGTCTCACCGACGGAATTATCTTTGCCCAACACAGCCAGAGCTTCTTCGACTTTTTGGCCGACCAAATTCGCTTCTTGTTCCAAATCCGCCAAAGTTTCACCTGACTTAATGATGGCGTTAAGCTCCACCCGGCCGGGATGATCCTTTTTAAGATTGGCAAATTCCAGCCCTTCAAAAGGAGCCTCGTAATCTTCCCGGTTTATTTCGCCTAACAATCTTTTGAAAAATGAATTAAAAAAGTCTATGGGTTTGGCTGCCGATCGAAAATTTTTCTTTAAAACAATCTTCGAAAAGTTACCTCTGGCTTCCAATTCCTGCATGGCCTTGGCAAAGACCTTCACATCGCCTCCGCGGAAAGAATATATGGCTTGTTTTATGTCACCGACTAAAAATATTTTATCCGAGGCAAGCCCGCCATTACTGTCGGAGCCTAGGGCTTTGACAATTTCCCACTGCATCATGTTTGTGTCCTGAAATTCATCGACCATAATATAGCGGAAGCGAGCAGCCAATCGCCTTCTGACTTCATCGTTACCCGTCAAAAGTTCATGGGCCTTAAATTCCAAATCGTTAAAATCCAATCGTCCCCTTTCCTCTTTGGCTTCTTGATAGTCGGCCAAACATTGGGCGTAAATATCAGCCAGATTCCTTAAATAATCAATGAATATTTCATCGGCCGACGAAGGTAAAAATTTAATTTCCTCAGCAGGTATCAAGGCGGACATCACTTCAACCAAGTCAAGCATATATCCAATGTATAGTTCCCGCTCCGTCTCATAACCGGCCCAATTTTTCTTCGTACCGATTTGAGTATAGTGGGTGAACTTTTTATATTCCCCCTGACTGTCCAAGAAAAAAGCGACCAGTTCTTTGAAAAGATAAGCCTTGCCAAGGGTATCAGCTTTCTTTAAACTTTGCAATAATTCCTGGTAAAAATGAGTGAGATTTTCAATAAAATCCATTGCCCGGTCATTGCTATCTATAGGCAACGCCTGCAAAGAGCTTACTTCTTTCAATAATTCCATCAATTCACCCGTCGGCGAAAATAAAGAATCAAAGTCGTATTTCTCTAAGTCAAACCAGCGGGCAAAGATTGCTTCTTTATCTGCATTTGCATAGAATTCCAGCCAAGCATAAAGATCGTTGCGCTTGTTAATCATCTTTACCAACCCGTTCAATAATTGCCTACGGCTCCAAAGGGTCAATAGTTGAAAAAGTTGGGGATCATTGGATTTGGCCAAGCTGTCCAAGGTTTTTTCCACGGTTTCCTGCAACAATTGCCACTGCTCAAAACCTTCGATTACGGAATAATTTGGGTCAACTCCTGCCTCCAAAGGATGGGCTCTTAAAATATATGAACAAAAAGAGTGGAAGGTAGAAATCCTGTTATCCAAAAAATCATCTTTATATACTTGCCAAGCGGCAACAGCATCCTTATCCTTTCCGCTGCTTTGGGCCAGGGATGTTTGTATCTGCTTATAGATTCTTTCTTTCATTTCCCCGGCAGCCTTTTCTGTAAAAGTGAGGACAAGGATATTGCGGATTCCCCGCCTTTTATCGTCGCCAATAAATTCTTTCAAAATTCGATGGTAGCGTTCAGCCAAAACAGCCGTCTTGCCCGAACCTGCCCCGGCGGTCACTACCAAATTTTTATTGAGCTCCAAAGCTCTTTTTTGGCCCTTGGTTAATTCGAATTTCTTGCCCATTGAATCGGTGACCTTTCTTGAAATAATTAAAATAATTTTTTTATGCGACTATAGTCA
This sequence comes from uncultured Halanaerobiales bacterium, assembly GCA_964568715.1. Classification (GTDB taxonomy): domain Bacteria; phylum Bacillota; class Halanaerobiia; order B1SED10-174; family B1SED10-174; genus CAZMQU01. The sequence continues at coordinate 92,511 of CAZMQU010000002.1, forward strand.
TAACGGCAGATCAAACGGTAATCGCAATACCGGCAACCGGCCTTCCGAGGGGGGCGATCGGTAAAGGGAAAGTACCCTTTTTGCAAACCCTGATTGACTTTCTCAATGATTGCAATGTAAGTCTCTTCCCCCCCCAATTCCTCTAAACTCAATACGGCTTTCCTGCCGCTGATGTCTTTATTTTTATCACCAACAACATTCGAATAAGAGATCTTTTCCCGATGGTGCAGGCGATAGTAAATACCGCTCATCTTTGACTTAGCTAATTGTTGGCTTTTTTGTAAGGCGAAAAGGTAGATGGGCAACTGGAGACTTTCTTTTTCAACAATTTCTTTTTTGCTGGGAAAACGACCGGTCTTATAATCGTAAATTATCAAGCTGCCGGAAGCCTTGCTTCGGTCTATGCGATCGATTCTGCCCCTCAAAGCATAAGGGCCGATAAACAAGGTTTCTCCTTTTTGCGGACCGAATATGTATTCAAAGCAAAAGGGCTCCATGGTAGCCATTTTGGCAGCTTCTTCTTTTAGAAAATGATGGAAGACTCCCGGTGCACCGGGTTCGCCTTCCAGACCATACCACCATTTTTCATACTGGGCCTTTATATATAAGTTTTTTGCCGGATCAATTCCGTATTCGGCCAAGACGCGATAAGAGATTTCTTTCAACAATAACCCTGCCTCCCAAATACGGTCGGGCAACATATTAAAACCGCCTTCCTTGCCAAAATTCTCCAGGATCGCATGTATTTGGTTACCGAAATCGATGCTTTCCATATCTTCTTCTACTTTTTCACGGGGTTGGAGGCGTAAAATTCTTTTAAAAAAATAAAGCATAGGACAACGATTGTAATCTTCAATCTGGCTGACCGAGAAAACTCTTTCCCTAAAACTGCCTCCACTGGGGTTGTCTGCATGATCTTCCACCAGGCAATCCCCTGCATCGTTTGCATCAATGCAATCATACGGACCGATTACACCGTCGTAGGATCCCAAATCACCGGGCATTTGACGAGCTATCTGCATCTTTAATATATTTACATCTTGACTGTCCGCATGTTTCTTCCAGAGGGCAATATCGGGCTTGGTGCCCAAAAGGGAAAGCCGATCTTCCCGGCTGTATGGCTTGGAGGTGTAAACCCAATCATCTGCGGTTAAGGTTGCCAGTAAAGGAGAGCACAAGGATTGTTTGCCCTTTTTATATAAGGGCATTGTTATAAAAACTTTTTGAGCATTATGGAACATACAATATAAATTCAGTTCCCCTTCCCAAATAAGTTGCCGGCAAGCCAGGCGATCGGCCATTAAAAAATTGAATTCCCCCATTTGAGGAAAATCTCCTTCAACGGCCCCCAAGAAAAACAGGTAATCGCCTTTCCAGCCCCTAAGATTAAGTAAGTTTGTCACATGAATACCGTTTTGGGTCTCCGGCAGATAATATTCGGACTCCGCTGTCAACTCTTCAAATAGGCGTTTGAATATTTTATGAGGCCGACTGCCCCTTTCTTGCGAAACATAGACTGAAACTTTTTCTATTTCGGTAAATACTTCGCATATTTTATTCAATATAGTAAAATCTTCCTTAATTTGTTTGTCTTGTATTTCCCGACCCGCCACCATTATATTCTCAACTATATTAAGTCTTTTTAAGAGCTCTAAAAGACCCTTTACCAATTCTTCAATACTTTTGGCTTCCCGGAGGGGAATCAGTTCAGCAACGATAAAATCTTGCAAAAGGCGGGCTTGTCTTTGCCATTCCTGCCGTTCCGGCCGGGAATCGTCAATAACATCATCAAGCATTAAGGCCAAATTATTGTAATTGAGACGACGGGCTTCTTCATCGATAACTTCTATATTCAAATCTCCGTAAGATATTAAACCGGAGGAAAAAAGTCCGCTGAGCAAACGACGATTATAGGGTCTGTCAAGCAGGTCCAAAATGGTTTTAATGAGCAAGACCATAGGCGAGGCAGCCAAGGGAATTCCCCGGGAAAAGTCTACGGGTAAACCATACAAAGGAAATATTTCAGCAATCAAAGGTTGGTAGTCGGTGAAATTTGCCGGGATAACCAGTATGTTATCCCGCTTGGCCCCTTCTTCCAACAAAGCCCTTATTTTTTGGGCCACGGCCTTGACTTCTTCCGCCTCGCCGGCAAAGGTACTGTATTTTTTTTCCTGCGCTAATGCCATTATCTTTGCCCCAAAATCAATTCTATGGAAAGAATCGAGCAGACCATTAAAATCATCCTCTTTATCTTTCTTTTCAAAAGGAAAATCCAAATAAACATAGGCGTTTTTTGCCTTTTCAAAAAGCAAAGCCAAAAATTGTTCATCCAGGGCGGTTCGGTAATAAAGAGTATCCAAAATAATGTTCCAATTTAAAAGGGACGACTGGGCAAGCATAGCCAGGACCTCAAGGGCCAAGGCATCGATATCAATTAAATCATGGCGCTCCAAATATCTTTTGTATTCCTTTTGTATGTCAGCCAATTCCTGCTTTAAGCCTCTCTCCAATTGGCAATCCTGCAAAGACACCATGTCTTGGACCAACAAAGAGAAAAAATTGCGCAACTTTTTAACTGTACCCGGATACTTGGGCAATAATTCAAAAAAGGACAATCTACCTGCCATTCCCAGGCAAACCATCTCCAGAATCAATTCCTGCTCCAAAGGAGTAATTACTTTCTTCTTACCGCCTTGATCCTGATAAAGGCTGTACATCAGTTGTGGTATGGTAGCAATTTTAACGTTCTGCTGGAATAAATCCAATTCTTCTTGTAAAAAACGGATTTTCTTCCTGGTTGGAACGATAACAACCCAATCTTCCTCGGGCAATAAATTGATAGGTGCCAATATTTCTTTTTCCTGTTCGTAATGTCTGACAATCATCCCGATCCCTTAACCTCCGATATAAAATTCCGTCTTATACGAAATAATTACCTAAGCCGGGCCGGCAAAAAAACTTGCCGAGGTAATCGGTAAACTTACATCCACCAAATTATTTAAAACAACTGTCGTAGCATCCCTCATTGATCATTTCAATTAATATCTCCGCCAAAGTGGGATCAAACTGGCTCCCGGCGTAGTAACTAAGCTCGGCTACAACATCTTCTTTGGGCAAAGAGTCACGATAGACCCGATCGGTCGTCATACAATCAAAGGCATCGGCCAAAGCCAGAATCCTGGCCTCCAACGATATCTCATCTCCCACCAATCCCTCCGGATAGCCCGAACCATTGTAGCGTTCGTGATGATGGCGGATTATCGGCACAAAATCACGCAACATTCCAATGTTGCTCAACAATTGGGCACCCAATTCCGGGTGTTTCTTGATCGAAGCAAATTCTTTTGCGGTCAGACGACCCTTCTTTTTTATTATAGAATCGGGAATTCCAATCTTGCCGATATCATGAAGCTTGGCCACCTGCACCAATCTTTCAATTTTTAGCGGCGCCATATTAATTCTGGCGGCTATATCATTGCAGTAACTCGCCACCCGCTCCGAATGTCCTCTCGTATAAGAGTCTTTGGCATCGATAAACTTGGCAAAGCTTTCTATTACTTGAAAGAAATTATCCTTGAGATTTTGTTGGGCCAACATTATCTCCTTGGCGAAATACATCAAAGCAAACAAAATTGCCGCACCTTTAAAGTCGTATGTATTGTATACAATAATAAAGGCTGCGGCAAACATAGCAGAAAAAATAACACCTTTAAGCCTCTCACCGGGAAGCAACAAAAGTGTTCTATTGTTTTTTAAGCCTTGGTTTTGTAATTTTATAACGGAAACAAGATCGTAGATTGCAAAAAAAGTTAAATAGGCTAAGCCCACAACAAGTATATCAGACCATCGAAAAATATTGTCCCCCCCAAAGAAAAACCACAGAGAAGCAACAAAAACGGCCAGAAAGACCAAGGCCCGCTCCAATAAAAAATCATCGAGAGATTCCGTCCTCAAACGTTTGACGAAAAAAGTTCCGAAAACGCCAATCAAGCTTCCCAACAAGGGCCCCAATAAATAGGAGGTGGGTAAAATCACGGGAAGCATTATCATGTTGACAGCAACCATATCCACCAAAGGAATTTTATGGACCACAATACGCAACATGCCGACAAACAGTATAGCAACAAAAATATTGTGTATCTCCCATTCGGTAAAATATGCTACCCAAAAGATTATCAACAGAAAATCAATCGATAATAAAATTTTTGTCAAAATAGAGAGCTTGCCCCGTTCCATTCTTCCTCCTTAACATTGCAATGAACCCGGTAACAAAATATTAAAAAGCCTTCCGTAAAAACAAATATTTTCTGCTCAAGCAACAATCCATTACCGCACATATTCAAAAGACAAACCCTGAAATAATCGCCTTATCGGAAGTCCAACATCGGTTAAATTACACACCTCAGCCATCAAATACTTTACAAAGTCTATATCATCGCAATATTATAATTTATTTTCAAATGAACAGTTGAAGATTGCATTATTAATTGTAACGGGTAGCTTTTAAAATGGTATCGTATACCATATTGAGCATTTTAGCTCTCTTGAAAATCCCCTCCCCTTTCTTAACAGCAAGAAAAATAATCCCCGGTAGTAAGATATAATTCTCTACTAAGAGGAGTTTTCCTCTAAAATATGGTTATTATTGTCCATATCCCGCCAGTTAGAATTTCGCATGGCGCGGTGTCCGCGGAAAAGGTACGACATCTCTAATATTAGCCATCCCCGACAGGTACATCAACATTCTGGCGAAACCCAGACCGAATCCGGAATGAGGTATGGTGCCGTAGCGGCGAATGTCCAAAAACCATTCATAGTCAGCAGGTGCTATTCCCTTACTTTCCATGTTCTCCCGCAACTTGTCATACCTTTCTTCTCTTTGGCTACCACCTACAATTTCACCTACACCGGGAACCAAAACATCTACAGCTCTTACGGTTTTACCATCATCGTTGACACGCATATAAAATGCTTTAATATCTTTGGGGTAATCAATAACGAAGGCAGGCTTTTTAAAATATTGTTCGGTCAGGTACCGCTCATGCTCCGACTGTAAATCTACTCCCCACGTTACCGGATAATCAAAACTTACTTTTGCCTTTTGGAGTATCTCCACGGCTTCGGTATAGGTAACAATTACAAACTCCGAATTGAGCAAATCAATTAAAAGTTGGCGCCGCCCTTTGTCGATCCATGCATTAAAAAAATTCATTTCCTCACTGCATTCCTCCAGGCTGTATTGAATTAGAAATTTCAAGAAGTCCTGGATTAAAACCATCATCTCTTCCAAATTGCAAAATGCCATCTCAGGCTCGATCATCCAAAATTCGGAAAGGTGCCTATAAGTATTGGATTGTTCAGCTCGAAAGGTGGGCCCGAAGGTATATATGTCCCCTAAAGCGGAGCATAAAAGCTCTCCCTCCAGCTGCCCGCTGACAGTCAACCCTGCTCTCTCGGCAAAAAAATCATCGGCATAATTTGCTTCTTGCCCCTTAGCAATTTTCTCAATATCAAAAGTGGTAACTGTAAAAAGTTCGCCGGCTCCTTCGCAATCAGTTGTAGTTATAATCGGCGTGTGGATATAGTAAAAGTCCCGTTCCTGGAAAAATTTATGGACCCCGTAAGACAGCTTGCTGCGAAAGCGATTCATCACACCAAAAGTATTGGTTCGAGGTCGAAGGTGGGCAATTTCCCTTAAAAATTCAAAACTATGTCTCTTTTTTTGTAAGGGATAAGAGGGGTCACATTCACCCAAAATCTCAATTTCTTTGCCGCTTATCTCATGGGTATGTTTTCTACCCTCCACGGCAACAGCGGTTCCGCTTAATTTGACACTTGCTCCCGTTAAAATTTCCTCCAACTGAGGAAAATTTTCCGGCGGCAAAAACACCGCTTGAATATTGGCCAGGCTGCTACCATCATTAATTTCCAAAAAAATAACATTTTTTGAAGCCCTTTTCGTTCGCACCCAGCCCATTACCAATACATCTTGTCCGTCTTTTTCTCCGGCCAAAATATCTTTAACCCGGACCCTTTTAAAATAGTCCATGTTGCTTCTATTATTCATTTTTTTACCCCCAAACTATCTGATAATTTGATTCCTGAAACTAAACAAAGAAAGGCAGGAAAGAGCGTCTTTCTCGCGAAGAGTATCATATCATTGGTTTGCTTTTGCCGATTTTCGTTTAAATTGTCTACTATGTCAAACCAAACTGTCCATCATTTCAAACCAAAGGAGATATCGGTAAAACCCGCGGCCTTGCCACTTCCCTTTACTTACCAACGGCCGTTTATTTTTGCCGAAATATTCACCTATTTTCCATGATCAATTTAAGAGGAGGTAGTTCGATGAAGGCTTTGGTCACAACTATGATGTCGCCATTGTCAGTATTCGTTGTGCGACGTTTGAAAAGCCTCGGATTTAGTGTAACTGCAATTGATTCCAGTAAAGAAGCTTATGGGTTTTATTCCAATGGTGTTGAAAAAAGGGTGATTGTACCTTCCTTAAGATATGACCCTCTAGGCTATGCCGAAGCGGTTCTGGAAGAGATGGCCACGGAAAAATATGATATTTATATCCCCATATTGGAATGTAGCTTTCTGATGGCCTATTACCGGGATATCGTCAGCAAGTACACCCGCATGATTGCAATGCCTTATGATACTATAACCGCAATCCATAACAAGGACAATGTGGTGGACTATACAGGTCGGGCCAGCATCCCTACACCGGAAACCTTTTCTCCCCCAAACCTTGAAACAGCTAAAACTATATGCTCGCAAATAAATTATCCTGTTATCATCAAACATAAAATAGGGCGCAACGCCAACGGACAACGCTTTGTAAACGATCCACAAGAAATCTTCCCCATATACCAGGGCTTAGTTGAAAAATACAAGCTCCATGACGATTTGCCCTTAATCCAACGTTACATCAAAGGCTCATTGATATCCTCCGTTAATTTGGCCCGGGCGGGCAAAATTTTGGGCCGGATAGTATTTAAAGCCCTACGGGTAGTTCCCGCTACCGGCGGAACGAGTTCCTATCGAGTAACCTATGATTGCCCCGCAGCAATGGAATATGACGACAGACTGGTGGAAATGTTTGATTGGACCGGCTTTATATCCTTTGACTATATGAAGGAAGATGAAACGGGCAATCTATATTTTATCGAGTGCAACCCCCGCCCCGCGCCGGGCATAATTCTTGCCTACCACGCCGGCGTTGACTTAATTGGGGCCTACGTGGATATGCTACTGGAAAAGCCCTTGGAACCCCTCCAACCGCAGAGGCTTGATGTACGCGGTAAAATGCAATTTCTCGATCTGGGCTGGATTCTCTTCAACCTTTTCGACAAGGAAATCCCGGGTAAAGAAAAATGGGCTCTTTTTAAGCAGTGGATAAAGAGAGAAAAATATCATTATGATATTCTCAATATCAAAGATATGCGTCCTTTTTTGGCCCTTTATGCCTTCATTGCTAAGCGTTTCTTCCGGCTTTTCGGCGATGAAAGCGGCGAAGTCTTCCTGGAACATGTCATTTTCGATGAAAACCTCTTTGCAGAACAACTTAAAGGCAAAGTTTAAAAACAACAATATTTTGATTTGCAGGCAGGCTCCTTTATCGGGAGCCTGCCTTATTTATTAATTCCCGTAAACTTTTTCTCCATTGATATAGACCGTCAAAACTTTACTTTGGACAAGGAAAGGGTGACCGTCCCATATAACAATATCCGCATCTTTTCCCTTTTCTATACTGCCGATCCTATCCTCTACTTCTAATATTTCCGCTGCGGAAATAGTTATGGCTTTCAACCCATCTTCCTCCGGCAGGCCGGCTTTCACGGCCAGGCTGGCGCATAGAGGCAGGTACTGGATTGCTGTAAAGGGATGGTCAGTCATTATGGCAAACTTCACCCCGGCTTCTTTCAAGACGAGAGGAGTCTTCCAGGTCATGTCCTTGGTCTCTATCTTACTGCCGGAACCCATGGTAGGCCCGATAATGGCCGGATAACCGCTGGCAGCAACTTCCGGAGCAATTTTGTGGCCTTCGCTGCAATGTTCGAGGGTAACTCTGAGATTGAACTCCTTGCCTATCCTGATGGCGGTCATAATATCGTCTGCCCTGTGAGCATGCAATTTGATGGGTACTTCCCGCCGCAGAACCCGGGCCATATGTTCATATTTTAAATCCCTGTCCACCGGTTTGTCGGGATTTTCTTTGCTTTGTTCTAGCTTGTTCATATAATTCTGCGTCTTAATCAAACAATCCCGCAATAATGCCGCTACAGCCATGCGCGTGGCCGGCGATTTTTTCGAAAGCCCGTAGACACGTTTGGGGTTCTCCCCAAAAGCACCCTTCATACCGGCAGGCTCTTTCAAAATCATATCTTCCACGGTGCGACCTTTAGTTTTTATAACCACCGACTCGCCACCGATAACATTGGCACTGCCGGGACCCGTCATCAGGGCGGTAATACCGCTGCTCAAGGCATCATTAAAAGCTTCATCCTCCGGGTTGATCGCATCGATTGCTCGCATATGGGGGGTGATAGGATCGACCGACTCATTATAATCTCTGCCCTCCCAGCCTACATTAATCTCGCCGATACCTACATGGCAGTGGGCATCGATGAAACCGGGCATAACGATTTTACCTTGCAAATCGACGGTCTCCGCTTTTGCCGGTATTTCGATATTTTTTCCTACCGCCGTAATCAAACCGTCTTCGACCAATATAGTGCCGCCCTCAATAATTTCGCCCGTTCCTATATAAATTTTGCCGTTTTTTAAAGCCAACATAATGATCATTACCTCCTTTAAATAAAACAGTACACTTATAAGGATATTCAATTCTTTAAATCCCGCTAAGGCTTACATTGCGATAAACCAAGGGTTTTCCGCGAAAAAAGGTAAATATAACGCCCCTAATCCAATTTCATGGATAAGCCGATTCTTTTTCTCGACAAATCAACATTGATTACCCTTACGTCGACAATGTCACCGACAGAGACAACTTCAAGAGGATCCTTGATATATCTGTCACTCAATTGAGAAATATGAATCAGCCCGTCTTCCTTCACACCGATGTCCACAAAAGCTCCGAAATCAACAACATTTCTAATGGTCCCCTTCAAGACCATTCCTTCCTTTAAATCTTCAATAGCAAGGATGTTGGTTCGGAAGATGGGTTTGGGCAAATCTTCCCGAGGATCCCGACCGGGCCTCTTCAGCGCTTCGATAATGTCGTCCAGGGTCGGAGCGCCGATTCCTAACTTCTGAGCTGTTTTTTCCACATCAACTCCTTCCAGTTCTTTTCTCAATGCAATCAATTCTTCATCTATCTGCAGAGATTCCAAGGAATACCCCAGATGTTGCAAGAATTCCTTGGTAGCCTTATAAGATTCGGGGTGGATAGGAGTGCGGGCCAGAGGATCCCGGCTGCTGTAAAGGCGTAAAAAACCTGCTGCCTGCTCAAAACTTTTTTTTCCGAAACCTTTTACTTGCATGAAATCTTGCCTAGATTCATATTCGCCGACTGCTTCCCGATGGGCAACCATCGCTTTTGCCGTAGAATTATTCATACCGGCAACGTAACGCAAGAGAGCCGGCGAAGCGGTATTGACATCTACACCCACATGGTTTACACAGGATTCCACCACCTGTTCAAGTCTTTCCTGCAAACGTTTGGAGGCAATATCATGCTGATATAATCCCACCCCGATCGAGCGGGGATCTATCTTGACCAACTCAGCCAAGGGGTCCATTAGGCGGCGGGCTATAGAAACGGCACCCCGCATGGAAACATCCAAAGCAGGAAATTCCTCTTTGGCTAATGGCGAAGCGGAATAGACGGAGGCACCGGCTTCGTCGACAATCATATACTTCAGACCTCTATCGGCCTCTTGAATAACCTCCACTATCAGCTTCTCAGTCTCCCGGGAGGCTGTACCATTGCCGATGGCAATAATATTCACCGCATATTCATCAATTAAGTCAAGCAACAACCGCCGGGCCATGTCCCATTTGTTTTGCGGAGCATGAGGGAAGACGGTCTCAGCATCCAAGAGACGGCCGGTCTGATCAACAATTACCACCTTGGAGCCGGTTCGGAAGGCCGGATCGATTCCCATTATGACACTACCCTTGACCGGCGACTGCAAAAGTAACTTTTGCAAGTTAGCAGCAAATATATTTGTGGCATGCTCTTCTGCAGCCTCCCACAATTTGTTCCTGGTTTCCCGCTCAACGGTCGGATGTAACAGCCTTTTATAACCGTCCAAGGCAGCCATTTCGATATGTTCGCGGCCGCCGAAGTTTTTGTTGGTGATAACCGTCTGATAAAGATAGGCTGTAACTTTATCTTCGGGCGCCAGGAGAGTGACCTTGAGAACACCTTCTTTCTCTCCCCTATTAAGGGCTAATATTCTATGGGGAGGGATCTTGTCAACGGGCTCTTTGTAATCATAATACATTTCAAAGACGCTTTGCTCTTCCGACTCTCCTTCTGACTTGAGGACACCTTCAGCCCAGTAGAGACGACGAACCGTATTTCTTATATCGATATCCTCGGCAATCCATTCGGCAATGATATCCCGTGCCCCCTGCAATACTTCTGCCACCGTCGGCAAATCTTTTTCAAAATCAACATACTGCAAGGCTTCTTCAGTCGGATCGCCGGCCGTATCTTCCTGTTGGAACAGATAGAGGGCCAAAGGTTCCAAGCCTTTCTCTTTTGCTTTCGAAGCACGGGTTTGCCTTTTGGGGCGAAAGGGCAAATATAAATCCTCCAGGACCTGCAATATTTCAGCCCCTTTAATCTTTTCTTCCAGTTCAGGAGTTAGTTTATCTTGTTCGGCAATCAAGCGCAATATTTCACTCTTTCGTTGGCTTAAATTTCGGAGATATTTAAGCCTTTCTTCAATATTGCGCAACGCAACTTCATCCAAACTGCCGGTTACTTCTTTTCTGTACCGGGCAATAAAGGGTATCGTATTGCCCCCATCGAGCAAATTTATCGTATGCTCCACTTGGGACTCCCTAATACCTAGCTCTTTTGCAATCATACCAATAATCTTTTTATTTTCCACACCTATAACCTCCCCAACATTTTCCAACCACTAATATTTTTCTCATCCAACCATATCCGTCACAGACGCCAAAGGACAGGTTGCCCTCAATTATTGTTGCGCTAAAACTGTGTCCCAAAATCCCCAAAAATAAGCCAAACTGACGTACACAACATACAAAACCAAAAGGACTAGACCCTCCCGGCGGGAAATTTTTTTACCGGTCCAACCCATAATTGAAAAAATAATAACAAATAACACCAAAGCCATCAAAGAAAAGATATCACCGCCGGTCTGCAACTTAATTGGATTGATAGTCACCGCCGAACCGGAAACAAAGGTAATACATAATATGTTGGCACCGATAACATTGCCCAAAGAAAGGTCCGCCACACCCTTTTTTACCGACACCAAAGCTGTAACCAGTTCCGGTAGCGATGTTCCAACTGCAACTATGGTCAGACCGATAAATAAGGGCGGGACACCCAAATATTTAGCTATCTCTATACTGGAAGTTACCAAGAGACGGCTGCCTATAACAACCATCAGAGCTCCCAATCCGAAATGTAGCAAATTTTTGCCCAAACCCTCTACAGCTACTTCGCCAACAAATTGTCGTTCGTTGGCATTTTTATTTCTCCTACTGCGCCACAATTCAACAACCAGAAAGAAAACACCGCTCAATATTAAAACAAGACCGGCCAGGCGCGACAATTCGCCTCTTAAGACAAATACAGTCAAAAGAACGCTCAAAGCAACCATCATTCCCGCCGACCATTTAAAATCTTCCCTTTGCACCTTAATTGCCCTTATTAAAGCCGTCAAGCCCACAATTAAGCCGGTATTGGCAATCACAGAACCCACGGCATTGCCAATGGCCAATTCCGGGTTACCGGCAAAACCGGCAAAGGTTGATACAACCAATTCGGGTGCTGTAGTCGCCAAACTGACGATTGTACCACCGATGAGCATACGCGGTATACCCGTTCGCCGGGCAATGTGGATGCTACCGTTGACAAACAAATCGCCGCCCTTTATTAAAAGCAGTATGCCGGCGAAGAAATACACTAGCATCATTTCCAATCATTTCCTTTGCTTATGAAATTAATATTTATCGTGTGGTGCAGCAGTCCATTCTATTAATTCTGTTTGGCACCAATGTATTCCTTTCTGTTGAATGCCATTTGGAAAAACGACAGATCCGGCAATAAGTCCAAAAAAGAAACCCCCGGTGCTTGACCACCAAGAGTTTCAAGGCAAATTATGATTGCCTTCCGCAAATCGACCAAGAATCCCATTGATGAACTTGGCGGCCTCCGTACCGCTGAAGGTCTTCCCCAACTCAATGGCTTCATCAACGGCTACCGGAGTCGGCACATCGGCACAATATAAAATTTCGTATAAACCCAACCTTAAAATGTTTATATCTATCCGCGACAGACGCTCCATTCGCCAACGCTTTACATACTTATCCAGCATTGAATCCAACTCGTTTTTTTTGGCTAAAACTTCCCTGACAAGAAAATAGCTATAGAAAGCATCCTTCGCTTGGGGTTCCAAGAGTAGAAAGCGGGGCCAACCCTTCTCCAAAGAGTCTTTGGTAATCTCAATCTGGTAAAGGGCTTTAATTGCCCACTCCCTCTGCAAGCGGCGACTTATAATACTTTTCATTATCCTCAATCCTTTAACAGAAGCATAACAGCGACAGTCCCACCATTGTTAAATTGTTACTCAGCTGTTTCCGATGGGCCGGCATCGATATTTCGCACTAAAATTTCTACTTTGCTTACAATGACTCCCGTGGCCTTGGCAATATAATTTTTGACTTTTTCTTGTAACTGAATATTCAAATTAGGAATTTCAACTTGCGGCGATACACTTATCTGCAATAATACCTTTAAAGTTTCGCCGTCGGGCTTAACCTTTGTCTTGGCCTCTCTGATTCCTTCTTGGTCAGCAACGATACGTTGAACAAGCCCCTCCACGGCGGACAAGGAGACGCTGACCTCCCCCAATTCTCCCGCATGAATAATAGTTTGGGGTGGTTCCATCTTAATAAAGTAAGGGGCAATGGCCCAGATACTTGCTATAAACAAGACCAAAGCTACTATTACCGCCCAAGGATTGGCGTATAGATTTTGGCCCAGGTTCAAATACAAATGCGCAGGAACCAAACCCAAAAAATAAATCAAGGCCAATAAAGCCAACACTATAAATACAAATAGCAGAATTACACTAACAATGCGATGATAAACAGTCAAGTCATTTTACCCTCCCTTGTTAGGTTCTTGCAACTCTTTTCCTTTCTTATTCTCCTCATCTTCGCCGATATCATCTTCCTTTTTGCTCTTGGGAATATCAATACCGGTAACGTGAACATTTACTTCCACAACTTTTAAGCCGGTCATACCTTCGATGGCTTTTTTAACATTATTTTGAACTTGCTTTGCTACCAGGGGAATAATTGATCCATATTCCAAAGTCAAATAGAGATCAATGGAAGCCTCTTTATCATCTGCATCTACCTTCACTCCTTTGGCAGCGCTTTTTTTACCCAACAATTCTGCCAATCCCCCGGCCAACCCGCCCGCCATACCTTTTACACCTGTAATCTCCGTTGAAGCCAGACCGGCAATAACACTTATAACCTCGGATGCTATATGGACATTTCCCTGATCATGGGTGGGTTGAGTCATTTCGTCACCTCCTAATGTACGGTTGTCACCCTCCTATTTTATCCGTCATTACAATGTTTATTCTATTTCTACATATCTTGGCCATTTCCTTTAAAAAAACAACAAGAAAGGCGCGCAATAGGATAACAATCACCGATACGCACCTTTTAAATCCAATAAAGTGTTTTTTAATGTAATAATATCTCTGTCATCAATTTATTTGGAGTCGGCAATCTTTTTTTCAATAATGGTTATATTGGCAAAATTCAAACCGGTTGACTTAGCAACGATGTCACCGATTCTCGCCACGTCGTCCCTCTCCAAACCCTTTGTCTGTATTATAATATCGACGGATTCATCGTGTAAAAAAGCCAAAGCCTCTTCATAACCCCTCGCCTTTACCAAACTTTCAATCTCCATCTCTTTTTCTATGCGTTTGGTCAATTCCATAATCTTTTCCTGGGCTTGCTTTTGGATACCTTTTTCCGTCTTGGGATTATTAATCAATTCATTTAGAATACCCAAGGATTCGCTACGAGCTTGTTCCCTCTCCAAACGGAAACCGGCGAAAAAATCATTGGCCACCGTCCCGGAGACTACTACCGAGCTTGGCCTTTCAATGATCGGTTCATCCACATGAATGCTGATTTGATCGGAGACTGCTTCATGGGCCGCCGGCTTTCCTCTGTAATTGGATATCGAAATAATCATCCCAATCCAAATAACCAATAATGCCAACCAAATAAACCTTCGCTGTAATAACTTTTTCATCTCTTCACCTCACTTTTTTAATAGGGTAATACCATTACTTTGTGTACGGGTATCCCTAAAACACGTGATGCTGCACGGACTAAATCCGCCTTTAAAGCAAGGTCTTCGGCCCCCTCCGCTACAATCAGGACACCGCGAACCATCGGTTGAATCTCCTTTATGAGCATCGGCTTTTCTAGGCCGCCGACATCACGATAAATTGCCACTTGTTCCTGCCGGGTCTTTTGTTCTTGATTTCTTTCTCCCCCGTCACTGTCTTTTTCTTCTAGTGTTTGCACCTCCTCGCTTCTATTGAATTCATATATCTGAATAGGGCCTGTATCGAGGGTCAACTCAACTTCTACACGGCCGACTCCCTTGATGTGAGACAATATCCTGGCCAAATCTTTAGTCAACTCCTCTTTCTTCTTATCCAACAAGATCAGCGCCTGCCGATCAACGATGACACTTTCTTTGGGATCCAAACTGCTTGTAATCTTTTTGTCCTTTCCTAAACCCCCCAAAAGAATAAACAATATCCCTGCCAGGACTATAATAGCCCCGAACCTTAAAGCCTTGGCTTGTTCAGCGGAAAGACCCGCCCAAGGGAATAATGCTTTTATGGTTTCCCAAAGATTCTTCTTTGCCATTTCCAACCCCCTAATCGAAAACTTCTATCTCAATATCATCGAGTTCAAGCCTATAAAATTGGGCCAAGGTCATTTGCAAATTGTCGATGATAACTTCTCTTTTCTCCTCCGCTTCTCGCAAGGTTGAGTCGATTAAAATCGGCTCTATTTTTATCTTTTTTTCTTGCCCCAGCCTGTGAACGCGGAGCCACAGATTTTTTATTTCGCCGGTTTGATCGATGGTAACTTGAGCAAATGCTCGCTCTATTTCCGGAACCGCTCGGGCAATACTTTCGACTTGTTGGGCCAGGACCCGCCCATAATGTTCCAAAGCCAAGCGGCGGTTTTCTTCTTCAATTTCCCGGCCGGTCGGATCCGCATCCGCTAAGAAACCGTCGACGATTTCGGGTAAAAACAACCTATAATCAGCCAAACCCAACAGTTGCCAGACCGGTTGGATGATTACCAAGACAAAAAACAAACCAAGAATAACTTTGATGTAGCTCTTCATTTTACTGCTCGGCAAAAGGAGCTCGAGGAATGTACTTAAGACCAAGACGAGGACTATATTTTTAATCCATTCGGACAAAACTCGCAACTATCTTCACCTCAGCATTACAACCAGATTACCCATGCCGATAATCATGGTTAGGCAGACGAAAAACATTACTGAGACCGCCGCCACCGCCAAAAGAAGAAAGATAATGATATTGGCACAACCGCTCAGGGTCCCGGCAACGTTCTCTTCGCCAATTGGTTCTATTACTGCCGCCACCGTTTTATAAATAAAAGCGATAGCCAAAATCTTAATCATAGGAAAGACGGTAATTATGATTATGCCCAATAAGCCCACGATACCCAAGGCATTCTTGATCAACAGGGAGCAGCCTGCTACCAATTCAACGGTATCGGCAAACATACTGCCGAAGACCGGAATAAATGCACCGGTCAAATACTTTGCCGTGCGGATTGTCAAAGCATCACCGACAGCAACAGCCGATCCTTGTAAAGCCATAAGACCGACGAAGATAACAAGGATAACGCCCAAAATCACTACGCTAACCTCTTTGATCAGACTTACCAGACGGGAGATGCGAAAGTCTTTGCTGATACCGTTAATAAGAAGCAACAGGGCTGAGAAAAAAATCATCGGCAATATTGCATTTCTGACCACATTGCTCATATAGGTAACCCCTAAAAAAACGACGGGTTGGAATATCGAGGCTGAAGTCACCGCTCCCACTCCTACCAGCATGGCCAAAAGGGGCGGAGTCAAAGCAATCATAAAATCTGCCATTGTCTGAATGGTATTTTTGCCGTAAGCTAAAACGGTCTGCATTGACCCAATGATTATTAAAATCAGGACCAGATAAGTAACACTGCGGGTCAACTGCCCAACTCCTTCACTTTGGAAGGCCCCCTGCAAAACTTGTAAGAGGCTGCCTATCACAGCCAAAATCAAGAGTTGCCCCAAAAGTTTAAGGTTTACTCTGATTTCACCCCAAAAAACCTGCCAAAGCCGGTTGAATACAGTGCGGAAATCTAAAGGAAATTCCTTCCTAATCAGACCCCTTATCAGGTCGGTCAGGCCGGGTATTGCAACATTGTCACCAACCTCGGTCAATATTTTCTTATATTCCTGCTCCAAATTTACCAGGTCTAAATTTGCTAATTGGTCACTTATGATTTCTGCCGGTACCGTAGCCTTATCTTGGGCTGAAACTTGCAAACCGGCAGAGAGCAATATAAATATCAGTAGCGGTCCAACCAAGATGTTTTTCTTCATGTCGGCAACAAACCCAACAAAGCATCCAGAAGAGCCATGAAGATGGGAAAAGCCATGACAATAATTAAAACTTTCGCTCCCAGCTCAATCTTTTGAGCAATAACCCCTTCACCGGCGTCCCGGCATATTTGGGCCCCGAATTCGGCCACATAAGCAATACCGATTACTTTAAAAATAGTATCGAGAAAGACTAGGTTTATCCTGGCCTGCCAAGCCAGATTGCGAAATAGCCGAAATACGGTTATCACTTTACCAAGAGCAAAGGCAAAGAGCGTTATTCCGACAACCAGGCTTAAAAGCATCCCCAATTCCGGCCTTTCTTCTCTGACGATGATGATGAGAATTGTACCTACAATTCCCAGGGCGACAATTTTAAAAATTTCCACGCCTCCTCCTCCTCTGCAAAACCGGCTCAAAATCCGAAGATGGTCTTGACATTGTCAAAGAGCTCGCTGATCAATTGAATGATAACCATCAAGACAATTATTACCCCTACCAAGGTCAACATCTGGGCCTGTTCTTCTTTATTGGCTTGCTTTAAAACCATATTGACAATTGAAATTACTATCGCCAAACCGGCAATTTTAAAGATCAGATCAATATTCATAGCCTGCCCCCTTAAAGGCACACAATAGCCAAGGCGATACCCCCCAACACACCGATATATCGCCAAAGTTTCGCTTTTTTAGGCACTTCTTTAATTAATACCTCTTCCAAGCCGGCCAGCCGGATTTGCGCCAGGGCAATAACGTTTATTTGGTCGGCCGTTGGTGAGCTGCCTAATGAACGGGCCAAGTCTTCCAAAATGGCCCACAAGGGGAGTGGAAAGTTCAAGGCCGGTCCGACAACTTCGCGGGCCTTGCTAAGAGCCAAGGGCGGCCGACAATATTGGGCAATATTTTTCGACCAAAGGGAGAAGAGTCGCCCCACATCGCCACCAAGTTCGCCTCCCAAAGCATTCATAATATCGACCAGAGGAAGCCTTTTGAATTCGATTTGCGCAGCCAAACTTTCCAAGCCGCTTCTAAGCTTTGCAACGTCTTTGGGGACTTTTTCCAAACTATTGGCAGTCATCATACCCGCTAAGCTACTGCCGATCAACAGACAAAACAGACCCAGTATTTTCAGCAAGTTCGCCCGCCTCCCCCTCAAACAGTATTTCATCGCAGTCGGTGAATATTTTTTCCACGGTGCCGGGACCCTTTCTTTTACTCAACAATACAAACCGTTGAAAAAAATTGCTGGCGAGAATCTTGGCCAAGCCGGGCTTTTTTTGTAAATCCGGCAAAGAAGTACCGTGGACGGTGGTAATAATATCGACACCTGCCCGGCTTGCTTCCAGAAGAGCTTCATAGTCTTTGTCCTGCCCCAGTTCATCGCAGGCCAATATCCGTGGTGACATTGCCCGAATCAGCAAAAAAAGGCCTTTGTTCTTGGGACACTTGTCTAAAACATCGGTACGGGGGCCGACATCCAATTGGGGAATCCCTTGATAGGAACCGGCAATCTCCGACCTTTCATCGACCAGGCACACTTTGACCCCGGGCAACTGCATCTGATAAACCCCCCGGCTGCACAAACGAACCAAATCTCTAAGAAGAGTAGTTTTACCTGCCCCCGGCGGTGAAATAATTAATGTACTCAATACCCTTTTGGCCTTCCGATCCATTAAATAGGGAATCAACGACCGGGCCGAATCCTTTATTTCTCTGGCAATTCTTATATTCATAAAAGTTATATGTGATAAGTTTTTTATTATACCCTCTTTGGCAACGACTTCACCGGCAAAACCGATCCGATGACCACCGGCAATGGTTGTAAAACCTCGGGGCATATCCTCCTCCAGTGTATACATAGAACCGCCACTAATAACTAAAAGAATTTGTTTCAAAATATCAGCAGTCAAGGATTGGCCCCGGCAGCCGCTTTCCAAAATACCTGAATTGCCGATAAATCCTTCTTCGTCGCCGGCAATCACCTGGATAGGGTAATTGACCCGCAACCTTATCTCTTCTATTTGATTATCCGGCTTCAAATGAAGCCCATGCAATTGGCTACGGAAATTCACAGGGAATAAACGGGTAACCTCTTGGGGCAACATAAAAAACCTCCTCAATTTTAGAAAGCCTATTATTGGTAAATATATGCTGACAAAAGGCATTACATAACCTGTTATAAAAAGAAATTGTCCGAGCAAGCAGCGGCTGAAAATGCAATAAAAAAACAACGGGTTTTATAGCAAAACCCGTTGCCTTGATACTTAAAAAGATTTAAGTGAATCTGTTCAATCGGAAAAGAGGTAAAAGATTGTTACCGCTGCCTATTCGGTAACCCGCTCCATGTAGCTGGCCGTCCTGGTATCGACTTTGACTAAATCACCCTCTTCAATAAAGAGGGGCACAGAAACTATTGCACCCGTTTCCAAAGTGGCCGGTTTTGTACCGCCGGAAACCGTATTGCCCTTGAAGCCCGGCTCGGTATCAGTCACCGCCAAGATTACGAAGTTGGGCATCTCCACGGAAATCGGTTTGTTTTTGTATAATTTTACCGTCAAAATGGTGTTATCTTTCAAAAACAAAATATTTTCCTTGCCCAGCTCCTCTTCTGTCAGGCTTACCTGTTCATAATTCTCCTGATCCATAAAGACGTAATGATCGCCATCTTTATATAGATATTCAAAAGGTTTATCTTCCAAGTGGGCCCTCTTCACCTTTTCACCGGCCCGAAATGTTTTTTCAAAGACGGCACCCGTCTCCACATTTCTTAATTTGGTCCGAACGAAGGCTGCGCCTTTGCCGGGTTTGACATGCAGAAACTCTACGACGGAGCAAACACCTTCATCGATGTCAATGCTTACTCCCGTGCGAAAATTATTGGTTGAAATCATCCATAAACCTCCTACAGGCTGATAAAATCCTTACTTGCAGCAGTCAATACCTTCAGCCCTTCTTCTTCAACTAAGCCTACATCTTCAATGCGGACACCGCCCCAACCGGGTAAATAAATGCCCGGTTCAACAGTAATCATCATCCCCGGTTCCAAAACCATTTCTCCGGAGGGCCCCACGCCGGGCATTTCATGGACCACAATACCCAAGCCGTGGCCCAGACCGTGGCCGAAATACTCTCCGTAACCGGCCTCTTCAATCACTTGACGGGCCAGGGCGTCGGCTTCCTTGCCGGTCATTCCGGGTTTTATACCATTGATTGCCGCCAGTTGAGCTTTCAAAACAATATTATATATTTCTTTCTCCTTCTCCCCTGGCTTACCGATTATTACAGTTCTGGTGAAGTCAGACACATAACCATTTAAGATTGCACCCATATCGATAACAATCAGGTCGCCCTCTTCTATAACCTTATTGCCGGCAACCCCATGCGGCAATGCCGAACGAGCCCCCGAAGCCACGATTAAATCAAAGGATGGGCCTGTAGCACCGTTTTTGCGGAAAAAGACTTCCAATTCCAAAGCTACATCTCTCTCTTTTTGACCGGCCTTGATATAGTCGCAGATATGCTCAAAAGCAGCATCGGTTAATTTAATGGCATCATAAATTTTCTCCACTTCCGCCGGCGACTTATAAAGACGTATGTTTTCAACCAATCCCTTAATCGGTAACCAATCAACATCGGGAACACCGGCCTTTAGATGATTTTCAAGCTCATCGAAGGTCACATAAGCTGACTCGAAGCCGACTTCCTTTATATCTTCTTGCGCCAACAATTCTTTTATGGTGTTATATTTACCCAAACCGTGTCTGATGATTTTTAAATGGGGTGCTTGTTGGGCTGCTTGCTCCACATAACGGAAATCCGTTACCAGATAAGTTTCCCGGGGGGTCAATAGAATTGAACCGGCTGAACCGGTAAAGCCGCTCAAATAGTAACGGTTGGCAGCACTGCCAATCAACAAGGCCGGCAAGTTTTCGGCTTCCATACTTTGCCGTAACTTTTCCAGTCGTCTATTCATTTCCAATCTCTTCACCTACTTTTTTATAATTAGCAACTTTTATTACTGTGACTTACACCGCTGTTTTATACTTTTCGGTACCTGCCATCATCCG
This sequence comes from uncultured Halanaerobiales bacterium, assembly GCA_964568715.1. GTDB lineage: Bacteria > Bacillota > Halanaerobiia > B1SED10-174 > B1SED10-174 > CAZMQU01. Next base: position 113,483 of record CAZMQU010000002.1, read on the forward strand.
CACCGCCCCTTATTTGCAGTTCGTTTAACAGCACAGTTAATTGCGCCCAACGATACCTCGAGCCTGGCAAACAATTTAAGTTGCAAGAATGCCGGACATCGTTGGCCCTTGCTTTTTAATTGACCGGTTTAGATAAAATAATCCGCTCGCCCGGCGCCAAGGGAATTCCGTCCTCGAGCCCGTTCAACTCCTTGAGATTATCGACGGATATATCGAATTTTTTAGCAATACTTTCTATAGTATCCCCGTATTTTATGGTATAAATGTGGGTTTCAGGTACCGGGATAACCAAAACCTTGCCTACCGGCAACGAATGGATATCATCTATATGGTTGATCTCCTGAATCAATTGATAGGGGATACCGAACTTTTGACCGACCCGCCACAGGTTTTCGCCAGACTTGAGTTGGTAGGTAAAGTGGAAGTCGATGGGAATCTTTTCCTCGCCGGGCAAAGAGTAAAAGTCGCTGTTGTATGATTCTTTCTCCGGGACAACGGTTTTTCCCTCCCTTTGACCCTCACCGGTTGATTGGTCGGGATAATCAGTATCATCTTCACTAAGGGATTTACCTTGGGAAAACAATTCGAGCCAACGGGCAATATGGGGAGGTATATCAAGGTCATCAGAATATTTAAAGGCTTCAGTTATCGGTTCTTTTTCTTCGGCCGGCTTCTGCCTGTCTTCTATCTCCTCTTCGGGTTCCGTAACCGGCGGAGTCGTTGTTATCTCATCGGCAGGGGACTCTTCAATTTCCGCTACCGGATCCTTGCTGACCTCCTGCTCCTCCGTATCACTCGGTTCAAGGGAGTTTTCCGGGGTTACATGGACAAATTTTTCGCCCTCTTCCGGCCCCTCACCATTGCCACCTTCCGGGTAAAATGCAGTCGCCCTGATAAAGATGACCAGCTCCGTTTCGGCTTGATCTTTCCGAGCCCGCTGGAACAATTGGCCTATAATCGGCAATTCACCCAAAAAAGGCACCTTGGACATGGATTCCATTTCTTTTGATTGTCTCAGTCCGCCAATGGCAAAGGTTTCGCCGGATTTGATCCGGATTTCCGTATCGGCTTCCCGGGTGCGTATATGGGGAAAACCTTGGGTTACTTCTTCACCGAGGGTACTGACTTGGGGTCTGACGGCCATCGTAATAAAACCGTCGCGGGATACCCGGGCCGTGTATTCGATGAAAATACCCACATCGATATATTTTATTGTCGTTACTCTTTGGCCATCTTCTACTTCTTCTACCCTAACGGGAATCCTATCACCGATAAGCAAACGCCCTTTTTCACCGTCAACGGTGGTCAAACGCGGGTTAGCCAAGTTATATGCCAGTCCGTCGTCTTCCAAGGTTTGCAAGAAGTTTGGAAATTCTAAACCCAACTCCAAGCCACCCTCATCCATGGGTAAAAAGCGGATACCCGTCATTTTCAAAGAATCGTCGGAAACCCCCAATTCGCTGAGACCGGAGGTAGAAATTTCCTCCACCCTGACATCTACAGCAATCAATGCCTTGGGCGCATCCAGCTCCCTTACCACAGTGGAAACAAGATCCATTTTATCAGCATCGCAATTGACGACCAAGGCACCCAAACGCTTGTCATACTCTACGCTAATATCATCATCCACATTGGCCAGCAACTCGCTAAGGGATGACGGATCAGCATATTCAAGATAAAAGATCTCGGTTTTAGCCTGGGCAAATAATTCCTTGAGACGCTCCGGGGTGGCAATAAAATAAGTATTGGCGATCTTTTTATAGCCCAACTCATTGGCCTTGGTAATTAAACCAATGGCCTCAATAAATGTAACATCTTTAAAATGAACCGTTACATCACCGGTGACAGAGTTATCGGTAATTAAATTTACCCCGGCCATTTCAGAAAGAATACGGAAGACATCGCGCAGGTCTGCACTTTTAAATGACATTTCAATGGGTGTCATTTCACCGGCTGTGACTTCGGCACACTGAAAGACCAAAGAAAAAACCAGTACGGCTAAGACCGTCAAAATTTTTTTCCGTTTCAAAAACATTATCTTTCACCTCCCAATACAAGCTCCTGGCTTAGTCCTTTCAATACATCAAACAAGATTACCTTTGTTTTTGTTATTTCTTCCACCCGCCATTGTTCCTTCAAAACTCCGTCACTATGAAATAATTCGATAATATTGCCTTCGTTAATTATAAAACTCAGACCGTCTTCTTCCAATATGGCCAGTCTTTTATCCTCATAGCCGACTATTCCCTTTACACTTAGGCGGGAAACAAAGCTGGCAGCAGCCTCTTCTTTCTCTTCTTTTGTTTCACCCGTCTCGCTACCGCTTGAAGGTTTTTCCGGTTCCGGTTTTGCCGGTTCGGCGGCGGCAGCTTGCGGTTTGGGAATGGGTGCGAAAGGGTTGGAGGGTATCGGTCGCCGCTCGATATAAGTATACAGATTATTGGTTTCCTCTTCGAAAGTTATGGAAGAATCCGTCTCTTTTACATCTGCCTCCGACTTAGTTTCCGCCCCCTTATCTTCTTTTGGCGGCGCTTCTTCCGGTTCTTTGGCAGTGACCCGGTTATCATCAACAATCATTTCTTCTTGTTGCACAGAGGAAGAACCGGGACTAAACAGATAGCCAAAAAAGTGATAACCGACGAGGGCTGCTAAAATTAATACCAATATAACAAGGGCTACAATCATAAAAAATTTCTTTTTGCCCACCGGCTCCTTTATCAGCTCCTCCGTTTCATCCAGCCATTGAGCCTCATCTTTTTCTTCTTCATACCCATATTCTTGGTCGCTGTATTCATCACGCTCTATGCGTTCTTCAAAATCATCCGGTGCATAAGCCACTAGATAGCACCTCCCTCCCCGGCTATGAGTGAATATGTTACAATGTTAATCTCTAATTCTACCCAATCTTTTTCTATACTGTCAGCATTCGACAAAACGATATCGCGAATATTTACTATACGCCTAAACTCCTCCAAAGCGGTTATATATAAAATAACATTGTGAAAATGGCCCGTTATACTTAATTTGTATTCCTGCTGGTTGTATGTATCAAAAGCAGTGGTACCTTCCGGGCGAAATATTTTAAAACGCAGGTATAAACTGTTGGATAAGGCCTCCAAATCCCGCAAAAACTGGGTAACTTCTTTTTCAGTGGGGATCATAGCATGATAAAAAGCCAATTCCGCTTCAATCTCCTCAAGCTCCCGCTCTATTTGCGGCAAGCGTCGAGTAATTACCTTGGCACGATTGATCTCCCCTTGCGTCGTCTGAATTGACTCATTCAGGTCGGCTATTTTCTTCGTCATGGGGCTGTACAACTTTAAATAGTAGACTGCTCCAATGATAAGTAACAGAGCAATTGCTAAAAGAATCTTCTCTCTAAAACTGATATTCCGCAACATCAAAGATCCTCCTCCATTACGATATCCATCCCCAAAAGAAAACGGGTCAGCCGGAAATCACCCTGCCAACTGCTGGTACTTTGAACTAATCGCACATCGCTGAAATAATCGGAATCTTCCAAGTTATCCATAAAGACCGAAACCTGGTGGTGGTCGGTGGTTTCACCTTCTAAATCCAAAACACCGTAGCGGGAAATATTCACAGTATCGAAAGCCAATCGGCCCGGTATGCAGTAAGCCAATTCTTTTAAAAGCTCCGCCCAGGAAAGCCGAACGGTAAACAGATCGCGCAAAACAAGCCTTTTTTCCAGTTCGGCTTTCTTGGCTTCCGCTTCGTCGACCTTTTTTACAGCTTCCTGGTACCGCAAATACTCCATCTGCAAATTGCTCAATTCCGTCGTCAAAATCTGAGTTTGATAAAAGTTGATAACATATAAAATCCCCATGGCACCTATAAAAACAATGAAAGCAACAACGATTGCTATCTCTTTTATATTCAGTTCATGCTTCTCATCCGGCGGTAATAAATTTATGCGAAACATTAGACCAACACCTCACTTAAAGCCAGCCCCAGACCGACCATGGAAAAGCACTCCAGTTCCCGATCGTCAGCAGAAATCCGCGGGGAAATCTGCAACATGGAAGAGAATTCCCACCATTCCAGTCCGGCATTTAGATTTTCGGTCAAATACTTTTTCAAACCGGCTGTATACGCACTCCCTCCGGTCAACAAGATTTTATCAATTGTTTCGCCTCTTCTTTGAATATGAAAATATTCCATGGAACGGGATATTTCCGCCCCGATCTCCTCCGCTAAAGAAATCAAACAATCTTCCAAACGGGAGCCGTCGCTGCCTGATTGGCGCAGCTTAAATTGTTCCGCTTCCGGGCGGGTGATATTGAAAGCATGGGAGATGGCTTTCGTAAAATCATTGCCTCCCAAACTGACCGTCCGGGTTAACTCCACATCATCTTCTTTGACGATGACAATGTCCGTTGTGCTGGCCCCTATATCGACAATGGCCAGATTTTCCTTGTTTTGCGGATTAAAATACAGATAATTATGGACTAAGGCATAAGGTTGTAAATCAAGGCAACACGGATTAATACCAACCCTCCGCATGGGGCGTAAATAGCTTTCTACCACTTCGGTAGGTACGGCTACGACAAGAATATCCAGCAGCTCCTTGTCTTTATCAACCCCCGGCCCATCTTTTTCTCTTATTACAAAATCCATCGACGCTTCTTCGACAGGAAATGGCAGGTGTTCCTCCATTGCCCAAGGGAGAGCATCCCGCAATTCTTTTTCCGCCATGGCAGGTACTTTAATGGTTCTAATTACCGCCTGCTCGCCGGAAACCGCTGCGACAATTCTGGCTCTGCCGGGTCGCAAATCCTTGGCAAGTTCCCCCAAGGCGTTAGCTAAAACCGCTTCATCGACCACTTTACCCCGCTCCACAACTTCACCGTGGAAGTTGAGGGAAGAATAAGAAATCAGTTCAGCCCCTTTTCTCAGAGGGGCAACTTTGACTCCTTTGATACAGCTGTGTCCAATATCCAGACCAATAATAGGGCGTGCCATCTTTTCACCTTCTTCCTAAATCACCTGTGCCGAGGATTTTTCTTTACTATCTCTATAGCTTTGACTAAGCTGGTAATAATGTCAGCCTTGACCTGAACCTTAAACTCCTCCAGCCGTGAATAGATTTCGCCTTTACGGGAGGTAATGTACATCGGTTGCAATTGATTCAATGCAAAAGAGGCAATCTCCATTTGGCATTGGCGGCATTTGCAAATTCCCTCCGTTTCCTCCAACATTTCCTTCAATGTCTGTAGGACCAAAACTTCCGTGTAATTTTGTAGTTTGTACTCTTCATCTTCCTTTGTCATTTCAGTGGCCCCTCCTTCCACCAAGTCAGTTCCACCTTATCCGGTAAGAAGACGTCTTCTCTGCAATATCCTACGTCCTCCCATAAATTGCTTATTATATAGTTCGCTTTCTCGACATAAATTCCCTTCCTATTATCATCACTTATGACAAATCCATCAAAAAAAAGCATGTTTTTTATCCTTATTTGGCCTTCCGCCGCCAATAACCCTTTAAATCCCTCTGAATTTGTAGAATTTTCGATCTCTACATTGCCGCCCACCACCAAAAAAATCGGTAAATTTCCTTCAACTTCCAAGCAAGAATCGCGGCAATACAAATCCCCCGTTACCACAACAATTCCCGGACTGAAAAATACTTCATCCATCTCTTCCAAAACCAAATCCCCGTCAATAAAGTAAGGCCCAAACACTGCCGGGTCGAACACCTTGTTGGTTCGGTCTCCCACCAGGAAGGTACCGGTACCCCGCGCCCATGCCTTAAGCCCCGACCAGTCAATCTGCGGTATCTTAACCCTGTTTTCTCCCGACCAAAGGTCGCCAAAATCAAAACAGATGTTTTCCGATAAAAATATTTCTCCTGCAGCATAAACCCCTTCGTCGGCATGCAAGTTGGCTATTCCTTCTTGGTCCAGTAAAATTACATCATCGTTGGCAAAAAGTGCTTTCAAAAATAAATCATCCTGCCAGGCAAGCTTTATCCGACCGGCGGAAAGCAAGGAATACTGAAAAGCTTCCTCATCGACTTTAAAAAAGTATTCCGCCTGAATGGGCAATTCCTTTTTGCCAATCCTACCGGTTGAAGTCACCAGCACCCCTTGGGGAGTAAATTCCAAAATCAGACTAAACCCTTCGCCGGGGGCCATTTCATGATCAGGTTCAGCAGGCAACCAAGCAATATCCCGGCTAAGATGCGCCAAAGCATAGGCCTGGCCGGCTTCAGCAAGGTATAACAATTTGCGCTGGACCTTTAAATTGCGATTGACCATTATTTCCGTCATCATCTCCCGAATCAAACTTACACCGATGCCGCTGATTAAAATCAAGATCAATAAAGCGGCAATCAAGGTCTGACCCCGTTCCTTTTCGCAAGGCAATCTTTTCATGTCGCCACCACCTAAAGACGGGGAATGGCCAGAGTCTCAGCCACAAAAGGAATCTTTTGCCCCTCACCTTTTATTCGAACCGTAACCCGAACCGCCACCCGGCCGTCGTAATATTCGGGCCGGAAAAACATATCTTCTACTTCCAAGGCCAGGGACATGCCGGTAAAGCGGGTTTTGCCTTCGGCTTTGACACCCTTCAGGATACTGCCGTCTTTACTGTAATAAGCCCAAATGGTTCCAAGATCATGGCGGGGCGAACACTCCAACCGCCTGTAGCCCCGGACCGTCGGTTCCAAAAACACAAGAGATTTCCGGCAAACTTGCCGCAGTTCCCGACTAATTATCTCCAAGACAAAACGGCCTTGCTGCCTGTCTTCGATATCCCGCCCCTCCTTCTCCCAAAAACGGTTGACATGCAAAGCCATGCTCCAAAGAGAAGCCATAACTACAGAAGCCAAGGCTATGGCTAACAGTACTTCCAAAAGACTGAACCCTCGATTATCCATGCTCATCTTTATTTCCCTCCGGTAAATATTTATAGGTGCGGAGGGTGACCACCTCATTCTTTTCTTCGCCAATACCATGGTAAACGCTTACTTCCAAATACAATAAATCCACACCGGCAAAAGGCTCGGTATGGATCCGATAGGAATAATATCCGCCCAGGCTTCCTTCTTTGTTTGCCAGCTCCCCGGCCTTGTATAAACATTCCTCCATGACCGCTTGTGCACCGAAAACTCCCTTGGTTTGCGGTCTCTCCTGCTTCGATTTGACAATACTGAAATTAACCAGCCCCGCCAAGATCATACCGATTAGCCCCAAAACAACAATCGAGAGGAGGACCTCCAGCAAAGTCAACCCCTCTTTATTACCTTTGACCACCAAGCAACCCCCTTTTAATCGTAATCTATCCGGACCCGCCCTGTTCCAACCCGGGTATAGATTGAAGCTTTTCTCCCTCGCCATGCCAACGTTATCGTGTTGCCGCGAGAGGGGGCCCCGCTGGGGGTAAAGTGAAAGGAAGAAGGGTTGATGCTAACCCCTTCCAGCTTCACCGGCGGCTCAATCTGCCTGTATTTTATCAATTTTTTGGCTCCGTCTTGGAGCATGTAAACCATATAAGAGTTTTCGGCAATATCCAAATCTATATAATGGTTGCTGTTTTCACAAATGGCCCGATATTGCGCCAAGCGCAAATCCGATGCCACATGGCGACTCCAACGTTTCAACTGCATGCGACCGATAATTGCCGGCAAGGGATTAACCAAAGTAAAAGTAATTCCCAAAATCACTATAACCAGGAGGACTTCCAGGAGGGTAAGACCCCGCCTGTCAGACACTTTTTACCTCCTTCTTTCAACTCCCCAAACCCAAAGACAGTGGGGAAATCCAGACCAACTAAAAACCCAAGAGATTTAAATAAATATTCAATAGCCAAGGCCCGAAAAAGAGGGCCAGAAAGGTTCCCAAAGCCAGAAAGGAACCAAAAGGCAGCGGGGTATCCCGATTGACCTTTTTGGCCAAAAGGCCATAGCAATAGTAAAGCAAACCTATGAATGCCCCTATAAATATAGCTGCCAAAACATAAGGCCAGCCAACAAAACTGCCGACCATGGCCATCAGCTTGATATCACCTCCCCCCATCCCCTGGGGATAAATATAAGCGATGATAAATAAAAAGCCGCCACCGACCAAAGCCCCCAACAATGCACCCCAAAAGGTCAGATGCCCTCCCCAAAGGGAAAGGAGCAAGCCGAAAGCCAAACCGCCCAAGGTCAACTCATTGGGCAAGATTTGATGCTGCCAGTCGATAATGGCGGCGGGAAAAAGCAACAAAAAAAGGATTGCGGCCCGGTAAAATAACCAACCCGGGCCGTAGAGCATGTAGAACCCTCCAAAAGCGAGGGCCGTTATAATTTCTACAAATAAATACCGAATAGGAATATGCTCACGGCAATACCGGCACCGCCCCCGCAGGGCGATATAGCTCAGGACGGGAATCAAATCCAAAAATCCTAAACCGGCTCCGCAAGAAGGACAACGGGATCTCGGACCCCAGATACCCTCCTTGCGGGGCAGCCGGTAGATGAGCATATTGAGAAAACTACCCAGAATAAGGCCTAAAGCCACGAACAATACAACCACTTCATAAAACCCCCTTACAGGGTGATTCAGGGGAAAGACCCCTCAAAGGGACCCTACCCCGCACCGTACCTTTTCACCGGCAGTTTACAGCCGGTAAAGAACTGTTAAAGACCACACAGAGCAGACAGTATCTTAAAGTTGCTCCACACCTTCTGCGGTCAGCTCCAGTTCGAATACGTCATCCTTGACCAGATATTCGCCGCCAGTTGCAGTATAATCGTACTGATCTGTCGTAGTGGGAATTATAAGAACCTCATCGATGAGCAAATCCTCACCCACTAGATCATCCAAGTCGGCAGGATAGGCATCAAAGTCGACAAAGTACATCTCCAAGGCAGTCTGGATGGTCCTTAAGTTACCGATAGACTTGGTCTTGTTGGCCCGCTTCCTGACCCCAACCAGGCGGGGGATGGCTATGGTAGCCAAAATACCGATGATGACGATAACGACCAAAAGTTCGACTAGGGTAAAGCCCTTGTCATTTTTCATTAAACGGTTGATCTTAATCATTTTTTCACCTCCTCAATATTTCTTAAAAACGGCCTTGCCTTTCTGGGTAGTTATATGGCATTGAGCATTTCAAACATGGGTAACATGACTGACACAACGATAATACCGACTATACCGGCGATGAATACGACCATGGCCGGCTCGATCATGCTGACCAAACCTTCGACGCTGTGATCCACTTCTTGGTCGTAGAAATCGGCAACCCTGCCCAGCATGGCATCGATGCTGCCCGTCTCTTCGCCGATGCGTACCATTTCGACCAGCATGCGGGGGAATTCCTTACTCTCTTCCAGGGGCACCGACAAAGCGATCCCCTCCTGCAACTGGACGCGGGCTTCGGTCAATATTCCGGAAAGAACCCTGTTTTCAATTATCTCTTCGACAATGGCAACCGCTTCGATGATGGCCACACCACTGGCTGAAAGGGTACCCAAAGTACGGGCGAAGCGGGAGACCATGGTCTTTCTCAATAAATCTCCGATAAGGGGGATCTTCAAAGCCACTGTATCGAAGAGTAGCTCACCCTTGGGCGTCTTTTTAAACAAATTGAGAACAAAAAATGTCAACCCCAAACCGCCGAATACTATATACCAATAGGCCCGGAGAAAATCGCTAATATTGATGATTAATTGGGTTATACCCGGCAATTCCGAGCCCAGACCTTCGAACATTTCAACGAAGGTTGGAATTATACCGATCAAGAGGAAAAATAGTACACCGATGGCCACGAAGATAATGATTACCGGATACATAAGGGCCGATTTGACCTTTTGACTCAAAGCCAATTCTTTTTCAAAATGCTCCGACAATCGTTCCAAGACTTCTTCCAGCAGCCCGCCGGCCTCGCCGGCTTTGATCATCTGGACAAATATCTTGGGGAAGACCTTCGGGTGGGCGGCAGCAGCCTCATAAAGGGTGCGGCCGGTCTCTACTTTTTGGACAACATCGGCCAGGGTTTCTTTTAGTAAGGGGTTGGCAGCCTGATCCCGTAAAATGGTCAAGGTTTGAACCAAAGGCAAACCTGCCTCAATCATCGTCGCCATCTGACGGCAGAATATAGCCAAGTCATAGATTTTTACCTTTTTGGGCTTGAGAAAATCAAGTTTAATCTCTTTACTTTCCTTTTTCTCCGTAATGGAAACTACAAAATAGCCTTGTTCCCGCAAGCGGATAGCAACATCCCTCTGGCTGTTGGCAGTCATGGTGCCTTTTATAACACGGCCCTGGTTGTTTTTACCGGTGAAAATGAATGTTGAAGGCATGTCGCCCCCTCCTTAACAAAGATCAAAAAGCACAGTTCTTTTTTATATATTCTTGATCGGTGCTGCGGAAAATTGCGTCCTCCAAACTTATTAAACCGCGTTCATATAAAGTAACCAAAGATTTATCCATGGTATACATGCCCAGCTGGGCACTGGTTTGCATTACCGAGTAAAGCTGATGGGTCTTGGCCTCCCTGATTAAATTGCGCACCGCCCCGGTGGCCACCAACACTTCCGTTGCCAAGACGCGCCCTTGTTTATCGCGACGGGGAATCAATTGGTGGGCAATGACACCCTCGAAAACGGCGGCCAACTGGATACGAATTTGGGTCTGCTGATGGGGCGGGAAAACGTCAATAATCCGCTCCACCGCTTGGGCGGCATCATTGGTATGAAGGGTGGTCATTACCAAGTGGCCGGTTTCCGCCGCTTCAATGGCGGTAGCAATAGTTTCCAAGTCACGCATTTCCCCGACCAGAATAACGTCGGGGTCTTGGCGCAAAGCCACCCGCAAAGCCTTGGCGAAGGAGTAGCTGTCACTGCCGATCTCCCGCTGATGGATGATGCTTTCTTGGTGGTGGTGCAAATATTCAATCGGGTCTTCCAAGGTGATGATATGACATTTACGGCTCCGGTTGACGCTGTCGACCATGGCAGCGAGGGTTGTAGACTTGCCGCTGCCGGTCGGACCGGTGCAGACAACAAAACCACTGTTGAGTTTGCATAAATCCCTGACAACAGCCGGTAGGTTCAATTCTTTGAAACCTTTAATATGAGAAGGTATAATTCGAAAGGCAATCGCTATATTGCCCCGTTGATGATAAGCGTTGACCCGAAAACGACTGACTCCGGGAATGCTGAAAGAAAAGTCAAATTCTTTTTCTTTTCTGAAGGTATTCAATTGGTTTTCCTGCATAAGAACAGCTACTATTTCTTGCAATTTTTCGGTAGACAATACATCCCATTCGCCGGGTATGGCCATTAAGTCGCCGTTACGCCGAATAATGGGTACGGAATTGACCGTAAGATGCAAGTCGGAAATCTGGGGATCTTGGGCCACCTCCGTCAAAAGTTCGATAATCATCTGCAATCCTCCTATTGGGCAGCAGCTACTTTCAATACTTCTTCCAGGCTGGTAAAACCACCTCGAACTTTTTCCAAGCCGTCCATGAGGAGCGTCTTCATCCCGTCTTGCAGTGCTGCATCCCTAATTTGCTCAGCATTGGCATTTTTTGAAGTCAATTGACGAAGCTGCCGATTCATCGTTAAAATCTCATGGACTCCCATCCGCCCCCGATAACCGGAGTAGTTGCATCGGGAGCAGCCCGCTCCTGTGTATTGAAAATCCAGTGAGAAGTTATTATTGGCCAAAAATATCTTTTCATCTTCAGACAATTCAACCTTCTTGCGGCAGTTGGGACAAACACGGCGAACCAATCGCTGTGCCATTATACCTATTACCGTCGTGCCAACCAAAAAGGGTTCCACATCCATTTCCACCAAACGGGTTACGGCCGAGGGTGCATCGTTGGTGTGCAGGGTACTCACGACCAAGTGACCGGTTAAAGCTGCATTTACTGCAATACCGGCCGTTTCGTTGTCCCTTATCTCACCAACCATTATAATATCCGGGTCTTGGCGCAACATGGAACGCAATACGTTGGCAAAAGTGACACCGATACGAGGATTGGCTTGCACCTGATTGACGCCGGGCAAAACGTATTCGATTGGATCTTCTACCGTCGTAATATTTACTTGGGGTTTATTGAGTTCCTTTAAAGCTGAAAACAGGGTCGTTGACTTACCGCTACCTGTCGGCCCGGTTACCAAGAATATCCCGTGGGGATTTTTGATGGCAGCGCGAATAATCGCTTCGTTCTCTTCCGTAAAACCTAAGCTGTCCAAAGAAGGAATGGCCATACGGTCGAGAATACGGATTGCCATTTTTTCACCGTACATTGTGGGTAGGGTTGAAACCCTCATGTCCCACTCTATCTCTCCCCTTTTTATGTTAATTCTGCCGTCCTGGGGCTTGCGCCGCTCCGATATATCCAAGTTGGCCATTATCTTCAAGCGGGATAAAAGGGCGGCCTGGTTGGCTTTGGGTACGGTCATACGGTCGATTAAAATACCATCGACCCGATATCGCACTTTGACCTGCTCTGCCCAGGGCTCGACATGGATATCACTGGCCCTCTCCTGGATGGCTTGATTGATTACAAGGTTAGCCAAACGAACAACGGGCGCATCCTCTACTTCGTCATCTACATCGGTTATCAAAATGGGTTCATCTTCAACGGCTATTTCTTGGGATTCCAAGATTTGCATTACTTCTTCCGCTTTGGTACCGGAGGAAATATAAAGCCTGCTGATTGCCCGCTTGATCTCTTTTTGGGAGGCTATCAACGGTTCAATGGAATATTTCGTCACTTTGCGTATATCATCGAGGGCTACAACATTGGCCGGATCAGCCAAAGCAACCCTCAATTTATTGCCGTTCAATTCGAGAGGAACGGCCAAATGGCGTCGCGCCAAATTTTCCGGCAACAGGTTTGCCAAGCTGGGATCAAGTGCATATTTCTTTAAGTCGGCATGGGGAACCCCCATCTGAAATTCCAGTACTTGGATTAAATCATTTTCATCTAAATAACCTAAGTCTACAAGGATTTCACCCAATCGTAGGTCCTTTTGTTTTGTCTTTTGGATTTCCAGTGCTTCATTCAGTTGCTCATCAGATATGAAGTTGAACTCTTTGAGCATAGTTCCAAGCTTTGTATCATATGGCTTCATTTCGGTTTCCCCTACTTTTGATGATATATCTTTGTCAATAAATCCTTTTGTTACCAAATAAATTCGACAGACAGGAAAAATATCCTTCTTTTCCTTTCATCAAATTCGCAAGAAGTATACTTATAATAAGCTTTTATTTAGTTTTTCGTCAAAATTTCTATAGTTCTGTCAATATCATCTTCAGTAAGATCGTAATGGGTTACCAGTCGTAAAGCGCGGGGGCCGACGGAATTTACCATTAAACCCTGCCGGGCCAAGGCTAAAACCAGCTCTTGGATTGGTAACGAACCCCGGTATTCGACGATTACTATATTTGAGTCTACGGGCACACCTGCATGGAAATTATCGGTACTATTAATACCTTTTTTAAGCCTTTGGGCCCTTTCATGGTCGATTGACAGGCGGGCCGGCATATCCTTTAAAGCAATTATGCCGGCGGCTGCTATTATCCCGGCTTGGCGCATACCGCCGCCGAGAAGCTTCCTGAAACGACGGGCTTTGTCGATAAATTCTTTGCTACCACCCAATAAGGAACCGACCGGCGCTCCCAAGCCTTTGGAGAGGCAAACGGAAACCGAATCAAATCCCGCCGCTAATTCACAGGGCGGCAATTTCAAGGCTTCGGCTGCGTTGAATAGCCGGGCACCATCCAAGTGGATGGGTATGCCATATTGACGACAAACATCAATATGAGGCTTGTAGTCGGCTGGCTTCAAAACTCTGCCACCGGCCTGATTATGAGTATTTTCAAAGGTTACTAAGCCCGTTGGCGGAAAATGAATATTGGGGGTTCGAATTGCTTTCATCAAAGATTCCGGACTGAAAAGACCTCGCTCACCGGGCAAAATATGCGTCTGCAGTCCGCCCAAACGGGCCAAACCACCGGCTTCGAACAAAAAAATATGGGAAGATGCCTCGGTAATTATTTCCTGGCCGGGTGTCGTATGGGTCAGGGCAGCAACCTGGTTGCCCATGGTGCCGCTGGGAATAAACAAGGTCGCTTCTTTGCCCAAAATCTCCGCCCCCAACTTCTCCAAAGCGTTGACCGTAGGATCCTCTCCGTATACATCGTCGCCAACGGGGGCCTCTGCCATCGCCTTCCTCATAGCCGAGGTCGGCTTGGTTACCGTGTCACTGCGCATATCAATAATTTTCATTTCTTCTCTCCCATCCTATTGGAAATTATTGCGGGAAAATAATCTCCCACAACCGCCCTTTATCGTTAGCGGTTATTCTAGTTTTCGCCTTCCTTTGTTTCTTACCTCTTTTTTGCCGACAATGCGCTTAAAATGGTGGAGAAAAAAATATGTATAAGTTATAATATAAAAGTACGGAGTATATGTTTTGGAGGTGTAAACCATCAGACTACAAGAAAAGGGTAAAAACAGGTTTATGATACCTAGGACAGGCAAGATGAAAACCGAGTGCATCATTTACATCAGCCCGGCTCTTCTGGAGGATTTTGAACCGGACTGTTATCAGCAGCTCATCGATGCTGCCTCGCTGGAGGGTATTGCCGGTCCTGTAGTTGCAATGCCCGACATACATACCGGTTACGGCCTTCCCATCGGTGGCATCCTGCCGATGGATGCACAGAGAGGATTGGTTTCGGCAGGTGCGGTAGGCATGGACATCAACTGCGGTGTTCGCCTTTTGCGCACAAATATTTTGCATCAGGATGTCAACGTAGATCAACTGAGAAACATAATGATTGCCATTGAAAAACGTATCCCCTTAGGTGTCGGTAAGACCAGTCCGCTGAAAAGTGAATTGACACCAATCATTGATTCGGTATTGAAAAAAGGGGCCCGGGCCTTGGTGGAAATAGGCTATGGGCGCTGGAGCGACCTGGAAATGTCGGAGGAAGAAGGATGCTTTTCCAATGCCGACCCCAAAGCCGTCAGCAGAAAAGCGATGAGCAGGTCTGACCAACTGGGGACTCTCGGCAGCGGTAATCATTTTATTGAAATAGGCTATGTGGAAGAAATTTTCAACGCCCAAGCTGCAAAGACCATGGGCCTGGAAATCGACACCCTGACCATTATGATTCATAGCGGCAGCCGGGGTTTTGGCCACCAGATTTGCATTGATTACAGCGCCTTGATGGCCCAAAGAGCCGAAAAAAACAAAGTTGAATTTCCCACCAAAGGGCTGGCCGCCGCTCCAATTTTATCCGATGACGGACAAAATTACCTTAAGGCCATGGCTTGTGCCGGAAACTTTGCCTTTGCCAATCGACAACTGATGACTTATCAGGTTCGCGAAGCAATTGGCAGCGCCTTCAATGAAGTTCCCCATCGCTTGGATTTGACCTTGGTATATGATGTTGCCCATAACATTGCCAAATTCGAGACCCACGGTCGCAAAAAACTCTTAATCCACCGGAAAGGTGCCACCAGGGCCCTGCCTCCCTTGCATCCGCAAAACCCTGCCCTTTACAACCGCATCGGCCAACCGGCTATCATCCCGGGCAGCATGGGAACGGGATCTTATGTAGTAGTGGCAACGGAAGAAATCGATGAAACCTTTCACTCCGTAAACCATGGAGCCGGCCGAGTCCTTTCCCGGACAAAGGCCAAAAAAGAAATCGATAAAAAAGATTTTACCGATCAAATGTCAAATGTTATATCCAATGTAAGGGATTACAGGCGGATAGTTGATGAGGCCCCTTCCGCTTACAAAGATATTGATGAAGTTATAAATACTTTGGCAACAATAGGCTTGACCAAAAAAGTCTGCCGCCTCAAACCCCTCGTATCAATCAAAGGTTAAAAAAATAAAGTCTGCCGAAACCTATGGTGTTCTGCCATGGGTTTCTTTTTTTCTTTCAACATGGCCGGCCAAAAGCATCCCGACAATAATCAATAAGCCACCGATGTATGATAAAACAGGCAAGGCTTCGCCCAGATAGAAAAAAGCAAAAATAGCGGCAAAAACCGGTTCCATCGCCAAGGCCAAGGCAGTAAATGTAGCGGAAAGAATTTGTTGAGCTTTGTGCTCCCAAATAAAAGCCAAGGCGGTTGCCACCAGTCCCAAGTAAAGAATCTGCCCCCATTGCAAGACGGTAAAAGACAAATTCTCCCAAGGCATTTCCACCCCCTGCAAGGCCGGAATAATGGGCATCAATAAAGCCACAACCAGCATTTGCACTGCCACAAAGGGTAAAGGATCGGACTCGCTTGCAAAACGGCCTAAAAGAACAATGTACAAAGCAAAGAAGATTGCACAAACAAGAACCAACAATTCACCCCAACCTATGGAAAATGAACCGGTATAGGTTAAGAGGTATAACCCCAAAACTGCTAAAAATACACCGGTCACTTTAAAGATATCCGCCTTTTCCAGACCCGCCAAAATCGCCAGCAAAGGAACGAAGACCACCGCCAAGCCGGTAATAAAACCGGCCTGAGAAGCTGTGGTATATTTCAATCCCCAAACTTGAGCAGTATAGCCGCCATATAACAATAATCCTAACAATAAACCCTGCCAAAAGCGGCGGCGATCCATTTGCAACCACTTTTTGCCGGCCAAAAGGGCTAAAAAGATACCGGCCAAAAGAAACCGCCAAAATAAAAAATCCTCTGCCGTCTGTTCACTTAAGAGATCTTTCATTACAGCAAAGGTTGTCCCCCAAATTAAGGCGACAAGGAGTAACATGCCACCCCATTTTAAAATTTTTTTATCCATCGACAGATCCTCCTAAGGAGCAAAATTGCCGGTTCCCACTTTCCTGCAAAAACAAAAGCTATTGTATGAGTTAAGCCTAGGGCTTGGCAATGACATCTTTACTGCCGATAAAAGCTTTGATCTTCTCGGCTATCTTTCTTAATTCGCCCTTCTTGTAATAAACCCCTAATGGTAAAAAAACGAAAAGAATTTTATTGTCGATGAGCAGGTAATCCTCCAAGCCGCCCTCTTCTTTGCCATGCAAGACAATCAGGCGGTCATTTTCTTCGGGTACCAAGGGGTAAAAGGTCGACGGGTAACTCCTTAAATACTTAAAGTCCACGGTAATTTCCGGCAGCAATTGGCTCAAAACTATATTTATGCCTTTGGCAACTCCTCCCAGTAAAGCCCTTTCCACACCAATTGCCAACAAGGTTACCTTTGCCATACACTCCTCCCGCTCCAAATCTTAATTCGGTTTATCGATACCGAATATTATCTCAATATTCTTTTAACAATTTCCGGCTTTGCCGGCAGTAGCGTCATAGAGTAATATTCTTCTGTAACAATTATATTATACGCCGGTCCTGCACCGGACCGATATTCCTACATACAATATCTTATCGGGTTAGTATAAAAACAGATGATTACCGATTCTTTCAGCCACCGGCCTTTTGGATATCCAAGCAACATTGGTAGCAATAGCCGGGTTGTAAAAGAATAAAGCCCCCCGGGTCGGGTCATAACCGGCCAATGCGGCACGGGCTGCATCGAGAGCTTCTTCCGTCGGATAATAATTAATTTGCCCATCGAATATACAGCTGAACTGACCGTCTTCCATAACTACTTCTCTTATCGTGTTGGGAAATGAAGGGTGTTTAACCCGGTTTAATATTACAGCCCCAACACCGACTTGCCCTTTAAACAGTTCTCCCCTGGCTTCTCCATGTATAACCCTGGCCAATATTAATATCTCTTCTCTATTAAAATCCGCCCGTGAAGATACGGGTAGATCATGGGGCAAACACTCAATGGTTTTAGGACCCAAAATCCCGTCCGCTTTTAAATCGCACCTTCTTTGCAACTCCTTTACGGCCTCAACAGTCATGGGACCGTAAATTCCATCTATATCATCACTGTTATAAAGACCCAAAAGGCATAAACGTTGTTGCAAAATTGCCACGTCAACCCCTTCCAGTCCTTTCTTTAAAATCCGCTCACCCAAGTCGTAATAGTTGGAAGAAGCACCGACTTGTCCGCAAATTAAAAGAAGCAGTAACAGGAAATATCCTGTTTTTTTCATACTTTACAACCTCCTTATTTAACATCCGCGGTTTTCACGTCAGCTTTTTGCATCTGAAGATGCTTTTTAATCCATCTTTCTAAGATACGCATAAATTTTGTACTTATGAATTCTTTCGTACCTAAAGGAGCAACCAGAATTGTATACATCCCCATACGGTTGCCTCCCAAAATATCGGTACACAACTGATCACCGATTACCGCCACCTCTTTGGCCGACAGATCCAAAATCTTGAGGGCCTTGCGAAAGCCTTTGCGGCTCGGCTTAATTGCCTGCGCTTTAGCAGGTATATCCAAAATCTGTGATAAAGACGCAGCCCGGCGGGGAAGTGCATTTGACAAAAGAATTACTGAGAAGCCCTCTTCCTTGGCCCGGTCTATCCATTCTTTTTCTTTGCTTTTCGGTTCAGCCTCCTTATATAAAAGAAGAGTATTATCGATATCACAGATAATTCCCTTGATTCCTTTTTGTCTTAAGCTTTCCAAATCGATTTGGGATAAGCTTTCTGCTGTTTCATTTGGGCGAAATTTTTCCAACATACTGTAGAGTTTTCCCCCTTCTGAATATTTTATACTGACAATTTATCTTTTGCTTGGAGCATCGATTCTTATATCCTCATTTTGCTATAAAAAAAGATATTTGTCAATTATGGCAAATATCTAATCATAATAACTATTTTACACTATTGGCGTTTTCTTTTCAAGGTGGAAAACAAACCAACCGGGCCGGCGGTCGGTATCCTTCAATTCGATTTGGCAGTACCTTGGATTTTTTCGTTTTTATGTTCCTGGCAGTAAGTCAAGAAGCTTGTTTCTTCCAAGGGCCGCGAGAAAAAGTAGCCTTGCATGTAATCGCATTTTTGGTCCTCCAGAAATTTCTTTTGCTCCTTCGTTTCCACCCCTTCTACTACCACTTTCAACCTCATTTCCTGTAACATTTTTATGGTATTCTGCAAAACAATGCGGGACCTCTCGTTTTTTCCTGCACTCCAAAGCAAGCTTTTATCCAACTTCACTATCTGGAAGGGAGTATTTATAATGTACGATAAATTGGAATAGCCGGTTCCGTAATCATCAAGAGAAAAAGTGAAACCGATCTTTCGCAACTCCGTCATAGTCTTTAGAAAAATAAATTCATTCGATGAGGTCACCGACTCGGTAATTTCCAGATTTATCATGGCCGGGTTTACCCCGTACCCTTTTAAAATATTGGCAAAGCTATTGGCCAATCCCCGGTACATGCATTGGACTATCGATAGATTAACATCTATAGAAACAATCCCCAACCTGTCCATATTATTCTCGCTTATTAGTCGACAAACCTCTGCAAAGACAAATTCCCCAATTTCTATAATCGAACCGTTTTTTTCGGCAATGGGAATAAATTCATCGGGCGGAATATTACCCAAATCGCTATCAAACAAGCGCAATAAAGCTTCCGCTGAATCGACTCTGTTTTTCCGCCGGTTCCAAATCGGTTGGTAAAAAACCCGGAATGATCTGTCCTTCATGGCTTTCTCTATTGCGTGTTCGACATCTATCTTGCGCTGGTAATAATTGTGGGCTCCCGAAAATATTATTCCCGAATTGTTGTCCTGCCCCTCAAAGGGAGCATCAATAATTAGCATCACTTGTTCCAAATTGCTTATATCCCGGGGAACACTGAAAGTACTTATTTGACAGGGAATCGTTATCTCTGCCTTTTTATAGACCCATTTTTGGGAGAAACGTTCCAAGGTCGCCTTAGCCAGCCCTAATACTATCTTATAGGAGCCACCAAAATCCATCAAACAAAAATTACCTTTCCCACAATCATATACGCTGATGCTTGGATCCAACCGTTTCAACCAATCGGCCATGTCAGCCATTATACCATTCATAAAATCGATTCCCAAGGTAGTGTTGTAATAGCTGGTACCAGATAGTTTTACGACCAATAAATCACTGGGAATTTTGCCCAGAATAGCGGCATTGGCATCCATAATAAAAGCATAGCGGTTATATACTTTGGTAATACCGTCCAGAATTTCATCTTCATTTTCAACGGCCAAAAGAATGCCTAGCAAACCCAGGGATTGAAAGAACAGTTCGATTAAAAGGTGGGGATAAAACATCTGTATCACTATCGGGAATACCGAACAAGCCAAAAAAACCAACAAAGAAAAGTATTTGAATCTCGGCACCAATCGCTTGCGAGATCTGATAACCAATACCGTAGCATAGAGCATGTAAATGTAGGCATTGAAATACAAAACCTTCATCATGGGCCCATGGGTGTATATCTTGGCATCGTTATAGTAAAAGAGCCAATTCAAAAATGGATTCATGATAAAAATGGCCATGGAAACCATAAAAGGAATGCTTGTGAATAAAAAGTATTTCTTGGCCTTTTTATGATGGACACCTAGAAAATAGATTACGTATAAGGTAAACAAAAATGCTGTAGTGTTGTGACTCACCAGAAAACCGTAGTTCCATAAATCTCTGAAGCCAAATGAGTATAGATGGATATTGTTATTGGTTATTGGACTCCCTATACCGAATATTACCGCTAAAAAATGGGAAATGAATAAAGCCAGCAAAATTTTGTTCGAGGGTTTTGATCTGTCTTTTTTAAAGAATAGAAACACTGTTATGAATACGGTTACAAATAATGCTGCAATATTAAAATGAATTATATACTCCATAATATAATTACCTCCCGACAAAGGATGCTTTCGATTCAGCGAATATCCGCAAGTTATCCCGGCTTTGACTAAAATCCGGCTGCCCCCGATACTGTAATATTTCTTTAAACCGGCTTTATAGCTTCTCTGTATCATTGCCCTTCCATATTCGTATTAGGAAAAACTTTTCATTTTCAAAGTCAGCAGCCATAAAAGCTGCTAAATCTTAAGAATATCTATTTAAATCGCTACTATTATGTATAATACTGTCTTTGCCATATCAAAGCGGGTAATAAGTATCTCCTGGCTCCCAAATCTCCTCCCCTCCATAACTTTGCGAGGCGTTCTTGCCTTTATAAATTAATCCTTCTTAAATAAATTTATCGGTTAAACAACAATTATCATAAAGCAGAATATTCGACAATGCCCTCAATTTTTACCAACAATTTCAGCTACGTTTCGCTCTAAAAAAAAAACTGCCCTCAACGGCAGCTCTCTGCTAACAATTTCTCATTTAGTTTTTGCACGGCTTTCTTTTCTATCCGGGATACATAGGAGCGGGAAATACCAAGCTTTTTAGCAATCTCCCGTTGAGTTTTTTCAACGCCGTCTTCCAGACCGTATCTGAGTATAATGACTATCTTTTCGCGAGGCTCCAATATAGCCAGTTCTTCATATAGCTTTTCTTTTTCCAAAATAGCTTCCACTTGTTCCATTACACAACCATCGGCGGCTCCCAAGACATCAAATAAAGTAATTTCGTTGCCTTCTTTATCGGCACCGATGGGCTCGTGGAGCAAGATTTCGTTGCGATTTTTCTTGGTTGCCCGCAAATGCATCAAAATTTCATTTTCTATGCATCTTGCTGCATAGGTTGCCAAACGCGTCTTCTTTTCCCAATTATAAGTTTTAATGGCTTTGATCAACCCTATTACCCCGATTGAAATTAAATCTTCCGGATCCTCTCGCGTGTTGTCGAACCTTTTTGCAATATGAGCTACCAAACGCAAGTTTCTTTCAATAAGAATTTTTTGGGCTTCGCTGTTTCCGGCAAACATTTTTGTCAGATATTTCTTTTCGTCCTCCGGCGATAAGGGTTGAGGAAATACGCCATTTGCCAGGTAGGCACAGAAAACAATTACGCCACTAAACAACAGGCCAAAGAGCAAAGGAAGCATCTGTTTTATCCCTCCTTTTCCGCTGTATCTCCCGGAACTATAATTATATGCTTATAGCTGTTCTTTTGTGCACCTTTTTGCAATCTTTTTTTAATTCAGCAGACAAAGGGCGATTAAATTGCCTCGGAACAGGGTTCAGGATTAGATGGGGAAGAAAAATCAAACCCGCTGGAAATCATTTACACGGTTGACACGGTAATCTTAAAGACATAAAATAAAGAGGTGGATCTAAACATTATTAGGTGGAAAGAGTGGTGAAGGAAATAATGGAGCCTGATCCCGGTAGTCGTAGGTACAACTTGTATAAAAAAATTAATCATGGGCAGGCCCGGTTTCCCTTGCTGCGTAAACTATCTTGATCCTTTATCGTTTTTAACTCCGGATATTTAAAAATGCCTGCTCGGAAGGGAGACAATAATGACACAGGCAGTTTTAAAAACACTTCTGGAGGAAAACAAGATAAAAGCAGCCGGCAAGAAAGCCAAAGGCATGCACCCGGCAGATATCGCCGAAGCTTTGCGTGACCTTTCTTTGGTAACCCAAGAAAAATTTATAATGACTTTGACCCATAGCCTGGCTGCTTCCGTATTACAAGAGATGGACTTGAGTGAAGAGACAACCATCGTTGGCAGCTTGGACCCCCACAGGGCCTCGGAAATACTCAAACATATGTATACCGACGAAGCCACCGACGTTTTAATGGAGCTTGAAGAAAACAAGGCAAAAGAACTCCTTGCCTTGATGAATCAATTCGGTCAAGACTTGCTGGAGTTGATGGAATATAAAAACGATACCTCCGGTGGCTTGATGGTTACCGAATATATTACAATCAATGAGAACCTTTGCGTCAGTGAGGTATTAGCCTACCTAAGAAAAGTTGCACCTTCCGCAGAGAGTGCTTATTATATTTATGTAGTCAAAACCGACGGGACCCTTTTGGGTGTCGTTTCTTTGCGGGAATTGGTCGTGGCTTCCGTCGAGACAAAAGTGCATGAAATCATGGAAAAAGATATAGTCAAGGTACCGGAGAACATGGACCAGGAAGAAGTTGCCCGTCTTTTCGAAAAATACGGTTTTTTGGTCTTGCCGGTAATAGATGGGGAGGAAAAAATTATCGGTGTCATCACCGTCGACGACGTTTTAGATGTTACCCGTCAAGAAGCCACCGAAGACATTCATAAATCCGGATCTATACGGCCTTTGCGAGATGAATACAGTAATACAAGCGTTTTAACCCTTTTTGGCAAACGGATCGGTTGGTTGGTCGGTCTTATCTTCATAAACTTGATTTCTTCCGGAATCATGGCCACCTTTGAAGAAACTTTATCCTCGGCAATAGTGTTGGCTTTCTTTATCCCCCTTCTAATTGACACCGGCGGCAACACCGGCTCCCAAAGCGCCACTTTGATCGTACGTGCTTTGGTTACGGGGGATATCAAGCTTTCCCATTGGGCACAAACTTTGGCGAAGGAGTTGTTGGTAGGGACTTTGTTAGGCTTAACCCTCGGGCTGGCAGGTTACTTTCTTGGTTTGTTCAGAGGCGACGTTATAATCGGTTTAGTCGTCGGTTTAACCATGATTATCATCGTAATTATATCCAACGTTATAGGTATGCTCCTGCCCTTCGTCCTAACAAAGATCAAGCTTGACCCGGCCGTAGCAAGCAGCCCGCTGATAACCTCCATCGCCGACGCAGTCGGCTTGACCGTGTATTTTTCAATTGCAGCCTGGCTTTTAAAGATCTGACCGGGAAATTTGGATTTCTCTTCATGTTTGAGACTAACGATAAAATCATATTTCTCTCCATCAACAGCCATTGGCGATGGGCATATTACCCATCGCCAATGGCTATTTTACTATTAAGTTACCCTTCGGTTAAATTATCAGTGCGGTTAAATTTTTCTTTTAATAAATTGACCCTCTATTTATTGGAGATCTTACTTGTTTTTCATACGCGGATCCAAAGCATCCCGCAAACCGTCGCCAACCAGGTTCAAGGATAAAACACTTAGTACTATAGCCAAACCGGGCAACGTAACGACCCAGTGGAGATGGCGAATAAAAGCCCTATTGTCAGATACCATCTTACCCCACTCCGGTGTCGGCGGCTGGGCACCCATACCCAAAAAGCTCAAACCGGCGGCAAACAATATGGAAGAAGCCATACTCAATGATGAATGAACTATCAAAGGGTTGACCGAATTGGGCAATATATGCTTGCGGATAATGCGAAAATCCGAAGCCCCTAAAGCCGCAGCAGCTACCACAAAGTCGCTCTCCCTTATTTCCAAAACGGCAGCCCGCATCAGGCGACAAAAACCGGGAATCATGGTAATTCCTACAGCTATCATTACATTTTCTATACTATGACCCCGCGCTGACACAATGGCCATCGCCAACAAGAGTCCGGGCAAAGCCAGCATTATATCCATCAACCTCATTATCAGACCGTCAAAGATCCCCCCATAATAGCCGGCAATCAAACCCAGGAATCCACCGATAACTAAGCCGATTCCCACGCTTATAAAACCGATACGCAATGATATCCGCCCACCATACAGGATACGGGCCAGCATATCTCTACCGAACTTATCGGTTCCCAAAAGGTGATCTCCTTTCAAACTGGGCGGTTGAAGACCGTTTCGCAAATTTTGTTTCAGGGGATCATGAGGAGTAATATAAGGAGCGAAAATTGAGCAAAGGGTGATGAATAAAAGCATAAAGGCACCGAAAACGGCTTTTTTGTTGCGTAAAAGTCTACGAAATATACCCTTTCCGAGAACATTCTTTTTTATCTGCCGTTCCATTTTACCCCTCCTACTCATACCGTGTTCGTAATTTGGGATCTAAAAAGGCATACACGATATCAACAATCAAATTAATCAAGGCATACATCAGAGCAAAAGTCATCAATACTCCTTGGACAACTGGAAAGTCTTTCAGCCTGATGGCATCAACAATCATTCTGCCGATTCCGGGCCAAGCAAAGACGGTTTCCGTCAATACTGCCCCGGTCAACAATCCACCCATCTGCAAACCGATAATAGTTACAACGGGTATAAGAGCGTTCCGCAAAGCGTGGCGATAGATAACCACCCGCTCGGGAAGCCCTTTGGAGCGTGCTGTGCGTATGTAATCCTGATTGATAACTTCCAGCATCGCCGATCTGGTCATGCGGGCAATGCCGGCAGTGGATACCGTCGCCAAGGTTAATGTCGGCAGGACAAAAGACATCCAACCATCCATTTTCCCCGAAGACGGAAACCAACCAAGACGGGCGGAAAATATCAGGATAAGCATAATTGCTTGCCAGAAGGCGGGCATACCCACACCGGTCAAAGCACCAACCATAGCCACATTATCTAAAAGTGAATTGGGCTTAGTTGCCGAAATAATTCCGATAGGTATACCAATTAAAATTGAAACAAGAATGGCCGCCAGAGCGAGCTGGGCAGTATTGGGTAAATAGTTGGCTATTTCTCTGGTCACAGTAGCATTGGATCGCAAGGACCGCCCAAAATCCAACCTTATTGCTTTCTTCAACCAATTCCAGTATTGAATGTGAATGGGTTTATCTAAGCCTAACTCTTGCCTTAAATTTTCCAATTGTTCGTGAGGTGCCCGTTCGCCCAAAATAATGCGGGCCGGATCGCCCGGCGTCATTAACAATATAGAAAATGCAAATATAGAAATCCCTAGGAGAACGGGGATCAACATCAATAATCTTTTAATTATATATTTTCCCACCCTTCAGCCCACTCCTTTCCTATTAATTGGAAGAGTGGGCGTTTTATCGCCCACCCTCTCAGCTTACTAAATTTTATCAACGGTATTTAAGAAAAAGTTACCCGATGGATGGGGCTTGAACCCCTCAATATTAAAGCGTACACCATCGACATTTATCGGTGATCTCATAAATATCCAAGGGGCATTGGCTTCAATTATTTCTTGGGCTTCGTAGTAGATAGCCAGACGATCTTCAAGATCGACAGTTGTCCTCCCCAGCTCCAAAAGTTCGTCCAGACGAGGCGTGCTCCAGAATGTCCTGTTGCCCGGGTCACCGTACTCTTCGCTGTGGAACAAGGCATAAAGACCGTAATCCGCATCGGCTGTTATAGTCGTCCAACCTAAGATAAACATGTCATGTCTACCTTCGGCCGTATCTTCCAAATATTTTCCCCATTCAATAATCTGTACGTCCACCTCGATACCCACAGCAGCCAAATCCGCCTGCATAATTTCAGCTGCCATCATACGCGGCGGGCTGTCGTTGGTCCATAGGGTCGTTTTGAACCCATTGGGATAGCCCGCTTCTGCCAATAACTCCATAGCCAAAGCAGGGTTATATTCGTAGCCCTGCAAGCCGGGATGGGCTCCCCAAACCGTCGGGCTGATGGGACTGACGGCTCTGACGCCTTGCCCTTCAAAAACGACATCGATAATCAAGTCCATATCTATAGCGTGGTTGATTGCTTGCCGAACAAGAACATTATCAAATGGGGGTCTTTGGCAGTTGAAACCAACATAATCGGCACCGAGACCGGGTGTTTCAATGAGTTTGATACCCCGGTGCATGGCCAAGAACATTTGATCGGCGGCCTCGATATCCAGGGCAATGTCAACACCGTTCGTTTCCAATTCAATTGCCCGCACGGTACCTTCGGGAATCGCTCTGAAGGTGACACGGTCCACTTTAGCAACTTCTCCCCAATAATCGGGATTCCTATCCAAAATAATATGGGAGCCAGCCGACCAGCTAACAAATTTGAAAGGACCGGTACCTATAACCACCCGCGTTCCATAATTAGCACCCACTTGTCTCAATACATTGCGATTCAAAATACCGGTAACATCATGGCTTAAATGGGCCAGCATGGGAGCGAAAGGAGTTTTCGTGATTATACGAACCTTTAGGGAATCTACAACTTCAACCTTATCGATAAAATCGACAATGAAGGCTCCCGGTGAACCTGTAGCGGGATCCCTGAGACGATCCAAACTGAATTTAACGTCCTCCGCCGACAATATATCCCCGTTATGAAATTTTACATTGGGACGAAGATCAAATTCCCATATCAATTCGCTGACTTGTCGCCAGGCTATGGCTAAACCGGGAATGATGTTAAGATCATTATCCTGCTTGACAAGAGTATCATAAATTTGACTGCGAACTCGAATGGAAGCCTGATCATTGGCATTACGTCCATGGGGGTCGAGGGAAACCGCGTCATACATTTGCGATACAATCAGATTTTTGGGGGCCCCCAAGGCTGAAAAACTAAATAGCAATACTAAAACCAGAACAAAAGTAGCCAGCTTTTTGCCGGTCATTATTTAAAACCTCCTTTTTGATTTCTCCCTTGATTCTATTGGAAATAAAAGGCCAAGAAGGGATACTCACCCCCCTTTAATTTTTCGATAAAAAAATGAAAATATTTCTTTGATATTGAAAATAAAAATAATTGGCATATTTGCTAGATATTATTTCGACATGAATAAAGGGAAAACCTTCTTATTCATGCGTTTTCGCTAATATGCAACAGTAAGCAATTTTTAAACGCCAAGAAGGTTGGAGATTATTTAAACAGTTGTTATCAACCCAAAAAACTGAGTATCTTTGAACCAATAAGAGGGTCCGTTACCCAATAAGAGGCGGGCATTGGAACCATAAAATGAAACCGGATCCACCGAAATTTTGACCTCCGCCGGCCCTACTTTTTATCAACGGTATTTAAATAAAGGATACCGCTGGGATGTGGCTCAAAACCTTTGATATTAGAGCGAATCCCAATGACATTCACCGGTGCTCTCATGAAGGCCCAGGGCACATTTTCAGCAATAATCTCTTGAGCTTCATAGTATATGGAACGGCGGCTTTCCATGGCAGCGGTCGCGCGTCCTTGTTCAAGCAAGCGATCAAGCTGCGGTGAGCTCCAAAAGGTCCTATTGCCCGAACCGCCATACTCTTTACTGTGAAAGAGCGGGTAAAGACCGTAATCAGGATCGGCTGTAAAGGTTGTCCAGGCCGATATGAACATATCATGCTTTCCCAAAGCGGTATCAGCTAAAAAAGAGCCCCATTCAACAATGATCACATCCACATCAATTCCGATCACAGCCAAATCGGCTTGAATAATTTCGGAAGCCGTCATCAATAAATCATCTTCACGGGTCCACAAGGTTGTCGAAAAACCGTCTTCGAAGCCGGCTTGTTTCAATAATTCTTTAGCCAAAGCAGGATTATAATCATAGGATATGAGATCGGGATGAACCCCCCAAACCATCGGACTGATCGGACTGGTTGCCCGCACGCCCTGCCCTTCAAAGACTATGTCGATAATCAGATCCATATTAATTGCGTGATTAACCGCCTGCCGGACCAGTACATTGTTAAAGGGAGTCTTTTGGCAATTAAATCCGATATAATCTATACCCAGGCTCGGGGTCCTGACAATCTTGATATCGCTACTCGCTGCAAGACGGCTTTCATCGGCAGGCTTTACATCCAAGGCGATGTCGACTTCACCGGTGACCAGCTCAATATCCCTAACTGTGCCATCGGCAATCGGCCGAAATACAAGACGGTCTACTTTAGCAACCTCTCCCCAATAATCAGAGTTCTTCTCCAAAATAACATTGGAGCCGGGTGACCAAGTGACAAATTTAAAAGGGCCGGTACCGATGACCACCCGCTGACCAAAGTGCTGACCAACCTGTTCTACAACGCTTCTGTTTAGGATACCTGTAATACTATGGGACAAATGGGCTAAAATCGGCGCAAAGGGTGTTTTTGTTATGATACGAACTTTTAATGAATCGACGACTTGAACTTCATCGATAAAATCAACAATAAAAGCGCCAGGTGCCTGTAGCGATGGTTCCCTTAAACGGTCCAAGCTGTATTTAACATCATCTGCAGTCATATAGTTGCCATTATGAAATTTTACGTTGGCCCTTAAATCAAATTCCCAAATCAAATCGCTGATTTGACTCCATGCAATAGCCAAGCCCGGCAAAATATTTAAGTCGGCATCCTGTCTAACCAAGGTATCAAATATTTGGCTTAAGATACACAATGATGCTGTATCATTGGCATTCACGGCGTGCGGGTCAAGGGATAACGCATCACTCGGTTGCGTTACGGTAAGAATCTTGGGGGCCCCCATTACACTAAAGGTGCATAAGATAAGCAAAAAACAAAGGATAAAAAGAAAAATCTTTTCTCTTGTCATCTTCCATAATACCTCCTCATTATGATCGTCTCCGACTAAGACAAACACAGAAATAACTCTAAAAGCAGTATCACCCGGACAGGCAGCCCCCAAGCACCAATCTGTCAGCTACTTTTTACCGCATTTACCTTCTTTTTCTATATCCCTTGATGAAATCCTTTTTGGATTGATAATCTTGTCCCACAATATTATAGTTCATTGAAAGTTGACCAAAAAAAATACCCGTAAAGGGGTAAAAAATATTTTGGTTAAAGTATTCAATTTACACCCAACAATAAATGCCTTCCAATTTGTTATTCAATGCAATTGGTATCTAAGGTGTTCCTGATAACTCTTTGAAAATTGATGGGACCCGTCGGGTAGGGCAACAAAGAATAAAAAATCCACATCGGCAGGATAAAAAGCGGCCCGAAGAGAGGCTTCACCGGGATTGGAAATAGGTCCCGGGGGCAAGCCCGGGTGCAGATAGGTGTTGTAAGGAGATTTAAAACGTAAGTCATCGTATAAAAGTTGGGCCTTCCATTGAGGCAAAGCATACTGCACAGTAGCACAACTTTGCAAGTACATCCCTTGCTTTAATCGATTATGGATGACAGCTGAAACCAACACCCTTTCCTCATCAAGCTTGGCTTCCTTTTCGATAATGGAGGCAATTATAATCAATTCGTGAATGCTCATGCCTAACTTTTCTGCTTGCCCATGTATTTTTTCGGTAAGTTCGGTATCAAATCGTTCGACCATGATCTTGATAATTTCTTTCGGACCTGCCCCCAAAGGAAGGGTGTAGGTTGCCGGAAAAAGGTAACCCTGCAATCGATAATCGCCGCCATCATTGGTGCCCGGCAAATAGTCGTAAGGTAGGGCCATGGTTTGGGCAGCTTTGATAAATTCATCTTTTGCCACTTTGCCATTTTCGGCGAACAGTTCGGCCACTTCTTCCAAAGTCAAGCCTTCGGGAACGGTAATTTTATAGGTCAGGACATTGCCCATTCTCAGTTTACCGATTACCTTGAAAATATCGGTCCCACCTGTAAATGAATAATAGCCCGACTGAAGTAAGCCATCTTTTTTCTGGAGGGTAACCAAAATTCGAAAGAAAAAAGCATTCTTGATTACACCCTCCTCCTGCAATATACTGCCGATTCGGGTTGTGGATGTCCCCTTTGGTATATTGATTACCACCGCATCATTTGCGTCGATTGGGGAAACAACTAAATCAAAGAAAAATAGAACGAACCCCAATAGGATGGTAGTTACGAGCAAAACGAAGGCCATTATTTCGTTGACTTTTCTTTCTCTTAACCTGAGCAAGAAAAACCACCTCTTCCATATTGGATATTATAACCCATGCTATTCATCTTTGGCAAATAAAAAACTCTTGTCCGACAAGAGTTTTTTAATGGTCCGCTCATCGAGCAAGGACACTGCTATTCTTCTTCAAAATAGTCATCCAAAGCATCGACTATTTTTTGAAATTCATCTTCATCTTCAATAGGTAACCAGGTTTCCGAGTCGTCATCTTCCGGCTCAATCCTAAAGACTACACCCACCGCATCTTCCTCATCCTCTTCTTCTTCGGGAATTAAAACAACATAATCGACACCGTCAACCTCCAGCTTGCATTCAATAAAAAAACCATGCTCACTGCCATCGGGCTCCCGTAAAATCACATAACCGGTTTCCTCGTCAACTTCAATCCGGCCTTCTTCTTGGTCAAAATCATTATTAGTCATCGTCTGCCAACCCCTCTCTTATCTTTTCATTTCTTCTTCTTTCTAAAAAGCCCTGCAATATTAATACCGCAGCTGTTTTATCAATTAAGTTTTTCCGTCGCCTTCTGCTCAAATCGGCTTCTAAAAGTATTCTTTCGGCGGCAACGGTTGAAAGTCGCTCATCCCACAAGTGAACGGGAATTTCCCACCTCTCACGCAAAGACCGGGCAAATTCCTGTGAGATTCGACCGCGGGGTCCGATGCTGCCGTCCATCATGCGGGGTAAACCGATAACCACTTCTTTGATTGAGTACTCGTCTTTGATGTCGGCCAACTCTTGCAGATCTTCGGCGGGAGATCTGCGCCGCAAAACGGTTAAGCCTTGGGCCGTGAGCAACAACGGGTCGCTTACCGCTATACCGATGGTGCGCTCTCCCAAATCCAATCCCATTATTCTCAATGATTTCACCTCTGGATATCCCTTGCACGCCTTAAATGGAAGGCTGTATAATAACCCGCACCGCTAAGGGTAAACGGGAAATGTAACCGTCTTTAGGAGCCTGGATACAAAAGGATTGGATATCCCTTTGTTTCGATAAAAATGCACGGGCTTCTTCGACATTCACCCCAGCCAAGGCCGTTGCAATTTTCCTGGGATTGACAGCGGCTGCCAAGGAAGCATCGACTTCAAAGACCAGAAATATTTTATCTTTTTCAGCTGTCACATCGAACAGGCTAACCCGTAAATCCGGTATATAATCACTGCTCGAATTCCCGGTTAAAAACATGTATGTCAAAGCTTTATCAAGAGTTTTATGGGCAACCATGAAACCGTTTGCTTCTATTATACCCTGGCTTTTGAGTAATATTGCTTCTTCCCCCGGTTGATGGTCAAAGCCTATCCGGCAGTTTGCCGTAGTCACAGTTTCTTCAATGAGCCGATAATCACCGCTCAGCTTTCGGTAGGCATTGCGGACAACTTCGTCGACCAGGTATTCTTTCATTTGTTCCTCGGCCCAGGCTAAGTCCTCTTCGCTTACAACCCTAATCGTTTGATCTTCCCCGCCGGTGGTCGGCAAAGAATTGATAAGATATAAAGAAGAATTACCCTCTTCCTTTAAGGCCAAAATCGTGCCGGCAGCAACATTACCCTCACTCCCCGGTTGGCAGGCCTCAACTTCAACACCAACCTGGCCTGCTTTAATCCCAACGGGCAAATCCATGAATTTTTCAATTTCCCGTGGCGGAACTACAACCGTAGCAAGGGTTACAAATTCCACCCCATCTTCGGATAAAACAATCGTTCCTTCCTCCAATACCGTTTCTTCATCGGCATCGTTAAATATTAATATTTCGCCGCGGGCTCGAGTTACTCCCTTGTTATTCGTTCCCATTACGGGAAAATCCTTCTCCAAATTTTCCACCAGAGAAAATGAATGAAGGGGAATGATCCCTTTTTCCCATAGGGGTTGCTCAATCAGCAAGTCAGCTTCTATCCTTATTTCTTTTTTAACATGATGAAGAACCGGTTTGATTTCCACTATGGTAAAGGGATACTTGCTGATTATAAAGCGCCCTAGGGTAAAAAAGAAAAGAATTAAAAACAGGGCGGCTGAAATGTTTACAAATACTTGTCCTTTTCGTTTAGCAGAATGAAGCCCAGGGCCCCTTTCCGGCTCTTCTTTGGCAGACAATTCGCCTCCTTTGGGCAATTTCTTTCCTTGCGAAACGCTTTCTTTTTCCAAATTGTCCAGATTGTTAAAAACCTGAAAACCGGCCTGTTTCAACAAATGACGGGAATGATCATGGCTGGTCACAAACACAATTTTAACTTTATGTCTTTCACCGTTGAGCATTATTAAATCCAAGTTGACACCGCTGGAGAAAATAACAGAGCGAGGATGGATGACGAAGGCAATTTTTTTACCGGCATTCTTTTTCAATTCGTGGACAAAAAAATTTATCTGTTCTTCCGGGTCCACATAACATATTTTATACCCATTGATTTCCATAAACGCCTTCTCCTTCGATTCAGAGATTTTGGCCAATTAAAAGGGGGCTCAATCCCCGACCAACTTTCACACCTTCCTTGGCCAATGCCGCCGGTGTAACATTGCCGGGGCCAACCAATAATTCAATATTGCCGTTTAAACTCTTGATATCTTCGCCCTGCAAAAAACTGACTTGCGGATTTTCAAAGTAGGGCAGACGATTAAAAAGCATTTCTCCTGCCATCCCCTCCATTAAACCTTTCAAAGCACTGCCACCGCCACAAAAAAATATTCGGCGCGGTAAAACTTCCCCCTTGGACAGTCTGGTCAAAGCAGCCTCTAAACCTTGATAGACAATCTGCAGATTGCTTTCAATGATTGGAGCTATTCTTTGCCTCGTTTCCTCCTCCAGGGAACCCAGAGAATATTTTATCTTCAGTTCCTCCGCCGCTGCCAAGGATATATTCAATTGAGCCGCCAAACTACGGGTAAACGCTCGTCCCCCCATGGCCAAAATTTCAGTGGCTTCGATGCCGCCGTTGCGAATCAAGCCGATGTCGGTTGTTCCGCCACCGATATCGATGACAATGGCCCCGAATTCATGCGTTTCGGCATTGAGCATGCAGGAAGCAACCGCAAAAGGTTCAGCTAAGGTTCCCGCCAAAGGTAATTTTAGCCCATCGGCCAAGGAATTTAAGGCCCCGAGGTGGACCAGAGGACAGAAAGTATGAAAAAAAGTTATTGCCAAATTGTTGGCCCGAAAACGAAGGGGTGTTGCTACTCTAAAACCGTCAACCCGAACTTCGGTTACCGCGGAATTTATAGTGCACACCTTCAAGTTGTCTAATCCCGTTTCTTCTGTCAGTATTTTCGTTGCCTCAGCTTGACCCCTTTTACGGGCCCGGTTGACCAAGCTCATTATCTCTCGATTATTGATGCATTTATGGGGAAAGCGACGTTCATCCGTAACATTTGTAACAATTCCTTTAACAAAGGAACCGGCAATACCTATGACCACATCCCCGGGCCGATGGGGGGTCTTTTGGCAGATTTCGCCCAAAGCCCGCCGGGCCGTCGCAATTACTCCATCGATATCAGCTATTGAACCGCCCTCCATGTCACCGTGGCGCTGTTTCAACTTGGCATAACCGACAACATTGACCTCATCTCCATACTCAACCATCACCGCTTTCAAGTATTCCGTACCGACATCAAGTATCAGGCGATAGTTGTACCCGGTAAAATCTTTTTTACCGATGCGAAACGTCTTTAGCACCCCTTATCACTCCCGGCCTTAATTATTATTGTCATTTATATCCATCTTTATGCTTGTCAATTTAAAATAGAATTGTTTTTGCTTTTTTTATGGATACCAAAAAAAAAACTGTTCCCCTTAAGGGGAACAGGGCCATTATAGATTTCAATGTTTCGCCTGTTTCAATTCACTGTCTTTTAAAACTCGAAAGCCCCCCGATCCCAATTGCCGTCGGTCCCTTTTTCCATTAGGACCGGTTTCCGCCTTTCCCTTATCCGGTAAATTTATGGGTCGGCCTGTAAAAGACCCCTTGCCTCCTTCCTTTTTAAAGTGAGAAACAAAAAAAAGGCGGCATGAGCGGGGTAATAAAGGGTTGTAGCACCGGCAACCACCCCCGAATCGTTAAAAAAAAGCGCCAAGATACTGCCCAAAGAGAGGGCCCATATTCCCCTCCATAAAGCAGGCATCTCGCGGGCCAATCGCTTGCCGGCTCCGTCTGGATGACAAAATACCATGATAATACCCAAAAGAAATAGTACAAAGATACGGGTCCAAGGAGTCCAAGCCCAAAGGCTTTTATTAATCTGGATCTTACTTTTTATTATTTGCCCCACCGTAGTTAAACCGTCTTTTTGTACAACATTCGCCAAGGCTTGACCGATATGGGTTCGTTGGCTACCCAACTCCAAAAATAATAAAATAATTACCAGCAAGGCAGGTAAGACCATTTTTTTAAGAAGATTTTTCTTCCCCTGTAAAAACATACTGACCCCCAGCATCGTCAACAAACCGCCAAAGTTGGCTCCTAAAGCGGGCCAACCTACACCGGCGGATATAAGGGCCAAACTTGGGCCCATAATAAATTCTTTTTTTACTTTCTCATATATGCTCATCAGCAGCAAAATGCCCGAGCCGATAAAAAAACCCATATATTCATTGCCCAAACCGTAAAAGCGGGCCCCTATTACCGCCGAATAACTCAGCAAAGAGCGACCGAAATAGGCGGGACGAAGGATCAATGCCAACCACAAGCCCAAATGTACCGCTAACAATATAAGATTCAACAGTTGCGTCGTTTTCTTGGCCAAAAGATATAAAAGCAGCTGAGCCAAAGCCGCTAAAACAATAGTCAAAAACAAAACCAGACCCGGTGATAATGTTGGCGATAAAAAAAGCCCAACCAAAGGAAATAACATCAATAGGCCGTGGCTGTATATTAAAGGAGTTAAAAATTGAGGTTCAATTCGACCGGTCAAGCCCAAGATCGTCAAAAAGATGACTATGACCTGGATTCCTACAAAACCTTGAATATAGGGAATGCGATGCTGGTATTGGCTGGAATGAACATGAAGGGCGGCGATTATATCTTGCGGGTCAACCGGAAGATCTCCAAAAGCCAGGGGACGTCCCTCCAGACCGGCCGGCATACTGATATTGAAAAAATTCAAAACGGTGGGCATAATATCGGCAAGACTGACTAGGCCCCATTGCTTGGTTGAATGGGAGTAGACTTGACCACCTGTCTCTCCTCGGGATATAATCAACCAGCCTGGTTTATCACTGCTTTGCTTGCTCCCCCTATTGGCGGAAGGTGCCAGCACAATAAACAAGTCATCGGGTGTAAGGTTTAAATTCCTGTGCAAAGCGGCTACAGCTGAATCGATTTGGTAAAGCGCCTCCTCCCGAAAGGCATTATATTGTTCTTCGGCCACAATGCCTCGGTATTCTTCCATCCTTGCCCCGCCGGACAATTCAATCATGAAAAAATCAAAGGGACCGGTATCTTTGGTTATCAATTCTTTTGCACAGACGGAAGAAAAAGGTGTCCACCGCAGCCCTTCAAAAATCTCTTCTTCTTGATAAAAAAAAGCCCGGCGACCCGCCTTTGCTAAAATTTCCGCCAGCGGGTTATCGGGGCCGGTCTGCTTGGTTGGCCGAACACCCGCCGTTAGAAAAACATAAGCACCGCGGTCCCGGTCATCTTTCGCATAGCGATTGGCAACCAATCCCAAGGTGCTCTTCTCAATTAAACGGGTTAGAAACGAAACCTCCAATTCCAGCAATTCTTCCAACCCAACTTTATCGATAACGATTAAAATTACCCGCCCCTCTTCTTTTAGCAACGGCCGGGCGGCTTCAATGTGAACGGAAAAAATAAATAGAGAAACAGCCAGAACAATTAAAACATTAATGGTTTTCCAAATAGGCTCGAACGAGTTCCTCAATCAATTCATCCCGTTCCAATTTTCGAATTAGTGATCGGGCGTCCTTGTGGCTTGTTATATATGCAGGATCGCCGGAGAGTATATAGCCGACAATTTGATTTACCGGGTTATAACCTTTCTCAGTCAAAGCCTTGTATACAGCTTTCAGAATCTCCGATACTTCACGGGGCTCTTCTTTTTGTACGCGGAATTTACGAGTGTTTTGGTGGTCATTTATGCCTGCCATCCTCCCACCCCTCCCTATTTATTCTTTCATACTTAACAATTCGTTATACCACCCATCATTCCTTTTCTTTTTTAGCTACTATTATTTTTTCCAAGTGCTCCAAGGCCTTGCTGATGTGTTGGCCCTGAGGTCCGCCGGCTTGAGCCATTTCTGCTTTTCCTCCTCCGCCCCCGCCAACCTTCCGGGCCAATTCCCCGACTATCCTTCCGGCATGCAACTGATGGGTCTCGATAAGATCCTGGCTGACCGTTGTCAACAGGAGTGCTTTACCCTCTTTTTTCGTGGCCAACACAATAAGGGCAGAATCCAACCTTTCTCGTAGCAAGTCGGCCATTTGCCTCATTTCTTTTTGGTCGACACCTTCGATAATATAGCGTAGTACATTGATACCCTTGATTTGTTCTACATGGGTAACAATTTCATTGGCTTTATCGGCCCAAGAATGGAGCCGGGCTTTTTGCAATTCTTTGGCCAATGAACTGTTTTCCTCGATTAAAGCCGCCAACTTTTTGTCAATATCAGTAGGGCCGGCCTTCAACATATGACTTATCCGATCAAGCATATCCAGTTGCCCCTGCAAGTATCTAAAAGAATTGAAGCCGGTTACCGCTTCCAGGCGGCGAATCCCTGCAGCAATTCCGGTCTCACTGATTATTTTAAAGGGCCCAATCCGGCCGGTATGGTCAACGTGCGTGCCACCGCAAAGCTCTTTACTAAAATCGCCGATAGAAATAACCCTAACCTTGGCACCATATTTTTCGTCGAAGACGGCTATTGCTCCCATTTCTTTTGCCTCTTGCAAATCAGTTTCCAAAGCTTCCAAAGCATGATTATTAATTATTTGTTCGTTGACCAAAGCTTCAATTCGCCTAATTTCATCATCGGTAACGCCCTGAAAATGTTTAAAATCAAAGCGCAGCCTGTTTTCATCCACCAGTGACCCTGCCTGCTCTACATGATCACCGAGAACAATCCTTAAAGCCTTATGGAGGAGGTGGGTGGCCGTATGGTTGCGCATAATGGCGTAGCGCCGTTTTTCGTCTACTTTTGCTGATACTGCCATGCGCTCTTGGAAGACCCCTGCTTCAATATAGACTTGGTGAATTATCAGGTCTTTGTAAAGAAAAGTATCCTGCACTTTGGCCCGGGAACCGTCGGCGGCTCTCATTGTGCCACTATCGCCGACCTGCCCCCCACCTTGGGCATAAAAGGGTGTCCGATTAAGGATGATTAAACCACTGTCCCCTTCGGCCAAAGTTTCCACACCTTCCTTTTCCTTAAAAAGAGCTTGGATTTCTCCGTTATCCTCCAGCTTGTCATAACCGGTGAATAAGCTGGCCCCTAATTCTGCACCGATTGCCAGGAATTGCTCTTCCTTACCCGGGCCCAGATCCCTTTCACGGGCAACCCAATCCCGGCGTGCCCTGGCCTTTTGTTCTTCCATGGAAGTATAAAATTCTTCTTCGTCCACTTCCAAGCCTTGCTCCCGGAGAACTTCTTTGGTTAATTCCAAGGGAAAACCATAGGTATCATACAAAAGGAAGGCGACGCTGCCCGGCAATACTTTTTCTTGCCGCTTGGCCAAAGAAACAATTTCCTCCTGCAAAATCTCTAAACCTTGGGTAAGAGTCTCTTGAAAGCGTTCTTCTTCTTTTTTTACTATTTGAATTATCCGGTTTTGGCGCTCCCTTATCTCCGGATAGTCCGACCCCATATTATCAACAACCAAAGCGACCATTTTATAAAGGAAAGCATTCTTTAAACCCAAGTTGCGGCCGAACCGCGCGGCGCGACGCAAAATCCTCCTTATAACATAGCTACGGCCTTCATTGCCGGGTAATACCCCTTCGGCCAAAGTGAATACAATTGCCCGTATATGATCGACAATTACTTGGAAGGCCATCTTAGTGCCCTTATCGGCATTCTCATATTTTAAGCCGGACTTTTCCACCAAGAAATCAATATAAGGTTTAAAAAGGTCGGTATCATAATTGGTTGATCCCCCTTGCAATATGGCTAAAACTCTTTCAAGGCCCATACCCGTATCGATATTTTTGGTCGCCAAGGGTTCGTAACTTCCATCGGCCTTTCTATTATATTGAGTGAAGACCAGATTCCATATCTCGACAAACCTGTCACAGTCACAACCCACTTTGCATTCGGGTCCGCAGGAATATTGTCTACCCCGATCAAAATAAATTTCACTGCAAGGTCCACAAGGGCCTTCACCTATCTCCCAAAAATTATCTTCCTTACCAAGGTAAGCCAATCTTTGAGGATTTATGCCTACCTCCTCCAGCCATATCCGAGCAGCTTCTTTATCTTCTTCCTTTCCTTCTTTATATACCGAAACCCAAAGACTCTCTTCCGCCAGGCCCAACACCTCTGTGACAAATTCCCAAGCCCATAAAATGGCCTGCCGCTTGAAATAATCAGCAAAAGAATAATTACCCATCATTTCAAAGAAGGTATGATGGCGTGCGGTCTTGCCAACATTTTCTATATCATTGGTCCGCAAACATTTCTGAATGGAAACGGCCCGGGGGTGAGGGGGGGTTCGTCGGCCGTCGAAATAAGGTTTGAGCGGTGCCATACCGGCATTAACCCACAGTAATGTCGGATCATCACCGGGAACCAAAGGCGAACTGGGCAAGACAAGGTGATCCTTTTGAGCAAAAAAATTCAAGAATTTTTTGCGCAACTCACTTGCTGTCAAATATTTCATCGAACATCCTCCTCATTGAACATACTACCTAATAAAAAAGGGCTTACAGGTTAGTACTTTTTATTCAGCATTTTCTTTTTTGTTTACTACATAACTGTTCCTTTCATTGTTGCAAGAATTAATACTGCCGGCTGCATTGCTAATTTCTTATATTTGCTTATTACTGGTTTTTTATAATAAAAAAATCCTCCCTGGCAGGGGCGAGGACTCGCGGTACCACCCTGTTTTCCTTTTAACAATCAAAGGCTTTTGAGTATGGAACTCCATGCTTTAACGCAGCGTTACGGCGGACTCATCATCCGCGGCTCCCAAATGGCTTGGCAATGTGTTTTGAGCCTTGCACCCACCGACTCTTCTCTGGATAACCACCTTGCCTTCTTTTCTTTCATCGCCTGTTTTTTATTTATATCTTAAACCATCCTTCAATGGATGTCAAGGTTTGCCTAATGGATTTTGCCAATCGTGCCGCCTGCATTGGATACAAAATTTTTCAATGATGCCGATATTCCTTGGAAGTAATTGCTCTTAAGAGAACTCCCTAATATTTTGCCAAAAAATCTTGCTTGCACCGGCAAGCGGAACGGCAATAAGCAAACCCCAAAAACCAAACAAATAGCCTCCCGTCAATAGTGAAAAGACGATAACCAAAGGGTGCAACCCCAGGGTCGTCGTAAAAATATAAGGGGCAATAAGCAAGGATTCAATCTGTTGAATCGCAATAAAAAAAATTAAAACCAAGAGTGCTCTAGTCGGACTCGTCATTAAAACACTGATTACCGGGGGCAGGGACCCGATTATCGGTCCAAAATAGGGGATGATATTTGTAATGCCCGCAAAGGCGCCCATAAGCAAAGGAGAATCGACCTTCATTATCAATAGACCTACGGTTGCCAATAGTCCCACAAAGATACTGGCCAGGAATTGCCCCCTAATAAAGCCACCGACAACGCAATCCAATTCCTTGCCTAACTGCAAAAACCGCTCTTGCTGTAAAAAAGGAAAATTTGCAAGAAGGAATTTACCTATTTCCGACCAATCTTTCAAAAGATGAAAGGCTATGAAAGGAACCAGGAATATGCTTAAAATATGGGGAACCGTCGCTGCCAAGCCTTTGATGCTCTTTTCCAAAAATGCGCCGGCCGACACTTCAATTTCCTGAAATAACACACTTACCAAAGGATGACCTTGAAACATTTCCTCAATTTCTTTCTGACCTTCATAAAACAACCTTTCCAGGCGCAGAAGAATCGTCGGCAGATTCAGGGCAAATTGCTCTATCTTTTGGCTTATAACCGGCAAGGCATACAGAAAAAGAATTCCCCCCAATAGAAGAGAGGCAATTGTTATAAAACAAACAATCCATAGCCTGCTAAACCCATGTTTTTCAGCTGCTTTTATGAGGGGATTGACGATGTAAACCAATAGCAGGGCAAGTCCAAAGGGTACCAAGACTGCCCGAACTATTACCAATAGCAATGCTGCTAAAAGAATACCAACAAAATATATGATGCGCTGCCTACGAAATTTTTTATCAGCCACCGCCGGATATTTATTGGGAAACCATTTCGCCCAGTTGTTTTACTCTCTTTTCCAAACCATCCAGTCTCTCCATTAATTCATCCCTGAGCAGCGGTAAAGTCTTCTGCACTTCTTTCTCCATCTCCCGCCATTCGCTTTTTCCTTCCTTGACCAGCTCTCCAAAAAGATCGCTGACTGTATTTTTTATCTGCACACCTTTTTCGACAAACATTTCGCGACTTTGATCATCACGAACCAACATATAAACCAGGCCCAAGCCGGTGGCCAAACCTCCCCAAAAGACACCTTTTAAAAAACTTCTGCCAAACATACTGGCAATCGCCTCCCTCTATTATTGAAATTATTACTATAGCCCGCTATAAAATCTTCTTTATTTTCTGCAATATCTCACAGTATTTGGCAATGAAAAAATCATCTGCAAAAATAGGCTTGTTAAATAATTTAAGGTTATTTTGCATCCAACCGGCCGACATCTTTTCTATTATTTGATAAAGCCAACCCTTATATACAAGCGTTGGCAATGGATAATTATTGGCTATCGCTTTATTTGTTGGCAATGGATAATTGTTGGCTATCGCTTTATTTGTTGCTTATCTGTCCCTAATTGCTTCTCCCAAAACACCGTCATTTAAGTTAAGATAGACTTTCGGCACTTCACCTACTATCGTAACTTCCGATACGGGGGCTTCGTAATCAACTTCAACAACTTGGGACATGAAAGGTATTATCACTTTGATTCGGGCCGGGAATTTTATATAGATGCGGTGGCGAGTCTGGTTGATCCCCACCGATTCAAAAACATCATTTATTATAGGCGGTTCCGTAAAACCGAAAGGCACCATGGCAAGTTTGATTTGCGGGCCCAAACCGGCCAACACTTTAATTCCCAGAAGTTGAGCAAGAGGAATTTTTATGTCGGCACCTTTTATGTTTGCCAAGCTATTATGAACCTCCTCCCAAACCGAAACGGAAAAAGTATTGATACGGGCAACATTGGGTTGCATTAACATTATGCGCCCCTCGGCATTTTTTTCATAAAATATCAATTCATCGTAAGATAGGCTCAAGCAGTGCTTTTTGACCGCATCGTTGATTATCTCGGTCATTACCCGCACAGCTTGTGCCTCCGCTATCTCGGCAAAGATCGGCCGCAAGGTTATTTCAACCATAATAATCGCAAAACCTAAAACAAGAAAAGCCATTATAAATACCTTAAGGGTACCGGGAAAATTTTTGCGATACCGGTTTGGATGGCGGCGCATAATATCACCCCTCATCCAGGATATGCAAAGAAAACAATAAGTGTGACTCTATAATCCGACGATTGAATTTTCTGCTTCCACAAGTAGCAGGTTTTGAATACTTTTATCTCTTTATTATATGGATGAATAATTGAAAATATGATCCATCTTACGGGGCGGCAAAGAATTAAGCCAATCCTGGCGGTAGGCAAGAGGTTAAAAACAAGCGACCGGAACTCTGTCTTATTGTTGGACAGGCACATTTTGACATATTTTAATAATTCTTGCCCAACGGCAATTTAGAACTACCTCCTTCCCTGTATATATGGTATAATTACAAAGTGAAAGGAGGTTTCAATTTGGCTCGTCGCTATTCTTCAAAACCGAAACAGGAAAAACAAAATGTAGGCAAGGTTCTCTTTATTGCATTTATTCTTTTATTGGCCATGTTTCTGGGCATTGTCATCGGCGGTGCCTCCTATATAATCAAGGACACACCGGATATTTCGCACTACAGCTACGGTGACTGGAAGTCGCCGGAAACAACCATGATCTATAATATTGAAGGGGAACTGATCGACCGCCTCTTTCGCGAAAACCGCGAATATGTTCCCATTGCCAAGATTCCGCGTCATTTACAGGATGCTGTTGTGGCAATTGAAGACTACCGATTCTTCCGCCATCATGGCATTGATTTTTGGAGCATTCCGCGAGCTGTATTGATTGACCTCAAAGAAAGAAGTTTTGCTCAAGGCTTCAGCACCCTGACGATGCAGCTGGCCCGCAACGTTTACTTGACAAAACAGAAAAAAATATACCGTAAATTGCAGGAAATGTTTTTAGCCATTCAATTTGAGCGTTTATATACAAAGAGGGAAATCCTCGAGTTCTATTTAAATGAAATATTCTTAGGCCATTCGGCCTATGGGGTCCAGGCAGCAGCCCATCAGTACTACGGCAAGGATGTCTGGGAATTGTCTTTAGGCGAATCGGCACTTTTAGCCGGAATCCTTCAGGCCCCCAACAGTCAATCCCCTTATAATAATAAGCAAGCGGCCCTTCGCCGCCAACATATCGTTCTCAACAGGATGGTTGAACTTGGCTATATCAATCAAGCGGAAGCCGATGCTGCGCGCGACGAACCCATTGTGTTAACAGGAATTAAAGAAACCAGTGCACAATTCGCCCCTTACTTTATAAGGTATGTCCGGGACCAACTACTTGCTCAGTTTGGCCCCCAATTGGTCTATGGCGGCGGTTTACGGGTCTACACAACATTGGACAGCCGTCTGCAGGAAATTGCCGAAAATACGGTCAATGACATTATTGAAAACAATACCATGCCTAGCATTGACCGGGCCGGCGATGGCCTCTTGCAACCTCAGCTGGCATTGGTTACAGTAGATTCAAAGACCGGCTACATTAAGGCAATGATCGGTGGTCGCGGCACCGACCAATGGAATCGGGCCACTCAGTCACGTCGCCAACCGGGTTCCGCCTTCAAACCTATCATCTACGCAGCTGCTTTGGAAGAAGGCTTGAGTCCGGGAACACCTTTTTTGGATTACCCCACCACCGATTTTTCCGAGCATACAATCGATGAAGTGGGCAACATAATACCTTGGCCCCGTAACTTCAACAATCAATATTGCGGCTTGGTAACCTTGCGGGATGCCTTGGATCAGTCAATGAACGTTGTAGCCGTAAAACTCCTTAATGAGATTGGTATAAACAAGGGTTTTGCAATGGCTGAGCGTTTAGGCGTCTCCAAGTTAGGGGCAGTGGATAAAAATTTGGGCATCTCCTTGGGAGGCCTCAC
This sequence comes from uncultured Halanaerobiales bacterium, assembly GCA_964568715.1. Taxonomy (GTDB): domain Bacteria; phylum Bacillota; class Halanaerobiia; order B1SED10-174; family B1SED10-174; genus CAZMQU01. The sequence goes on from CAZMQU010000002.1 coordinate 157,361, forward strand.
CCATGGCATTACACCATTGGAAATGGCCAAGGTCTTCGCCACTTTTGCCAATCAGGGAATTCAAGTCGAACCGACTGCCATTTTAAGGGTGGAAGATGGTCGCGGCAACATTTTGTATCAAGCAACCCCTAAAAGAAAGATTGTTCTAAGCGAAGAAGTTGCTTTTATCCTTACCGACATGCTGACAACGGCAGTAAACTCTCCTTATGGAACCGGTCGTCGGGCCCGCCTCAGCACCCACCCCGTTGCCGGTAAAACAGGCACAACCAACAATTCTACCGACGCTTGGTTTGTAGGTTACACACCTGACCTGGTAACTTCCATCTGGGTCGGCGAAGATAACCCTTATCCCATGGACTACAATCCCATTTTGGATCAGGACGGCAATATCAAGCTGAATCCCAATACAGGCTTGCCGACCTACCAGCTGACATTGGGAAGCTGGATTACTGCCGAAATATGGGGACAATATATGAGGCAAGCAACGGAGAGCATGCCACCCAGCAAGTTTCCCGGTCAACCGGTGCGGGTAACAAAGGTTACAATAGACCCTGTTACCGGCCTTTTGCCGGGTGAATTTGCTCCCGAGGTTATCGAAGAATATTTTATAAGGGGAACAGAACCCACGGAAACAGAGACTTTTCACGAACCTTTAATCAGTGTTGACATAGATATAGAAACGGGACTATTAGCAACTCCCAATTGTCCCAAAGAAAATATTCGTACCTATCAATACCAGAGATTCAGCCATATACGAATTACACCGGACGGCTCACCCATGCCTTTGTTTGATCCCCACAATGAAGTCCCGTTAAAAGATGAAAATGGGCAAATCTTGTATGAAAAGATGCCCACCGACAGCTGCTGGGTCCACGATACCCATCAACGCAAGGAAGAACCCAGCCAAGATTTTTTGGAAAAATTATGGGATTTCTTCTTTAAAGATTAGATACCTTATTTAAAGAGAGACAATGGTAACGCCGCTTCCTCCCTCCCCATGGCCCCCCAGCCGGAATTCTTTGACGTGATAATGACCACCTAACAGATCGTGGATTCCTTCCCGCAAAGCCCCGGTTCCCTTGCCATGGATTATTTCTACCTTTTTTAAACCTGCCAAATAAGCATCATCCAAATATTTATCGGTCTTCTCGCGAGCTTCTTCAAAACGCATCCCCCGCAAATCCAGCCGACTGGAAACATATTGGGCTTTGAAACCCTGCAGCTTGGCAATCTTTTTACTCCCGCCGGCTTCTTCATCATCGGGAACTGCCACCAGTCCCGTCAAGGGAACCCATAGGTTGATCATACCCACTTGCACCTGAGCTTCACCAACAGCCAAATCGATAACCCGCCCTTTTTGTTTTAGGCTTGTCACCATCACCTTGTCACCCTTGACAACTTCCAGCGGAGTTTTGTCAGAGGGCTCTTTTGATTTTTGAGGAATTAACAAATCAAACAGAGCCTTTTCCTTTTGTTTTAAAGACAAATTGAATTCATTGGCCAAACGATCCCCGGCAGGATCGCCGAAACTACGAATCTTTTTGAGCAAACGGCCCCCTTCTTCTTTGATATCTTGTATAAGACCGCGGGCTTTTTGGTATAAATCCGCCTGCAATTCCTCTGTCTCCTTTTGTTCTTCTATCTTTTGTTTTTGGAGACTTTCTTTTAAAGTAGCTATAACTTCTTTTTCCCGTTGCAAGGATTCTTTTTGGTGCAACAGATCGTATTCTTCCTTTTCAATACGGCTAATCATGTTTTCAATGCCCGTCCGATCTTCCCTGACCAAGCCCCGGGCATTACCAATAATCTCCTTGGCCAAACCCAAACGAGCAGCTATGGCAAAAGCGTTGCTACGCCCCGGGACACCGATAAGCAACCTGAAAGTTGGCGAAAGGGTATCGACATCAAACTCGACAGCCGCATTTTCCAAACCGTCTTGGGAATATGCATATATCTTTAACTCCGAGTAGTGGGTGGTGGCAATTGTCAAGGCGCCGCGGTTATGTAAATGATCCAGAATCGCCATGGCCAATGCGGCACCCTCTTCGGGATCCGTTCCGGCACCGATTTCATCCAAAAGAACCAGATCGCCCGCTTCAACCTTAGCCAAGATGCGCACTATTTGGGTAAGATGAGAAGAAAAGGTGCTAAGACTTTGTTCAATGCTTTGCTCGTCACCTATATCGGCGTAGATTCCCTTAAAAACTCCGACTTCGCTACCTTGTTTAGCGGGAATGGGCAGACCGCTTTGCGCCATCAAGGAAAGCAGGCCGGCGGTTTTTAATGAGACCGTCTTACCTCCCGTGTTGGGTCCTGTAATGACCAAAGTTTTGAAAGTTGTTCCCAGCATGATATCAATTGGCACCACATCCCCTTTCAGGAGGGGATGCCTGGCCTGAAAAAGCTTTATGGGGCCTTGGTAATTCAGAATCGGTGCAACACAATCGTTCTCCAACCCATAACGGGCCTTGGCCATTGTGAAATCCAAATAGCCCAAAGCAGCGAGAGTACAAAGCAAGTCAGCTTCATTGGCTGCGACCAATTGCGTCAGTTCTTTAAAAATGCGATGCAGTTCATCTTTCTCTTCCTGTTCCGCAATTCGCAGGCTGTTGTTTAATTCCACTATTGCCTGAGGTTCAACGAAGACGGTTTGCCCGCTGGCCGATCGGTCATGGATGATACCCGGAAACAATCCTTTCTGGTCGGCTTTTATCGGTATAACAAAACGTCCACTGCGAATGGTAATAACATTTTCCTGAATAATTTTATCATACTTGGGATTACTGATTGTAGAATCAAGCCTGTCTTTGATACGATTGCCGATTATCTTTTTTTGGCGCCGAATGGATTGAAGTTTCGGTGATGCATCATCCCGAACTTCGCCCCGATTGTCAAATACAATATCAATGGCTGTACCCAGTCTTTTAAAGTCATGGAGAAGATCATTGGTCTCTGCCAGAAAAGGCAACTCCGCCAGTCTTTCCTCCAGCCCCCCAAGAAAACGTTTGACTCTACCTGCACCGTATATCGTTGCGGCAATAGAGAGGAAATCTCGGGCTTGCAAAACAATACCCTTAAGGGCCTTACCAATTGCCGGAGCGATATCGACAATACCCCCAAAAGGAATACGACCCTGGGATTGTATCAAGCAGCAACATTGGTCAACTTCTTCTTGAATCTTTTTTATGTCAGCCGGGGTCGTCATAATTTCAACATCATTGATCAAGGCCTTACCCAAGCCGGTTTCGGTATAGTTTGCTACTATTGACCACACCTTTGTCAATTCCAGTTTATCTACGGTATACTGATCCATTGCAACACTTCCTAATCCTTCTTTAAAAATTGACTATATATTAATTATGCCGTCAACGGCATAAAATTACAAGCGATAATATCCATATTGACCATGGCTTTTATGCTTGCCAACACCGACAAATATTTTTACCTGTATTCTTATGGCAATGAATGTGATTTTTCCCCTTCATATTGAACCTAAAAAGCAAAAAAGGTCCGGCCGGACCCAATTTACATCTCCAAAAAATGATCCAGATTTTTTTGTAAAACTGGGGTAAACTGCAAAAATCCGCGCGCCAAAGTCGAAGCCTCTATGTAGTGGGCAATATTGTCGTAGGGAATACGGGAAATCAGAAGGAGAAGAAAATATACTAAAAGTCCTCCTTTTATCAATCCCAATCCGGCTCCCCCAATATTATCCAAAAAGGCTATAAAAACGATTTGAGTCAGTTTATGGAATAAGGCTCCCAGTAAATTAATTAAAGCACTGACAACTATCGTTATTATTATAAAGCCGAATATATTGGCAACGACGGTCGGCAGCAAAAAAGTATCGGTTAAAAACTCAGAAACAATATGATATCGATGCAAGGCAACGAATATGCCTAAAACAATCCCCAATATGGCAGCGGTCTGGCGAAGGAAACCTTTAAAGTAACCTCTCGTCGCAGCCAGAAAAAGAACTGCAACAATCCCCAGATCCACCCATGTTCCTTCGTGCACAACGGTCACTCCTCCCGGGAGAAAAATTCAATCAGTTCTTCGTTTTCCCTCTTTGCTTTTAGCAGAGCGTCAGCAACTTTCATCAAGGCCAATATAATTATCCTGTTGCGCCCCAGGTGGGGAAATTGTGCTTTAATCATCTCCAATTCGTCGTTGACATATTCTGCTGCTTTTTTGATATCGGCAGCACTGTTACCTTTAAAAACATATCTTTCGCCGAAAAGGACAACTTCCGCTTGTTCTTTTTTATTATCATCCTTTTGCACCAACAATATACTCTCCCACCTTTTTTTGCATCCTTTTCATTATCTTTCTCAAAGATTGGGAAAAATCCTTCTTTTTCTGTTTTCAAGACACAAAAAAACCCTTACCGAAGGCAAGGGCTTTTATCTTTTCTATTTCCTGAGGGTCGCCTTAAAAACTGCAGCCGCTTTTGCAATGATTCTATCAACATTCTTATCGACCTCTTCATCGGTAAGCGTTTTATGTTGATTGCGGAAAACCAAGGCATAAGCCAAGCTTTTTTTATCGGTGGGGATTGGGGCTCCCTGATAAAGATCGAATAACTTTAGCGACTCCAGATCGCTACCGGCACTCTCTTTGATTAAATCTGCTAAATTCTTAGCAGGCACCGTTCCATCGACAACAAAAGCCAAATCTCTGGTAACGGCAGGAAAACGCGGCACGCTTTTATATAATGCCAATCCGCCCATGGCATCGCCCAATTGACTTACAAACAACTCGGATAAAGCAACCGGATTGTGTAACCCGTATCTTTCCTGGTAAAGGGGATGTAATTCTCCTATGAAACCGGCATCCACACCGGCAATTACTATTTTAGCCTGTCGACCGGGATGCAAAAACGAACAATCATTTTGTCGGAACTCATAAGCCAGATTCAAGGCATCCAATAGATTTTCCAAAGCACCTTTAAGAGCAAAAAAAGAAGGAGCTTTTCGAGTCCAAGGTTCCAAGGCCTCAGCCCCGGTCACTAAGGAGGCTAAAAGAACCACCTCGCCAACCTTACCGGCAATCCCCGTGTCTCTGAACACCCTGCCGATTTCAAAGATATTGACCTTGTGATTTTGCCTTTTAACATTAAACTGTAAGGTCCTGAGCAAACCGGGTATTAAACTTTCCCTCAATGCCTTCAAGTCCTCATTGAGGGGGTTTTTTAAGAGGAACGGCTTGGAATCGTCAGCTAAAGAACTTTCATCTTCGGCCATTAAAGGTAAAGTCATTACCTGACTAAAACCGAGTTGGGCCAAATGCAATGAAATGTCCGCCTGTAACTCCCTATGGGCACCCTTCTCTCCCCCGACCATGTCCACCCGGGGCATGCTGACGGGGATATTATTATATCCATAAAGTCTGCCCACCTCTTCAATTAAATCCGCTTCCATTTCAACATCGTTTCGAAAAGAGGGGATCCGCACTTCAAAGGTATCTTTGTGTCCTTTGGACTCCTTTACCGTAAAATGCAATCGTTCCAGTAAATTTTTTATCTCAATAGGGGCAATATCGGTCCCCAACAACTGATTGACTCTCTGGGGTCGAAGGTTAACTTGTTTTGGTTCAAAAGGTTGGGGATATTCATCGACAATTCCACCGATCAATTCCCCGCCCGCCAATTTTTCCATCAATCGGGCAGCTCGCAAACTAGCCTCGGCTACCCTTTCTATATCAACTCCCCGCTCGAAGCGATAAGATGATTCACTGGGCAAATTAAATTTTTTGGCTGTAACACGCACCGAACCGGGATTAAAGCAGGCCCCTTCTAAGAGAATATTTTTTGTTTCGGCGGTTACTTCGGAATTCTCCCCACCCATAACCCCTGCGATACAAACCGGCTTTTCAGCATCGGCTATCACTAAATCGCTCTCAGCCAATTCCCGCAATTTCCCGTCTAAAGTAACTATCGATTCGCCCGGTGCGGCGGGTCGGACAACTATCTTGTTGGCAGCAATTTTGTCCAAATCAAAGGCATGTAAAGGCTGGCTGTATTCGAGCATAACATAATTGGTAATATCGACAATATTATTTATCGGCCGCAAGCCGGCGGCCAAAAGGCGCTGTTGCATCCAATTGGGTGAAGGACCTACCGTCACACCCTCCAAGACTCTTAGCGTATAACGGGGGCAAAGATCCGGCTCGACTATATCCACAGCTACAATGTCAGCAGCCTCGCCACTTTCCTCTCCAGTGAGGATTAGAGGATAATCTACCCTATTTTCGGTTGCAGCGGCTAATTCTCTGGCGACTCCGATCATCCCTGCTGCATGCCCAAAATTAGGCGTTAAATCCAAAACAAATATATTGTCATCCATCTCCAAATAGACGACTAGGGGCAACCCCACGGGGGCATCGGCAGGCAGGACGATAATTCCTTCATCTCTTTCCTCTTGCCAACCCAACTCATCACGGGAACAGAGCATACCCTTCGAAATTACTCCCCTTATCTCAATTTCATCAAGATACAAACCATTGGGCAGAGTAGTACCGACGGAGGCGTAGACAACCTTTTGCCCCATGGCCACGTTAGGAGCACCACATACCACTTGATGCTCTGCCTTGCCGGTACTTACTTTCACCAAAGAAAGATGTTTACTGCGAGGCATTTTAGTCAACTCTACTACTTCGCCAACGACAAGACCGTCATATTCCTTGCCCCTATCTTCAATCTCCTCTACTTCCAGACCCAAACCGGTCAAAATTTCCGCAATCTTCTGCGGTGTTTCATTTATCTCAACATAGTCTTTGAGCCATTTATAAGGTACACGCATGGTTCATCCCCCTCTAAAATTGTCCGAGAAAACGCATATCATTATCCCAAAAATGTTTGATATTTTCAATACCGTATTTCAGCATGGCCATCCGATCCAGACCAATACCAAAGGCAAAACCGGTATATAGCTCGGAATCAATACCGGACATATCCAAAACCTTCGGGTTGACCATTCCCGCTCCCAATATTTCTAACCACCCCGTATTGGAACATACCCGACAACCCTTCATCTCACAATTGGAACAAGATATTTCAACTTCGGCGCTAGGCTCCGTAAAAGGGAAATAGCTTGGTCGCAAACGGATTCGCCGTTCCGGCCCAAAAATCTTACCTATGGCTGCAAATAAAACCCCTTTCAGATTGCTGAAGGAGATATCTTTATCGATCATCAAACCCTCTATTTGGTGAAATACCGGGGAATGAGTTGCATCAAAATCATCAACCCGGTAACAGCGCCCCGGAGCAACAATACGTATGGGTGGCGCCTGTTCTTCCATAATACGTACCTGGACAGGAGAGGTTTGTGTCCTTAACAGTAGACCGCCGGTTTCCAGATAAAAGGTATCCTGCATATCCCGAGCAGGATGATTGGAAGGGACATTAAGGGCCTCAAAATTATAATACTCGGTTTCCACTTCCGGACCATCGGCAATACTGAAACCCATCCTCAGAAAAATCTCTTCCAGATCCCTTTGAATCTGGACCAAAGGATGCAAATTGCCCCGGCGATATTGCTTACCGGGTAAAGAAATATCCAGTGACTCGGCCAGAAGCCGTTCATTGGCCAAGGCATCTTTAAACTGTTCAATGCGTTCCTGGAGTTTTTCTTCAATTTCAGATTTGATTTCATTGGCCCTTTTGCCTATCTTAGGACGTCTTTGGGGATCAAGGCCCCCGAGTCCACGCAGTATCCGGGTCATTTCTCCTTTTTTACCCAAAAACTCAATCCTTATCCCTTCCAATTCTTCAATGGAAGTTGCTTTCCGGATAGCTTCCCCGGCTTTATCACGACAAGCTTCCAATCTTTCTTCCAAGATACATACCTCCTTCAAGATCCCTAGAACAAAACACCTCCGCCCAAAAAGGGGCGAAGGGACGCGGTACCACCCTTATTAACCTAATTTAAAAACAAATAAAAATAATGCAGGTCACTTGCATCTTGATAACGGTTGACAACCGGAATAGCCTACTCTTCGTTCAGCTAACACCTCAAGAGGGAAATTTTACCGAGTGATCGGCTGTGGATGCTTTCAGCCGAGACATCCACTCTCTGCACTGCCGATTAACCAATTGATGGATGTCTTTCCACCCGGGCCACAGACTCTTTCATCGGTCTTTTTTACATTATGTTAATTTTTTAAAAATGCACTAGAATGCGTTCGTACGTCTAGAGAAAGTCAGCAGTCTTCGGTAAGCGAGATATGCAGTGACGGATCCTGTTCTTTCAAAAATCCTCCAAAGTTGAACCGGGGTAATTTTCAAAAGGCCACTTCCTCTCCCCCATTTTTTAAATTATACCATACCGTTAACGGCTTGACAAGTAGCAGAAGAACTAGTGCGGCCGGGGGATTCCACCGGAAAAAAGAAGAACGGAACCGGCTACAGCAACATTTAAACTTTCAACACCACCGGCCAGAGGGATATTTACTCTTGTTATATTTTCCATGTGATAAAACGAATTTCGGATACCGTGGACTTCGCTTCCCAAAACCAGGGCCCAAGGCTTTTTATAATTCACCCTGTTGTAGGGTCTGCCTTTGGCGGCTTCCGCCAAATAAACAAAGAAGTGCCGGTCAAGGATGGCCAACCCCGCGGCAATTTCTTCTTCTTTAAAATAAAATATGGGCAAGCGAAATACATTACCGGCCGATGCCCGCAATGCCTTCGGCTGGTAAGGATCAGCGGCAGGTGCCAAAAGTATGGCGGCTTCCACACCCGCCGCTGCTGCAGAGCGAATAAGAGTGCCTACATTACCCGGATCTTGGACGCCGTCTAAGACAAGCACACTTTTCTTACCGTCAATATCGGCCAAGTTGTAAGTTTCCCTTTTGGCTCTGGCTACAATACCCCTTGGATTTTTTACGGCAGCAGCCTTTGCAAGTACTGCAGATGTAACAAGATACAAGTCAGCACCGCAGTCCAGCCATTCCTTGTTCTTACTTAAAAATTCTTCGGTAAGAAAAATTTCCAATACCGTCAGGCCCTGCGACAGAGCCTCTTTTATTATATTGGGCCCTTCCAGAAGTATCTCTCCTGCCTCCCGGCTGATTCGATTGTTTTGGAGTGACTTGAGGTGCATAATCTTGGAATTTTTTCGGCTGGTAATCTTGGGAATATTCATTGCCTTGCACCCCTCCTTAATTTTAGTTGGGCCGATTGTTACCATTTAGAAAACTCTTTTTCCCCAATAAAAGAACAACACATTTTTTGCCTAGGCCAAGGTGCAGTAAAGTAAAAACCCTTCCTTCCACTGGAAAGGCAGGGCTATTGGATTGTTATTGGCTTTCTTTGGCCAGAGTAACCAACTGCCGAAAACTGTCTTGATCGTTGACAGCCATGTCGGCGAGCATCTTTCTGTTGATTTGCACGTCAGCCTTCTTCAAACCGTTTATCAGCCTATTGTAGGAAAGCCCGTTCTGGCGCGCAGCTGCATTGATACGTGTAATCCACAGGCGACGAAATTCTCTTTTCCGCCTTTTACGATCCGAATACGCATACTGTAGGGATTTCATTACTTGCTGATTTGCCGTTTTATATAGTTTGCTTTTCGACCCGGTATAACCTTTCGCCAATTTTAACACCTTATTACGGCGTCTTTTGGCTACAACGCCTCTTTTTGCACGTGGCATTTTAATTACCTCCCCCCGAAAATATCACCATATCAAATTAAGCATAAGGCAAAAGATTATCCATAAGTTTCTTTTGTGATGAGTGGACGTTTTTCTCTTTTCTTAGTTGGCGTCTTCTCTTGCCGCTTTTGCTGGTCAGCTTGTGGGCACCAAACGCTTTGGTGTGAACATACTTGCCCTTTGCTGTCTTTTTAACTCGCTTAGCAGTTCCTTTATGGGTTTTCATTTTTATCTTGGCCATTCTTATAATCCTCCTACGTTTTTCTCAGACATCGGATTAAAAACAGCAATCATGTTGCGCCCTTCGAGTTTGGGCTGCCTATCGACTGTTCCTAAATCTTTTACGCCTTCGGCAAATCTGTTGAACAAAACCAGGCCAATTTCCTGATGGGTTATTTCACGACCTCTGAACATAATCCGCAATTTAACCTTGTCACGATTGGCTAAAAATTTGCGGGCCCGACGAAGCTTGGTATTAAAATCGTGTTCTTCAATTTTTAAGCCAACTTGAATTTCTTTGACAGAAATAACGTTTTGGCTTTTACGTGATTCCCGCATTTTTTTGTCTTGGTCATATTTATATTTACCGTAGTCCATAACCCTGCAGACCGGTGGCTTAGCCTGCGGCGCTACCTCCACTAGGTCCATACCGTTTTCGCGAGCTATGTTCAATGCCTCTCGAATAGGCATTATGCCAACCTGCTCTCCGTCAAGGCCGATGACTCGAACCTGTTTAGCCCTGATGGCATCATTAATCCTTAAATCTTTACTGATATTTTTTCACCCCCTCCAAATCCCTTTAAAAAATAATTCTTTTCAATACACCAGCCGGCACAAAGAAGTAGTTTAATCGTTGCGTAATTATGCCTGTTCTCTGCTTTTTACTGCAAAAAGAAAAAATGGCATAGAACACACCATCCGCACTAAAAAACATTTTTACCCAGTAAGCTAATGCCCTGGGTGAGAAGCGGAAGGCTTCTACTTATTATAAATACTAACGAAATTTGAAGGCTACCAATATTATATCAACCATTTACCGAAAAGGCAAGCCTTAGGACATAAAAGTAACGATTAGGAGCTGACCCAAACCGATTATAAAACCCAGGACGCCGCCAAGCAATTCTACATGACGTAATTCCCTCGCCACTACCTGCAAAACCAATTCTTCGATTTCCCTTATATCCAAGGATTTGATTTTTTCCGTAACAAGTTCACCTAGCTTGCTTCCATCCAGCAATTTCTTTGTTAAGGAATCGCGAATCCGTTGCAAACCGAGTTCCAAATCATCCCTTACCAATCTTTTAAAGCCATTGATTAAACGGTCATGAAAATTATCGGGTACAAATATCAGCCATTTTTTAGTCTTCTCTTTTATATAATCGGCAATGATTTTTTCAACTTCATTTTCCAGACCAATGCTTTGCCAATGTTCAGCCATTTCATCGAAGACCAAAATATTTTCTTCCAAGGTTTGACCGACTTTTTCAGCCAGATCATCCTTATAACGGGGCAAAAGCCCTTGGAAAGTCCAAAATAAAATTTTAATCGGTTTGGTAGGTCGAAAAAGAGACTTGATGGCCAATATGTTCGTTAACCAACCTATAAAAGCACCGACAACCGGCAAAAACCAATATTGCAACATCCGCCCCGGCCCCCCTAAATTACAATGTATGGTGCGTCTCCATATTAGCAAATCATGTCTTATATCCAAGGTATTTTAAAATAGTCTGTTTTAATATGGTGCCTTCATATTACCAAATCCCGGATCGGATAGCAAATATAAAATAAAAGGCTGTCCTATCCCCAACACTTACCCGGACAATCTTCGCCGGTCGATCAATTTTCCGAAAACAAACCTATAGTCTTAGGCAAATATCAGTTTTAATGTAAAGGCTATTTTAATCGGACTTCTTTGAATTTTCCAAGGCAATTGATCTGCAAAGGGCACAGCCCAAACAATATTGAACCCTGTCACCGAAGATGTTGCTGACGGCTTCCTTTACCCGGCAATCATCTTTGGCATGAAGAACAATTTTTTCCGGTGCTATTGTAATCAATGTACTAATCAAAACATCCTCGACATCCACCTCTTGTGCCATAAGGGTTTGTAACGTTTCTTCCATATAATTCTCCGTCAGGGGCACATCATCTTCATTGGTTATCCTAATTCTGCCGGGGGGATAAAAGTATATATTGACGAGACCGGTTTTAGGCTCTTGTATATCAACAAAATAACGCAGCAAACGGATGAATTCAAGGTACTCTTTTTCAGCAAGATAATCATCGACGGCCTTGCCAACTGATTCCTTCATTATTTCAACAAAATTTTGCAGACGAAAACGAATAAATCCTGCCAAAGAAATGTTAGCCGATTCTCGTAAAAAGCTACTAATTTTTGACTCAACAATCTCCCGGGAATTCCAATTTTTAATTTCAATATTACTGAAAAATACCTGTAGGGCTCTTTTGCATATTGTTTTTTTATCTTTTGTTTTAAGAAAACCATAATTGCGATTTAGCAGGCCGGGAATATATCTGATACCGAAATCATTGACCATTGTTGTTGCTAAAATTGCCGCCAATTCTTTTTGGCACTCTTCAGCAATTTTTTGCCCAAAACTGCAATCGAGGAAAGTTACATCACCCAATCTCCTAACAGCAACATCTATGTTTATGCCTTTGCGGCCTAAAGCAATTATGTCATCCTGCAATGTTTTGGCAATTATTTTACCATCATCACCTAGGTTGATTGAAATGTTGGCCACCCTTCACACACTCCTTATGGCATTTATAAAATAGTATATGTGAAGGTAAAAGTTTATATACAGGTGACCGATGAAAGGCTGTCCAATCCAAAATGTGAGAACATTCTATTTTTTCTTATTTCTTTTCCAGAAATATCTTCAAAGTTTCACCATTGCCGACAATGCGTATATGGCCGTTTAAGTCGGTTCTCAACACTTTTTGGCTATAGAGATTGAGGGTGGCCAAAGTATCGGGATGCGGATGGCCATATAAGTTATTTGCACCAACACATATTATGGCTATCTCCGGACTAACAACCGAAATAAAGTCGGTATAGCTGGAGCTATTGCTTCCATGGTGGCTAACTTTTAAAATATTAATCCGTGCCCCGCCAATGTCCTTTAGGATCTCCGACTCAATCCGGCCCGGCGCATCACCGGTGAAAAGGGCTTGTAGATTCTTGTATTCCAAATGAAGAATTATGGACGCAGCATTCACTTCTTCTTCCAACAGCGAATCCCAAGGTGCAAGAACGGTAATTTTGACCTCAGGCCCTAAAAAGAAAGAGTCCCCTCTCGATAAAATTTGGAAAGGAATATTGTTCTTTTCAATCGCCAACAAATATTTCTCCATAGCAGAAGTAGTATGAAGCCGTCCGCTATCGAAAACACGCCCCACATTAAAGGAATCCAAGATTAAAGGCAAGCCGCCGATATGATCGGCGTGGGGATGAGTGGCAACCACATAATCAATGGAATTGATACCCCATTGTTTAAGGTAGGAGCAAACCTTTTGCCCTTGTCCATAATCTCCTCCGTCAATCAACAAGGTTTCGCCTTGGGGGGCGCGGATAAAAATGCTGTCTCCTTGCCCAACATCGATAACATGAATTACAAGTTCCGCGGGTTGAATAAAGGCTTCTTTGATTAAAAGGCCGCCCCACAAGACAGCCAAAAATACAAATGATAAAAACAGCAGAGCTGTTACAAGCCGTCGTAAATCAATCTTTCTATTTACCATGCTCCCTCCCAGCAAGGCGTTTTTCCCGCCGCCTATTAAGATAATCTTGCAATATTGCGTTAACAACCAATACCGCGTTAACAACCATTTTAAAAGTAAAATATTTTTCGTTTTTATTTACAAATCAAACAAAACCTTTATAATAAAAAGGCCCTGCATGATCAGGCAGGGGCCGCTAATTGCTATGGTGCACCCTCCCAGACTCGAACTGGGGACTTCCTGCATGTCAAGCAGGCACTCTAACCAACTGAGCTAAGGGTGCTAAAATTCTTGTTTTCATTATAACATTACAGCTTTTTATATGCAACCTCTATTTTTCCGGGCGACTGCCCACTCTTTAATTCGCTTGCCTTAAAAAACTTTACCGGGACCAATCGGCCCCTGATTATACTTCTTTGCCGCCAACTGTATCATTCCTTTTCCCCTAAAGAGAAATTATTGTTTTTCCATGACCTTACTGCAAAAATATTATTCATATTCGTTGACTTATTTTTGTATTTTCGGTATACTAATTAGTGTCAGGGCGAATAGCTCAGCTGGGAGAGCACTTGGGTCACAACCAAGATGTCACAGGTTCGAACCCTGTTTCGCCCACCAAAATAAATGCGGAAATAGCTCAGCTGGTAGAGTACAACCTTGCCAAGGTTGAAGTCGCGGGTTCGAATCCCGTTTTCCGCTCCATTGGCGGCATAGCCAAGTGGTAAGGCAGAGGACTGCAAATCCTTTATTCCCCAGTTCAAATCTGGGTGCCGCCTCCAAGTGCCGGGGTGGCGGAATAGGCAGACGCATCGGACTTAAAATCCGGTGGGTAGTAATACCCGTGCCGGTTCGATCCCGGCCCTCGGCACCAATATGATGGGGGTTTCGGAATACGGAACCCTTTTTTCCTTATTCGGCTTATTTTCAAACCCAAGCAGTCTGTTTTTAGTTTATTTAAATTTTTTTACCGAATCATTTTTTTAATCGGTTTAACAACAAGTTAAAATACTTAAAGGAACAGGGAGGCGTATTTATGAAAAAATTCATGGCGGAACCCTACAGAATCAAAGTTGTTGAAACAATCAAGATGACCAACAGAGAGGAACGGGCGAAAGCAATCGAAGCTGCCGGTTACAATACTTTTTTGCTGAACTCCGAAGATGTTTACATCGATTTACTTACCGACAGCGGCACAAATGCCATGAGCGACAATCAGTGGGCAGGTCTTATGATCGGTGACGAAGCTTATGCGGGCAGCAAAAACTGGCATCACCTGGAGAAAGCCGTCCAAGAATGCTTCGGCTTCAAGTATGTTGTACCTACCCACCAAGGGCGCGGTGCTGAAAATTTGTTGTCCCAAATTATGATCAAGCCGGGCGACTACATTCCGGGCAACATGTATTTTACCACTACCAAAGCTCACCAAGAAATGGCGGGCGGTACATTTGTCGATGTAATTATCGATGATGCCCACGATCCACAAAACGAAAACCCTTTTAAGGGTGATATCGACTTAAATAAGTATCAAGCCTTGATCGATAAAGTCGGTGCCGAAAAAATACCCTATATCTGCGTAGGTGTCACGGTTAACTTGGCCGGCGGACAACCGGTCAGCTTGAAAAATATCAAGGAAGTTAAAAAGCTTTCCGACAAATACGGTATTAAAGTTATGTTTGATGCAACCCGTTGCGTAGAAAATGCTTACTTCATTAAATCCAGAGAAGAAGGCTATGCAGATAAATCAATAGCCGAAATCCTCAAAGAAATGATGAGCTACGGTGACGGTGCTACCATGAGCGGCAAGAAAGACCCCATCGTAAACATCGGCGGCTTCTTGGCGGTCAACGACAAAGAAGCTTATCAGAGGGCCACTCAATTGGTAGTAGTTTATGAAGGAATGCCCTCCTACGGAGGTATGGCCGGCAGAGATATGGAAGCCATGGCCAGAGGGATTTATGAATCTTTAGACTATCACTATATCAGCCATCGCGTCAACCAAGTCCGTTACTTAGGTGAGTTATTGGATAAGGCCGGTATTCCTATAGTAAAGCCCATTGGTGGTCACGCGGTATTTTTGGATGCAGAAAAATTCCTGGCTCACATTCCCAGAGAACAGTTCCCTGCCCAAGCCCTTGCAGCCAACATCTATCTGGACTCCGGCGTAAGAAGCATGGAAAGGGGCGCAGTATCCGCCGGTAGGGATCAGGACGGTAACAATATCTTCCCCAAGCTTGAAACCGTTCGTCTGACCATACCCAGAAGGGTCTACACCTATTCCCACATGGATGTTGTAGCTGAATCGGTAATAAATTTATACAAAAAGAGAGACAGCATCAAAGGTTTGGAATTCGTCTATGAGCCTCCCGTGCTGAGATTCTTTACAGCTCGTTTCCAAGAGGTTTAACGAATTTCCACGGCTGATTGCCCTGGCGGTATATCAATTAACTTAGAATAAGTTCAGACAAACTGCCGCTCGGGTCGATGCCTCTTAATTGTGGAAGGGCAATGCAGGCCTATTGACAGCCTTTTCAGATATGATATAATATAAGTGCCTTGCCGAGATGGTGGAATTGGCAGACACGCAGCGTTGAGGGCGCTGTGGGCAATAGCCTATGCGGGTTCAAATCCCGCTCTCGGCACCATTTAAAAATCAAACGCCCCTGTAACTGGGGCGTTTTTTTATATCCTTTTTCGATTGTATCGGGAAGCAATTGAAAAATTTCTTATTGTTCCAATTAACCATCAAAGCTTTATCAGCCGATTGGCGGTATTTTAAGCATCACTGTCAGTACCATCAGCTTTGTCGGTATTGGCATCGACATCATTTTCGATATCATCATCGTTTGCATTGTTCATATCTGCATCAACATCGTTACCGGTATCATCATTGTTTGCGTTGTTGGTATCGGCATTATTGGCCTCGTTAACAGCAACTTTCTCTTTCCGGCGGGCACTGCTTAATTGAGTCTTGGTTTGCCAGGCATGGATTGCCAAAGAAACAGCAATTATCCCGTAAGCGATAAACACACGGAAGTATTCACCGATCTGAGCATCACCGAAGATTGCTTTCCCAGCCAAGGGCGATACCACAAAGAGGGTGTGGAAGAGAATCGTCCCCAACAATGCCTGAAATATCGTCGCCTTGGCAACTGTGGCCCCACCGATTAAAAGGGCTGCGATGGCAAAGGTGCCGACCTGTTCGTGGCTGTTGTAGGTATTAAGCGTACCGATATTTTGCAAAAATATTATCTGTCCCCAGGCGGCCAGAACGGTAGAAATAATGACGGCCAGAATCCGCAAGCCGTTTACATTGAGGCCGGAAATTTCGGCAACGTTCCTGTCCTGCCCTACGGCCCGCAAGTCTTGACCCACCTTTGTCCGTAAAAAATAAATAAGTATCACACAAAGAATGGCAGATATCCCAATGGTTATTACGGGTATGGGGACCATGCCGATTTTTATCGTCCAAAGATTATCAATGACTTGTTTGATATATTTCAATGAGATTGTATTGCGCAAGCCAGGACCTGCTGAAACCCGCAAAGTGGGGTTATCAATATTGATTACCGTTCCCACAAGAAATAAGAACACAAACTGATAGATACCATTGGCGAAAAAGCCCATAATCATACTGGCAATCATTTCTCTACCTTTGGCCCGGTTTAACGTTCGGCCGGCCAGATAGCCAAAAATAATGGCAAAAGGTACTGCCAGCAGGGCTGTACAGGCAAGTCCTCCCAAACCGGCCCATTGCCAATGGGTGGACAAAATTATTGCCACCTGGCCGGCAAGGGCGCCCAAAACGATACCGAAGTTCAATCCCATTCCGGCAATGACAGGGATTATCAAAGATAGAACCAAAAAGGAGTTACGGGCAATGCGGGTAATTATTTCCCAGAGTAAAAATTGAATCGGCATATCTGCATAGAGGATACCTATCACACAAATGATTATAAACAATATAGGAACCAGGTTATCTTTTAAAATTCCTGTAATCTTATTCAAGCTTTTTCACCTCCGGTAGCCCGGGTCAAGGCATACAATATCATACCGTTACTAATTATCACACGGGCAATCTCAGAAATATTGCCTTGGAAAATCGTATTGGCCACAGGCATGGCTATTACGAGAAGAGTCTGGAAAAGAAAAACACCAATAATTGCATGAACAACAGAAGCTTCTTTGGCCGATGCCCCGCCAATCAGTATAGCAGCAACTGCCGGGAAAGCCATCATCAAGGGCGCCAGGTAGAGTTGAGCAAAACCAAAGCTTTGCGCATAAACCGTATAACCGATGGCTGCCAAAACGGTCGATATTACGGTGGCAATTGTCCTATTTTTGTTTACCGACAAGCCGGAAGCTCTGGCAAAATTTGGGTTCCCTCCCACCACACTTAGGGCCATACCTGCTTTGGTCTTCAAAAAGAACCACAAAAGCAGAGCGAAAAAGAAGAAAAAGAGCAACAGCCCGGTTGGGATAACGACCCCAAAAATCTCAAAAGATAAAAAGTTGTTCAACACGTAAGCATAATTATCAATCAAAGTAAGTGTCGGCCTTAAACCCGAACCACCGATGGCCCAAGTCATGGCT
Source organism: uncultured Halanaerobiales bacterium (assembly GCA_964568715.1). Classification (GTDB taxonomy): domain Bacteria; phylum Bacillota; class Halanaerobiia; order B1SED10-174; family B1SED10-174; genus CAZMQU01. The sequence continues at coordinate 175,346 of CAZMQU010000002.1, forward strand.
GTATTCTTAAAGGGCGCTAACAACCAGAATATACACATACCGGCAACTATCGAAAATCCTACATATGTTCCCACCATCATCTCTTGGCCAACGACCCGATTCAGTAATTGAGCATAGAGCAAACCGGCAACTATACCCAGGGGGATGGCAATTAAAATTGCCACAGCCAGGCCGCCAAAACCGACCAGACCCCATTCCATGCTTACAAGTACACCAACGATACCGCATATTACCCCCAAAGGAAGACCAAAGTTTAAGCCGACGCCTGCTCTGATGGTCGGCACCATGGCCAAGACAAAAAGACCATTCATTCCCGCCCGCACTAATGAATTGCTGAACAAAGTCGCCACATCCAGCCCGGCGGAAAAAGCAAGTACAATGATAAAAATCAAAAAAGCAAGGATTATTAACCGGGGTAATCCAAAACGGGCCAGAACTTCTTTGCCTTTATTGTACCAGATGGAAATTTTGTTTTTAATTAAATCGGTTTTTGTTTTTTCCATTAGACCTTGCTCCTTTCTCCAAGCTGGCCGGCCATCATCAGACCAAAATCAACATCGGAAGCATCATGAGCTAAAATTCCTGCCAATTGACCGCTGTAGATAATGGCAATACGGTCGCAAACAGCTCTCAATTCAGCCAATTCGCTGGAGGTTATTACAATGGTTACATCCATATTGCGGTTCAAATTCACGAGAAAGTCCATCACTATTTTTTTAGCACCCACATCGATACCACGGGTAGGCTCGGAGACAAACAAAAAAGAGGGATTGAGGGTAAAAGCCCGGGCCAAACAAACCTTTTGCTGGTTCCCGCCACTTAATCGCCTGACCAACTGAGTCGGTCCCGTACAGCGTATATCTAGCTCATCGATCATTTGCAGAGCGTTTTGCCGTACAGCTGCACCATCTCTGAAATTCAAAAAAGACCACTTTAGAAAACGGTCCTGCATCTGCATACTGGTGATAACAATATTATTTTCAATCGAATCATCCAAAGCCAGTCCTACACCGCGCCTATCTTCAGAAAGGAAAGCCAAGCCACGTTTTATGGGCACGGCAGGCTCGTTGAGGGGGAGACTTTCTCCGTCATAGAAAACTTCGCCGGAGGCTTGGTAGAGACCCATAATGCCGTTGGCAACACCGACTTTACCGTGACCGGCCAATCCTCCCAATCCCAATATTTCCCCCTTATAGATATCCAGATTAAGTCCCCGTACTTTCTCACCGGGCATATCGACCCATAAATCTCTTATCTCTAAAACCGGCTTTTCAGTTGCCAATTTGCCCTGGGGCCGGCCGGGAATTTCCATGGCTTCAACTTCTCTGCCGACCATCATTGCTGCTATCTGCTCTATCTCACAAGCCTCTCTGGGCATACAATCAACCAATTCACCGTCTTTAAGCACCGTAACTTCATCGGCAAGCTCCATAATCTCGCTAAGGCGATGGGATATAAAAAGAATTCCGATACCTTCTGCTGCCAAACTTTTGACGATTTCGAGAAATTTCATCGATTCACTTTCGGTCAATACCGCAGTAGGTTCATCAAATATTAATATTTTAATGTTCTTTTTATCTATTTCGCGGGCAATTTCTATAAATTGCATATAACCGACCGGTAAGCCAGCAACAGGCATCCACTCGTCGATATTCATCCCTAATCTGTCTAAAGCATGGCGAGCTTCTTGGCCCATTGTCTTGCGATCTAAAGTAGCCAATTTGCTGTTTATCAGCCGGGAAAAGATATTTTTCTTGAGGTTTTCTCTATTCAATTTGATATTTTCGGTAACAGAGAATCCGGGCAACAACATAAATTCCTGGTGAACCATACCTACTCCCGCATCTATTGCTTCGCGCGGCGATTTGAAATTAACAATCTTCCCGTCAATTTTTATTTGGCCTTCATAGCCACCGGTTGCTTCGATTACAGGCATACTGAAGAGAACATTCATGAGCGTAGATTTTCCTGCCCCGTTCTCACCTACCAAACAATGAATTTGGCCGGCTTTGACCTTTAAATTTATATTCCGCAGAACTTGTGTACCGTCGAAAGCTTTGCTGATGTCAATCATCTCTAAGGCATAAATGTCCGCCACACAATCACCTCCAATTTAAATAGCGCATTTTTTTTAATAAATCTGCAGCAATAATTCACCATATCATTAAGAAAGGCGTGGAGGAGCTCTCCACGCCCTTCCTAATAGGTTTTGCGTTTAAAAGATGACCGATTCTGCCGTAAGCAGATAGAAGTTTCCTTCTTCGCTGTAGCGTTCCATGTTGATCTTTAAACCGGTTGCCGATAAAATAAGTGCTTCTAGGGCATCCACATCGCTAAAATCGAGTCCTTCTTCAATCCAGCGGATAGCGGCAGCAACGCCGGCTTCAACAAAGACCATATTGATGGGGGCTACCCAAGTTGAAAATCTACCGGTGGCGCCGTGTTCGGCAACTTTTAAGGTAATCTGTTCGACGATATAATCTACATCGCCCGCTTTGTCTTCGGGAATTTCAATACCCAAAGCACCGGGGAAACCGTGGTAGGGACTGGGGCAACATTGCTCGGGGAAGATGATGCCGGCTTGCAAGGAAGCTTGGATGGCCGGCTCCATCATTGCACAGTTGGTTCCGAAGAAGGCGATGTCCTTGCCGTGTTGAGCCGCTTGCCGGGGTATATCTTCGATAACAAATTGCTGGGTACCGGGGATTCCTGCATCACCCATCGGATCGGGAGCGGTAACCGAAATAAATTCCATACCGAGCCTTTCCGATTCTTTTTTCATAATTTCATACCTTTGAGCCAACAATTCCATCGAAAGGTGCCGGGGGAATGAGTAATGCAAGAATTTCTTTGCACCCATTTCATAAGCTTTTTGCGGTATGGTTATACCACGGGTTAGCTGGTCGGTCTCCATGGCAAAGTCCACAACGCCCGCAACGTAATCGGGATCCTCATGGGGCAAACCGAGGATAAATACGATGTCATCACGAAACTTCTTGACCCTTTCGATAGCAGGAACCGAACCGGGAACCGCCTGACAAATGACGATGGCTTTTATTTCGGGATCAAAACCCATTCTCGTAATCTGAGACATGGTTGTTTCTTGCTCAACCATGAAGTTGTCAGGATAAGTAACGTGAATGATCATGTCACTCCCGTACTTGGCCACCATGTTCTCCGCCGCCCGATATTCTTCTTCACCTTGTGATACCGTTCCGGTAATCAGACCTATTTTGTAAGCTGCAGCCTCAGCAGTAGGAACAAGTACAATGAGTAACAAAAGTGCTAACCCCAAAACAAATACTCTTTTCATTTTTTTCCTCCTTTATATGAGTTTACTAAATATATATATCCCTGAATTATACATATTCGCTTATGAGTAAGTATTTCCTTCTAAATATAGTATCTTTTTCATTTTCTTAGAAAAAAACCTCCAAAAAAAACTGCAATTTGAAATTTCAAATTGCAGCCGATTACTTATCAGTGTAATTATAATAATTATCTAACCCTAAAAAGCAAGTAAAACAGTAAAACCACTCCTCCTATAGCCAAAATTATAATACCCAAGGGCACCAAAAGAACCTGGTAAGCGGCAATTATCATGGCCAGAATATCTTTTCCGGTAGCCCGCAGATCTTCTTTGTTAAACTCATCTTCCAAATTATGAGACATGGTTGCTCTCCCGACAATTATTTTATCCGGCACTTCAAACTACCAAAACGTCCCCTTTGCTTTTCCCGCTTATGGCCATGACAAATTGCCTTCTTATAAGTTCATAGGGGCAAGCATTACTTCGCCAGGCACGGACAATTCCACTTTATTTAAGTCGAAGCGATGTTTTTCCCGTCCGATGATGAAATCGTTCCAAATTATGTCCCTTTGCAGCTGAAGCAAAATTCGGCCATCTTCTTCGTTATTTACCAAGGATATTGTATTGTGGCTATGATGCACCTTTTCACAATCGCATAATGACAATAAGTCATTTAGATTTCGAGCCCTGCTGATGTTTTCTTCCAGTAAATCTTTTTCCAAATAGGTATGGGCCTCAAACCAATAAAAAGCTTTCTCGTCACCCAAAGTACCTTCTTGACGTAGATAAATCAGCGTCTCTTGGGGCTTGCGCCGATGCAAGTAGTTTTTTTCAACACGCAATTCTTCCCAAGACAGCGGCCCTATGGAAAATGGCACCTTCTCATCTTTGCTGCTAATTATTATTCTCTGTGGCAACAATTCCCTGCTCTTTAGACGCCTTTCCATACTTCTGGCATAGCGTTCTCTCAACTTCATAAGTGAAATATTGGCTTCCGACAAGATGGTCCTCACATAACGTGGTGTCGTTTGGACATGGCGGGCAATATCACTTATCTTTAAAAACGGATCATTCTGAGCAAAGTTTATAATTTGCTCCTTCTTGGTAATCTCTTCAATAACCAGGATAGTCCACTCCTTTCATTTGTGCCTTATAACTTTTCTTAGTATGCACAAACTATCCCGGTATTTATACATATATTCGAGATAAATAAAGAGCCGAAAGTAAGTTATTATAAAAAGAAAGCTGCCCTCTCTTTCTTCTAATTTGATTTATTTCTCAGATGGCAAGCGGCAAAGTGGCCCGGTTCATATTCGATGAACTCCGGATCATCGGTCTTACAAATGTCCATAACATAGGGGCAGCGGGTATGGAAGCGACAGCCGGTCGGTGGATTGGCCGGGCTGGGGACATCCCCCGCAAGAATAATCTTTTCCCGCTTCAGGGAAGGATCCGGAATGGGAATTGCCGACAAAAGGGCTTCGGTATATGGGTGCAATGGATTTCTGTACAGTTCCTCTTTATCCGCCAGTTCAACAAATTTGCCCAAATACATTACAGCAACACGATCGCTGATGTGCTTGACAACACTTAAGTCATGGGCAATGAACAAATAGGTCAAACCGAATTCCTTCTGTAAATCCTCCATCAAGTTAATAATCTGAGCCTGAATGGAGACATCCAAAGCAGAGACAGGCTCATCGCAAATAATCAACTTAGGGTCAACGGCCAATGCCCTGGCCACACCAATTCTTTGCCGTTGGCCGCCACTGAATTCATGGGGATAACGACGCATGTGATGGGCAGTCAAACCAACTATTTCCAATAATTCTTTGACCCTTTTTTCTTTATTCTTACCTTCAGCCAAGTTATGAATTTCCAAGGCCTCGCCGATTATTTTCCCAACGGTCATGCGCGGATTCAAAGAACTGTAGGGGTCTTGGAAAATGATTTGCATCTCCCTCCGCAGATTTCTCATCTCTTCGCGAGTTAATTCCAAAATATTGCAACCCTCAAAATATACTTCGCCTGCCGTTGCCTCCTCCAAACGGAGAATCACTTTACCCGCAGTTGTTTTGCCACATCCCGATTCGCCAACCAGACCCAAGGTTTCACCTTTTTCTACAGAGAATGATACCCCATCAACCGCCCTGATATGGCCTGTCGTTCTGCCAAATAGTCCTCCTTTGATTGGAAAATGTTTCTTCAAGTCTTTTACTTCCAATAATGTTTTTGCAGACATTGGGTTCACCTCCACATCTAAATTACAACCTCAGCATTGGCAACTTTTTCGTGATGCCAACACTGAACTTGATGGCCCGGTCTGACTTCAACGATTTCAGGCATTTCCTTCTTGCATTTCTCAGTAGCAAAACGGCAACGCGGATGAAAACTGCAACCGGTCGGCAAAGATAAAGGATCCGGCACAACACCTTCGATGACCAGCAAGCGGTCTTTGACCTGGTCCAAACGCGGGATGGATTGCAACAGTCCCCAAGTATAGGGATGGCGAGGTTCTTTAAATATAGTCAGTACATCGCTATATTCGACGATACTGCCCGCATACATTACGGCAACCCGATCGGCGGTTTCAGCAATTACACCTAAATCATGAGTAATTAGCATTATAGAGGCATTGAAATCCCTTTGCAGTTCTTGCATCAGCTTTAATATTTGTGCTTGGATGGTAACATCAAGGGCGGTTGTGGGTTCATCAGCAATCAATAGCTTAGGATTGCACGACAGGGCCATGGCAATCATAACCCTTTGGCGCATGCCTCCGCTCAATTGATGGGGATATTCGTTAATCCGCTGTTCAGGTAAGGGGATTCCAACCTTGTGAAGCATTTCTATCGCCTTTTTAGTAGCGTCTTCTTTGTTGAGTTTTTGGTGCAACATGATTGCTTCCGAAATTTGGTTGCCAACGGTATAAACAGGATTTAAGGAAGTCATGGGCTCCTGGAATATCATAGATATCTCGTTGCCTCTTATCCGGCGCATCTCCGCCTCGGTTAGTTGCAGTATTTCTTGGCCTTCAAAAAGAACACTATCTGCTTCAATGATTCCGGGCGGTTCCTGAATTAAACGCATAATTGAAAGGGATGTTACGCTTTTTCCGCAACCGGATTCGCCAACAACCCCCAGAACCTCCCCTTTGAAAATTTCGAAAGAGACACCATCGACTGCTTTTACAATTCCGTCTTCAGTTTCAAAATAAGTTTTCAGATTCTTTACTTCGAGTAGTTTTTCAGCTTCTTTTCCTTTGGTCTGAGTTCCTATTGCCAATTCTGCTGCCCCCTCTCTGAAAATTTCTCACGACAATAAATTAATAAGGCCGTGAGTATTATATAATCCCATTATAGGTAAAGATTACAATATTAAAGCGAGTTTTTCTGTAAAAGGCATTCATCTAAAATATTCAAGCCAATACGCTTAATTCCTGCAATAAAGTTCGATATTTTATCACCGGACTTATATAATATGAGATATCGGCGGTAAGTTTTCCAAACCTTGTGCACATATTGTCTGGTTTCGCTAAAGGGTATTCGGTCGATGGTATCCAAAGTTCCATCCCATATCCCTTCCCGTAGCCACTTGTTCACATTGCCCCGCCCAGCATTATAGGCAGCCACAACGGGCACCAAGTCATTGAATTCCTCTACCAGGTTATGCAAATACCAAACCCCCAACATCAAATTGGTATCCAATTGAAATATTTTATCCAAATCCAAAGATTCCCAACCTTGTTTTTCAGCAATCCACTCGGCAGTTGCCGGCATAATTTGCATCAAGCCGCAAGCCCCCCTTTTGGAGACCGCTTTCGGATTGAATTTGCTCTCGACATGAATTAAAGCGGCAATAAAACAAGGCTCAAAATCATATTGGCGGGCAACGGCGGATATTTCTTCTTTATAGTAAAAAGGGTAAAGCAGCCGACCCAGATAGGTGGAAAAAAATATAATTCCGGTCGACAGCAATAGAATGGTCAATGTTATACCCAAAAGGGATTTCTTTAACATAAATACTCCTACCCTTCCCTTTATAGCCTATTAAAAGTAAGGCCCAAATCATGCAACTTTTTTTCCACTTCCCGACTTAAATTTTGCAAACTGCCGTCATTATCAATAACCACATCGGCTTTAAGTTTTTTTTCCGCCAAGGGCATTTGCTTATTTTGGCGCTTTTCAATTTCCGTGGACCTAAATCCCCTACATATCGCAAGACGTTTAGCCGATATTTTTTCACCGGCGGCAATGACCCATATCAGATCAAAATGCTTTTCCCAGCCGGCCTCAAAGAGAAGGGGTACTTCGACAAATATTGCCGGGAACTTGTTTGCCGAACTGCTGATTGCCGCTATTTCAGCTTTGATTCTTTGTAGGGTGTGAGGATGAGTAATGGCCTCCAATTTAAGCCTGGCAGTATCATCGGCAAATATCCGGGCCGCCAATTTGCTTCTGACAATATCTCCTTCTTCATTCAAAACACACTTTCCGAAGAAATCTATAACTTTCTTATAAACTACTTGTCCTTTTTCAAGTAAAGAGTGAACAACCTTATCGGCAGAAATGGTCGGGTACCCTTTGTCAGCCAAAATCTGCAAGACGGTCGATTTCCCGGTCCCCATTCCGCCCGTGATACCAACCTTTAGCATAATTCAGACCCCCACAATCTTCAATATTCCCAAAATAATCAAAAATAAGCCCGGTAAAATGGACAGAATGCGCCAATCCCAATTGCCACTTAAATAAAATCCAAATCGATAACCCAGCCGGAGAAGAAGAAATTTACCCAAGCCGACCATTGCCGAGGTAAGCAGAACCGGATAGCCGGTTATTGCAGCACCAAAACCGGCACCGAAAGCGTCGACCGCCAAAGCAAACCCCAATAATGATGCTTCCCAGATATTGATGTTACCGGAGTGATCCAAATCAGCCCCCAAGGGATTGTGCAAAAGATAAAGAAATCGTCGCCAAAAGGATCTTTTTTTCTCATTCAAATGGACTTTATAAGTCGGCAATACCGGTTTCTCGGCCCCTAGGCCGCTTAAGAGAAACACCATTCCCATAATCAGAAGGATTATGCCACCCAGCCAACGACTCCAAGCAGGGTGTAGAAAACCGGCGATATAATCGCCGAGGCTCAAGGCAGGTAAAATGACAAAAAAGGAAACAAAGCTTATAACAGCAAAGGCAGCCAGGCTAATCTTTATTCTGCCAAATCCCAGCCCCATACCTACCGCCAAACCATCGACACTGACAGCCAGAACAAAAAACAATAAATACAATAACGCCACACTAGCACCCCCATCATACATCAGTATATGGGGAGGCAAAATGGCCAGTGCCTGTCCGTTTACAGATTAAATATCTTTTCCCAACTGTCATACAGTTCGTTCAATCGTTCCTTTTTCAAATGGTATTCTTTAGTAATATCGCTGATACTGCAGGGATTCTCATATATTTGCGACTTGCTGAACATTTCCTCCAAAGCCTTTATTTCCTTCTCTAAAATTGAGATCTTTTCTTCAATCGCCAGCAATTTCTCTTTGGTTTTCCGGCCCAACCCTCCTTTGACAGCGGGAGCCGGAGAAATTTTCTTTGAAGATTGTTTCTTCTGTAAAGGTGCTTCGATCGGTGTCGTTTCAATTTCTTTTTCCCAAAGGAGAAAGTCGCTGTACGACCCTTTAAAAACTAGTATACGGCCATTATACAGCTTCCAGTACATCGTGGCAACGGTTTCAATAAAATATCTGTCGTGGCTGGTAAATATAACAGTACCCTTGTATTTGCTCAAGGATTCCCCCAGCCATTCCTGCAAAGCCAGATCCAAGTGATTGGTCGGCTCATCGAGAAGAAGAACATTGGCAGCCTTAAGGGTCAACAGCGCCAAGTTCAAGCGAGCCCGTTCACCGCCGCTGAGTTGACCCAGGGTTTTATTAACCTCATCGCCACTAAAACGAAAAGCACCGAGAAGATCCATGATATCTTGTTTGTAATTTAAACCGGCATCAGCAACGGCATTGAATAATGATTTTGTCTCCGCCAATGGGCCCCCTTCCTGATCAAAGTAGCCCAGCTTTACGCCATGGCCCCAAACAATTGATCCATCACTTGCCGGCCCGCCACCCAACAGTGATTTTAAAATAGTTGTTTTGCCGGCACCGTTGGGCCCCAAAAGGGCCACTTTATCATTACGGTAAAGATTCCCGGTGAAGTCCTTCAATAGAATCCTGCCATTGCGCGCAATGGTCAGCCCTTTTACCTTCAGCACTTCTTTACCGCTTGCAGCATCCAGGGGAAAAGTAATATTTATTTTTTTGCGGGGCCGGGGCGGGGGAGCAATAATCTCCATCCGCTCCAATTGGCGTTCCCGGGCCCGGGCCTCCCGGGTTCTTTGTCCGGCTTTGTAACGACGAACAAAATCTTCCAAGGCGGCAATTTCCTCCTGCTGTTTTTCATAACTGCGCCGCCAACTTTTGATTATAATTTCCCTTTGTTGCCGATAGGCCGAGTAATCCCCCTCGTAGGAATAAAGGCGTTGATCTTCCAATTCAAAAATTTTGTTTACTACTTGGTCCAAAAAATATCGGTCGTGGGAAACAATCAATAAAGAACCGGGGTAGTCTTTCAGATAACTTGCCAACCACTCCCTGTTTTCGCGATCCAAGTGGTTGGTCGGCTCATCCAAGAGTAAAATATCTGGTTCCTCCAACAACAACCGGCTTAAAGCAATCTTTGTCTTCTCACCGCCGCTGAAATCCGTCAAAGGCCTTTCCATGGTATTGCCGGGAAATCCCAAGCCGTTTAGGACACCCCTAATCCGGCTCTCGCAGGAATAACCGCCTTTTTCTTCGTATTCTTCCCGTAAGACGGCATATCGTTCCAGAAGATGCGCTTGATGGGTCTCACTGATTTTCTCCTCTAAATCACGCAATTCTTCATGTATAGCAACCAGATCTTGAAAGGCCTCCCACAAATAATCGCCTATCTGGCCTTCTCTCGTCCAAGCCAGAGTCTGCGGCAAATAACCCAGGGAATATCTTGTGGTGCGTAGTACCCTGCCCCGATCCGGTTCCTTTTGACCGCATACCAAATCAAGTAGGGTAGTCTTGCCGGTACCGTTGTTGCCGATTAAGCCGATCTTGTCGTTTTTATTGATTTGAAAAGTTATATCTTGGAATAACAATTCTCCTTGGTAACTTTTCGCCAAATCTTCTAAAAAAATAAGCGACATTCTTTTCCACCCCCAATGCTGTAAAACAATTTGTTAAAATACTAGCTTATATTTTTAAAATTTTAGCCGAACCTTTGGCAATGCGGGCAAAAAAACGAACTGCGCCCTACCACTTTTATCTTCATAATCGGGGTTCCGCATGAATGGCAAGGTTCTCCTTGTCGCCCGTAAACTCTGAGAAAATTTTGAAACCGACCCATGGCACCACTACCATCCCGGTAATTCCTAAAGGTAGTGCCGCGTAAAGAAATGGCTTCATTAAGGATTCTTTTGATGGCGGCTAAAAGTATATCGCACTTCTCTTTGCTGATATTTATGCCTTTTTCCAAGGGATGTATCTTGCTTGAATAAAGCACCTCATCGGTATAAATATTACCTAAACCGGCCAGGACCCTTTGATCGAGCAAAATGCCCTTAATACAGCCCTTTTTGCCTTGCAGGAGCTGAAAAAGATAAGACAAGTTAAAATTCGGGCTAAGGGGTTCGATACCCAAATTCAGCAGGCCACCGGCCTTGTCTACTTCCGAAGGGCCAACCAGATAAATTCTTCCAAAGCGACGCGGGTCAACAAAATGCAATGAACCGCCGCCCGAAAAGAAAGCAATCAGATGGGTGTGGCCCATAATTTCAGAGGGGTAAGTATCATAATACTGCAAGACGCCGGTCATCCGCAGATGCAATACCAGCTTCTTCCCCTTTGCCAAAAGAAATATTAAATACTTACCTCGACGCTTACCGGCAATTACCGTATCACCGCATAATTCTTGCTCAAAGCAATGAGGTGACTCAGGCCAACCGACAATGTCCCGATGCATTATTTGCACATTTTTTATTTTCTTCCCCTTAACTTTCGGCAAGACCGTTTGTAAGACCGTTTCAACTTCGGGCAATTCGGGCATCCGGATCACATCTTTCCAAAATTATAACTAATCATTATTCAGTGCTTTTTTATTGACTTTTTTTAATGAAATTAGACTTTTTTTAATTTTCCCTTCAATTTGAATCTTTTGACCGTCTTAGTCATACCCGGTTGACTTTTTCGGCTTGGCAATCCCTTCAAACAGCCGGTTCAATCGCAACAAAAATCAATTCATAGCCAACCAATCAGTTCCCATTCTAACGTCCACGACCAAGGGCACGGTTAGCTCATAAGCATTTTCCATCTCTTGGCGGATAATATCTATTGCCCGGGAAGCCAGGTCCCGGGGCACTTCAAAAATCAATTCGTCGTGAACCTGCAAAAGCATTTGGGCTTCCGGTACCTGCCTGATTTTGTCGGCTACTTTTATCATGGCCAGTTTCATAAGGTCGGCAGCAGTACCCTGGATCGGTGTGTTAATGGCCATTCTCTCGGCAAAACCCCGCCGATAGGATATTCGGTGATTGATATCGGGTAAATAGCGCCGCCGATTGAAGATTGTAGTTACATAACCGTCTTGACGGGCTTTATCGATACAGCCGTCAATATATTTTTTTATCTCCGTATAGCGGGAAAAATACCTGTCAATATAAGACTTGGCTATTTCCTGAGGTAAACCCAATTCCTGGGCTAGCCCAAAAGGCGACATGCCGTAGGCAATACCAAAATTGATCGCTTTGGCCCGTTGCCGCAATTCGTTTGTTACTTCGTCAACATCGACCGCAAATACTTCAGCTGCTGTCCGGGCATGGATATCTTCTCCCCTTTGGAAGGACTCCACCAAACCGCTGTCCCCGGTAATATGAGCTAAAACACGCAATTCGATTTGGGAATAATCGGCGGAAATCAATATATTACCTTCTTCGGCAACAAATGCCTTGCGAATTTTTTGTCCTTCCGGAGTCCTGATGGGAATATTCTGCAAATTGGGGTCCGCGCTACTCAAACGGCCTGTTGCAGTCACCGTCTGGTTAAATGTCGTGTGCAAACGTTGGGTTCCCTTGTTCACCAAAGGAGGAAGCGCCTCGGAGTAGGTGGATTTCAATTTGGCCAACTGCCTGTGAGCCAGAATATGCTTGATGATGGGATGGCTGTTTGCCAATTTTTCCAATACTTCCGCCCCCGTTGCATAACCGGTCTTGGTTCTGCGAATTACAGGCAGTTTCAGCTCTTCAAACAATACCTCCCCCAATTGTTTGGGAGAATTGATATTGAAGGGCTCCGCCGTATAGGAAAAGATATCGGCGGCAATTGCCGTCAGCTTTTTCTCCAGCTCGGCGGTCAAATTATTCAAATAATCCTTATCAATCTTTATCCCGTTATATTCCATCCTGGCTAAAATGGGCAAGAGGGGCAGCTCAATTGCTTGCAGAATATCCGTAGCACCGATTTTTTGCAAGGATTTAGCCATGTCTTCCGCCAAAGCCGGCAAATCTTCCACTGCGAGGGCCAAAAATTGGTTGCTGTCCTCTGGTGGCAACACCCCGCCTCGCAAACGTTGTAAGAGCTGAACATGGGAAGGAGTCGTTGCGGCGGGGTCCATTATATAGGCTGCCAAAAAGGTATCAAAATGCAAACCTTTTATCTCTATTTTATAATCAAGGCAAACTTCCAAAAAGGGTTTAAGGTTATGGCCGACTTTTGGTAAAGAAGGATCGCAAAGATAAGGAGCTAAAAATGCCATGACCTCCCCGATTGACAGGGTTGCCAATTCTATGACATATATCTTGTCCTTACCGGCAATCCCCAAAGCAACCGGAATGTATTCCCGCGGCCGCTTGCCTTCAAACCGCATGGAAAGGGGGAATATATTGCCCGGTCGGAATTCTTCTTTAAACTCCTCCCATTGTAGGTCGGTACTGATAAGGCAAAAATCAGTTTTCTTCTCTTCGCTGGAGCCTTGATGGGGCAAATCGGCCAAAAGGCTGGTAAATTGCCAGCGGCGAAAAAGATCGGCCACTTTCTCCCAGTCGGGTTCCTGCCAGGCCAATTGTTCTTCGGCAAATTCCAAAGGAACGCTTAGACGTATCCGAGCAAGATCTTTACTTAAATAAGCTAAATCCCGGTTATCCCTGAGGCTGTTGTGGGCCCTTGTCCCTAAATTATCCAAGTTGGCCATTACTCGCTCCAGGCTGCCGTATTCCCGAATCAGTTTTATGGCAGTCTTCTCACCGATACCGGGAACACCGGGAATATTATCGGAGGGATCACCCATTAAAGCTTTGACATCGATAAGCTGTTCCGGCAATAAACCATAGTCTTTCTCGATTTTGGATGGGTTGTACTCTACAACGTCACTGATACCTTTGCGTGTATAGCGAACGGTAACAGCATCATCAACCAACTGTAAAGCATCTTTATCGCCGGTAATAATTATCGACCGGTGTCCTTTTGCAGCCATGGCCGCCGCCATGGTTCCCAATATGTCATCGGCTTCGAATCCATCGATGCTATAGGTCGGCACCCCCAATGCAGCTAAAAGTTTGTAGATGTCGGCAAACTGGACCGATAACTCCTCCGGAGTCTTTTTCCGATGGGCTTTGTAGTCCAAAAATTTGCTGTGCCTGAATGTCGGTGCCGGAGTATCAAATGCAACGGCAAAGAAATCAGGTCTTTCTTCTCTTAGAAGCTTTAAAATAATCCTGGCAAAACCAAAGACGGCACCCATGGGTTTGCCTTGGGCCGACAAAGGAGGAAGAGCATAAAAACTACGGTGGACCAAACTGTGCCCATCAATGATATAAAATTTCTTTGCCAATTTTACCATCTCCCATAAGTATTTAAAAAATCGCTAAAGCGGTCTTGCAAAACTTTACAATCCAATAGCCCTGCGTTGCCTTTGGTTTTTTACCATCAATTTTTATCGACATCGCTTGCATATAATATCTTATCAGCTCGCGACCGCTTTATCATTTCATTATATCAATTCCTACCGGTAACGAAAAGGTACCGGTGTTACTCAGACAGATAATCCAACACCATCTTGGTCAAAGCCGGGGCTGTAAAACCCAGCTTTTCCAATACTACGGCACCGGGGGCGGAAAATCCATAATCCGCGATGCCTTTTACCAAACCGCGATCGCCAACAAAGGATTCCCAACCGATAGGATGGCCCGCCTCGATAGCAATTCTCTTTTCCATAGCCGCAGGCAGAATCTTTTCTCGATAATCGGCCGGTTGGGCCCTGAACAATTCCCAGCTTATCATGCTCACTACCCGGGCATCGACATCTTTGTCGGCCAAAAGTGCCTGTACTTCCACTGCCAAGCCAACTTCCGAGCCGCTGGCCAAAAGAATTACATCCGGATTATCACTGTCACGGCCCACCGGATAAGCACCTTTATGGGCTGCCAGACCGGTTCCCGCAAGTTGCTGTACTCCCTGGCGGGTAAGAATTATTGCCGTCGGCCCCTCCTGCCTTTCCAAGGCATGCAGCCAAGCTGCAGCGGTCTCCCGACCGTCGGCAGGGCGCAATACATGCAGATTGGGAATTGAACGGAGCATTGCTAAATGCTCAATGGGTTGATGGGTAGGCCCATCTTCACCTACAGCAACGCTGTCGTGGGTAAAAACGAATATGGAAGGGACCTTCGAGAGGGCAGCCATTCTTATTGCGGGCTTCATGTAGTCGGAAAACACCAAGAAGGTGGCTGTAAAAGACTTGAGACCCCCATGTAAAATCAAGCCGTTGGAGATGGCACCCATAGCATGTTCCCTGACTCCGTAATGAATGTTGTTCCCCGCCGGATTGTCTTTTTGAAAGACACCCTTTTCTTTTAAAAATGTAACGGTGGAAGGTGTTAAGTCGGCTGAACCACCCATTAAGTTGGGGACATGTTGGCTGATGGTCTGCAAAACAGCTCCCGATGCCGCCCGGGTAGCCACCTTTTTATCGTATTTCCATAAGGAGGCTTCTTCTTTCAATTGAGGAGCAATCTTACCGCTATGCCATTCTTCCCACTTTTTTGCTTCTTGGGGATATTTTTCTTTGTATTCGTTAAACAATTTGAGCCATTCTTGGTAGGATTCTTGTCCTTTTCTGCTTAAAGCTTCGAAGTGCTTCTGGACATCTTCGGGAATAAAGAAAGACGGTTTCGGTGGCCAACCTAGATTTTCTTTGGTCTTTCTTACTTCTTCTTCGCCCAAAGGAGAGCCATGGGCAGCGCTTTTGCCTTGTTTACCGGGACTGCCGAAACCGATTATGGTTTTGATCATAAGCAAAGAAGGTTTGTTCGTCTCCTTTTTCGCCTTGGCAATGGCTTCCCTTATAGCCTCGCGGTCTTCGCCGTCGGCAACGGATATTACTTGCCAGTTGCAGGCTTCAAAGCGCATCCCCACATCTTCGGAAAAAGATATACCGGTCGGTCCGTCTATGGTAATTTCATTGTCATCATATAAACAGATCAATTTACCCAAGCCCAGATGGCCGGCCAATGAAGCCGCCTCGGCAGATATTCCTTCCATCAAACAACCGTCCCCGGCATAGACATAGGTATAATGATCGACAATATTGAAACCGGGTCGATTGAATTCAGCCGCCAAGCGTTCTTCAGCAATAGCCATGCCAACCGCATTAGCAAAGCCTTGCCCCAAAGGTCCCGTGGTGGTCTCAACGCCCACCGTATGTCCGTATTCAGGATGGCCGGGGGTTTTGCTGGCAAAACTGCGAAATTCTTTTAAATCTTCCAAGGTCAGTCCATAACCAAAAAGGTGCAACAATGAATACAGAAGCATCGACCCATGGCCGGCTGACAATATAAAACGATCCCTGTCAGGCCACAAAGAAGCGGCGGGATTATGTTTTAAAAATTCACTCCAAAGCACATAAGCCATTGTGGCTCCACCCATTGGCAATCCCGGGTGTCCCGACTTTGCTTTCTCAATCGCGTCGACCGATAAAAATCGAATGGTATTTACTGCTTTTTCTTCAACCGTTTTCATGATTTACCCCCATTATCTCAAATTAAACCTCCCCATTATTTAAAACCGGGAGGCCCATGATTTATAAATTCCTTCTTTACTTTATGATTCCTGCCCAAGCGCCCCATCATCCATCGGACCAAATGACTTATCTTTGCGCGAAAAATTGTTCTGGAAGCCTCGATTATGTGTTTGTAGATTTATTTATAAATAAAAATTCCCGCAATAATCAACCCAACAGCCAAATATATTGCAAAAGTGCTATGGATCGGTTCTTTTGTTGCAAAATAAACTCTTTTTTGGGAAAGCCCTATGTTTTGACTGAATACTTCAATATTGTTTATTGCCTTATCAAAATAAGTATGGGTTGTTCTTTTTTGGTTGCCCGGTAACCGAAGAGCAATGCCGCTGGGAGGAACATAATGAAACATTCTGTAGAAGTCTACAAAGGTCAAAGCCACCAGTACAAGAACATATATCAAGATGATTAAATAAACTTTTTCTTTCAGTTTACGACTTTTTCTTGCCATCATTTCACCTCCTTGGCAGAAAAGGTTATTACCATATTTTATAAGAAATTTATTCTATTGTCTATATTACAATTATAGCACAAATACTCCTTTTGTGAGCCGATTGGCTGCAAGGAGAAAGAATTAATATAGATAAGGGCCGGCTGCCCTTTGATAAAACATATTTAGTAACAAAAGGCAAAAATACTTGTAAATTCTCTTCACGGCTGTCATTTTGCAGATGATAACCTAATAAAAAGTTATTTCGGCAGGTAAACAGACTTTGACGCCTAAATTAATACTAAATAATGTATTTTATTATAAGGAGGTATTACCATGTTACTTAGACCTAAAACATCAACTTTCTCCATCGTCGGTTTTGACCCAAAAACAAAAGAGCTGGGAGTGGCCGTCCAGTCGAAATTTTTGGCGGTCGGTTCAGTTGTTCCTTTTGTAGAGATCGGCGTAGGTGCCATTGCTACCCAATCCTGGGCCAACCCCTTTTACGGTTCAAAGGGGCTGGAGCTATTGAAAGAAGGTAAAAGCCCCACCGAGGTAATATCCATTCTGACCCAAGAGGATGAAGGAGCCCAACTCAGACAAGTAGGCATCGTTGACAGCCAAGGCAGGGCCGCCACTTTTACCGGTGATGAATGTTATGATTGGGCAGGGGGAGTAACGGGACAAAACTTTGCCGCCCAAGGCAATATTCTCGTCAACGCCGAAACAGTAACGGACATGGCAGACACATTTCAAAAGGAATCAGGCCCCTTGGCCGACAGGTTGCTCAAAGCCCTGCAAGCCGGCCAAAAAGCCGGTGGCGATAAGAGAGGACAGCAATCGGCAGCTCTTGTAGTCTACCGACACAAAGGCGGTTATGGGGGCATGGACAAATACATAGACCTCCGGGTCGATGACGACAACCGACCGATTGAAAAACTTGCTGAACTTCTGGATCTTTTTTACTTATATTTTACCGCCAGGGATGTTGAAAATATTCCTTTGACCGATGCAGTCTTAAAAGAAGTACAGCAACTGTTAAAAAATATGAAATATTATCAAGGTCCGATCACAGCCACCATCGATTCTGATTTCGAAAAGGCACTCTTTGATTTTTACAACGGCGAAAATTTCGAAGAGAGAATACCGGAAGGGCACGTAATGCCGGAAGATATTTTAAATTATCTGCGCCAAAGGGGCAACCAATAGCTGCCCGACAGCTTTTCGGGCTACACAAACCGAAAGCCATAAGCACACAAAAATTATAAGAAATAATATTATCGTAAAAACAATAGAAGCATAATAACAAAATAATCGTAAAAACAATGGAATCGTAAGAACAATGGAATCGTAAGAAACGCTAAGTTCCCGTTAAAATCGGAAGCTTTGCGTTTTTTGTTGAGGATATCTCATTTATCTGCCGCTGATTGGCAAGCGAAGTACCCGGCACTATAGGAGCCAATATTATTTTTATCATTTGCCCCGCAATTGAGGATCGAAGATACTTTTGCAACCCTCCTGCACCGGTCGGGAATCATCTGCCCCGCAATTGAGGGTCAAAGACATCCCGCAGACCATCGCCCAAAAGATTAAAACCTAAAACCGTAATCATAATTGCAATACCGGGATACAAAGTCATGTAGGGTGCATAACGAATTGCTTCCCGACCCATGGCTAACATCCTCCCCCAACTGATAATAGGTGGTTGAGCGCCTAAACCCAAAAAACTTAGGGTTGCCTCAACGGTAATTGCCGTGCCCATGTTCAATGTAGCAACTACCAAGATTGGGGCAAAGCAATTCATTAAAATATGCTTGAACAAAACAATACCGCTACTTACTCCCAAAGCCTCGGCAGCCAAAACATATTCTTCTTCCTTTATACCCAAAACCATACTCCTGGTAATACGTGCCATGGCCGGGATTCGCACCAAAGCAATGGCATACATGGCATTGGCTACCCCGTGTCCCAAGGCAGCAACAATAGCAATCGCCAACAGAATCGATGGGAAGGCTAAAATCAAATCCATACACCGCATGATTAAGGTGTCGACAACTCCTCCTGCATAAGCAGCAATGGCACCCAAGGTTACTCCAAAAAGAAGCGACAGGCCTGTGGCAACACCGGCAACAAAAAGAGTAAACCTGGTTCCCATAATAATGCGGCTAAGGATATCCCGACCCATATCATCAGAACCTAGAATATATGTTCCTTTCAACCCTTCCGGCGGTTTATAACTATCCCATATTTCCATTTCATAGGGATCGCGGGGAGCAAGCAAATTGGCAAAAATGGCCGTCAAGATCAACAAACCGATAATTATTATTCCTGTCAGGGCACTTTTGTTGCGTAACACCCTTTTCATTTTCCCCCAGCCTCCTCTCAGTTAAATCTAATACGGGGATTTAAAAAAGCATAGCTTAAATCCACTACTAAATTTACCATCGTAAAGATAACTGCCATCATCAGAACTCCGCCCTGTATGATAGGAAAGTCACGTTGGCTGATAGCATTGACAATCAAGCGACCCAGGCCTGGCCAAGCAAAAACGGTTTCTGTTACCACGGCACCTCCTAACATGGCACCAAACTGAATACCAATGATTGTTATAACCGGCAAAAGGGCATTTCGCAGACCATGTTTAAAAATAATCACCTTCTCAGCCAAACCCTTGGCCCGGGCCGTTCTGATATAATCTTTCCCCATTACCTCCAATAGGCTGGAACGGGTCAGCCGAGTAATTATTGCCATCAAGCTTACGCCAATCGCCAAACAAGGTAGAAATAAATACCTGATGCCGGTTACCAATTCCTTGGCATTGAAGCGGGTAAGCAATATCCACAACCCACCGAAAAGAGAACCGTCTCGGCCAAAAATCGGTAAAAAATCAACTTTAAGCGCCAAATAGGCCAATAAAACCAATCCCAACCAAAAACCGGGCATCGATACACCAACCAAGGCACCGATCATACTAAAATAGTCAACAAGGGTATGTCGCTTTACCGCAGCAAGGACACCGATGGGAACCCCTAAAGTAACAGCAATAATGACGGACATAAGGGCCAATTCCAAAGTTGCCCCCAATCTTTCCATAATCAATGTAATGACAGGAATCCGTTGCCGTATGGATTGGCCCAGGTCACCGCGGAGGGCATTTCCCGCCCAGCGCAAATATTGAATGTGCAAAGGCCGGTCAAAACCATAAATTTGATTGAGTCGATCAACATCCTCTTGGGTGGCATCTTCACCCAGAAGCATGCGGACGGGATCGCCGGGCGTAAGATGAACAAGAAGAAAAACAATTATCGATATACCCACCAGTATTGGGAACAATTGCAATACGCGTCTGACAATATAGGCAACCATTCTATTTTAATACCCCCTACAACCTCCCTTAGCGGAAAGGATTATTCCTGCTTATAAAAATACCGGGCAGGGATATCCTCCGCCCGGTGTTTTGTTAAACTATTTCTCTTTATAAAACAAGTAGGCGTCCTGCCATGTAGCAGCACCATAAGGATGGAGCATCCACCCTTTTACATTGGGATGATTTACGCCAACCTCTTCGGAATAATTGATAAAGCAATAGGGAACTTCATTGACTACAATCTCCTGGGCTTCCCGGTATACATCGATTGACTCTTGCGATTCCGGATCAATCAGGCGTCCGTAGTCCAGCAAATAATCCAAACGGGTATTGGAAAATTTACCGTAGTTGTTAGAACCGTCGGTATGGAACTGGCGAATCATTGCTCGGTCCGGATCCAACTGCCCCGACCAGCCGAGGATAAAAATATCGAAATCATCGGTTTCCTGGATTCGTGTTAAATATGCACCCCATTCTTCAATAACCACATTGACGTTAATCCCTACCCGAGCACATTGCTGTTGCAAGATTTCACCGAGGCGAATCCGAATAGGATTCTCATTGGTATAAAAATTCAAAGTGAAACCACCGCCGGGATAACCTGCTTCGGCCAAAAGTTGCTCCGCTTTAATCAAGTCATATTCGTAAACAACCAAATTGGGATTAAACCAAGGCAAGGTCATAGATACGGGACCAATACCGGGCATCCCGATTCCCCCCATAACCATGGCAACTATGGCCTCGCGATTGAAGAGATGGCTGATGGCCTGCCTTACCCTGGGGTCGCTGAGGTAATCTACCTGTGTATGGAAACCCAAGTAAGTATAACCGGTGCCGGGTGCCCGTTGAACAACAACTTTGGGATCTCTTTCCAAACGAGGCAGTTCGCGGGGAACCATACCGCCCTGATACATGTCAATCTCGCCGGCTTCAAAAGCCATCAAGCGGGTTGCATCCTCCGGAATAGCCCGGAAAATTATATTAGCGGTCAAAGGTTTGCCCGCCCAATAGTCGTCATTTGCTTTCAAGATCATACGATCATCGCGGGTCCAAGAAACAAACTTATATGGTCCTGTCCCGAGAGGCTTCTGGCGGAAATCAGCCCGATCCCCATCGTGTTTGGGAACTATAGGCATTCGGGCAATATTATTCAACAAAAAAGCAAAGGGTTGCCCCAGATGAAACCTAATAAGATGGTCATTTACCACTTCGATGGATTCAATATCAACATACAAGCCTCGATTTAAAGCACCATTGGCAGGATCGAGAACCCACTCATAAGTATATTTTACGTCTTCAGCAGTAAATGGTTTCCCATCATGCCAAGTTACTCCCTGGCGCAATTCAAAGGTAATCATCAAGCCGTCATCGCTCAGTTCCCAACTCGTAGCAAGAAGCGGTGCCAAGTTCATTTCCAAGTCAAACTTCATCAATGCTTCATTGATAACATTGATTCTTTCAAAGGAAGGAACATCTGTTTCAATACGCGGATCAAGTCCAATGGCTTCAGCACCGCTACCGATTACAATAGTATCGGCATGGGCAAAGCAGGGAAAGGCAAAACCGAAAATCAACACCATCATTAACACACACACCGGCCAAAACCTTTTCATCCAATCTTCCTCCTCATTTTTATAAATATATAACCAACAGACCTTACAAAGATCCAATAATACATTATTCATCATATCAACTTTAATTACTTTTCCTTACATTTATTTATAGTTTTACTCATTTTTCTTTTTTGAACATAAGACAAAGAATCATCTAATTGCTGTAACCGCTGTTATTTAATTCAATCCGGTTTAAAATGTGAAAAGGTTTTTACAACAAGATGCCTTCTTTTTTCCATTATTCTCTCAACAAAATATCTTTGTAAGTATTATAAAATTATTAAAATAAAAAAAGTCCCCCGGGGGACCTCCTTCATTTTTTTATGTCTTTGGTCATACATTGGTCACCCAGGGGGATTTTAAATTGTTCAAAAGTTAAAAAAGTGGCCTGAATACTGGAGCCGGCGATGGGACTTGAACCCGCAACCTGCTGATTACGATTCAGCTGCTCTGCCAGTTGAGCTACGCCGGCTCACTAAAATCTATTTTAGCAAGAATAAGTTTAAAAAGCAAGCTTCATTAACCAAGCCTTTATATTTCCTTCTTTCGTCCTTCGAACAATAGCATAGATTTGTAAGGCGCCTAGTACCATATGGAACTTTTCACTTATCTGGACTTGGAAAAGACTTCGTCCTTCCGTAAAGATTCGACCGCTTTCAACTTGCAGGAATGGCATAAATCAGCCCAAAATGGTTTACCTTGGCTGATACGGATCGCTACTATGCGGGCACAACAAGCACAAAACATTTTTATCCCCCTCTATTACCTTATATTGTATATTATTACCCTGGCGGCCCTGTTTTTAAACATGGCCGCTCTCATATTTATAAATCCTATTTATATCCTGTTTTTTGCCGACATGGCCTAATTAAGAGTCACAACTTGGGCACGGCAACTCCCGTGCCCAACCTATAATTTGTCGCTGTCCTCAACAATTTTGCAAGGGCAAATTCGAACTACCGGTAATAAATCGGTAAATATATGTTGCAAGCCGGGACATGATAAAAAACAGAAGTCAGACTTCTTTATCCGGAAATAATATCAGAAAAACATAAGGCTGAACAAACTATAATATATTTTAGCGAAATGCTTGGCAAAATTTATTTCTCGGAGGGACATAATTATGTGGCGCACTTTTTTTACTGTTTTCGGTTTGATATTTTTGGCAGAATTGGGCGATAAAACACAGTTGGCCACCTTGCTTTTGGCAACTCAAGCAAAATCGGTTTGGCCGGTAATTTTAGGATCATCTTTAGCTTTGATTCTAAGCAGTATACTGGGTACCTTTCTTGGTGCATCCTTGGCACAACACCTTCCACCCCGCATGATACGAACCGGGGCCGGGATAGCTTTTTTAGTTTTAGGGGCGGTTCTACTTATAAAATAAAAACCCGGAAAATTTCCGGGTTGGCAGCCTTGCAGTTAAATACCTCTTGAACCGGTTGAGCCTTGTATTGCAGTCTTGCATTGCTTTGTGGAACCTTCAGTCTACTTGATTGCATCCTTGAGAGTCTCTTTTTACCTACCGGTCGATTATTTGATTGGCAACACTTTTAACCGGAAGCGGAACTCCCCATACTTACAATTGCCCGATGATAGATGTATCGACTTGGTCTGCTACTGGTTTTGAGATTGAGAAATTTTCTATCATCCCCCCCTTTGCCGATTAAAATCTTTTGATACAATCTTTTCCATCCTGCCCGACAAATATGCCCGACAGATTATTAAAAAAACGGGCCCAGTAATTCAGGTTAGGGACGACATTCATTGGTGTTCTCTTTGATATGCCTCAATCTGGTTTTAATTTCTTTACGAACGACTGCCGCCTTAATTAAGAAGCCCTGTGCTTCCAACTTACGTGCTTTCCCAAGAAGTTTAAATAACGGAATTTTATTGACCGACTTCATTTCCATGGACTCCTCCAATTTATAATTATTGTTTATAATAAGTCTATTACACAATTAGTTGTCCCTAGAACATCCTTTTGGAGATTTTTATTCACCGGCGGTAAGCTCAATTTAAAATATAAATATCACCTCATTGTCTCAAGATTCAATTGTTTTTATTACAAAGATAAATTGTGTTTCAGATTAATAAGGCAACAAAAAAGCAGGCTTTTTAAAAGCCTGCTTTTTGTTTGAGTAATAATTGGAGCGGACAACGGGGATCGAACCCGCGACCTTCGGCTTGGGAAGCCGACGCTCTACCGGCTGAGCTATGTCCGCCCTCGGTAATTTATTTTACCATATATATTTTTAATAGGCAATAGCATCGCCGTCTTCAAAAAAAGAAACCCGCCTTGTTATATAGCAGGTTTCCAATCCAAGAAAACTCGACTGAATTTTGTATAATACTTATAGTGTCAGAAAAACCAATTAGTGGCTTTTCCTTCTGACAAAGACTGCAACTAAAATTATGATCGCCAAGAGTACCAGCCAGGGCGCTAAAGAACCGATGAATACTAAGAGGCGCTGGACGTTTCTTAAGAAAGCTTCGCCGATTTCTTTAAAAATATTGCGGATAGTAAAACCGCCTACACTTATCTTGGCCGGTTCTTTCAATGATATGGTAATGGTGGCAAAGTCGGTCCGATCTTTGTAATAGCGCATAGTGCCTTCCATGCTTTCAATTTCAGTACGAATGCGACCCAGTTCCCGCTCAACTTTTAAAACATCTTCGACACTGTGGGCTGTTTCCAATATCTCCAGATAACGTTCTTCTTGTTTTATTTTTGTCTGTAAACGGGTTTCCAAATCGTAGTATTGTTCGGTAATATCTTGGCCTTGGAGATTTTTATCGGTGACTTTACCCAGTCTCGACAATTCCGCCAAGGCATTATCAAAGCCCGTGGCAGGTATGCGCAAGACCATTCTAATTTGAACCTGATCAGATGACAAAAGAGAGCGGCGGGATTCAGCAACAAAACCGCCCATCCTTTGCACATAGTCAAGAACCCAATCTTGAGCTTCCTCGGGAGAATTCACCTCTACTTCCAGGAAGCCGGTAAATATAACTTTGCGGTCAATAGCTGATGTACCAATCTTTTCGCCCCCCAGAGCGCCTTCTTCAGCAACTGCCGCACTTCGCAAAGTTAAATTATCGAAATCCGCAGCAAGTTGTTTAGGGGCAGCAGCATAATATAAATCTGCAGATTTATCTTGCCTAAAGGAATCTCTCGGCCAAATTATTTGACTGATTCCCAATGATGCCAATAAAATCAATATTAGCGCCAGAAGACCCCAAGCCGGTTTAATCCGACGGGGGACAGAAAACCAAGCAATAAAACGTTGCCAAAGAGTCTCATTCTTCATGTCATTCAGCCTCCTAATAATTTTTTCTTCCAAAGCGGGAGGAGGGGGTTGGGTTGGCAAACTGATCAACAATTTTCTTGATCTGAGCAAATCATCATAATATTTTTTGCATTGCGGGCATCCATTCAAATGTTCAATCAGTTCACCGGGCAGGGTTTCATCGAGACGGAGCAACAGCTCATCTTGGACATTTTTACACCTAGTCAAGGCCAACTCCCCTTTCTTCACAAACTCTTTTGAATTCCTGCCTACTGCGTGCCAAACGGGACCTAACAGTCCCAAGCGGAATCTTTATAATCCGGGCGATTTCCTGATAAGATAAACCCTGCAGTTCTCGCAAGACCAACACTTCCCGCAAAGGGGGCGCCATTGCCGTGATTGCCTCTTGAATCTCTTTTTGTAATTCATCTTTTTGTATCTTGGTCTCGATAGCGGGATTATCATCGGCCAGCTGTTCGACATCTTCGTAGGGGATATGCTGAATTCTTCTTTTTGTTCGGCGCCAATGGTCGCGACTCGTATTGAGGGCTATACGATAAATCCATGTGCTCAAAGAAGCTTCAGCGCGAAAGTTTTTAATGTTACGCCATATCCGTAAAAAAACCTCCTGAGTAACATCACCTGCCTCCTCTGGACCGACTAAACGAAGGACGGTGTTGAATATTCGGCCTTGGTACATGCGGATTAATATCCGAAAAGATTCTTCTTTTCCTGCCCGGCAACCAACAAGCAGATCTTTTTCCTCTCCAAGCACCCCATCACTCCTCCCTATATGTTTAGACGAAAAAAAAGCTGAAAAGTTCCCTTAAACCGAAAAGAGTTTTTTCCACATTAGCCAAAACTTACATGGGCAAGGCTACTGACAAAAGGCTTACAGTTATGATAACATTTTAATTGCGAGCATGCAATTATGCAGAAAAGGAGATGGGGTTATTGAAATTTAAAAACATTGTATTTTTTATAGTTGTTTTTTTGCTGGCCTTCTCTTTGGCAGTACCCGCTATCCCCGCGGATGTCAGAGGCCATCAATCCGAAAAGATCATCATGGAACTGCTCGAAGAAAAAATAATGACCCCCCGCAGCGATGGTTTTTTTTATCCGGAACAGGCCGTTACCCGGGCAGATCTTTACAGTTTAGCTATCATCAAAGGCCTAATTACCAACCAAGCTACTGAAATCCCCGACTTGAAGGGTCATCAGTTCGAATCCCGCTTGGATGCTCTGAGCCGGGAAGGCATCGTAAATCTATATCCGGACGGCACTTATCGCCCTGCCGAACAGGTAAGCCGGGCCGAGATGGCATCAATAATTATCCGTATACTGCAATTGGATGATGCAGAAAAAACAGTCAATCCGAAAGATTTGGCCGTCCCCTCCGATATGGCAACAAACCACTGGGCCCTGGATGCGGTCAAAATATCGGAACGATTGGGAATCATGCCCCTTTACTCCGATGGCAGTTTTCGACCCAATCAAGGTATTACAAGGGCGGAATTTGCCACAACCTTATATGCACTTATGGGCTTGACGCCCGTCACTTCTTTTTTACAAGAAATATATCCGGCCTCCCATAAAATTACCCTTCAATCCATGGAAAACAAACAAAAAATCTTTGCCATCAACAACAATGCACTTTTGGGTCGCAACAACCGTCTGGTTGAAATTACCGAATTGAAAAGATCGGACAAAGTGTACCTGCTCCTTGATCGCGATGAAAAAATTGTCTACCTGAAAGCATACGGCCTGATGACTAAAGATGACCTTTCAACTGAAATCAGCTATTTGACCAACGATTTGTTGACCGGCGATGATATCAGTGCTTTGATGGCCGGCGACTACAGCGTACTGCGACCTGTTGTGGGCAAAGAGGTCTCAGAGCAACTGCAAAAGCAGGGCTTTTCCGATAAAGAAATCTACTCACTTATGGCCCAAGATTGGGATACTCTGGAGGATTTGGGCAGGGAACGTTTGAGTGAAGTATTGTCCATGGAGACAGGTCTGCCCTTGGATATTACCAGGGCTCTGATCAGACAAGACTGGGATCTTCTTCAAGAACTGACAAAGGCAGAAATTATGCAAAGGATAATTCAGCGGGTTCTGGATCTGGATATTTTCAATTCCTAACAATACAAAAAAAAACGGCACATCACAAAACCTTCGCCGTAAAACATTTTTCGGCAGCTTTACTGCTGCCTTATTTATTTACTAAAATCCTCTGGTTTTTCCCCTGCCATAAAAAATGTAAATCTTTTGTATTTTCCTTCAACGCAGAGAGGGGAACCATCGACTTCAGCTTGCTTCCCTGCTCGATATACCAATCTTGCAAGCTATTATCCAAGTACAGTAGATTGCCCATTTCCCGATGGGGAAGCCACACCTCCCCCCAAAAATAGTAACCACCCTCGATCAATGTCTCCTCTTTGTACTGCATTGAAATTGTAAGAGGGATATGTCGAACGGAACCGTTTGCTTGCATTATAGCCTCCTGCACTGCCGATGCATACACTTCATCTGTTTTATAACCCCACTCGTCAAATACTTCCCTAATCTCTCCTTCAATATCGGTACATACCCCATAGATATCGGGAAATATTTGCAAGGTCAATCCTAAATCCCCCATGGTTACAATAAAGGGCTGGTAAATTATTTCTACCGGGGTTCCTACCGACAAGAGGCGGTAAAGCTCTGCAATATTATCATTGTGTAACCTGATACAACCCTGGGTAATCGCCTTGCCGATGGAGTTCGGTTCAATTGTTCCATGCAATCCATAGCCTTTTCTGTCCAACCCAAGCCAGTGGGAACCAAGAGGGTTGTTGGCCCCGGGCGGAACAATTTCTTTACCGCCGGGGCGGTACCAGGTTGGATTGGCCAATTTATTTATTAAAACAAAAGAACCCCCGGGGGTAGGGGTATGGGGAGCACCAATTGCGATGGGGTATACTTGTTGCAAAAAATCGCCCTTATAAACCCTCAACGTATATGTCGGTAAATTTATTTCTACACGATAAGCATCGCAACCGGTCCAACTTGCAAACAGAAAAAAAGAAAGCCACAAAATAATTGCATATCTCCTTGCCACGCTATCCTCCCCATCCAAATTGAAATGGACCATCGCCCTATTACCCAATAATTCTTTAGGTTGCTTTAGCCCGGGTCAATATTTATTCCCGTAAACAAACGCTATCAGATAATTATCCAACTTCGTCTTTTATAATATTTACTTATCGGATTCTATATATTCGCGAAATTGTATCCACAAAAAGTAAGCAGCCCTGAAGGAGAATGTTAAAAACACAGGGCCGCTTACCTGATTTAGAGATAATTCTCTGGCATCTTTAAAATAGTAGTTTGGAAAGTATTTACCTGCTTAAAACTTGCTTTACCTTTTCAATTGCCCAGTCTAGATCCTCTTTGGAAATTACCAAAGGAGGAGCAAAACGAATAACGTTTTCGTGAGTTTCTTTGCAAAGGACACCAACTTCTTTGAGCTCCTCGCAATAGGAACGGACCGGGCGGTCAAATTCTATACCGATAAACAAGCCCTTGCCGCGGATGTCCACTATTTCGGGGTTGTTTATTTTCTTGAATTCCGATTGCAGATATTGACCCAATTCCAATGACTTACCAACAAGACCTTCTTCAACAATTACATCGATTGCAGCCATGCCACAAGCTGCACCTAAAGGGTTCCCGCCAAAAGTGGAACCGTGAGAGCCGGGGTTGAACAGATTCAATAAATCGCCGTCTGCGGTTACAGCTGAAACGGGTATGACACCACCACCGAGAGCTTTACCCATAATATACATATCGGGCTTTACATCTTCCCAATCGCAAGCGAAAAGCTTGCCGGTGCGGCCAAAGCCTGTTTGGATTTCGTCGGCCAAGAAGAGAACATTATTTTCACGGCAAATCTCAGCCGTTTCTTTCAAATAGCCCTCGGGAGGAACTACGACACCGGCTTCACCCTGGATGGGCTCAACCAAAAATGCGGCGGTGTTGGGAGTAATGGCTTTCCTAAAGGCCTCGACATCACCGTAAGGAACAATCTTAAAACCCGGTGTTAAAGGCCCGAAACCTTTTTTGTAATCATCCGTTGAGGAGAAAGATATTACCGTTGTGGTACGGCCATGGAAGTTTCCTTCGCAAACGATGATTTCAGCTTGATCGGCAGGAACTTTTTTTACATCATAAGCCCAACGACGAGCGCATTTGATAGCTGTTTCCACCGCTTCGGAGCCCGTATTCATAATCAGAACTTTTTCCTTGCCGGTCAATTCCGCCAAGCGCTGACAAAAGGGACCAAGAAGGCTGTTCTGGAAAGCTCTGGATGTCAATGTGACTTTATCCAATTGATCTTTGACGGCCTGGATAATTTTGGGATGCCTATGGCCTTGGTTCAATGCTGAATAGGAACTGAGCATATCAATATATTTGTTCCCCTCGGGATCTTCCACCCACACACCTTCAGCTTTGTCGATTACGATTGGTAATGGTAAGTAGTTTGGTGCACAAAACTTGTCCGTTACGTTTAGTATTTCTTTGGTTTTCATTTATTTATCCCCCTCATAAAGAGAAATTAAGTACTTTTACATATATGTATTCGTTTATTATTCTCAAAATCCTTTCAAATTTTTTGCTCTTTTAGTAATATTGGCAATCATTTCTTAAGGAACAATCATATAAAGCAAACTTACGAACCAATCACCACCCAACGGCCAATTACAGTAAAAATCCGCCATTAAATGTTGATCTTCTATCTTCGAATTCTAAGGGAGGGGTTCTGCACCGGTTTAGTAGATATTATTTTAAAAATTTGCATAGAAAAATGAATAAAACAAATATTAAAATGAATACCTTCAAGGCGGTGGAAAATTGGCCAAGATATCATTGCCTCTTTTAATATGTTTGTTTTCTGTATTGTCAATTAACGGCGTAGTACCAACGGTCCACAACGATTTGTATTGCACCAATCATTTTAATGAGAAACTGCCACCAGCTCCGGCTTTAAAGGTGGAATCAAATACCGGGTTGCCTGAAAAGCCTCCCATTTATTCTCTTACGGAACCATATCAAAAAAGCGATGACATCGTCGGCATCCAGTTATTTTTAAAAGACAAAGGCTTCTACAATGGCCCCATTGACGGGGTTTACGGACCTCAAACTGCCAAGGCTGTAGCTGCTTTTCGTAAACAGGAAAAGCTAAAAGCAGGCAACTTTGTTGATGATTCCTTTTATGCCGCCTTATCAAAGATTTATGAAGATGAATTTCTACCTCCGGCCCAGGAAATCAACGTTAAATCTAGCGACCCTTTTATAGTCATATCTCTTACGGAGCATACACTGTATCTTATGGAAAAAGAGGGCATCCGGGGTAAATTTCCCGTCGCTATCGGTAAACCCAGCACTCCCTCTCCCATCGGGGAATGGGAAATTACCGACAAAGGGGCTTGGGGAGAAGGATTTGGCAGCCGATGGTTGGGCTTGAGCGTACCATGGGGGATATTCGGTATCCATGGAACCAATCGCCCCTATTCGGTAGGCGCAGCCATCAGCGGCGGTTGTTTCAGAATGTTCAACCGGGATGTTATCAAACTCTACGACCTGGTCAAAGTCGGCAGCAAAGTATTCGTCATATATGAGCCCTTCGGTGTTTTAGGTAGGGGTTTTCAGGAGTTGTATCTGGGCAGCCGAGGTTCCCACGTTTATTTCGTCCAAAGGCGACTGCGCCAACTGGGTCTTTACGAAGATAATCCCGACGGGATATATGGCGGGGATACCATCAATGCGGTAAAGGAATTTCAAAAAGCCAATAATCTACCGGTGACCGGTAGGGTAACAAGTTCTGTATACGAGAAAATGGGACTAATCCGTTTCGAGTAAAAAAAAAAGGGGCCATTAATCGACCCCCGGAGTCGGCTTTTTTTCCGACTTAAACATCAGCCCCGTGACCAATTAAAAAAGAACTATAAAGCCGGTCCGATGCCAATTATGCTTTGTAATCTTCTCCGGTAATCATCATCTTGATGAGCCTTTTAGCTCGCAGGCCCACCTGATAATACCAAACGCTGTCGCGCATTTCATCGGCCGCCTTATTGTAGTCATTAATCTCCAGAGCTTCAATCATTTTTTTAAACTCTTTGAAGCCTGCCGCACCTAAATTAAATCGCATGTCAATAATCACCTTTTGGCGGACCGGATCCAATTCATCAAACCACATAAAATTTTCTCGCAAATCATTTTTACAAAGGGCGATATCATTGGCCAATAAATATAATGCCTGCTCTACGGTTACTCCAACCCTCCTTATGATGTCGATTACTTCGTACTTGGATAAGTTTGCTGTACCGAACAAGTACTGTTGTTCTTCATCTGACAGGCCTTGGGCCTCCAAATTACGACCGACACCGATGGTAAGATAGCCGCCGGGACAATAATATGCATCGGTCTGCAAACCTTCATGGAAAATCAACTGATCTTCAATTGTATGGACAAGCATCTTCTTACTTCCCCTCCCCAAATCATACGTATATTTTAAAATTATTGAAGCTTGGTTCCCACCGCAGGCCCTATTTAATTGCATACTGGAGCAAGCAGCTTTTGGGATCGACAATAAAAATTTAAAACCGAACCAATCACAACGTCTTCAAATTCCTTTGCTACAGTATATAGTTCATCTTTAATTTCTGCCACATAATGCATCGAAAGCAGGAAATAACTGTCTTTCTATTGAATAATAAATTAATTGTGCCTTAATAATGCCGGCTGGCACGTGCTGTGGCGATTCAGTGACAGATAGGATTGAATATTGTGTTCGGCCTCAATGTTAAAAACCCATTTGGCATTCCCGACAGGTGATTGCAAGATGGTCATGTGTTCATGGTATATTGTCCTAACTTGGGCAGAAGGTATTTATGGGGTCGGCTAGGCCCATCGGACCGAGTTGACGGGGAACAAGTTGCATTGTCGTATTTGTCAATATAAAGTAATATATCCACAGAAAACCAATTAAGGAGGTATGCTATGAAACAAGAAATAGGATCGATAAAACCGGACACTTTAAAAGAAGAGTGGCCAGGACAATGGACTATTTTTTCGCATTATGAACAATTATATTGTGTGCCGGGTGCTTTGTATGTAATAACAACAAAAAAACAGAATGGCAAAATCAACTCAGGGTGGTTTTCTTCTGTTTCATTCCATGGCGATGAAGGCGGTCATTTCGCTATCCTGCCCGGAATTATGCAGTACACACATACTTATCAGAATGTTTTGCGTGAGGAAGAATTTGTCGTAAACTTTCTTTCATCAGAGTATGACTCGATTTGCTATAGAATTATTGCCAACAATGATGATGATGTTGACGAACTGAAAGCTGTCGGATTAACTGCTGAAAAATCAAAAGTAATTTCCACGCCTCGCATTAAAGAAGCATTTTTACCCTTCGAGTGTAAGTTGGAATCTGTTACAGACCTCTCCGGCAAAGGCATCAATGCCTTGATTATCGGGCGGGTTGTGAATGCCGGAGCTGACAAAAATCATCGTAGCGTGTCTTCCATTTGCAAAAACTTTACATATAACATCCGCACTATGGCTGACGATGGTGAGACCGGCTCTTTTGCACGGCTAAAAGCCTATGATAAAGAAAGGTAGATTTGCTCTTACTGCGGAGTACCAGCATTACCAAAGGATGCGTATAGGTAAATTCATGATTGCGCATCTAGGTGGTGCAGACCTAACTTCACTAGATAGCCGGACAATAGAAGCAGTTTATATTACGGGCGCTGAACAGGTTGAGCGTTTCGAGGGTATTTTCGCTCGTCAGGGAACCAGCCGCGATCGATCATTGGCAAGACACGAAAAACAATCTAAAAAGACCGCTGTTAAGAAAACCAAGCCCCAAACTTTTGCTACATAGGCCTAGCCAATTGAACCCTGCCCCACATAGTTCAGGAAATGTCGGAGTATAAAAGAATCGAAATCACTTAGGCACTTATAGACATGTATTCCCAAATATGCAAAAGGAGACCGCGGAAAGAATAGTAATATATTTTATACAAAAAAAACAGCCCCCGGATATTTTTCCGAGGGCTGTTAACATTAACGTTTATGGTGCCGAAGGTGGGAATCGAACCCACACGGAGTTTGAGCTCCACTGGATTTTGAGTCCAGCGCGTCTGCCAGTTCCACCACTTCGGCTCCTTATTATAGTATCATATCTTCTTTTATTGGTCAACATAAAAAATGTAAAGGTGTGTTTAATCTATGATGTAAAAACAGAGGTTTTCCTTTTGTTCCAGCTATTTTTTTGACCGGATAAATCTCACTTAAAAAGCCGGAACAATTGCTCCTTCATATTCCGTCAATATAAAGTCTTTGACAGGTTGTGAATTGAGCACCTCCACCAAAACCTTCAGCGCCGTTTTGTCTTTATCGCGGGGATTTACGGTTATTACATTGGCATAGGGTGAATTTTCATCTTCTATTATCAAGGCGTCCCGCAAAGGATTCAAATTGGCCTCCATGCCATAATTAGTATTAATTACAGCGGCATCCACATCTTCCAAAGCTCTGGGCAACTGGGGGGCTTCCAAAGCAACGAATTTTAGCTTTTTGGGATTTTGGGCGATATCTTTTTCAGTGGCAGAAAGGCTTGCGCCGGGCTTAAGAGTTATAATGGCATGGTTTTCCAATAAAAGCAGCGCCCTGCCCCCATTGGTAGGATCATTAGGTATGGCAATAGTGGCACCCTCCTTCAAATCGGCCAATCTTTTTATCTTTTTGGAATAAAGACCGATAGGCTCAACGTGTACCTTAGCCAGGGCCAAAAGCTCTATATCATTATTTTCGGCAAAGGTATCCATATAGGGAACATGTTGAAAAAAGTTAGCATCTATTTCACCGCTATTCAGAGCCAAATTGGGAGTCACATAGTCGGTAAATTCAACTATTTCCAGTTTCACACCTTTAGTCAAAAGCTCATCTTGAATAAAATTTAATATCTCTGCGTGGGGAACAGGTGTTGCCCCTACTTTCAAAAGAGTGGCTGTATCACCGGAGGCACCCTCCGTATCCGACTTTTTATCGGCACACCCTCCCAGCGACAATAAAAGAGCCAATAAAACAAACAAGCAAAGAATTCTTTTTTTCATGAAATTTTCCTCCTATCAATTTTCTGAGCCAGATATGTTCCAATAAGCTGCACCAGTTGGACGATGATTACCAATAGGCAGACCGTCCAAAGCATAACCTTTGTATTGAAACGGTGATAACCGTATCTTATCGCTAAATCTCCCAGCCCGCCGCCACCGATGGCACCGGCCATAGCTGAATAACCGATCACATTGACCAAGGTTAAGGTAATTCCCAAGATAATACCGGGCATGCTTTCAGGAATCAATACTTTTCTGATAATCTGTAAGTTTGTTGCCCCCATTGCTTGGGAGGCTTCGATGGCACCCGGCTCTACCTCCAACAAGGTCTGTTCGATGATGCGGGCAAAAAAGGGTATTGCCGCTACCGTCAAAGGGACTATCGCCGCTTTGGTTCCGATGGAAGTGCCTACCAAAAGCCTGGTAAATGGGATAATGGCAATCATTAATATAATAAAAGGCAGGGAACGGCCAATGTTAACCGTGTAGGAGATGATACTGTGAACCAGCCGATTGGGCATTATATGATTTTTTTCACAAACGACAAGGGCTATACCCAAGGGTGTTCCCAAAATGATTGCAAATAGAGTTGAACCGAAAACCATATAAAGGGTCTCCCCCAAAGATGGCAATAACAGTTCGATCATTTTTAGCCCTCCTTTCCTTTGTTTTGGTACTATTTCAAGCACTAAAGGTTTTTTCACTGAAGTCGGGGAAATTAAATTTCTCTACCGGTCCAACATCAATAATTCGACCGCTATTTAAAACAGCAACCCGATTACAAATTTGCCTTACTACCCGCAAATCATGGCTGATAAGAATAATGGTCAGATTGAATCTTTTATTTAAATCATTCAACAGATTCAAAATACTTAGACTATTTATAGTATCCAAAGCTGCGGTTCCTTCGTCGCTCAAGAGTATATTAGGATTGGTGGCAATAGCCCTGGCAATTGCCACCCTTTGTTTTTGACCTCCGCTTAGCTCGCTAGGATAAGCTTTCCTTTTGTCTCCCAAGCCGACAAGATCCAGAAGTTCGATGACCTTTTCTTTAATAACCGCCCTTTTCATACCGACAAGCTCAAGAGGATAACCTACATTACTTTCCACATTGCGGTTGTAAAGCAGGTTATAACTCTGAAAAATCATACCCATCTTCCTTCTCGTTGCCCTGAGTTCTTGGTCGGACATTTGCATCAAGTCGTTGCCTTCAATTAAAACATTGCCCGAAGTCGGCTTTTCCAAAAGATTTATGCAACGAATCAAAGTCGATTTACCGGCTCCGCTGGGGCCGATAATTCCAAAAATATCGCCCCTGTTTATTTTTAGGCTGACACCCTGGAGCGCTTTTGTCAGTCCGGTTTTTGGAGATGAATATTCTTTATCGATATTTCTTAATTCAATCACAATAAACCCCTCCCAATCAAAAAACCCCTTTCTATTGAGAGAAAGAGGCTTGATTTCTTGCGGACCTTCTTCTCTCATCTGCCAACACATCGTGTTGCTGGAATTAGCACCGTCGAAACTAATCGTGGTTGCCGAGGTTTCATAGGGCCAGTCCCTCCACCTCTCTGGATAAGAGCATCCTTATTTATTTTATTTATTTTATTTATTTTAATTGTATACCAGCCCCAAATTATAGTCAATAGCGAATTCGCTCAAATACGACAATTTTTTCGGCTATTATCTTGCCGACGGACAAGGAATATAACTATATTTATAAGGGACGGTCAGGCAAATAATAGGCCGGAGCTGCAGGATAAGCGCATATTATCC
This sequence comes from uncultured Halanaerobiales bacterium, assembly GCA_964568715.1. GTDB lineage: Bacteria > Bacillota > Halanaerobiia > B1SED10-174 > B1SED10-174 > CAZMQU01. Next base: position 211,459 of record CAZMQU010000002.1, read on the forward strand.
AGGTAGAGCCATATCTTCAATCGGTATTCAATACCCGGATATAGATTAAGGAATTGTCTGTCGCCCCCTGCAAGTGGCAATCCGCTGACTTTAAAAGTTTTAAATACTCAATAACCTCTGCCGTTATCAATTCCCCGGAACATATTATCGGGATTCCCGGCGGGTAAGCCAAGATGGTTTCACCGGATAAAAGGCCGATGGAATCGCCGAGCTTAACCTTTCTTTTGGCCATAAAATAGGCTTGGCGGGGTGGAATTATGCAGGTCGGATATTCCCGGTACGGACTCAATTCAAGAGCCTTGTCCGGCCGGGCTCTTTTGGTCATACCCTTCAGGGCATCGATTAAGGCTGTTAATTCTTCGCGTCTATCGCCCAAACTTACAATGGCAAGTATATTATAAAGATCGGCCAGTTCAATTTGGATATTGTATTCTTTTCTCAGCTTTCTTTCCACTTCAAAGCCCGTATAACCTAGGCCCTTAACATTGATAGCCAGTTTTGTTTCATCAAAGCCGCAGCAACCTTTATTGTCAATAATTTCCTTGCCGAAGGCATAAAGTCCGTCAATTTTATTTATTTCCCGCCGGGCCCAACGGGATAAGCGAAGGATATCGGCCAAGAGCCTTTTGCCGGCTGTTGCCAACTGTCGGCGGGCTACATCCAAAGAGCCCATCAATAAATATGAAGCACTGGAGGTTGCCAGTAAATTGATGGCCTCCCTAACCTTCCCGCGATTAATTCTGTTGCTGCCGATAAGCAACGCCGAGCTTTGCGTCAAGGAGCCACCGGTTTTGTGGACGCTCACAGTTGAGATGTCCGCCCCCGACTCCATGGCCGTAGGAGGAAATTCCGGATGAAAATACATATGGGTCCCGTGAGCTTCATCGACCAAAACAAGCAAACCTGCCTGATGGGCAAGGTCAACAATTGCCTTGAGATCGACGGTAACACCATAGTAGGTTGGATTTATTAAAAAAACCGCCCGAGCCTGCGGATTAGCGGTAATAGCAGCAGTCAGAGACTCCTGGCTTACCCCGTTGGCAATGCCCAGCTTGGAATCTATTTCAGGCTTGATATATATGGGCCTTATATCGCCCAGTATCATAGCGCTTAAGGCTGAACGGTGAATGTTTCTGGGAACAAGCACCTGATCACCGGGCTTGCAAGTGCTTAACAGCATGGTATGGATTCCTCCTGTCGTACCGTTGACCAAAAAGAAAGCATCTTTTGCTCCGAAGGCTTGGGCAAAAAGCTTTTGGGCCTCCCATATTACACCTTTGGGATTATGGTAATAATCCAAATCCTCCATCCCGTTTAAATCAGCCTTCAGCGCATTGTCACCCAGATAAGCTGTCAGTTCACCAATTCCCTTACCATACTTGTGACCCGGGACATGAAATGGAATTACTTCCTTGTGACCATGTTCTTTTATGGCCTCCCAAAGAGGCATAAACTTTTGATCTGCCATAGATTTACCTCTTTTAAATAACTTGTTCGCCATCAACATATGGCTCCGACACAGACATAATATGCTTTAAAAGAGGATTCTGTTAATTGGTCCCCTCAACATTATTCAAAATCATTGGAATAACATAAAAAACTCCTTTGTTAAAAAAAACAACAAAATAAACCTTTTTGCCGGGAAATTAGTTTTGCCTCCCATTTAAAAATACGGATATAGCGATTGCTTTGCTAATAGTTATATAGAAAAGACGGTTCGCGGGAGGGCTTTATGAAAATCAAAAATCCGTACTTTACCCGGCCAAAAGTTTACAACCCTTTTCAGATTTTTGTCATCAGCCAAATAATTGCCTATTGCGGGGAGGCATTTTCTTTTATTGCAATAACGGCATTGGTAATTAAAATTACCGGCTCGGGAATGATGGCCGGCTTTAGGTTATTGTGTGTACCAATCACCGGCTTGTTTTTATCCGCGGCAGCCGGCACATTGGGCGATAGAATTAATGAGAAATTTCTCTTGGCATTTCTTCTAATTATAAAATCTTTTTTGGTTTTGCTTTTTATTGCCAATTACAATTTATTCGCTATCTACATCTTGATGTTTTGTATGGCTGCCCTGGATATAATAATCAGTCCTCCCCGTTTGAAGATGGTTCCCCGGCTATTGCCCCATGAAGATATTATGGTTGGCAACTCGCTGTTAACCGGGGCCATGGGGGTTAGCTATATTCTCGGCCCTATTTTGTCGGGGTTAATCATCGATTGGCGAGGAATCGATCAAGTTTTTAAAATTACCGGTTTCTTTTATCTTTTAGCGGGAATACTGACACTCTTTATTGGCAACCTAGGACCGTTGGTTACTCGGTCTTTACCGAAGAAAGGACCGGTTAAAAATTTTCTCTCAGATATCAAAAAAGGGTTGCGATATTTCTTGGTCGGGCCGCAGATCAGAAATATAACATTGGTCAACATGGCAACCAACCTTCTGGTGGCATCGATCAATGTGGCCTTTTATGCCTTTGCTTTTGATGTTTTAAAGATCAGCAACAGCCTCTGGGGAATAATGATGTCGCTTTTTTATGGCGCCAATCTTGCTTCCATGTCCATATCCTTGTACTTCAACCACCAAATCCGCAGATCCGGCTGGCTATGCGTCTTTGCCATGTTCGTCGTGATAGCGGCAATTTGGGCTTCTTATAATTTTTTGAACAGCCTTTTTCTTATAATGCCTCTCCAATTTTTAGAGGGCCTCTTGTTGGCGATTGTAACTATCTTTATCAACAGCCAACTCCAGTCGGTTACCAAAAAGGAATATCTGGGTAGAATAATCGCTATCAACAATATCTTAAACAATTTAGGAAAGCTTTTTTCGATTATTGCCACCTTTTTTTTCCTGCGATTTTATCCGGTAAGAAACATTTTTTTAGTTAACTGCATTTGCCTGTTATTGTGTACCTTACTTTTTGTTCGGCGGCGTTGGAAAAACAGGCGATGCTGATAAATATACCTACTTTTATACCAATTAAACCGATACATACATTTTTGTGGCCAACATAAAATATAGATGTCCTCAACAAATTTTCCTGTTACCAATTTTAGATGGGAGGCTAAAAAAATTAAAACGAAGAATCATCTGCTATTACCCATAATAATCATTCTTTGCTTGGGCCACGCGGCCTGCTTTAAAGGTAATCAGCCTCGCTTTTCAATCGAAAACAAACATAATGCCGAACTTGAAATTAATATTAATCAGGATGATAGTGTACCGCAAGAGAGTTTTACCCCTCCCGACCAATCGGGCCCGATTGCAGTCTTGCCTTGGGAGGCAAATGTCGACTTTTTAAAGGCAAAAAAAGATTGGAACACTCCGGTACTCATGGCAGCCTTTATAACTGTTTTAAAGGACCCTTTGCCGGGGGAAGAATATAATGTTCACTTGGCCGCATCTCTTTTAGCCGGCAGGATTGTCAAACCCGGTCAAATCTTCTCCCAAAATAACAGCATCGGCCCCTACGTAGAAGCCAAAGGTTACAGAATCGGACCGACTTACATGGATTCCCGCGTGGTTACGACCATCGGCGGGGGCGTATGTAAAATATCTTCCGCCCTATATAATGTCTCCATTTTGAGCAATCTGGAGATCATCGAAAGGCATAACCACGGAATGCCGGTTCCGTATGTACCCTACGGTCAGGATGCTACCGTGGCATATGGCGTCAAGGATTTTAAATTTAAAAACAATCTTGATTTCCCTATCCTGATTTGGGCGATGGGTATTGAAAACAATTTGTACATTGCTTTCTACGGCAAAAACAAACCACCGGCTATTGAGTGGCACCACGAGATTTTAGAAATAAGACCAGCAGGTAAAAAATATAGGATAAACCCACAGTTGGCCGAAGGGGAAGAACGATTGATAATGCAGGGAATGGATGGGGCAAGGGTTAAATCACATGTGTTGGTCAAGTATACCGATGGACGCGAAGTCCGCCGAGATTTGGGAGTCAGCTCCTATCGGCCCATGGCTCATGTCTATGAAAAAAAGAGCCATTGAACCACGATCGGCCAATATACTCCAGACAAAAGATCAGCCACGTAGTCGGCAAGGTCAACTTAGAGCTCCAATTTTTTTAAAACAGCGGCTATAATGCCCGTTGCTTTCTCAATATCACGGCTGCCAAGGTCTTGCAAAGCTTCCTCAAAGGGGCATAAGCCGGTTTTATCTCTGTTTTCGATGCAAGAAACCAGCTCGACCGCTTCGTAGGATACCCCGCCCGCCACCAGAACTTTTTGCCCGCCCCGGCTAAGAGTCGGTGTGTACAAAAAAGAAATGTCGGCGGCAACCGCCAAGTAGGCCGCGCCCTTGCCGACTATCTTGTCCGCCATCGCCGCCCCGGACCAATCATCGCTTTTTAAGGCCTCCCAAAGGGGTAGAATACCCCGCCGGAAATCCACCAAGGGAGGCCGGGATTCTTTTAATAAAACCAATGACGCTTTTTCCCCTTGAAAAATGTCTTTTACAGATAACATAAAAACTTTCGAAATCCGCACTTTGGAAATGCGGCTTCCTCCCTTCCTTGGATATTTTAACCTTCGGTGTATAACTTACTTGTAAATTATAGCAAAAAGGGCCGGCCACCGGGCAAGCCCTTTTCGTTATAAGTCTTTATTTTACATTAAATACCCGGCAGCTTTGAGAATTTCTTCCGCCTTTTCTTTGTCTTCAGCGGCAACCATAATTACCGGACCGGCACATCCCATCCCGGTTTCAGCGTAGATTCCCCCCCGCCAAACTTCTTTGGCCGCATCTTCCAAATCCAAAATTTCAATGCCGGGGATTTCTTCGGTTACGACCTTTTGGGCAGGCATTTCTACAGTATCTTCGTCTTTTTTATCTTCATCTTTACGAGCTAAAGCAGCAAATTCTTCCCGCAAGCCGGCGGCTTCAGCCCGTTGCCATTCTTCCTTGAATATATTGAACAAACCGCCTTGGGCCAGCTCACCGGCATACTCCAATGCTTGGGCAACGACCGGAGCTCCGGAAGCTCGGGAAAGGATACAGACGATTTTATCGAAATCAGGACCAACACCGGGCCCATAACCAAAGCCTAAACTTTCATAGCTGCCACCGGTAGTGTAGGAGGAGAATAGTTTCATGACAATATTGCCGGTCAATGAGTCCATAACCATGACATCGGCAACTCCCTGCAAGAGATCATTGCCCCGCATTACCACACCACCGTCCACCCGAGCCGATTCGGCCCAATTAATCGGATAGCCCTTGGCTTCAAGTTTGCGTAAAATCCTCTCGACGGTGCGGGCCCCTTCCACGTTTAGAATACCCACACTGGGTTCAGCCAAACCGGTTGCCCTAGCAGCAGCAATTCCGTAAACGGCATTGCGAACCATGGCTTCAATCCGATTGGTAGCAGAAGTTCCCGTAGTCGTGGCAATAATCATTGCTTTGCCCCGGCCGGGGGTAATTACTCTACCTACTGTCGATACTCCGATGGGAAAGCTGTAATGCATGGTAGCACAAGCATCAATATCCCCTTGCGCCAGGAGGCTATCCATCTTTTCGTGTTGCTCATCTTCATCTTGCACAGGGTAAATCTCCAAGTCCGTCAACATTTCAGGCCCGATGCAGATAATTTCCAAATTGGGGTTCTTCCTTTGGGCTTCTTCCGCTCCCTGCAAAATCTCTTGCGGGCCATGCTCGCTACCAAGCAAGGTTACGGCAATCCGCGGGCGTTTACCCATGGAGCCCGTTTCTATGCCTTTGGCCACTTGATAGAGGGTTTCTTTTATCAGTTTTTTAGTCTCGCGGTTAGCCATTTTTGTGCCTCCCTTCTTAGCATTAGTCATCTTCGCTCCCCAAACTGTCGCCCAGTTTACGCAAGCCGTCAGCAAGAATTTTTCTAATCTCGCCTTCTGTAACAACCGGCTCTTCCTTGGTCAAGCCGGTATTTTTTTCGATCAAGAAAGAGATACCATCAAAAAGATTGGTCATTCTGGCCAAAAAGAGGCTGCCCTTACCAATTACCATTACCCGGTTAAGTTTTCCATCTAAAAGGGCTTGACGGGCAAAACCGATATAGGGTACGCCGGAAGGTATATGCCCTTGGGTAGGACTCCAACCGACCATGCCGTGCTTTTCAACAAAATTCAACAAATCCTTTTTCTCGATATCGCCCCTCATGACACCCAAAGCAGCAATCATCTTATAATTTGCCTGCGGCACATCGCCGGCACCGGCAGGTTTTGTAATTTCAGGGTTCTGCATTTCCGCACTATATTTATCAACGTCTTTTATAGTCAAGCCGACCTTTTCCAAAGGCTCAGCCACTAAGCCGGTGGTAACTGCTTGCGGCGAAGTCCCGGAACCGATATTATTGCGACCTATAGCATCGAGACGCACAATCGGATTGATACCATCATCGGCACTCAATAAAACGGCAAAAGCACCCAAAACGTCCTCCAGAACGGGCAAATCTTTTTGTAAGTGATCGCGGGCGTTCATGCCCAGCTTTGCTGTAGCACCGCCGGCAACAACGACAACATTCTTGTATACGCCTGCTTGGATCAGAGCGGCCGCACTGACTAAACTATGGGCCGGGGCGGCGCAAAAACCTCGCAAATCGGAACCGGTAGCGTTAACGCAGCCGACCATTTCGCCGACGGCTTTGGCAAAGTTGCCACCTCCCCTTTGGTTCATATCCCCACAAGCTTCTTCGGAAGATTCAATAATATATTCTATTTCGTCAGCTTTAATTTCGTTTTTATAAAGTAAATTTCGCAGGGCCAAAAAGCCGGAAGCTTTTGTGGCTATGTTTTCTAAAAGCACATGGGCCCGCAAATTCTCATCATATTCATGGCCTTTCTTTACACAGCCGACCAATTTACCCTCATGGGTTAAAGGGGCAGCTTCATGTTTTTCAAGTAAATCCTTGATTACTTCCTCGGTGGCACCTTTATCCAAGGCTACCAAATCATCATCTTTCATGATGGGATGTTTTTGCAATTTCTCTTTTACTGCCAATAAAAAACTTTCCTCCAAGACAACCAAATCAAAGGAATCGGCTATTTTCATCAGTCCGATAAATTCATCTTGGGGCATTATCTCACCGTAAAGGCCAAAACGATCGGCCTCCGGTTGGGGATTTTCATACCATGGTGCAGGCATCTCTTTGAGCTGTTCGGGAGTCATATTGCCGATGTAACATTGATTGGGAGGATAAGAGACAACCTCATCAAAAGGACGCAAACCCGCTTTTGCCTGCTTCAATATTTCAGAATTTTTATCTTGTCTTCGGACACCGGCCAAGGTGGTACCATTATTCAATACCATATCGGGCGCATGAACCAATGCATAACCGGCTCCCCTAATCACAGCTTTGTTGGCCATTTTTCCACCTCCAAAATTATTCAAAAGAGGGGGCAGCCTTTGCCGCCCCCTTTATCGTTTTACGTATCAAACAGTGTTTGTTCTTCTATCGGGCTGGTCAAGGCCTTGAGGGCCCTTTTAACTATATCTTTACGCATTGCTTTTTCGTCACCCTTTTCCAGATTGGGATCACCGAGTGGATAGGGAATGGCAACAGCCGGTACTATCCTATTGGCTCCCACAGTCATGGAAATAGGCACTATAGTACAGACATGAACCACCGGTAAGCCGGTCCGTTCAATTTCTTTCACCATCGTTGCACCGCAACGAGTACATGTGCCTCAGGTGCTGGTCAGTATAACTGCATCGACGCCGTCTTTTACCAATTCCGCCGCAATTTCAGCTGCATATTTTTTACTGTTGGCTACCGATGTACCGTTGCCGACGGTAGTATAGAAGTAGCGGTGGAGTTCACCGATTTTACCTTCCTTTTCCAGCTCCCGCAATACATCGACGGGCAATACCCGATCGGGATCCAGATTGGCATAAACCGGGTCATAGCCGCCATGAGCAGTCTCATACTCACCCTCCTTCAAATCTTGGACGCCTTCAATATCATATTTACCATACTTTGAGGCGCTGGAGGATTCAATGTGATCGGGATTCCCATGGGGAACAATACCACCGGAAGTAACCAAGGCAATCTTTGCTTTTTCCACGTCCACAATGGGAGAAGCGGCCTCGACTCTATCAAAGTCAGGCATGGGATATTCGGTTGCAAAGGGCTCGCCCTTGAGTTTCTTTAAAAGCATTTCTACTGCCCTTTGGGAACCGCGTTTATCGGTAAACAAGTTGACCCTTACTCCTCGCGGGATATATCCCTCCTCGTGGGGGGATCCCAGGGTTTCGTCATTAATAATCTTTACCGCTAATTTTGCCATTGCCGGCAAAGCTGTACGCATACCGGCAGCTGAGTTAGCGGTCTCTATGATATAGGCATAGTTCTTGTACAGTTCCGCCCCCGGATTTTCAGGGAACATTCCTGTTATCACAGGTATGTTCAAATTTTCGGCAACATCCTGAGCAACCCGACCGCAGGCCATGCCATAACGACCGGCGTTGAATGCAGGACCGGCCACTACCAAATCGGGCTTGAAACTTTTAATCATCTGTAGAACTTCCGCACTGGCTTGTTCAAGATTCTCATTGAAATAGGAGTCACCGCATATTACCGTACCGGTTACCTGACCTTTTCCCCCCAATAGTTGATTAAAGCCGACCGCCGGACCGATAGGCTTATCATGTTTTTGAGGGGCAATATCTGCTTTTTCTTCGCCGCCAATCTGTCCAAAAAATTGATTTAAATAATAAACGATTCTTTTTTTGTCTTCCATAGCCAAACCTCCTTTCCTGGCAAAATAACACTAAATCAATCGTCGGAGTAAAAATGTCAAAAATCTATAAACCCTTTTCTCGATAGGTTTTAACTTCATTTATTAAATCGTCGACATCCAGAATCATTTCCATCATGCTGATTTGCTCTTCCCAGACATCATTATCGATTTGTTCTTTTAACTCAAAAATATGGTATACAGGGAGTCCTAACTGGACTCCGGCCAATGGACCGGCAAAGGTCGGATCTCCGACAGTTACGGTTTCAGCGGTCAAACCGGAAGCTTCTGCTTCAGCACCGCCTAACACGACAACCAAAGAATCCTTCCCATGTTTCTCAGCCAGATCTTTTACACGTGCCTGGTTTTCCAGGTCCATTGCCCCGGCAGCCGTTCAAACAAAACATTCGGTTGCCGAGAAAACTATTTCGGCTCCGGCGCTCTTTACACACGCCTCAATGGCCGGCCCTGGTATGCCGTCACGGTCGCCCAGGATAATGGCTTTTTTACCTTTTAAAGACAACATTACATGACCTCCTTTGATTATTTTCCTTTTATTTTTTGCTAAATTACCGGAGTTTAACACTTTCTTCTCCTAAGTTACTGCTTTATTGCTTTACAAGCACATTTTAATATGTCTTTGCCGTCATTTTGTTGAAACCCAATTCGTTGGTAGCTCCGATGATGGCTTGTATCTCTACTGTCAGGCTGCCGTCTTCGTGCAAGCTGCCGTCAAAACCGCCGGCGATGACATCGGCATTCTTGATTGGTCCACCGATCACTTTGGGCATTGCAGGCAGTGAGATAAGCATATTGGCATTGCCGCCGGTAACCAAAGCATCGGCAAATTTGTTGGCGTCGGCCAACGATTGAGAAGCACCGTCCCTTCCAGCATACTCATCGGTCAAAAGGACAGTCTTGATTCCTTTTTCCTCAAGTTTCTTGCAGTTCATCATCAAGTCGGTATCGGGATTGCCAAAACCTTCTTCCGATACTATGGCTCCATCCGCTCCTAAAAATTCCACCAATTTTGACGTAATGTTTGAGGAACGTTCTTTGTCGGCCAGGGTAACGTTTTCATTGGTAATGACACATCCCAAAAAACAGATCTCCTTGCCATGTTTAGCAAATAGGTCAGCTATAATGGGATTGTTCTGATGATGATAGGTTGTATTTTTATCGCAGGCGGAAACACAGTTACCGCTAACGATGGCTCCGTCCATGGCTTCGGTAGGATACATGAATGTGGGAACGATCTTTTTGACATCCACACCGTAATAGTAGGTATCGTGGAGCAACCCTTGGCTCTGCAACATATATACATAAGCAATCTTAGGCAGGTTGCCGTATTTCTGCAAGTTCTCCTCCAAAGGCAAGACTTCATGGACATCCAGGTGGTCAGGCTCTAAATCCCGCCCGGCCTCCCCCAGATATGTGGCCGCTTTGAAGCCGATTACTCTTAATATCGCTTCGTAATCGTGCTGCAAGAGGCCGTCTTGAGGCTCAACAACGATTACAATGTTGTTGGTCTTCGAAAAAGGCGTATAGCGGGCACCGGGTCCTTCCATATCGATGATACCTTCCTGGAAGCCGACAATTTTTCCGGCTGTAACGACAGCGGCACCTTTCAAGACATGGGTTCTGCCTGCTCCAACGGTATCAACTTTACCGATGAAACCGGGAAACAGCTCACCGGGCCCCTCTACTTTCACCCGCGGTTCAATAACATCCTTGACGGACATTATCCTTACTTTTTCACCGGGACGAGCCAATTCAACGTCGATTTTTTTAAGTCTCTCATCATTGCCCAGTTTTGCTAGCAGTTCTTCTTTGTTGACATAAAGTGTACCGTCTTCGATGAGTGTCTGCGGACCGAATTGAACATCGCTGATTTCAATGCTGCCAATTTCAAGGCGCATTTTTTCACCTCCTTGGAATAATGGTGTCGGTAAACACATTTATTTAGCCTTACGCAATAGCTTTAGCCCAGGATTTCTTTGATCTTGTTCTCTACTTCGGCAGCGGTTATATCGCCGGTTAGATCATGTTCTTTCTTTCCTCCTCGGTAAAAAGCCACAACGGGAAGACCCAATACTTTTTCCTGGATGGCCAAACGACGAGCCCCGGTTATATCCAAGGCAGTAAACTTAATTTTATCGCCATAAACATCGACCAACTTCTCCAGTTCCGGCTTCAAGGCCATGCAGGGCTCACATTTGGGGCTCCAGAAATCAACCAAAACCCAGCCTTCTGCTTTAATGACTTCTTCCTCCCAATTTTCGCGATTTAATTCAATCATCTTCGCACCTCCTTCGAGTTAATTTTCACCGTTCAATTAAGCCAAATTGCTGATTCTCTCTCGCAAGGATTCACCGGTCAACTCCGTTCCTACTATACGGCACTGCTCTTTTCCTGCTTTAAAAATTACAAGGGCAGGGATGGTATCAATGTTATAACGACGGGCAATACGTTGGTTTCGGTATGTGTCTATCTTGACAAGCTTAACTTTTTGGTCCGCTTCTTCTACTGCTTTTTCAACCAAAGGCACCTTAGCCATACTATCTTCGGAAGCAGGGCTCCAAAAGAGAACGGCGACCGGTTTTTCTTGCGCCAAAACTTCATTATGGAAATTTTCTTCTTCAGAAATATATTTTTGGGCCCCTATTGCCGCTGTAGCACCGTCGCCGGCGGCGGTTACAACCTGATACAATTCCTTTTGACGACAATCACCGGCAGCAAAGACTCCGTCAATATTTGTACTCATATTGATATGGTCCGCCTCGATGAATCCTCTTTCGTCCAAATCGATGGTTCCGGCCAGAAACTTTGTTAAAGGAACGGTACCGACAAAAACGAACACACCGTTAACAAAAAGTTCATCAGTCTTGCCGGTCTTGATATTCTTTACCAAAACCTTTTCAACGATACCGTCACCGCAAATTTCTTGGATGGTTGAATTCCAAACCCATTTGATTTTTTCATTGCGGAAAGCACGCTCGGCAACTATGGGGGTTGCATCGACTTTCCCTTCGTCGTGGATGACGATTATTGTCACCGTTTCAGCAAACCTTGTCAAATACATAGCTTCTTCTATGGCAGCATCACCGTTACCCAAGACAACCACATCAAGTTCGGTAAAAAAGTCCGCATCACAGGTTGCGCAATACGAAACTCCCTTACCCCGCAATTCCCTTTCGCCGGGAATACCCAACACTCGCGGCTCGGCACCGGTGGCTATAATGACAGCCTTGGTCTTATAATCTTGTATCTTCCCTTTTACAACTTTTCTGTTTTCCTCCATAACCAATGCTGTAACTTCATCGTTATAAAATTGGGCACCGAACTTTTCCGCGTGGGCTTTCATATCCTGTGCCAATTGGGCTCCTTTTGTTCTTTCCAAACCGGGCCAATTTTCAATTTCTTCCGTTGTCGCAGCTTGCCCGCCGACTTGGCTCTTTTCGATAACCAAGGTATTTAACTTAGCTCTGCTTGTATAGAGGGCCGCAGTCAATCCGGCCGGCCCGCCACCTATAATTACAACATCATAAATTATTTCTCCCATATTATCCATCCTTTCTTTTTGTCAATTCAATATATTATCCAACAATTCCTTATCGATAAGTTGCAGATCCGCCTTATTTGCTTCGGACCAATCCAACAAAGGCTTATCTTGTAAGAGGGAGACGCTGAGAGCAATGGAATTCTCTATTATCTGCAAGGATACAAGGTCCAACCGGCCCGCCTCCGACTCCAAAGCCACTGATTTATAGGGGGTTTGGTTGGGTTTCACACTGCCTGCCAAAGGGTGGGTTGCCAATTTATGGCCCATATGTATAAGGTCTCTTGCCTTCTTCAACACCATGACCACCGACCCTTTTATTTGCTTTGCCCCGGGATAAGCCTCCCATACAGCAGGATTATTGCTTAAAATAATCAAAGCCAAAACTCCTTACTCAACAATAGTATGCCAAACATTTTTTTAAAAATTAGGTGAACGTTCCTGGAAACACTCCCGGCGTTAATAAGCAGAAAAATAAGAAATACAAATAAAGGACAAAAAAGGATATATAAAAAACAGAGCAGCAAGGCCTTTGCCCCCGCTCTGTCCTTCGAACCTGAGAGATTTACTCCTTCGGTGTCCAATATGAGCTCTCCAGAGTATCGTCCTCAAAAGATTCTTTTGCCTGAAAGTTTCTGCCCTACCTAAGGCCCGGTAATGGCATTGCTTCTTCGGCGCTTTCCCAAGAAAGTCTCTCTCTTTTGAGTCTTCCGATATCAATATAGATATTTCCATTGTCAACTTAAATTATAGCATTTGTTATAAACAAATGCAAACAGAATTATAGAAAATTTCGCCATCCTATAAATAATAGTTATCATTCTCTCTTATTTTCAACTATAAACAATGTTTTTCGCCTACAATTCTTGCTCAATCTAATTTGTTTAACAGGCAAGGTTGTTGGCAGGGACAAGCTCTTTTATTTTCCGGCAAAGGCGGCTCTCCCTTGAGGGAGTTGGCTATAGAATAGGCCAAATCGACGGCCTCTTTATTACCCTCCAGAAGAAGTGTCAGGCTCCCCTCACTGCCACCAATCCCACCGGCAGCCACAGGAATAACTTTTTCCAGGCCCCCTAAAAGTTGCAAGGCTTCAATTTCCGTAATTACCTGCCCATATGAAACACTCATCAAACCAACCTTCAAACCCATGCCGTCATCGAGGGCGTCTATACCCAATGAAGCTGCAGCATCAAGCACTGAGGGAATCAATTTTTCCAAGCCAAGGGGTAAAATTAATTTTGAGCCTCTGGCCACAACGATGGGTAATGCTTTTCCGATGGTGCCCCCCTCCCGGTTGGCCATTAATACACCTACATTCCCCGCTGGATCAAGAGCGTTGCCCCCTTTGATGAATACATCTTTATGGGTGAAATCCTGCAAAGCCGTCTGCCAATCGGAGTCAACCGCTTGTCCTTTCTTTAAAACAAGGGGATTAATTCTTCTCTCCGGCGGCGTAACACAAAGCCGCCCTTGGCATATAACTCCCGCCGTATATCTTTCTTTATCAATCCCGACACCGGTCAATTCTTCTGCAATAAAACCATTGGTGGTTCCACCGGCAATAATAATCGTTCCTTCTTTTAAGGCTTGCTGAACAGACGGAAGCTTCATCACTCCCTTGGCAATGAGCCTTTTACCCTCACTTACGGTAAGGGTAACTAGCAATCGCTTCATCAAGATCACCTTCCCAAGATATCTATATTACACTTTAGTCGGTAAAACTCTTGCTTATAAATCGTCGGCGGCCCAGTCCACAATTATACTAAAGAACTTGTGCTTTGCCACGGTATATCAAGCCCCTGGAACCGTCGATAGTAACAATTTCACCGGCCGGCAATGTCTGCAAAGCTTTTTCCACGCCTACGATGACCGGTATCCCCAAATCGAGGCCAACGATGGCAGCATGGGAAGTAATTCCACCCTTTTCGGTAATTATCGCGGCTACTTTTTCCAAAACAGGCATGTAGTCGATATTCGTCTCCCGGGCAACCAGAATATCTCCTTCCTTGACAACATCAACAGCTTCTTTGGCATTGGTAGCAAGACGTAAACATCCTTTGGCAACCTTGTGGCCGATTCCCGTTCCGCTGCCGATGATTTCGCCGGCAGTATGAACTTTTAGCAAATTAGTCGTCCCGGGTATCCCCACCGGAGTTCCCGCCGTAAGAACTACCAGGTCGCCTGGTTCGATAAGTTTTTTATCGATAGCACCTTGGATAGACTCATCAATCATTGTATCCGTATCGTTTGTACTGGAAACCAAAATTGGATAAACACCTTTGGATAAGAGAAGTTGGCTGAATACATTGCGATTGGGTGTAGCTGCAATAATGGGAACCCGCGGAAGATATTTGGAAACCATGCGGGCTGTATAACCTGAGCGGGTCGACGTTATTATTGCCGCAGCTCCAAGGTCACCGGCCGTTTTACAGGTTGCAAAACTAATGGAGTCCGTTACCGTACGGGATATTTTACCTGCACTGTGCTCGAAAATTTTTTGTTGATAAGGCAAGGAGTCTTCAGTCTCATTGGCTATCTTAGCCATTGTCTTAACCGCATCAACGGGGTATTTTCCTACAGCTGTTTCTCCCGATAACATGGTAGCATCGGTTCCGTCCAAGATGGCATTAGCGACATCACTGGCTTCAGCACGGGTCGGACGTAAATTGTAGATCATCGATTCCAACATCTGGGTAGCTGTAATTACCGGCTTACCCACTTCA
Source organism: uncultured Halanaerobiales bacterium (assembly GCA_964568715.1). Lineage (GTDB taxonomy): Bacteria > Bacillota > Halanaerobiia > B1SED10-174 > B1SED10-174 > CAZMQU01. The sequence continues at coordinate 226,477 of CAZMQU010000002.1, forward strand.
TTGCATTTTTGGATGATCTGCTTTTGGATGATGGGCACCTTTTCAGGAGGCAACTCCACACCCATATCGCCTCGCGCCACCATTACACCATCGGCAACAGCCAAAATTTCATCTATATTTTCAACGCCTTCCTGGTTTTCAATTTTGGCTATAATCTTTGCCTCCGAACCTAATTCTTCCAGCACCTTGCGCATGGCAATGATATCCTCCGCCTTTCTGATAAAGGAGGCAGCCACAAAAGTAATATCGTTGGCAACGCCGAATTCGATATCCTTGTGGTCTTTAGGAGTCATGGATGGCAAATTGATTCTGGTACCCGGTATATTTACACCTTTACGGGAAGATAGAGGCCCCCCGGCAATAATCTCGCATACAATATCATTGTTTTCTATGGAAATGACTCTCAGCTCGATTAAGCCGTCGTCTATCAGTATCATACTACCTTCCTGCACCTCTTCGTGCAAATTCTTATAGGAAACGCAAATACGTTCCTTGTTACCCAATATTTCCTCCCCGGCAACGGTTATCTTTTCGCCCACTTCGAGAAACACGCCATCTTCAATCAAGCCGGTTCTGATTTCCGGTCCCATGGTATCAAGCATAACCGCCACCGGGGCTCCACTCCGCTTAATTATGTCAATCTTTTCGTAATATTCTTCGTGGGTACCATGGGAAAAATTCAATCGAAAAATATTTACGCCCGCAGCAATCATTGCCAGTATGGTCTTTTCATCATTGCTGGCCGGACCCAAGGTTGCTACAATCTTTGTTTTGCGCAAGACGGAACCTCCTTTTTACCTTTCCACCACCATAGCAATCCCCATTCCGGAACCAATACACAAAGTGGCCAGGCCGGTCTTTTTACCGGTCCGCTTTAAATGATAAAGCAGGGTAACCAAAACACGGGCCCCACTTGCTCCTATCGGATGTCCTAAAGCAATTGCACCACCGCCGATATTGACTTTGGCGGTATCAAAATTTAATTCTTTGGCGACAGCCAAACTTTGTACGGCAAAGGCTTCATTTGCTTCTATTATATCGATGTCGGCCAACTCGCAGCCGGCCTTGGCCAAGGCTTTGCGGGTGGCATCAACAGGCCCCATCCCCATATAGAGGGGATCGACACCGGCGGAGGCATAACCTTTAATATAAGCCAAAGGCGTTAAACCCAGATCGCAGGCTTTGGATTCTTTCATTATTACCATAGCAGCCGCCCCATCATTGATACCGGATGCATTACCGGCGGTGACGCTGCCTTCTTTTTTGAAAGCCGGCCGCAATTTTGCCAAAGAGTCAACCGTAACCCCGGCACGGGGATACTCATCTTGATCAAAAATAATCGGCTCGCCGCGTCTTTGGGGAATTTCAATGGGTAATATTTCATCTTTAAACCAACCTTCTTGCAAGGCATTTTGCGCCTTTGCTTGGGAAGAAGCGGCAAATTCATCTTGTTCCCGGCGGGAAATTTTGTACTTATCGGCAATAGCTTCAGCTGTATTGCCCATATGCTGATCTGTCAAAGAACACCACAATCCGTCTTTAATCATCCCGTCTTCAGCGGTACCATTACCCATGCGCAAGCCCCAACGGGCCCCGGGCAGATAGTAAGGTGCCTGGCTCATACTTTCCATTCCGCCGGCAACGATAATATCCGCATCTCCGGCTTTAATCGATTGGGCAGCCAATACAACCGCCTTCAGGCCGGAACCGCATACTTTATTGATTGTCATTGCCGTGGACTCCAAAGCCAACCCGGCAGCCAGCGTTGCTTGCCTGGTCGGTTGCATTCCTTGGCCACCTTGGAGAACATTGCCCATAATGACTTCATCTACATCTTCTTTTTTGATTCCTGCTCTGTCAATGGCCTCGCTAATAACAAATTGCCCCAACCGCCAAGCAGGAAAATCTTTCAGCGAACCGCCAAATGAACCTACAGGAGTCCTAACAGCAGAAACAATAACAATTTTCTCCATGATATTCGCTCCTTCTATATTTTGATTAAAAACATTACGACCGGAAAAACTTTTTGCCTACAATAGTCGCTCAATCGACAGGAACATTTTTCCAAAAAAATCAAGCCCAAGTGCCGATTTGGTCGGGAATTATTAAGTCAGCCTCGGTCTTTTCGATCACTTCTTCCAAGCTTGTGTTCTCGGAAAGCTCCCGCAAAACCAAGCCCTCGGCAGTAACTTCGATGACAGCCAGTTCTGTAACGATTAAATCAACTTCACCAACTGCTGTCAAGGGAAGACGGCACTTTTTTAATATTTTGGGTTTGCCGTCCCTGGTGCAATGCTCGGTTGCAATAATAACCCGACGGGCACCGACGACCAAATCCATTGCTCCACCCATACCGGGAACCATCTTCCCGGGAATCATCCAGTTTGCAAGGTTACCTTGGGCATCTACCTCCAAGGCCCCTAAAACAGTGGCATCCAAATGACCGCCCCGTATAATTGAGAAGGAGACGGCACTGTCAAAGCTGGCACCAACCGGCAAGATTGTTACCGCCTGCCCGCCGGCATTGGTCAAATCGGGATCTTCCTCCCCCGGTACCGGGGCAGGCCCTAGGCCGGTAAAACCATTTTCCGATTGTAAGATAACCCTTTTATCCTTGGGAATAAAGTTGGCTACAAGGGTAGGCATTCCGATACCCAAATTTACAATATCCCCGTCTGCAAATTCTTTTGCTATCCGGCCGGCAATTAGATTCCTTTTATCCATGTCCCTTCACCTCACTCTTTACGAGATAATCTACAAAAATTCCGGGGGTCATTACTTCGTCCGGATTTAAATCGCCGATTTCGCCAATTTCCTCCACTTCCGCCACGACTGTTCCGGCAGCCATTGCCATAATCGGATTGAAATTCCGGGCTGAAAGCCGATAAATAAGGTTACCGGCCTTGTCGGCCTTGTGGGCTTTAATAAGGGCCACATCAGCTTTTATAGGCAAAGCCAATATATAATTCTTGCCATCAACATTAATTATCTCCTTGTACAATAATGTTGTCGACATACTATGATTCCAAATACCAATCTTC
>CAZMQU010000003.1:0-133728 GCA_964568715.1 uncultured Halanaerobiales bacterium
CATCGAGAATCAAAATCTTTGCTTTGGACAATTTTTTTAGAAGCGTTCCCAGTGTCCCGGTTTTTTTAGCTTCGGAAAGCTGATTGACCAAAGCTGCTGTTCGGTAAAACTTTACCGGGATGCCTCTTTGACAAGCAGTAAACCCTAAAGCCAACGAAAGATATGTCTTGCCGGTTCCCGTTCTCCCATACATAATAATGTTTTTCTTTTCATCGATGAAATCAAGTGCTTTTAAGGATTCCTGTGTCAAATCAGCAGGCAATACGATTTCATCAAAGCGAAAGCCTTCAAAAGTTTTGATGCTGTAGAAACCGGCCGTATTGGTTAGTTTAGCTGCTCTGGCAATCTTTCTGTTTTTTAGTTCGGCTTTCAATAACTTGTACAAGTACTCCTGATGTGAGTCACCTTCGGTAGTTAGGGCCATCTTTGCTAAATTGCGACTAAGTCGGAGTTTTTTGCAACAAGTAGCTATTTTTTCTTGATACATTTGTTGACACCTCCTTTGTCAAGGAAGGCATCATAGCCGGAGAGATTTACACTCATTTGAGCAAGTTTCGGTATGCCGGGATCAAGGGGCATTGGTGGCAGCTCCGGAACATCTGCGTAAAGACGCCGGTACAAATTTTGGAGACTATCAGCATTATTGGCACCATAAAATAAGGCTTGGTTTACGGTTGCCAGTGCACTTTCAAAACCGGTCCTCTCGGTTAGTTCGGCTAAAACTTTTAAGACTTTACCTGTTTCAGTACCATCACAGCTATCCAGGAAATTCTTCATGGTCGGCGGCAATATATCATAGATGCCGGAATATTTCATCGCTCTGGGGCGGAAAGAAAGTTGCCTAAGGTAAGGAATCCAATCCATGCTTTGTTGTTTCTTGTCCCCATAAAGACGAGGGTGTGTGACTATTTCACGATAATTTTCATCCAAGACAGTTACAGATGATGAAGTTAATTTCAAGTGAACAGCGGTATTTGCGTACTTTGGAGAAACCGAATATTCATGCATTCCTTTGTTAAGGTAGAATTTTCCCCAACCATTTGTTTTAATAGTCTTCTTGCCGCTTAAATCAAATTCTATGTCAGGTAAAGGATGACATGCTTTTAAGTCCTCTGCAAAGCGTTCCCCGATAGTTTCGTTGTAACGGTAATGCTGTCTTTGGGCATCTTCTTCACAAAGCTGCAAGAGCATCTTATTAAAATCGGGCAATGATACAAACCGCGGAATAGGGACTAAGAAATTTCTTCTGTGATAGCCTACTTTGACTTCAACGTTGCCTTTTTCATGTCCCTTGCCGGGATTAGTAAAAACTGAGCGGAATCTATAGTGTTCTTGGAAGCGGTTAAAACGTTCAGTTACTGTCCGGTTGCCGCCTTTAATTATCTTTGTCACGATAACCTTGGTGTTGTCGAACCAGGCTTCGGGGGGAACAGCGCCGATATGTCGGAAAATAGCGTCCAGCCCTTCAAAAAGACACTCAGTGTTCTCGCCATAAAATAATTGCAGATAACCCTTATTGCTGTATGGAAATGATACTTCCAAATATTTACCCGTTTTCAAAGTGCCATTTTCGTAAAAATCAGCTTGTCCAAAATCTACCTGAATTTCCCCGGGTTTATGTTCGAGAGGTAAATAACCTAGTTTTTCTTGAGCAAAGATTTGCGGTCGAATAAACGCGTAATAGGTTGCCACTGTCCGGTAGGAACAATCAAACCCTTCTACTTCATTTGCCAATCGATTAAATACTTTCAATGCTGTGTGACGCTGTTTACGTGGAGCAGTCTTGTCATTTTCCAACCATTCAATTATTTTTGATTTGTACGGATCAAGCTTTGGGCAAACGTCTTGAGGTTTTGGGGGTTTGGGTGGTGGCTCATTAAAGTCAGTCATGTCAATATACTTGCGAACGGTTTTCTCATCAAAATTTAATACTTTAGAGATTTGGGAGATTTTCTCCCCTTTCCTGAAATAACGATCTCTGATATCATGTACCTTGTCCATTGTAAGCATTTTCCTTTCCCCCTTGTATCAATGGTTAAATACAAGGATATTGGATTTGGTTTATGCCTGCAATGGACATTTGCAACTTCCGGGAATTTCCCCTTGCAACTTCCGGGAATTTCAGTTTGCAACTTTCGGTATTTTTATCTTACAACAAACAGTGAGGTTACGTGATGAATGCTGTATCAATAAAAAACATGAGCAAATCTATAAAGAGTAAAATAATTCTTAATGATTTTAATCTAGAACTCGAACTATCTCAAGTATATGGTTTGATAGGGGAGAATGGGGCCGGTAAAACAACGCTGATCCGCTGTATCGCAGGTTTACTTAAGCCCACCATGGGTTCAGTACAGGTATTTGGCGAGCATTCTTACAATATGTCCGATAATGTGAAAAATGACATAGCTGTAGTATTTGATAGCCCCCTATTTATCAATGGAATGGATTCCATGGACAACTTGCGCTATTTTTGTGTGCCCTACGGGGTGAAAAAAGAGGATGTTGAGAGAAAATTCAGTGTACTTTCTAAGGAACTTGATCTAGATGTAAATAACCAAAAAGTTGGTACATTTTCTTGGGGGATGAAACAAAAACTTAGCATTATCAGGGGATTAATAATAGAGCCAAAGCTTTTTATCTTAGATGAGCCTTTTAGTGGTCTTGATCCGGGCTCAAAATATACTTTAACAAAAGTACTAAATGACTATGCAAGAAACGGCGATAGGATTATTTTGATTAGTTCACACGACCTTGAAAACATACAAGAAGTAGCCCAAAAATATATTTTCATAAAGGCCGGTGAACTTGCTGCATTCGGAGCCCTGGATGATTTGATTAGTGATGACGAAAAGAATTTGGTTTATAGGCTTACAGTATCCAAAGGACAAATAGAAGATGTTCTTGAAAAATTAAAGACTCTTGAGCATTTGTCAATTATAAAAGTAGAAGACACCGTTTGCACAGTTAGGTATGCTGGAAGTCTTTTTCAATCCCTGGCCGAAATGCAATTACCTCTCGAGGAAATACAATTGGTTCGTCGCCAATTAGGGGATCTTTTTAGAAAGGAAGTTTAGCCAATGAATTTTAGTGTATTTTTAGAAAAAGAATTGAAGATAATGCAATTTAAAAGAGCGATTTTGATATTCGTATTGCTTATTGGGATGCTAGGAGTATTTTTCCTGGGCCAGCTGGGAGGGCTTAAAAATCAATTTAATTTGGAAGTATCAGGGCCACTACCACTCATTAGATACTTACTCAGCCATGATGAGACCATAACAGAATGTGGGAATCTTTTATTTGCCACTGGCTTTTTCTGGCCGATGGTATTGTCCATTATCTATATTGGGTTTCCCTATGTGCTAGGGTCATACGAAAAAGCAAAAACAGAAGGGACCCTTACGCATCTATTATTGATGCCGGTGCGTACCAAACGTTTAGTTTTCTTCTATGCAGTTTTTTCATATTTAAGACTATTGTTTACGGCTGTGTGTGTTTTTTTGATAACGGCTCTCCCTTTGATTATCATTAATCCCCAAATTATTGTTTATTCTTTCAATGGGAATTTGTTTTTTTTCATAAATGCAGTAGGTGCAGGCTTTCTTATGCTTGTTACTGCTTTGGTTTGGATTTTCAATGGCAGTAGAATTATCATGAATATAATGCGATTTATTTTTATGGGTTTGTTAGTAGGAATAATGCCTCTTATTTACAAGGTGGAGTTCAAATTTACCTTTAGCCCGCTAGTATCTGTAGCCATTGCTGTTCCTCTTCTAATCCTTGGGTTTGTTGCAATTTTCCTAACAGATTATTTTGTTGATAAAGAACGAATTACCCTTTCTTTGTCGGAATAAAAGCAGTTATGGCAACAGGGAATTTCAATAAAACCTAATAAAATAATCTGTTTTGCTACCCACAAAATGTTATCTTATTTTTATTTTAGCGATAATAAAAAACAAAAGAAATTCAAGAAGAGAAAAACTCCAAATAATCTCCATAAGTTTATTACAAGAGAAAGGAATGGCTATGAAAAGCTTGCAGAAGGAAGTTGTTTTAGAGACAAAGAATTTGTCTAAAAGCTATAGGGGAGTGCCGGCCTTGAAAGAGGTCAGCATCACCTTGGAAAAAGGCAAGATATACGGCTTTATCGGTCCTAACGGTGCCGGCAAGACGACCCTCATGCGTCTTATTACCGGTTTAACAAAGCCTAGTGGGGGTTCCTTCAGTTTATTCGGGGCTCAAAACAGAAGGGATATTGAGGCACAAAGGACAAGAATCGGTGCCATAGTGGAAAGACCTGCTTTAAATGAAAGGATGACTGCTCGGCAAAATCTAAAGGTACTGGCTATTTGCCGGGGGATAAAGAACGAAGAAGCCATCGACAGGGTTTTGGAGATAGTTAAACTAAGCGATACGGGCAAGAAAAGGGTAGGCAAATTTTCTTTGGGTATGAAGCAGAGACTGGGTTTGGCAATGGCTTTAATCAATGATCCCGAATTCCTGCTCCTAGATGAGCCCAATATCGGTTTGGACCCGATGGGTATCAGAGAAATGAGGGAATTTCTGCTTACTTTGAATAAAGAGCAAGGTACCACTATTTTAATATCCAGCCATATTTTGACTGAATTGTACCAATTGGCCGACGAATTTATCATCATCAATCATGGTGAAATAATGAAAAGAATCAGCCATGAAGAATTAAAAAAAGAAGACAATAACCTAGAGGATTATTTTCTGAATATCCTGGGAGGCCATAAAAATGACTAACCTAATTAAGATGGAATTATACAAATTGAGACATAGTGTTGAATTTAAGGTTCTTTTGGCCTTGCTATTGGTATTGTCATTGGCGATTTCTTTCTTATTGGCTAAGGTTGGCGGTGTTTGGCAAGAAAATTTAGTTAGTGCATTATTTGATTCAGCTTTGGGAGAAATCTTTATTTGTATCTTTGCCGGTCTATTTATCGGCAACGAATTTTCCGGCCAAATGATTAATTTGGAAATAATCTCAGGACATAGCAGGAGAAACATATTATTGAGCAAGGCTTTTTCCTTTTTAATCGGGTTTGCTATTATTATCACCATTTATCCGGTCTTTTCGGTCATTGCCAGCTTCGCCTTGCAAGGTTTTAAAGGGTCTTTCTCTTTCAGCGACCTTATGTACATAATTAAGATTCTGGCTTTTAATTTTATGATTTATACAAAGGTAGCCGGTTTGCTTATCTTCTTTGGTTTTTTATTTAAAAACAGCGGAAAAATTATCTCAGCCTCCATCCTTGCTATAGTGGTTAAAACGGTCGTAATAAATTACTTGGCGGATAAATTAACTGCCAAAAGTTTTTTTAACCGCTATTTCGGCTTAAGACAATTTAATTTGGTCTTATTTGATAATCCGACCATGGATGTTTTTAAAGTGATAGTTTTTTCTTTGCTTGTATTTGCCGGTTTTCTTTGGTTAACATATATAGTCTTTGAGAAATTGGAATTGAGATAAACCGGAAAAAATCGATTATATAATATGTATTTAAAGAAGCAAAACAATTGACAATAATATTTTAAGTTTCATTCGATTGGGTCCTCTACGGGGATCGGGCAGATAGTAAATATAAGTTATTTTGCAGGAATCTCCTTATAAAATCATAAATTATATAAAGAGTGGAGGAATAAGGAATTGAATGAATATAAGGAAATATTTCACTTCAACTTTTCCCGAACAATGAAAAATGTTTGGATTTGGCTGGCCGTATTGGGAAGTGCTGTTTTTGTTTATATTTTCGGACTCAGCAGTTTGGTCAGTGAAAGGGGCGGTTTGTCTTATGTGGTTGGCTTTAACCATGTAAACATGCTTTTTCCCTTGGTGGTATTGGGCTATACCCTCTGGTTTGTTAATGAGATCAGCCACAGCAAAGTAAGTGAACTTTTAGATGTTTATCCATATCAAAATTGGCGGATGTTTTTAGGGATATTCACCAGCCAACTGCTTGCTTTTTGGATTTTTGCCTTGCTTCAATTTTTTCTTGTGTATGCCGGCGCCATGGTTCATGCTGATTTTTTGGGTCAACTGGGCCTGGACGGTATCCTTTGGGTCTTATTTTTTACTTTCTCAAATGTATTTTTGTTGGTTGCCCTGGCCTCATTGGTCGCTATAGTAATTAAAGAGGTTCTAATTGGTTATATTGTTGTTTTTGTCTACCATGTTTTCAATTTGCTGTTTGATAAGTTCATGCCCAAGTATATCCAATGGTTTGGCATGATTCACTTAAGTGCTTTTAAATATGACGGTTATAGCGATTTTGGAGTTTTGGCCAATGAGAGAAATATGTTTATTGTAAACAGGCTGGGAATATTTGCTTTCGGCTTGTTTTTAATTGCCCTTGCCACTTTGTTATTTAAGGCTTACCGGGGGAAGAGGGGGCGCGGTAAACTCTGGATGGCTTTAGGAAGTACGGCAATCCTTTTGATCTTAAGTTTTCTGGTTTTTGGCATGGTCAATAACCAACCGGCTAAGACAATAGCCAGAAAAATTGAGCAGGCCCGCTTTAGAGAAATTCCTCTGAAGATCAGCCAATACAATATTGTCGGCATGCATTCGGATAAAAGATTGGATCTGCAAGCCGAATTTTTGGTAACCAATCCTGGGAATGAATCCGCCGGTCTGGCTTTTTATTTGACAGAGAAATTTCTGGTCGAGAAACTGCTTTGCCAAGGGGAACCGCTAAACTTTAAGCGGGAGGGGGACTTGCTTATTGCAGATATGACAGTAAAGCCCCGGGAAGGAGTTCTTTGTTTTTTGGAATACGGAGGAGAAATACTCGAGTATGCCAAGGAACAGGATAACTTTTGGGATTACAAGCATACCCTCTATGCCTATGCCGGACCTGAACTTTTGTTTGTTCCCGCCTGTGCCGGCTGGTACCCCAGGCCGCAACCCATTTATAATTATGTGCCTGCGCTGGAATGGATTTATCCGGCCCGGGTACCTAATAAGACCGATTTTTCTTTGCAAATGGAGGGCGAATATCCCATCGTTGCCGATCAAAATGTTCTTTATGGGTATCCGGGCCTGAAGCTTACGGTTCTCGATGGAATTGAATACTATCATTTGGATAAGCACAAGTACTCCATTAAAAATTTTCATGAAGAGGTCTCGGATCGTTTGTTGTTTTTACAAGAATTGGTGCCTCTACAAAGGGTGCAAGTCTTTGAATTGCCCAATACTGTGTTCTTTGGTGATTTTGCCTTGGAAAACGGCGGCGGCAGGGTATTTTTCAAGGAGGAAAGCATTATAGATACAGAGGTCTACAAAGATATACACAGTTTCCATCTGGATAGAAAAATCTTTACCACTTGGTTTAATTTGGATAATCTGGGTTTTGATCAGTATATTCCGGGATCTTCTGAATACAATTTTCTTTTGGAAATATTACCTGTTATTTCCGGTGGCAGTAGAGACGCCGAAGTTCTTTATGCTTTTTTCAAATACCTTTTCCGGGCTGAGAATGGCAGCTTTTTGGATGCCCAAGACCAAAAAGCATACTTGGAAAACCTACTATGGAATATGAGGGATTATAAGGCTAGGGTTTATGCGTTGGAATTATTGGTTGAACACTATGAGGAAAAGGGTTTGGCAGCCGCCCGGCAAATATTCCAGTATGCTTTTCTGGAAGAGCAGAATAATGCCTTGAACTGGTTGGATTTAATTGATTTTGTCGAGGGGGTGAAAAACCATGTTCCATAATTTTATCTCCTACTATAAGGTGCATAGGGATCTGGTTATCCAGTCAATGATTTTAGCCTTTATTATATTGGTTGCGGCAATTCTTTTCAGCGCGGGTCAATTGTCTAAACAAAATATTGGCGTTGTTTTTATTCTCTTTGCTCCACTGATGGGTATGGGGATTTTTGCCCGCATTTTTTCTTTTGATTATGAAAGCAATTTTGACGAAATGGTTAAAAGCTATGGAGGGGCCCAATACAAAATATTTTTCTATAAATACTTGTTGGGCAGTCTTTTGTTTTTGTTCCCGGTACTTTACTCTTTAATAGCTTTCTTGCTGCATCCTAGCCGGGGCACTTATGATATCTATCCGGACTTGTTGGCAATGCTCAGTGCCGCTTGGCTTTTGATTAATTTAACAATCCTTTTTGTTATCATTGCAAAAAAATTTGCTTTGGGTTTATTGGGAGGTTTTTTGCTTTTCTTGGCCTTGATAAGGGTTCCTTTGCCCCCATTGGCTTACAATTTGGTTTTCCCCCTGCTTGCCATTATTTTAGGTTTCAGTTCTTTGGTTTTGTACTTAAGGAGGGACTAGGAAGATGAAAATAGAGATTCGCTCATTGACAAAAAAATATGGTCGGTTGACTGCTTTAGACAATTTAACTTTGCCAATCCAGGGCGGCATGTTCGGACTTTTGGGGCCAAACGGGGCGGGAAAGACTACTTTAATGAAAATCATGGCCACGGTAATGCAACCAACAGCGGGAACGATATTAATTAATGGTTGCGATGTTACTGAAAATCCGCAGGAAATCAGAAAAATGATAGGCTACCTGCCACAAAGCTTTGGCTTTTATCCTAATGTCCAAGTCAGTGATTGTTTGGAATACATCGGTGCCCTCAAGGGACTGGATAAAAGAAAGTTGGCCGATGAGATAGAAAAAGTTTTGCAGACGGTCAATCTAATTGAACATAGCAAGAAAAAAATCAAAGCCCTTTCAGGCGGTATGAAACAGCGTCTGGGTATTGCCCAAGCCCTTTTGGGTGATCCCAAGGTCTTGATAGTCGATGAGCCTACAGCTGGCTTGGATCCGGAGGAGCGAGTCAGGTTTCGCCGGATCTTAACGGAGATGAGCGTTGGTAAAACGGTCATCCTGTCGACCCATATTGTGGGCGATATTGAGGCCAGTTGTAGTCGGCTTGCTGTCTTAAACGAGGGACATATTTTATATGAGGGAAGTTTAAATGACTTGAAAGAATATGCCCGGGATAGGGTTTGGGAGCTGGAAGTCTCAATTGATGAATATAGGGAGATTAAAGAAAAATACAAAATACTTGAAGTAAAGCAAATTGAGGGAGGTATGCAAGTTCAAGTCATGCATAAGGGCCCTTTACCCAAGGGTAAAGCTCTTACACCCAATATCGAATTGGGCTATTTTTGCCTCTTGCAAAAGGAAAACAAAGCAAATGCTCGTTCTGCTTAAAGGCTAGCTTTCCTTTGGTCTACTTAGATTAGTTCTTTTGTCTCAAGCGAAGCCGGTTTAAAATCTTTGTAAATCTAATTTGCAATTAAAAAGAAAGGGGAGGGATGGATGCATTTAAAGGTATCGAATCTCAGAAAAAGCTATGATAAATTGGTTTTGGATAGTGTAAGTTATGATTTTTACAAGGGAAAAATCTATGCGGTTTTGGGCCGCAATGGGGCCGGTAAGACTACTTTTTTTAATTGTCTGAATAAGGATGTCAGCTACGAGGAAGGTACCGTTAGCTTGGTTGAGGATGGGCTGGAGAGGGAATTGGAGTTTGATGATATCGGCCTGGTTTCTGCTTCACCGGTATTGCCGGAATTCTTGACCGGTTATGAATTTATCCATTATTTTATGAAATTAAATACAAAGGCCTTGGTAGGGGATAGGCAAGCCATAGATGACTATTTCGATTTGATGCGCATCGAAAAAGAAGACAGGTTCAAATTGATTAAGACTTATTCCCACGGTATGAAGAATAAGCTGCAATTGCTCTCCTCTCTCATCAGAAAGCCAAAGATAATTCTCTTGGATGAACCCTTATCTTCCTTCGATATTGTTGTCTCCCACGATATCAAAGAGGTTTTAATTAAAATGAAGGAAGAACATATCATTTTGATGTCGACCCATATTATGCAACTGGCCCAGGATGTGGGCGATGAGATTGTAATCTTACACAAGGGTGTTTTCAGCTCCGCCGATAAGAACCATCTGGAGTCGGTGGGCTTTGAAGATTACATTATGGAGGCTCTAAAAGATGGCTAAAAAAACAAAGGGCACTTGGAAAACTTACATGGCCGTCTATGCCACTGTCCAGGCTAATTCTTTTTTGTATCATTTGCGCCAGGTTCCCGGCTTAGGAAGCTTGATTTCGCCGCGGGCTTTCCGCTATATGCCTGTAAAATGTCTGGCGGGGATTTTCGGTATAATTTTTAATACTGTAAAAAACATAATTACCAGTAATATCTCACTTATTTTGTTTATATATTATCTTCCCCACTATTTAAATAAGATTGTTCGTCCCGAGGCGGAAGTGGATATGTTTGCTCTGGCCATACTCTTTATACTGATTAAGTGCATTGCCCCGGCAATTACCCAAAGCAGGATTTTTAAAGCAACAGCTGCCGATTATTCTTTTCTCAACCACTTCAAGGTGAAGCCCGACTCCTATTATCGCTACAAGACTTTGCAAGATTTTATCCTAAGCGGCTTATTTTTAGCTCCCGGCCTGATCTATGTTTTCAGGAGCGGGCCCATGGTTGTTTTTCTTCTTTTGACCAAGCTCTTCTTTATGGGTTTGGGCCACGTTTTCTTCCTATCCCGCTACAGAAAAAAAGGCAAACTTTTGGGAGTCAATAAAAGATTGCTCCTATCAACGATATTGATTCTTTTGACTTATCTTGCTTTTGCTTTGGGCTTGCTTAACGGAATTAATATTGCCCCGGCTTATTTTATTCCCATAATGGCTGTGGAAGGCTTATTGTTGCTTGCCTGTTGGCGTTATTTAATAAGATTTGAGGGCTACAAGAGGATAGCGGTGGAATTTGCCAATAAGGATGTTGTCGGTCTAAAGGTGGCGGTGGTCAGTACTTTGACTGAGGAAGATACGGGTCTTACAGTTAGCGACTGGGAGGAAAACCGAGCCTATTTCAATGCTAATAAAGAAAAAGATATGGGCGCTTATATGGATACAGCCTTTCGACACCGATACAAGAAAGCTTTCAGGAGGCAGTTTTTAGACCAGTTTTATCTCAACCTTTTCCTTTGTCTGCTGCTGGGGGTTTTAATTCGCTTCGATATTGTGACCCTAAATAGAGCGAATATCTTGGAATATTCCCCCATGATTATATCCATTGTCTTGGGTTTGACTTTCAGTGACCAGTATTTGCAAATGTGTTTCCGCCATCTGGACAGACCCATGTTGTATTACCGCTTTTCTTGGGGAGCAAAGCTGGCTAAAAATATAATGGGCCGTTTTTCTTATCTGATAAGGCGCGCCTTTCTCATGATGCTGGTGATTGTTTTGGGTTTATTGATTCTTTTATGGTTCGGACAATTGCATCTTGCCTGGGCCGATTTTGCCGGTTTGAGCCTGATTTACTTTTTAATTTATGTCCTATATGAAACCTCCAATTTGGTCATGTATTACTTAGTTCAGCCCTACACCGTCGATTTGACGGTGAAGAACCCTGTCTTTTCTTTATTCAAAAAACTGCAGGGGCTTTTTGCCATCGGCGTCCTCTTTGCCCGCAGCAATGTCTTGGACTTGGCTGTACCCCTGGCTATTTCCTTGGCGGTTATGGCGGTAATTTTTCTGATTACACTGCGATTGGCTCCCAAAACCTTTCGATTGCGCACGGAAACCGTTTCTTTTGCCTCAAGAAAAAAAGGCCAAAGGAAAACCGTGACCACCGGCTAAAAAGTATATTTGATATATACTTCTAAGAGTAAAAGCAATACTAAAATATCGATAATATTTTATGGGTGTTGAAAGGAGGCTTTTATGAAAAAAATATTGTCCGGCTTGCTCTTGTGTCTATTGGTGGTGAGTGTTCCTGCCTTTGCTTGCTCAAGTTTTGTCGTTTATTTTGATGAACCCATCTATGGTATGAACTTGGATATTAACAGCGATATAAAAATTATGCTTGATGAGGATGAGGATTCTGGTTTAAGGATATTTTCCTTATATTTTTCATATAGGGGAGCTTGTTATGGATCTAACTTAGTCATGACTTCGAAAGGTCAATTCCGTTGTTTACAGGAGCAATACCCTTTGGAGGCCGTCAAAAAGACCTTGGGAGCCCATGAACGCTATATTGGGTATATTTTGTTACATCACATGCTGGCCTATGACTTGGATGAAACCCTTGCAGGGCTTGAAGGTATAAAATTGGTTCAACCGCCAATTGGCTCAGGCCATATTTTATTTGCTGATGTTGACGGTAAGGCGGCAATCATCGAAGTGGGCAAGGATAAAAATGAGATAATATCCATGGTTGATGATTTTCTGGTTATGACCAACTTCAAAAATTCTGATTTTAGAGATGTTGCCTACGATCAAATTGAAGCTGTCGGTTCTGAGCGCTACCAGGCTATATATAAATATATTTTAAATAATAGGGATAATTTCAATCTTGCCAGCGCTTTTGAAGCCTTAAGCCTGGTAGCAACAGGTATAACCAAGTGTTCAATGGTTTTTGTGCCCGGTGAAAACAACATCTATTTTGCCCTGAATGGTTCTTTTGAAAAGTTGTGGAGATTATCTTTAACGGATAAGACAATCTATACTTTTAAAGGTTTTGCAGAGCCGCAAGAATATCCGGTACCGAGAGAAGGGATTGCCGCCTCATATTTATTGGAAATTGTTCGTAAGGACTTATTGGAATAGCTAAAAAAGAAGGAATGACTAGTCATTTAATTGTTCCCTGGTTGACTTAAGCTGGGAAAGAGCCCCTATCGACAAAGATAGAGGCTCTTTTATTTATGTTGATTAGAAGGTTATATGGCCTATTTTTTATTTTCCTTCGGATGTAAGATAAAAAACGGCAAGTTGGGTGCGATCGCGCAAGTCCAACTTGTCTAATATTATACTAATGTAATTGCGCACTGTCCCTTCGCTTAGATGTAAGGTCTCGGCTATTTCTTTGTTGCTAAGGCCATCTGCAACAAGCCGGATAACGCTTTCCTCCCGCTCATTGATTCCCAGCTTTGCAAGGGCTGGCTTTTTCTTGTCTTTAAGAAGGTCGGGCATCTTGTTTACTATGGCATCGCCGAAAACGCTTTGGCCGGCAAAGACCGCCTTTAGGGCCGGCAGGATACTTTTAAAGTCCTGTTTGAGGATATAGCCTTTGGCGCCCAAGCGGAGGGCCTGAATAATGTATTCATCATCGGAAAAGGTGGTTAAGAATAAGATCTTGGCTTGAGGAAACTCTTGCAGGATCTTTTCTGCTCCTTCCAGTCCGGACATTTTTTCCATGCGAATATCCATAAGGAGCACATCGGGCTTAAGTTCCCTAAACAAGCTTATTGCATCTTGCCCATGGTGGCCGATTCCTATCACACTAATGTCGGCCCTTGCTTTTAAAATTGTTGCCAGTGATTGGCAAACCAAAGGGTCGTCGTCAATTATCAGTACCTTCATGGAGCCCCCCTCCTTTCGGAATGGAGATAAAGAGACGAAAGCCTCCGTCTCTCCTTATAGTTAGGCGACCGCCCAGGCCTTGCACCCGGTCCGCCATACTTTTAAGGCCCAAGCCTTTTTTGTTTTTTCCGTATGTCTTGGTTCCGTTATCTGCCAGAATCAATTGATAGAAGGCGGGATGTTCTGCCAAGGTGAGGTCTACATGAGTGGCATTGGAATGGCGGAGGACATTGTTTAGACCTTCCTTGATGATGGCCAAGACGGAGTGACCTATTTCTTTGGCCGGCTCTGCTGATAAATTGTAATCAAGGCGGATGGGACAGAAAGAGAAGTCATGGACAAGCGCCTTTACCCGGGTTTTTAAATCCAAGGAATCCTCATACAGATCGTGGATGCTATGGCGAATACTGTCCATTGCCCCTGTCAGGGTCCGGTTGACAGCAGCCAGGCCGCTTTTTGTCTTTTCATCTTCAACTGTGACCAACAAGGCGCCGATTTGGAGAATGGATCTCGATAAGAGGTGACCGACATGGTCATGTATTTCCCGGGCAATGCGGGCCCGTTCGTCAAGGGTGGCTACCTGCAACTCGTAATCCTGCTTTTCCAAAAGCTCTTGATTTTTTGCCCGTAAAAGCATGGTTGTCTCCCAGCCGTCGTCCCGCAGGCGTTTGTTATCCGATTCTTGTCTTTCCCTAAGGAGGGTGCGGTGGGCCAGGGTGAAACTGATAAAGATAAAAACGGTCAAGAGGGCAACACTTTGGGCCGGCAAACGGGTAATAATCGGCAAGAGCGATAATAGGGCCAGAAAAATTAAATTGTAGGAGGATTGCCGCCGGCAATTTACAAATGCCCCATAGAAGACCAAGGGCAAAAAGTAGCCAAAATCAGGCCAGAATATGGTTGCAACCATATAAAGCGAGAGGGTAATAAGGGTTAGGGAGCGATTTGTCTTTAAACCGTGAAGGGCGCTGACTGTAATGGCAACTAAAAAGGCCACGACGGGACCGGAGGTTTGTGGTTGTTCTACAATTAAAAGGAAAGAGGCTGCCAGCAATAAAAGCCAATCGACGAGTCTGTCCATACTTGTTTCCCCCTTGCAAGCATTTTGCCGTCGGGCAGTGGAGAACAATTCACTCCTTCGGCACACTTCTTGGATCAAGAAGTGCTTTTTTAGAATAATTCGGCATTATCTTTTCTAAAGCCTTTAAATCAGGGTCAGAAATATTTTGCCACTAGCGGTCGGAGGGAAATTTATAGATACCAGGCTTTGCTTCCGAAATTCTTGAGCGGACATAGAGAAAAAAATAGTAAGGGCTTTAAAGAGCCTGCCTGCAAAGATCCGTCATCGGGTATTGGTGACAAATGTCATACCAAATGCTGATTGCCGGCACTTATATAAGCCGATGCTAAATGTTAAATTAAGCTGGAGGAGAAAAGGAGGTTAATTCATGTTAGTGAGAGTAGAAAATTTGGTAAAACGCTATGGTGACCTGGTCGCTTTGGATCATTTCAATTTAAAGGTTAGAGAGGGTGAAATTGTGGGTTTGTTGGGTCCCAACGGGTCAGGGAAAACGACAGTCATAAATTGCATTCTGGCCCTCCTTAAGTATGACAAGGGCACTATTGAAGTATTTAGCCAAGCCATGCGGCCGGATGCTTATGAAATTAAGCGAAAGATTGGCATTGTCCCCCAGCATGTTGCTGTTTTCCGGGAGTTGAAGGTGGAGGAAAATATCGACTATTTCTGCGGCCTGTATGTGACGGAGTCCAAGTTGCGGCAAAAGCTCGTTGACGAAGCTATTACCTTTGTCGGCCTCAAAGAGTTCCGCAAGTTTTATCCCCGCCAGCTTTCCGGCGGTCTGCTCCGGCGCCTAAACATTGCCTGCGGTATGGCCCATAAACCCAAACTTTTAATCTTGGATGAACCTACCGTTGCAGTGGACCCCCAAAGTCGCAACCGGATTTTGGAGGGGATTAAAGACCTGAACAGGCAGGGAACAACCGTAATCTACACCTCCCATTACATGGAGGAGGTGGAACAGCTCTGTAGCCGCATTGTAATTATGGACGAGGGCAGGCCCCTGGCATCGGGCACAACAGGGGAACTCAAAGCCATGATCAGTAAGGGGGAGAATATTACCGTTGAGGCCTATCCTTTGGCCGAGGGAGAACTGGCAGAGATTGAACGCTTGCCCCATGTGGTTAGGGCTAATTACAGCGACAGGCTTCTAAGCGTTCGTTATGATGAGGGGGCACACAACCTTCTGGGCTTACTCGATTATTTAAAGTCAAAAGAAATTGTTTTTAATAAGGTCTATTTCCAACAGCCAACGCTAAATGATGTCTTTTTGGAGATTACCGGCAAAGAGTTGAGGGACTAGGGGGGGTAAAGATGTTTGGTCATGTTTTTTACTATCGTTTAAAATGTTTGCTGAGAGACAGGATAACCCTGTTTTGGACTTTAGCCTTTCCTTTGCTTTTGGCCACTCTATATGGCGTTACTCTCGGTAATATTGAAACCCAATCAACGGGATTTGAACCGATCAAGGTGGCGGTAATTCAAAACTCAGCTTATGAGAATAATAAAGCATTTCAAAAGGTATTGGAGGACCTATCGGAAGCGGGGCCTCAGCAATTCTTGGAGATTACTTTTACCGATAGGGCGGAAGCTTCGAAACTTCTGGATAAGGGTCTGGTTGCGGGCGTTATTTCTCAAAATGATGACATCGAACTTCTGGTTAACACTAGCGGCCTTAAACAAAGCATATTGAAATCCTTCTTGGACAGCTACTTGCAAAATCTTACAACTGTCAGGGCTGTCATGGCACAAAATCCCGCCATCACGCCGCAAGCCATCAATGGAATGGGCCAAGACGATTATACCGAACAAGTTTTCTTTTCTCAGGCAAATCCGGCTACCGGATTGGCTATCTTTTATGCCCTGCTGGCCATGTCATGTTTTTACAGCAGTTTTTGGGGTCTGCGCAATACCAGGGATATCCAGGCGGATTTGTCGGCCCAGGGAGCCCGGCGGAGTGTGGGTCCGACCCATAAACTGGCTGTGGTCTTTGCCGATAACTCGGCGGCCTTTGTAATCGGTTTTTCGGAAATTCTTATTATTTTAGCCTATCTTAAATTTGGTCTGGGGATTACTTTTGGCCACCGGGCACTTCACATTCTCCTCACCTGTGTATTGGGTTGCTTTACCGGAGTTTCTTTCGGTAATTTTATTGGCACGGTTATCAGAGCCAATGAAAATCTAAAGATGATAATTCTTACTTCAACTACTATGGCTTTCAGCTTTCTTAGCGGCCTTATGTGGGAAGACATCAAGTATCGCATTGCTCTAAAGGCTCCCCTTCTTAGCTACATTAATCCTCTGGCTTTAATTACCGATTCCTTTTACAGCTTATATATTTTTGCCGGCTTGCATCGCTTTTGGCTCAATATGGCTATACTTGCGCTTTTGTGGCTGACCTTTAGTCTAATCAGCTTTGCCTTGTTAAGGAGGGAAAGATATGCAAGTCTTTAGAATCTATTTTAAAGTAATGCGGTCCTCTAAGTTTTATATTGCTCTCAGTGTTTTTGTCTTTATGACAATATCGATTATTTTTAGTTTCCTTGGTCAGTCTGCAGAGCCCACCGGCTTTGAAGGGGTGAAAATTCCTATTGCATTTATTAACCAAGATGCAGATACGCCCCTCAGCCAAGGACTCAAGACATACTTGGCAGAAAGCGGCTGTGTGTTTTTTGAGGAGGATAAGGAAGAAGCATTGCAAGATGCCCTTTTTTATCGACAAATTTCCTACGTTGCCATTCTTCCCGCCGGTTTTTCGGCCGCCTTTATGGAGGGGGAAAATCCAAGCATTCAAAAGGTGTTGATGCCGAATTCCACGGCAGCCTATTATGTGGATATGGCCATCAATAAATTTTTAAATACTGCCCGTTTTCGAATAGATTACGGCCAAGGGCAAGGCGTGGAAGAGATTATGCAAGCAACTCTGGATGATTTGGCTTTGCAAACCAGAGTAATTTTGCAAGCCGGCGACGGGTCTAGCACCATAGAGCCGGCCTATTCCTATTATTTTAAAAACTGCGCCTACGGTCTTTTGGCCATGATTATTGCAGGGGTTAGCGCGGTCATGATTGCTTTTAATGACAGAGATCTTTACCTGCGAAATCTTTGTGGTCCCCTGTCAAAAAGAAAAACCAATTGGCAGCTTTTTATGGGCCACGGACTGTACTCCCTGGGCTGTTGGTTATTTTTGATGCTTGCGGGACTTGTTCTCCACGGCCAAGAGCTCTTGGGGTCGGGTCGCTTATGGGTTTATCTACTAAACACCCTTGTCTTTGCCATGGCTTCTACCAGCATTGCTTTTGCCGTGGGAGGAACTGTAAAAACCTATAATGGACTGGCAGGTGCAATGAACGTGATTTCTCTGGGGATGAACATGTTGGGCGGGGTCTGGGTTCCCCAGGCCGTCATGAAAAAATCCATGCTGGCGGTAGCCAGGTTTTTACCCACCTATTGGTTTGTAAAGGCCAACGATACCCTTTTAAATATGGCTGTATTGAATCTTAAAACTTTAACCCCCGTTTTCAAAAGTATTTTAATCCAGTTCGGTTTTGCCCTTGCCATCTTTACCGTTGCCCTGTACCTGAGCAAAGAGAAGCGGAGGTCTCATTTTGCCTAGGGCAGCAGGGCAGGTTCTCCCAGCCATTGAGGGAACTGGCAATATTAATCGCCGGGGTTAAAAATGAAATAAGGTCTGAACCAATTGTTGGCTCATTGGTTTAAAAAAGAAAAAAGCCCTGATCTTTTATAAAAGCGGGGCTCTTTTTTCAATGCTGTGGATCCAATTGTAGGCAAGGGGCGGCTCGTCATAAGAAGGGAAGGCTTCCCCCAATGAGGATTGATTATTCTACAAGAACTGCCTCAGTTATTAGGATCAAAGCAGGGAATGTATTATTGTACATCTTGCATTGAATTTCTTGTCCTTCAAAGTCTGAATTAAAGGTAAAGATGCCATTTTCAGAAGAGGAGGGTTTTCTATCGCGTCCATCCGTTAAGAACCAGTAATAAGAGGTTTCTTCTCCCTGGATCATAAATTCTGAAGAAAGGTCTACCTCCATGTCGACTTTTATGGTACCATCTTCGCCTATCTTGACAGGCAATTGGGGACTGTACTTGTAAGTGGAGATTTCAGAAGGCAGAATGGGTAAACTGGAGAATGTAAACATATTGTTGGAACAATATACTTTATCCAAAAGATAAAGGCCATCAAGATTCAAGTTCCTTAATTGATTTTTACTGCAGAACAAGTTTTTCAACTTTTCGCATTTCTTGAGATTGATATCGGTTAATTTATTATTCGTGCAATATATGGTTTCCAAGCTTTGGCAGGAACTTACATCAAGATTGGTTAAGAGGTTTTCTTTGCAATCGAGATAACTTAACTTAGGAAGGGATTTTATATTTATTTCTGTCAAGTTGTTTTCGAAACAATTTAATAATTCCAGTATTTTATTTTCCCCGAGTTCGAGAGTACTCAAATGGTTATTTTCACAAAACAGCTTCTTTAGTTTGGAGTTTTTGCTGACATCAAGTTCCGAGAGTTGGTTGTCCCCACAATATAAGCAACTCAATAGCTCACTGCCTTTGATATCCAGGTTGGCAAGTTGATTGGATTTGCATCTTAATTCTTTCAATTCAGTTTGATCGCTTAATTGGAGTTCGCTTAAAGAATTATTACTCAAATCCAATAAAGATAGTTTGTTGCAACCGGCAATGTTTAAACTCTCTATGTAATTATTGGAACAGCGCAAACGTTTTAAATTGGTGTAATTGCTAACGTCCAAATGGGTTAGTCGGTTATTTGTACATTCCAAATTCGATAGATTATAGCAATTACTAATGCTTAAAGTAGTAAGTTCGTTATTTTTAGCAGACAAGTTTTTTAGGTTGGTGCAGTCACTGGTATCAAGGCGGGTTAGTAAGTTTTCAGAACAATTTAAATCCTCCAGTTTTTTGCAACCACTGAGATCGAGGGGGCCTAGGACATTTAACCTATACCAGCCTATTTTAATAATCTCCTTGTCTTCTTGCTCTGTCCATTCAACACCTTCCCAGGTTGATGGATCTAAAGGGTCATAGAGAGGATTCAGCCTTTCTCCGTTCTTTTTGCCACTGACCTCTATTTCCAAAAAGGATATTAGCTTTTGATAGTCATGGTCGTTATAGCCGGAGGGTGTGACATATTCGGGATCGGCTGGCTCGATGCAATCAGGGTTAAAAAAGTTGGCTACCAGTTCTCTATCCTCTAGAACTGTAAATTCATAGCGATATATATCACATACAGAGTTCCCGTTTTCTGTCCAATCAAGAAGAATGTAATCCTCATTACTGTGTGCATATATAGTGATTGTTGTACCCTCCTCGTAAATACCTTCGCCGGTTACGGTTCCCCCTTCGGGAGGCTCGGCTGATAAAGTAATTAAGAATTCTTGTGGATATAGATTTTTAAAAACACAGCCTCCCAAAAACATGACCAAACATAAAATTACGATAATAAGAATATTTTTATTCATAAAAACCACCTCTTGTTTGTTATACCTAGGTCGATAATTTTGCGACCTGCTTTCAGTAAAAATGTAAAAAGACTTGGTTGGCCGGTCTTATAAGGCGAAAGATGGCCGGGGAAAAGTTTTTGTCTGAAATTATGTAATCCAGCTATAAGGGCCAAATTGCCAGTATTAAGGGTACGCCCAAAAAAATCGATACCAGGGCCAAGGGTAAGCCAAGGCGCCAATAATCGGTAAATTTGTAACCGCCGGGGCCCATAATCAACGTGTTGGATTGGTGGCCGATGGGGGTTAAGAAAGAAGTGGAGGCCCCGATGCAAATGGCCATCAATAAGGGGTCGGGGGACACTCCCATAGAACTTGCCAGGCTTAAGGCGATGGGGGCCATGAGGATGGTTGCGGCATTGTTATTGATGGTATTGGTTAAGATTATGGTTATTGCCATCAAGGCGGTTAGGAGGACAAAAGGAGGAAAGGAATGGGACAAGCGGATAAGAATCCCGGCCAGGGTGTGGGAACCTCCGCTGGTTTCCAGGGCGTGGCCCAAGGCGAAAAGGGAGCCGATCATGATGATGGTGGGCCATTCGATGGCTTCGTAGATTTCCCTGGGAGTCAACACATTAAATAATACCAAGGCCAGGGCGGCTGTTGCAAAAGAAATTTGCACGGGTAGAAGATTGAATACAGACAATAGTATTGAGATTAGAAATATGCCCAGCGTGATTAATTGCTTTTTGCCGGTACCTTCAATATTTAAATCCAATCCTCGCTCGGCCAAGGGCAGACAACGCATTTTTGCATACACGTAATTCAATGAAGCCTTGGGGACTTGCAAAAGTAAGATGTCGCCGCTTTGGAATCTGAACATTTTTAGCCTGTCAATGCTGGATATCCCTTTTCTGGAGACCGCTAAAAGATTTGCATTGTACTTGTTCCTCATCTTTATTTCCACTGCGGTTTTACCGATTAAAGGGGAGTCATTCCGCAAAACCACTTCCACCAAATCGATATCATCGGATTTCAATAATTTCTCCGAGGCCAGTTTTTCAGTTTTTGCCCCCTTCAGGTCGAAGCAGGTTTTGCTGATTAAATCATTCAAGTTGCTGTGGGCGGATTTAATTATCAGTATATCCCCGGGATAAATTTTTCGACTGCCGCCGGGGGAGGCGATCCGGTAGTCATCCCTGACGATGCTGACAACATTAATATTGGTTCCGTAGGTTTCATAGAAATCTTTCAATTTGATTCCTTGCGAACTGCAATTATTCGTAACGGCTATCTCGAAAAGATAGTCTTCGAGGTTAAATCTTTCCCTCAAACGTTCGGAATCCCTAATGGGTATCAATTTCCAACCCAAAAGGGCGGTGAATAAGATTCCCACCAAGGCCAGGCTAAGACCAACCGGGGCAAAGGAGAAAAAGGGAAAAGCCTCTCCTCCGGCTTGCACCCGGTAGGCGGAAATGATTATATTCGGCGGTGTACCTATCCCGGTGATCATCCCGCCGAGCAGGGAGGCGAAGGCGATGGGCATGAGCAGTTGGGAGGGTGAAATATTTTTTTCTTTGGCAAGTCCCAAGCCGGTAGGCAATAAAAGGGCCAAGGCGCCTACATTATTCATAAAGGCGGACAGAAGGGCCGTAATGGCCATGAGGCTGAAAATTTTCCTGGGCAATTTGTCGGAACCCCTGTCAATCAAAGCTATCAACCTGTCGACGGCCCCGGTTTTTACCAGGGCGTTGCTGATAATTAATACCGAGGCTACGGTTATGACTGCCGGGTGGCTGAAGCCCATAAAGGAATCTTCCGGCTTGATTACGCCGGTAAATACTAGGAGAAGTAAGCCCAAAAGGGCAACAAAATCATAGCGCAACCTGCCCCGGACAAATAAAATAAGGGTGGCCAATGTTACAAAAAGAACGATAATTTGCGGATTCATTCAATCACCCCAAAGAAAAATCAGTACTTGTAAAGTATTATACTATAAAAAAAAGAGAAGCAAAAGTTTGTCTTTTGCCCTTGACAAACAGATCAGACGGTTATAATATTAGGCTATACTCCATATGCCTTCCGTATGGATGGTTAAAGGAATATGGATTCGGAAAGGAGGAGCCATGACTTCGCAAAAAGTTACCATTAATCTGGAAGCAGTTGATTTGGGGAAGATTGATTTTTTGGTGGCCCATGGATTTTACAGCAATCGGACCGATTTAATCAGACATGCCATTCGCAACCTTCTAGCGGAGCATTCGGACTTTATTAACCAAAGCCTTGCTCAAAAACAAATGGGTCAAGGGCCGTCTCAAGCGGACTTGGAAGTAAGCTACACCATGGGAATCATCCGCTTGACTAAAGGGAGACTGGAAGAATTAGCAAGCCGTGGCAGACGTCTACGCTTGACCAATGTGGGTATGTTATTTATTGATCCGACCATAACGCCGGAATTGGCTGATCGAACGATTGAAAGCATTAAAAGCTACGGCTCTATAAAAGTTAGCCCCGGGGTACGGGAGATTTTAGGGGACAGAATCAAATAATATTAGGGGAGGTATTGGAATGGGTATTTTTCCGGGTTTCCAAGAATTTGTTGAAGAAGAACGTTCCAAATGGCATGTTCCCGGTATCGGCTTAGCAGTCATTAAAGAGGGAGAAATTGTTTTTCAAGGCGGTTTCGGCCGACGCCAAGAGAAAGAAAATCTACCGGTGACTGATAAGACTCTTTTTGCAATCGCTTCAGCATCGAAAGCTTTTACCACTATGGGCATGGCCCTTTTGGTCGATGAAGGAAAATTGGATTGGGATCGGCCCATAAGGGAGTACATACCCTGGTTTCGGATGGATGACCTTTTTGGCTCCGAGCGCTTGACACCCCGGGATTCAGTTTGTCATAGGTCGGGTTTACCCCGCCATGATTACTTTTGGTACAACAGCCTTCTGGGCAAGGAAGAAATAATTCGTCGCCTGCCCTACTTAAAATGCAATAAGGATTTGCGGTCCACCTTCCAATATAACAATATTATGTACCTGCTTGCAGGCTACTTGACCGGCTTATTGGCCGGTTGCGAGTGGGAAGAATTTATTGTAGAGCGTATCTTTCTTCCTCTGGGAATGGAGGCCAGCAATTTAAGTGTTGAGATAAGCAAAGAAGCTACTGACTATGCTTTTCCTTACCGCTATCCCTATCTGGACACTGACCCCCAATTAAGTCGTCTGGATTTTCGGAATGTTGATCAGGTCGGTCCCGCCGCCTCCGTCAATACTTGTCCCGCTGATTTGGCTCAGTGGTTGTTGTTGCATGTCAATGAAGGTAAATTTAAGGGGAAAAAGTTTGTATCCGCCGGTAATTTAGCCGAGATGCACAAGCCGCAAATTGTTGTGGAGGCGGGTGAATTTCCGGAATTGACCCATCTATGTTACGGTTTGGGCTGGTTTACCCAGGCCTACCGGGGCCATGAGATGGTATTTCACGGCGGCAATATCGACGGCTTTACCACCCTGGTAACCTTTATGCCCCAAAAAAAGTTGGGCTTTGCCGTAATGGCCAATTTAGAGTTTACGCCCATTCCCACCATTTTGGCCTTATCTTTCTATGATCGTTTGTTGGGGCTTGAGTCCATCGATTGGTCCGAACGTTACCGCAAAATGGTTCTTATACAAAAAGAGGCCAAGCAAAGCAAGAAGACCAAAGTGGGGGCGGAGCAAAGAAAGACTACCCGGCCTTCCCATGAATTAAAGGATTTTATCGGCCGCTTCAGTCATCCCGGCTACGGCTTGGTAGAGATAAAGATGGAGGATGGGAAGTTGGTGTTATATTATGGCACGCTGGTTATGCCTTTGAAGCACTATCATTACAATTCTTTTCAGGGCGAGGTTGAGTTTGTAAATATGCAATTTCTTTTTACTTTTCAAATAGATGCTCAAGGCAATATTGCTTCCTTTAGCGCTCCTTTGGAGCCCATGGTTGAAGCCATTGAATTCAAGCGGTTACCGGCGGCGGAGCTCAGCTCGCAAGCAACTTTAGAAAAATATGTCGGCCGCTATTTAATCAGTCTGCCGGAGGGAGAAATTGAGGACAGGGAAGGTTTGCCCAATATGGAGATGGAAGTCGAATTGCGGCCCAATATGAGCCTGGTATTAACTGTCCAAGGCCAGCCCCCTTATGTTTTGGAGCCCCATGAAGAAAGAAAATTCCGTTTGAAGGATTTACCGGCGGAATTCGCTCTTGAATTTATTGCTGATGGAGAGGGTCAGTTCAATGCCCTGATCCTAATCCAGCCTCAAGGCAATATTAAGGCTGACCGGCTTGAGGGTTAGCTAAAAAAAATTTAGCCGTATCGGCAATTTCTTGAGCTGAGCGAGGGAAAAAATTACTGCTTAAATGTCAATTAAATAATAGAAAAGAGTCTAATGGCCACCCCGGGGTGGCCATTGGTTTTTGTCGCATTTAATTTAGATTTGCTTGTCGAATGATTGGGGAGTAAGCCTTCGCAAGGGAAGCCAAAGCAATAATATAATGACCAGATTGGCTAAAAACATATTAACGATGGCCAGAAGCGGATTTGGCTTTGTTAATATGGCCAGGAAATGCTTGAAGCCTTGGACTATAAGGCGTTTTATTAAGCCGCCAAACAATTTGTTAAGGTACATTATGCTTTTGACAATTAAAAGGGGCATTAAGGCAAGAAGGCCTCTGAGGGCGAGATTGATACGAAAGAAAATAATGATTAGTAACAGGCTGATCAGAAGGAGAAGATTAATTAGGAAAAACCACCAAAGAGTATAGCAAAGGAAGTTACTTTTGCCGTAAAGAAGGCCGAAGATACCACTTAACTTTTGCAAAGGATAGAGTGAGGACTCAAAAAGAATGGCGTTAGTTATGGCAGTGACCGTGGCTAGGGAAAAAATAGCCAGGAGGCTGCTGGCAAAGAATTGGCGGCGACTGATATTGTTGGCGGTTAAGAAATTAAAAGAGCCGGAAAAGAGTCTGCTGCCTAATATTAATGCCAGACACAAGGAAGGGATGACCAGAACGATTGGGGTAAATATTTTTTCGGCGGGGAAAAAGAAGGCCAGAATTATGCCCAGGGTCAAGAAAACACCGCAGATAATCAGGGCGGGGGTTATAAGGGAACGAAGCTGATACTTTAATGAACTGATGATTCTTGGCATATTGGAGTCTCCTTTCAATTTCTTAATTCTGCTTTGCCAATCAATAAGTAATTTAGGGCAATAAGGCCGGCGGCCAGAATCAGGAAGCTCACAGTTGCGGCCGGCGGATTTAAATTGGCTGCTTCCAGGCCCAGGGCTTTTAATATCCAAAGGAGGAGCTGTTTGCCGGCCCGCCCGGCCGTAATTCTGTCGATCAGGGCCGTAAAGAGACCCATGGTCAGCAATATCGCCAAAAACTCCTTCATTTTGCGCCGATAGAATAAGAGGCCCACAAAAAAACTACCGACCATGGTTAAAATGATGAGGGAAAAATTGAGGGAAAACCAGGGCAAGAAGCGGTTTACTTGGTAAAGATTGCCGATGATAGTGAAATCGACCAGGCCGGGTGCTATTTTGGCCAGTAGCCAGTCCAGGCCGGCTAGGGGTATGGCAATAAGGAAGGAGGCAATCAGGTAACCGGTCAAGTACTCAAATCTGGTAAGGCTGTTGGCTAAAATAAAGTTAAAGAAGTTTTTAAAGTAGATCATTACGCCCAAAGAGGCAAAAAGCGTGGGCATAAGTGTTATTTCACCGGCAAGGCCCAAGGTCTTCTGCCGGGAGAAGATGATGGAAATCAAGTCAAAGATCAAAAAAAGAATGATTATTTGTATGATTTTAGAGCCGATTTCATAGAGGATGTATTTTGTGCTTTGGCGGATATTATGCATTATATTGCCCTCCTTGCCGGCCGGTTTCATTTTTACGGGTTAAGGCGATAAAGAGTTTTTGAAGATTTGTTTGTTTGAGGGTTAGATCGAGTTTTTGAGCCAGATCCGAATCCTTGGGACTGTCGATAATGGTTGTTGCTTTAAAGTCAGCCATGACTTCTTCGTCAATGAGATTTTTTCCGGCTGCGTACTCATCGACCGCCGCTATTGCACCGCTGGCGACATGAGCTGAAGCCAATAAACTTTCCACGTTTTCCTGGCGAATGATATGCCCTGTCTTGATGATAATTACTTCTTCCAAGATGCCGGAAATTTCTTCGATTAAGTGGGTGGAAAGAAGGATGGTCTTGGGTTGGGCTGAATAATTGGCCAGTATTTCTTTGTAGAGAAGATCGCGATAGACTGCATCAAGGCCCAGAGTCGGCTCATCCATTAGAATGATGGGGGAATTACTGGCCAAAGCCGCAATGGCCTTGCTAATCGTTTTATAGCCCTTGGATAAAGTATTAAAGCGAAGGCTGAGGTCTAAATCAAATTTATGAGCCAAGTCAACGGCGTAATCCCAATCAAAAGCAGGATAAAAATCCTTGGTCCATTTATAAAGGCGATTGACCCGTCGCTGGCCGGGAAAGAAATCGATCTCCGCCATGTAGTAAATATTTTTTAAAATAGAGCCGTTTTCATGGACCGGCCGGCCGTCAATTTCGATTTGGCCTTGGCTGGGAAAGATGCGGTTGGTAATGAGGTTGAGCAGGGTGGTTTTGCCGGCCCCGTTGCGGCCTAAAAGCCCATGAATTTTATTAGGGACAATCTCAATATTTATATCGGCCAGGGCTTTTGTTTTTTTATAATTTTTGCACAGTCCTTTAATTACGATTTTACTCATTTCTTCACACCTCTTTCAATCATTTCTTGCAATTCTTGAAGGCTGAAGCCTATTTTTTTGGCTTCTTGTAATAGGGGCAGCAGGAAGTTTTCCCCAAACATTGCTCGACGCTTTTGCAGAATTGTTTCCCGGGCACCGGGCTTGGTAAACATACCCACGCCCCTTTGTTTAAAAAGGACTCCCCGATCCGCCAACAAGTTAATGCTTTTATTGGCAGTCGCCGGATTGATCTTCAACATAACGGACAACTCAGTGGTAGAAGTAATCTGTTCACCTTCTTTATAGATTCCCTTGAGAATGTTGTCTTCAATTGCCTCTGCCAGCTGTAGGTAAATAGGTTTATTGCTGTCAAAGTCTAAAATCATAAACAGACCTCCTGCCTATTGACTTAGTTAGTTAGCTACCTCTGTAGGTAACCATATAGCATTATGGAAAAATTGTCAAGGACATTTTGCCTGAAGAACCCTTTAAAGTGTGTAAAGAGCAAAATCTTTTTAAAGGGGTTGTTGAGACATAAAGGGAGGCTTTCCGACCGAATAGATGGAATGGGGCTGATTTTTGCAGTATTATTGAAGTGATAGCAGAATGAATCCTCCGTTGATTTAAAGGCTTGTCCCGGTCGAAGTCGCCGGGATAAAGAATGTTTCTGAATGGGGTGGGAAAATGGCAAAGCCGATTTTCAGTGTTAAAAAATTGTCAAAGTATTATCCGGCTTTTAGGCTTAAGGGAGTTTTCTTTAAGCTGAAAAGGGGAAGCATTTTGGGTTATGGCAATCTCTTTGACTTTATTTTCTCTCTCTTGGTTTTTTGCGAGGCGAAAAGTCCATAATGATTACACAAAATAAATTGCCCCGGAGGGCTTAAATTAATTGTATTCATACCGCCTCTCACCGGGCAGAAAGCTGCAGGCAGGAATCAATTGGCTGTTGCTGAAGTACAATGATGGCAGAGCTTTCCTTTAACCTTGGTGGCAGGCAATATTGCAGATTTTGTCTTAAGCCGGCCCCGGGAGAGTGGAGTGGAGGTGTCCTTATGGCGAAAGTCCTGATCGTCGAAGACGATCTTGTCTTGGCGGAGGGTTTGGCGGCAATTATTAAAGAGATTAACCCTAAAATTGAATCGACCGTCACCGGCTATGCCCGGGAAGCTCTTAAGCATGCGGCAAACAATAATTATGGCGCCTTTTTGCTCGATATTCAACTTCTTGACGGTTCAGGTTTGGATTTAGCCAAGAAATTGAGGGAGATGGAGCAGTATAAATTGACCCCCCTGGTATTTATTACGGCAATCCCGACCAGAGAATTGCTCGCTTTCAAGGAGGTCCATTGTTACGACTATATTATTAAACCCTTCAGTACTCAAGAAGTCAGAAAGGTATTGGAGACCATTATTCATTACGGTATTAAAGAAAAAAGCAAGGCTATTTTGAAATTGCAACAGAGGGACTATACTTATCTGATTGAACAGGCGGATATAATTTTTATCGAAGCAGCTAACCGAAGAATCCATATAACCACCCGAAAAGAAAAAATAAAATTAGCGGGCTATACCCTGGAGGGGTTGGCGGCTGAGCTGGACGATGATTTTATCAGGTGCCATCGAAGTTTTATCGTCAACAGCAAACATATTGAAAAGATAGATAAAAGTGCGCAGAACATTTTTTTACAAGGTCTTTCCAACCCCGTGCCGGTGGGCAGGAAGTTCAAAGAGTATTTGCAGGAAAGGGGGCTTTGGAATTGACTGTGACCAAAAAGATTGCCGATAACCGCTTTATAAGTTTTTTGCGCCATAAGATACTGTATTTCATCAGTTGGAATGTCGCCTTCAAGGGCTTATTAGAGCCGGCAGCGACTCAAAGATTTATACCAATATATATGGTGATTGTGGCTTTGGCCATATTTTTAAGTAAAAGATTGACCCATTTTACAGGTGCTGAAAATATACCGAAAGTCGCGATAATATTGGGCGGCTTGATATTTTATTGTCAGTCGGTAAAACAAAAATATTTAATCTACCTCTACCAAAACAGGCAATTGAGAATCTACAAAAACTATTTACCCGTTATCGATGAACTCATCGATGAATTGCGGATTAAACAACATGAATTTGATAATCATCTCCAGGCTTTAAACATGATGGTAGCGTGCCAAGACAATCGTGGGGTTTTTACAGACTCTGTAAAGGACTACATAAAGGATTTAACCGAGGAATCCCATTGGAGTGATTTAATTAAATTGGATAATAAAATATTGGCCGGTTTCCTATACAGTAAGAGCAAGGTGGCTAAGAAGGAAAATATAGATTTTAAATTTAAAATATACGATTACGGATTCACAAGCGGTTTGCAAGATTATGAGTTAATCGAGGTGGTAGGGAATTTAATTGATAATGCCTTTGAAGCGGCCGGCGATGCCGGGAGGGTTTTCTTAGAGATCGGTAAAGAGGAGGCCGGGCATTATTTACTGGTAAAAAATAAACACTCTTATGTAAAGGCAGAGTCGATCAACAAAATGTTCCAATGGAATTATTCAACCAAAGGAGATCCTCATAAGGGTTTTGGTTTGTCCAATGTAAAAGCATTGATGAAAAAATATAATGGTGCCATCGAAGTATTCAATGAACAAGTTGATGCTGCCAATTACTTGGTTTTTAAAATTATATTTCCCCCTCTAAGTCTTAATAAATGATTTCCGCAGAGAACATTATCAACCGGTGGGGACAATTTTAGGTAAAAATTAATTTGGGAGCCAATTAGGCCTTAATAAAGGTACCCTTCTGTCGATAATATTATTAATGGGGGAATATTTTTTTTGAGCAAAATCGGCCTTTTTAAATTAACGAATAAGTTATTGTAAAAAGAAAGGGAGTGTTGTTGGTCTATTTACCCCGCACTGTGTTGCGATTATAATATTAAAATTTAATATCGTTATATGTAGGGATTTGTATGGTATCTGTAGAATAATAATATTTACCAAGGTGTAGGGGGAAGAGCTAATGCAGCGGCAAAAACGCTTTTTGCTTTTGTTGGTATTGTTTTTTGTTATTATACAAAGTGGGTTGGCGGCTTCGTATGAAGGCTATAGACTAAATATCGATGATCAGCTGTATATATCAGTTTGGGGCCACAGCGACCTACAAAGGGAAGTATTAATCGGTCCTGATGGGACCATCAGTTTCCCGCTAATTGGTGAAGTCTATGTTTTAGGTTTGAATATCGATGAGCTGAATGAAGTTATCACCGAGCGGCTTAGCCAATACATTTTGGGGCCGCGGGTCAATGTCTGGTTGAGCAAATATCGGGGTTTGCAAGTTTTGGTCTTGGGGGAAGCGGCCAAGCCCGGTACATATCAAGTAAATGCCGGAAGTCGCGTTTTAGATGCTATCTCCTTGGCAGGAGGACCAACTGTAAGTGCCGATTTGGAATCAATAAATTTAACCAGGAGCAACGAACCTTTAAAAGTAAATTTGTCGCTGCTTTTGCGTGGTTTTGTTCAAGAACAAAACTACTTGTTGCAAAGTGGCGATATTATTTTTATACCCCGCTCTACTATAGATGTAACTATCTTGGGGGAAGTACGCCAACAGGGAACGTACCAGGTTAAAAGGGATGCGTGCCTAAGCGAATTGATTGCAAAAGCCGGTGGCTTGCTCGATGATGCCGGCAATGAATTGCTGGTCAGGCGAGGCGAAGAAGTCAAAAATATTGATGTGCGGGATATATTTTCCGGAAATATTGCTGCCAACTTGCCCTTGCAAGAGGGGGACTCTGTCTTTGTGCCTAAGGTAATAAAAAAGGTGGCAATTCTAGGCGAAGTTGCCAAACCGGGAACCTATGCTTGGTATGAAGGTTTAAACTTGGTTGATTTGTTGGCTCAGGCAGGTAATGCGACCGTCAAAGCTGATAAGGAGAAGGTGCGACAAATCAGTTTCGATGGGGAAATTAGTACCGTGAACGTGGAAGATTATTTGCGGGATGGCAATAAAGAAGGTAACCCGGCCTTGCAGGCGGGAGATATAATTATTGTCGGTGAAGCGGGTGGCGTGGATTGGGAAGCGGTATTTTTCTTTGTGCGAGGCTTCAGTGCGATTAAAGATCTCTTAGGGATCCGTTGGTAAGGGGAGAGAAGATGAAAGAGTACAAACAACATACAGAAATGGAACTGGATTTGCGAGAACTACTGGTTGTAATTTGGAGCCGAAAATGGATTGTTATCGGTTTATTCTGTTTGGCAGTCTTGGCGAGCTATCTTCTCAGTCTGCAGATGACCAAAATCTATGAGACAACTACTATGGTGATGATTCGGGAAGGAGGCGGAGTGGTAGAATCCTTTGGTGATCAATTGACCCTTTTATCAGGACGCTCCAATAAATTGGCAACTTACAGTCAATTATTAAAGACGAGGCCCATTTTAGAAGCTGCAATCGAGAAATTGGATTTGCGTAACGAAGATACCGGCGAATTGATTCCCTATGAATCGCTTAAAGGCAGGATTAATATCAAAGGAGAACGTGAAACCAATTTGATGACCATTACCGTTAGTTATCCTGACCCTAATATGGCCAGAGACATTGCCAATACCCTTGTTGCCGTATTTCAAGACGAAAACCTTAAAATGAATCGGGCTGATTTGCAGAGTGCTTCCTCATTCATCGATTCCCAACTTCAAGAAGTAAGCAGCGAATTAACGCAATTGGAGCTGAAGCTTCTAAATTACAAGACGGAACATGGGGTGGTATATCCTACAGAACAAGGTAAGGCTACCTTAAATAAATTGATACAGATGGAAACTGCCCGGGCCCAGGCTTTTGTAGAACTGGGGTACATGCAAGCCAATTTGAGCGAGATGGAGTCTTATTTTTATGACCAGGAACGGGAAATTATTACATCAAGAACCATCAGCAATAATCCCGAAGTGCGTGAATTACAAAATAGACTGTTGGTTTTGGAATTGGATTTAACAGGACTATTAGCAGTATACACTGAAGGCCACCCCACAGTTGTGGAATTAAAAAAGAAGATCGATGAAGTGAATATGCGTTTGGGCTTGGCGGTAGAAAAGATTATTAGCTCCCAAACGGAGGCTATCAACCCCTTATATACGTCACTCCAAGATCGAATTATTACTATGCAATGTAATATTATCGCCGGTCAAAGGCGACTTGAGATATATGACAGGCAGATCGATGTCATTGCCGAAGAATTAAATCTTCTCCCTAAAGAAGAACTGGCACTTTTACGTTTGGAGCGGGAGAATAGGGTAATGGAAAATATTTATCTTCTCTTGATGGAAAAACAAGCCGAAATCCAGGTCCAGGAGGCAATGCAAACCTCTGATCTCGTTATCGTATCACCGGCGGTGGCTTCCAATAAACCTATCCAACCCAGGCCGAAGGTGAACATGGCCATTGCCGGAGTTTTAGCCCTAATGGTGAGTATAGGGATTATATTTTTCTTGGAGTTTTTGGATACTACTATTAAGAGTGACAAGGATATAATCAAGGCTACCGACTTGCCGGTTTTAGGCTTGATACCTGATTTGGATAAGGTGGATAATACGCGGGGTTACGGAGGTGATGGCAGTGCGTAAAGGAATTAGCAGCAGAGACAGAGAATTGATGGTTTTGGTTCACCCCAAATCAATAGTATCAGAATCTTATCGGACCTTGCGGACCAATATAAGTTTTTTAAGCCCCGACAAACCCTTGCAAACGATTTTGTTTACAAGTAGCGGACCCGAGGAAGGTAAGTCATTGACAGTGGCCAATTTGGCAATCAGCTTCGCCCACGATGGCAAAAATGTAGTAATCGTCGATGCTGATTTGCGCAAACCTATGCAACATCGTTTTTTTAAAAGACCCAATTTTGAAGGCTTGACCAGTATTTTAACTCAAGAAAGTGAATTGGAGGCGGTAATACAAGCGACTGAGGTGGATGGTTTAAAGCTCCTTTCCTCAGGTATAGTACCGCCCAATCCGTCCGAATTGCTGGGTTCCAAAAGGATGGGCAAGGTATTGGAAGAGTTGCAGGCGGAAAATGATTTGGTT
This sequence comes from uncultured Halanaerobiales bacterium, assembly GCA_964568715.1. Classification (GTDB taxonomy): domain Bacteria; phylum Bacillota; class Halanaerobiia; order B1SED10-174; family B1SED10-174; genus CAZMQU01. Next base: position 32,770 of record CAZMQU010000003.1, read on the forward strand.
TTAATTGATATGCCGCCGGTAATTGCTGTTACAGATGCCATGGTTTTGGCCAGCAAAGTGGACGGGGTTATAATCGTCGTTGCCCACGGGGAAACTCCCCGGGAGCTGTTGGTTCAAACAACGGAAAAACTTATCAGAGTACAGGCCAATATAGTTGGGACAGTATTAACAAAGTATCCTTTTGTCGGTAGCGATAGGTATTACAATTATTATTATGGCGGTTAGTTTTAAAGGATTTTCAGTTATTTTATGGTATTATTATTTTTGTATTGTTATAGTCGATTTTTTTCGGTTTGATTGGTATAAGTGGCTATCTTGCATGGATTGGATGGATGGCAAATTTTTGCCTGCAGTGTTATTGAAAAATTAAATAATTTAAAGCAATTTATGGAAAGAATTTGTTTTATAAGGGCACGGTATATACCTTATATAAATGCAAGGAATCATTTAATCCTCGCAAGTGCTAAAATATTTAGTCCAATGAAGCCTTGAAACATTTATTGTATAAGGGTGATAAAAAATGATTGATATCCATACTCATATTTTGCCGGGTGTGGACGATGGAGCAAAAGATCTTAGTGAGTCGATTGCCATTGCACAGAAATTATTTGAAAGCGGTATAACGACAGCGATTGCCACACCGCATTATTTGGCCGATATGTGTCAGCTAAGTCCGCAAGAGACTGATAAAAGGGTGAAGCAACTGCAAAGGGTATTGGATGATGAGGGCATCGGGCTGAAAGTATTACCCGGTGCAGAAGTATTTTTAACCGCTGATTTGGGCAAAAGGTTAGCTGCCGGTGAGTTGCCAACGCTCAATCACAGTCGCTATATATTGGTGGAGTTGCCGATGAAAAAGATCCCTTCTTTTGCGAATCATGTGTTTTATGATATTTTGGTGATGGATTACATACCGATAATTGCTCATCCGGAGAGGTACCCCGGATTATTTGAAAAAATGGATTATTTAAAAGCCTGGTTGCGGGAGGGTGTCCTTTTGCAATTAAACTCCGGGAGTCTTTTGGGTGCTTATGGAGCGCGAGTAAAGACAATGGCTCAGGCCCTTTTGAAAAACATGCAGATTCATTTTATTGCTTCCGATATCCACCGCCGCAAGCAATATAATCGTTGTATTGTCCGGGGAATAGAGCAGCTGAAAAAATTGGGCGGACCCGACAAAAATTATCTCTGCCATAATGCTGAAAAGATAATCAATAATTGGCAATGGGATCTTCAGAAAGTTTCCATGTAAGGCAATACCTTAAGACTTATTTCGTTGGATTTGAAGTGTTAAAATTAACTGTGGGGAGATGGGATAGTGAACAGGAAGAGGTGTCCGTCAATAATATTCAAGGCTGTGGTCTTCCTTTTTCTTTTTTGTTTTTCTGCTGAAGCTGTTCCCCTTTATTCGTCTTGGACTTTGGATCCTGGTTTTGTGGAAATCCGAACTTGGACCGATTTGACTTTGACCCCTCAAACCCAACTGACCATAGGATATTTAATTGGTGGCCGGCAAGGCAGGCCCCAAGAACGGCAGGAAGATTTGGACTTATTATATTTTAAAAGTTTGACGGATATCGGTGAATTTACCTATGGAAAATTCCGCCCGGTCTGGGAGTACGGTTCTTTCAAGTCGGTAATGCTCAGCGGTAACGCCCCGGGGATGGTCGGCTTGAAGTATGCGACGAGTTTGGCCGGTATGAATTATGAAAAGTTTTCGACTTGGCTCAGTGCGGAGCGGGGTAAATTGTTCGGCCATCGGCTGGAAATACCCATCGGTCGTTATTTAAAGGTCGGCATCAAAGAGACCGCTCTTTTTTCCCGGGAATTCGATGGCTTTTGGACGTGTTATGTTCCCCTTTGGCCCTTTTATTTGACCAAATATATTCCCGGCACATCTACTGCTTACAACAATATGGCTATCGGCTTGGATTTTATGGTTGAGCCGACCGATAAGATTAAATTTTACGGTGATTTGTTTGTAACCGAATTTCCTATGGGACCCGATAAAAATAATCTGCCGATTTATGCCGCCTTGGCCGCATTCCAAATTAAAGATCTAGTCTTTAAGGGGCTGAAGGTGGAAGGGGAATATTTGCGGGCAACAAACTATCTTTATTCCCATCGCTATCCGGAAACCCATTACGAATTTAAAGGTAAGGCTTTGGGAACTCCCCTGGGTCCCGATGCGGAACGTTTGGGGGTTTTGTTGGGCTACGAGTTCAATCCCAACTTTGCCCTTTATGGCGGTTTGCGGGGAGAACGCAAGGGGGAAGGGCAGTTGGCTGATTATTATTCCACAGTTGAGGAAGGTCGGCAGAACCTTTTCCTGTCCGGCACGGTGGAAAAGCGCCTTATTCCCACTGCTGGTTTTGCTTACCAAATAACACCCAAAATCCATGCCAAGTTGATGGTGGAGATGGAATTTCTTAAAAACGCCAACCATGTGGAAGGGAAAGAAGGTACCAGGACGGCGGGAACTCTGACTTTACGGTATGATTTCTAATGTTATAGAGGGAAGCTTGGCTATTATTCAGGCAGCCTCGGCATTTAATTAATAAGGGACCATTGAAAAAGTGCTGAGGGACAAGGACAATTAGTTGACCAAGAAAAATAAATCGGCAGGCCGGAAGGCGCCGATTTATTATATTGGCGAGCAAGAATTCAGTGAGTTTATTTGTTAATTTTTAAATAGCTTGTTTGATTGGGGCTTTTAAGTAGGGTCTTTGCTTTAAAGGCCTATATTTTGTTTGGCTTGAAAGACCAGGCTTTTGATGAATTCTTCGCGATTGGCATTTTCCCTGCCATCGTAGTATATAGTTATGATGGGCAAGCCTAAGTCTTCCTGGAGAAAGATCTGTTGGGCTTCTACGACCGAACCGGGCATGCAGGTAAAGGGAGCAACGAATATTACTCCGGCTACTTTTTCGCGGCCTTTGAAGGCCGCAGCCCGACCCATAGTCATCGGTGGTTCGCCTCCGTAGTGTTCGGAGACATATTTGCGGGCATTGATCATTATTTGCTGGGCTGCCGGTTCTTTAAGGCCCCGAAGGATTGCGCCGCCTGCTTGGGCCAGTTTATGTTCATCCCTTTTAGCCAAGCGGGAGAGCATATCAGTACCGAAGGAATTGATGAAAGTAAGGGGATTTTTCCGGCGCAGGTATTTCTTGCGAGCTTCAAAGTGCATAATATGAGCGGTATAGGCGAAGAGTTCGCTGGCCGGAGCCAAGCTGGCTTCGCCACCGGCTTCTTCAATTTTCTTGATAAGGTCTTGATTATTACGATCGTCGAGACGGACGTAAAATTCACCGCCGACCAGTATCCGAGGTCGCACTTCGCCGTTGCGAGGCAACTCCATAAAGGCGGCACCTGCTTCCTGTAAAAATTCCGTCAAAGGTCGAAGGTGGCGGCCGCTAACGGCTCGGCGCACGGGGAAGCGCTTAGTCAAGAGTATGTTGAACAATTTTTGCCAATAGTACTCAAAGAGTTCTTCGGCGGAGCCTTTTACTTTTTCATAAGGGCGGGTGGCAAAAAGCATTTTATAGAGCAAGTCCAATGTTACGGTGCCATCGTAGGCTCCCAGGACAAAGTCCAAGCCGAAACGCTTGATAACATCTTCAAGCTTCAGGGCACAGACCCGGCCTTCGCCGTAGCCGGCCCGGTTGACAGCCAAGGATTGGGTGGGGGCATAAAGGCCGTAACGACAGGGTCCGCAGGCCCAGCCCTGGAACATAACGGAACCTTCTTCGTCGCCGTTTGTTTCCAAATATTCCAGCATATCTTGAACATTTTGCAAAAAGGGAAGACATTCTTCGCCGTTGGAATAACGGCGGGCCAAGGTCAGGTCTTTATCGGTACTGCGGGGTAGCATGGCTGCTTCGACGCCGTAGTTTTCAAAGAGGGCGGCAAAGACACCGCTGTGGTGAGAGGGGTCGGGTATTAAAATTTTACGCCAGCTCTTATCATGGGCATAGACATTCTTGGCCGAATAGAAGGTAGGCCTACTAAGAGTTCTGCTTTCTTTTCTTGTGTTTTTAAAGGCTTCCAAACGGGTTATAAGGCCGGCAGGGGCAGTATGTTCATCCAAGGTAAGTCGCAGAAAGCCGGTGATGGTGCTCAAGTAATGGCGCAACATGGCATTAGGGCCGCATTTAAAAGGGTCTTGCAGGACTATATTGAATGTAGGGAGGCCGTCCCGGGCGGCCCTTTCATTGAAGAAGACGGCCATGAGAGCAGCGGATAGCATCTTTTGCAGTTGAGCCGGGTAGATGTTTTCCAGTTTACCGACCATGTCGGCCATGAAGTCGATGAATTCCTGTCGGTACTTTTCCAGGGTCGGCGATTGCAAGGATCCTTTATACCAGGCCTTTATAAAGCTAAAGAGAAAGTCTTGGGGTAGGGCTAAGAGGCCCCGTTGGCGAGCATATGTGAAAGAGCCCTTAGCTACAAAGGAGTCGTACAGGGTGTAGGAACGGCCGAGGAAGAGGGCAACGATATCATCAGGAGATTCCAAAAGGCGGGCAAAGGCTTCCCGACCTGCTTCCGCCATCCCCCGCTCGTGGTTCCGCAGGGCTGCATAGCCTTGGTCTATGGCTTTGGCCAATATTTCTTCGCTGAAGGAAGCACCAAGCAGTTTTTGAGCAGTGCTGCGCATGTTCTTCAAGACTCTGTCGCGACCGTCACGGAAATAGATTTCAGCATAAAGGATCTTTTCGTCTTTTAAGGCGAGAGATTTCTGGGCGACCCGATGGAATGTTTGCAGGAGGGGGCAAGTAAAGGAACGGGGCCAATCCTCCGCCCAAGGCAAGGCTTCCATGGTTACGACTTCCGGAATGAAGATATAGTCTAAGTCCTCCCGGGCCAATTGGCCGTAATGGCCCATCAATACTTCAGCCGGATAACACATGTCGGCATTGAGTTTTGTTTTACCCAATGATAGGGTTGCTTCATTGGTTTCCTCCGAAAGAATGACCCGGGCCCCCAAGGTTTTAAAGAAAGCGGCAAAGAAGGGATAAAGGTCGAAGAATAGACCGCTACGGGCAATTCCTACCCGAGTGCCTGTGGTATTGGGTTGAGGGGAAGCATCGTAAAAAATGTCCTGCCATTTTTTCTCGTAGTCGGGCAAGGAAGATTCTTTGTCTTTTTTCATCAAATCGGAATAACGACCGCAGCGGTCGCCATATATAAATTTATTGCCGTCGGCAAAGGATATTATATCCAGATTGCAATTGTGGTCATGGGGACATTGAGCTCGGCAGGCTTGTTTCTTTATTTGGAAGGAGTTTAGGTCATCCAGGTTGCGCATTGAATACTCGCCGACCTCGCCGTTTTCCCGCATGGCTTTGGCCATCAAAGCGCTGCCGATGGCTCCCGAGAGCTCGGGTAGGGGGGGTATGTAGAGTTCTTTATGGGCGGCGGCGGCCAAGGCGGCGGCCAAGGCGTGATTTTTGGCCGTGGCGCCGGTAAAGACCAGTTTTCCTTCCAAGGCTCTATTTTCGATGGTTCGGGAGATATAATTTTGGGCCGAGGAGTAAGCCAGACTGGCTAATTGCGATTCGAGGGGCAGGCCGCGGGCCGCTTCGGTTACCAAGGTGGACTGGGAGAGCAAAGTACAGGTGTCACCTAAGTCGATGGCATAATCGGCAGTAAAAGCCTTAGCCGAGAACTCTTCCTTGATATTGACCCCTAATAGTTCAGCCAAGTTTTCCAAAAAAGTGCCGGTTCCTGCGGCACAAACGGGATTCATGTTGTAGTCGGCCAAGATACCGTCTTGCAGTTGGATGAACTTGGAATCTTCACCGCCAATTTCAATGATGGATAAGGTTTTGTCGGCGGGGAAAAGATTCTTAACCCCCTGGGCTTGGCAGGTTATTTCATCGATGGCATAATCAGCATTCAATATTTTTTGGGAAAGAAAACGTCCCGAACCGGTTGTGCAGGCTGTAAAGGGGACATCTTTGAGCATATCTCCGTATTTTTCTTTGACCCTTTGCATTAGGGCTAAAACTTGCAAGGCAGGACGTCCCGCCGTAGGCAGATATTCTCCGCCGATAATTTTACCTTGCTTGTCGAGAAGGGCGCACTTGGTAGACACGGAGCCACAATCGACCCCCAGATAGACTCGGGAAAGATCGTAGTTTTCTTGACCGAAGTTGGCCTCCAAGTAGTGAACCTTGTTTTTATCCAAAGGGGGGAGAGGGTTATCCGGTTTGTAGTCCGATGTGAGAAGACGGTCAAACTGCAAATCTTTGATGGCAATAGGTCGACCTTTTTCAGCTGCACCCAAAGCTTCAATGTGTTCATGCTCGGCTGGAATTTCAATCTTGACATTTGCATCCAGGCAATAGTTTTGAAAATATTTTAAGACCGCCTTGTTGTTGGCGACTCCGCCGATAATCATCAAGGGATCGAGATCTTTAATTCTATTTTGGCCGATACTTGTTACTACCAAATCGACCAGGGCTTGGGCCAAACCGGCGGCGACGGAACTTTGTAAGGCACCTTCATTGATGGCGTGGGTCATATCAGATTTGGCAAAGACGGCGCAACGTCCTGATATTTTTACCGCCGAATCTGCCTGCAAGGCAATCTCCGCCATCTCTTTGTCGTTGTAGCCCATGCGGGTTGCCTGCTGGTACCAAAAGGCACCGCTACCGGCGGCACATTGGCCGTTGCGATTGAAGTATTGGATATTACCTTCATGGTCGAGTTCAAGATAATACATATTCTCATGGCCCAAGGAAAGAAGCCCTTGGGGATTTAAATTAAAATAATCCAAGCCGGCTTGCAGGGCTTCAATTTCCAAAAGGTAATCAATGCTCATTTCCCGGGCAATGAGGTTGGCATTGCTGCCTGTTATGCCAAAAGATATTTCTTGACCGGAAAAATCGGCAAGCAGTTCATCCAGGCAGTCCTTGGCAACTTTAAGGAAACTGCCGCCGTTGGTGCGGATAATTTTTTTCTTGATTACATTTCCTTCCATTAATACGCCTTTGGTGGCGAATACTCCGACATCCAAACCCAAACGATTAAAATTTTTTATTTCTGTTCTAGCCATTTCGCATCACCATTTCCCCTATAAACATTTTTATTGGTTGGATTGAAGAGATAACAATAATTATCTTTACCTTTTATTATTCCTGCCACGGGGCGAAAAATCCTCTTAATCAGGCAAGCAACTGCAAATTTTTAGACAGCTTGACCTGGAAGGGAAAATGTTCAGCGGTGTTTCTAGTCGGTTATCGATATTTTGAAGGAAAAAGCTATTATATAGGAGAATTTAACTATTATGGGAAGAAGCTACCAAGAAAATCTGTTTCGAATTGAACGTGCATTGTTGTCAACAAGCACGCACCTGGTGCCGCTACCGGAGAAATTTGCTTGCAACTGGTCCTTTGTTTATGGATTAGTAAAGTTTGTTTTAGGCTTTAAGTTAAGTTTTTTATTGGTGCAAGGGAGGGATTGGGTTGGCTAAACCGCAGTTAGTGGTTACAAGTGAATTTATGGATGCATTGTTTAATATTCCTAGAAGCACCCAAAGAAAGGTCTTGGATTTTGCCAAAAGGTTTACCATCGACCCAAGATCGCCGGGTATCAATTATGAGAAGCTTAAGGGAGCGCGGGATGAAAAGATTCGGACGGTGCGGATTGATTTGGAATACAGGGCCGTCGTTATCCATCCGCCCAAGGGCAATGTCTATACCTTGGTATGGGTGGATCATCATGATGCTGCCATCAATTGGGCGATAAACAAAGAGTTTAGGATAGGGCCGCAGACCGGCCTTTTGCATGTGTTCAATATAGACGAAAAATTTATTGCCCCCCGGCAGTTTGTCCCTACAGGCTTTACCGAGGGTTTATTCGAAGCTTTTACCGATAAAGATTTGCAAAAGTGCGGAATCCCCGCCATCCTTTTGCCTGTAATCAGGAACATTGAAGAGGAAGAGGAACTGGAGGAGTTGCGGCAGGTTGTTTCTCCGGAGATATATGATATTCTTTTATGTCTGGGTGCCGGTTATACGGTGCAGGAAATTTTTAATGAACTGTCAATTGATACCGAAAGGGAATATGACCCGGATGATTACGCCGCTGCCTTTAGAAATCCAAGCAATAAACGCCATTTTGCTGTGGTGGAGACTGTCGATGAGCTGGCAGAGATGTTGGCGGCTCCAATGGATAAGTGGCGCGTCTTTTTGCATCCGACCCAAGAAATACTCATCCATAGAACATATTCAGGTCCGGCCCTGGTGACTGGAGGACCCGGTACCGGTAAAACGGTAGTGGCCATGCATCGGGCTAAATATTTGGCTGAGAAGATGGTAAGCAACGGTGGGCGGGTGCTGTTTACAACCTTCAACATCAATTTAGCCAAAAACATTGAAAAAAATATGGAGAAATTGTGTTCCTGGGAGGCTCGTCAAAGGCTGGAAATAACGCATTTGCACTCCTGGGCTTATCGATTTTTAGATGGACAGGGTCTTAGATTTGGCATTGCCCGGGAAAAAGATTTGGAGGACTGCTGGAAGGAAGCGATGCGAACAGCCAATCAGGGGGAATGGGGACTCGGTTTTTGCCGTGAAGAATGGGAGACGGTAATCCAGCATCGGGGCATCGAGTCCTTGCAGGAATATTTGGAGGTTATCAGATACGGACGGGGTGCAAGGCTTGCAAGAAAAGAAAGAGAAGAGCTCTATGCAATATTTAGTGCCTTTATTGCCGAAAAGAAAAACAGAAACATTCTGGAATGGTATGATGTTCTTACCTTGGCCCGCAAGATCTTGGAAAAATCTAATATTGAATTGCCCTATCAAGCAATAATTGTTGATGAGGCTCAAGATATGGAAGCGGCGGCTTTTAAGCTTTTGCGGGCTATGGTGCCTAGCCGGGAAAATGATCTTTTTATTGTCGGTGACGTCCATCAGCGCATCTACAGAAGGCCGGTAACCTTGAGCGATTGCGGCATAAAGGTCCGGGGTCGTTCCCGCAACCTGAAGGTTAACTACAGGACCACGGCACAAATCGGCAAATGGGCTATCAATATGGTCAAAGGCTTTGATTACCGGGGGTTGGACGGTGAAAAAAGCAGCCTGCACGGTTACAGATCCTTGTTACGGGGTAAGGATCCCGTCGTTAATTATTTTAATAATGCTGTTGAAGAAAAGGAGTTTATTCTTGCCACTTTAAAAGATATCATGACAAGCTGCCCACCGGAAAACATTTGCCTTGTGGCCCGCCGAACCGAATTGGTCAAGGAGTATGCCGATTATCTGGCGGAAAGCGGGTTGGCCTGTCGAATCCTCGATAGAGGGGATCCCTATAGGAAGGATGGCTATATAAAGTTGGGAACGATACACCGGGTCAAGGGTTTGGAGTTTAACTGTGTCTTCATCGTTGCCGCCAATGACGGTATCATACCCCTTACCCAAGCCCTTAAAGGTACTTCCGACAGTCTTCTTTATGCGGAAAATTTGCAAAAGGAAAGATCCCTTTTGTTTGTTGCCGCCACCAGGGCCAGGGATCTTCTATTTGTTACCGGCTACGGGAAGCCCAGTAGGTTTTTACAAACTGAGCCGGCCCGCCGGACGGTAAATATTTGATTGAGGCACCACAATGAGGGGTGCCTTTTTTATTTGCCGGCGATGGTGACTCCGGAGGTAAGCATGTAGGGTATGAGGCCGGTGCCGAAGTTTATTCTTTCTTGGGAAATTGCCTTGATATTATTGAAAAGGTCAATTAAGTTGCCGGCAATCATGGTTTCGGTAACGGGATATTTGATCTTGCCATCTTCGATATAGTAACTGTTTTTGGCAACACCCGATATATCGCCATTGGGGCCGGGATTGCCGCCGGAGAATCTCACAACGAGCAGGCCCTTTTCGACTTGGGAGACCATTTGCTCAAAGTTTCTATTGCCGGGTTCCAGTACCCAGCAGCTACCTTGGTTTTTAGCCCGCTCCAGGCCGGTTTTACGGGCGCCGTATTGACTTAATAAGAAGCTTTGCAAGACCCCTTTTTCAATTATCGTGGCATTTTCTGCCTTGAAGCCATCGTCGGTTATAAAATAACCGTCGGCCATATAGGGGGAGAGTGGTTCTGCTGACAGAGTCATTGATTCATTGGCAACCTTCTGTCCTAATTTATCTTTCAGGGGGCTGGTTCCTTCAATAAGAGGACCGTCTTGCAAAAACAGCCAAGCATAATAGAAGAGCAATACATACAAACAGTCGGGGGCTAAAATGATGTCCCCAACGAATTTGTCGGTGAAAGGCTTTGCCTCCAAATGCTCAACGGACTGACGCAACAAATCTTTTAGCGTGCTCCGCTCCAAAAGGGAAGATTCCAGGTCTTCCATGGCGAAGCCGCTGTAATTGAAGGAGGTTGCTTTATCGCCCCGGCGGGAGGAGAAAACGGAAGTAAAATTATAGGCACCTTGAGCGGTATTGAAGTTGACACCGTTAGAGTTGACCAAGTGGCGCCGAGTGTTTTTATGGAAAAAGGTGCTTTCCATAAGCTTGATGGCAGGAAAGAGGGCAGGAACCTGTTGGGAATACTCTTTTAACAGGTCATACATACGTTTCGTGTCGGGCTCTTTGGGTCCCCTGGCCAATTGAGCTGCCTTCTGGTAGGGAGCAATATCGAAATCTTCGTCTTGCGGTGAAGTATCCGCAAGCTCAAGGACCGTCTCGATGGCTTCATCGATTGCTTTTTCTTCGAGTCTGTTCAAAGAAATATTCCCTTTGCGATTATCATTTATTACGGTAATGTTAAGTTTTTCATTATGGGTGGTGCGGATAAGTGAGAATTCCGTTCCCTCCAAATTCATTTCGTGCTGATCATTGTTTTCCAAGACGCATTGGAACTTGTCGACTTTCTTATTTTGTAACGCTTGGACGCAATATTCCAAAGGGGCCTTCATTTTATCTACCTCCAATGCTGATCTTTGTTTTGACGGCGGGGCCGCCCATACCGACGGGAATTGCTTGTTTCTTGCCGCACATGCCATCGACGGTCCAGACCATTTCATCGCCGACCATGCTTATATTTTGCAGTACTTCAAAGGCTATACCGGAGACGGTGGTGTCTTTGATGGCTTTACCCAATTTGCCGTTTTTGATTTCATAACCCAGGGCTATGCCGAACATGAACTCGCTGGTTGTGTCGGCTTGTCCGTTGGTGGGTTTGGCCAGATAGTAACCTTCATCTATGGAAGCAATCATGTCGGCCAACTTGCTTTCACCGGGTAAAATAGCCGTGTTGCGCATGCGGATGAGGGGTTCATCGTGATATTCGTAAGCCCTGCCGTTGCCGGTAGGTTCGACACCGAAGTGATTGGCACTTTGTTTGTTGTGCATGTAGCCTTTTAGGATACCTTTGTCGATTATTATTGCATCTTGGGCTTCTGTCCCTTCATCATCGATATGGATGGGCATGGGACAGGTTTCTCCGTTATAGCTGTGGGCAAAATCGATGAGAGTTACAAGGGGAGCGGCCGCCTCTTTGTTCAAGTAATCGGCGGCAACCGAGCCGCCCAAGACCAGGTCGGCCTCGGTGGTGTGGCCGATTGCTTCGTGGGCCAGAATACCTGCCAAGTCGGCGTCCAATATGCAGTCGTGGGTGCCCGCTTTGGCGTAAACACCCTCGCTTTTATTTTTGAGGTGTTCATACAGTTCTTCAATAAAAGGATAGAGATCCTGCGGAGAGGTGAAAAGATCTTCAAAATGCCCCCGGTTTCCCATGGAGTTGTAGATATCCACCGTGTCGCCGTCTTTGGTTATCGATAAGAATATTGAAAACATAGTGCGGGGCCAAAGGGAATAAAGGGAAGCACCGTCGGAAGTGATAAGGGTCTTTTCGATGGTGAGACTGTTGAGTCGTATCGTGCGGCTACTTAAATCAGGATATTTTTGTTGGATATGCTCATCGACCTCTTTGGTAAAAGCCATAATTTCCCGTTGGCTGAGGCGGGGTTTGGAAGTGCCGAAGTTGTATTCTGCTTTGGGGTTGGAAGGGGTAAAGGGGGCCAAGCCTTTGTTTTCTCTAGTGTCCAAAAAAATGGCGTTATCAGCGGCAGCTTTGAGGACGTTTTGCACATCGGTCCTGTTGGGTGAAGAAGCAAACCCCCAAGAGCCGTTGCGATAGACGCGGGCACTGATGCCACCGACAGAGTTTTTAATGTTTTGAGTCAAATTGCCCTTGGTGTAAACAATGTTGAGAGATTGATTTACTTGGCTGCGAAGCTCCGTGTACGGTGTTAGAAGCGGCAGATGCTTGGGTAAATCTTTAATAATCAATTGGATCATCCTCTCCGGTCGGAATTGTCCGGCAATCCCGACAAAAATTTTAATTTTTAAGTATTGAATAAATATTACAATATAATAATGAAAATGTCAATAACAAAATCGTTTGTATTATTAAATATATTAAGTAAAGCATTAAAATATCTGATTGGATACTGAGTGTATTCAATATGAATTCCGTTTTAGGTGGAATAATATTTCCCTAAGACTGTTTTGCCGAGTTATTTTATAGGAAAAGACGTTTTGGCCGGAATTGTATGGGAGCAAAAGATGGCAGGAATGTATTAAGAAAGGTAGAACTAGCACTTTAGAGCCGATTACCGGGTGAAGGAGCCGATAAACCGATGATGCTTTTTAATAGATACTTTGCAGGATCTATTTGTAACTTTTTTGTGGGAAAGCTAAGAAATAGTCCGACTTACGGTCCTGCGAGGATTCTTTAGGCGGGGGCCAAGTGTTTAGGGAGTAAGGTTCTATCTGTGGAATGTTATAATTCTTTGCTTGAACCTTGGGCAGGAAGGAAGGTGGATTATGAAAAATAAAATATTGGATGAATTGGTGGAAAAGCATAGCGATTTTGCCATTGCTGCCCGCGAGCACATTCATCGTAATCCCGAGTTGGGGAACGAGGAATTTGAGACCTCGGCATTTATACAGAAATCCTTGGCAGCAGCGGGTATCGAATATTATGCTGTTCCTGACATGACCGGCGTGGTCGGTATTATCCGGGGCAAGGAAGGGGGAAAGACCATTGCTCTGCGAGCTGATATGGATGCCTTGCCCATTCAGGAGGAGTCCGATAAACCTTACCGCTCGCAGAAGGCGGGGGTTATGCATGCTTGCGGCCATGATGCCCATACAGCCATTCTTTTGGGTGCCGCAGCGGCTTTGCAAGATGCTCGGCAATATTTGCAGGGCAACGTTAAGCTCTTTTTTCAACCGGCTGAGGAGACCTGTGGTGGCGCTAAACGGATGATTGCTGCCGGCTGTATGGAAGATCCTTCTGTGGATTATGTTTTCGGACTCCATGTTGATTCGACCGTACCGACCGGGACGGTCCATTCCAGGTTCGGAGCCATGAATGCCAGCAGTGATGCTTATGATGTAACGATTTATGGACAAAAAGCCCATGGTGCCAGACCCCACTTAGGCAACGATGCCATCGTTGCCGCCGCCAGTATTGTTTTGGAGATTCAGTCCATAATCAGCAGGCGTATTTCAGCCCATGACGGTGCAGTCATTACCGTGGGCAAAATTAATGGTGGAACAGCCCGCAACATTATTGCCGACAGGGTTGATTTGGAGATAACTCTTCGGACCCTTGCCGATGAGGTGCGGGAAAAAATCAAAGGGATATTGCCGGCTATGATCGAACATATCTGTGCCATGCATGAGGTAAAGGCGAAAATTGTCCATGAGCCCGGTTATGATTCCTTACACAACGACAAAGATTGCGTGGAGCTGGTCAAGAGCGTTGCCCAACGCCTCTTGGGCAAGGATTCCTTCGGTTATATTGAGAATCCTTCTTTGGGCTGCGAAGATTTCAGTTATTTTTGCCGAGCCGCCCCCGGTGCTTTTTACAATTTGGGTTGTCGCAATGAGTCTTTGGGTATTGTAGCCAATGCACATAGTTCCCGTTTTGATGTCGATCCGCGGGCAATAGCGATCGGAATGAAGATGCAGGTGGGTATTGTCTTCGAATTAATCGGTGCTGCTTTGGTTAAACCCCGCTAAGTCGGCTGCGATAAATTGTTCGATAAGAATAAACCGGCCTCAAGGCCGGCTTTATTAATGAAAAAGGTTAATGGTCGTGAGGGTATATATTTAAATTATCGTTTTAATCCCGGTATTTTTTGTAGATGTCTTTGAATTGGTCAGCGGCTTCGTCAAAGTTTTCTTTTATCCATTCATAATTTTCTAAAATCCATAGACAATACTCATTGGTTGTTTTTTCCCAGTTGTATTCGTTGATTGTGAAGTAACCGTAGAAGCAATTAAATTGGTCCTTAATAAGGGGCGGTTCAGTGGAGAATTTGTTCCAGGGACTTTGTTCATTGTAGGGAGCGCCGTAGGGTCCGTATTCGTTCCAGATGGATTTTTCGCTGAATATTGAGCCGTATGTGCCGTATTTATTCCAGATTGAATCTTTTTCGTACTTATCCTCCGTTAAACAACCTAAAAAGGTGCCGTCGGCGGCATATAAATAAAGTTTGATTGTATTGGCGGCACTAACCGTACTTCCAAGCAGGATGCATGCCAGTAACAGTATCGCCAGTCTTTTCATTTGATATCTCCTAAAATATAATTGCGGGGTAATAGGACTGGAAATTCAATTAAACTACAATTATTGACACATTTTCGCTTCATATATTATTCGCCAACATTTGTAATAATTCCTCTTCAATATTAACTTTTTCCATAGTATTTTTTTTATTTTATCGGTCGGTGCGCAGCGAAATGTCGTCAATCAAGGCTCCTGGTTGCCGTACATAAAGAGTTGTTTCCATGAATGGTTGGCATGTTTGGACCTGCTTTTAATTGTTGTTTTTATTGGCTCAAATATTCCTCGGTAAACATGTCGTCGGTTAGTCCCGTGTCAAATTTAGCTTCTTCTATATACAATCTGGTCGTGGTGCTTTTGGCTATATCGGTCATTGTCATTTCGCGGGCAATGACGTAATCCCCAATGGTTTCCAATTTGCTACCGGTCATTGTTTTTACCAGATTGCCTTTTTGGTCGTAAAATTCAACATTGAGGGGGTAATAGGTTTTTTTGTCGACCCTTAGAGTCAATTCGCCATAGCCGGTATTGTTGTCTTCTGTAGCAATCAGTTGAAGGAGGTAGAAGGTGCCGGTTGAAGAAAGAAGTTGTGGATCCCAGCCTTTCGTATAGTTTTGAACCCCTAAGTCGTTGTAAGAAAAGGTGGTACCGGCAAATGTTCCTCCCTTTTGCCGTGTAGAAATTTTTTGGACCCTTTTGAAGGCCGGCAAATAAACATAGAAGACATCATCGGGCAAGGATAAAAACCCGATACCCTTTTGGCTTGGCGGGGAAAGAATCTTCCCCATTCGCAAATCATTGCCTTTTTGCATCATGGTCAACTCACGGCTTTCCACCTCCTCGCCGTCTTTATCGGTAAGCACCATCCTGATTTGTAATGTTTGGTCTTGCGGGCCACTGATAACGGCATCCACCTTATGGAGAATGTCCGAAGCGGATAATTCTTGCGCAGTAACAAACACGGTTACGACCAGCAGAAGGTAGCCGACAATGGCAAAGGTAAAAGATTTTCTGCCCATGACCTTCACTCCTTTCTTAATCTATTTTTATTTTATTGTTGATTTTTTTTGCCGAGTTAAAGAATTTGTTGTCTTTTTTCAATAAGAGGGTTATGGCCGGTAGGACTAACAAGGATGCAAAGCCTGAACTGAGCATGGTCAAGGCTACCGAGGCTCCAAAGCGTTGCAAGGGGACCAAGTCGGCCAACAAAAATACTAAAAAGCCGCCGGTAACCGTCAGCATGTTGATAAGGATGCCCTTGCCGCTGGTTGTCAGAGTTTCTTTAAGAGCGGCCAGACGATCTTGGTTGGAGTTAAGTTCGTTGCGGAAGCGACTGATGAAGTGGATGGCATAATCGATGCCGATTCCCACGGAGATACTAGCTACCAAGACAGTTGCGATGTCCAGGGGGATGCCCACATAACCCATGAAACCGAATATTATTATCAGGGTAAAGATTATCGGTACCAGGCCAATGATGCCCCCCAAAAGGGAACCGAGCAAGAGAGATACGATTACCAAAATTAAACCTAGGGAGATAAACAAACTTTGAAATTGGCTTTTCATCAGGCTTTGGTCGAGATTTTTGTATATGGCATGCATGCCTGTTTGGGCAAAGGTGCATACTTGGGAATCAAGTTCAGCAATAAAGTCATCGATTTTGTCGACCAGGTCTGTAATTTCGTCCATTTGGGCATAGACTGTGGTAGCTTGAATCAAAGCTTCGGTCTTATCTTGATTGACCATCTGCTCAACGATATCCTGCCCATCGATGAAAAACCACAAATTGGCGATTTTTTCTTGGCTTTCGGGTATTCGCCGGCCATCGCCCATGGCTTCGTTTAATTCCATTATTATATCGACGACGGAAAAGGGATTATTGACATGTTGTAAGGACCTGACATAATCTTGGACTTGTTTGATATCATTTAAGACGGCCGGATTCTGTATATCGCCGCGGATGAGAATTTGCAGGGGAATGGAACCGCCGAATTTTTTATTTAAAATCTTTTCTTCAGTTTGGCGAATACTGCTTTCCGGCTTAAAGTAGTCGAGAATATCAACTTTTCTCTCAATACGGGGAATGCCCAGTAGAGCGATTATTATGATCAAAATGCTGCCCACTACAATCCAATGCTTGGTCCGGTTGATCCAATCGGCCAGGCCGGCAAAAAAGGGTGCCGAACCGACTTTTTTCCCACTCCTTGCGGCTTTACTTTTGGTCATTGACAATAAAACCGGCACCAAGGTTATGGAGATCAAAAGCGCAAAGAAGACTCCCAGGGATGTGAAGAAACCGAATTGCTGGATCATGGTCAAGTAAGAACCAAAGATGAAGGAGATAAAACCGGCGACTGTCGTTATGGCTGCTAAAATAATCGGTAAGCCAATTTTTTTCAAGGCTTCTTTTGCTTTTTGGGGATGGGAGACGGAGGAATTAATTTCATAGAATTTGTTGAGCATATGGATGCTGTAGGCACTGCCGACGGCAATAAGGATGACCGGTATTACGTCGGAGATAATGGATAGAGGGATTTTGGCAATGCTCATAATACCCAAAGTCCAGACAATGCTGATTAGGACTGATAAAAGAGGCAAGAGGACACCCCAAAGGGTCCGAAAGCTCAAGTAAAGGACTGCAATGATCAGGAGGCTAACAAGGGGAACCAAGGTTATCAGGTCTTTGACGATGGTATTGCTGATTTCCAACAGGTAGAAGGGTTGCCCACCGTAATAAAGATTGGCATCGATGGGCAGCTTTTCGCCCCACTCTTTGATTGTTTTAGCAATTTTTACTTTATCAATGCCTTCTTCTATTTGACAAACGACCAAGGCGGTTGTACCGTCGGCAGAGAGCAACTTGCCTTTGTACATGTCCTTGGACATTATATAGTCCTTTAGTTTTTGTATTGCCTCTTTGCTTTGCGTTAAGTCATCGATGTCGATAAGAGAACCGATTTCCAGCCAGCCGTCTTCTTCCCTTATGTCGACTATGTTGGTTATGCTTGTTGCGGAGGCGACTCCTTCTACTTCTCCGAGATTTTCAGTCAATTGGGCCAATTGTCGGAGGGTATCGGGTGAAAAGAGATTTTCCGTTTCCACGGCTACCATAGCTAAAAGATTGCCGCCGTATTCTTCACTGATGTAAGTGGATAATTCAACGGCCGGGTCAGTTTGGGGCAGGTAATTTAGCATATCCGGGTCGACTTGCAGATTTTTGATAAAGAAGCCCAGAACAGCTGTTATGGCTATTGTCAGGAAAATAACCAGTTTTTTGTGTTTGAATACAAGGTTAGCGAAATACTTCATTTATAATACTCCTTTCCATTCCTTTAAAACGTAGATTTTCAAGGTTTCAAGTGGGTGAATTCATGATTTAAGAAGAGGTTGTGCATGATTTAGAGCTTGCAGTTCTTTATTTTAGCCCTTGTATTTTTAACCGATCCTTGATTCCCGCTTTCTTTTCAGCAAGCCGTAAAGTAATGTATGGAAGAGGGTCTCAATGTTACTTTCAATTTTTTCCGTATCCTCTTCAATCATCCAGGGATATTCAAGGCCTTTGGTGGCGATAACAATAACGTAGGCCATGAGTTTGGTGTCTTCAATGGCAAAATATCCGTGTTCTACTCCCTCATCGAGGATTTTAGAAATCATAACCCTTTCATATTCATCGTAATTGGCACGGAATCTTTCAAAAAAACCGTAATGTTCCAAGTAATCATCTCGGGTAGCCTGATATAGATTGGCCAAACGCTTTAGGGCACGCATGCGGGTTAATATGTAGGTCTTCAATTTATCTTGGGGCAAGGTTTCTTGGGAAACAGCCACATTGATTGTTTCTTTCAGTTCGACGATTTCCTTTTCTATGACTGTTTTGAAGATGTCTTCCTTGTTTTGGAAGTAATGGTAGAGGGTACTTTTTCCTTTGTGGACGGCTTGAGCGATTTCATCCATGGTTGTCTTATGGAAACCGTAGTGACCAAAGAGTATTTGGGCTTTTTCGATAATAGCCTTTTTTAGGGTATGAGCCTTATATGTCATCGTTTACTCCTTTCATGTTGATATTATGGACAGAAGAAAACCGGTAAAAACCAGTTTCAGTGACGGCAGGCCAGTGGCATGTTCTTTCAGGGTTACCTGCTATCGACAATTTGTTTAACCGGCAAGCCTTTTGGACTGTTCGAACGATTTGTTCTAAAAGTCTATTTATAAGATACCATCAATTGGCCTTACGGTCAAGATAAAGCTATAGAGGAGCGCATTTTTTCTTCGATTGATTAAAATTTCTGTTTTAGTTTCTCTGCCACATGGGAATGTAACAGTTTGACGCCTTCTGTCGGAATAATACCTTTGGACAGGAAAAAAATTAAAGGGTTAAGGGAATGAGAGCAAAGAGCAGGAAAGAAAACTGCGTGGTTCTTCTCGGGCCGACACAAGTATACATATTGCATTTTATCGCAAAAATCTTGTTTTAGGGAAAATATATTTGTTTTTAAAGAGGGTGTAGCTATAGTTGTATAGTAATATATTGGTAGCGGTTATGGTAAAAATATTATACCGAAGTAGGGAAAACGATGGCTAAAATTTTAATTGTCGAAGACGTTGTATCGATTCGGTTTTTAATTAAAGCATCGTTGGAAAATAAGGGTTATAGTATATGGGAAGCCGGGGACGGATTGGAAGCTTATGAAATTATCAAACAGGAAAACCCCGACTTGGTTATCCTCGATGTGATGATGCCCGGGATGAACGGTTATGAGCTTTGTAAGTTGATAAAGAAAAACCCTGTTTATTGCGGTACATTGATTTTAATGTTGACTGCAAAAGATCAAAAGGAAGACAGGGAAATCATAGAAAAAATCGGTGCCGACTTTTATCTGCCCAAGCCTTTTCAACCTGAAGTATTGGCGGAGACGGTTGAATCATTGCTGCAGAAGCAAGGTTGATAAATGGTTGGAATTTAACCGGTTTGCCCGTATATATTTGCTTTTTAGGTTGTAGATCAGTTTAAGGTTTGATTTGTTGCTGGCGGTTACGGTAATTATTCAGAGAGGAGCTGAAAAGTTGTGAGTGAGGGAAGCCCCCTTTTATCGCAAAGCCAAATTGAAATTGCCCGCCAATTATTTCTCGATGAAATGGTAACCAGGCTGATCGAAGGTAAGAAGGCACTAGAAAGGCTCAGGGAAAACGGTACCGATAAAGAGGCCCTTGCCATCCTTTACAAATTGACTCATACTCTAAAAGGTTCCAGTGATATGGTGGGGTTGCGGGAAATATCCTTTCCGGCGGTGGAACTCAACACAGTTTTGCTTTTGGCGATCGATTACGGCTTGCCGTGGAAAAAAGATATTCACGAATATGCTGCCAGAAAGCTGGCGGAGATTGCCAAGCAGGTAACTGTTTACCGCAAAGGGGATGCGTATTCGGTAAAATCTGACGGTAAAGAGCTGGAGTCCAGAAGGGTTTTAATTGTGGATGACGATCCGGCAATTACAAGTATAGTCAAGTCCGGCTTGGAATCAAAAGGGTTTTTGGTGACCATCAGCAACAACACCGCTGATGCCTACAACCTTTTCTTGCTGGAAAATCCCGACTTGATAATACTTGATATCGTCTTCCCGGAAGGGGCGGACGGTATAGATTTTTGCCAAAGATTGCGGGCAAATCATCTGGGTAAGGTTGTACCCATCATATTTTTGTCTGTAAAAGGACGCCTGCAGGATCGTTTGGCCGGCTTGGCCTGCGGTGCCGACGATTATATATCAAAGCCCTTTGAGATGGAGGAACTTATTGCCAGAATTACTGCAATCTTCAATAGAATGGAGAACTACGAGGACCTCATCTATCAGGATGACTTAACCGGTTGCTTTAATCGCCGCTATTTGAATCAGCGTTTGCAGGAGGAAATAAATCAGGCCAAAGAAGAAAACGGTAAATTTGCCCTGGCCATGATTGATTTATGCAATTTTAAAGAAATAAATGACCATTATGGCCATCATATCGGCGATAGTGTTTTGCAGTTTTTTGTCAATATAGCTACGGAAAATTTGCGGGAATCGGACTGTATTTGTCGCTATGGTGGCGACGAATTTTACATTATTATGCCGGGTATCAGCCGGGAGGGTGGCAAAAAAGTTGTGGAGCGGATAGCTGTAAACTTGGACAATGTGCCCTACATGGTAAATAATAATAAGAGAATTGAACTGATTTTCAGTGCAGGAATAACCGGTTTTCCCATCTCCGGCAATACGGTAAAGGATTTGCTCTTGGCTGCCGATGAAGCTATGTATTTGGCAAAAAACTCAGATGAACAGACCATTGTTGCCGGTTAAATCGGAATGAGTGACAAGTAGAGCGGATTTTATAATATTATTTTTACGGGGTCGGCGGCAGTCAGGGTGGATTGGCTGACATTGCAGTCCACTGCCATCAACTTTACTCCTTTGTTTTTAACCTCTTTGAGTTTTTCACCGAAGGCTGCATGGGTTTCGTAATTGGGTGAAAAGTGCTTTACACCTTTCATTTGAATCACAAAAAGAACCAGGGCCTTGTAACCTTCTTCCACCGATTGAGCCAGTTCGGTTAAATGTTTCAAACCCCGCTCGGTGGGTGCATCAGGAAACATTGCTATCCCTTCTTTTTCCAAAGTAACGCCTTTCACCTCGGCAAATATTTTTTCGGTTCCGCTTTCCATATAGAAGTCGAAGCGGGAATTGTTGTATTTGGTCTCCGGTTTCAGGACTTCCAGGGGAGAAATTACGGTAGGGAAATATTCAGCGGCGACTTTGTTGGCCGCCTGGCTGTCGATATTGACCAGCAGGTTGTTTTTGCAGACTGAGATCAGATTATATTTTGTTTTCCGATCCGCTTTGGCAGCCTTTTGAACAAAAACCTCAGCACCGGGTATCAGCAACTCTTTGAGGCGACCGGTGTTTTTTATGTGACATAATTCCTCTCTGCCGCCGATAATTACTGTAGCAACAAATCGATTCAGTCTGGTTATGAATACGCCCTTTTCGATATCATTATAATACATGTGTCCCTCCCGCTTTTTAATTTTGTAATAATTTTTACCCTTATCATTATATCATTAACTCCGGGAAAAAAATGCATATGGCAAAGGAATTTAACGGTGCAAATAGAACTGTTAATTATAATGGTAATTTTTATCGAAATATTTAATACATTTTTAATTTGTTCCGTTTTTGGGGAATGGTATTGAGGAGGGGAAAGATGGAAAAGCAGGAAGTTGATTTGTGCCGGCTGTTTTTACTTTTCTGGCAAAAAAAATGGATTATCATTGGCTCTGTAATAGGAGCTGTATTGGGAATGCTGACCTACAGCGTGCTTTTTGTCAAAAGAACATATGAGGCAAGTTCTACCGTCCTGATTACGCCTCCTTCTTTATATAATATAAACATTTCTGATATGCCCTACGGTGTCTACCATAACGTTGCCCAATCGGATTTGATGTTACAGGAGGTTATTAAACGGATTGACTTAAAGGATAAAAATGATAATCTCATAAGTGTCAAACATTTAAGGCGGTTGGCCGGTGTCAGCTTGGATAAGGATTTTACCAATGTCGGTTTTTTAATCTTTAAAGCTGTAGACACCGACCCCCATATCCCTTGCCAGATTGTGAACGCTTGGGGCGAAATCGTCATTGAAGATATAGTGAATACGCGACAAAAAGAAGTAGAGGAAATTGCTAATACAATCAATAAGCAATATTTGGATACAGAGGAAAAGCTGAATGAGGCTCAGACAAGATTGCGGAATCATAAAAAAGATGCTCGCTTGGAAGTCCTTGAAAAGACCATGATCAACTATCGTAATCAGGTAGAACGCAATGAGATTGAGCTTATCCAACTGGAGCAAAACTTGGAACGCAAGAAATCAGAGTTCAGAGAAATCAGTACCATTATTAAGTCGATGCAAATGGAGGATGGTACATGGATTGGTAGCTTAAGTAAAGACAGTGAATTAGAGGACACGTCGGTCTCTTTTCAGTCAATACACAATTATAAAACCGCAATGAATGCTTTTTTGGATTTTATGGAAAATAATAACCTAGCGGCTTTGGAAAATAAGCTCGATTTTTTGGAAAAACGGCTCAATAGTTTTAGACACGAAAAAGTTGATTTGGAGAAAAAGCTGAATTCGATAGCTAAGGAAAAAGAAGAAATTGAGAACTTGTTGGCCCAGAGGATCAATGGTTGGAGTACGGATGCCCCCCCCAACGGAATTGAGTCGTGGGATGAGTTTTTTACACAAGAAGAAATAATCATGATCAGTCAGATGTCTTCGGAGAAAGAGATAATCAGTTCTCTTTATGAGGGGCTTAAAGCCAAGCAGGCGGACGCATTGATAGGACTGGCTGTCATACCTGAACAGATTCGTTACCTGGAAGAAAGCATCATCGAAACGGATAAGGATATCTTGGCAACCCATAGGGAAATAATGCTGATAAAAGATCAAGAGGGGAAGCTTCTGAAAGATTTGGAATTGTATGAAGAATTGTACAAGAGGCGTCAAACTGATTTCAACGATCTAAAGAATGATCATTTTGCCTTGCAAATTGAGATTAATCGTTTGGAAGCGGAAAGAAATGTATTGATTATGGGCGGTAAACAGCTGTTGGCGAAATTGACGGAAGTGGAAGAACAGTTTTGGGAGTTGGAAAACGAGCGAGACAGGTTGGAACATATTGTGAAAGAATATCAGGCCACTTACCATCGGTTGAGCGAAAAAGTTGAAGAGGTCCGTTTGGCCTTAGCCGAGCAGGCCCAAGATGTTCGTTTTGTTACACGGGCAATGCATTCCGGTAACCCGGTCCCAAAAGGTACAGCAACCCGAACTTCCGTTGCCGGTGTTTTGGCAGCCATGCTGGCTGTGTTTGGGGTGTTGACCTATGAATTTATCAAGGGCGAAAGCGGCCAAGAAAAGATTGGCAGTGGTGAGCCAACCAAAGATTAGGATTGATTGTGAGGGTAGAAGATAATTTCTATTATTGTTAAAATGAAGGGAGGTAAGGATAATGAGGATAAATAGATTTAAAAGGTCTGCGGTGGTGTTTTTAAGTATTTTTCTTTTAACGGCCAGTATTTTTTGTTCAAAATCAGTGGGGCAGGCCAAAAAACCGATACCGGAATATGTAAAAAATCAAATTTTGGCAGGCAGATCCTTGCAAAGTGTCAACGAGAACCAGGGGAGGACATCTTTAGAGAACAGCCTTTATAAGTATGATAGTTATGTAGGAGATTATGTGGATAGTGCCATATTTGATTTTGCAGGCTCACAGCCTTTTCGTGTCCGCACAAGCGATGCCCTGGCGGATGTTGATTTGTTCTTCCGTCTTCTGAAGTTCGGATATGCGGGTTATCAGCATATGGGTGGCGATGAGGTCTTCTTAAGGGCCAAGGAGAATATCGTTGCGGAGGTGGAAAAGAGCGGGGAACAAGTATTGCGGGCCAACTTCAGCAATATTCTTAGAGCCAATATGAACTTTTTACAAGATTCCAACTTTCTAATCGAAAATGAACGCCAATTCAAAAGATACAGCCTGTATACTGATGAATCATATTTTTTTATCCGCGATGGCAGAGGTTACTATGTTACCATTGAAAACGAGAAGTATTACCTGCAAAGCATCGACAAGGGTCGGTTGGAAGACTATTTGTATCTGAGCCTGGACAGGGAAGGCAATCTGGTATATCTGCTCGGCATATTTTCCTTTTCCACAGATAAAGTTCCCATCGACGTAAAGATTACTTTGCGCGGCGACAAGGGAACCCGTACCGAGACAGTACCGCTTAAGATTGCTACCTACAATCCGGATTATAGTACAAGCAAGGCGTACAATTTCAAGGAAAGTAAAGGAATCTCAATCCTTGAAATAAGGCGCCTGATGGCGGAAAACACCAATTTGGCAACCCAATTGCAAGGCTTTGTCCGCGATGCGGTTAAACTAAAAAACACCGATTATATAATCATTGACTTGAGGGGTAATTTGGGAGGGCAAATCGATTACGGCCAGCGCTGGTTAAATAATTACATCAGTCAAAGCCTTTATTACAGCCATTTTTCGACCAGCTTATGTACCAATATTGCTTTGGAAGCCAGGCAAAAGATTATCGATGGGATTAAAGATGTTGATCAGAAGAATCGACTGAGTAAAAAACTGGGAGAGGATCGCAACCATTTGCCCGGTTGGAGTCCTATACAATATTTACCCCTTGTTGAAGCCAAGAACCCCAATATAATTATCGTCTTGATGGACAGATACTCCTCCGGAGCCTGCGAAGACTTCATTTATATGTTGCGCCGAATGAACAATGTAATTTTAATCGGCGAAAACAGCATGGGCGGGCAGCTGATAGGAGATGTCGGAAATTTTATTTTGCCCAATACGAAAGTGGCCGTAAGCTTCGGCAGTACGATGCGAATGAATTCTCAACTTAAGGATAATGAAGGGATTGGTTGTATGCCTGATATCTGGGTTAATCCCCAACATACTAGCATTAGCATTACAAAATTCGTAGAAAAATACAATCTTGAAGGGTTGAAATACTAGCTTTTTGCCTGCAGGGAGCAACCGCATACACAGTTTGCTGAAGGAAAACCCTTTGGTTGCGGTACAAATAAGAATTATTATTTATTAAGAAAGGGGCTTTATCTATGAGCAAGGTTAATATTGATTGGGGAAAATTGGGCTTTGGTTACATCAAGACCGACTATCGCTATATTTCCCATTGGAAGGATGGGGAATGGGACGAGGGGGCCCTAGTAACTGATAACGTTTTACACATCAGTGAGGGCTCCACAGCTTTGCATTACGGTCAACAATGTTTTGAGGGGATGAAAGCTTACAGAACCAAGGACGACAAAATTCAGCTTTTTCGCCCCGATAGGAACGCCAAGCGGATGCAGGACAGTTGTCGTCGGATAATGATGCCGGAATTCCCGGTTGATAGATTTATCGATGCTTGTAAGCAAGTAGTCCTAGCCAATAAAAAGTATGTACCCCCCTATGGAACGGGAGCCACTTTGTATTTAAGGCCTTTTTTGATCGGGGTTGGTGACAATGTTGGCGTAAAGCCTGCCGACGAGTATATATTTTCGATTTTTTGTGTCCCGGTAGGTACTTATTTCAAGGGTGGCTTGCAACCGGTTAGTTTTATGGTTACGGATTATGACCGAGCTGCACCAATGGGAACCGGTGCTGCCAAGGTCGGCGGGAACTATGCCGGTAGCCTTTTGTCCCGTGACATTGCCCTGAAAAAAGGTTTTTCTGACTGTATCTACCTTGATCCGGCTACTCATACCAAGATTGAAGAGGTAGGAGCGGCAAACTTTTTTGGTATAACCAAAGACAACAAGTTTGTAACGCCGATTTCTCCTTCAATATTGCCCAGCATAACCAAATATTCGCTATTGGATGTGGCCCGCGATTACTTGAAGCTGGAAGTTGAAGAGCGGGATGTGTATATCGATAAGCTTGATGAATTTGCCGAGGCCGGTGCCTGCGGAACGGCGGCAATAATTACTCCTATCGGTGCCATCGAATACAAGGGTAAAAAGCATGTATTTCATAGTGAAACTGAGGTAGGCCCCATTACCAGAAAGCTGTATGACATTCTTTGCGGTATCCAGTTCGGCGAGATTGAAGGACCGGAGGGCTGGGCGGTTCCGGTCGAATAAATTCTGCGTATTACTGAAAAACAAGTAGAAGATAAAGGTTCCATACTTAAAAAGAGGCCATTAAGGTAAGAAAGAAAACAAACTCAAAAATATACAGTAAAAGCTACCGGGCGAAAGCCGGTAGCTTTTATCATGGTAAAATGGATTATAGGGTATGGGTTTGCTTGGAAGTTGGTTTTAAATATAAGAATTAGGCAAAATTGCTTATTATGATTACCTACAAATGGTTTAGGGTGCCACTCTTGAATTATAAACTATTTTTTGCAAAATATCTTCAATTTCTAAAGGATTAATTTTAAATATGGGGAATTAGGAATATTATGCAATTAATGGCGATGAAATCTCTGTATTGTAAAGGAGATGATGGCAATTTGGCGGAATGAGCAAGCAGGTCAAGCAGGTCAGGGTAAGCAAAAAGACAGCGGAATGCAAGGGATTGTTCAGCCTTCTTTATCTTTGCCTAAAGGTGGAGGGGCTTTACGGGGTTTTAATGAAAACTTTTCTTGTAACACAGTAACCGGAGCAGGTTCGATGGTGATACCTTTGGTTGCCAGTCCCGGACGTTCCGGTTTTGGTCCCGAATTGAAATTAATTTACAATACCAATAACGGCAATGGAATTTTTGGTTTCGGATGGTCATTGAATTTGCCGACTATTAGCCGCAAAACAGAGGGAGAATTGCCAAGATACCAAGATGCTGAACATTCTGATAAATTTATTATTTTCGGCGAAGATGATTTGGTGCCGGAGCTTTCAAAAAATGGTGAACTTTTTGAAGATTCTGCATCTTCATGTGATTACATTATTCACCGCTTTAAACCCCGGGTGGAAAGATTATTCCAACGGATTGAACGCTGGACCCAAAAAAAATCCGGAATTGCTCACTGGCGAACCATTACAGTAGATAATGTCACCTGTATATTTGGGAAAAAGAGGGAAAGTCGTATTTATGACCCGAAAGACCCAACGCGAATATTTACCTGGCTGCCGGAGGAGTGCTATGATGCCAAGGGGAATGCCATGGTATATGAATATGTGGGTGAAAATAAAAGCAACATCGATTTTTCTTTACCGTATGAAAGAAATAGGGAGGTAAGTAGTAATAAATATTTAAAACGGATAAAGTATGGGAATCGAATCTCGAGATTGTGCGAGCCCGATTTAAGCAAAACCGATTTCCTTTTTGAGTTGGTTTTCGATTATGAAGATGGACATTATCTGGTAGAGTCCGCCGAAAATGGTCCTTTGCGGTGTTCTGAAAAAATTATGGCGGCAGCTGTTCCGACAAAAACTTGGCCGGTGCGACCCGACCCCTTTTCTTTCTATAGGGCCGGTTTTGAAATACGTACATATCGCCGCTGCCGGAGAGTGCTTAATTTCCATAGATTTGATGAATTGGATACGGAACCTTACTTGGTCAAGTCGATGGAATTTGACTATGGAGACCTGAAAAATAAAATTACCGTTGGAGAAGAATTGACCCGGCAAGGCAGCTCATCTTTGGGTTCTTTTATTAAAAGGATTATCCATGCCGGTTATATACGCGATGAAACTGAAGAAGCGCTTGACAAGGGAGGAGTAAAGTTATTTACATACATAAAAGAAA
Organism: uncultured Halanaerobiales bacterium; assembly: GCA_964568715.1. GTDB lineage: Bacteria > Bacillota > Halanaerobiia > B1SED10-174 > B1SED10-174 > CAZMQU01. The sequence goes on from CAZMQU010000003.1 coordinate 60,656, forward strand.
CATTACCCCCTTTGGAATTGGAATATAGCAAGGTATCTTTAAAAGGAGAATTAGTTGAAGTGGATTGTGGTGAAGGTGCTTTGCCCGGGGGCGGGAATAGGGGGAACAAAATATGGGTGGACTTGGCAGGAGAGGGCTTGGTGGGAGTTTTAACTGAATTATCCGGGGCGTGGAACTACCAATCCAATCTAGGACAGGGGCAGTTCGGTGCACCCCGTTTGATTGTAGAGAAGCCCTCTTTTGAGGGTTTGGCATTGGGCAAACAGCGTTTAATTGATTTGACAGGTAGTGGCCAATTGAGTGTTGCATGTATGGAAAGGCCAAATCCCGGCTTTTTTAAGCAAGACAAAAAGGGTGTTTGGCAAACATATCAGACTTTTGGTCAGCTTCCCAATATTTCTTGGCATGATTCCAATTTAATGTTTCTCGATTTGGATGGGGACGGGCAGACGGACATACTGGTAGCAGGGGAGCAGGCATTTACTTGGTATCAATCTTTAGGGGAAAAAGGTTATGGTGAAGGAGAAAATGTATATCAACCTTTTGATCCTAGCGAGGGTTCTTGTGTAATCAGTAATATAGCCGGCAGACAGGATAAAATTTATTTAGCTGATATGACCGGTGATGGTCTATTGGATTTGGTCAGAATTAATAATGGCTCAGTATGTTATTGGCCGAATCTCGGTTATGGTCGCTTTGGAGCCAAGGTAACTATGGCCGAGGCTCCGATCTTTGATTGCCTGGAAGAATTTGACTATGATCGGTTGCATTTGGCTGATATTGATGGTACAGGTAGTACCGATTTAATTTATCAAGGTAGGGACGGAGTATATCTTTTTTTCAATTATTGCGGTAATGCCTGGAGTGAACCTTGCTTTTTGTCCGATTGTCCTTTGCCGGAAAAAAATACCTCCATGGTGGTAACGGATCTTTTAGGGACGGGTTGTGCCACTTTAGTCTGGCATACCGTATCTTTGGAAGACACACAACGCCCTCTCCGCTACATGGAGTTGACGGGGGGTATCAAGCCTCACCTGTTAAATAAAATAATTAACAATTTGGGTTTGGAGGTAAGAGTCAACTACACATCTTCAACTCACTTTTATCTTGAAGATAAGAGAATGGGACGACCATGGGTCAGGAAATTACCTTTTCCGGTTCAAGTAGTGGAAAGCATTGAAAGTATTGACCATATTTGTGGCAATAGGTTTGTTACCCGCTATGCCTATCATCATGGATATTTTGATGGCCTGGAAAGAGAGTTTCGAGGATTTGGTTTAGTAGAAACTTGGGATTCGGAAGATTTTGATTGCTTAAGGGATACGGCAAATTTATCAAAGACTGCTAAGGATAGTCCAAGTCATATATTACCGCCTGTTTTCACCAGAACATGGTATCATTTGGGAATTGATTTTTCAGAAGATGAACAAAGGGCGTTTTTGGCTCTTGCTTACAGGGATGGGACAGATTTAGAAAAAGAGTTGGCTGGAAAACTGAATAAAGCAATACCTGCAGGATTGTGCAGCCAAGAAAAGGAACAAGCCCTAAGGGCTTTAAAAGGCTTGCGGCTACGGCAGGAGGTTTATGCTTTAGATAATTCAACACAAGAAAAGTATCCATATCAAATATTGCAGGAAAATGTGATGGTAAAGTTATTGCAGTCAAAGGGTGGCAACAAGGATGCTGTTTTTTTTGTCGGATTTTGCGAAAAGATCGATTATTCTTATGAGCGGGATGCTAATACTCCTCGCATTGTTCATACCCTTAATCTGGATTATGATGAATTTGGTAATGTGCTTAAGTCCGTAGAGATTGCCTATGGCCATCCCGAGGGGCATAATGATCTAATGGCGGACGAAAAAAGAGGGCAATGTTCCACCTTAATTGCTTACCAGGAATACTATTATACCCAACCTTTAATTGGTTTTTTGGAGGGTTTTAGAGGTCCAATGTTGTGTGAGACTAAAAAATATGAGCTAACCGGCTATTCGCCAACGATTAACAAGGGGCTTTTTAAATTGGAGGACTTTGTTCACCAAAGTAATGATGAGACTTTTCTGGTTTTCGATGAAGAGATACCTTACGAATCTCTGCCTTCCGGGGGACGGCAACGTCGCTTGGTAAAAAATGAACGCATCCTATATCAAAAAGACAATCTGAGAGACGTTTTGCCTTTGGGTAAAACCGGTCTGTTGGGATTGGTTTTTGAGAAATATCAATTGGCTTTTACCGAAGATATCTTGCACGATACTTATTCTGGGAACTTGGCAGAAGCCGATTTGATGGCGGCAGGTTATAGAAAAATAAATGATAGCAAGCATTGGTGGGCTTCTTCGGGTAGAGTATTTTATTCATTGGACTCATCGGATTCCCCTGCCCTTGAAGAGATCTATGCAAGGCAGCATTTCTTTATGCCTTGTCGTTTTCGGGATCCCTTTTTTAGTCTTGAGAACAATTCTGAAAAATTGGTTATTTATGATAAATATGACCTGTTGATTTTGGAGACTATAGATAGCTTGGGCAATATCCATAGTGCCGGTATCAGGAGTTTTGGTCCAGGAGGCTCCATACTTGAGCCAAGGCTTGACTATAGGGTTTTAGAGCCGACATTAATCATGGATCCAAACGGTAATTGTATCGAAGTGGCTTTCAATACCTTGGGTTTGGTAGTGGCACAAGCTGTAATGGGTAAACCCGGAGACAAATCTGAAAATGTAAATTCCTTAACCGGGGCAAAAATTTTGATAAATAAGGAGGATATTATTGCTTTGGCCAAAGATCCGTTGGCAATGGCCGAAAAGTTCTTGGGACATGCCTCCGGTCTTTTAATATATGATCAAGATGCGTATCTGCGTGCCGATAAGCCCATAGCAATATACAGTTTTTTGCGTGAGACCCATGGCAAAGATAGCAGAATTCAAAAAACTGTTTCCTATTATGATGGTTTTGGCAGGGAGATTCAAAAAAAGGTATTGGCCGATTCAGCTTATGAACTTACTGAAGAGGCGCAGGAAGGTTCAAAGGGATTGTTATTGGATAAGAAGAAGGTAAGATGGTTAAGCAGTGGCTGGTTAGTCTACAACAACAAGGGCTTGACCGTCCAGGAATTTGAACCCTTCTATACCGATAGCCATCACTATGAGCGCAATGTCAAAGAGGGTGTTAGTCCGGTATTATGTTATGATCCGCTAGGGAGGCTTATAGCACTTATCCATCCCGACCGAACCTGGGAAAAGATTGTATATACACCTTGGTTTATGGAAGACTGGGATGCTAATGATACTGCATTAATTGAAGACCCCGGCTTGGATTTGGATGTAGGGAAGTTATTTGCCCGCTTGCCTAAATCTTTGTACTCTCCTACTTGGTTACAAAATAAAAAGACCAATGAATCCATGTCGGAAGATTCTTTTGCTCAAATTGCTTGTCATGCCCAAACTCCCACCTTGACCTATTTTGATGCTTTGGGCAGACCATTCTTAGTCGTTCAACAAAACAGGTTAAAATATAGTGATAGTAGCGAAGAAAAATGCGAGGAGGAAGAGATTCACAGAACCAGGGTATTATATGATATTGAAGGCCGCGAAAAAGCTGTAGTAGATCCTTTGGGCCGCTTGGCTGCTTGCTACAATTACGATCTTATGGGAAACAGGATAAGCGATTTCCAAATGGATGGCAGGAAAAAATTTATTCTTTATGACATAAATGGGGAAGAGGTTTTAACTTGGAATGAACGGGGTAAATATTTGCGGCGAACCTACGATGTTTTGCGGCGTCCCGAAGGTGTTTACTTGCGGGAAAATAATGGGGCAGAAACTTTAGTGGAATTGTTGACATACGGTGAGTCCCACCCCGATCCTCAACGCTTTAACCTACGGGGTCAAATATATCAAAGTTATGATCAAGGAGGCCTTGAGACAAATAAAAGTTTTGATTTGGATGGGAATTTGATTGAAAAAGAAAGGCGTTTAGCAGAAGAATACCACGAGATCTTGGATTGGTCTGACAGAATACCTTTGGAAGAACGGACCTATAGTATTAGAACTAGTTTTGATGCCTTGAAGCGACCGGTAGAAGTGGTTGCTCCGGATGGTAGTAAGGTGTTTTCCTCATATGATGATCGGGGTTTATTGCAAAAGGTTAGGGCACATTTTCCAGGTGAAAGCCAAACAGAATTGGTAAAAGATATTCATTACGATGCGCTGGGTAGAAAGACTGAGATTGCCTATGGGAATGGTGTGAAGACTGTCTTTCGCTATGACCCCTTAAGCCATCGTTTGACCGGTTTGTTGACCAAAAGGAGGGGGGAAAAGCTTTTTGCCCGGGAGGAAGGAAAGGCAGACCGGGCAGGCCAATCCTTGCAAGACCTTACTTATGAATATGATCCCGTTGGTAATATTTTAGCAATTGCCGATAAAGCACAGCAGACTATTTTTTTCCGAAATTGTCGGGTAGAACCTAAAAGAAGATATGTCTATGATGCGCTTTATCGATTGCTGGAAACTTCGGGCAGGGAGCATTTAGGGCAAGGGGCAAATAGTCTTGGTGAGGGACCTTTCGGGAAGGCCCCTTTGGTTGGTGTGGGAGATGGTCAGGCCATGGTTTCCTATAAGGAAAAGTACAGTTACGATTTGGCCGGGAATATTTTAACAATGGTCCACTCACGGACTGATCAGGCTAATCCGGGTTGGACTCGCCGTTATGAATATAATGAAGAGAGCCATTTGGAAAGTGGAGTAAGCTGTAATCGGCTCAGTTGTACTAAAAGCGGTTCCATAACTGAAATCTGTTTTTATGAGGGCAATGGGGGTTTAGGGGGAAATATTACCGGTATGCCCCACTTGTCGAAAATGTCCTGGGATTACAAAGATCAACTGCGGTTTACTGCCAAACAAAGGACCAACGGGGATTTGGTCCCGGCAGGTACTTGGTATGTGTACGACTCAAAGGGCAACCGGTTGAGGAAGGTGTCGGAAGGAGCAGTTAAAGGTGATGGTCTGCCGCGCAAACGTAAAGAGCAAATTTATCTGGATGGTTTTGAGATTTATCGGGAATACAAAGGTGATGTTTCCTGCCCCTCTTTGGAAAAGCAGACCTTGGAAATAAGGGACGAGAAAGAGGTTTTGGCTCTTTGGGAAAAGCGGAATACAGGCACTGATACTGATTCCCAACGGCTATTACGTTATCTAATGAAAGACCATTTAGGGTCGGTAACGCTGGAATTGTCCGATGATGGGCAAATAATTTCTTATGAGGAATACTTTCCCTTTGGCGGTACTTCCTACCGGGCTCAAAAAGAGTTTGTAGAGGTTAACAATAGATACCGTTTTTGCGGACGGGAACGTGATGAAGAAAGTGGATTCTATTATTGCGGTGCACGTTACTACGCTTTTTGGTTGGGACGCTGGTTGAGTTGTGACCCTCTTGGTTTGGAAGGTGGCATTAACCTTTATGTCTATGCCAACAATTCCCCCCTTTGTTTTGTAGATAACGAGGGGCTAACCCCTGAACCTCCCCCTGAGGTTGTAAATCCTTATATGCCGCTTCTTTTGTATCAAGAAAATTTACAGACGAAGGAAGAGCGGTGGGTTAAGAAAGCGGAGGAATTGCAAAGAAATATTGAAATTGGCAGGCAAAGGGAATCAGCTTCCATTGGGCTTGATGACTATAGTAAAAAGAAGATATCGGGAGATTCTTTTGGCGATTTTTTAGATTTTGTGGGAGATATCGGTGATATAGTTAGTATTTTAGAAGCGGGTGATGTCCCTTTAAAAAAGGGGTTCTATGACAAAGCGGGCAATGTGTTTCTTGTTGCGGACATAATAGGGATCATAAATGATTTGGCCCATAATGAAATTGCTAGTGCCATAACGGGTAGTCTTACCACTTTATTTGATTTTGGCTGGGCAGTTATAATGGAGGAATTAAGTATAGCAACGGGTCCAGTGGCTATTGGCTTTGTTCTGACAGGAATGGGCATTAAAGAATTTATATTTGAAGACTCTTTAAAAGTCTACCATGGTGACGAAACAAAAATTCAGGAATTGTTAAGATTTAGCGAAGAACAAATAAGTGAGGGCCTTGCTAAGGGTAACTGGGATGGTTTTACACAATATAATCGAGGCCTGCTGTTAAAAATGGTCGTCTACCCGATTGAATGGGGGCGTGAAAAGACTACTGATTTGTTTGGTAAAATACATTTTGGGGTTACTAATTGAAGACATTTAGAAGGGAGTTGGCTACTATTAAAGGGGTTAACCCATTTACTAGCGAAACAAAAAAGGGTTTGGCGTTGTTACATGAGGCCCTTATCAAGTTGCTCAAGGAAGGTTTTTTCCCAAGGGATACAGGACAAAAGAAAAATTTAGCCGGATTAAGACAAGATAAACTTGCCCTCGATGGAATTTTGGCAGAGAAGGAAAAGGGTGAGTATGGTCAGTGGACGACCAAATTGGTCGGTGTTATACAAGAGAAAGGCCACCTGGCAAAGACCGGGAAGGTTGATGATCAGACAGCGACACTGATTCTTGAGTTTTTGAAGCTGTATGAGTCGAGAAAAAAGGCAGACCGGGTTCAACAAGGGATTTCAGGTAGAGGATCGGCCTCAACAAATTCTAAGACCGAAAAAAAAGAAACCGTTACATTAACGGGCGAAGCTCGATTTACCGATGACTCCAAGGCGGAAGGCCTAAAATTAATTTTATATAAAAAAGTTTTAGGACAAAAAAATTCGTTGGTAGCTGAAACTATAATTACCGAAAAAGGTTCTTACAAGTTGGTTTTTGATACTTCAATTAAGGCAGGCTTATTGGAAGTATGGGTTGTTGATGGAAATGGTCAAGAACACTCTATAGCGGAGCTGCCCTTTAGTATAGAAGAAAAAAAAGATTTATCATTAAATTTAACAATACCTGCAACCCTGTCAACCAATTTGATCGAGTATCGAGAAATGTTAGCAGATTTAAAAGAGCATCTGGGAAATATTAATTTGTCTCAGATAGAAGAGGATTCGCAACAACAGGATTTGACTTATTTGAGTCTGGCAACAGGCTGGGATGCTCGACTTATTGCCTTGGCTTCAATAGCGGAACGTTTGGGGCAGGAAAAGGGGCTGGATCTATCGCCTGAAGCAATTTATGGTCTTTTACGGTTAGGCTTGCCCTATGATAAATCACGCTTGGCTTGGGCTTCTGACCAAACTATTGAGCATGTTTTGCAATTGGCGGTAGAAAAAAAAGTAGTGGATTTAAATGAAGCTGAGATTAGTAATGCCAAGGCCAATTTTAAATTATTCGCTGAAAAGACAATGTCAACAACGTTGCTTCCCAATTCCATGTTTACCTACGGAGATTTTTTGGAAAAAAGCGGCTTGGACGAGGAAAATCGTTTAAGATTTAGCAAGGCTTTTTTAAATCGACTTGGTGATACTGCTTCCCTTTGGGAACGGGCAAAAAAAGAAGGGGTTGATGAAAATGCCTTGCAGAAACTACGTTTGCAAGGCAAATGGGCTTACTTAACAGGAAATAATTTGACTCTTATGGATTTTTTACAAAAAGAAAATATAAATGAGCCTATAGATCTGGTAGAGAAAGATTTTTATGAGGCCCCAAAATGGTTAAAATTTTTCGAGGAAAAAGGTAGGGGCAAAAAGGATGATCTTTTGCCTGTTAATTATAAAGAGCAAGGGATTGATGAAGGGCAAAGACTTTATGCCGAAGAATTGGCTGCCAAAATACGCTTTAGCTATCCCACGGAAATTATGGCACGCTTCTTGGAGAAGGATGATCGAGATAGATTTTTGCTTGGGGATTTTCGTCAGAGCGTGATTGCTTTTCTTAAGGGAGCAGCCAAATTGGATTTTCGGTTGGGCAAAACCCCACTTAAGAATTTTATTAGGGAAAACGCCGGTTTCTGGGATACTATCCCTTCTAATGAACGCGATGCTATAAAAAAAGGAGTAAGCTCTCTTCAACGGGTCAATCAAATTGCTTCAAGTAATGAAGCAATGGCAACACTTTTTGATATCGGTTTACAATCAGCTTATGATGTTGTGTCTATATCCCGCGAAAACTTTTTGAAAAACTACTCTAAAGAATTTCCATCCACAAAGGAGGCTGAGTTGGTTTATCAAAAAGCGCAACAAGTCCACGGGGCCATCTACAGCATTTGGACTTTCGGTAAAGAGTTGACTAGTTCGCTTGCTTTGCCTACTCTCCCTTCTTCTGCTGAAGATAAAAAAACAGTTAAGAAATTGCTTCTTCATCAATACCCAACATTGGAAAATTTGCTTGGTTCGCTAGATTACGAAGTATACGATTATTGTCAGTCAGTTTTGAGTCCGGCTGCCTATTTTGTGGATTTATTGCAAACCTTGGATTTAGATGAGGTTGCTTGGGAAATATTTTTGCGGGATTGGGAGAAAAAGAATAAGGGTAAAAGCTATTTGGACAGATATAAAAAGCCCTATAGTGCCCTTTTAGAGCGTCGACCAGATTTGCCCCATTTGTCATTGACTTGTGAAAACAGTGAAGTTGCACTTCCCTACATAGATGTGGTCAATGAAATTTTGGAGTATTATTTGGTTCATAGTTCTTTGGGGCCGGGAGCTGCTTATGATATCGGCGATGAAAATGAAGATATTTTGACGGCGGAACCTCAAAATATATTATTGAAAGCTTACGAAATGCTTGCCAACGTCAAATATCCCTTGGATGCATCTTTTAATTTGCATTTTGAGACTTTGCAATGTTTTTGCAACCATTTTGACGTGTCTTTGGCGGATGTTTTGGCTACATTTGCAACAGGTGAAGTGTCAGATTCGGCTATAGCCTTAACAGAACTGGGTTTATCCTCGGCGGATTTATCTATATTTGCTCATCCGGACCCTTTGGCAAAGTGGTATGAGTTTTACGGATATTCATCCCAAGCTGAAGCGATTAAAGTTGCTTATGATAAAAACGGTCAGCGAATAGATTTAAATAATGGAAAAGCGTTGGCGCGCCGTTTATCGATTAGCTATAAAGAATTGGCGGAAGTTTTGCAGACCGGCTTTGTCAACCCGGAGTTGACCAAGTTAATAACCTTGAAAAAACTGTCTTTATCCGTCAATGATGTCCTGTTTTATGAGAAGTACCGGCATTTGCTAAATAGGTCTACAGAGGATTTACAAGGAACCGACCTGGTTCGTAGAAATGAAATTGATGCTTTTTTGAAGCGTTTGAAACAGGCTGGGGATCAGTTTAAAGAATGGAATTTTGATGCTCGAACTTGGCTTGAAGAAGCCATATCTGCAAAAAGTTTTAGTAAAGCTCTGGTGTTGGTCGAGGGCCAAGGAGCAAATGGGTTTGAAGATGTGGAGTTGAAGTTTGCTGACGGAAGTCCAGTTGATCCTGCAAGCCTTCTTAAAATAAATTTTCTTGTCCGTCTAAAAAAGAAATTGTTTTGGACATACCGGGAACTCGACCAGGCATTAAAGAATTTCTTGCCGGCCTGGCCTGTAATCGCTCCAAATCATGTTAAAAAGCGACCTTTTTATCAGGCACTCTCTTGTGTGGCTTATCTTAAAAAGCTGGAAAAGAAATTGGGACTTAAAGAAGAGGATCGTTTAAAACTTTTAAGCCTTTGGGGTTCTATCGAAACAAATGGCAAACAATCTCTATATGAACAGTTGTTTTTAAATAATGTTAACCCCAAAACAAGAAAAATATTTGACGAGCCACGAGGATTTTATTTGGAAAAGTCGGGGGTATTCTTAAAAGATTACTATATTCTTCTAGGTAAAACTTTGAATTTGACCTCTCAAGAGATTGAAGAGATACTTCAAGCCAATAGTATTGACCCCAAAGATGCACCATTAAGCTTGGATAATGTTTCGTTACTTTATCGCTACAGCTATTTGGCGGAGATTCTAAACTTATCTGTACACGGGCTTTTGGTTTTAATAAAGTGTTCCCCATTTCATCCTTTTAAAGGCTCGGGTTTTTCCACTACCAAAGATGAAGATTGCATTGTCAGCGGAACTTTAGCTTTTGTGGATATGGTCCAAACTTTCCTGTCAACAGGGTTGGAGGAAAGAGAGTTGCTTTACTTTCTAGATGGTGATCGGGACGGAAAAGCAGGCAATACCAAAATGAATAGGCGGGAACTTTTATATTCCTTGATTTTGGGATTGAGGACTGTTCAGCAGGATTATGCTTTACCGCAAAAAGCGGATGATTTAAATTGGGAAATGTTTCGGCAGAAACTGACATTACTTTTGGCACCGGAGGTTGTAGAGCAATTATTTGCCATGTTGGATGGAAACTATTTGTTTAATGCAATTGAAGAGAATGTGGAACCGGAAGAAGCTTTGTCAACAAAGGATCTGCAAGGGATAGATGCTATTGAAGGTGTGCATTACGATCCTGTAACGAAAAGGCAATATTTAACCTGGTCAGGTGTCCCGACGTCGGCTGAAAGGGATGTCATCTTGGCTAGGAATTCCTCTGTTCTTTTGGGTTCTTTGCTTTTGCAGATAGAAAGGAAGGCCCGGGATTTTTTTGTCGATAATTTGTTGAGCCAAAAATCGGAAGTACCTTTCAGTGGTTATTTTGAGCCGGAAGATTTTGATCTTCTTTTTGCAAAGCCTTCGCCGTCTAGTTCCAGCCAGGAGAAACAAGAACTAATTGATCGTAAATACAAGCGTTTGGCGGAAGTATTTCTGCCGTTCTTGCGGGAGAAGGTAACTAAGAAATATATACAGGAAACCTTGAAGAGTGCATTTGAGGTTGATGGCGACGCCCTTGATGTCCTTTTAGACGATTCTTCTCTCTGGGGTAAGTCAGAGTCCTTTGTTGATATTTGGCAAGGAGTTGTAAAGGGAGGTCTGACTGCAACTTATTACAGCGATGAAGAATGTCAAGAGGAGTTGTCGACGGTTGAAGTTGCGGGAGTAGATACCGGTGAAACAGATGAAATGGGTCAATGTTGCCGACCGAAGGAGGCAAAAAGCATTTGTTATAGCGGCTGTCTGGAGGTTCCAATTTCAGGCATTTATAGGTTTTATGCCCATTTAAGTGGTAAAAGAATCGAGGTTGAATTGAAATTTGAGGATCAGAGTGCGCCTCTTCTAAATGGTGTAGCCGAAGCTGACGAGGAAAGAATCAGTGCTTGGCGTGAATTGAAATCAGGTCGCCTTTATCCTTTCCTGGTAAAATTTCGGCGGATTAAAGATGCTGATGGCAAATTATTGGTGCGAGGGGAATCATTTTCACCCACCGGTTTGGATTTCCTCAATCTTTATCCCGGTAGAGCCGTTATCCAAGCCGAAAACTATCTTTGCCATATTGGAAGAATACTGTATTTGTTGAATATTTATCCCTTGACAAGCCGGGAGCTTCGATATTTTACAGAATATTCTGCTGATCTTGGGGGCTTTAATCTGAATTTATTTGTTCCTGAAAAGTTCATTGCAGAAAGCGCATCTCCGGCTATATGCACGTTGTTATATTCTTTGGCGGGGTATATTAAATTACGCCGGGAGTTTCCGCAAAGAGAAACAGATTTGATTAATGTACTAACATGCAAAGATCCGATGGAAAATATTTCTTTAGCTGCAGAATTGGTCCAAAAAAATGAAGCAACAATTTTTGAAATATTGAGTCATTGGCAAATAGATACAATTACTTTGCCGGCCACTGTGAAAAAGCTTTGGAAAGCACTAAAATTATTGGATAAATTGGGTATAGGTGTTGAAGAAATTAGGAAGTGGCAAGAAATAATTTTACCCGGTACCGACCTGGATATATGTTCTCAGATAGTCGATGATTTTAAAGAGTCCTGTTTGTTGCGTTTTGGTAAGGAAACTTGGTTGAAATGGGCAAAACCGGTCAATGATTACTTGCGCCAAAGAAGGCGGGATGTATTGTCGAGCTATTTGACTTACAAAATCGGTCTTACCGATAGAGATGGCCTATATGAGTATTTCTTATTGGATCCGTCTATGGAGCCGGCAGTCCTGACTTCACGTTTACGATTAGCCATTTCATCAGTAAAACTATTTATCCAACGGTGTCTGCTAAATTTGGAAAAGGCAGTTCCGCCGGCAGTTATCAATGCCCAAAGATGGGAGTGGTTGAAACACTATCGCACTTGGGAGGCCAATAGAAAAATTTTTCTATTCCCGGAAAACTGGTTGGAACCTGAATTCCGAGATGATAAAACCCATCTATTTAGTGCTTTGGAAGATGGATTATATCAGGAAGGGGGCGATACAGAAACAGCAGCAGAATCCTTTATGCAATATATCCATGGTTTAGGAGAAGTTGCTCGTTTGCAGATAGTCGGCCTTTATCGGGAAGAAAAAATCAACCCGAGCGATGATGTTTTGCATGTCATTGGTAGAGCTTACAGTGAACCCCATACTTATTATTATCGAACTTACAGCTACGGTATGTGGAGCCCATGGTCTCCGGTTTTGACAGAAATAGAGGGTGACCACATTCTGCCGGTAGTTTGGCGAGGAACGCCTTATCTTTTTTGGTTAGGTTTTGTTGAGGAAGGAGGTTCCATGGAAGGGCCTCCTATCGCTGAAAATAAGAATAATGTTAGTCCAATACCGCTTGTGGAGATGACCTTAAACGAAATTGCCAGTTCTACTGAGGAATTTGCTAGCCATAAATTTGTTAAGGCCCACCTTTACTGGAGCAAATTTTTAGGCGACAGATGGAGTCCACGAAAGTCCGGCGGTAAGGAGGGAGTTATAACTATAAAATGGCCTTTTGGACAGACCTTTGATTGCAACTCGATTTTTGTCCATACCTCGAAAGTTTATGAAGAAGGTGAAGAAAGGGCCATCAAGATTCACTTGGATAAACCCTTTAACCAGGCTTTCTATTTTATGGGTTGTAATGCTACTCCCGGTATATCTACTGTTGACAACAATATTGATTTTCCTTACAAAGTAATAGGAATAGATGCCAACCGATTCCTGGCTCAAGGAAACTTGAATGTTACTTTTACTGAAGAGATTGTGATGAGGGGTAAGAGTGAGAAGAGGAGTGAAGTAAAAAAGGATATCCTATCTGGGGGAGGTAAATTTAATTTAGTACCTTGCAATAACAGCCTTGCCGGTGGAATCGATTATTCGGAAAGATTTAGCGCACCCTTCTTCTATCAAGACGAACTAGGGAAAACATTTTTTGTTGAGCCCCAATTGGACGAGGTTACCATTGAGGAATGGAAGGAGTGGGTACCGCCGGTAGAAATAACTCCGCCGTTTGAAGACGAAGTTATAGATGATATAAGAGTTATTCCGGAGCCTAAGCCACCTTTTTCACCATGGGATGTTATAAAGGGAGGCAGAGGTAGGGATATCCCCGATCTCTTTGATATAGATAAGGGTCGCGGTCGGGTGCGAGATTGGCTGCTCGATCCACAGACAATCCTGATTTTTGGTGATGTTCTCATCGGGGGCAGAGGAAAAATTGACGGAATTATGAAGATGGAGACAGTCGATAAATTTGCCAGGATTGGTAAAAAAGCTCCTATGCGCTATGAGCCCGTTGTTCTTGTCGATGATAACGGCAAGACACGGTCGATTTTAACTGATCCTGCTCTTACTAAGGAAGGTATAAAGATTGTTGGGAAAGACGGTATAGTAAGCAATCCCAATCAAGAGATAAATATAAGGATAAAAGAGGGCAAGCTCAAAGAAATGGGAAGAGTCGTTTTGAAAGGAGAGACACAAAGATGACAAATGATCATGTGATAAAAACAATTGTTTCTGATGGAGGAATATCCATTACTACAAGAAAATTTTGTCTTGAGTACGATTTTTCTCTTCACTGCCACCCTTTTGCAGATGAGTTAATGCGCTTGTTGTCACAAAGATCTCTTTCTGCTCTTCAAGATGTCGATACGCAATATTCCAAAACTGCTGATGGTTCCGTTGAAAGGCTTGAGAATGGCAAGCCGAAACCGTTATTATATAAAAAACTTTTTGGTACCAAAGATTATCAGCCTTCCAGCCTAGTTAACCTACCCTTTCCAATTGAAGAGCTGGACTTTTCTACCAAGGGAGCATACAGCACATACAACTGGGAGATATTTTTTCATGCTCCACTGGCAGTTGCGATTAATTTAAGCAAAAATCAATGTTTTGCCGAAGCCCAAAGATGGTTCCATTTCATCTTTGACCCTACCGATGACAGTGATGATTCTTCGCCGGAAAGGTTTTGGAAGGTAAAGCCCCTTCGGGAAGCAAATGTTAAAAAGACAGGGGAAATATTTTTGAATCTATCTACAGGTCAGGATTCCAAATTACAAGAAGAGACAATTCGTTCTATAGAAGCGTGGCAAAACAACCCTTTTAAACCTCATGTTGTTGCCCGCTTCAGACATCAAGCATATATGTACAAGACAATTATGGCATATTTGGACAATCTTATTGCCTGGGCTGATTCTTTGTTTAGGGTAGACATGGGGGAAAGTATCGACGAAGCTTTAATGCTTTATATTTTGGCAGCTAACATTTTGGGTCCCCGGCCCCAGGAATTACCTCAGAAAAAGAGCAGGCGCCCGCAAACTTACGATAATCTTCGTAAAGATCTTGATCGTTTTGGCAATTCGTTACGGGAGATGGAAAATGAACTTCCCTTTACACTTTTACCCCAACCGATGGAAGGGAAAGAAGACGAGCGTAGTTATACCCACTGGCAAAGTATGGGTAAGGCCTTGTATTTTTCGCTTCCGTACAATGAAAAATTGCTGAGCTATTGGGATATCGTAGCGGACAGGCTTTTTAAGATAAGAAACAGTTTGAATTTACAGGGTGTGTTTCGCCCGTTGCCACTTTTTGCTCCGCCCCTCGATCCGGGTATGATGGCTAAAGCAACAGCAGCGGGATTAGATGTAGATGCCATTGCCAGCGGTTACAATCAACCTTTACCCTTGGTACGTTTTCGTTATTTGGTGCAAAAAGCGGCTGAGATTTGCCATGAAGTTAAAAGTTTAGGCATGGGACTGCTTTCTGCTATGGAAAAGGAAGATGTTGAAGAATTGGCTTTGTTGCGGTCGAAACATGAAAGAGCTTTATTTGCCTCAATGGAACAAGTGCATTTTGCCCAATGGCAGGAAGCCATAAAGGCACGGGAAGGATTGTTGCAATCTTTGGCAGTTGCACACCAGCGATATGTTCATTTTGAGCGTTTATTGGGGCGGGAGGCGTCGGAAATATCTGTGCCGGAGTTAAATGATTTTGATGTAGCAGAGTTTGAGAGCATGGCATGGGATATGGTCGAACCGGAGCTTGAAAAGAGGGAAGCAAAATATGATTTTGCTCAGAGTCTTAGCATGGAAGAAAGGCAAATACTCAGTAGCTATGAAAAGAAAGAATTGGAGTTTTTAAAGGAAGCCCATTATCTTAACGAATCAGCTGCTACAATAAATATGGTAGCTTCTGCGGTTAGCTTGTTGCCCGAGTTTGGAGCAAATATGCACTTTATGGGGTTAGGAGCTAATATTTGCTTTGGCGGTTCTTCCCTGTCTCGTATGCATTCGTTGATTGCCGACAATTACCGGGTTAAAGCAACTCAAAAAGCATATGAAGCCAACAGGTTGGCCCGTTTAGGTTCATATTCAAACAGAGAGCGGGAGTGGACTTATCAAAGCAATTTAGCGGCAGGCGAAATCTCTGTAATCCATAAACAGCTACGGGCAGCGCAAATTCGTGAAGCGGTTGCAGAAAAAGAATTGGCTAACCATCGATTGCGGATGGAACACTCAGAGGACATTGAATATTTTCTCAATAGTGAAGGCATGGAGCTTAAGGGAAAGAAAACCAACAAAGCCCTTTATTCATGGTTGAGAAAAGAAATTAAAGGTCTATATAGCCAATGTTTTCAATTGGCCTTCGATACGGCAAAAAAAGCTGAAAGAGCTTTGCAACATGAATTGCAAGAATTCGATTCACATTTTATACAGTATAATCATTTAGCGGGAAAGAAAAGTTTATTGGCAGGTGAAAAGCTGTATCTTGAAATCAAAAGGATGGAGTTGGCTTATTTGGATCTGAACCGCCGCAAGTATGAGATGGTCAAACATGTAAGCCTTTCCCAGGTTGATCCATTGGCCCTTTTGGAATTGCGCACCACCGGTCGCTGTAACTTTCGGTTGCCCGAAAGCCTTTTTGATTTAGACGGGCCCGGTCAATTTTGTCGACGCATAAAATCGGTGGCTGTAACCTTGCCTTGTATTACCGGTCCATATACCGGCGTTAACTGCCGTCTGACGCTTACCAAAAGTACCATACGTCGTTCTGCAAACCTGACAGCGGGAACCTACAGAAGGATTGATACCGAGGATGAACGCTTTGAAGATTACTATGGAAGTATGGAATCTATTGTTACTAGCTCCGGTCAATACGATAGCGGTCTCTTCGAAACAAATTTTGCCGACGAGCGTTATTTGCCTTTCGAAGGAGCAGGGGTGGAAAGTGAATGGCGGTTACAGTTGCCTGCCAACCCGGCTAAAGGTGATCCTTGCCAATTTGACTATCGCACAATAAGCGATGTTATCTTGCATGTGGCGTATACTGCCCAAGAAGGAGGGGATGCTTTGCGGATCGGTGCTTTAAGAAATTTGCAAGATGAAATAAAAGATGCCCGGGCAACGGGTTCGTTACGTATGTTCTCGATGCGCCATGATTTCCCCACGGAATGGGCAAAGTTTAAAAATAGCCTGACGGAAGAAGGTAAACTTTATAGGATTGCAATAAGTCTTCGCAATGAACATTACCCGTATTGGAGTCAAGGATTTTTAGGGGATGTAAAAGATTTCCTTATATTTGCTAATTCGTCCCAAGCATTATTGGAGGTTTATGATAAAGAAAACATTAAAGATTCAGCTATTAAAAAAGACATTCTCACCCAAGATGATCGGTTTGGAAATATTCTGGCAGGTAGATTAACAAACATTTCTTTGCCAAAAAGTCCCTTGGGTAAAATAAACCTTTACTTGGCAGATCGAGATATTGAAGACTTTTGGTTTGTCATTGCTTGGGGTAGCTGATAGGTGGTAAACGAAAGGTCCTAATCAACCCGCCTGTTTTTTTTAGATGAAATGCTAATGAATTATTTTTGGATAAAGCTATATATATGGGTTCTGAAAAAATTCTCTCTTCATATCGTTAAAGGAAGGGAGATTTATTTATATGAGGGAGAAGAGAACAAGCTTTAATGGGCAAGGCTTGGAATTTTACGGTAGTAAATGGGTGTCATTTTTGCCCTTGTTGATATTTTTAGGATTTTCTTTATATCTGGCCATAAGTAATGCAAACGATGTCAGGGGAATGTGGGTTGGGGCGGTCATCGGTTTGATGGTAACCGTTTTTTTTGCTAGAGATAAGGGAGCCTACGCCGAACGGGTAATCGACGGAATGGCGGACCGTTTGGGGCTTCTTTCCATGGCCTGTTGGTTCTTTGCCGGTGTTTTTGCGGCTATATTGCGGGCCGGTGGCTTGGTAAAAGGTCTGGTCTGGTTGGCCTATAATTTACGGGCCCAGGGGGCCCTGTTTGTTTTGGTAAGCTTTCTGGCCAGCAGTGTCTTTGCGACGGCAACGGGGACGGGCTTGGGAACGATAATTGCCGGTATGAGCGTTTTGTATCCCGCCGGTATTGTTATGGGGGCCAACCCCTTGCTTTTAGCCGGCAGCATCATCGGTGGCGGTGCCTTGGGTGATAATATAGCGGCCATATCGGATACGACCATCTGTTCCGCGGCGACACAAGGGGCGGACATCCCCGGTGTGGTAAGATCCAGGTTTAAATACACTTTGCTGGCAGCTTGTGCCAGCGTTTTGTTAATTTTGTTATGGCCGCAAGAGGGCAATACGCTTGTTCTCACCGGGCAAGCTGTTGCTGATTTTATGGATATTCGTGGTTTGAGTATGTTGGTACCGGCGATTATTACCGTTTTTTTGGCTTGGCGACGATGGCACATTATCCCCGCTGTAACCGTTGGGATCCTGATAGCGGTTCTTACGGCACATTTGTTTGGCCTTTCTTCTTTATCTCAATTGGTTTTTGTTGAAGGAGGAAAGTTTGGCGGCATAATAATTGAAGGTCTGGCAGGGGTGGTTGATGTGTCGATTTTGGCCATTCTTATTATGGGTTGCGTCGGTATCATGCAAGCCGGCGGTGGTGATAAAGCCCTTATGGGGATATTGTCTTTTTTGGTTAAGACTCCCAAGGAGGCGGAATTTTTTATCGTCTTTGTGACCTTATTTTTTTCCACTTTGATGGGTTTGAATACTCCTTCGGTTTTGGCAGCCGGAGTTGCTTTTGTTAATCCCTTGGGAAAACGGTTTAAAATTCATCCTTATCGACGAGCCAATCTGCTTGATGCTACGGCTTGTACCTTGGTCTACGCTTTGCCTTGGGCACCGACTGTATTAATGGCCCAAGAACTTAGCGCAAGGGCTGCCCGGGAATATGGTTCATTTATACCGGTTCTTGCTGCCAAAGAAATTGTCCCCCATGTTTTTTACTGTTATATTCTTTTGGCAATAATGATTATCTCCGTTTGTTTTGGTTGGGGCCACCGCCGGGAAGAAGATTAAAAAGCGGGAGGCGCAGAAAAAATATTGGGAAATTAAAGGAAAATAAAGGGTTGCAGCTAAGTAAAATAATAACAAATAATCATATCCGGAGTTGATAAAATGGACAGTTATATTTCTTTGGTTCTTGTGGCAATCTTGGTCGAATCCATTATCGAGTGGATCAAAGATATTGTAAGGAAGGAAGTACAATGGATGGACTTGGCCTCTTTGGGGATTTCTTTCGTTGTTTTATACATTTTAGGGCCTGACATTCCCCCTATAATCGGTTTCAATATTGAAATTCCTTTATTAGGTATTATATTTTTATCGATAATTATCAGCCGGGGGGCTAACTATGTCCACGAAGTTTTGGATAGGGTCAACAACTGGCGCAAAACCCTGAATTTGTGAGAAAGACGGATCTGTTGTAAAAAAAAGGCAAGCGTACATTCCTGCCTTGCCGGGAATAATATTAATGGGCCCGGCAGGAGGTGATGAGGTGACCAAAGTTAATTGCACAGTCGATACATGTATCTATTGGGGAGAAGGACAGATTTGCAAGGCCGGTGAAATCTGGGTAAAAAATAATACCGACCAAATTGAAGGAGCTATGTCCACTTTGACTGAAATCAGCGGCGAATTGGGCACAATGGACAGAAGGGGCAGGAGAACAAGCAAAGCAAATACTTCACGGGAAACTTGTTGTGAGACGATGAGAATACGCGGTGATGAAACCGGCGAATGTCCGGAATGTGAATAATTTATTGAGTGCTCAGTTAAGGGCTTGAGTTAAGCTCTTGTAGCGATGACTCCTTTTACAAATATCGGTAATCGTCTAGAAGAGTTATCCCGCAACAATTGTTGATATCCGGTTGGGCTATTGGGTCGAAGACCGCCACGGTGAATGCTGTGGGGTCTTCTTTTTTATAATAAAATAATTTTATCGGCCGGTCTTTTTAAAAACAATATCCCTTTCGAAGGGCAGGGATAAGGGCAATCAAAGAAGAATAAAATTAGTATAGCTAAAATGATATTTAAATATTTGGTAAAGTACCCCCTTGGCCTTTATGGGTAAAGAAGGTGATTTGGGAAGAAAAGTTCGGATGGACCACTGCTCCCTGCTCATTCTTTGATTGATTGCAGGTATTGGCGGCTCTTTTTTATTTTTAATTTGATGGGAGGTAATTAGTTGGGGTCTCAGGAGGCGGTTATAGAAGGTAGATCTGATTTTAAAGTTATAATGAAATTGGCGTGGCCGGCGGTATTGGAAAGAATCTTCCAAACTATGACCCAGATTATTGACTTGGTGATGGTCGGGCGTTTGGGTGCCGCAGCCATAACCGCCGTCGGTTTAAGCATGTTGCCTTTGGAGTATTCTATCCATTTGTTTCAAGCTTTGAGCGTTGGCACCACGGCTTTGGTTGCCCGTTTTACCGGTGCCGGGGAAGGTCATAAGGGTGGCATTGTTTTAAGGCAATCCTTGATAATGTCCATGGTTGTTATGTTGGTAATCGGTGTGGTTTTTTATATATTCGCTCCCCAAATAATCGTTTTGATGGGTGCGGAGACCGATGTAGTGCCGATAGGTACAAATTATTTGCGTATTTTGGTGCCGGGCTTTGTTTTTATGCTTTTGCGTATGGTCGTCAACTCGGCTCTGCGCGGGGTAGGGGATACCAAGACTCCTATGGTGGCCAATGTGATTGTCAATGTGTGCAATGCTTTTGGTAATTATATTTTGATCTTCGGCAAGTTCGGTTTACCGGCAATGGGTGTCAACGGGGCAGCTATTTCGACCAGTATTGCCCGTTTTATAGGTGCCTTTTTACTGTTGATCCTTTTTGCCAAGCGCCATCCGACCTTGTGGGCGGAAACAATTAAATCTCTCCGGCCCGATTGGGATGTGATGAAGCGAATCGGGCGGGTCGGGCTGCCTGCTTCAGCGGAGCAATTGATGCAAAGATTGGCGCAAGTATTTTATTTGCGGATAGTGGCCTCCTTGGGAACAGTTGCCTTTGCAGCCCATCAAATTGCCTTGCGAGCGGAATCCATTTCCTACATGCCCGGTTTCGGTTTTGCTATTGCCGCCACTGCTTTGGTGGGGCAGAACTTGGGGGCTAACCGACCCAGGCAAGCCAAAAGGAGCGGCTTGGCCGCTTGGAAAGTATCTTCAGCGGTGATGGGTATTATGGGAGTGATTATGTTTGTTTTTTCCCGGCAATTTATCATGATTTTTTCTCCGGATCCTGCTATTATCGAATTGGGTTCAATCTGTTTGAAAATTATTGCTTTTGCCCAAATTCCCATGGCGACAGGTTTTGTTTTGGCTTGGGGATTGAGAGGGGCGGGGGATACGCGGCCCGTATTTTTCAGTACGGCTTTTGCAACCTGGGTGGGCCGGCTTGCCGGTGCTTATCTCTTTGTAATAGTTTTAGACATGGGCTTGGCCGGTGCCTGGTATGCCATGGTCTTGGATTGGGGCATGAGGGCAACTTTTATGGCGGTTCGCTTTTTAGGAGGCAAGTGGAGTGCAGTCAAAGTATAATTTGTGATTGTACCGTATTTGCCAGGTGTTGAGATAATAAAAGATGAAGGGAGTAAAGAAATGTTTTCCAGGGAAGAAATTAAAGCAATAATACCCCATCGAGAACCGTTTTTATTTCTCGATAGGGTAACTCACTTGCAACCCGGTTTGAGCGGCAAAGGAATCTATCGGGTTGACCCGCAAGGGGGATGGGTTGCCGGGCACTTTCCTGACTTTCCCATTTTCCCCGGTGTATTGCAGCTGGAGGCAGTAGCGCAGCTGGGCAGTGTAGTGGTTCTCAGCCCGCAGGAGCGACAGGGGATGCTTGCTTTCTTTACCGGCATCGATAAAGTTCGTTTTCGCCGCCAAGTTTTGCCGGAGGATGTTATGGAGTTAAGTGTTGAGTTGGACAAGGTCCGTAAAAATTTTGGCACCGGCAAAGGAATAGCCAAAGTTGACGGAAGGGTTGTTCTGCAGGCCCAGATAAACTATATTTTGGGTGAACCCGAGAAGGCCGGTTGATTATAATTTTTTATGCCAAGATCCCGCTCTGTTAAATGTTTTTTGCTCTTTTAAATAATTTATAATTTGTTCTTTAGTATTGCGGCGGGGATCGGTGGTAACCCAATCCAAGGCGGTGGATAATATCCGGCCTACTTGTGGTCCCGGGGGTATACCCAAAAGAGCCATTACATCATGCCCACAGATTGCCAAGTCTTTGTTGGTAAAGACACCGTCTTCTTCCAGCAAAGACTTGATTCGACCGGCAAACAACGAATAAGCGGGCCAGGCCAAATCAAAACGGGCGGAAGTGGCGATAATGTCGGCTCGCCTCAACTCCAATAGATCGAGAATGTTGTCGGTGCCAACTTTTCTAATCAAACGGCGCAAGGTTCCGTCACTGAAGCGGGGATCGATGGCAAACATGTGGTTGCGGATAAGAAGCAGGACCTTTTTTTGCAAGGCTTTGGGCATTTTCAGACGGACCAGAATTTTTTGAGCCAGATCGGCACCAACTTTTTCGTGGCCCCAGAAGCGCCAACGGCCGTCTTTATAAGTCCGGGTGTGGGGTTTGCCTATATCGTGCAGTAAGGCGGCCCAACGCAAAGGCAGGGTCGGTTTAATTACTTGGACGGTTTTAATGGAATGAGTCAATGTCTCGGTATCCAGACTTAAGGGGATAAGCTCGGGAGCAATTGTAGTTAAGAGTCCGCTTTCAGTCAATCCCCACAGTCCCAGATGGGGATGGGAAGAAAGTAATAGACGGTTAAGCTCTTCTCCGACGCGTTCGCGGCTTACTTTTTGCAAAAGATCCGCCAGTAGAGCTGCGGCGGTTTTTTTATCGCCTTTAAAGCCCAGTTGGGCTTGAAAGCGATAGAAACGAAGCATGCGCAAAGGGTCTTCACTGAAGCGAAGGAAAGGATCTCCGATGGCCCGGACCTTCTTACGAGCCAAATCCCGGCGGCCACCGAAAGGATCAATTATTTTTTTGAGAAGAGGTTCCAGGGCGATGGCATTGAAGGTGAAATCGCGGCGGGCCAGATCACTATGGATATCGTCGACAAATTCAACGCAATCGGGGCGACGCCCATCTGAATAGGTTCCTTCCCGTCGGAAAGTTGTGATTTCCAGGTTCAGGTTTTTAGTTTTAACCAGGATAGTTCCGAATTTTTTTCCTAAAGGGAGGGTGGCCGGGAAAATGGTTTCGATTTGGCCGGGCAAAGCATCGGTAGCAATGTCCCAATCAGCAGCGGTTTTCCCCAAAAGAAGGTCTCGGGAGGCACCACCGACTAGAAAACCTTGCCGGCCGGCGGCTTGCAATGTTTGCAAGGCCTCTATTACCGGTGATGGAATTGCAGCGATAATTCGGGGCCATTTTAAGAAAAAGAACATGTTGCGGAAACCTCCTAGTATCTACTATATTATCTATAGGATATCATGTTTTAATCGCTGAAGAAAGATTCAAGAAGCAAGAGAGGGAGTGAGGCTGTGTTTTTAGTTAGCGGGTGTTTGTTGGGAATCGATTGCAAATACAGCGGCGGCAATAATAGGCTGGATTTACTTATTGATTATTTGGCTGATAAAAAAGTTGCCATCGTTTGTCCCGAACAATTGGGAGGATTGTCGACTCCAAGATCCCCGGCAGAGATTCAGGGTGGTGATGGAAGGGATGTCCTGTGGGGCAAGGCTCGGGTTATCTCGCAGGAGGGGAAAGATGTGACTGAAAATTTTATCAAGGGAGCCCGGGAAACTCTGAAGATTGCCCGGCTTTGGAAAATAAAAAAGGCCATTTTCAAGGAGCGAAGCCCTTCCTGCGGCAGCCGTGAAATCTATGACGGTACTTTTTCCGGTCGGGTTGTGGCCGGCTGTGGGGTTACGACGGCTCTTTTGCGCGAAAACAGTATTAAAGTTTATAGGGAAGATGAGCCTGAGGCTTGGTGGGATTGATAGCTACGCTGAGTAGATTGCTGAGACCTGTTTTGGGACTTAAGCCTTGGTAAAGGTATTTGAAGTGATTGGTTGCCGTGCGGGGTCAATTTCCGGGAGCTTTTTACCCATTTAAGTATAGCCGGTGGGCGGTGATTATTTGCAAAGGCTGTCATTGTAAGCCGATTAAGGATGATTTTACAAAATGATCTTGGCCAAAGAATGAAGACGGTTTAAAAATGCATTAATCAAAGAATAAGAGTGTAATACAGTGTAATAAAGCGTTCATTACTTGTTTGGCCTTGATAGTGTCCAAATGTGTTCTTTACTAACACTATATTATGATTTATTATTGTTTTTAAGCCTAAGTGCCCTAATTGAGTAATAGTCTTGCGGAGGTGGGAAAAATATGACAATGCCGATCCTTAAATTAGATGGTATCAATAAATCCTTTGGTCCTTTGAAGGTTATAAAGGAGCTGAATCTTTCGATTCGGGAAGGGGAATTTTTTACTTTGTTGGGGCCCAGCGGCTGCGGCAAAACTACAATCTTACGCCTGACTGCCGGATTGGAAGAGCCGGAGGGGGGGCGTTTATTATTGAATGGTCAAGATATTACCCACCTGCCCGCTCATAAAAGAAATATCAATACGGTCTTTCAGAATTATGCTCTTTTCCCGCATTTGACCGTTTATGCCAATATTGCTTTTGGTTTGGAGATGAAAGGGCTCAAGACAGAAGAGATAAAAGATAAAGTAACCAGATTTATGCGCCTTTTTAATATCGATGAGTTAGGGGAACGGTTGCCGCAACAAATTAGCGGAGGGCAACAGCAAAGGGTGGCGGTCGCTAGAGCTCTCGTCTGTAACCCGCAAATTCTTTTATTGGATGAACCTTTGGCTGCCTTGGATTTAAAATTGCGCAAGCAAATCCAGCTTGAATTAAAAAGCTTGCAACGGGAGACCGGAATTACTTTTGTTTATGTGACCCACGATCAGGAAGAAGCGCTGCTTCTAAGTGATCGTATCGGTGTAATGTTCGACGGCAAGATTATTCAACTGGGTACTCCCCAAGAAATTTATCGCCGGCCGCTCAACCGGTTCGTTGCTGATTTTATCGGTGAAAGTAATTTGTTGCCGGTGGAAGTTATGGAGTCGAAGGGTGACTCTCTATATGTTAAATGGCTCGATAAGGTGTTTCCCAGCGAAGTGGTCAAGGGGCCGACAGGCGCAGCCACTTACAACGGAAAGGCTCTTTTCATGTTGCGGCCGGAAGAACTGATAGTGGACAAGGTTACTGAGGGTTCAAACGGCAAGGGCTTAAATTTCCCGGGCCGTATTACGGAAGTATTTTATTGCGGCAGCGGTTATAGAGTAAGGGTTGAGGTAGGAGGCCAAGTTGACCTTACAGTCTTGAGTTCTAGCAATGATTGGAAATTGGGAGAATCGGTGTCTGTAGGCTGGCGGCCCGGCAGCGGTTTGATAATCCAGGATTGAAGGTGGCAAATACCTTGAAGAGTATTAGGCATAAAATTACCGACAAATTTAAATGGATTCGTGAAAGCGGGTTTGGACAAAAAATAAACTGGGGGGGGGTTTTGATATTACCGGCCGTCTTGTGGCTGACTTTTTTTCTTTTGCTGCCCCTGGTTTTGATTTTAATTTACAGCTTTGCAACCAGGGGAGTTTATGGCGGGGTGGTATATAAATTTACTCTCGAAAATTACTTGGCTTTTTTCGATCCCCTTTTCTTAAAGTTACTATTGAGATCCTTGGGATTTTCGCTTTTAACGACAATTGTCACTTTGCTTTTAGGTTATCCCGTTGCCTTTTTCATTGCCCGCTATGGGGGGCGATGGCAGAAAATATTGATGATGTTGGTTATAATTCCTTTTTGGGTTAATTTCTTAATCAGGACTTATGCTTGGGTAATATTGCTACGGGGGGGCGGCGTTATCAATGCCTTTTTGATGAAGATCGGATTTATAAGTGAACCTTTGAACCTGTTATATACCGACGGTTCGGTGCTTCTGGGCTTGGTTTACGGTCTTCTGCCTTTTATGATTTTGCCCCTTTATACCTCCTTGGAAAAATTGGACCATTCTTTGCTTGAAGCTGCTCGGGATTTGGGTGCCAATCCCTGGCGCACTTTTTGGCGGGTCGTCGTCCCGCAGAGTACGCCGGGTATTGTAGCGGGGGCCATCTTGGTTTTTATTCCGGCCATTGGCATGTTTGTCATTACAGACTTAATGGGCGGAGCAAAAAATATGATGATCGGCAACTTTATCCAGAATCAATTTTTAAGTGCCCGCAATTGGCCCTTCGGTTCTGCTGCGGCAATAATTGTCATGGCCATAGTTCTATTGCTTTTGTGGATATATAACCGATGGTATGATTTGGATCGGGAGGAGTTTTATTGAAGGCCGGCCGGAGCGGGTGGATATTTTTACGGTGGGGTTGAGAAGTTAGGTTGCTTGTAATTTACGGCAATCCTGGTCCGGTGGGATATTTTGTTTGTGAAAATTATATTGGTTTGAGTTGTAGATTGATAGAATGATTTGGCAAAGTTCGGGTACTACAATTTATTTGGATCGGAAAGCCGGGTCGGGGGTGGATGTATGAGCAAAAAGATCGGGGCTGACAATTGCAAAGAGAAAGAAATGAAAATGCAGATTAAGGCGGGTCCGAATCCGCGGGGCTATGTCTTTTTAGTTGTGGTGGTCTTGCTGGTATACATTTTTTTATATGCTCCCATGGTTATAATGGTTGCTTATTCCTTTAATGCTTCCCGTTTTCAGGCAGTATGGCAAGGATTTACTTTGGACTGGTATTATAAACTCTTGCACAATGAGACGATTCTCCTTGCTGCCCGCAACAGCCTGATTGTGGCGATTGCCTCAACGGTTATCTCGACCGTAATAGGGACGATGACGGCTTTTGCTCTCCATAAGTACAAGTTTCCCGGTAAAAATCTATTTAAGGGCATTATCTATATCCCGATAGTTATTCCCGATATTGTTATGGGTGTTTCCCTCTTAGCATTTTACATT
This sequence comes from uncultured Halanaerobiales bacterium, assembly GCA_964568715.1. Taxonomy (GTDB): domain Bacteria; phylum Bacillota; class Halanaerobiia; order B1SED10-174; family B1SED10-174; genus CAZMQU01. The sequence continues at coordinate 87,229 of CAZMQU010000003.1, forward strand.
CTATTGGGTTTTACCTTGGGGCTCCATACTATAGTGATTGCTCATGTGGCATTTAGCATTTCATTTGTTGCTTTGGTGGTTAGAGCCCGGCTTTACGGTATCAACCCGGTGTTGTACGATGCAGCCAAGGATTTGGGTGCCGGTCCCGGGGAAATATTCCGTCGCATTACCTGGCCATTGATTAAACCCGGCGTGTGGGCCGGGGCCCTTTTGGCTTTTACGATTTCATTGGACGATTTTATCATTACATTTTTCACCGCCGGAGTGGGATCGACGACTTTACCTTTAAAGATTTATTCGATGGTCAAGTTTGGCGTTACACCGGAGATAAATGCTTTATCAACAATTATATTGCTTTTTATCATCGTGGCCGTCTTTTTGGCCCAAAAATTAAGTAAGAAATCATATTCCTAACAGGATAAGGCCGATATTCACCAAAACAAAGATTTGGTGAATAAGGGGCGTAAAGTAAGAAAACTCCGTTGGTGGGGATAAGGGTTGGCCGCCATCTTGCTATTGCGATGCAATCATAAGAAAACCCGTCGCGGGGATAAGGGGGAAACAATATTGAAAAAAATAATTGGCGTTAAAGATAATGGCAGAAAAAAGCCTTATGGGTTTAAAACCGGTAAAGTTTTACTTACCCTAACTTTATGCTCGATTTTGCTGATGATTGGTTGCGGTAAAAAGAAAACCGATGGGGAAAGGGCGGAAACCCTGGCGGCAACTTTAAATGTCTACAATTGGTCGGAATATATATGTTTTGATGTTTTGAAGGATTTTGAAAAAGAATACAAGGTCAAAGTAAATTACGATACTTTTAGTTCCAATGAAGAGCTTTTGGCCAAGCTGATGACCGGTGCCCAGGGCTATGATGTTATTTTTCCTTCCGATTATATGGTGGAGACAATGGTAATATTGGATCTCTTGGCGCCTATCAACAAGGACAATATACCGAATCTGAAAAATATTGAAGAACGCTTTTTAGACTTATTCTTTGATCCGGAAAACCATTACACCGTGCCTTATATGTGGGGGACAACCGGAATTGCTCTCAATACAAAATATGTAAGCGAAGACGTTGACAGTTGGAGTATCTTTTGGAATCCCCAATACAAAGGCCGTATTTCCCTCTTGAATGATATGCGTGAAACCATCGGTATGGCCATGAAATTGAGTGGCTACTCCTTAAACTCCACCGATTGGGAGGAGCTTGCCGTTGCCGGAAATCTGCTCAAGGAGAACAAAGCCCTTGTAAAGGTCTATGACAGTGAAGATTATCGCAATTTATTGTTGATGGAAGAAATATGGTTGGCCCAAGCTTATTCCGGTGATGCTGTTATGGCTATTGAAGAAGATCCTAATTTGATTTACATCTTCCCGAAAGAAGGGGTATCCCTTTGGATTGACAATATGGCCATACCTAAAAATGCTCCCAATAAATATACTGCGGAGATTTTCATCAATTTCTTGCTGCGACCCGACATCAGTGCCCGTTTAACGGAAGAAATTATGTATGGTAACCCAAATTATGCTTCTTTCGAATTTACTCCCCAGGAATTGTTGAACAATGAAGCTATCTTTCCGGGCGAGGAAGCATTGCAAAATTCTGAATGGCTATTTGATTTAGGAGAGGGGACTACTCTCTATGACAGGATTTGGACGGAAATAAAAGGTCAATAACAGGCATTTGCAAGAAACCCCGGGAGCGGTCCTTTAACGGGCCCGCTGCGCGGGGTATTTTTTTTATTCGGCAGGGTTTCTAAGCTAAAAGGGCCAATTTATTACGTAAGGCTTTTTTAAAGCCGGCTGTCTGGAAATTCTATATTATATGGCAGGATTGGGTCTCCGGCAAATAGAATTATATAATGAAGGATTAGAGATTGTGCGGGTATTAAAAGACTTTGGCAAAGTCGGATAACTATTGATATTTCCACAGTCCCGGCTTGACGGCAAATATTGGGTCGGGCTGCAAGGCAAAGTAAAAGGCGGTGTTATTATCAGCACCGGGAGCTTGCCAAAGCATTTTAGCTTTTCGGACCAAGTAAATTAAAGCCCGCCACGATAGATAAAGTCTTAGGGGGCTGAAATATGCCAAGGGCGAAAAACGACTTTGACCTATTATCCCATAAGGTCTTTTGCTTGGGGGAAGCAATCAAGTCGGCCCGACCCGGTAAGTTGTTTTTAGTGATGGCTTTACTTGTTTTTGCTTTTACCGGTCGGACCATCGCTCAGTCCGCGACGTTCGGTGAAGCATTTGGTAATGAAGGTGCCACTGTATTGGTGGCCGATCCTTATAGTGGCAGGCTGAGGGCTTGGACAAATTTGACCGAATTGGACAAAGAAATGTTGCCCGGCTCGGTCTTTAAGATTATTACTTCTTTATTGGCGATGGAAGAAGGAACTGATGGAGAAAAGTTGATTTGCGATTATTATTATCCCGCCAATGGTGATTTTTTGGATTGTACCTACGGCGGTGGCCACGGTGCAATGGATTTTACGCAAGCAATTGTGCATTCATGTAATTACTATTTTTACCGACAAGCAGAGCTGCTGGAAATGCAAAAAATAATCAAGCTGCTTAGCCTTTTCAAAGGAAAGATTGCACCTTACCCGGCCGGTGAAGAGCCCGGTTATAAGCTGGCGGTCGGTTTGGATGAACGTTGGCCGATGAGTCCCCGCGAGGTCTTGGAGTTAATCATGGCGGTGGTCAATGGCGGCATTATCTACAAGTTGGTTTTGCCGGAGGAAAGTATCCAAATAAAAGGGCTTCTGCCCGTATTGCCCTCAAACTTGGTTAGATTGGGCGAAATATTGACTTTGGCGGTCGAGGAAGGTACCGGCAAGAAAGCAGCAATTCCGGGTTTGGCTGTGGCGGGTAAGACCGGTACATCTGCCGACGGTGCCTGGTTTGCAGGGGCGTTTCCTATGCCCGGACCCCAATTTGCTTTGCTGGTATTTCTCCCCCGGGGCAGCGGCGGGGATCAAGCAGCGGCATTGGCAACGGAGGTTATTGAATATTTTCAACAGGAGGGATTTTAATTGGGACAAAGTATTTTTTTTAGCAAATCATCACTCTACGTTCTTATCTTATTCTTAATTGTTCTTTTGACAGGCAGCGTGATCGGGCAATCTTTACATGCTGACGATAATGAATATTGGTTACGGGTTGAGGTGGGTTCTTTGCTTAAGAGCAAGGAATTGGAACTTGTTTACCCCTTTTTTTTGGAAGTTGGCGATACTAGGTTTGAGTTGCCACTGGAAGATAACTTCAAAGTCAGTATTATAGGAGGCAAGCTCATGGGCATAGAGACCGGCGGTATGGGCTATGGCGGAATAAGCAGCTTGTTCGTTTCTTCGCCGACTGGGCGGGTAAAGGTTAAAGGCGGAGCATTGGAGGGAGAATATCCCGGTTATTTGGAGATCTATCCCCAAGGTGACTTCTTGCAGGTTATCAACAAAGTCTCTTTGGAAGATTATACGGCGGCAGTATTGGGTCAAGAAATGCCCTTAGCCTGGCCGGAAGAAGCCTTGAAGGCCCAGGCGGTTTTGATCAGAACCTTCGCCCTTCATAATAGTGGAAATCATAAGGAATTTGACTTTTGCTCCTCGACCCACTGCCAGGTTTACAAGGGATTTTCTTCATCACCGGACCAATGGAAAGAGATTTCTGCGGCGATGGAGATTGCTCAGGCGACCAAGGGTCTGGTTTTGAGCCGAGAGGGCCAAACGGTACCGGTATTTTATCATTCGGCATGCGGGGGAACTTTATCTTTACCCCAAGATATATGGGGAGAGACCCAAGAATGTACCGACCATTTCAAAGAGGGCAATTGCAGCTTGGCGGGGGAAATTCTTTGTCGGCAGTCGCCAAATTTCGAATGGCAAAGGGAGATGGACTTTGACCAATGGCAATATTTTTGTAGTACTTTTACAGGCCGGGAAATATCTTTTGGAGCGGAGGATTTTGAATATACCCCGACAGGACGCATCAAGGCCGTCACGGCTTTGGGTAAACGATATTCCTTCTTGGATTTTTGGTCGGCGGTAACGGATGAACTGGGTTGGGGATATTGGCCCAGCAATATGTTTACCCTTAATTTTGACTCGGAGAAAGTCGTATTCACGGGAAGGGGCTTGGGCCACGGTGTGGGAATGTGCCAATGGGGGGCAAAAGCTTTGGCGGAACAAGGTTATGATTTTGCCGCCATCTTATCATTCTATTTTCCCGGTGCTCAATTGCTTAATTGGAAGGATAGCCGTTAAAAGTGTGTGGCGGTGGGGGGAGGCCGTTAACCTTGCTGAAAAAACGTCTTTTACTTGGGGTTTTTATCCTGGTAATTATTGTTTTCCTACTGGTTTTATCTTTGCAAATATGGCCTCACTTGCCACGGTTGGTGCGTTTTCTGAGAGGGGAGAGACATTATCCCTTGCGGGGTGACAGTGAATACAAATGGAATATTGCCGGGCAAAGGGCCGGTTTCGAATTGGAGGAAGTCCATACCAGTTTTTTACCGCTGAAGGCTCTGCTTTATACACCGCAAGGCGTCTATGGAGCCGGGGCGGGGGGGCTGGTTTCACTGGAATCAGGAGAAGAAAAGTATTATACGGCGGCCCAAGGATTGCCCGGCCATAATTTACAAGCCTTGGTTTACCATGAAGGAAGTCTGTGGATCGGTTGTGGCGAAGGCGGTTTGATTAAAATGCAGGGCGATGAATTTGTTTCTTATGACGCACCACATCCTTTGCAAAATGTCGTTACTTCCTTGGCCGTTTATGTTGATGATTTGTTTATCGGAACGAGGCGGGGTTTGGTTCGCTTTGACGGGCAAGTTTGGCGAGAATACGGTATTCAATCGGGTTTGCCCTCCTTGGATATAATCGCCATGGTTGCCGACAATGATGGCTTATGGTTGGCGACGACCCAAGGTATCGTCAGGTACAATAACCATCTCTTCGAGACTTTACCTTTACCGGCTATGCCGGCGGGATGCTTTTTACCCAGAGATTTGTACTATGACGGAGAATTGTTATGGGTGGCGACGATTGACGGTTTATTTGTTTACGATGGAGGCGAATGGCGCGATGAGACTCCCAAGATGGGAATAATGGGGCGCCATATCTCAGCTTTGGCCGGCAGAGAAAAACAGGTATTTGCTGCCGGTTATGCCGGTGGGGTGGTGGAAAGGCGAGGCGAAAGATGGGTGGGGGTTTCCGATGATAAGTATACGGAAGCACTGGCTTTTAACGGTTATGAGTTATTACTGAGCTCTTCCCGCGGTCTGCGTCGATTAAAGGGCGGTTTGTGGGAAACCGTGGAGATGCCGGCCGGTCCACCCGGTAATGAGATTACCAATCTATATGCCGAGGGAGAAACTCTTTGGCTGGGCACTTTCCGCAGTGGAGTGGCTCGTTACAGCCAAGGTCTTTGGGAGGATCGGCGGTTTTTTGAAGAGCCGGGGATTTTTGAAGTCAATCAAATTATTTCCGTTGATGGCACCGTTTATGCAGCGACTACGAGAGGGCTGGGCCAACTTATCGAAGACAAATGGCATCTTTGGGGCCCCTCGCTTGGGCTGGAGCAATACCGGGTCAACGGTCTTGATTACGATGGAAATTATATCTGGTTGGCAACTGCAGATGGCCTTGTTCGCTATGATGGTCTCAATTTTACCCGTCTGGGGATGACTGATGGCTTGATCAATGAGCGGGTCTATGCCGTCCATTGGGACGGGGATACCCTCTGGGTAGGAACTTTGGCCGGTCTGTCGGCTTTTAAAGGGGGGCGGTGGCAATTTTACACCAAGGAAGGCGGCCAATTGAATAATAATTGGGTAACAGCCATCTGCAGTACCGATGAAGGGGTGTGGGTGGGTACTTACGGCGGCGGAGTTTCTTTTTTTGACGGTGGTGGCTGGGATGATTTTGCCGCCGACCGGGATTTAAACAATTTAGAGATAAATCCTCATGCTTTGATACCTTTTGGTCGGGGCGTTCTGGCCGGGACCTTAGGGGGAGGTTTGTATTATATTACCAAAGAAGGTGCCACAAAAGTGAGCCATGATTTTCCTGATAATAACATCACTGCTTTGGCAGTAATGGGTGAGCGGGTTTGGGTAGGCAGCGGCAGCGGTTTGTGGTCTTTCATTTGGGAGGGGACGAGATGAGAAAAAAGAGATTTCTTTTATGTCTATTGCTTTTCCTTGTGCCGGTGGTTCTGGACGCATTACCCGGCGGAACAGTGGGTGCGGCCGGAATTCTGGTGCCTACGGAGTTTTATGAGGAATTGGGGATTGAATTGTTGCATGAATCAATCGTGGTTGAGATACAGGATTTATTTGTTCACACAAAGGTTACCCAAATATTCTATAATAGCGATTCTTCGGTACGAGAAGGAATGTATATGTTTACTTTGCCTGCGGACGCCTTTCTGACGGCGTTTGCTACCTGGGACGAAGAGATAAGGTTGGCGGGCAAGATGTTGGAGAAGGAACCGGCCCGCCAAATTTATACTAAGTTGCAGAGCCTTTATATTGATCCGGGCCTTTTGGAGCAAGTGGATGATAATTTGTTTGAGACGCGGATATTTCCCATTCCCGGTTATGGTACCAAGAGAGTCGAATTGGAATATCGGCAAACTTTGTTGCGGGAAGGTGGCCGGGTAGTCTATAGTTATCCCTTGCTGACGGGTGGTGAGAGCAGGCGAATTGATAATCTGGACTATCGGCTCAATATGACCGGTCAAATGAAGCCGGTTAACATCAAAACTAATCTGGCGGGAATTGATATTAAGGAACATTCCCACGGAGTTGATCTGTATTTTGCGGCCCAAGATTATAGGCCGGAGCAAGATTTGTACCTAACATGGGATTTGCCGGGGGAAGAGTTTATCTATCAGGCCGGCAGGGAGGAGGGGCAGGGAATCTTGATGTTGACCCTCTTGCCGGAGACCAAGATAGCAGCTCTGCCCTCCCGTTATCATTTGGCCTTGGATCGTTCCGGCAGCATGATGGGGTGGCCTTTTGTCAAGATGATCCAACTGGCTGAGAATTTTTTGGAAGAACTGCGGGATTGCGACTATTTTAATATCAGTGCATGGGCTATCGACAGCATTTATTTGTGGCCGGAGCCACGGCCGGCAACCGCTGCTAATATTGCTCAAGCTCGCAATTGGTTAGCCGGTTTGGAATTTGTGCGGGAAGGTACCGACTTGCAAAAAGCCCTTAAATCGATGCACCATCTACCAAGGGACACCAAAGTAATATTATTAACCGATGGTCAAGCAACCTTTGGTGCAACCCGTAGAGAGGCTATTTTGGCTGTTTGCCCGCCTCATCTGGATATTTCCGTTGTGGCATTGGGCCACCAGGTGCGAAGCAGCTTATTATGCTCCTTGGTCGATGATGGAGGTAATTTTTACCTGGCCGGCGAAGGAGCAAGCCCGGAGGAAATTATGAAATCTTTGCTGGCGGGACTTTACAGCTGCCGGTTGACGGATATAAATGTCCTGGTCTCGCCTTCTTTGCCCAAGTTGGAATTTTTACCCGGGCCGGCAACTGTAAAGCTAGGCTCTCAGTTGATTCTTTTTGCCAACTTTGCCCAGCCGGGTAGGGGCTTTGTAACCATAGAGGGGCTGGCGGAAGGGGTTAAAAAGGAATACAGTACCTTGGTTGAACTTCCTTTGGCCTCACATAGCGATGATTTCTTGCTTTATCATTGGGCGCGGGCTCGTATCGATACATTGCTTTCTTGGCTGGAAGAGGAAAAGAACGACGAATGGCAAAAAGAAGTAGTTGACTTATCATGCCAATTTAACATTGTTACGCCCTACACATCGTTTTTGGCTGCCCCGAGAGCAGTTTTGCGACCGAGGGTTATTAAACCCGGTGACCCTTTGTTGTCGGTGCAAGCTCCGGCGGATACCACGGCGGTAACGGTTATATTTCCCTTCGGCGAGACGGTCAACACTACATATAACAGCAATTCCAAGTTGTGGGAATGCAGATTCTTGGTCCCCAAAGGTTTTAAAGACGGTGTTTATGCGGCAACAATCATTGTCGTTTCCTCCGGCGGCGAGCAGGTAATTACCACTCAAAGTTTTATTATCGACAGTGAGCCGCCGACGGTGGAAGCAAAATTGAAATCAGCGGGCATTAAACCAGGGGAACAAACGGAGATATGGGCGGATGCCTCCAGCGATACGATTATACTGACTGCCACCATGCCTTGGCGGGAAGAGATCGATTTAAGATGGGATCCCAGCATTCTCCATAGTCGAGGTTATTTTACGGTTCCCCGCGGTTGGGCACCCGGAAAATATAAAATTCGCATTACAGCCACGGATCGGGCCTTCAATATGAGCGGTACCGAGGTGGAGTTGATTGTTTTACCGACGGGGGAGGTGGATTAAATGAAAAGATTTACTGTCTGGCTGATATTTTTGACTGTTTTGGTCGGTGCCTTGCCGGCAACGGGCCGGGCAGATTCCCTTTTGAAGTATATAAGGGGTGAAGATTTGGGGCAGGAAGAAATGAGGCTCCGGGAATCCCTTGGTTTGGAACCGATGCAATACTACGATTTAGCTTTGGTTTTGGCCAAAGGAAGGCGCCCCGGGGAGATGAAAGAAATATTGGCGGAAGGATTGGCGACTTTTCCTACCAGTTTTAAGCTAAAATATAAAGCGGCAGCCCTTTACAAGGAACTTCGTTACCGGCAGGAAGCTTTAACCCTTTACGGCGAATTGGTTGAATTGGATGAGGCCAATGCTTCGGACTACTATGAAGATATGAGTACCCTTTATTGGGAGTTGGGTGAAGCGGAGCAGGCCTTGGAAACAAATTTTAAAGCCCTTAAAACAGCACCTACTTTGCAGCTGTATCGTCGTCTTGCCCAAGACTATTTTGCTAACGCCCACTTATTTACCCTGTCGGCGGAGGATTTTTACCTTCGTTGCCTGGCGGCATTGCCCAATGAAGTACCTGTTTACCAGGATTGGGCCGACTACTTGGGCAAACAGGGTAGATACGAAGAGATGGAAAAGGTATATTACCGGATCCAAACGTTGCAACCTTTTCATCATTCTTATTCCCGTTGGTTGCAATTTCTGACCGATAACAAGCAAGATCCGGTTGAAGCCTTGTCGTCAGGCAACCGTCCTTTGGATTTTTTAATGCTCGGACTCTATTGGTATGATTTAAGTAAAGAGAGTCGGCCGGAGGAGGAACGAACCCTATATTTGGCAAGGGCTGAAGATTCCTTTTCCCGGTGGCTGGCTGCTTTGTCTCCGCAGGAACGACAGGTTGCAATATTTGACTTTGCTGACTTTTTAGGCCGCCGATTTGACTGGCATTGGGCTCAGAAGATATATTTACAAGAATTTATCAGCCGCCGGGATAAAGGCGGTCAGGGTGAAGCGATATTGGGATTGGCGAGAGCCTTTAAAGGCGGTGGCGTTCCGGCCGGCTTAGCTGCCGGAGCCCAAACCGACCAAAAACCGCTTCTGAATTTTATAAACGGTCTGATATCGGTCAGCTTTGATAAAACCATGTGGAACAAGATGAATTCGGATATGGATAAGATGCAACAAAATTATATGGGCCTAATATATGCTTTGGAAATATACGACTATTATCTCTTTCATTTTGCCAACCAAGAGGACTACGGTTCCGTAGTATTGGCTCAGATGGAAATCTTGGCCGGTTTGGAATGGTATGATGAACTTTTGGCCTTGGCTGATGATGCCCTTTTGCGCGTCGAGGATGCTACTGCCGCAACTGTTTGGCAGTTGAAGGCCCGGGCATTTTCCGCCCGCCGGGAGCATTTGACGGCAGCTGAATGTTATAGTCGTGCCTTGGCTTTGGAAAAGAATAAGGCCGAACGGGAAGATATATTTGCCCTTTTAATTCAACAGTATTCTTTGGTCAACAAGTTTTCTTTGGCTCGCAAAGCCTACCGGGAAGAAGCGTTATTGCGTAAGGATGACATAAGGTTTTGGTATGATTATGCCCGTTTTGAACGGGTGCGTTTTGATAATGATTTGGTGATATACGAAGAGATGTTGCAGTATTTTCCGGAGGACACTTCTTTGCTTTGGACTTTAGCCAATAGATACAAAACTGCCCACCGGTGGGAGGATGTTTTACGGGTGTTGTATCAGGGAGCTTTTGTCGATAAGGAGTTGGCCTCGGAATATTGGAGTACGATAATGATGCTGGGCAGGCTGGAAAAGCAAGCTGCCGAATTTAAGGGGCGCCGGGATATCGTTGCCCTAAAACTCTATGGTGATATGATGCTCCACTTGTCATATCCCGCCGAGGCACTGCCATTTTACGAAGAAATTTTGCGTCTGGCTCCTCACCGAACCGATATACTGGAACGCTTGGGGCATTTGTACAGATCCTTGCAGCTATGGGATGATGCTGCCGACGCCTTTGCGGCTTGGAGTTATTATGAACCTACCAACCCGCAGGTGCTGATATTATTGGGTGAAGTATATTGGGAGAGCGGTCGGCAAAAGGAAGCGCACGATGCCTGGCAAGGTCTGGTCGGGCTGGATTGTTTGAATCCTTCCCTTTATCTGGAGCTTGCCACGGTTTTGTATGATTATTATGCCAACCGGGAAGCGATGGAGGCCATCTTGGCCGGTAGAAAGATATTAAAGGACCCAACTTTTGCAGCCTTCGAAATGGGCGTTCTAAGGGAGGAAGAAGGTGAGCTGGGGGCCGCCTTGGTTGAATATTTGGCAGCTATAGATAAAAAAGATTATGATTATAGGGAAACGGAAGAAATCAAGGAGCATTTTTTAAAGCTGGCTCGGCGAGGCTTGCTCAATGATATAAAAACAGCTTTTCGCCATGCCTTTATGGATGAAAAAACCGGCTTGCAACTTTATTTCTTTGCCGCCGATCTGTTTTTTGACTTGGGAGAGCCGGGAAGCGGCGAGGAGGTTTTGGCGAAGGCCGGCAGGAAAGATTGGTCCAAGCAGGGCTACTTGGAACTGGCCCGCCGTTGGCGCAATCTAGGTAAGTTTGTTGAGGAAGAAAAGGTGCTTAAAGATGCTTTGGCCCGCCGGGGAGAAGAGTTGGATCTTCTTAGGACCCTGTGGCGAAATTATAAGGAGCGCAATATGCCGGTTGAAGCCGTTGAAGTATTGACCACACTTTATAAAAAGGAACCGGGTTTGTACTTGGATCCTTATCTGGAGGCCTTGGTAAAATTAAAAAAATACGACCGGGTGCAGTTTGTATTGACGGAGGCTTTGGGCCGGGATCCTAGCGATATTAATCTTTACTTGAAGAAGGCGGCAATATACAGCCGGGCCGGAGAGACCGAGGAAGCGGCAAGGGTTTATGATCAAACCCTTAAAACAGCCTTGGATACAGAAGAAAAGGACCTGATCGTCCAAGTATATTTGGCCCGGGCGGAATTTTGGGCTGATTTAGGCGATTTTGTCTCGGCAAGGGAAGAGTGTATGAAGGCGATAAATCTAAATCCTTTGGATGTCAACCTCTTGCGGCGGGTTTATTTACAATTGGAGACCTGGGGGGAACTGGCGGCCTTCTTTTCCTTTTATGAAAAAACAGCCCGGGAGGCTGAACGGGACTATCGGTGGAACATGGTTCTCTATCGGGCCAACCGTTATCGGGGTGACTTTGGCAAGCGCTTGGCAGCGCTCCGACGGGCTTGTGCCATAGAGCCTCACCGGGTTGATCTGAAAGAATATTTGGCTTGGGAGTATTGGCGGGGAGGTCATTTAGCGGCAGCGGCAAAGGAATACGGGGACCTTCTTCTTTACTATGAGGACTCCTCCTACCGTCGAACTTTACTGAAATATGCTTTGGAGGTTAATCTTCAGTTGGGGGAGAGGGAAAAGGCTCTAATTATCTTGGATGAGTTTATTGCCGAGGCCGGTGACAATGTTTACTCACTGACCAACTTGGCTGAAGAAGTTACTGGCTACGGCCTTTATGATATTGCCGATAAAATACTCGATAAGGCGGCCAAGATTATCGGTACAGCCAATCTGGCCAATTCCTATTACTATAACAAAGCTCGGGTGGTTTTGGAATTGACCCGGGGCAGGCCCCGCAATCTTTTACCGGTGGTAAAAGATATCTACACTAGCGACCTGGTTTCTTTTGGTGTCAGCCGCTATGTCTACGATGACATTAAAAAAATCGTGGTCGATGATGCCGTGAAATCCTCCAATGTGTACCAATATACGCAGAAAGCTATTGAACTATTGGCGGCGAAAGGCGATTGGCGGGGCACCGTTGATTTGTATACAAGATTAATCGAAGGTAATCCTGATGAATGGCGATGGTATGCCAACCTGGCCCGGGTATATAAGGACAGGGATCTGTGGCCGGAGCTGGAAAGATTGGCTGAACAAGCAATCTATTTGTTCCCTTGGGAGGGGGAAGGCTACTTATGGCAGGCGGAAAGTCTCCTTGCTCAAGATCAAAAGGAGAAAGCTTTGCAGGTTTGCACAATGGTACCGGAGATCCCGGTGGTTAGTATGGATAAATATTTTGCAGTTAACAGCTTATTGAAAAAATACGGCAACTTTGAAGAAGGATTGGTTTATTTGGAGTTAGCCGCCGGTCTTTTTGGTAATACCGGCGTAATTGAAATGGAAAGAATATTAAACTTGTTGGCAGCCGGTTACAGGCAAGAAGGAGAACAGTTGCTGGTTGATATCTTGACCGATACAGGAAAGGACCCGTACTCTCTCTTAAGTATCAGCTATACTTTGGAGGCAAACGGTGAGTATGACTTGTCTTTATTAGCCCTGAACAATGCTTTGCTGCTTGCTGAAAAAGAAGGACTTAGTTCATTCGCCATGAATTACCGTACCGATGAGCAAAGGAAACTTCTATACGGAAAGTTGGGCCTTCTGGCTGAATTGGCCGATTACTATGAAAATATTTTAGAACAAGGAACTGATCAATTGTTTGTCTCCATCAGCCTTGCCGAGACCCTTTTGCAGTTGGAGAGGTGGGAGAGGGCGGTTGAAGTTTGCCGTTTGGCCCTCGACGATTACCCCGGCCATAACGTTTTGTTTAACCTTCTTCTGCAGGGCTTGGAAGAAGGAGGACAAGAGGGGGCGGTCCTTGCTTTACTAAGGGACAGATTAAGGGATGATTATACCAATCTTCATACTTATCTGGAATATGCCGATAAACTTTTCCTTTACGGGCAAGTTGAAGAAGCCGTCTTTACGATAAAGACGATGTTTGCCAACTTCCCCCACTTTGGAGATGTTCTGGTCGAGGGCGGCAAAAGACTTTTGGCTTGGAACCGGGCGGCGGAACTCGATACTTATTTGACCGTTCAACTTGCTTTGGAGCCGGATAACAAAGACTTGCAAATCCTCTTTATCGAATATGCCCTCGCTACCGGCCAATATGAAGAGGGTTTAAGGATGCAGGCGCAAATGATGCCCGCTGTTTATGATCCTTACAATGAAGCATACCTGACCAAATTGCGCTGTGATTTGCTTATCGATGGAGGTATGGCAACAGCCAGGCTTGCCGAATTGGGTCGCCTGAACATTAAAAATAAATCACCTCTGCTCTTGCTGGAAGAGTCTTTGCTCCTAGTCAACGAGGGTAGACGGGAGGAAGCTTGGATTTTGCTTGAAAAGGGCACCAAAGAATATCGGGTCGATACTGTCCTATACCCGGCGGCAGTAAAAATTGCCGGGCTATTGGGATATGAAGAGGAAAAAACAGCACTCCTGGCGGAACTAAAGAAGATGGAGCCGCACCGCGAGGATTGGCATAAAACGGAGATGGACTGGTTTCCTTTTAAAGAACCTGTATTTAGTGGTTCGGTTTGGTCTTTTGATTGGGTTGGAGGTGATTATTGATGAGAGTCTCATCCCAAGTTGTCCTGTCGTTTTTTTTGCTTGTTTTGTTGATGGTTGGTTGCCAAAACGACGTTTTGGTTGAGCGGGGAAGTCTGGCGGGTCCTATGAAATCTGAGCTGGCCGGCTTTGTACCCCAAGATCCGCTTTTTTATTTGGCCTGGGACGGGGTATTTGAAAAACGGGGTGGTATTGCGGATATGATGGCCTGGGAAGATTTTGTTTCCCTTTCATATTGGGAAGAAGCCTCCCGGTCGCGGCAAATATTACGTTTGGCGGGTTGGCTGGGGGAGGCCGGTGAAAGTCTCGGTTATCCATTCGGTGATGAGGATCTGCAAAGGGTTTTGGCTTCGCAAGGGGCTTTGGCCCTCTATGAGGTCGGTGCAATGAAAATGGTATTTTTGGTCAAGATTGACCGGCAGACTTCATATTGGCTCGACATTGTGAAGGCTCATTCACCCGAAGAGAGCGGTTGGTATTGGCAACAGTATGGAAATATTTTGGTTTTGAGCAACGATTCTTTACTGTTTAACGAAGTAAGTCAAATCCGTATGGGGAGCAAAAAGAGCCTTTTGGAAGATTCGGTGTATCGACAAACCGTTGGTTCCTTGCAAGATGACGGATCAATTTTGGCTTTTATGGATTATGAAACCTTGGCAGAAGACTCTTATTTTCAACGTTATTGGATTGGTGAACCATTGGGAGCCCGCCAGAAAGATATTCGCGGTTACGGAGCCCAGATTAGAAAAGAGAAAGATGGCTTGGCTTTGCAGGAATTCCATTTGAAAAGTGAGAAGAAAGATTGGGTGGCGGATTGGCAAAAAGTATTGGCTGATTGGGAAAAGATATGGCGCAAAAGGGGAGACGGCAGCAGTGTTTGGGAGGTACAAAAGGGATCGGTCATGCTGCCGGGAACCGATTATTTTCCGCAAGTCAACTGGTGTTTGCAGGCGGTCTATCCTGGCGATCCTCTTTGGGGAGAGATTATCATCTATAATATTGAGGGCGGTTTACCATGGTCGGAGATTGTCGATAAATGGCGATTGGGCATGGTGGAAGCCTTGGGGGTCGAAGAGCTTCCCATAAAATATTTGCAAGAAGGGGAGATGGCTGTTTTGGATTTGCCTTTTGCAAGTTTGGCCCCCGGTTTGGCGTCCAAGGGAGACTTCCTTTTTTGGGGGTCCAACCGGGAGATATTGAACAAAATTTATGAGACCTGGCCTACCCTGGCGGACATCTTTTTGGATTTTGACGGAGAAATAACTTTTTGGGATTTTAGGCAATATGAAGAAAAGCAGGCCCGGCGGACCAAGGTTTGGGACGTTATGTCTTGGCCTTCCTACCAAAGTCGCAACTTGGCGCTCAACGTAATGGGTGATAATCGGGAATTTTTGGGGCAGCTCTCCCATGGCAGCTGTATTTCCTTTCCTGTTTCGGCGGGAATTGAAGTGCGCAGCAAACTTTTTTATCGCTGATTCCGCCGGTATTTAAAATTGAACGGGGGCTAATTTATGAAAAATAGGTGTTTGGTGTTTATTATTGTTTCCATATTGCTTCTTTCTTGGCCTTCCCTTGTTTGGGCGGGGTCCGGACAAATATTTATAGGTACTGCCACCGAGGCCTTGGGCTTGGATCCTCGTACGGCCATTGACAGACCATCAATGGAAAGGATAAATGTTATTAATGAGTCTTTGGTAAAGTTCAATGCCGACATGGAGTTAAAGCCGCTCTTGGCCAAAAGCTGGGAATTTCAAGAGGAGGGGCAAAGAATTACATTTTTTTTACAAGAAGGAGTATTGTGGCATGACGGTACTCTTTTTACAGCTGCGGATGTCAAGTATACCTTTGATTGGGTTATCGACGAACGAAATTCCGTCCCCGCCGGGGTCTTCTGCCAAGATATAGAATCCGTTGAGATAGCGGGGGATTACGAAGTTGTTTTTCATTTAAAAAGGGTCAATTCTTTTTTCCCTTACAGCGTAGCCCTGTTGCCTATAGTGCCCAAGCATGACGGTGATAGAGAAGATTTTGCATTGCGCCCCCTGGGAACGGGACCTTATAAGTTCAAATCTTGGCAATACGGAAATAATTTGGTCCTGGAGGCCAATGAGGAATATTGGCAAGGTCCGCCGGCCAATTCAGGCTTGACTTTTCAGGTTTTTACCGATGATGAGATGCGCCTATTGGCTTTTGAGGCGGGGATGATTGATATTTTGCGGGATGGTCCGGTTCGGGAAGAGCTGCCGCGCCTGGAAGAGGACCCTCATATTCTGGTTCATAGATCGGGGAGCGGCCCGGGTATCTTTATGGGATTCAACGGTCACCACGGAATGATGTCTGATGGACGAATCAGACTGGCTTTATGCCATATTTTAAACCGGGAGGCAATTTTAGCTTTGGTTTTGGATGGCGGAGGCAAGGCAGGTATCGGGCCTTTAGCAGTGGATTCCCCCTGGTTTAATCCCGCCATAAGTGCCTATGAATATGACTTGGGCAAAGCAAAAGAACTCTTGGCCCGGGCAGGGTATCCCGCCGGCGGGTTTACATTGAATCTTTCTACCGATAAAGATCCGACTCGTCTTCGTTTGGCGGAAATATTTCAATGGCAATGTGCCCGTTTGGGTATAACCGTAAATATAACCGATTGGGAGACTGAGCTATTGCGGACCCATTTGCAAGAATCTTTTGATTTTGATGTTTACATTACTGCGCAAGAGGAACAAATGGTAGCCGACTGGGCTTTTTATCCTCTTTTTCATACCAGAGGCAGTACAAATTACGGCGGTTTTTCCCATGGGGAGCTCGACCATTTGTTGGAATACGGGCGGCGGTTGCCTGTAAATTCGTCGGAATCATATGATGCATACCAGGAAATACAAAAAATTATTTATCTGGAAGCACCGGGCTGTTTTATCATCCACGGTGAAACTTTTGCTTTATCCCATGCCCATATCAAAGGTTGGCATTTGCATCCCTACCCGCCGGCAGCTTGGCAAGAATTATATTTGTTTGCCCGCTGATAATCTTGTTATTGATATATAAAACAGGAAGCAGTTTTTAAGTCAAAATGTATTTGCCCGGCAATGAGGTGTAATGGATCAGTTAGCGGAGGGTGATGCAGTTTGTCCATTGAAAGCATTGTTGTATTAAGTGATCAAAAGCCCGGCCACTTCAATCAATCTTTGGGAGTGGCTGAAAGGATTGACGGTGCAGAGGTAAGTTTGGTTGATGTCGTCTTTAAAAGCCGACGCCACGATCTGGCTCTGCGCCGATGGGGCATTTTTAATCAAGTCCTGCCTCTGACAAGAAAAAGGAAAAGGGCAACCTTAGTAAAAGTATTGAAACAAGAGAGCTTGGAAACGATTTTTTCTGTGAAGCCCAGTGTAATTATTTCGGCCGGGTCTTCGGTGGCCGTACCTAATTTATTTTTGGGAGACATTCTGGGGGTTCCCAGCATCACATGTGGAATTCCCAGCCCCGTCGGTATTTCGAAATTTGCTCTGGCTTTGGTTGCCGGGCATAAAAAGCCGCCGCGCCGG
This sequence comes from uncultured Halanaerobiales bacterium, assembly GCA_964568715.1. Lineage (GTDB taxonomy): Bacteria > Bacillota > Halanaerobiia > B1SED10-174 > B1SED10-174 > CAZMQU01. The sequence goes on from CAZMQU010000003.1 coordinate 104,635, forward strand.
CATAATGTGTTTGTCACGATGGGTATTCCAAACCGAATCGACAAAGAAAAATTGCAGGGTGCCACCGATTATTGGCAAAAAAAACACGGCACCTTCCTTCCCAAATCAGGCCCTCTTTTGGGCATTATCGTTGGCGGCAATGCACGCAATTTATATATTGATAAATTGACCATGGAATCTTTATTGATTGAAATAGGGGACTTTACGGAAAAAAAGGATGGCAGCTTTATTTTGACAACGTCTCGCCGTACACCCGAGTCTCTTAATAAGTATTTGGCGGCACGGCTTAGCGATGATCCTCGTTGCTTACTCTTTATCGATGCTTGTAAAGAAGAAGCAAACCCTCTCCCTATGATGCTTGCTGCTTGCGATGTAATCTTGGTCAGCGAAGACAGTGCAACCATGATATCGGAAGCGGCCTCCGGTAGCACGAAAATCGTTGTTTGGGGGGTCGAAAGAGGGAAAGGCAGGATGCCCGGTGATCTCCGTTTGGTACCTCTTTTGGCTGCCAGTGACCATATATTACATTGTTCCCGCCGGCAACTGGATCAAGGAGGGAAATTGCAGAAACTTATCGCAGAAAGCCTGGAAAGGACGCAAGACGTTGAACCCTTACAAGAAGCCAAGCGCTGTGCTTTAGAGATAGAGCGTCGTTGGGGGGACAGGCATGAAAGTTTTATTGGCACTGCCTTATTTTAGTACGGGGGGAGTCGAATCCCATACAGAATATTTATGTCGGGGTTTTTTAAACCGAGGTTTAAAGGTGGTTTTGGTCGCCAAAGGAGGAGATCGGATACCCACCTTGTTGAAGGCCGGGGCCTCTTTTGCAGCCATTGATGTGAAAAGCAACTCCCCTTTCACCTTACCTTTTCGCATTACCGCCCTGCAAAGGGTCATTAATGATACAAAAGTTGATTTAGTCCATGCCCATTCACGGGTCCCCGCTTTCATAGGCTATTATGCCAGCCGTATTGCCGGTATACCGTTTGTTACCACGGCCCACAGCCAGTATAGTCCTCATTTGGGTAGTAAAGTAATGGGTTGGGGTCAACAGGTAATTGCAGTAAGCCCGATGGTCGGTCATCATTTACAAGCCAAACTCGGTGTCTCTCCGACTAAGATTAAGGTTATTGAAGAAGGGATAGACTTGGACTATTTTGCTGAAAGACGAAACTTTGGCCAAAAAATCAGGGCTAATTGGCAGATTCCCGCTGATTATTTTGTTTTTGGCCAGGTGTCCCGGCTGACTTTCCTCAAGGGGCAAGACCTTTTACTTAAGGCTTTGGCCTTGCTGCAAGCGACCAATTGGCGGGAGGGTAAATGGACGGCAATTTTGGTTGGCGATGGTTCCCGGGCAAAACATTTGCAAAAATTAACGCACCGATTGAATTTGACCGACAAAGTGAAATTCTGTGGTGAGCAAACTGACATTGCTTCTTACCTGTCTGCCATGGATATGTTTATCCTTACTTCCACACGGGAAGGCTGGGGTTTGGCGGCAATGGAGGCCATGGCAGCGGGTTTGCCGGTAATAATGACAAAATGCGGCGGCATATCGGCAGCGGTCAATCCTGATCAAGAGGCAGTGATTTTGGAAGCCCGGTCTGTTGAGGATTTGGCTGCGACTATGATTGGCTTGGGAGAAGATGAGATTTTACGTCAAAAGATCGCCAAGGCAGGGCAGGAATTTGTTAGGGATAGATACAATTTGGACGTAATGATCGATAAAACCTTGGCAGTATACGAATCTTTGCTTTAGGACGTTTTGGGGTAAAATAAGCCGGGCTCTCCGAAACGGATAATACATACAGCAATTATTCCGGCAATAGTGGCCCGATTGCCGGAAAGAAGGCTGGAAAACAAAAGGAGAAGTGCTGATGCACGGTTTTAATTTTGCTAAGATTAAAAAGATATTGATTGTCAAGCTTGGTTCCGTTGGCGATATTACCCAAACTTTACCAGTTGCGGCGGTATTGCGGGCTAATTTCCCGACAGCTGAGATTGATTGGATTACCGAAGAGCCTTCCTATACTTTGTTGACTACCAATGAATATTTGGATAAAATATTGGTTTTTCCTCGCTACAACTGGCAGAACCTGCTTAAAAGAAAAGAGTTTAAACCGGTGTGGAAAGGGTTCAAACAATATTTTGCCGAACTTAAATCGGAAAAATACGATTTGGTCTTTGATTTTCATGATATCTTTCGTAGCGGTTTGGTAACCAAAATGACCGATGCTCCGCTACGTTGGGGCTATGGAACAAGGGAGGGGAATAAATATTTCCTGACAAAAACTTTTCCGACTCCGGCCAAATCTTTACATACGGTTGATAAACATTTATCGGTTTTACAAAAAATCGGTTTACCAAAGGCCCGGGTAGATTTTGGTTTCAAAAGACTGGCAAGGCCTGAATTTTTGAAGACGGAGAAACCTTTTGTGATAATCCATCCTTATACAGGTTGGCGGACTAAAAATTGGCCTTTGGTAAACTATTTGATGGTGGCCAGAAAATTAGCGGATCAAGGTTTCCAAGTTTATTTTACCGGTTCGCGGGCCGATGCAAGTCAAATTGAAAAACCCTTAGTACGGGAAGCGGGTATTGTTTCTTTGGCCGGTCGCACGACTATTTTGGAGTTTATCGGTCTAACGCAAAGGGCGACCCTTTTTATCGGCGGCGATACGGGGCCTTTGCATATTGCTGCTGCCAATTGTCCGGTGTTAGCCATTATGGGACCAACCTCCGTGACGAAAAGCGGCCCTTATGGCCAAAAAGACGGGGTAATAAGGATAGAGATGGATTGTTTGGGCTGTAATCGGCGTTATTGTCCCCATAACCGTTGCATGAAAAAAATTACACCGGATATGGTTATAACAGCCGCTCAAAACATATTGAACCCCAAAGAGACCGCCAAAGAATCTGTTTTGCGGCGAATCGGGCCTGTTGATCGGGGCTAATCGGTTGTTGGGAAAGAAAGGACGGATAAGTTTAGTGGGAGGATGGGTTCAGTGGGAATAGCCCTATTGGTCTATAATTTATTGTTAATTCCTCTTTTTCTTTTTTACCCGGCCTATCTTGCTTGGGCAATTATCTGCAAAAAAGAATCCTTGCGGTACAGACTAGGTCGGATTAAGGGGCCGTTGCCATCCCGGGCAATCTGGATACATGCTGCTTCCGTGGGAGAAGTCAAGGTTGCTGCCGTCCTGATAGAAAAGATAAGGGCCCGGGATCCGCAAAGGCAGATTGTTCTGTCCACAGTCACCGCAACGGGCCAAAAGGAGGCAAAAAAAATAGAAGGTCTGGCAAATACCTTCTATTTTCCTTTTGATTTTATTATTTTACTTTGGCCCCTTTTGAGAAAAATGAAAGCAAGCAAGCTGATTTTAATTGAGACGGAAATTTGGCCCAACCTGATTTGGCTTGCTTCCCGCCAAGGCATAAAGATATATCTGGCCAATGCCCGGTTGGGCACAAAGAGCTTCCCACGCTACCGGGCTCTTCGTTTCTTTTTTGCACCGCTTTTAAATCGCTTCAGCGCTATCTGTGTGCAATCACAGGAAAACAGTTGTAGGTTCAAGGCATTGGGTGTAAAGGAAAGTTTGGTTTATTTTCCGGGGAATATTAAGGTTGATGGTGTGCAAATCAATACTTCTTATGAAATAAAAGGGGATTTAGCTGCCTTTTCGTATTTGGATGGGTATCCTTTGATCGTCGGTGGCAGTACGCATGACGGGGAAGAGGAAGCTTTACTGACAGTATACAAGGCCTTGCAACAAAAATACCCCGCTTTGCATATGGTATTGGCACCGCGGCATACCGAGAGGAGCAAAGAAGTCTTGGCAATGGTTGCCAAGCATGGCTTTAATGCCATACGACGTACGGAAATTTCAAAGGACCAAAAGGCACCGGTAATTATTCTGGATACTATCGGCGAATTACTCTATTTTTATGCCCGAGCTGATATTGTATTTATCGGTGGGAGCCTGGTGAAGCGGGGTGGTCATAACCCTTTGGAAGCTTTGGGCAAGCCGATATTTTTTGGTCCCCATACCGATAATTGCCGGGAAATAGCCGGATTTTTGGTTGAAGAAAATTTGGCCCGCCGGGTTCAAGGGGCGGCTGAACTATTGGCTGAAATGGAAAAAATATTGGCAGGTCGGGCAGCTTGGGTAACATCTGTATCTGAAAAAGCAAGGGCCTTTTTGACCACCCATTCAGGGGCAGCCCAAAAGACCCTGGATATTATATTCGGATAAAGCTTGTAAGGTTTTGACTATTGCCTTTGAATAAACACAATTTTACCGGATGGTTTTACTATTAAAAAGCATAAAAAAGCGGTAGGCCGCTTTTTTATTTGCTTTCTTTCCAAATTATCAGGTCGAGGGTATCCATGTTTTCATCCCGTACTGAATCGACCACCATGGATTCTGTGGCCGGGAAGCCAAGGGGCATCTTGGTCAAATCGCCCATCCGTTTATCGAAGATGAAGTTACGACCATAACCGTCGCCTGCTGTTGTTCCGACAGCCCCGTAAAAATAGGAGATTACACCGCCGTGGAGCGTCAAGGTTCCCTTTGGGTCTATCTGGGTATAATCATGAACCCGGAAGGAGCCGTGGGGGGTCATGACGGTGCCGGAGACGGTTAAGTTATGGGGTGCGTTATTGGGGATGATGACATCGCCTTTTTCCGACATGATACCCAATATATTGGTGGCGTCGGGATTTTCAATGTGGTCCTCCTCGTAGAGGATGTTATCGGTAATATAGATATTGTTACGGGCGGCGACGGACAGGCGGGAATCCTTTTGAACGATGCCTTTCAAAGAAGTAATATTATTTTCAGAGAAAATAGTGCCGTTGGGTATGGAGTTAATTTCTTCAATAATGGTGTTATTGAGTCGATTGTATACCGTGGTTGTTCCCATTTTGTAGTCAATGACAAAATCCAGTTTTTTCCCTCTGGTTTGGGTTCTGATTCTTTGTTTGTCCCCTTCGGCGATGAGTTCAATATCGACATCGGCGGGGAAATAAAGACCGCCGCTTATATTGCCGTCTGACCCCATTGAGAAATGGTAGTCTTTGTGGCGCAAATTGTTGGGATTTTCCCCTTGCAGATTCGCCCAGCGCATATCGTCCAGGTTGTCGGGCATCTTTTCTTCTTTGACGCCCCGGTGGAATGTATCTTTGAAGTCAGGTACATCGATATTACCGTTGCGGTCACTATCGAGCAACAAGTGGTTACCGGTGGTAGAATCAGGTCTTCTTCCATTAAAAAATCTTGCTCTTTGGTTATGAGAATACACTTTTCCGTTAAATGTAGGAGTATTTTTAAAACTTAAAGTTCCGTTGGTAAAAACAGGTCCCTCGAATACAGTATTTTCGGTAAACCAAACGGGATGTCCATTCCGGTCCGATGTTTCGTGGATGTGGGTAAAAAGGGCAAAGCGCCCGAAGAGGCCGGTCGAAACACGAATAAAGGCGGTCCCTTCTCCTTCCAGAACGGTTTTACCCGGCATTGCTCCGCTGCATTTGCCCTGACTTTTAATATGGAAGCGGAGGGGGAAGATATAGACTTCCCCGGTGGGAAGTACTTCTACCGTGGCAGGACCCAAGGGGACCATGGTGACGCTGGCAGCAACCGTAACAGGGCTGTCTTTAACCAGGTGATTGTCGCTTATTGGAGGACTATGGGTAAGGTAGTAGCTATTGTTTGCATTTAGATTCAAGTGAAAGGTTGCACTGTCGGGAGAGATGGCCGACTCCAGGGGAATACCTCCATATTGCAAAAAATCAAGGAAACCGTTGGCAACTCTTATATCATGCATCTTCAATTCAAAGGAGATTGCCTCCATTAAATCATCCAGGTACTTTTTAAATGCCATATGGACGATTTTAGCACCTGAATCAGCAGCATAATGGGATGATATTTTTTCGGAGTGAAGGGCGGCTTGCTTGTTTTCCTGCAGGCCGGAAAACAAAAGGGTTCCGCCGACGCCTAAAATTACAACCAGTAAGGCAAGGACAACGCCGATAGCAAAACCTTTTTCCTCTTTGCTCCTTTGCCAATAAAACTGTTTGTTCACAACAAACAACCTCCTTTCAAGTTGGTTGAATTATAGAGCTCCGGCATTTTGCAGGTGGGTGTAGGAAGTTACCAGGGCTGATCTTGTCGACTCGTCTTTTTTTATACTAATTTTTGATTGGGCATGGGACAATCTTGTTGAGGTACTGGGGTTACTAATATTATCGCCATTCGGATCAAAAAAAACGATTTCAAATGTATCCACACTTTGCCAAGTGTAGCTGGGATTGCCGTTAACCAAGCGAGTTAGGGTTTTGTCAACTTTATTCCAACGGTAAGAAATAATGGAGTAGGTTATTAGCCGGGAGTTGCTGTCAAAGCTGACCGCTAAGTCGTCTTTCAGTGTAATTACATCATCATCAATGCTGTCGATTGTTACCCTGATGGCATCTTCGCTGGAGATTAGGACTGCATTGTCATTGTCATGCAAGCCGGCAGCATCAAAGACCCTAAGTTCCCTGGTGGGCAGAAGCGCAGAATTTTTAAGATGGCTGATGGTGTTGGGCAGTTGGAGGGTTAATACAGTTTCCGTTCCTGTATTATTTATATTCAAAGGATGAATCGATGCTCTTAATTCGCCGAAACCCACTTCTTGTAAATCTTTGAGGAAAATCCTTTGCAAGTGGCGCAGGCTGCTATTGGCATCTATTTGCTCATCGGAAAGTTTGTGGGATTTAAGGGAGCGAATATAAAAACCCATAAAGGCACTAAAAAGGATCATAAATATAGAAACAGCCAACAGTACCTCGACAAGGGTAAAACCCTTCTCTTTTGGTTGCATATCGCTTACCTCCTTACGGGTACAATGGTTATGAGTTCACGAATCTGCGTCTTCCAGCGGATTTCCACGGTTAAGGTATAAAGGGTGATTGACGGGCTTTGGTTATTGGTGTTCACAAACAGGCGCAGGTTGGCGTCCTGATCGACCTCTTTGGCCAGTTGAGTCCAGGCTAAGCAGTTTTGTTTGGCTTCCGCCAAGCTGGGCAGGGAACCGGGAACCTTTGAATTGTAATTATTATAGTTTGTGAAGGTTGAAGGGTCTACCAGTTTCCATTCTTCGATAATCTGTTGGCATGCATTTGAAGCCCGGCCTGTGTCGCGGGAACGGCCGAGGTTTTTATAGTTGGTGGTGGTCATGGAAGTGATGATTAAAGCTGCAATGGACAACAAGAAAATAACCAAGAGAACCTCTATCAGTGAAAGCCCTTTTTTGTCACGGTAAAGACATTTCATAGCTACTTTACCTCCCGTTGTTTCCCTTCTTGCAAAAAGGTGTCGAAAAACAGGATTCTTTATAGGTATATTCGTTAAGGGCAAGGAAAATCCTTCCTTATTACTTCTTTGATTTTATAATAATGAAATATTTTTAATAATAAGGTTAATAATTTTGTAATAGTACCGAAAATACAAGTAGAAGGAAATCGGCTGACTTTTTGAATGATAAAAATTTTAAAGCCGACTATTATTGCCGGCCCATAATTTCTATTGCTATGGACCGGTTTATATATCAACTTACTGCCGAAGAGGAACAGGAATAAAGTGGGTTGGTACATTGTTTAAATTATTGCTATCGTAAATAAAAAAAGACAGGCACCAGCAAGTTGTATATCAAGGAGGCTTTAATATGAATTTGAAAAATTGCCGGGTATGTGGAAAGGTATTTGTCGATTCAGTAAATGATGTTTGTCCGGCTTGTCGGGGTGTGGAAGAAGAAAATTATAAGAAGGTTTACGAATATTTAAAGACAGCCAGCGATGCCGGTATTGATGAAATTCATGAAGCAACGGGAGTGGAAAAACAACAAATATTTAAATTTGTCCGCCAGGGCAGATTTTCGATGATGTTCAAGAATGGTTTTTCTTTGTATGTAGAATGTAAGTTTTGCGGCAAACCCATTCAGGAAGGCGAATATTGTTTGGATTGTTCCAATCGGCTGATTACCGATATTAATAAGGAAAGCAAGCTTCGCAAGCCTTTGACGGTCAGGCAAAGAAGCAAAATGCATACCGCCGGCCGGCTTAAAGACAGAAAAAGAGGTTTATAAAAGATTTCTTTTAACAAATTTAGATGGGATGCCGATGATATACTAAGGAATACTAAGATTATTTCATTTTAAAGAGGTGATATTCTTTGAAAATCTCACGGAACCAAGTTGAACGGGTGATGGCCCTCTACCAAAACAGCACCCGTCCGCCGGCGGAAAAGGAAAACCGCCAAGAAGACAAGATATCTCTTTCCAAAGACGGACAGATGTTTCAGGAGATCCAAAAAGCTATAAAGGATTCTCCCGATGTTCGCAATCAAAAAATCAGCGAAATAAAAAAGGCTATTGCCGAAGGCAACTATCATGTTTCGGGCCGGGATATTGCGGAGAAAATGGTACAAAGATTCTTGGTCGATAAGCTCCTTAGCAAAGATTAAGGAGGTGGCGTTGTGGAAAGCAACATTTCGTTGTTGTACGGGATTCTCAAAAGAGAAAAGAGCCTTTATGAAACACTTTTAAAATTGGCTAAAACTAAACAAGAACAAATTATAGCTAACGAAGTGGATGCACTCTTAGAAACCATTGAACAGGGAAAAGAGATCTTGCAAAATATTGAAGAAGAAGAAAACAAAAGGGTCAATTGTTTGGAGGCCCTGGCGGAAAACGGCAGTTCCTTCTTGGCGATTTGCCAAAGGGCAGGCATATCAATCACCGATAAACTTAAAGGGCTACGCAAGGATCTGCTTTTATTGTTGGATGAGTTAGCAGAAACCAATGAAATAAATAAACGTTTGCTCCAGGATGCATTGGGTTTAAATCAGATGATGTTTGAAGGTTTAGCAGGGGGGGCGGAACGGGGTAACTATGATCCGGCCCGACCGACGGAACCCGGCAGCATGCTTTTGGATAAACGGGTATAGGAGGAAGAACGATGAGCACATTTGGCAGAATTCAGATGGGTTTGCGGTCGCTGCAAGCCCATAATAAAGCCATTGATACAGTTGGCCACAATATTGCTAATGCTAACACCGCAGGCTATTCCCGACAAAGGGTTGAATTGGTCACCGGGTCGCCCTATGCATTACCAGGTTTGCACCAATTTGCACAAGGCCAAATGGGAACTGGGGTTGACGTTGCTAAAATAGTTCAAATACGCGATTACTGTCTGGATAGGCAAATAAGACAAGAGTTGAGCCATTTGGGTCAATGGAACCAGAGTCGTAGCATTTTGAGTCGTTTGGAACTTTTGATCAATGAACCCTCCGAAGGCGGACTGGCCGCCGTTATGGATGCTTTCTTTGTCAGCCTGGAAAAGCTTTCCTTGCAACCGGAAAGTATTGCTGTCAGAGAAACGGTTCGTCAGCAGGCTAACATTTTAACTTCTTCTTTCAACAGCCTTTATCAACAGCTGGAAGGTTACCGGCAAGACATAAATCATGTAATAAATGCCCGTACAGATGAAATAAATACAATAGCCCATCGAATCGCCGATTTGAATAAACAAATTTGTACCATTATCCGTAACAATGAGATACCCAATGACTTGATGGACAAGCGCCAGCTATTAGTGGAAGAATTGAGCGAGTTGGTTGCAATACGGGTCAATGATAATGGTAGGGGCAGCTGGAATATAACAATCAGCGGTATCCACCTGGTTCAAGAAGATATGGTTCAAGAAGTGGAATCTTTTATGGATATTAATAATGATAATCTATATGGCCTTCGTTGGAGCGAAAACGGATTGCCCTTTGAGGCAACGGGTGGTGCTTTTGCGGCCCTTATAGAGGGCAGAGATGTAATTATCAAAGGTTTTAAAGAGGATTTGGATTTGTTGGCCGGAACCCTTATCGAAGAATTCAACCACATCCATAGAGAAGGGTACGGTTTAGACGACTCAACCGATATTCCTTTCTTTAGCGGAACTGGGGCCGGCGATATAGCGTTGACTGACGAAATACAAGAAAACTTAAGATTGATTGCCGCTTCTATGCATCCGGATTCTCCCGGTGATGCCGACAACATTTTTCGTTTATTGGAGCTGAAGGATAAAGGTTTTTTGGAGAATGGTAATGCCAGTTTCGACGATTTTTACCGGAGCATTGTATCGCGTCTGGGTGTAATGGGCCAAAAAGCTACCCGGATGGGGAATAACCAGCGGTATCTGATAGATGGACTGCAAGCCCAGCAGGATTCTATCGCCGGTGTAAATCTAGATGAAGAGATGGGTAACTTGATACTATATCAACATGCCTATAGTGCTGCTTCTTACTACATTAATAAAGCTGATGAAATGATTCAAACGCTTTTAAATATGATTCGCTAGGAGGGGACTAAAGATGCGTATAACCAATCAAATGATGGCTAATAATATGATGGCTAATTTGCAAAGCAGCATGCGGCGCCTGGACCGATATTTTGAGCAGTTGGAGACCGGCAACAAGTTTTCTGTCCCATCCGATGATCCGGCCGCTACCTTCTTTACCTTACGGGCTAAATCAGAGATTGCCTTAAATGATCAGCTACAGGAAAATATTCAGATGGGTAAAGGCTGGTTGGAGGTTACCGACAGTGCCTTGAATTCATTGGGGGAGGTCTACCATCGGATCAGAGAATTGATGATTTACAGTGCCAACGGGGATCACGAAGTCTCTTCTTTTGAAGCTTTCCATAGCGAGGTTGAACAAATCAGGGAGTCGCTTTTGGAGATAGCCAATGTTCGTTACGGAGAACGTTTCGTATTCGGGGGTCATAGGACGACCACTCCCCCCTTTATCGATGCCGATTTGCCTTACCAAGGAGACGAAGGCGAGATTAAGATCCGCCTGGGGCGGGGAGTTGAAATTCCCATCAACAAAACCGGCTCGGAGATATTTTCACCTCTGTTTTCGGTTTTAGAAGAATTTGGTCTGTATTTGCAATCAGGCGATACCAATTCAATCTCCAACAACAGTATCGCCCACTTGGATGAAGCTTTCGATAAGTTTTTGGCTATACGATCCGATGTAGGTGCCTGCAGTCGTCGTTTTGAATTGTCGGCTGCCCGGCTAATCAGCCAGGAGATAGAACTGGAAAAATCTTTGGGTGATGCCCAAAGTGCTGATATCGTCAAAGTACTTACTAAGCTCAAGCTGGAGGAAAGTGTCTACAGATCGGCCTTGGCAGCAGGAGCCCGCATTGTTCAACCGTCTTTGATGGACTTTTTAAGGTAATTAAAAATGAAGGTAGAAGTTTTGTCAATATGGGCAAAGTATACCGGCGCCAGTCTGAAGGTTGACGCTGAACCTTCGCGGACCGATATGGGTGTTTTGACCAGCAGGGCCATGGCAAAGAAAATATGCACCGACAGCCGGGGAAAAGTGAGTGAGGCTATTAAAGGTACTGCCCAAGAAGGTGATTTGATGGCCGATATCCACAAAGGTTATACCATTGCCAAATTGAGTGCTTTAAAAGACAAGGTGGAGTATGAAAACAAATTAACCTTGCAATGGATTCAAGCACCGACCATCAATGTCCTACCGGGCGAGTTAAAGTTTGAGTTCAGGCCTTACGGGCAAATCCTTGATAAACGGATCTGATTTTTGGGGAGGGTGAACGATGAAGGTTGAAACCACTAGATTTGGTTGGGTTGAAATCCGAAAAGATGAAATTATTACATTTCCAAAGGGATTGCTGGGCTTTCAAGAGTACAAAAAATTTGTCCTCTTGCCGACCAGGGACAATTCGCCGCTTTTTTGGTTGCAGTCCGTACAGGAACCCGACTTGGCTTTTGTGGTTACGGAACCTTGGGTTTTTGTCGAAGACTACAGTTTTCATTTGCCGGAAAAAAATAAGAAGGAATTAAAGCTTGCTGTAGATGACAATATTCGTACTTTATGCATTGCAGTTGTTCCGGAGAAAATCGAAGATATGACCTTGAATCTAAAGGGCCCCTTGATTATTAATATACAGAAGCGCTTGGGCCAGCAAGTGGTAATTGCTCAGGAATATAGTGCCCGCCATCCGGCTTTTAAGAAAGTCGAGGCTCCGGTTTAGAAAAGGGGTGTTATTGTGTTGGTTCTTACGCGCAAAATAGGTGAAAAGATTATCATCGGCGATAATATTTTTCTTACCATCATCGATATAAAAGGAGACCAGGTCCAGCTTGGTTTGGATGCACCCCGGGAAATTTCCATCCACCGAGAGGAAGTTTTTCTGGAGATTCAGGAGGAAAACAAACGGGCCCAAGCCAGTAAAGATTTTGATATTGATAGCATCGACAAGCTTTTAGAAGAAAAGAAACGAAGGGATGCAAAGATTGACGAGAAAAGGGTGCAGACAAAAAGGGGCCGGCCCAATCGGTCGGAGGGTGAAAATAAGGATTAAACAGCCGGCCGGCGAAATGGCTTGGCCGGAGGAAAAACTTATAAAACACTATTAAATAAAATGCAACTTTTACCGAAGCTATAAGTAGAAAATAATTTCCCCCTTTCAGTATCTTTTTCTCGGCCCGACCCCTCTTCGGGCCCAGAGATGGGTGTTGAAGGAGCAACATTCGGCCGGTGTTGCTTGAAAAAACCCCAAATAAACCGCAAGGATGCGGAAAAAAATCACGGAGGAGTGAATTAATAATGAGAATCAATCAGAACATTGCAGCTTTAAACGCATGGCGTAATTTAGGAAATACGGACGGTGCTTTGGGTAAGTCGTTGGAAAGATTGTCATCGGGTTTAAGGATTAACAGGGCTGCTGACGACGCAGCCGGTCTGGCCATCAGTGAAAAGATGAGAGGCCAAGTAAGAGGTCTCAATCAGGCCATCAGCAACGCCCAGTCAGGCATTTCTTTGATACAGACCGCAGAAGGGGCCCTCACTGAGAGCCACGCCATCCTGCAAAGGATGAGGGAACTCTCCGTCCAGGCCGCCAACGACACCTTGACTACCGAAGACAGGGGCGAGATCCAAAAGGAAATCGACCAATTGGTCAGCGAATTGGATCGAATCGCTGATACAACCGAATTTAACACCAAGCTCCTTTTGACCGGTAATATGGGAGTAACCGTTGATGCCGCCGGTGTTGTCAAAGGAATCAAGACCACCGCCGATACGCAAGTAGGCACATATACCGTAAACGTTAGTTCTTTGGCAACAGCTGCCAAAACGGGCAACCTTCTGGGAACTGCAACACAGACCACAACTGAAGATGCAGGAAGCTTTACCATCAACGTCAACGGTCGAACCACCGTCGTGGCTTGGGAGCAAAATGAGTCATACAGAGACGTGGCCGCCCGCATCAACGCCAATGTCAGCGGCGTAATTGCCACCTATGATGAGATCGCCAATGAATTTTATATCGAGACAGCCGATGTCGGTGCCTATCAAACACTGCATGTTGCCGCCGCCGCTGCAGAAACATTCCACGATGGGGATGCTCTCAATGATGGTACTGGTGTTACAGGTGCAGGCAATGCTGCAGCCGCTGCAGGAACAAATGCAGTAGCAACTGCAACAGATGCCGCAGCTAACACTTTGACGGTCGGTTTTTCCGGCAATCAGATAATGTTCTCCGGTTACGGTTCCGAGGGCCTGAGCGTTGAGGCTGCCGAAGTAGGTACTGTCAATATTACTATCGGTGGCGCCCTGACCTTCCAAATCGGTGCGAACGAAGGACAGAACCTGAGCGTCAGCATGAATGCCATGAACGCCCTGAACCTTAATGTCAACAGTATCGATGTCACCTCAGCCCAGGGTGCCGGTGAAGCAATAACCAAGATCAACGATGCCATCGACTATGTTTCAGCGGAAAGGTCCAAACTGGGGGCCGTCCAGAACCGCCTGGAGCATACCATGAAGAACTTGTCGGTAGCTTCCGAGAACCTGGCGGCAGCCGAGTCGAGAATCCGTGACGTGGATATGGCTGCGGAGATTATGGTCTATACCAAGAATCAGATTCTAAGTCAAGCAGGTATTGCCATGTTGGCCCAGGCTAACATGAGACCTCAGTCGGTCTTACAGCTTCTTGGCTAAATTTAATACAGGCACGAAGCCGGTCGGATTTCCGGCCGGCTTCACCCCACTTTAGAGAAAGCATTGACTTTTGGTGAAGCGGTATTTTAGCCAAGGATTTACCAATATTAAGGTAATCAGGAGGTGAGGCCGATGCGTGTAAGGAGTATTCAAGCTAATCCTGTAGTTTCCCCCATAGGGGATCAGGAAAGAATTAAACCGGAAGTTAACAGCCGGGAGATAAATTCTTTGCAAAAAGGCAAGGAAGCTTTCTCTTTAGAGCTGGAGGATCGGGTCCGCCAACAAATGGTAGAGTTTACCGACGAAGTCTTGGTAGAATTCGATGAGCTGACTGATTTCTTTCAAAAGGGTATATTGTTGAAGTTGCATAAAGATACGGAACGATTCTTTGTCCAAGTAATCAATGCCCAAACTCAGGAGGTATTAAAAGAGATGCCACCGGAAGAATTTCTGGATTTGATAGCAAAAATTCGTAACATTGTTGGCCTTTTCCTGGACGAAACAGCTTGAGGAGGTGGAGATAAATGAGTATGAGTATAAGAGGCTTAGCCAGCGGATTGGATATCGACGGCATACTGGAGAAGCTGATGGCTATAGAACGTCAGCCGCTTGTAAACATGGCCAGCCAGCAACAGCTGTATCAACAACGTATTGATGGTTGGCGCGATGTTAATTCACGCCTTTACAATTTGCGCCAAGCCGGCGAAGCTTTACAAAAGATGGATTCATTTCAACCTATAGTTGCCCAAACCAGCAATAACAGCATAGTCACCGCCTCAGCGACCAACGGTGCGGATTTCGCAGTGTATGAGTTGGATGTCTCCGCTTTGGCAACACGCCATAGAATTGCTTCCCATCAAGTCGATGATACCGATGTTGATTTGAACCTAACCGGCACTTTGAATATCAACAACAAGGATATCGACATCCAAGCCGGTGACAGCCTAAGAAATATCAAGGATAAATTAAATCAAGCTGCGGTTGGGTTGCAGGCAACTATCATTGATAATCGTTTGGTTTTGGAAAGCGGGGCAACGGGTTCAGCCAATGCCATAAATGTTACAGAAACAGCCGGTTCCCTGATGGAGAGTCTGGGCTTTATCGATTCTCAGGGTTCCTTCCTTAAAGAGCTCCAAGAGGCAAAGGACGCTGAGTTTACTATCAACGGACTCGAAATAGTGCGATCTTCCAATACCGTTTCTGATGTGGTAAACGGGATCAGCTTTAATTTGACAGGTACGGGAACGGCCCGGGTTGATGTTAAAGAAGATTTCCAGACGGTGACGGACAAATTCGATGCTTTTGTCGATCAATTCAACAGCACATACCAATTTATGTTGGAGAAATTGAGTAAAGAAGGGCTCATGCAAGGAGACAGTGCCTTGGCCAGAATTCGCGACCAGGTTCGCGGTGCCCTAATGGATACGGTAGGACTCGGGGCCAATGATAATATTGATCAAGCTGCCGTTTTGGGTTTTAAATTTGATTGGAAGAGCGGAATTTTAAGTATTGACAAGGGAAAATTCATGGAGGTCTTGAGGGAAGATCCTGCCAAGGTGCAGGCTTTATGGCAGGGCACAAAGGAGGAGGAGGGCTTTATAGGTATTGCCCATCGCCTCGACAGTGTTTTGGAAAACGTCCTGAAAGACAAAGATGGGGTTGTATCTTTACGTCAGAATTATTACAATGATTTAATTGCCGGATTGGATAAAAGGATGCAAACATTGGAAGCCAGAGTGGAGATGGTTGGCGAACGCTTGGTTAGGCAATGGACGGCCTTGGAAAGAGCCTTGCAGGAACTTTCCAGCCAAAGTGCCTGGTTGGCCCAGCAGACACAAGTGCTCAATATGGCCGGCCCGGGCATGTTCAATAGTTGATGGGAGGGAATCAGATGAAACCCAATCCCTACAGCCAATATAAAAAAGTACAAGTAGAAATGGCCTCGCCGGGTAAGCTGGCTTTACTATGCTTTAACGGGATTATCAAACTCCTGCGGCAGTCTTTATTGATATGGGATAAGGAAAAAAATATCGAAGAGATCAATGGCAAGCTCCTAAAAGCTCAAACTATCTTGGAGGAATTAATGTACGGATTAAATCCAGCCGCCGGGCAATTGGCCTATAATTTGTTGCAGCTTTACGATTATTCCCACCACAGATTGGTTGAGGCGAATATTCAAAAGAATCCGGATATCATCAAAGAAGTCTTGCAGATTATTGTGGATCTAAAGGATGCTTGGGAACAGGCCCTATCTACACCACAGGAAAATGTTCTTTAAGGAGGTCTTCTAAATGTCGGCATTGACAGAATATTATGAAAATCTACTGGCATTGACCCAAGAAGAGCATGTAATAATCAAGTCGGGCCGATTTGCTGATCTTAATAAAATATTGGAAAAGAAAAAAAACCTGATCGAAAAAATTAATGCTAACAAGGGTGAGACACAAGAAAAATCGATAGAAATAATTTTGCAAACAATTGAAAAGATAAAAAACCTGGGCGATGAAAACTACCGGCTTTTGGAAGAGGAAATGGAGGACATCGGTAAGAAGTTGGAATTGCTTTTGCGCAGTAAAAATGCGTTGAGCAGCCAAAGGAAGACGGTGGGCAAGGAAGCGGCTATATTTGACTTCAAAGCCTAGGTGGGGGTGTAACTATGGGAGAAAGAAAATTTTCGGTTATCCAAAAAGAAATAATCAGAGTTCTCAGCATTAAAGGTGCTTCCTATGCCCTGCCGGTTACTTCGGAGGAGTTGGGGGGAACCCTTAACGTTACCCCCTCCTATATAAGGGAACAAGCCAAAGCGCTGGAAAGGCTAGGTGTATTATCGGTTAGGCGCGGTCCCGGCGGTGGTTATTTTATAAATTTTAATAATTAATGAAAAACTTTCTAATTTAAGAAGGATTTTAGAAACGAATGGTGAATAGGAAAGATAAGAAAGTTAATTTCATCAAACCAAATAAAACTATTCACCTCTACCGAAAGGGCAAACTTGCTGAAAGGCAAGGACGCAAAACGCAAACCTAAGGCATAAGCTACGGTTGAAGCGTTACCGAAGAGAGGTTGTGCTTTTTTCTCTCTATAAAGAGGCCTATCCTTTTCGGGATAGGCTTTTTTTTCTCCCTGAAAGCCGGTTAGCCGGCTTTCACAAGCGGCGGGGTCTTTGGACCTCCCTTTTTTAGCCGGTAAATGTCTACTGCTGTATATTAATTCCAGAATTAAGAATTAACAAAAGCATACCTTAAAATTACCATCGTTTGGAATTGCAGTAGGAATAATGAAGAGTGGTACTCCGGTGATTCATGCACTTATTTGTTTAAAATGAAAAAAGCGGGTGATTGGATGCTTATTAAACAAGAGGGTTTGTTGCCTATTTTGGAGATGGCTTTAGATTTTTCACAAAGGCGCCAGGAAATAATTTTGGACAATATGGCTAATGTGGATACGCCGGGTTTTAAAAGACGCGATATCTCTTTTGCCGATATCTTATCTGATAAGCAAAAAAAAGCGTTGGAGACAAAGCCGGCTTTGGAACTGAAACATACCAATAAGGGACATATGGGGAAGATTGCCTGCCGGGGGTTGAATCGGATCGATGATGAAAGTATGGTGCGTTTGGATAAAAACAAAGTGGACATGGAGATAGAAAGTGCTGAAATGGCCGGTAATGCTATGTATTACGTAACGGTTAGCAGGATCATAGGCAGCCACTTCAGCATGTTGGAAAGAATTATATCTCAGGGGGGTAGGGCCTAATGAGTATGTTTAAAGGGTTTAATATCAGTGCATCCGGTTTAACCGCCCAGCGGCTGAGAATGGACACCATAGCCAACAACATAGCCAATATCGAGACCACCAGGACCCCGGAAGGGGGACCTTACAGGCGGCAAGTTCCCGTTTTCATGCCCCGGGAAGGTGATTTGCAAGGCGGAGGAGGGGAAGGGGTTCGGGTTACGGCAATTATCAGGGATCACTCTCCTTTTAAAATGGTTTATGATCCTCACCATCCTGATGCCGACGAGGAGGGTTATCTTTTGATGCCTAATGTGGAATTGGTTAGGGAAATGGTCGATATGATCGATGCCAGCAGGGCTTATGAAGCCAACGTAACGGCTTTCAACACGACAAAAGAAATGGCTCGCAAGGCCTTGGAGATTGGGCGCAGGTAATACCGGCGTTCCGCTTGGCTTCGATTGATAACACAGAACAAATGTTTGAGGAGGAATAAGGATGAAAATTGATGGCTTGCCGGCTCTTGATTCCATAAAGAGGCTTGACGTCGTAACCGAGTCGGTAAAAGGGTTGAATGCGGACATAGGGCGAATTGATTTTCGTCAAGTACTAACGGAGGCTCTAAATAATGTCAATGAATTGCAAAAAAGTGCTGCTGCCGGGGCCAAAGATTTTGCTCTTGGAATCGATGACAACATCCATCGGGTTATGATTTCTACGGAAAAAGCCCAATTGGCAATGGATATGACTGTGGCCGTTCGCAACAAGGTTTTGGAAGCATATAAAGAGCTGATGCGTCTCCAGTTTTAACTTTGCAGGAGTGATCTGATTGGAGTCTATAAAAAATCTTTGGCAAAAACTTCATAAGGTTTGGAATGAGGCGGAAAAGAAGACCAGAATACTGGTGGCGATTATTGGCGGAACCATTGTTATTGCCTTGATCCTACTTTTTACTTTGACCGGCCGCACCAGCTATGCTCCCCTCTATACAAATATCAATGCGCAGGATGCCCACATGATCATGAACGCTTTGGATAAGATGGGTGTCCATTACAAACTGGATGGTGAAGGAAAATCAATTCTGGTCAGCCGGGAACAGGTTCACCGCTTGAGGCTTCAATTGGCCGGGGAGGGTATTCCCCAAGGCGGGACCGTCGGTTTTGAAATTTTTGATACAAACCGTCTGGGTACGACGGAATTTGAACGACAGATAAACTTTTATCGTGCTTTGGCAGGGGAGTTGTCTCGGACCATTATGGAAATTGATTCCATTGATACTGCCCGGGTGCAGCTTACCGTGCCGCGGCAAAAGCTTTTTATTGTCGATGAAGAACCCGTGGAGGCTTCTGTTTTGTTGAAATTGCACAAATACCAGGTACTGAAGCATAGTCAAATTGAGGCCATAGCGCATCTGGTGGCCGGCAGTGTGGAAGGCTTGGAGCCGCAAAAAGTGACGATCATCGATACGGAAGGCAATCTCTTGTCCCATTTTATGAGCAACAAAGAATCTGTGAATCCCTTTGGCCAAGAGACGACGGTAAAAAATTTCGAGATGCAAAGGGTCTTTGAACAGCAACTGCAAAGGGATTTGGAGCAGATGCTTTTGCCTGTATTGGGTTTTAATAATTATGTTGTAAAGGTAAATGCTTCCTTGGATTTCGGTTTGCGGGAGGAGACGGAAAAGATATATATACCATCGACGGGTGAACGGGGAATAATACGTAGCCAGCAAATTATGGAAGAATCATCGACCGGCAGCCAAAGTGTTCCCGGCGGTGTACCCGGTACCGATAGCAATATTCCTTTCTACGATGCAGCGGCCGACGAAACACAGAGTGCCCATGAAGCTTTTGAAAGTATAACCAATTATGAGATTAATGAGAAAATCATCAGCCATGTTTACGCTCCCGGCAATGTGGAACGTATATCTGTCGGTGTTATAGTGAACAGGCCTTTGGAGCCTGAACAGTTAGCCGATGTGCGGGAGGCCGTGGCAGCGGCTATAGGTTACAATGAAGGGCGCGGCGATTCATTACATATTACGCAATTGAGTTTTGACGACAGTCTTAAACGGGAAATGGAAGCCTTGGCTGCCGGCCAAGAAGCCCAGGCCCGTCAGAAGTTTTTCCTAACTTTAGGCATTATCGTAGCAGGCTTGTTGGCAGTGCTGTATTTGATCCGTTACTTATCCAAGACTTATGGCAAAAGGGATGAAAGTGTAGTCCTTTTTGATGAGGAGCCGGACCAACCTGAAATAGAATTGACATCGGAAGAAATTGCTTGGCAGAAAGTAAAACAGGAAGTATCCAATTTGATAGATGACAGCCCCGAGGAGGCTGCCAATTTATTGAAAGTATGGCTCTTGGAAGATTGAAAGGGGTAGATGGATTTGGCCCAAAAAATCAAAGGTCGTGAGAAGGCGGCAATTTTGTTGGTCTCGCTGGGAACTGAAAATGCAGCAAAGATCTTTAAACATCTTACCGAAGAAGAGATCGAGCAAATAACCCTTGAAATTGCTAATTTACGCAAGGTCAAAGGGGAAGATGCCGAGAAAATCATCGAAGAATTTCATCAAATGGCCTTGGCTCAAGCCTATATCAGTCAAGGCGGTATCCAGTATGCGCGGGAGCTTTTGGAGAAGGCGGTGGGGCAGGATAAAGCCAGCAATATTATAGGTAGGCTTACGGCATCGCTCCAGATTCGCCCCTTCGATTCAATACGTAAAACCGAGCCTTCCCAACTTCTCAATTTCATCCAAAATGAACATCCCCAAACGATTGCTTTGATTTTGGCTTACTTGGATAAAAGTAAGGCTGCAGCAATCCTTTCCAGTTTACCTCCGGAGTCGCAGGCTGATATAGCCCGCCGTATTGCCTTGATGGACAGAACATCCCCGGATATCATCAAGCAGGTGGAGTTGGTTATAGAAAAGAAGCTGTCGTCGGTTTTGCATAGTGAATACACCGAGGCAGGCGGTATCCAATCGATAGTCGATATTCTCAATAATGTAGACCGGGGAACGGAGAAACAAATCTTGGAGTCCTTGGAAGAAGAAGATATGGATTTGACGGAAGAAATTCGCAAACGTATGTTCGTTTTTGAAGATATTATTTTACTAGATGACAGAGCAATCCAGCGGGTAGTTAGGGAAGTTGATAGTAAAACATTGGCCCTGGCCTTAAAGACTGCCAGTGAAGAAGTAGCCGAAACCCTTTATCGAAACATGTCCAAACGGGCTGCTTCCCTTCTTAAAGAAGACATTGAGTTCATGGGGCCGGTCCGTTTGCGGGAAGTTGAAGAAGCCCAGATGGCCATCGTCAATGAAATACGACGTCTGGACGAAGCCGGTGAGATCATCATTGTCCGCGGAGGGGAGGGTGATGTGGTTGTCTAGAATTATTAAAGGCCACCAGATTAAAATTGTTTCCCCGGTTGGTCTGTTCCAGGAAAAAAACGAGTTTGGCGTCGAGGGCGAAGCTCTTCCTCCGGAGGAGCATGGGGCGGAAATGCATCTTGAAACGGCTAAAAAAATGGCCGAAGATATCCTTTTTGAAGCTGAATTGAATGCCCAGGAAATCAACAGGCAAATGCTCCGGGAAGCTAAAGCTTACAAGGAACAAGCCCGGCAAGCCGGTTTGCTTTTGCAGAAAGAATGTGAAGAGAAGGGGTACCAAACGGGATATGAAGAGGGGTTGAAAGCGGGACGCCAAGAGGGGTTGGAGCAGTGGTTCGATTTAATCGGCAAGGCCGACAATGAACTGCAGGCCATGACTGAAAAGTTGGCAGTCTGGCGAGATTCCTTATCTTTGGAAGTTATAGATTTGAGTGAAGAAATTGCCCGTAGAATCATTGGTGCGGAGTTGGAAGTTAAACCCGAAAAGGTAGTGCAAAGAATTGCTAAGGCCCTCCAGCAAATTGTCAATGTCAAGGATGTCTTGATCAAAGTAGCCATGGAAGATGTGTTGAGAGTTGAAGGGGCTCGGGAAAGCCTTTTCAATTTTAACAGCAGCCTTACTCACATACGCATTGCCGGTGCAGAGGATTTAAAGCGTGGTGATTTTCTATTGGAGACGGATATGGGAGGAGTCAATGGCCGTTTGGATACCCAACTGGGGCTAATCCATAAGGAACTCGTGGAGGAGTGGCAGCGAGATGGAAAATCTTAAATTAACGGACTTGACCAAAAATTGGGATGATAAACCTGTCCTGCAAAGTTTCGGCCGGGTAACACGGGTTGTGGGCCTGACCATTGAAAGCGAAGGTCCCAATGCCCGTCTGGGTGAACTTTGCCATATTCAAAATCAAAAGGACGGTGAGCCTCTTGTTGCTGAGGTGGTTGGTTTTGAAGGACGGCACGTGCTGTTGATGCCTTTCGGCGAGATAAGGGGTATTTCACCGGGCGCCGAAGTTGTGGCAACCGGCAAGGCCTTGACCGTCTCAGTCGGCGATGGACTTTTGGGAAGAGTTCTAGATGGTCTCGGTCGTCCCATCGACGGCAAGGGTATGTTGTTGAAAGTAAGTGAATATCCGGCTCATACTAATCCGCCTCATCCTTTAACCCGCATGCGCATAAAAGAGAGTTTGGCTTTGGGTATCAGAAGCATTGACGGTTTGATTACTTGTGGTAGAGGGCAACGTCTGGGTATCTTTTCCGGTAGCGGTATCGGTAAGAGTTCCCTCCTGGCAATGTGTGCCCGCAGTACCAATGCCGACGTTATTGTCATTGGTTTAATCGGTGAGCGGGGACGGGAAGTCAGAGATTTCATCGAAGGAAATTTGCAGGAGGCGGGCTTGGCCCGAGCCGTAGTTGTGGTTTCGACTTCAGATCAGCCGGCACTGATTCGGGTAAAGGGAGCTTTGGTGACTACAGCCATTGCCGAATACTTCCGCGATCAGGGCAAGGATGTTTTGTTGATTATGGATTCGGTGACCAGGGTAGCGACGGCTCTGCGGGAAGTTGGATTGGCCGTTGGTGAGCCACCGGCAACCAGAGGTTATACTCCTTCCGTTTTTGCTTTTTTACCCCAATTATTGGAGCGTTCCGGCAGTAATGATAAAGGTGCCATTACGGGTTTGTATTCGGTATTGGTAGAGGGCGATGATATGCAGGAGCCCGTAGCTGATACGGTGCGGGGGATCCTTGATGGCCATATAGTTTTGTCCCGGGATTTGGCCGGCCAAGGCCATTATCCGCCCGTTGATGTTTTGAGGAGCATCAGTCGTCTGATGCCGGAGGTTACAAGGGAGGAACATTACCGGGCTGCCAGGAAGATGCGGCGTCTTTTGGCAGCCTATGAGCGGTCTCGGGATTTGATTTCGATTGGTGCCTATGAGCGGGGCAGCGACAGGGATGTAGATGCATATTTGGAGCGGATGGATTTAATTAACGGTTACTTGCAGCAGGATCTGAAAGAGGAAGCAACGATGGAGGGGGCAGTGGAGAAGCTCATGCAAATAGTCGAGGGGGTGGAGTAGTTGTCTAAATTTAGGTTTCGTTTGCAACCGGTATTAAATTTGAAGACCCAAGAGAAAAATGCCTCTTTTGAACTGTACGGCAAGGCTAAAAACTCATTGCACCAAAGGCAGGACGATTTACAAGGCCTTACCGATAAAAAAGAGAACTGTTTGGGGCAAATGGAGACGGAAAAAGGTCAGACCATAGATACCGTTGGGCGAAGGGCGGAGTGGAATTTTTTGAAATATTTGTACCGGGAAATTGAGACAGTCAATGCGGATGTCAATAATCTTGAAAAGCAAGTCGAAATCAGGCACAGACATTTACTCGACAAATTGAAAGAAGAAAAATCCTTGGAAAAATTAAAGGAAATGCAAAAAATAAGCCATGATGAAGAAGTTGGCCGGGCTAAGCAAAAAGAACTGGATGAAATTGCCCAACAGCAATTTATACAACGGCAAAAAGAGGGCAGACCATGAAAAAAGTAATCCTGACTATTGTCTTTTTGATGATTTTTGCGGCTACAGCTTTGACAATTTTGCATTTTGTCGGTGTTTTCAGTATCTATGAAATTGTTAAAGAGAGCATTATGGAGATGGAGATAATTAAAACGTACATGCTCAACGAAGAAGATAAAGCAGCGTGGCTGACGGAAGTAGATGAGTTGCAAAATCAACTGGTCCTGGCCCGGCAAGAAAAAGACGATTTAACGAAGCAGCTATTGTTATTGGATCAATTGCTGGCTGCTAAAGATGAAACCATCGAAAGTTTAAAGGCAGAAATTATTTCCGTAAACGAAGAAAAAACGGAGCGGCAAAACAGGTTGCAGCAAATGGCCAATATTTATAAAGAGATGTCACCGACCGATGCGGCATTGGTTTTAAGCAGTTTGGATGAAGACTTGATTTTGCAAATGTTCTCTTTTTGGGAAGATCGCTTTGCTGCCAAGGTTTTGGCAAACTTGGAACTTACTCTTTCCAGGCGCCTTACCGAGTTGATGGCAAATTGAACAAGAAAATGCCAACAAAAGGGACGGAAATTGTCCCGGCGACCTTGTTTGACAGCTAATCTCCACCGATTGATATATTGATTGAAGAAGATGCTATCTATAGTGTGTTATTGATTGATAGAAAAGACAATGAAAGGAGGTGAAAAGATGGCCCTATCAATGGTTAAACCCATGTCTACGGAACATTGGGGCCTTGAACAAGGCAGAGGTTCGACGGTAATGGGGCAAGACGACTTCGACCGGGCCGGATTCCGGGAAATGCTAGCCCAATTCCAAGAGCAAGGGAATTTTCCAAGGGTGACGGGGCGGGAAAGAATGGAAAGCAAGGAGGCGAAGGAAGATAAAAAGTTACCGAACCGCCGGAGGAAAAATCTCGTTTTCGATAAGGATCTACCTTTATTTTTACAAGATACCGAAAAGGATTTAATCTTGGCCTTTAAAGATATGGTATTGGAAATACCTTGGGAGAAGCATGATTTAGCTCAAGGCGCGAAATTGATTTCCCGTTTTCTTGGCGAAGGACGATCGGCAATCGAAGCGGCATTCAATTTATTTGACAAAGGCAGCGGGTTAGCTTCCCCGGAAATTATGTTGGCGAACATCGCCGGCAGAGCGATTAAAAGGGCTGTGTTTAAATCCTTGGTCGGCCCCGAAAATGACAAAGGCAGGGCTGAGACTGTTTCCCCGGTAATTCCCAAGGTTGCTCGCAAGGTACAAAATGCAAAAACTCCCCTTGCTGAACCTAACCTATTCCAAGCGAATAAAGAAACGGTTATGAACAGTGATTTTCGCAAAGCTTTTCTACAGGAAGGGAAGATTGCTCTAAAGGAAGACTATTTCGGCGAACGCGACCGGCTTTTGCGGGAATATACTGACTTTGCAAAAGGGAAGGATCACCTTGGTTCTTTCGGTTCCGGGCCCGAAAACAATGATGGCAGCTCAGTTGTCTTCAGTCCAACATCAGGAGAACTGATAAGGGTCCAAAGGCGCGATACAAGGGTCGGACAAAATAAATTAGGCCCCAATCGTAAAACTATTGCCGGCACCAAGGCCATTACCGAAGGCGGTGTTGAGATGGGAGAAAAGCCGACAGGCGACTTGGCAGTAAAGCCGGGTCAATCTTTCTTCTTGTCTGCTACAAAGCATGAAGACTTTGGGATAAAAGAGAAAGGCACTTCTTGGATACCGACCAAGGGTAAAGTGGCAGGCCGGGAATCAACTTCCCCGACTGTTTCCCGCGTCAATGAGAAAGAATGGCCGGGAGAGAACATTTTTTGGGATCCCTTGTCCCTGCGACAGCAACCGAACGCAACGGCTGCCAAGGTAAACGGCAGTTACGCAACAATGCTTCTGCAACCCCAAGAATTATTTGAGCAGATAATCGCTGAAGCCCGTTTGTCCAATTTGGGGCGAGGGGGTGAGATGAGCATCAAACTCAAACCTGATTATTTGGGCGGTTTGAAGATGAAAGTGGCCGTGGAAGATGGGCAGCTCAAAGCAACCTTCATTGTTGACAATCCTTTGGTAAAAGAAGTTCTGGAGACCAACATGGAAGCATTAAAGTCAGGCTTGCAGAAGCAGGGTCTAAATTATCAGACAGTCGATGTTAATGTCAACGATGGCGGCAAACGACACAGTTTTAGCCAGCCGAATTTTTCCGACAGGCTCAAAGGAAGCGGTAAAGGAGTGGCGGTGGAAGAAATAAGGGAAGGCCGGCAGTACACAACCGGCCAAGTCGATTACCGGATATAAGGAGGTAAGGGAATGCCACAAGTAAACGGAATTGCCCAGTGGCAAGAAACGCAATATATGGTAGGGGCGGTCGATTTGGGTAAAGATTCTTTTTTACAACTTCTGGTCACTCAGTTGCAAAATCAGGACCCCTTAAGCCCTATGGAAGATAAGGAGTTCATTGCCCAACTGGCCCAATTCAGCAGTCTGGAACAGCTCCAGAACATGAACAGCAGTTTAAGTGCCTTTTTGGATTTAAATTTGGTCCATCAAGCCAGTATCCTAATTGGTCGCGAAGTGAGGGTCTATGGTGATGACGGAGAGGTAACAGGTTTTGTAAGTGAAGTTCGTTTCACTCCTTATGGACCTATGGTTGTTATTGACGATGAGGAATACCCCATGACTCACATAATTGGTATAAGTTAGGAGGGAATCTGATGACCAACAAAATAGATATTGCCGGCAATGTCCAACCGCTCAGGCCAATACAACCAAGCCAGCCAAAGACGGCCCCTGAAAAGGCTCCGGGCAGCTCATTCCAGGAGATTCTGGCTACAAAGATACACAAATTGCAATTCTCCAAGCACGCCATGCAAAGACTGGACAAACGGCAAGTCAGAATCAATCCCGCCGATTTTGCCCGTTTAGAGGGTGCGGTCGAGAAGGCAGCTGCCAAGGGTGCTAAGGAATCTCTCGTGGTTCTTGGCGATGTGGCTTATGTGGTAAGTGTGAAAAATAACGTGGTAATAACTGCAGTTGATGGGCCCAGTATGAAGGATAACGTCTTCACCAATATTGACAGTGCGGTAATACTGGATTGAGGCCGGACCTCTAAGAGGAAGCCTGAACCGCTTTGGAATAAAGCGGTTAAACCATAAAGGAGGTTGTATCGAAGATGATGCGTTCATTATTTGCCGGTGTCAGTGGGTTGCAGTCACACCAAACCCGCATGGACGTTATAGGTCATAACATTGCCAACGTCAACACCAGCGGTTATAAAAAAGATAGAGTTACATTTCAAGAGATGTTAAGCCAGATGATTCGCGGTGCTACAAGTCCCAGTCGTATGACGGGGGGAACCAACCCCTTACAGATAGGGTTGGGCGTTGAAGTTGGCAGCATTGACACGAATTTTAACCAGGGGAATATGCAGTTGACCGGTATGGGAACGGATATGGCTATCGACGGCAACGGATTTTTTGTCTTGCGACGTGGTGATCGGTCCTATTATACCCGGGCCGGCAATTTCCAAATTGACGGACGGGGGTATTTGGTCCATCCGAGCGGTTACTTATTGCAAGGCTGGCCCAGCAGGGGCGGAAATATCAATACGAACCAACCTGTCAGCGATATTCGCATACCCATCGGTGACAATATGCCTTCGGCCGCTACGACTTACATCGAATACAACGGCAATATCAATGCTGACGATGATATAGGGACTATACACAGTGCATCGGTTATGGTATTCGATGAACTGGGTTCGCGCCACGAGATAATTGTCAACTTGGAAAAGACGGCAAACAATACATGGACTTGGGAAGCCAGCGGTGCAACCGTGGGCCCGGGCCCTTACAACGGTACCTTGGTTTTTGCCTCTGACGGCTCAATAGATATGACTGCCAGCACTGTAATGAATATAACAGTTGTGCCGACCACCGGGGCCAGTACCTTTAATGTATCTCCGCGCTTCGATTTTTTAAGCCAGTATGCGGCGGAGACAACCGTGGATGCCAGGGATGTTGACGGCCACACCATGGGAGCCCTGGATTCTTTTACTATAGACGGCAACGGAGTTATCCATGGGGTTTATACCAACGGGCTCAATAGGCCCATCGGGCAAGTATGCTTGGCCAACTTTAACAATCCGGGCGGTCTTACAAAAGACGGTGCTTCGCTGTTTGTCGAATCGGTAAATTCGGGTATTGCCAGAACGGGTGTTCCCGGTGAAGGGGATATCGGCAATGTCCGGCAAAAATGGTTGGAGATGAGCAATGTGGATTTGGCGGAAGAATTTACTGACATGATAATTACCCAGAGGGGTTATCAAGCCAACTCCAAAATAATAACTACCGTTGATCAAATGTTGCAAGATCTGGTAAATATGAAACGTTAAAAGCTGCTGAGTTCAACTGTAGAGAAAGTAGGCGATTTTAGGGATGATTGAGCTAACCCGCTTCGATGGTTCGAGATTTGTACTCAACGCGGATTTGATTGAAATAGTGGCTTCCACGCCGGATACGGTAATAACTCTTACATCGGACAAAAAAATAATTATCGCTGAAGATGTGCAGACGGTCATAAAAAAAGTCATCGAGTACAAACGGCAAATTTTTCAGGGGGAGGGATTGAAACAATGGACTTAGGTACTGTGTTAGGCTTGATTGCCGGGGTAATCCTTATCAGCACGGCCATTATCAGTAGCGGCGAAGCAGTTATTTATTGGGATCCGGCCTCGCTTCTGATAACTTTAGGCGGCACGGTTGCAGCTACGATGATAAATTACAGCGTCAGACAAGTATTGTCAATATTTAAATTGCTTAAAGTTGTCTTTATAACTAAAGAACTGGAGCCCGGTGAAGTTACTTCACTTATCGTCGGATTTGCTGAAAAAGCCAGACGCGAAGGCCTGCTTGCCCTTGAAGATGAAGCCAATGAACTGGACAATGAGTTTTTGCGAAAAGGGATACAATTGATCGTTGACGGTACTGATCCCCAACTGGTTAGAAATATACTGGAAACCAAGATTACTTTTGTCGAAGAAAGGCATAATCAAGGTCAAGCTATTTTCCGGACTATGGGGACCCTCAGCCCTGCCTTTGGCATGCTGGGAACATTGATTGGCCTCGTCAGGATGCTCAGCGAACTTGATGATCCCAGTTCTGTCGGTGGCGGGTTAGCTACAGCCCTTATTACAACTCTATACGGTTCTTTGATGGCCAACTTGTTTTTTATACCTATAGCCGGTAAGTTGCAGGTTAAGAGTGAAAAGGAAATATTGATGAAAGAAGTTATCATTGAGGGTGTTTTGTCGATTCAGGCCGGTGAAAATCCGCGTATAGTGGAAGAGAAACTCAATGCGTTCTTGCCTGATGCCGGAG
>CAZMQU010000003.1:133758-217924 GCA_964568715.1 uncultured Halanaerobiales bacterium
CAGTACGGAAGATCCGGGGATGGCGGTGGAAGATCAATGAGAAATCGGCGAATAAAAAAAGAGGTCAATGGCGGAACTCAAGATTGGCTATTAACCTATTCGGATATGGTTACCCTCTTGTTGTGTTTCTTTGTTCTGCTTTACACATTTTCGGTTGTTGATCAGGAGAAATTTTTGGAAATAATATCCGGGTTGCGGGCCAAGCTTGGCGTCTTGGATGGTGGTCGCACCCTTTCACGGTCTGAATTGATCGACGGGGGTAAGCGGTATGAAATGATTGGCGAAATGGAACTGTCCCAAATGGAGTTTGAAAATTTATTTTTACAAGTAACCGAATATATAGAGGAAGCAGGCTTGCAAAACCAAGTGGAAGCTATTTATACCCATGAAGGACTGGTAATCCGCTTTGTCGGAAGATTGCTCTTTGACTTGGGCAAGACTGAGTTGAGGGCTGATTCGGTAAACCTATTGAATCAAATTGCTGAATTTCTTAAAGATATTAAAAATGATATTACCGTAGAAGGGCATACCGATGATTGGCCTATCAATACGAAAGAGTTTCCTACTAACTGGGAGTTGTCTACAGCCAGGGCAACAACGGTGGTCAGATATTTTACGGAAGAATTGGGGATGGCTGCAGCTCGATTTTCTGCCTCCGGTTCGGGGGAATATCGCCCTATCAGGCCCAATGATACCGAAGAAAATCGCGCCCAAAACAGGCGGGTCGATCTGGTCGTCCGTCGCAGCTATATAGCTGAACTCGAGTTTGGGGAGGAGTGGTAAAGTGTCAGGGAATAATAAGGCTGTAATGGTACTGGGAATTGTAACCTTGGTGATTATTATAGCTGCTGCAACGACATTTCTTATCTTGTCGATGCAAAATAAAAACAGCAGTCTGGAAAAACCTTTTGATAGGGAAATGTACAACCTTGGTGAATTTGTCGTGAATGTGACCAATAACAGGGGCTACCGTTTTATAAGAACTGATATTACCATACTCATCAATGATAAAAAAGCCATTGAACGCCTTGGTGGAGCGAGTGCCCAAATTAGAGATGCCATTATTAAAATTTTCCGCAAAGCCGAACAAAGCCAGGTTGAAGACCCCGGTGCTTATGAATTGAAATGTCAAATCAAAGAAGCAATCAACTCGATAATCGGCAGCAGCGTCGTGGAGGACATCTATTTTACCGAGTTTGTTATTCAGTAGGAGGTGGGACAATTGTCTGAAATCCTAAGCCAAAAAGAAATTGATATGCTTTTGGCGGAGTTAAACAGTGGGACTATCGATCCGGACGACATTGGTACTGAATCTGAGGAACAAAAGGTCAAACTATACAATTTTCGTCACCCAAAAAAATTGGCCCGCGATCAACTAAGGACGCTCAACATGATCTATGAAAATTATGCCCGTTATGTTTCTACGACCTTAGCGGCCCAATTAAGGGCTTTTACAAGCCTTAAAGTTGCTTCGGTCGAGCCATTGACTTATGAAGAATTTATTCGTTCCCTTCCAACCTCCACCGTCATTGGAATTGGTGAGATGCCCCCCTTAAAGGGTAAATTTCTGATTGAAATAAATCCCAACATTGCTTTTGTGATAATAGAGCGCCTGTTTGGCGGTTCGGGGATGGTTCAAAATGAGAGCAGGCCCTTTACCGATATCGAGGAGATGGCTTTTAGGCGGGTTCTGGAATGGTTTTTTCAAGAGATTCCTGAGGCTTGGAACAATGTAATCAGTGATTTGGAACCCAAGTTGACCGAAATAGAGTCCAATCCTATGTTTACACAAATTGTTCACCACAACGACATGATTATCTTGGTTACTTTTGAGGCTAAAATTAACGAAGTGGAAGGGTTTATAAATTTTTGTTTGCCATATTTAATGTTGGAACCTTTAGTGGGCAGGCTTACGGCCCAGCACTGGTTTTCCGGCACTCAAGAAAAAAGCGTTGAATATGAAGATCAAATTAAAGATCGATTGGCTCATAGCCAAGTTATGTTGTCGGCAGAACTGGCTGCAACGACCATAACTTATAGAGATTTGACGCTACTTCAGCCCGGCGATGTGTTTTTGCTGGAAACATCGATTAACCGGCCCTTGGAGATTAAAGTGGGGACGAGGACAAAATTTTTGGGGGCTGCAGGCAGAATCGGCGATCGACTGGCAGTGAAAATAACATCTACCGGCATAGAAAGAGAGGTTGAAGAAGATGTTTGGTAGCGATATTATTTCCGATGATACCATCAATGCCCTCCTTAATGCAGAAATGCATTCCCTCAATCCCGAAGAATGCGATGTAATAGGCGAAATCGGCAATATTTCCATGGGGGCTGCCGCTACTGCTCTCCACACCTTGGTAAAGCATGAAGTGCAAATTACCACACCGCAAGTATTTATCACCACCCTCAATGAAATCAGTAAGCAATTTGAAAGGCCCTGTTTATTGGTGGAGGTGGAATATTTGGCCGGGTTGGAGGGGGCAAACCTTTTTATAGTAAGTGAAAAGGATGCAATTGTCATTGCTAACTTAATGTTGGGGAGAGAAGCGGTAGGAGGGGAAAATACTATCGGAGAACTGGAATTAAGTGCCATAGGCGAAGCCATGAATCAGATGATGGGTTCTTCCGCAACTGCTATGTCCACGGTCTTCAGCCAGCGTATTGATATTTCGCCCCCCAGCGTTGATTTTATTACCATAGAAGATAAGACCCAAAAGAGTCAAAGCCTATCCGCGGATGAAAAGATTGTTCAAACTAAGTTTCGCATGTCCGTCGGTGACCTCATTGACAGTTACATAATGGTCCTCAGCGATATTACCTTTGCCAAAGAAATGGTTAGGAAGCTGATTGACGGGCAAAGGGCGGAAATAACTGAATTCACCGAGAAAGCCGCGGCGGACTCGATGCGGGAAAAGACGGAAGATGTTTTGGAAGAAACGCAGAGCATTCCATCGGCATCTGCAAAAAGCGCCGAAGCTGCATCCGGGGAACCTTTGCCCCAGGTAGAAGTACAACCGATGCAGTTTGCCAGCTTTGAAGATCGCCGTGGGGTGCAGGAGGGGGGCAATACCCAAGCTGCAAGTAGGAATATTGAATTTTTGCAAGATATACCCCTCCATGTTGCTGTCCGTTTAGGTTATACCAGAATGACAATCAAGGATGTTTTGGCCTTGGGGAAAGGCTCAGTGATAGAGTTGGACCGTTTAGCGGGGGAAGACGTTGATTTGTTGGTAAACGGCAAACTTGTGGCCAAGGGCGAGGTGGTGGTCATCGAGGAAAACTTTGCTTTTAGAATAAAGAAAATCGTTAGCCCCATGGAACGGATCAAAGATTTATAAACAGTCGGTCTTCGGACTGTTCAATGGAGGGAGGCAGGGAGGGTTTATGGCGGAAGTAGGTATCAACTATTTTTGGGAGACACTAAAAATGTTTTTGGCCCTAGGGACAGTTATTGCTTTGTTGATACTCTTGGGCAGATTTCTGCCCCGCTGGTTGAGGTCGAGCAAATATTTTCCGCCCCGGGAACAATCTTTCCAGGTAACCCAAAGGGTTAATTTAGGAGCAAGGAAGCAACTTATTTTGGTGGAAAATGAAGAACTAAAGTTGCTTTTGGGGCTTACGGACAACAACATTTCTCTTCTAAAGGATATGAGCGATCCTGATGCCAATGATGCTGAAATACACAAGGATGTCCTGCTGAAGGAGGATGGGGAATGAAAAGAAAGGCAATCATCTTTGCAATCATCATATTGCTCTTTGCAAGAGCGGCCGGTACTGCCCGGGCTCAACCGGAAATCCTGCCGGGTATAGAGCTGAATATCGGTGGCGAACCGGTAGAAAACTGGGCTTTGGGCTTGCAATTGCTCTTTTTATTGACTGTATTGAGCCTAGCCCCCTCTATAATTATAATGATGACTTCCTTTACCCGTATTGTCATTGTTCTTTCTTTGCTTCGTAATGCTTTGGCTACCCAAAGAATGCCGCCAAACCAAGTTTTAGTGGGCATTTCCCTCTTTCTGACTTTCTTTATCATGGCACCGGTCTTTGCCGACATCAATGAAAGGGCTATACAGCCGTATTTGGCTGAAGAAATCAGCACGGAAGAGGCCATGCAAAATGGGTTGGAGCCTCTGAGAGATTTTATGGTACGGCAGACCGACGAAAAAGATTTGGCATTATTCATCGATGTTGCTGCTGCGGAGCGACCGGCTGTTTTTGCCGATATACCTACCCATATAATAATCCCGGCTTTTATTGTCAGCGAGTTGAAAAAGGCTTTTCAAATAGGTTTTCTAATCTATTTGCCTTTTATAATTATCGACATGGTTGTTGCCAGTATATTGATGGGGATGGGGATGATGATGTTACCGCCGGTAATGATTTCTTTGCCTTTTAAAATACTTTTGTTTGTTTTGGTCGACGGATGGTTTTTGGTCGTAAAGTCCCTTGTGACCACATTCAATTAGGGAGGAGATAAGGTGAGTTACGAACTGGTGATTTATCTGGGTCGGGAATCCTTGTGGATAATATTATTGGTTGCCGGGCCGATTTTGGGATTGGGTCTGATTACCGGTTTGTTGGTCAGCATTTTTCAGGCCACCACCCAGATCCAGGAACAAACCCTCGCTTTTATCCCTAAAATTGTTGTGGTGTTACTGTCAATCGTAGTTTTTGGACCTTGGATTTTAAAAGTTCTGGTGGATTTTGTTGAAGTCCTCTTTGAAAATATTCCTTATTACATCGGGTGATTATATGGGTGAATATTTGCCAAACCTAGCAATTAAATTCGGTCTGATAATTGCCAGGCTCTCAGCTTTTTTTATCACTGCGCCATTTTACAGCAGTATTCAGATACCCATGCCTGTGAAGGCGGGATTGGCTGTGTTTTGTACTCTTGTCTTGTTTCCCTTGGTAGGTGTTGAGGGCTTTACAGCTCCCGGTGAGCCGCTCCTGATTGTCATATTGGGGGTAAATGAGATTATATGCGGCTTGTTGTTGGGGTTCAGCCTGTATGTGACCTTTGCTTGTATACAGTTAGCGGGAGAGTTAATTGATTTGCGGATGGGTTTTGCCCTAGTCAATGTTTTGGATCCGCAAAGCGGTGAGAATATACCTTTGGTCGGCCAGTTTAAAAGCATGCTGGCAACCTTAGTTTTCTTGGCCGTTTATGGTCACCACTATTTGTTGAAGGGGCTTTTCAACAGCTACAAGTTAGTGCCTTTGGGGAGTTACATATCGGTAAACAATTCCATCGATGTAATATTGCGAATTTGTGGCAACATTTTCTTACTGGCTTTTCAAATGGCCTTACCGGTGATAGCTTGCCTTTTTATCGTTGATATTAGTTTCGGCTTTTTAGCCCGCACGATTCCCCAAATTAATATTTTCAGTGTGGGGCTACCGACAAAAATTTTACTGGGAATATTGATATTGTGCCTAGCCTTGCCCAATTTGGTTTTATTTTTGGAAAAGATATTCCAAAGTATGTACGAAGGTATCGATTTGCTATTGAAAGGTTTGGGGGGGTAAAATATGTCGCAGGAAAGGACCGAGAAGGCGACACCGAAAAGGAGGCGCAAGGCCCGCGAGGAAGGGCAGGTGGTCAAGAGCAGGGAATTAACATCGGCCCTGTCGCTACTTCTGATTCTTTTGTTTCTCCTCTTTATGGTCCCCTTGGGTTGGCGTTTTTTTCAAACATTTTTAATTAATTCTCTGAGTGGCGACCTCTTGATGAATGTGACCGTCGAGAATGTTCATGGGATAGCTTTGGAGGGAGTAACGGTTTTGGCAATATTAGCCTTGCCTGTCCTGGGTTTTGCAGCTTTGATCGGATTTAGCGGTGAAATTGCTCAAGTCGGTTTTCTCTTTACTGCCAAGCTCATTTCGCCAAAATTGTCCAAGTTGAATCCCCTGAAAGGATTCCAAAGAATTTTCTCCAAGCGGACCTTGGTTGAATTGGTTAAATCCCTTTTAAAAGCTGGCCTGTTCAGTTTTATTGCCTATTCTTTACTCAAAGGTTCTTTTCCGGAAATTCTCAAATTGAGCCAGTATCCCTTAGAAGAAGCGGTAAGTTTTACAGGCAGTTTGATAGTCAGAATTGGTATTACCATGGCAGTCTTTCAGTTGGTAATAGGAGGTTTGGATTATGCCTATCAATGGTGGGAGCACGAAAAAAATATGCGTATGACAAAAAAAGAGATTTTGGATGAGCATAAGGAGACGGAGGGTGACCCTTATATTCAAGGCCGAATCAAGGAGAGGCGAAGGTTTTTGGCCCAACAGAGGATGATGCAAGCTGTGCCCGATGCCAGTGTGGTCATTACCAACCCGACCCGCTTGGCGATCGCCTTGGAGTATGACAGTGAAAAATCTTTTGCACCTCTAATTGTTGCCAAAGGCCAAGGCGACATTGCCCATAAGATAATCGCTTTGGCTAAAGAACACGGTGTTCACATCGTTGAAGATAAGCCTTTGGCTCAAACGCTTTTCCAAGTCGGCGAGGTCGGTTCCGAAATACCGGTTGATCTTTACCAAGCAGTGGCTGAAATATTGGCCTTCGTCTATCGATTACAAAAAGTATATTCTTAAGCAAGGAGGTTTGATTGATAATGGCACTGTCAACACGCAGTATGCCGATGAATTGGATTCAACGCTACAGTGAAGTAATATTTGCTCTCATGTTGGTCATTGTTGTGATGATGTTTATTATCCCTTTGCCGACATTTTTACTGGATTTTCTCCTCAGCTTCAATATAGCTTTTGGATTGACGGTGCTTTTGGTCAGCATTTCCACGAAAGAGCCCTTGGAGTTCTCTGTCTTTCCCAGCCTTTTACTTTTTGCCACCCTTTTTCGCCTGGCTTTGAACGTTTCAACGACTCGTTTGATTTTGGGCAAAGCTGATGCAGGTAAAATAATCTTTGCTTTTGGCGATTTTGTTGTCGGCGGCAATTATGTGGTCGGCTTTATAATATTTTTGATCTTGGTGGTTATCCAGTTTATCGTTATTACCAAGGGTGCTGAACGGGTGGCTGAAGTGGCGGCTCGTTTCACCTTGGATGCTATGCCGGGCAAGCAAATGAGTATTGATGCAGATTTAAGTGCCGGCCTTATTACGGAGGCAGAGGCCCGGGTAGCCAGAAAAAAAATTCGTCAGGAAGCCGACTTTTACGGAGCCATGGACGGGGCCAGCAAATTTGTTAAAGGGGATGCCATCGCGGGCATAGTAATTACCTTAATCAACGTTGTAGGCGGGTTGATCATTGGTATATGGCAGATGGGTATGGCAATAGACGAAGCCTTGACGACCTACGCTTTGTTGACGGTGGGCGACGGCTTGGTCAGTCAGATACCGGCACTTCTATTGGCTACTGCAACGGGTATGGTTGTGACCCGGGCTTCTTC
Organism: uncultured Halanaerobiales bacterium; assembly: GCA_964568715.1. GTDB lineage: Bacteria > Bacillota > Halanaerobiia > B1SED10-174 > B1SED10-174 > CAZMQU01. The sequence goes on from CAZMQU010000003.1 coordinate 141,164, forward strand.
GGAAGAGAATCTTGGTAAAGACATGTCCAGACAACTCTTGGCCAAACCGACAGTACTTTTGGTAACAGCTGTAATATTACTGGTATTGGGTTTCACCCCGGGCCTGCCTGCTGTGCCGTTTTTGGGTCTGGGCCTGGCTTTGGGCGCATACGGCTTCATTGCCAGCCGGCAGATGAAATTAATGGAAGCTAAACAGGCTTTGGTCAGCGATGAACCGCAAGAAACGGAGATGACGGGGGTCCTTTATAAAGAAGACTTCAAGGACATCATATGGGTTGATCCCATCGAGATGGAGGTTGGCTACAATCTTATTTCTCTTGTTTTACCGGAACAAGGTGGCGATTTTTTACAAAGGGTTACCCACATACGCCGGCAATTGGCCATGGAGTTGGGTATAATTATTCCGGTCGTTCGAATTGTTGATAACATGAAAATTGATGCCAATACTTACATTATCAAACTCAAGGGAATAGAAGCAGCCCGCTTTAAAATGATTCCCAATCATTATTTAGCCATGGACGCGGAAGGAATGGCGGAGGATATTAAAGGGGTGGAAACCGTTGAACCGGCTTTCGGCTTACCGGCCTTATGGATACCGGCCAACATGCAGGAACAGGCGGAAGTTGGCGGGTATACGGTCGTGGACCAGGCTTCAATTATGGCAACCCACTTAACAGAAGTGTTGAGAAACAATGCGGCAAAGCTTTTGGGGCGCAAAGAGGTTAGGGATATTATCGAGATTCTCAAAGATGACAACAATCCTGTCGTTAATGAGCTGATACCGGATCAAATGACTTTGGGCGAAATACAAAAAATATTACAATTTTTATTGGAAGAAGGAGTGCCTGTAAGAGATTTAACGACTATTTTGGAGACTATCGCCGACTGGATACGGACGACCCGCGATCCGATTATTTTAACGGAATATGTCCGCCAGGCTTTGGGGCGGCAAATTACCAACCAATATCAAAAGGACGGTGTTATATATGCTCTTACCCTCTCGCCGCAAATTGAGGCCGAACTCAGCGAGAGTATAACCCAGACCGAGCATAGTTCCTATCTCAATATGGAGCCCTTTAAATTGAACAAGATTATCGGCACCGTCGCTGAAAAGGTAAGTTTGCTCCGCAAGGAGGGGCGTCGCCCGGTTATTTTGACCGGCTCTTTGGTTCGTTTTCATCTGCAAAGGCTTCTCAACAGGAGTCAAAAAGTTGTATCGGTTTTATCCTATAATGAGATCGATCAAGAAGTGGAAGTAAGGTCATTGGGGGTGATTAGGGTTGACAACACAGGTTAAGCGTTTTGTAGCCGGAAGCGTCCAGGAAGCAGTCAATAGAGTTAAAACAGAATTAGGTCCTCAGGCGGTAATCTATCATACCAGAAGTTTTCATGAAAAGGGGCCCATGGGAATCAAACGCAACAAGAAAGTTGAAGTTTTGGCGGGAATTGAAAGCAATAATCCCCGCTTGGAAAAAGAAATAATGGAATTAAAGAAGATGGTCAATTATCTCAATGAAGCCTCCAAAACGCAAAATGAGAGTGATGAAACACGTGTTCCTCAGGCCCGGGAGCTGAGCAGCATGCTGGCCGGCTACGGACTGAAAGAAAACATAATCCAAGGTGTCTTGTCTTATATTGCTGCTGCCGATTGTCCGGAACTTAATGATGAAAAGACACTTTTGTACCTGGTTAAAGAGGCCTTAATCGAACGGTTGCCGCCTATTAAACCGATAAGACCCAAGGGTGATCAGCCGTTGACAGTTGCCTTTGTCGGACCGACCGGTGTCGGCAAGACAACGACTGTGGCCAAGTTGGCCGCCAATTTTACCCAAATTGAAAAAGAAAATGTTGGCCTTATTACTGTTGATTTTAAGCGTATGGGTGCTTATGAACAGTTGAAACAGTACAGCGAAATATTAGATTTGGACTTGGTTGCGGCGGTGGACGCTGAACAGCTTGCCGCTTCTATCCGACGGTTTGGCGGTAAAGATTTGATATTGATTGATACACCGGGTCTAAATCCTTTCAATGGTTCCGATATGAACATATTAAAAAGGCTTTTGGACAATGACCTGGTTGATGAAGTGTTGTTGGTATTGGGTTTGAATACCAGGGAGGATGACTTAGAGAGGATAATGACCAGCTTTAAATTGTTGAATTATACCGGCTTAATTTTTTCTAAACTGGATGAAACGCAAGCATGGGGTGCTTTAATTAACTTGGTTTGGGGTCGTCGTGAGTTCTTATCTTATATTACAGTAGGGCAAAACGTTCCCGAGGATATTGAGTTATTACAACCTCAGCGGTTTTTGGATGCATTGGCTTTTGCTCTTGCCGATTAGGATGGTGAACTATGGTAAAAAATGAACTGAAAAGAAATATGGTCATTGAAATTGAAAAATACATCGATAGCCATGAAAAATTTTCAACGCGTATCTTAAGACTGAATGAAGACTGCTTCCTGGTGGTTTCGCCGCCGAAGCCGAGAAATTCTGAGGGATTGGAACAAGGGCAGGCTGTTGTTGTAAAGTATGCTGATGATTTAGGCCAATACTATTTTTTCAGTACCGTAACAGGCGATGGCCGGCGCCCTTTAAGATATTATGCTCTTGAATATCCTGAAAAAATATATCGGATCCAGCGACGCGAGAATGTAAGGGTTCACATACAAAATCCAATCGTTTATCGACCGATTGGCAAAGAAAAGAGTAAGGGTGTCGGTCGGGACTTAAGTGCCGGCGGAATTCGGTTTCGCGGTTCAACCCCTGTGGAAGTCGGTGAAGTTGTGGAAATATATTTGGATTTTCTCTTCGAAGATGCCATTGCCGGGCGGGTGTTGAGATGTGAGCAGCAAAATGGGGATTGGGATATCTCGGTTGTTTTTGTCGACTTGGGTAAATATATGCAGGAAAAAATTATTCAGTGGTTATTTGTAAAGCAAAGATGTCAATCAAAGTAATGGATGTTTTAACTTGGTCCGGAAATTAAGGAGGTGGGTTTATGGCAAAGCCGAAATGCGCTACCGACAACGAATTGGAACTGAAAGAGATGTGGTGTAATTTTCGGGAAACCGGGGATCAAGAAATAAAAAAGGAGCTCATTATAAAGTACATAAATCTGGTAAAATATGTTGCCGGTCGGGTAATGGTAACGTTGCCGCCTTATTTGGAAATGGATGATTTGATCAGCTACGGAACGGTTGGTTTAATTGATGCCGTGGAGGGATTCAATCCCTATTTGGGAGTAAAATTCAGCACTTATGCGATTGCCAGAATCAAAGGTTCCATCTATGATGCTTTGCGGGCTTTGGACTGGATTCCTCGTTCGGTACGGGAAAAAGCCAAAGTAATAAGCGGGGCAATGAAGCAATTGGAGCAAGAAAACAAGAGGGAACCAACCGACGATGAATTGGCGGAATTTTTGAATGTGTCGCGGGTAAAGCTTGAGGAAATGCTAAAACAGATTGCTGTTCCGCAAGTCTTGTCCCTCGATTATGTGGTCTTCAACGATGAAGACGGAAGGAAGGCCATTGATGTACCGGCTCCTTACGAGGAGGATCCCTTGGTAATAATGGAACAGGCTGATTTGAAGGAAAGTCTGGCCAGGGCCATAGACCGCTTGTCGGACAGGGAAAGATTGATTATTTCATTGTACTACTACGAGGGTCTGACCCTTAGGGAGATCGGTAATGTTTTGGAATTATCCACAGCCAGGATATCGCAACTGCATACCAAGGCCATTTTGCGGATGCGGGCCCTTTTGAACAAAGAAGGCGATATATCGTGAAGAGGTGGTCATAAATGTCTAAAAAAAGCAAGAAGAAAGGTTTTGCTGCTATTTTTGCCAAAAATAAAATTGGCCAATCGCAGCCTGGTTTTAAACCCATGGATAAACCCCTTGGCAGAGAAACGGAAAATCCGGAAACGATTGAGCCGGGGCTTAGTGTCGATGGCTATTGTCGCATTAAATTTACCCCGGAAGGTGTATTTCTAAAATTGATTTTCCCTTTGGGGAAAGGCAAAGAGATACAATTAGCTTATTTGGAGGAGGAGACGGGCAAGAGGGGAATTATCGATATCGATTGGGAAAGTGTTAAAGAGAAGCTTCAAGGTAAGGTGGAAGAGTGGTTTTTAATTGCTCCCCGTCGCACAGATTTGGATAGGGATGCCTCCATTGAATCGGAGATTTCTGCCAACGGTATGGTTGCCTATGTTAGTTACCAACCACCCTTGGGTGGTAAGTATCTTACGATACAAGAAATGGAGGAAATATTGATGGCGGCCGGTATTGTTTATGGGCTGGATAAGGAGGCTTTGGCTACTTTAGAAAATTCCAATTGGCCCGTCAGTAAGTTGCAGATTGCACAAGGCAGCCCGGCTCAACCGGGTGAAGACGGATTCGTCGATTACCATATTACTGTGCAAGAGGGTGGTCATCCCGGCCGGTTACGTGCCGACGGTTCAATAGATTATTTTGATTTGAACATTATTCAGAATGTAAAAGAAAACGATGTTCTTGCTTCTTTGGTGCCTCCCAAGCCGGGGGTACCGGGATATAAGGTAACCGGGCAAGAAATTGTGCCGCCCAAGTTAAAAGAAGCCCGTCTTCCGGGTGGCAAAAACACGAAAACCAACGAAGCTGGTACTCAGTTGCTGGCGGAAATTAACGGACAGGTTACCTTCGAGGGAGGGCGGATCAACGTATTGCCAATCTTCCAACTTAGGGGCGATGTCGATCTGTCAACCGGGCATATTAATTTTTTGGGTAGTGTTATCATCGAGGGCAATGTTGCTGAAGGTTTGCAGGTAAAAGCAGGTGGTGATGTTGTTATCAACGGCCATTTGGATGCAGCAACCGTTATAAGCGAGGGCGATGTAACAATAATGAAGGGATTTCGCGGCAAGAATAAGGGAAGTATCGAAGCCAAAGGTGATTTACGCGTGAAATTTGTTGAAAACGGTACCATCGATGTACGGGGAGATTTATTTGTTGGTGAAGCAATTATGCACAGCAATGTTAAGGCCGGTGGCAAGGTGACCGTTGATGGCAAAGGAATAATTGTGGGCGGTTGTATCCATGCCGGAGGTGATGTGGACGCTAAAGTAGTCGGTTCCAATTTGGCTACAAGAACTGAGATAAAAGTTGGAGTGGATCCCTTGCTGCGGGATAAGGAGGCCAATAAACTTAACAAGCATCGAGAAATGGTCGATAATTTAAAAAAGGTTGAAAAAGCGATAACCTTGTTGGCGGAACAGGATGCCCAGGGGATATTAAACAAGGCCAGGAAGGATCAGTTGATTAAATTGAGAGAAACCCGGGTCTTTTTGGCCCAGGAAGAAGCAAAAGTGGCTGAGGAACTTAAAACCTTAAAAGAAAATATTGAAAACATGCAAAAAGGGGCAATAGTGGTACGAAACCGTCTTTATCCCGGTGTAAGAATCGGAATTGCCAATTCAAATCATGTTATTAGGGATGAGCGGGGTAGGACTAGGCTGATATATGTTGATGGAGAAATTGCATTTTCTGTTTTATAGGAATCGATTGTTGCGATAAGGGAGCAGAAAGATTGCACTCTTTGATGGGGCGGGAGGTGCCATTATGAGTGGTGTGGATAAACCGAATCTAATACAGACCTCCGTGGAAGTTAATCGCGTTAAACAGATGCAAAAGACAGAATTTCGCAATATTCAAGGCCATATTGAGATAAAGCAGAAAGAGAATGAGGAAAGGCAAAGATCGCGACCTGTGCCTACGCATAAAACCGGCCACAAGAGAATAGCCGCCAAAAAAGATGAAGGGGGAAATCACAAAAATGCAAAACAGAAAAAAGGTCGCAAGGGAGGGAAACGAAAGCGAAACCGTGACAAAGGTAATTTTTTGGATATAAAGGCTTAAAGGATAAATATATTGTTGCTTGTTGTTGTTCGGAGCGACGGCGATAAAAGGAGGTGCTGTTAATTTGATAAGAGGGTTATATGCATCGGCAAGCGGCTTAATTGCCGCAAATGCAATCCAGGATGCCACGGCCAACAATTTGGCCAATGCAAGCACCGTCGGTTTTAAGAAGGATTCTCTGCTGACGGAGTCTTTTGCCAACCTATTAATGAGGCGACTGGAAAGGGGTCAAAGAAAGAATATTGGTTCTTTGGGTGTGGGATTGCGAGCATCGGAGCAATACACAAATTTGGAACAGGGTCCTATGGAACATACGGGGCGGCCTATGGATTTTGCCATTGCCGGGCCGGGCTATTTTGTTATTGACGGCCCCGACGGTGAAAGATATACCCGGGACGGTTCTTTCCAGATTGATTCGGAGGGCTATTTGGTAACCTTCGAAGGCAACCGGGTTCTAGGGCGGGACAGGGAGGCAATTTTTGCTGAAGATGTCACGGAGCAAGATTTTCTCATTGTCGATTCACCGCGGCAGATTTTGCTCAAGGAAGGGTACAATAGATGGCGGACGGCAGCGAACCGACAAGAAGACATTTTTGCAATAGATGGCTTGGTTCAACGGGAACATCTGGAGCAATCCAATGTAAGCATAGTGAAAGAGATGACGGAAATGATCAGAGTGGTTCGCCTTTATGAGGCAGGTCAAAAGATGATTCAGGCCCAAGATGAGACTTTGGGTAAAGCAGTCAATGAAATAGGCAGAATTTAAAAAATATTTCGGGCCGGACCCTAACGGGGGGCCCTGGTCTGCTGAATGAGAGAGGCAGACACAAGTATAAGGAGGCTTCCGATTTATGATTAGGGCATTATGGACTGCTGCCACCGGGATGGAGGCTCAGCAGCTCAACATTGATACAGTTGCCAATAATTTGGCCAACGTGAATACGACCGGATTTAAGAAAAGTAGGGTGAATTTTCAGGATTTAATTTATCAGATTATCAGGCGGGCGGGGACACCGACGGCTTTGGGGTCGGAAGTACCTACCGGATTGGAGATCGGTCATGGTGTGCGGCCGGCGGCAACGCAAAAGATATTTTCCCAGGGTAGCATTCAAAATACCGACAATCCTCTCGATTTGGTAATTGAGGGAGAAGGTTTTTTTCAAGTCCTGCAACCCGATGGGAGCATTGCCTATACCAGGGACGGTTCCTTCAAGGTCGACCGCAATGGACGGGTTTGTACTGCCGATGGATTGCCGATTATTTCGGAAATCTACATACCGGAAGATACTGTGAGCGTTGCCATCTCCGGTGACGGCATTGTTGCCGTCGAGCTGGCCGGCACTGCCAATTTACAGGAAATCGGCCAAATTGAATTGGCCCGTTTTGCCAACTCCGGCGGTCTACAAAGTTTGGGTCGCAACTTATATCAAACTACAGCAGCCTCGGGAGAACCCATAATCGGCTTTCCGGGGCTGGATGGTTTTGGAATGGTTGGTCAAGGCTATTTGGAGATGTCCAATGTCAAAGTCGTAGAAGAGATGGTAGATATGATTACCGCCCAAAGGGCCTACGAAGTTAACTCAAAGAGCATCCAAGCCGCCGATGAAATATTGCGGTTGGCAGCTCAACTGAGGAGATAGATGCCATGAAGGTTAAGGTTTTTATCTTACTGATTTTGTTGATAGCTAGCGGACCGGTAAAGAGTCAGGCACAAATTATAGTCGCGGAAGATATTCTGGTCAGCGGGGCCCAATATAGTTTTCGAAACCTTATAAATCACGAGATCCCCACGGAAATTGAAGGAAGGTTGCAAAAAATATTTTTAGCCAAGACTCCTTCCCGGGGGCAAGCCCATTTTTATTCCCGCCAATATTTGCAATATCTTTTGCAGCAAAATAAGCTGGCAACAGAAAAATTTGAAATACCGGCCAGGGTTAAGGTAAGCGGGGACTTGGTTTCGGTTTCCAAAGCTGATTTGGAGGCCGCGCTAATTACCTCTTTGCAGGAATGCAATCCCGCTTTGTTGGTAAGTATACCCCGTTGTCCCGCCGACTTTTCGGTCCCGGTCGGCCCTGTTGACTATATAATTGAAAGGAACGCCCCTTGGCAGATACCGGGCAACAATTCAATCACGGTGTTGGTTATGGCGGAAGGGGTCCTCTGGAAAAGGATGATTATACAGGTCTTTCTCGATGAGATGGCGACGGCCCTTCGTTTAAAGAGGGAAGTACGGCTGGGTGAGACGTTGGGCAGCGATGATCTTGTAGTGGAAGAATGCCGCAAGAGTGAGTTGCCTGCCCATTTTATTCCCTGTGACCATTTCAGTGCCGGGATGCGGGTGCGGCGCACCTTGGCGGCAGGCACAATATTGGTCGACCACTATTTGGAATCCGTACCGGCCATAGAGCGGGGCAATTCCGTTACCATAAAGGTCATAGTCAACGGTGTTGAAATAGCCGTGCCCGGTGAAGCTTTGGAACGGGGCGATTTAGGTGCGACGATTAGGGTCAAGAATATGAATAATGGTCAAATCCTACGGTGTCTGATCGAAAGGGAAGACTTGGTTTCGTTGGTAATCGATTGAAAAGGAGGCAGGGATAATGAATAGACTTATCTTGCTAACATTGACCATTTTGATGGCGGTGTTCGCATTATCGGTGCCAAGCATGGCAGCTTCCTTATGGGGAGACGGTGATTTGGACCTGTATGGCGATGATTGTGCCGTTCAAGTAGGAGATCTGCTAACGGTCTTAATTATAGAACAAACAAAAGCTTCCCAAGAAGCTGATACGACGACGAATCAAAATTTTGGGCTGAAACTCGACAGTGGTATGTTTTTATCGGAATACTTCCCGGGTTTGTCGCCTCAGTACGGTGATGAGGCCGGGGCTCAGGGCAAGACTACCCGCTCCGGTGTTATTATCGCCCAATTGACGGTGAAGATTGTAGAGGTCTTACCGGGAGGGACTTTCTTTGTTGAAGGCACCAAGACAATTGCCGTCAATGGAGAAACGGAAATAATTACTTTGCAGGGCGTTATTCGTCCTCAAGATATTGAAAGGGACAATACAATTGAGTCGACTAAATTAGCGGATGTTTCAATCTCTTACAAGGGCAAAGGCGTTATTGCCAATAAACAAAGACCCAGCCCGCTGGAATGGCTTCTCAATTGGCTATTTTAGGAGGTGGCAAACATGAAAAAAGCAGGATTGTTGCTAATGGTGTTTTTGGTCCTAATCTGCGGCAGAGTTTATGGCCAAGATGACCCGGTGGTTTATATAAAAGACATAGCCGGTTTGGAAGGAGCCCGGGATAACCATTTGGTTGGCTACGGCATAGTTGTGGGCTTGGATGGGACCGGAGATTCCTCCCGTTCCCAACCGACCATGCAGTCCATAACCAATATGTTGGCCCGCTTCGGTGTTGATGTCCCGGAAGGTTCCTTGCGCCTTCGCAATGCGGCAGCGGTTATGGTTACAGCCACTTTGCCCCCCTTTACCTATCCCGGCGAGCGGATCGACGTGCTGGTCTCCTCTTTAGGGGATGCTCGTTCCTTGGCCGGCGGAGTTTTGCTTCTATCCCCTTTGCGAGCCGGTGACGGAGAAATATATGCAGTGGCCCAAGGTTCGATCTCCTTGGGGGGGATCAATACCGGCCGTAATGCCAGAGAAAGCATTCAACACAATACCACGGCTTTGATACCGGGTGGTGCCCTAGTCGAGGTTGAAGTCGATTATGCTTGGTACGATGAGCAGGAGATAAAATTACGGCTCCGGGATGCCTCCTTTGCAACCTCCTCCCGTTTGGCCCAGGCAATAAATGATGCTTTACCGGTGGAAGAAGGCGTGGGTGAGCCGGCTGTTGCCTTGGATGCCGGTCGGGTCTTAGTAAAAATTCCCGACTATGCAAGGGAGCACCCCGTTGATTTTGTAGCAGCTATCTATAATTTGCAGGTTGAAGTGGACATGCCGGCAAAGGTTGTCATCAACGAAAGAACGGGAACGGTCGTCATGGGTCACGGGGTAAAAATATCTACCGTAGCCGTAGCCCATGAAGGCTTGCGGATCTCAATCGGTGATGAGATAGTCGATAGGGATCCTTTGGACCTTTTTGCCACCACCCAATATGATTATGAAGAAAGAAACGTTGCCATGATGGAAAGCGGCGCAACGGTATTGGATTTGGTGCGGGGGCTTAATGCAATAGGTGCTAAACCGGCGGATATTATCGCCATATTGTTGGCCATCGAAAAGACAGGCGCTCTACATGCCGTCTTGGAGGTCATATAAGGGGGAAAAGCAATGTTGATATCCGGTTGGCAAAGAAATTTTCTACAGGAGACCGGTAAAGGGAAAAATTTGCCCGACAATAGAATTCAGTTGGCGCCCCAAAGAATTGCAGCAAAGAATCAAGATCCTCTCTATAAAGCATGCCAAGAGTTTGAGAGCATGTTTATCAATGAGATATTTAAAAGTATGCGACGAACGATACCGCAGGGTACTCTTCTGGAGACGGGGATGGCGGAGGACATCTTCCAAGGAATGATGGATGAAGAGATGGCCAAAGAGGCGGCAAAGAAAAACAGCTTCGGCTTAGCAGCTATGCTATATCATAGCCTTGTTAATAATTATGGTGACTAGGAAGCCAATGTTCGTAAAAAGCAACGATTAAGATAAGAGGTTTGGCAAAAAAAAGGCATTTGTCAAGCCGGCTTGCTTATTGTTTTTGCCTGTATAATATATTGGGAGTCCTGTTTTATAAATAATTCGGTATATTTCCGGCTTCGGTCGGAATATTTTTTAAAGAAAGGATCGGGGAAACATAAAAATTACTTTGGAAGGGTTTTTGCGCCGACAAATAGAATAATCGTAGCAGGGAGTCGGCAGGCTGTTAACAAGATGGGCTAAGTTTCAAGTATTTAGGTTGGCTGCCTATTAAGCTGCCGGTACTTTATTGCCTTGTTTAGCGATTTTAAAGCGGTATTTAAAAGGTGAAACGCCAAAGTACTTTTAAAAATATTAAGTTGGCTAATTCGCTGTGCGTTAGGGGGCGCGTAGATTGAGAAAATTTATTTTACCGAGTTTGCTTGTTTTGTTTTTTTTGATTGGTTGCGATGTATTAGACAGTTGGCAGGAGCCTTCTTTGGCAATATCCAAGGAAGAACTTGATTTTGATTGGGGGGCTATTTATGATACATTTTCAATAGCCAACCAGGGGGGTGGAACCTTGGAATGGGAAATTGCCGAAGGAGAACCCTGGCTGATTGTAAAACCACAAAAAGGTTCGGGAAATGAGAAAGTGGAGGTTATAATTGACCGGGATCTTTTGAATAGCGGTGAAAAGACTGGTTTTGCCGGCGAAGTCAAGATCGAATCCAACGGAGGTCTGGCAATCATACCCGTCAAGGGGAATTGTTATCTGCCCAAGGAAGAAAAATTAAGCCGAGAAGCCTATATAGAACAAGAAGAACTGCCGGCGGATTATTTTGCTTACGATGAAGCAAGTAAGGTACTGCATTCCTTTGCAGGCGGGACAAAGATTGTTATCGCGGTGGAGGATGCGGAAGCCTTTACCAAGGGTCAGCTTTATTCTCTGGCTAATAACTATTTCAACTATTTTTGTCGGGCTTATGCTTGCTTTGGTGAACATCCCCTAGCGGAGGTTCGTCTTATTATAAAAGAGGAATTCGAAGAACATACTGCAGTATCTTTGTTGGGCTGGCAAGAGGCCGACTTGAGCCCCTCCTCCAAGGAATTCAACAGCTTCATCGGTTTGCCTTTGGCTAGAAAGGTTGCAGAAATTTGGTGGGGAAATGTGATTAATTTAGCGAATAACCCGGCCGATCAATGGCTCAAAAAAGGCATAATCGAGTACGTGGCTCTTAATTTGATTGAAGAATCCGAGGAAGCTTTGAAAGATTTTGTCGATAACTATATTGAAAAAATCGAAATTGGCGGGGCTATCAGCCTGAAAAACTCCCTTTATGCCGGTAGCGACCTTTGGGATCAACCGGAGCTTTTTACTTTGGCGGCAGCGGGCTTGATTTATTATTTGGAAAGTAATTTCGTTGAAGATTGGGATCTTGCCCGTTTCATCAAAGAAAAAATAAGACCAGGCGGGCCAACAGGGAGTATGGTCCTTGATACGGATTTGTTTGCCAATAAGCTGGAAGACATTATGGATTTTTCAACCGTTGATGATGGCGTTGAAATCGAGGAAAATTTTATTGCAGCCTGGCAAAAATATTACTATGACGGCTTTGCCGTTTCTCTCCAACCGTTAAGGGATGATGAAGACCCGACTGATCTATAGGAATAGGATGGAATTATATCACAACCTGATGAAAATGAGACTGAAAAATAAGTAAGGAAAAAAGCTGTTGGTAAAGACCAACAGCTTTTTAAATATGTGAACCAAGGGTGGCGGGAAAGGGATTTTAGTTGGCGGGTTCGATATTGTTTAAATAGTAAAGGAAATCGGAATCCGGACTGATGATTAGTTTGGTTGTGCCCGGAAGAGTTTTCTCGTAGGCCTCCAAGGTTTTTAGGAAACGATAAAATTCGGGATCCTGATTAAGAGTCGATGCAATTATTTTCAAGGCTTCGGCTTCTCCTTCACCCCGCAATTTTTCGGCTTCTTTATTGGCATTTGCTAAGAGAATAATTCTTTCTTTGTCGGCTGCCGATTTAATTTCTTGGGAAGTTCGTTCGCCTTCGGCCCGATACCGGTTGGCATCTTGTTCGCGGGCGGCCTCCATCCGGGAATAGATTGCTTCCACATTGGCTTGAGGTAAATCGGCCCGCTTAATCCGTACATCGATTATTTCGATGCCGATTCGCCGGGATTGGTCGTAAGCCGTTTGAGTAACAACCCTCATTATTTCTTCCCGTTGGGGCGATACGATTTCTTCAAGGGTGTAACGCCCCAACTCTGCCCGAATGGCTGAATAAATGATATCGTCCAACTGTGCATAGGCACCGGCCATTGTGCCGACCGATTGGTAGAAAAGCAAAGGATCTTCTATGCGCCAACGGGCATAGTTATCGACCATAAGGTTCTTTTCATCTTTGGTATAGACTTCATCGGGGTCGCTGTCATGATCGAGGATTCTTTTTTCGAAGAAGAGGACTTCCTGTATGAAAGGTATCTTAAAATGCAAGCCGGGGGAGGTAATTGTGCGAACCGGGTTTCCCCATTGGATAATGACCGTTTGTTCGGTTTCGCCGACGATAATGCAAGCTAAGCTGGCAAAAAGATATAAAATAACAGGGACAAGAATTACAATTAATAATTTACGCATTTAGTATACCTCCTTTTCCAGCTGTAATAAAGGCAAGGCACCGACGCTTTCATCGATGATGATTTTTTCAATATCAGCCAGTACCTTTTCCATCGTTTCCAGGTACAGACGGGATCTGGTTACCTCCTGAGCATTGGAGTATTCCTCCAAGATTGCCGCAAAGCGGGCAACTTGACCTTCCGCCTCTTCAATTTTGGCCTGCCTGTATGCTTCCGCCTCCCGTAAAATGCGTGAAGCGGCCCCTTCGGCTTCCGGGAGAATCTTATTGGCATAAGCATTGGCTTCGTTGATCAGTTTTTCTTTGTCTTCCTTGGCACTGGCGACATCGCGATAAGCCTCGCGGATGGGATCGGGGACGGCAACTTCTTGCAGCAAGAATTCATAGACAACCAGACCCGATTGGTATAAGTCCAAAATTTCTTGTAATAACTCCCGGGACTGTTCTTGAATTACTACCTTCTCGGTGGTCAGTATATTATTGATGTGGTGTTGACCGATAATCTGCCGCAATGTTGCTTCCGCAGCCGCTTTAACCGTTGCCTCCGGATCTTGGATATGAAATACATAGTGTTGCGGATTGAGGATTCGGTAACGGATTACCGCTTCAGCATGTACCAAACTCAAATCTCCGGTAATCATCAATGATTCTTCGGGTATTTCCCTGTAACGGGCGGGGGGGCCGGGATCTATTGTTCTAAAGCCCAACTCAATCCGTTTGATTTCAGTAACATTGGGTTTTATTACATGGTCGATAGGGTAGGGCAGGTGAAAGTGCAAACCCGGCGGGGTTTGTTTGTGAAATTTACCGAAACGTCTCACGATGCCAATTTCATGGGGTTGAACGGTATAAAATCCTGTGGCCAAGTAAAGCCCCAAAAGAACCAGGAACATCAGGCCCAAAGGTATGCGTAGCAGAAGTTTATTGAATTTTTTTACCGATTCGACCGGTTTTTCGGGTGATTTTCGATTGAAGCGGTCCAATATATTCACCTCCTAATAATATCTGTTCATTATTCAACGTTACAAACATTTAAACCTTCTTTTTAACAAGCAATCTTTATTCCCTGAATTTGACAATCTGTGTTCTCAAACATATAATGATTGTTAAGATAGCGTCGCGGTTAAGCTGTTGTTTCTCTATGGGCTTAGGGCTTTATCCGGGGTTACAAATGTTACTATAGGTTCGGGAGAATGTTGGGGCAGAATTTATAAATGGCTTCTTTATTTGGAAACAGGCAGATCTGTTTAAAAATACCGACGAATTGTCTTCTGTAATTATAGGACAAAATGCAAATATGAGGAAGTGACGGTTATGAAGGCAAAAGATATAACCCGGGGCGGTTTGTTTTTGGCCTTGGCGGTAATATTGCCCCAGATTTTTCATTTATTGGGTGGGGCGCAATTGGGAAGAATTTTTCTCCCCATGCATTTGCCGGTGTTTTTGGCCGGTATGGTTGTCGGTCCCGGGGCAGGTTTTCTTGTTGGCGTTATTGCACCTGTTTTGAGTCATTTATTGACGGGCATGCCTGCCTTGAGTCCCCCTGTTCTGTTTTTGATGATGGTTGAATTGCCGGCCTATGGTTTGGTTGCCGGCTATCTATATAGGAATAAAGAACAAAGCCTATTTACGGCCTTATTGGCCGCCATGGTAGGAGGACGTTTAACGATGGCGGTTTCCGCGCCTTACTTTTTTGCCGGTGGCCAATTTCCGATTACTGCAACAGCTTATGTAAAGGGTGCCTTGGTTGCAGGCTTGCCCGGCTTGCTGCTCCAATTGATTTTAATCCCAGTACTGCTTAAAAATAAAGCTTTGTTGATATATTTAAAAAGAAGGGCCCCAATATACAGGACCCCAAAAGAGTAATTGGGGCCCGGCCTGAATATTACAAATTAATACCTGTCTTGCAATAGCCGATGTAATCGCCGATGAAAGATATACCATTGAAAGGCCCGCGGGCTGCCCAATAATTCATCGGTTTTTTTGTTGATCGGTTTAAAAACGCCGGCTCATACCAAAGAAGTGGGTGTCGAATTCTCCGGCCATGTAGGTATAATCATAGCGGTTATTGGGGCCGTCGGCGGCCAGGCCGAAGGTAAATGTTTTGTTCTTGGCGCCGATGCGAGTGAGGAAAAAATCCCCCCAGCGTTGTTCCCAACCCAAGTTTAAGGAAGGTCTGCCTGTTACGTTTCCTTTTAAATCATAGATGTCGAGGGTGATGACGGAACGGGGCGAAAGATGCAGGGCCAGCCCGGGACGTATGTTCATAGGAATTGTTTGGTCATTGGCAGGCGGGCCGTGAAAACGAACTCGCGGGTTGTTGACATTTTCCAAAAGAAGTCCAAAATGCAAGGGGTGGAGGAGGCGTAAATGGAATGCCAAATCGAATTCCCAGGCACTGGACCATTGATATTTATTACCAAATTGGTCTTTTTGATTGCCGTAATAGTAGCGGATATTGCATCCGGCAGAAAAGTCGGGGGCCAAGTCCAAGCCCAAACCCAGATTAATCCAACGGTCGGTAAAAAGATCCTGGGTTAAGGGGTCTTTGAGCCGAGCATCGGTGAAGCTCAGTCCCCAACCGCCCCTTAAAAGCTCGGATTGCCAGGGTACACCCAGGGCAAAGAAGTCATTGTAGTTGACGCTGTGCCGTTTATTGAGGGTGCGAGTATAGGTTGTCTCCAGTTGATAAAGGTTGGGCAGACCGGCCGGGTTCCAGGCAATGGTGTTGATATCGTTGGCCAAGCCGATAAAAGCACTGCCCATACCCAGCGGGCGGGCCCCAATATTGGCCAAAGCGGAACTGCAGCAGAAAAAAACAAGAAACAAAATTAAAGTTAACTTTCTCATGGGCTCACCTCATTCATTTGTGTGGTCAATGATTGGCGCTGTCCGGCGACTGGCATCGTTTGATATTATCACTGTCCGATAACCGGTATTGTCCGGTTATTATCATTCTTTGATTATGTAATGATTATTGTTGAAATTTCAGTGACCACTCTTTATGCCTAGAATTTCGCCATGTGGGAAATAAATCCTTTATCGAATATATTCAAGGTATGACGATAATTTTAACTAAGCGGGAGGGATTGAATTTGTTGAAAAAATTATTCTTATTGGGCGTTCTTGCGGTATTTGTTTGGGGAGGTTCTCTTTGCCGGGCTGCCGAATGGAGCGGTTCGGTTGAGTTGGGAGAAAAATTGTTTTCCCTTGAAGAGCCTGCTGAAGAGGGCTATAATTTTGTTAGTGCGTATTTAAGGTATAAGGGGGATTTAAGAGCAAAAGACTATTGGTACTTTCGTTTGGATTTTCAAGACAATATTTATTTTACCCGTAAAGTATATGATAGTTGTACTTTTGAGATGACGGGCAGCATCGTTCACTTTTTAAAGGAAAGTTGGCGTTGCCAATTGGAATTGAAATTACGGGATAAAAATTATCCCTATGCCAAAGAAAAGAGCTATCACTCGGTCTATCCCGGCTTGAGTATAAGGTGGGATATAAATCCCGATTTGCGATTGGAGACGGAATACAGCTTGCAGGGAAAGTTTTTCCCCCGCCAGGGTGAAAAAAATAATTGGACCCATACGATGGCTTTGGGTGGCCAGCACAAGGTTAGCAAGGGTTTGTCTCTGCGGGGCAGATACCGGGCTTGTTTGGAAGAATTGGATGATTACCGTTTGCGCCACTCAATCCTTTTGGGTTTCAATTACCGCCCTTAGCAGGACTTGGTTGAATTATGCCGAAATTTTTAAAAAATGATTGAAAGAGGGTGAAACTGTGAAGAAGCTGTTAGTTGCTGTAATGGTTATGAGTTTGGCGTTTGTTATTACAGTACCTGTATCTGCTTTCACTACGGCCAATATGCGGCCCGGTTACTCCGCTTTATTGTTCAGTTTGCAAAAAGGTGTCGATAATACTTATTTAAACTTGGGTTTTGATCTGGGTCTTACTTATACCGTTGGTCTTGAAGGGGCCTTTGTCTATACAGGTGAAGAACACAACCGTTTGGATCTGGGATTAAAGTTTCGCTTGACCGAGTTACGGGATTTTAATATGATCGGTAAAGTCGGTTTCCATGGGGCTCCTCTTAAAGATTGGCGGACCAGTATCGGACTGCAGGCCGAAAAATCCTTCACTTCTTTTTTCAAGGGTTTTATCGGTGCCGGTGTTAACATCAAAGACTGGTCAGGTTTGGCCTATATGTTGGGAGCAGAATATCTTTTCACCCCTGCCACTGCCCTTCAATTCGGTGTAAAACGCCACTGTTGGAGTGCGAAAAAAGATATCGGTCAATTGATTGTCGGAATAAGAGCCCAATTTTAAGTAGGTCTAGGAGGATGCTATTTGGTACGGCGTAAAAAAACCAAACGACAGAAGGAAAAAATTAAGAAGAAGAAAAGCTGTAATTGGAGTATCAGCGAATATTCTTTGCTGTTATTGTTGGCGGCATTCTTAGTATACATATTGTTCAATATCCTCAGTGGTAAAACTCCCTTTTTTCAATAAGTTTAATTTTAATGTTGCAAAGTATTTCCGGAAGACCGACGGCTTCTCTTTTCTTTATCCTTTGTAGTGTTTTAAGTAATACATAAGTAGTTATGATTGATGGCTTTGGAGGTTAAAAGTTGACTAAAAAATGTGCGGCTTTTGTTTTTACTGTGTTTATTATAATTGTGATACAGACGGATCCCTTTGTTTTAAGTGCAAATATGGAGCAAGGTATGCTTAAGCCGACCAGTTTTTTTGCCCATGGACAGTTGGTCGTTCCTGCCAGGTGTATTGCGGATTACTTTCGTGTGCCACTGCACTGGAACCATGAAGAGGGTTGCGTGTATATTGAAGGCCGTCCTTTGGAGGGGCTTTTGCTGGCCGGTGTTTTTTATGTACCCGCTGCTAAATTAGCTGCTTCGCTGGGGGTCGGATATGCGTGGCAGGAAGAAAGCGGGAACGGTTTTATTTTCGCCGGAGAGCGGGTCGTGTACTTAAATCCGATTCAGGCGCCGGAATTTAACGAAGACAGACCCATAGTTTATCTGACTTTCGATGACGGACCCAATGAAAACATACCGGCAATTTTGGCCATGTTGGATATTTTTGATATCAAGGCAACTTTCTTTTTAATTGGTGAAAATGTCCGCAGATATCCGGTTTATGCCAAGGACATTGTGGCGGCAGGCCATCAAATCGGTAACCATTCTTATTCTCACCCTCGCTTGCCCAAATTGTCAGCGGAGGAAATGACCCAAGAGTTGGTCGCCACAGAGGAAGTATTTGAAGAAGTATTGGGTTTTAATTCTCGTCTGTTTCGTCCCCCTTACGGGTATTACAACGAAGAGGTCATAGAAATCAGTGCAGGATTGGGTCTGAGACAAATTATGTGGGATATAAATCCGGAAGATTTTCGGGAACCGGGTACGGAGGAATTGGTCGAGATAATCAGCGAAGGGTTGCGCCCTTCGGCAAAGATTCTTCTCCATTGCAAGATGGGAACTGCTAAGGCTCTGCCAGCAATTATTGACCTTATTTGGTCGAAAGGTTTTATGTTTGCAACCTTTCCGGAATAATCAGCAAGCAGAAAACAATTAAATCCTGGTTAGTTGTCTTTGACCCTTTCCCCAGAATATGGTATACTGTTTACAAAATAAAAAGGGGTGGTGGGATTACATGAGGGGACGCTTTATAGGCCTACCTGAAGATCACATCATCAAGATGGCCCAAGCAAATGATAAAGAGGCCATGGAATACATATTAAAGAAACACATTGATATCGTTTATGCCAAAGCAAAGATATTTTATATTAAAGGATTGGACAAGGATGATGTAATCCAGGAAGGCATGGTTGGCCTATACAAAGCGATAAGGGACTTTGAGTTTGACAGAGAGGCATCATTTCGCGGTTTTGCTCATATATGTATTTATCGGCACCTTATCTCGGCCATTAAGACTGCCAATCGACAAAAACACATCCCATTGAATACTTTTATGTCGATCGATAAACAACTTAAGTATGGACAGGAAGAAAGCAGCGGACGTACTTTGCAGGAAATTTTACCTGACCGTAAAATCGACCCGGAAAAGGAAATAATCAACCGGGAACTGGTAAAAGAACTTTATTCGACCCTGAAGGAGATGCTGACACCGCTCGAGTGGAAAGTCTTCATCGGCTATTTGGAGAATAAAACTTATCATGAAATTTCTGAAGAATTAAACAGTAGCATCAAGACCGTCGACAACGCCCTGCAACGCTCCCGACGGAAAATCAGCCAGATACGTTATAAGCTGGAAGAAGAAAATTTGCAGTATATATTTCAGCGATGAAAGTTTTTACGAAGATTTTGGATTTTATCTATCCACCTTTGAGTCGCTGTGTAAGTTGCGACATGGAACATTTTGACGATGAACCGATAAATATATGCCCCTCCTGCCTGAGGGGCATTATTTTTATTGAGGAAGTATTTTGTTGCAGGTGTGGCCGGCCTTGGCCTTTGGTTGCCGATGAAGGCGGTTTATGCGATATGTGTCGGCAGGGCAAGTATCCGTTTGAAATCGCCCGGACGGTGGCCTTCTACGCCAAGATTATGAGAGACTTGATTCACCGGTTCAAATATGAGGGGGAAAAGCATTTGGCTCGTCCTTTAGGTACCCTTATGGCTTACAGTTGTTTGAGTATAAAGGAGTTGCGGGGAGCCGATGCTTTGGTGCCGATACCCATGGGGAAGGAACGTTTGGCTGCCCGAGGTTATAATCAGACCCAGTTATTGGCCCAAACGATAGGGCAGTTTACCGGCTTGCCCGTTTGGGAAGGTTTGAAGCGGAAGAAAGAAGTATTACCCCAAGGCGGATTGGGCAAAGATGAACGGTGGTCGAACATAAAAGGGGCTTTCAAAGCGGAGGCCGCTCCCGGGAAAAAATTTTTATTGATTGATGATGTATTTACAACGGGGGCAACGGTAACGGAAGGTGCCAAAGCTCTCTTGGAGGCGGGTGCCCTTTGGGTCAAGGTGCTTACTTTGGCTCGGCAGAGAAAATTGAAGGATCAGATAAAACTATCGGTTAAACAAACGGAAAATTCGGGACATGGTAATCTTTACCGCCGGCAAAGACTCATTCTCAGATAAGGCGGATGTCGAAGCTATTGTAAAGAGGACGGATTATATTAAGGCTGTACTGAAATATCTTTCAACCCTGTCAGCAAGTATCGTTACAATCCTTTTTTCTTTGCCGTAGACTTCAGCTGTTTTCATTGCAGCCCAAACATTGGCACCCGATGAGGTACCCACCATGAGCCCTAAGTTTTTCGTCAGCTGCCTGGCTGTGTCGAAAGCATCGTCATCGGTTACTTCCATTACTTCATCGACCAGGCTGACATCCAAGACGGAAGGGATGAAACCGTCTCCTATGCCTTGTATTTTATGGAGCCCCGGTTCGTGGCCCAATAAAGCGGAGGCATTTTTCGGTTCAACGGCAACGATTTTGATGCCGTTATTTTTTTCTTTAAGGAATTTGCCAACACCACCTAGTGTGCCGCCACTTCCCAAGCCGGAGACAAAAATATCGATCTTGCCCTCCATCTGGTTCCAAATTTCGACAGCGGTGGTAAGATAGTGAGCCTCAGGGTTAGCGGGGTTTTCAAACTGTTGGGGAACATAAATATTTGGATCCTTGGCCATTTGTTTTTTTACTTCTGCAACAGAACCGCCGATATTTTTATTGGGATCTGTTAGGATAAGTTCAGCCCCCAAAGCTCTGATAATTTTTTTTCTTTCTTCGCTCATGTTTTCCGGCATGACAATAATTACCCTATAGCCTTTTTGCACACCGACCAGGGCGATGCCGATGCCGGTGTTGCCCGAAGTTGGCTCCATTATTGTCATACCTGTTCTCAGATCGCCTTTGGCTTCAGCCTGTTCAATCATATGCTTGGCGACCCTGTCTTTTATGCTGCCACCGGGGTTGAGGTATTCTGCCTTGGCAAAAATGTTTAACCCGGATAATTTTCTTAGACTTACCATGGGCGTATTGCCGATGATGTTTAAGATGTTGTCGGTTATCAATATTTGTGCACCTCTTTTCAGGATGGTTATAATTAACCAATATATTCAATCCTATCATATCCAGCCTGGTTGGGATAAGTCAAATATATATTAGAGCGGTTTGGATTTTTTTTTCCCCTTTATGGCTGATTTAGTCGTTTAAACAGTAAAAAGGCAATATAAATGTATGCCGGCGTAGAGTTTGCAAAAAAATGTCGATATTTAAAAAATGTTGCCTTATGTCGATACTCTTGTCAGTATAAATAAAATATTTCCGTCGGAAAGGAAAGACTGTCCATATGACCGGCAAACATGGCGATAAGGGAGTTTAATGGATCAAAAAATCGATGGGAAGATATTTTACTGCAAAATAGGGAGTTGATGGGATGAGAAAAGTTTTGATTGTTGATGATGCTGCTTTTATGAGGATTTCCATTAGGAAAACATTGGAAAAGGGAGGTTATGAGGTAGTTGGAGAGGCCGAAAATGGCAAGGTTGCTGTGAAAAAATACAACGAATTGCAACCTGATTTGGTGATACTTGACATAACCATGCCGGAAATGGATGGTATAACTGCCCTGAAAAAGATAAAGCAGATTGATAAGGATGCAAAAGTTTTAATGGTTTCTGCCATGGGGCAAGAAAGCTATATAAGAGAAGCGATTTCATATGGCGCAAAAAATTTCATTGTCAAGCCTTTTGACAATAATTTAATCCTGAAAACATTGGAAAAGATTTAAAATTCATAATTGTTAGCCAGAGGTGATTTTAATGTCGAATTTTACCCACGAACCTATGCTGGAGTTATTTATCTTCGAAACCGGCCAATTGTTAAGCCAACTTGAAGAAATTGTCATCAGCGGAGAAAGGTTACAAGCTTATTCAATGGATGCTATCAATGAGATATTTAGAATAATGCACACCATAAAAGGGTCTTCGGCTATGATGTTGTACAACAACATTTCTTCTTTAGCCCACTCAATAGAGGATATCTTCTATTTTATCAGAGAGAATAATCCTTCAATTGTAAACTATTCTGAGCTTACTGATTTGGTATTGAAGGGAGCAGATTTTATTATTGGTGAGTTGACAAAAATAGATGAAGGGGAGAAGTCGGAAAGAGACCCGGGTTCATTGATAGGCTGGATAGATGAATTTTTGATGAATTTGAAAGAGGAAAATAATCTATCGGATCAACCCGAGGCAGGTACTATTCAAGAGGCAGATGGGAAAACACAGAAATACTATATCAGCTCAGATGATGTGATGGCTCATGCCGGTGCAAAAATTTATGAGGCAATAATCTATTTCGAAGAAGGATGCCAAAATGAAAATCTCAGAGCCTTTGCTGCTTTACATAATTTAAAAGACTTAGTAAATGTTATACACTGCTTCCCTTCCGGGGTTCTTGAAGAAAATGCTAACGGTGTGTGTGAGGAAATGATAAGAAAAGACGGTTTTAAAATCTTGTTCAAGACGGACCATCCCCTGGATTTAATCCGGGAAATTTTGATGGAAACAGTTTTTCTCAAACATTTTGATTTGCGCGAGGTTAGTGGGTCAAAAGGAATGCAAGCAGTTCAACAAGCCGAGATTCCTTCGGATAGCTCTGTTTTTGTTGAGTTTCCCGAAACCATGAGTCCCGATGTGGGAATGCAAGCCAGATCCCTAAACCAAAGCATAATCAGTGTGAATGTTTCGAGGCTTGACAGACTGATGGATTTAGTCGGCGAAATGGTAATTGCTGAAGCTATGGTTGTCCATAATCCGGACTTAAAAGATATGGAGCTGGACAATTTTCAAAAAGCTGCCGGTCAATTGAACAAAATTACCAATGAGATACAGAGCATTGTAATGTCTATAAGAATGGTTCCCCTTTCAGCCACTTTTTTAAGGATGAACCGCATCGTCAGGGATATGAGCAAGAAATTGAATAAAGAAGTCAGGCTTGAAATCATTGGAGAGGAAACGGAGGTAGACAAAAATATAATTGAACATATTGCCGATCCCTTGGTCCATTTGGTACGTAATGCCTTGGATCATGGTATCGAAAAACCGGCAGAACGTCAAAGCCAAGGGAAAAATCCCGTGGGGACAATTACCTTGGAGGCCAAGAACTCGGGTAGCGATGTGCTGATAATAGTGAAAGATGACGGTAGGGGTCTGGATAGAGAAAAAATTGTTGCCAGGGCCGGTGAAAAAAAATTATTGGAGAAGTCCCCCGAAGAAATGTCCGATAAAGAGGTATTCAACTTGATTTTGGCAGCCGGTTTTTCGGGTAAAGACAGTGTATCGGAATTCTCCGGCCGCGGTGTGGGCATGGATGTTGTTACCAAAAACATTGAAACAATTGGCGGCTCAGTTGCTATTGACAGTGCTTTAAATGAGGGCACAACCATAACCCTTAAAATTCCTTTGACTTTGGCTATAATTGACGGGATGAATGCTCGGGTCGGTAAATCCTGTTATACGCTACCTACTATTTCTATCAAAGAATTCTTCAGACCCCAGATTAGAGATATTATCGTTGAGCCTAATGGCAGCGAAACAATAATGGTCCGGGGGCAATGCTATCCTATATTGCGACTTCATGAATTGTATGGGATAAAGACCGCTATCACCGATTTTTCAGAGGGTATTATCATTATGGTTGAGCAGGATGATAAATCATTTTGTATCTTTGCCGATGAGCTACTTGGGCAGCAACAAGTAGTGGTGAAAGCCTTACCGGAGTACATAAGGAAAAGAAGGAAGATAAAAGGTTTGGCGGGTTGTACACTTTTGGGCGATGGCAGCATCAGCCTTATTCTAGATATTGCCGGTTTGGCAAGTTAATTAATTCGGGAGGTGGGGCATATTAGGTGGCCGATAATTATGAGATTTGATGATTTGGTGGTAAGGATAACTCTGAGGAAGGTGGGATGAAAAATGTTCGATTCAATTGAAAGACCTGATTTAATCGGAGAAACCGACGTTGATGGAATTATGAATATAAATGAAGAATCCAATAAAGAAGAAACAGTAGCTTTTGACGAAGAAATCGGGGGCAATGAATCAGTGGATTCCAATGGAGCCGACGATGCCGACGAAACAGCCAATATGGAAGAAGAAACCAATGCTAAGGAAAGCAGCGGTGCAATCGGCAAAATTGAGAGAAGTGAAAGAGAAGATACGGCCGGCGGTGTAGTGATGGATGAAGATACGCAACGAGGCAGGTTTTTGACTTTTTCTCTGGGTAATGAATCGTACGGTATCGAGATAGTCTATGTCACGGAAATAATAGGAATCCAGGCCATAACCGAGATACCGGAACTTCCTGAGTATATCAACGGTATTATCAATTTGCGGGGCAAGATAATACCTGTAATGGATGTCAGGTTGCGTTTTAAGAAGGAACCCAAGGAATACAATGACAGGACTTGTGTTATCGTTGTAGATATTAAAGATATCTCCTTGGGGCTCATCGTCGACAGTGTGTCAGAGGTGCTTTCCATACCGGAGGAGGATATCGTGTCGCCTCCCAAGATGAGCAAGGCTCATGGCAACAGGTATATTAAAAAGATTGGTAAAGTTGGCAACGATGTGAAATTGCTTCTTGATTGCGAAGAATTGCTGGTCGATGATGAGATCGAAGATTTGAAAGAAATTATTTAGGGAGGTTGGAAAATGAATATATTTAAAAAATTAGGTTCCAAGGTTTCTTTTAAAATATGGGCCGGGTATATTATCTTACTTTTGATACTTACTTTTGTTGTGGGCTTTAGTTATTTTCAATTGAAAAAATTGAATGGTACCCTAGTGGAGATGGAAGAGCGGAGAATATTGAATTTAATGGCTGCCGAGAACATTGCCTTGGGTACTGCTGATGAAACAATTGCCGTTCTGGCTATATGTTAACGGGTGATGATAGCTTCATTACTCAATTGGATATGACAGTTGCTCAGACGGATCAGATAGTTACATTTCTTACAGGCAACGTGGTGGACAAGGCAAGGTATTCCCCGGTAGGTAAAACTTTAGATGAATTCCGGGTCCAAGTTTACAATCTGGTCGATATTTATCGTGAGGAGGGTCTCGAGGCCGGACTTAAGCACTTGACAACGGTTGCTGAACCTGTCCGGGAAAGGTTTTTTAATGAAATCGATGACTACGTTCTTTACCAGGAGGATATTACGCGGGCAGATATTGCCAACATAAAAGATCTCAGTGCCGGCATAACCCAATTGTCAATAATCTTGCTGGTTATCGCTCTTGTTGTAGGTATAATCGTAGCTGCTCTCATCAGTAGACTGATCAGCGTACCCCTGGTTAATTTAACCGCAGTGGCGGACCAGTTGGCCCAGGGAGACCTGGATGTAGAGATAAAAGTCAACTCCAATGATGAGATTGGCGTCTTGGCCCAGTCTTTCCTGCAGATGGCTGATAACACCAATGAGGCGATGGTCAATATTGCTACTGCAGCAGAACAGGTGGCTGCCGGTTCGCAACAGGTGTCCGATTCAAGTATGGAACTTTCCAAAGGGGCGGCTGAACAGGCCAGCTCCATTGAAGAGCTGACTGCTTCCTTGGAAGAATTGGCTTCTCAGACGGAATTGAATGCCAAAAATGCGGAGGAAACAAATAGGTTAGGGGAGGATGCACGAATTAATGCAGAGCAAGGTAATAAGCAGATGGCCCAAATGCTTCAAGCTATGGATGAGATTAATGAGTCTTCAGCCAATATATCGAAAATTATCAAGGTCATCGATGAAATTGCCTTCCAGACCAATCTATTAGCCCTGAACGCAGCAGTCGAAGCAGCCAGGGCAGGCCAACACGGGATGGGTTTTGCGGTTGTAGCGGAAGAAGTTAGAAATCTTGCCGCCCGTTCAGCGGATGCAGCAAAAGAAACGACGGATATGATTGAGAATTCTATCAGAAAAGTTGAGGATGGTACCAAAATTGCTAATGAAACTGCCCAAGCCTTGAATAAAATTGTCGAAGAAGTGGCCCAGGCAGCCGAGCTTGTCAACGAGATAGCCGTTGCCTCCAATGAGCAGGCAACGGGTATTGCCCAAGTGAACCAAGGTATCATGCAGGTATCGGAGGTTGTCCAAACCAATTCAGCTACTTCGGAAGAGGGTGCTGCTGCCAGCGAGGAATTGTCCAGCCAGGCTGAATTGCTAAGGGAATCCGTTGCAAGGTTTAAATTGAAAAAGACCGAGAAGAGTAATGGTAGATTCGATAGTTTAAGTCCGGAAATCATGAGAATGCTGGAGGATTTGTCCAAGGACAGAAAGACCAATTCGAGAAATTATGAGCCGGCTTTGGCCGGGGCAACAACTGATAGGGCGCAAATTGTTTTGGATGATCGCGAGTTTGGCAAATACTGATGGCGGCTTATGTAATTGATTGACCAAGTTGTTGCGCACAGCTTCTTGTAAATTGCTCTAAACATTCTGCCGGACAAGGAGACGACAATTCTCCTTGTCCGGCACCAACCGGAGTGGGCCATGAAACCAATTACCGAAAAAGAACTTAGACAGCTGGGGGAATACATAAAAGTCAATTTTGGTGTAAACCTCCTGCAAAAAAAAACATTGGTTGAAGGAAGATTAAAAAATTATCTTATTCAAAACAATTTTAAGAACTTTTCTGATTATTATAAGTACATAATTGCTGACAAAACCGGTAATGCAGTTATCGATTTAATGAACAAACTTACAACCAATCATACCTTTTTCATGCGGGAGCCCAGACATTTTGAATATTTTGAAAGCATTATCCTGCCTGATCTTGTTGCCAAAGAGGACAGAAGAAAAGATTTACGCATTTGGAGTGCCGGCTGTTCCAGCGGGGAAGAACCCTATACTTTGGCCATGATTATTGTTGATTACTTAGGCCCGGAAAAGAAATTTTGGGACACAAGAATTTTAGCAACGGATATTTCAACAAAGGTGTTGAAAAAAGCCATCAAAGGGGTTTATCCGACCGAAAGATTAGTGTCGTTACCTGCCAAATGGCGGTCAACTTATTTCCGAAAAATTGATAATGAAAACAGTCTTATCGATGAAAAAATTAAAAGAGAAATCATTTTTAGAAAATTCAATCTCATGACCAGGACTTTCCCTTTTAAAAGGCAATTTCATGTTATTTTTTGTCGGAACGTTATGATTTACTTTGATACAAAGACCAGAAGGGATTTGGTGGATAAGCTCTATGAATTTACAATGCCCGGTGGTTATCTATTTATAGGTCATTCAGAGTCTTTAAACCGGGGGGAGACTAAATACAAATACGTGATGCCAGCTGTTTACAGAAAGGATATAATGTCATGAAAAGAAAAAAGATTAAGGTGTTGGTTGTAGATGATTCTCTGATGTTTAGGGAAACATTGGCGATGGGGATAGCTATGGATAAGAGCATGGAGGTGGTCGGAACGGCTGCCGACCCTTATGAGGCAAGGGATAAGATTCTGGCCCTCAATCCCGATGTTATGACCCTGGATGTGGAGATGCCAAGGATGAACGGTATTGAATTTTTAAAAAAGTTGATGTTGCAGCACCCTATGCCGGTTGTTGTGGTAAGTGCAGTGGATGGTGCAGTTTTTGATGCGCTCAATGCGGGGGCAGTTGATTTTGTGGCAAAACCGAGTGCGCAAACCAGCCGGGGTGTGGCTCCTTTTGTGCAAGATTTGGTCGACAAGATAAAGATTGCTTCCAGGGCTCAACTTGAACTTACAAAGAAGGGCGTCCCCTTGAGACGGGCAGTGATTGGTACAAGGGTTAAAACCAATTATCAGGTCATTGCTCTGGGGGCCTCTACCGGGGGGACCGAGGCGATTTTCAGTATTTTGAAGAAACTGCCCAGGGACATACCGGGTATTGTAGCGGTTCAGCACATGCCACCGGTATTCACAAAATTATATGCTGAAAGGCTTAACAATTCCTGCTCGGTAAAAGTCAAAGAAGCGCAGAACAGGGACAAGGTCTTGCCGGGTCAGGTTTTGATTGCACCGGGTGATTTCCATATGAGATTGAAGAAAAGGGGGGAGGGCTTTGAAGTGGAATGCTTTTTAGGTGAAAAAGTCAATGGGCACCGTCCTTCCGTTGATATTTTATTCGAGTCGGTGGCTCGGTCTGTCGGTAAAAATGCAATTGGCGTTATCTTGACCGGTATGGGGGCTGATGGAGCCAAGGGACTTTTAGCAATGCGCAATTCCGGTGCCAGGACGGTTGGACAAGACGAAAAATCAAGTGTAATATTTGGGATGCCCAAGGTGGCATATGAAATAGGTGCAGTCGAATATAAAACCCATTTGGAGGATATACCGAGATTACTTTATTCTTGGACAGTCGGAAGCTAACAATCATTTTTCATTTTTGAAAAAAGGCCGGTAAAACCAGATGTGTTTTAGAAAGGTGATAGCAATGGTCAGAATAGTTGGAATAGGAGAATATGTCGTATCCGGCTACCAAAACGATATTTTGAAAACTTTTGCCTTGGCTTCATGTGTCGGTATAACTATATATGATCCTGTAAATAAAGTCTTAGCTATGGCCCATATAGTTTTACCGGACTCAAAAATTTTGGGTGTCAAGCCGGTTGATAATCCTGCCTACTATGTTAATACCGCAGTACCCTTACTGTTTAGTAAATTATGCCCTGATTACAAACAAAGAAAAGATGAATTGGAAATTAAAATCTATGGAGGGGCCAACTCTATTCGAGAGACGGATTCGTTTAAGGTTGGCCTGCGCAATTTGGAGATGCTTAAATCAAAATTGAAAGAAAAGGGCATGAGGGTAAGCTATTCAGACATTGGTGGAACTGTTTCCAGGAGTTTAACTGCATATGTTGCCAGCGGGCTGGTTAGGGTTAACTATCAGCCCTTGAAAATTTAAAGGGATTGCAAGATTTTTATTGGGCTGAGGAGATTTAAGATTATTTTGTCCAGAGGTTATTATCCGCCAAGTTGAAGGGGGGATAAAAATAAATCAATATCTGAATGTTCTATTTCTAGGCAAAGAAGCCGAAAAAATTGCTTTGGTGTCCGGAGCACTTGAAAACTTGGGCTATTTGGTTATTCCGACTTTTGCTGATTCAGGAGAAGATTTCCCGGATATTTTCAATCTTTATAGCTGGGATTTAATAGTTTGTCTGGAGTCGAAGGCCGGTATTATCAGTTCCCGGGTAGTTCCTTTACTGAGTGATTGTCCGGCCAACCTACCTTGGCTGGCTATTTGTGATAAGGTTGACAAGGCAGACGTCTTTTCAGCCATCGACGCCGGCTGTGTCGACATCATCAATACCGATGACTTGGCTAAACTCGAAGAGGGTATGTACAGGCTATCTAAGGAAAAAGCAAAAAATTTAGAAAATAAATCAATCCGGAAGCGAATTGTAACTGAAAAAGAAAGAGTTAGTTTAACGCTGAGCAGTATTGGTGACGGGGTTATTACTGTTGATGAGCAGCAACGAATTACAATGATTAACGGGGCAGCGGAAGAAATCACCGGTTGGGCTTCTTCCAATGCTTTGGGACGCCCCTTGGCAGAAATATTTAATATTGTCGATCAAAATACCGGCAAGTCCATGTATGATTTGGTTCACCAAAGTATACAAACCGGGGACATATTGGGTTTAAAACAAGATACTGTCCTGATTTCCAGGGAGGGTCTTCAAAAATATTTATCCGCTTCCATTGCGCCGATTAAAGTTTCAAATAATACAATAGGTTTAGTTATTGTTTTTCGGGATATAACTTGCATTAGGCGAACAGAGAAAAAGTTGCTTGCTGAACAACAAAAAATGAAACTGCTTTCTTCTACTATACCAATCGGTATAATTTTGATTGACAATGAAGGAATAGTGAGGAAGGCAAATACATCGGCCCTTGATTTGCTTGGCAAGCACAAAGAAGAAATGGTTGGTAAGGTGCTGGGTTCAGGCTTAAAGTGGCCCTATGACAGGCAAGAAAAGAGAGATCAAGAGAAAAAAAATTGTATAGAATATGAACTGTGGAAAATATACAATGATAATATGACTCTTCAGACCGGTGAGGAGCCTCTCATTACAGAGCTGTTTTTTGCAAGTGCAGATATTGGGTCACCCAACGACATTTGGTTGAAGATAAATTCTGCCACCCTTAAAATAAATGGTTTGACTAACGTAGTTTTAGCCATTGACGATGTGACCGGCATGAAGATTGCGGAGGAGACCATGGGAAGATACCGCCTTCTTTCTGAGCATGCCAATGATATTATTATATTTTTTGATTTTGAGGGAAAGATTATTGAGGCGAACAAGGCGGCCTCAACATTTTACGGCTATACGGAAAAGGAAATGCTGGAGAGAGAAATAGGTGATTTGCTCAGCCCGGTTCCGACGATAAACTTAAAAGCCCATACAAGTGATAACAGCGGAGGAATCCCCAATAGCATACTGGAATTGTACAGGCAAATTGGCGGCGGGATCTTCCATGAAGCCCTGGGAAGGAAAAAAAATGGCCGGACCTTTTTTATTGAAGTAAGCCTGCAAAGCGCTGAAATCGCAGGCAAGAAGATTATTTTAAGTATTCAGCGGGATATTTCGGAGCGCAAGCGGGTTCTGGAGGAATTGGAAACTGCAAGAAAACGTGCTGAAGCGGCCAAT
Organism: uncultured Halanaerobiales bacterium; assembly: GCA_964568715.1. Taxonomy (GTDB): domain Bacteria; phylum Bacillota; class Halanaerobiia; order B1SED10-174; family B1SED10-174; genus CAZMQU01. The sequence goes on from CAZMQU010000003.1 coordinate 172,026, forward strand.
TTGGCCAAGAGCAAGTTTTTGGCCAATATGAGCCACGAAATAAGGACCCCTCTCAATGGCATGCTGGGGATGATAGATCTAACTTTATTGACCGACTTGACGGAAGGACAGAGGGAAAATCTTTATATTGCAAAAGAATGTGCTGCTACGCTGTTGAGCTTAATTAACGATATACTTGATTTTTCTAAAGTTGAAGCGGGAAAATTGGTGATGGAAGAAGCAAATTTTGATCTTAAGGAATTTATGGAGGTTTTGCTTAGATCTCATATGTTGGCGGCCCATAAAAAAGGTCTTCAGTTCGAGTACTTTATTGACCGGGCAATACCTCCCCTTTTAAATGGCGACTCCAACAGACTGAAGCAAATAATCAATAATCTGGTCGACAATGCAATCAAGTTTACAGATATGGGAGGCGTTAAGGTTTCAGTAAATATGAAAAAAAGAGTGGGGGATAATCTGGAACTCTTATTTACAGTTGCTGATACGGGGATTGGAATCGAAGACAAGGATTTACAAAAGATTTTTGGTACATTTAGCCAAGCAGACAATTCAATTACCAGAAAATACGGGGGGTCGGGTCTGGGACTGGCCATCTCCAAACAATTGGTGAAACTGATGGGTGGGAAAATTTGGGTGAAAAGCAAGCAAGGGCAGGGAAGCAATTTCTATTTTACGTTAACATTGCCTGTTGGAAAAGGGGGGTTGTGTCAGCAAGATGCGGTTCCGGCCATTAAGAAAACCAATAAACCCATGAAGATTCTTCTGGTTGAAGATGACAGAGTCAACCAAGTTGTTTTAACCCGTATGATTGAAAAAGCGGGGCACGAAGTAAAAGCGGTTGGCAATGGGTTGGCGGCCCTAAAAATTATAAAGACATATGATTTTGATTTAATTTTAATGGATATCCAGATGCCCGGTATGGATGGAATCGAAACAGCCAAAAGAATTCGTAAAGAAGAAAACGGGGAGGCTAGGATGCCTATAGTTGCTATTACTGCCTATGCTCTGGAGGGAGACCGGGAAAAATATCTTGCAGCAGGGATGGATGAATACATTGCCAAACCGGTTGATATAAGCAATTTGCTTGCGGTAATTGAAAAGCTAGGCAAAAAAAATGAGAGGATTGGCGTGGAAGAGTATTCCGGATCTGTCGAAGATTTTTACAGCTTTTTAATCCGAAAAGAAATCGAGGGCAGGCCTGAAAAAAACAAAAGTGGGGCATTGGAAAAGACGCCGGTTTATGTCGAAGCTTTAAAAAGGGCCTTCAGGGAAAGGGATTTTTCTTCAGTCGAAAAAAATGCCCATATAATAAAATCCCTTGCAACCGAAGCTGGCTTGATTGCTCTAAGGCAAAAAATATTTAAAGTGGAGCTTAAGGCAAGAAAAAAAGATATTGAAGGTTTAAATAAATATATACCCTTATTTTTCGAAGAATTCGAGAAATACAAGCTCGAATAGAATAAATTAGTTAGGGGGAAAGCAGGGATGAAAATATTAATAGTCGAAGATGATTTTGCCAGCAGAAAGTTTTTGTCGAAATTTTTGTCTGACTATGGTGATTGTGATGTCACTGTTGATGGGGTTGAGGCCTTAGAAGCATTTATTATGGCCTGGGACGAAGGAAAACCTTATGATTTAATTTGTCTGGATATTATGATGCCTAATTTGGATGGAGAAAAGACTTTGGAAATGATTAGAGATTATGAAAGCAGAAGGGGTGTCGATGAATCCTCCCGAGTTAAAATTATCATGACTACGGCCTTAAACGAGACCGACAGGGTTTTTAATGCCTTTGAATCGGGGTGTGAAGCTTATGCGGCAAAACCCATCAACACCGATAAGTTTATTGAGGTTTTGCAGAAGCTGGATTTAATTTAGCTTAATTGCTTGGGCAAATATTTCCTCTTTAATTACTTTTAGCTACTGCCACCAATATATATTAAGTTGGGGTTGATTATTGGATTATGTGTATACTAATAAATGAATATAGCGACAAATAGCAAAACAAGGCAGGAATTAAATAAGTTTGCGCCGAATAAAAATATCACAGGTTATAGAAGGGAGAGGCTAGGATGAAAATTGCTATTAGAGGTAAGAATATTAAGCTTACTGACGCGCTTCAAGCCTATGTGAATGACAAGGTCAACAAGATTGAAAAATATTTTGATCGAGCTGAGATTGATGTCCAAGTCTCCTTAGAGGTTAAAAGGGAAAAGCACATTGTTGAAGTAACAGCATATGTAAACGGACTAATCTTGAGGGGGGAGGAAGTCACGGACGATATGTATGCCTCCATCGACGGTGTTATCGAAAAGATTGAAAGACAGATTCGCAAGTATAAGACCCGCATCAATCGTAAGCTACGCAAAGATGAGGTTGATATAAGTATTGAAAGCGATGACCCCACGGTAGAGGATCTAATTGTTAAAGTAAAACGGTTCTCTTTCAAACCCATGTTAATCGAAGAAGCCGTTATGCAAATGGATCTTTTGGGGCACGACTTCTTTGTATTTTCCAATGCCACCTCCGAAGAAATGAATGTGGTATACAAAAGAAAAGACGGTAAATACGGCCTAATCGAGCCGGCATAAAAAGAGCCTATTGTCTGCGATAAAAAAGTGAAAAACCTTTCCAGGTGCCTTGTTTGGCAGCTTTAGGGTTAGTTGTAAATTACAAAAAATAGTGATATAATAGCGTTGTTGGGATGTCAAGGGTGACCTTGACTTCTCTTTTTAGAAGCAGAGGAGGAGGTGCCGGGATGCTGGGTATATTTAAAAAGATTTTTAAAGATCCCAATGAAAAGTTATTGAAAAAACTTTGGCCTTTAGTCCATGAAATAAATTCATTGGAAGATACCATGCGCAACCTTTCCGATGAAGAGTTAAAAGGGAAAACGGAGGAATTTCGTAGTCGCTATAATGACGGCGAAAGCCTTGACGAGCTTTTAGTTGAGGCCTTTGCTGTGGTAAGGGAAGCTTCTCAGCGGGTAACTGCTGAAAAGTTTCGTCATTTTGATGTCCAACTTTTAGGCGGAATTATTCTCCACCAGGGTATGATTGCCGAGATGAAGACCGGGGAGGGAAAGACTCTGGTAGCAACTTTGCCTGCCTATCTCAACGCTTTGGCTGGGCAGGGTGTTCATGTTATTACGGTTAACGAATATTTGGCCCGTCGTGATGCAGAATGGATGGGGAGTATTTACAAATTTTTAGGGTTGACTGTGGGTCTTACTCTCCACGGTATGGACTATGAAGAAAAGAAAAGGGCCTACGAATGTGATATAACTTACGGGACCAATAACGAGTTCGGCTTTGATTATCTTAGAGATAATATGGCCATCAATAAGGATCAGGTTGTTCAGCGCCGGTTGAACTATGCCATCCTCGATGAAGTGGACAGCATACTCATCGACGAAGCCCGTACCCCCCTTATCATTTCCGGTCCGACGGAGGGGTCTTCATCTTTTTACCAGCAATTTGCCCGCCTCGTGCCTCGTTTGCAGGAAGAGCGGGATTATACCGTAGATGAAAAAGCACAGACAGCTACCCTCACGGAAGAAGGCGTGGCAAGGGCCGAGAAACTTTTGAATTTGGATAATCTCTATGATGATACCAACGTAAAATTAACTCATCATTTGAATCAGGCCTTGAAAGCTTATACTTTGATGAGGGCTGACCGTGATTACATTGTTAAAGACGGACAGGTAATGATTGTCGATGAGTTTACCGGCCGCGTTATGGAAGGACGGCGTTACAGTGACGGCTTGCACCAGGCCATTGAAGCAAAAGAGGGAGTAAAGATTGAACGGGAGAGCCAGACTTTAGCCAGCATAACCTACCAAAACCTCTTTCGTATGTATGATAAGCTGGCCGGTATGACCGGTACGGCTGCTACTGAAGAAGAAGAATTTATTAGGATTTATGGGATGGAAGTAGTCGTGATACCAACCAATAAAGAATTAATCAGAGACAACATGAGTGACCTTATTTTTAAATCTGCTTTAGGCAAAACACAGGCAATAATCAGCGATATAGAAAAAAGGCACCGTTTGGGGCAACCGATATTGGTTGGTACGACTTCCGTTGAAAAAAGTGAAGAATTAAGTCTGCTCTTAAAAAGAAGGGGTATTCCTCATCAGGTTCTCAATGCCAAATACCATGACAAGGAAGCGGAAATTATTAAAAAAGCCGGCGCCCGGAAGGCGGTAACAATAGCTACCAATATGGCCGGCCGCGGTACCGATATTGTCTTGGGAGAAGGAGTAACTGCCTTGGGCGGTCTCCATATAATCGGCACCGAAAGACATGAAAGCCGTCGTATCGATAACCAGCTGCGAGGCAGGGCCGGTCGACAAGGGGATCCGGGTTCTTCCCAATTTTATATTTCCTTGGAGGACGATTTGATGCGTTTGTTCGGCTCCGATACCATTTATAAGGTGATGGATCGGTTGGGCTTGGAAGATGATATGCCTATTGAGCATAATCTGATTACCAAAAGCATTGAAAATGCCCAAAGGAAAGTTGAAGCCAGAAACTTCGAGGCGCGGAAGTACGTCTTGGAATATGATGATGTCCTCAACCAACAAAGGGAAATAATATATCGCCAGCGGCGGCAGGTTTTGGAGACCGATTCATTTCGGGAAAATGTTCTGGATATGCTTGACCAAGTTGTCGAGGAACATACGGATCTGTATCTGCCCAAGGGGGTCCACCCTGATGAATGGGATAGAGAGGGTTTGCTCAAGGCAGGGCAGAGGGTTTATTTGCCCGAAAAGATGGATTGCCGGGCGATAATGGCTACCAATGATAGCCGGAGAGTGGCGGAAATTTTAAAAGAAGAAGGGCGGGCCACCTATTTCAACCGGGAAAAGGAATGGGGTCCTGAAGTTATGCGGACTCGGGAAAAGCTCTTGGCTTTGCACATTATCGATCGCAAGTGGATGGATCACTTGGATGCCATGGATGATTTGCGGCAAGGTATTTCCTTGCGGGCCTACGGGCAAAGGGACCCGCTTATAGAGTATAAGTTTGAATCTTTTGATCTTTTTAATAACATGACCGCCGGTATTAGGGAAGATTTAATCAGGGTATTGTGTAAATTTTCGCCCCGTCCGGAAGGAATCAGCGGAGTGCAAAGGGAATCCTATGTTACAGTACCTCAGGAGCCTCAGTTCAATAAGGCTTTTCAAGATGCAGCCCGCAATCGAATGGCTGCTGCCACGGCCGGTGGTGAGCAAGTTGTGAAAAAACCCATTGTAAAAGGAGAAAAGGTAGGCCGCAACGATCCGTGCCCTTGCGGAAGCGGCAAGAAATACAAGAGATGTTGTGGGGCTTAATTCCAAAGGGTGGGGGTTGGAAGTATGCTTGTTGAGCTAAGAAAAGAATGGGAAGAACAAAAGCAAATATTTAACGAATTGAAGGTGCCTCTTTGACCCGGCTAGGCTTCTGAAAGAACAGAAGGTTCTGGAACAAACGATGTTGGCCGATGGATTTTGGGATGACCGGAACAAGGCAAAAAAGGTAACACGCCAACTTAGTTCCCTGAAGCAATTAATCAGCCAATTCGATGCTTTGGAGATCAAATTGGAGGAAATGGAACTGTGCTTGTCACTTTTGCAAGAAGAAAAGGAACAAAGTCTTTTCAACGAAGCAAAACAATTGCAAAGGGATATAGATTCGGAATTGGGGGCCTTAAAGCTACAAGTCTTGCTGTCGGGAGAATATGATAGCTACGATGCCATTCTTTCTCTGCATCCCGGTGCAGGGGGGACTGAATCACAGGACTGGGCAGATATACTTTTTCGAATGTATTTGCGATATTTTGAGAAAAAAAATTGGCAAGCCGATATATTGGATCTCTTGCCTGGGGACGAAGCCGGAATTAAAAGTGCCGTAATTTTAGTTAAAGGCCATTATGTTTACGGGACACTGAAGGGGGAGAAAGGTATCCACCGCCTCGTTCGCATATCACCTTTCGATTCTTCCGGTCGCCGCCATACTTCTTTTGCTTCGGTGGATGTAATCCCTGATGTGGAAGAAGACATTGATATAGAGTTGGATGAGGCCGATTTGAAGTTTGAAACATTCAGAGCCAGCGGTGCCGGCGGCCAGCATGTCAATAAGACCGACTCGGCTGTCCGTTTGACCCACTTGCCGACAAATATTGTTGTTCAATGCCAAAACGAACGATCTCAGCATAGTAACAAAATGACCGCCTTGCGCATCCTGAAATCCAAGATTTTGGAGCTGGAAATTTCCCGGCAGGAAGAAAAGATTGACAGTATTCGGGGCGAGCAAAAGGATATTGCATGGGGCAACCAGATCAGGTCCTATGTCTTTCACCCTTACAACATGGTGAAAGATTTAAGGACAGGAGAAGAAACAGGTAATATCCAGAGTGTTATGGACGGTAATTTGGAGCCTTTTGTTGAATCATATTTACAATGGCAAGCGGGAAGGAGCGACAAAGATGCGTAAAATATGGCCTTTCGTAATCTTGGCGATACTGTCCTTATTGTTTTTGGCCTCGGAACTGATTTTACCGTATGTCTTCGCTAAAAATATCGAGGAACAATTTAAAAATTATCTGGTTGATTACTCCCAGCTTGCCGTTAGGGTTAAGAGTGTTCCTGCCCTAAACCTATTGCGGGGTAAAATCGACCAAATAGTGTTAGAGGGGGAAGATTTAGTCATCGAGGGTTTGGCGATCGATGAAGTGATAACCGTACTTGAAGACATACAGATGAAAAAAGAGAAAGGGCTCTGGTCTTTGCAGGGGGGTGAAATGACCGGATTGCGAATGGTTTTAAGCGAAGAAGCTGTCAATAGCTACCTTAAAGCCAACTTTGGTCCTTATTTTCCTACCGTCAGTCTGCGGCCCGGTTTGGCTAACTTGGCAGGCTCATTTGTTGTTTTGGAGCGGGAATTGGATTTGGTTGTGGAAGGGTACTTTTATGTAAAAGACAGCCGGTACCTTTGTTTTGAACCTAGGCGACTTTTGTTGGAGGATATCCAGATTCCCAATTTTTTAACCCAAGGTATTTTGGAAGAGGCCGGTTTTCAGCTAGATTTGGCCCTTCTGCCTTTTCCTTTTAAAATCGATCAGGTTCAAATAGGGGATGAAAAAGTTGTTTTGTTGACCAGGGATTATTAAAATTGCCTTATTTTTTGTAATGGACAGCTAAAGGAGGGGTAAACTTGTCCCTCAAGCAAAAAATTCTTCTAGGTATAGTTATCGCGGTCTTATTTATTTCTTTTATACCTATTGCTCGGCGTTGGAAAATCGAAAGAGAAAATCGGGATGTCTGTATAACCATGGATGGACAAGGTTTGGTCGAGTTGGCTGCTTTTGCAGGCCGGACTCCTCGTAGCATTGTTGAAGAGCTGGGCCTTGATTCAATAACATTACAACCTCTGACGGTTAAAATGCTTGCTGACAGAGGAGGGTTGCGTGTAACACCGCTAATAATTAAAAATATACCCGGTGAGGCGGCTTTTGCAGCGGTTGCTAATCCGAATGCAAAGACCGCTTTTTACTATATTCAGGTTAAGAACTCCTATGTGGATAGCTTTTTTAGAGCAAATTTCCCGGCAGACTTTAATTGGTTACCCATTGATTCCAAGCCGGGTTGTTATTTGGCATCATATTCCGGTGGGGTTGATTACGGCGATTCATTATGGCCGGACTTATTGGTGGCTCCCCTCGACTTTTATCCGGCGGACTTGGCTGCTTTCAAAGGAGACAGCCCGGAGATAATATTACGCCCCAGGGTCGGGCAAAATTCCAATGCCGGATCTCTACCGGAAATCCTTGCCGAAAACAAGGCGACTCGGCAGGTGATTTTTGCCGGAGGTAAAGTATGGGGATATCCGACCGATATAAAAGAAACAGCCGATCTTTTTATTGAACAAGATATGGTATGGGGTTTTGTTGAACCATTTTTGGCTTTGCAATCGGGGGGCAGAGAGCTGGGCAAGTTGTTAGCCGATAAAACTGCCCGAGTCCATAGTATCCAACAAGGAGAAGTAAACAACCTGGCCGTTGAACGAGTGATTTCCCGTTATTTGCGGGCGGTAAGGGAACGCAATGCCAGAATATTATATTTACGGCCTATTTTAAAAGCTGATTCAGCGGCAGCAATGATTGCAAAAAACAAACTGCTGGTCGATGGATTGAAAGAAGCCTTGCAGAAAGAAAGCTATAGGATAGGTGACCCCGGCTTGTATCCCCCCCTGAGCTTAGAGATTTGGGAGTTGGGTTGTTTATATTGCGGTCTTGTGGCTGCATTTTGTCTTTTTTTGAGCCTTTACGGAGACTTCCCAAAGTTACTTTACCTACTTATCATCGCCGGGAGCATATTGGCAGCCGGCTTGCTTTTGTTTGTAAATAAAATTAATTTTTTGTTGCAGGGTTCAATGTTAATTACTGCTTTAATTGGTCCCCTCTTGCCCTTGCTGATGACCTTGGGTAAAAGAAGGCCCCGCCATTGGGATTGGCTCTTGGTGACCGCCGGAACAATTTTGGGTGCTTTGTTTTTGTCCGCTTTTGCCGTCGACAGGTTGGTTCTTTTAGGTATTGAATATTTTCGCGGCGTAAAATTTACTTTGCTGCTTCCCCTCTTCTTGTTGGCAGTCTATCTTTTTAAAGAAAAACGACCGGCAATTCCTCTTTTAAGGGGGGAAGGGAAGCCAGATTTAAAAGCCTTTTTGAAGCCCCGCTTGGTGGCAATATTTATTTTATTAGGGCTTGCTATAGTTTTTTATATAATGCGCTCGGGTAATTATCCATTGTTGTCCGTGCCGGCTTGGGAGATGAATCTTAGGAACCTTTTGGAGAAGCTATTTGTTATCCGGCCTAGATTTAAAGAGATATTTTGGGGTCATCCCCTCTTAGTGTTGGGTCTTTATATGCAAGGCAAGAAAGAATATCCTTGGATCAGCATCCTTTTTATATTACTTGGCAGTATGGGACAAATTACAATTGTAAACTCTTTTATTCATTTTCATACACCCCTTTGGGTTAGTTTGTGGCGAACGGTGATGGGGGTGTTTATCGGAGGTTTAATGGGCGTATTGGCCATCTGCTTGGGAAAAGTCCTAGGCCTTTTTAAAAGAAGGGAAAGATCGATGTGAAAAGGGTAATCATATCCGGTTATTACGGTTTCAATAACTTTGGCGATGAAGCTATTTTATATTCACTGCTGGAAGGTTTGCAACGGATGGATTTGCCCTTGGAAATCGTGGTTTTGTCAGCAGATCCCTGCCTTACCGGCCGAACCTACGGAGTGTCCGCCCGGCAGCGTTGGCCTTTGTCAAAAGTTTTGCAGGCAATGCAGGGTGCCGATTATATGATAACCGGGGGCGGTTCTCTTTTGCAAGATGTAACCGGTTTTAAATCCATTCCTTACTATTTAGGATTGACTTATTTTGCCCGCCGCCGAGGTGCTAAGAATATTTTGTTTGCCGTTGGGGTCGGACCCATTCGGCGAGGCTGGTTGGGCAAGTTGACGAAGATGTTTCTGAATCGGCTGGATTATGTTTCAGTAAGGGATAGCCAATCCCGCGACTTATTGCAAAGGTTGGCGGTGCAAAAGGAGATTCATCTGCTGGCTGATCCTGTCTTTACCCTTACACCTCCCCACAAGGAAAGCAGCAAGGAGATCTTGGCCGGGGAGGGTATCGATGCAAAGGGACCCTATATAGTTATTGCACCACGGACTTTCCCGGGTGCTGAAGAAGACCCGCTTATTTGGGTGGACATCATTACCAATTTGCAAAAAAAATATGAACACAATATCATTCTTTGGCCCCTGCATCCTCAGCAGGATATGTCTCTATGTCAGTCGATAGCCGAAAAAACTTACCGGGTGAGCATATTAGAGGCCAGCTATAGCCCCCTTAGGATTCTCGACCTTTTGAAGTCGGTCGATCTGGTCTTGGGGGTTCGCTATCATGCTCTGGTTTTGGGGGCTGTTGCCGGTTGTGCCCTTTTAGGTGTTTCCTATGATCCCAAAGTCAACTCCTTGTTGAAACAGCTAGGTTTGCCCCATGAACTCCAACTGAAGTCTTTGGCGGTCGAGCATGTCTTGGCCGAGGTCGAAGTGATTTTAAATAATCCGATGCGGGAGAAAGAAGAATTAAAGAAGAGGACTTTGGCTTTAGCCAACAAGGCTCTGGTAGGTTTCAACAGCCTGGAAAAACTCTTGCGAGGTGAATAAGGTGCTTCAACCGATAAAGATACTGGGGATTCCTGTCCATCCAGTGACAGTTGCTGATTCCCGGCAGTTGGTCATCTCTTTTATTGAGACAGGCCAAAAAGGCAAAGCTGTTTACAGTATAAATCCGGAAATATTGATGGCGGCAAGGAAAAATAAAGAACTTGCGGCTGCTTTGCAGGAAGGATCATTGAATTTGCCGGACGGTATAGGTGTGGTATGGGCAGGCAAAATTTTAGGACGAAGTTTTCCTGCCAGAGTACCCGGTATCGATTTGCTGGAAGCTCTCTTGACGGTTTGTGAAGCAAATAATTATCGATTATTTCTTTTCGGTGGCAAGGAGGGGGTAGCGACAAGGGCTTCTTTAAAAATTAAAAATAATTTTCCTGGTATAAATATTGTCGGCACCCGGCAGGGCTATTTTTCTTCAACAGATTTGCCGGCGATTAAAGACTCCATTGCCGGTTGTGCGCCCCACATACTTTTGGTAGGATTGGGGTGCCCCCGCCAGGAAGCTTTTATTTACAAGGAAGCTTTGTCGTTGGAGGTACCGGTGTCCATGGCCGTCGGGGGGAGTTTTGACGTGCTGGCCGGCGATGTCCGAAGGGCACCTGCCTTATTTCGGCAATTAGGTTTGGAATGGCTTTATCGATTGATCAGCCAGCCTAAGCGTTGGCGGCGAATTTTTGTTTTGCCCTCCTTTGTCGGTCAAGTTTTGCGGGAAAGGTTTTTCGGTCGGAAGGGGGAGCAAGGATAATGGAAGACGGATTATTGTCGGTTGTAATTGATCGAGTGTTACTGATTCGTTTTCCGAAGGGGGAATTTGCTGTAAATTGTCAAAATGGCTTAGTTGACAGTTATTTTAAAATAGGTAATACTTAAAGGGATAGAAGTTCTATTAGCGAAGTTAATTCTTATATCTTAGACGATGGTTGGTGGTTTTAGATGAGATCCAGGTTCAGTAAAATTATTGCTGTATTGTTATTTCTTGCATTGATTATTTATTTCGGTGTTTTTACGCGACAGGCCCCGGAGCGAGCGATGGGTGCTTCTTTTGAGCGTTGGAAACTGTTGGAGACTACTCAAAACTATATTGAAAGAAAACATGTGGATTTTGTTGACAAGGCTACCTTGATTGAAGGAGCCAAAGAAGGAATTTTGGAAGTGTTGGATTATTATGAAGAGGAAATACCGGCGGATTGCTTGGCAATTGTCAAAAAGCAACTTCCCCTGAGGCCTTTGAATGATGGACCTGAGCTATTAGCTTTTCTTGCTTCACATTTGGAGGATGACTTTTTTCTGCAACTGCAAGATGATATTATCAACGGCGCTTTATACGGGATGATGGGAACCCTTGACAGCTATTCCGGCTATATGCCCAAGGATCGCTATGAAGAAATGCAGCTTGAGATGGAGGGCGAATATGGTGGTGTAGGCGTAGTCATTACCCTTTTGGACGGCAAAGTGACCGTACAAAGTATTTTTAAGAATACACCGGGAAGCAAAGTTGATATAATCCCGGGGGATGTTTTGCTATTTATCGATGATGAACCAACGGAGGGTTTGTCTCTGGATGCCGTGGCAAAAAGAATACGGGGGGTACCCGGTACGAAGGTTTCCGTAACTCTTTATCGAGCTACTGCAGATGCTGAATTAACCGTAACAATGACCAGGGCAGTCGTTCAAATACCCTATGTCGAAGGTGAGCTGCTGGATGATAATATAGGGCTGATTACCTTGACTCAGTTTGCCGAAAAGGTGGGTGAAAAAACATATTCAACGGCCCGGGACTTGATTAGGGCAGGTGCCGATAAAATTATTTTGGACCTTCGCAACAATCCCGGCGGTCTTCTCACCGAAGCGGTAAATGTGGCCAGCATTTTTATGCCTTGGGGCCCTGTAGTCCACATTGCTGACAGAGGCGGTGTTTTTCAAACATTGCGGGCCAATATATTTTACCGCAATCTGGGTTTGCCTCTGGTCGTTTTGGTTAATAAAGGCAGTGCCAGCGGTTCGGAAATAGTTGCTGCCGCCATCCAAGAACAGGGTACGGGGATATTAATCGGTACCGATACCTTCGGTAAAGGATCTGTGCAAACTATTTTTCCTCTCAATGACGGTTCGGCTTTGCGTTTGACGACGGCTAAATATTATACCTCTAAAAAGAATTATATCCATGAAACGGGTATCAGCCCCGACTTGTTCATAGAGTTAGATAATGATTCGGAAAGAGATTTGCAACTGGATGCCGCCATTGACTATCTCTTGGATCTGGAACTGGAAAAAGCGGGTTAATGCAGGCGATTTCTTATATAATCAATTGCGGTGGTGACAGATATAAATTATAATTAAGGTAAAGATATGCGGGAGGAAGTTTTATGCGGGTAGGTTTTTTTAGCGACAGCTATTACCCATACATCAGTGGCGTTGTCCGTTCTATCGATTTGTTCAGCCGTGAGCTACGTTTGTTGGGGCACGATGTTTATATTTTTGCCCCGGATTATCCTGAATGCGAAACGGAACCCTATATTTATCGTTTTTCATCGGTGCCGGCGCCCAGTGTGCCCGATTTCAGGCTTGCCATTCCCTTCATGCCTAATATAACCGAAAAGGTGCGGGAATTGAATCTTGATGTTATCCATACCCATTCGCCATTTATGATGGGCAGGTTGGCTTCGGCATTGGCCAAAAAGCTAACTCTTCCTTTGGTCTTTACTTACCATACCAACTATGAAGAGTTTGCCCACTATATCCCTTTATCCCAAAAGACAGCCCGCCGATTGACGGTGCGGGTCACCAAGGATTTTTGTAATCGTTGCGATGTTGTGATTACGCCGACACCGATTATTAAAAGCTCTTTATCTAATTTTGGCGTGGAAAGCCCAATAAAGGTTATCCCCACTGGGGTCGATATCGAAAAGTATCAAAGGGGTAATAAATTTTGGATGAGGCGTCGTTATCGTTTTCAGCAGGAAGATCAAGTGTTATTGTATGTCGGCCGCTTAGGCGAAGAGAAAAATTTGTTTTTCTTATTGGATCTGGTCAAGGATTTGATGGAGGAGATGCCCAATCTTTACCTGATGTTGGTTGGCAAAGGGCCGGAAGAAAAAATCTTCCGTCGCGCAGCTGCCAATTGGGATTTGGAACACAGAATTATATTCACCGGCATAGTTACTCCCCAAAAGGTTATCGATTACTACTTGGGTGCCGATATATTTGTATTTCCTTCCAAAAACGAAACACAGGGCTTGGTAATATTAGAAGCAATGGCTGCCGGGCTACCCGTGATTGCAGTGGATAAAGGAGGACCGACCGCCATTATAGAAGATGGAGTTGACGGTTTTCTCGCTAAGGCTGATAAGGAAGAGTTCAAGACAAGAATCAAAGAATTGTTGAAAGATCAAAGCAAGCGGAAAAGGATGGGCGAGGAAGCCCGCAAAAAAGCCAACATACTCTCGGCATGCGAAATGACTAAACGCTTGGAACAGATCTACTTGGAAATCAGTGGCAAGGGCTCCCAAAGGAATAAAAAAAGCAAAAGCCAAGGATAAGGTTGCTTAAAAAAAACAGAACTCCCGTTCCATTTTTTCAGCAAATGTGATAAAATTAATTTGGTTATCGCATAGGAAAAAGGGATTTTTTTTGTCCAAGACCGGTAGGAAGAAAAGGTTAAAAGGTTGGAAAAAAGGAAGCTTTTCAGGGGCCGAGGTGAAGAAGATTTTTTGGTTGACAAGAGATTATCAGTTGCCGAAAGATAAAGGTTTTGATGGTAATGAAGGCATAAAAACTTCCGGGTAAAAATGGATAGACGGGGTGATTGAATGGGATTTAAATTTAATACAGATATGCAGCCTCGTGGTGACCAACCGCAAGCCATAGAAAAGATAGTCGACGGGTTTGAAAAAGGAATGCGGGGGCAAACGCTTCTAGGGGTTACAGGTTCAGGCAAAACTTTTACGATGGCCCATGTCATAGCTCAATTAAAGAAGCCCGCCTTAATTATAGCCCACAATAAAACCTTGGCTGCCCAATTGTGCAGCGAGTTTCGAGAATTCTTCCCGGCAAATGCTGTGGAGTTTTTTGTCAGTTATTATGATTACTATCAACCGGAGGCCTATATTCCCCAAACCGACACTTACATCGAAAAAGATGCGACGGTTAATGAAGACATTGAGCGCTTGAGACTGTCCGCTACTACATCCTTGATGTCCCGTGAAGACGTTATAATCGTTGCCAGCGTTTCCTGTATATACGGCCTAGGATCGCCCAGCGACTATTTGGATTTAAGTTGCCGTCTGAAGGTGGGGGAGACCAAGGACCCCGAAAAAATATTAAGGGAACTTATTTTGATGCAATATTCCCGTAATGATTATGATTTTAACCATGGTCTTTTCAGGGTGCGGGGTGATACTTTGGAAATTTTTCCGGCCTACGATAAAAAGGCCTTGCGGGTTGAATTCTTCGGGGAGGAAATTGAGCGGATATCGCGGATCGATACTTTAACCGGTGAAATTGTAGAAATAATTGACGAAGCGGTTGTCTATCCTGCCAGCCACTTTGTTACACCGGAAGAAAAAATAAAGAAGGCAATCCGTACCATAGACGAAGAATTGGAGGAACGCTTGGCTTATTTACGGAAAAACGGGAAACTTTTGGAAGCGCAAAGATTGGAGCAACGAACCCGTTATGATCTGGAGATGATTAGCCAGATGGGTTTTTGTACCGGCATAGAAAATTATTCCCGCCACCTTGACGGACGCGAGCCCGGGTCAAGGCCCCATACTCTTTTGGACTATTTTCCGGCGGGGAAATTTTTGGTGATTGTCGATGAGTCTCACATGACCATTCCGCAAATCGGCGGTATGTATGCCGGGGATCGTTCCCGCAAGGAGCGGTTGGTTGAATACGGTTTTCGTTTACCCTCTGCCTTGGATAACAGACCCTTGCGTTTCCCCGAATTTGAAAGTCTTATCGATCAAGTTTTGTTTGTTTCCGCTACCCCCGGACCTTATGAGGAAAAGCACAGCCGACAAGTTGCTGAACAAATAATTCGTCCCACGGGGCTGCTGGATCCGGAAATAGCGGTAAAGCCGGTCAAAGGGCAGATAGAAGACCTTTATGAAGAAATAAACGCTGTAGTGGCTAGGCAAGAACGGGTTTTAATTACGACCTTGACTAAGAGGATGGCCGAGGATTTGACCGAATATTTAGCCGAGATGGGGATTAAGGTGCGCTATTTGCATTCAGAGATAGATACACTGGAACGCCTCGAGATTATCAGGGATTTGCGTTTGGGTGAGTTTGATGTTCTTGTAGGCATTAATTTGTTGCGGGAAGGCTTGGATTTACCTGAAGTATCCCTCGTGGCAATTTTAGATGCCGACAAAGAAGGTTTTCTACGCTCCGAGCGCTCTTTGGTGCAAACAGTCGGCCGGGCCGCCCGCAATGTGCGAGGCCGGGTGATAATGTATGCCGATAAGATTACTCCTTCTATGCGCAAAGCCATTGACGAGACCAATAGACGCCGTCGTTTGCAGATGGATTTTAATAAAAATTACAAGATAGTACCCAAAACAATTGTTAAGCCGATTCGGGCCGTTTTACGCCCCGTGGACATGGTGGCTGAATCGATCAAGGCCGAAGATCGGTATGTTGAAGGCAAAGAATTGAGCCCCGGGGAAATGTATGCTTTGATGGTCGAATTGGAAAAAGAAATGCATGAAGCTGCCGATCGCTTGGAATTTGAGTTAGCAGCCCAGATCAGAGACGAAATTAAAGCCCTGGAACAGGAGTTGAAAAAGTGATGAGACGCGGCAAAGATAAAATTATTATAAAAGGTGCTGCGGAGCATAATTTGAAAAACATCGATGTGGAAATTCCCCGCAATAATTTGGTTGTCATAACAGGTATCAGCGGTTCGGGCAAATCTACCTTGGCTTTCGATACCATCTATGCCGAGGGGCAAAGAAGATATGTAGAATCTTTGTCGGCTTATGCCCGCCAATTTTTAGGGCAGATGGATAAGCCGCAAGTTGAATATATCGAAGGGCTATCTCCGGCAATATCAATTGACCAAAAGACTACCCATCGCAACCCCCGTTCCACTGTGGGCACTGTTACGGAAATCTATGATTATTTGCGCCTTTTGTATGCCCGGGTCGGCAAGCCCCATTGTCCTAATTGCGGTAAACCCATAAGCTCCCAAAGCCTCGATGAAATGGTTGACAGGGTTTTGGCCTATCCCCGGGAGAGTCGTATTCAAATTTTGGCACCGCTGGTGCGGGGGCGCAAGGGCGAGCACAAAAACGTCTTTGCCGCCGCTCGCCGCGAAGGCTTTGTTCGGGTTAGGGTCAATGGTGAGATTTATGATTTGGCCGAAGATATTCCCTTGGAAAAGAATAAACAACATACAATTGAGGTTGTAGTCGATCGACTGATAATCAAAGACGGAATACGGACCCGCCTGGCGGACTCCCTACAGACGGCTCTGCAAATTGCCGATGGTATTGTCCTTATTGCCCCTTTGGAAGGGGAAGAGATATTATTGAGCGAACATTTTGCCTGTCTTGATTGTAATATAAATATCGGTGAATTGACGCCGCGGCTTTTTTCCTTTAACAGCCCTTTCGGTGCTTGTCCGGCCTGTAGCGGCTTGGGGGTTTTGCACGAGTTTAACCCGGATCTAATTTTGGATAAAAGCTTGTCTTTGTCGGAGGGGGCAATTTTGCCTTGGCAGGGAACCAGCAGTAAATATACGCTACAACTCCAGGATTCCTTGGCGGAAGCAGTGGGTTTTTCTACGGAAACCCCCCTAGAGGACTTGTCGGAAGAAATAATTGATATAATACTCCACGGTTATGACGAGAATATATCTTTTTATTATACCAATCGCTTCAACAGGACAAGACTCCATACGACACGCTTTCGTGGTATCATTAAGTACCTGGGCCGGCGGTTGGAAGACACCGGTTCGGAATATGTAAAAAGCAATCTGGAAAGATTTATGAGTTCACGACATTGCCCGGAATGTAAGGGGGCTCGTTTAAGCCCGGAAGCTTTGGCAGTTAAGTTCGGTGAGCTTTCTATTTCTGAAGTTACGGCCTTGTCCATCGAAAAGGCCTTGGATTTTTTTAATAATGTAAATCTTAGTACGAGGGACGAATTGATTGCCCGCGAGGTTATAAAGGAAATTAAGGCGCGCCTTTTGTTTTTAATCAATGTGGGCTTGGATTATTTGACTTTAGACCGGCAAGCCGGCAGCCTTTCCGGCGGTGAAGCCCAAAGGATCCGCTTGGCAACGCAGATCGGTTCCCGCTTGGTGGGTGTTTTATACATTTTGGATGAACCAAGCATCGGTTTGCATCAAAGGGATAATATGCGTTTGGTCCATATGTTGAAGGAATTGCGGGATTTAGGCAATACGGTTATTGTTGTCGAGCATGATGAAGAAACCGTCCGGAATGCGGACTATGTTATCGATATTGGGCCGGGGGCCGGTCGCCACGGGGGTGAAATAGTAGCTGTCGGCACACCGGCGGAGATCGAAAAAAACAAAAAGTCATTGACGGGAGCCTATTTGTCAGGGCGGTTATCGATACCCGTTCCTGCAAGCAGGCAACATTCCAACGGCAAATACTTGCAAATAAAGGGAGCCCGGCAGCATAATTTAAAAAATATCGATGTTCAAATTCCCTTGGGTACTTTTACCTGTGTAGCCGGTGTTTCGGGTTCCGGCAAATCAACCTTGGTCAATGAAATAATACACCGTTCCCTAATGAGGCATTTTTATCGTTCCGTTGAAGTACCGGGCGAATACGATGAGATATTGGGTTTGGAGCATCTGGATAAGGTTGTGACTATTGATCAGTCGCCCATCGGCAGGACCCCCCGCTCCAATCCGGCGACTTATACAAAGTTGTTTGATCATATCCGTGACTTGTACGCCCAAACCCCCGAAGCGAGACGGCGAGGTTACGCCAAAGGCCGTTTCAGTTTTAATGTTAAAGGCGGTCGTTGTGAGGCCTGCCGCGGCGACGGTATCATAAAAATTGAGATGCATTTTTTACCCGATGTCTATGTCCCTTGTGAAGTATGTGCCGGCAAACGTTATAATCGGGAGACCCTGGAAGTGAAATACAAAGGAAAGAGCATTGCCGATGTATTGGATATGATTGTGGAGGAGGCCTTGCAGTTTTTCAGTAATATTCCGCCTATTGCCCGACGCTTGCAAACTTTGAATGATGTGGGGTTGGGCTATATCCGCTTGGGGCAGCCGGCTACAACCCTTTCGGGCGGTGAAGCCCAAAGGGTTAAAATTGCGACGGAGTTGTCCAAAAGGGAGACGGGACGGACCATATATATTTTGGATGAACCTACCACCGGTTTACATTTTGATGATATTAACAAGCTCTTGAAAGTACTCCACCGACTCAGGGAAGGTGGCAATACGGTTTTGGTTATTGAGCACAATATGGACATATTGAAATCTGCCGATTATATCATCGATTTGGGTCCCGAAGGAGGTGACAAAGGGGGAAGGGTTATTGCCACCGGTACCCCGGAAGAGCTTTGCAAGGTCAAAGGATCCTATACGGGACAATATCTTCGTCGGATTTTGTCGGGTCAATAAATGATTTCGACTGTTCAATGATTAACCAAGCCCGCCGATGGTAAAACCCTTTACCGCATCGGCAAAAAACTTAATTGATATGACAACGGACAGGTTCTTTTGAGTAAAAAATTTATCGATGAAATAAGGGGTAAGGTATGCCGTTTTTCATATTAGCCCCTGTAAAAATTTTATTTTTGGCGGATAATAAGTAATATCCGGCCCCTAATTTGATTTTGTAGGATATTTGTTCTTGCCTGGAAGATACAAAAGACAGTATAATAATGGATAGGGCCAATTTTTAGACAAGGGGTTGATTTAATGAAATCTGACATTGAGATTGCCCAAGCGGCAAAGATGGAGCATATCCATGAAATTGGGGCAAAGATCGGACTTGAAGCGAAAGACATGGAGCTGTACGGTAATTTTAAGGCGAAGATTAAGCTGGATACATTGAAACGTTTGGAGAACAAGCCTGATTCCAAGTTAATTTTAGTTACAGCAATCACACCGACCGCCGCCGGGGAGGGAAAATCAACGGTTACGGTAGGATTGGGCATGGCCTTAAATAGACTGGGCCGTAAAACCATAATAGCTTTGCGCGAACCTTCTTTAGGGCCGTGTTTCGGAGTTAAAGGCGGAGCTGCCGGCGGGGGTTATGCACAAGTTATACCCATGGAAGATATCAATTTGCATTTTACCGGGGACATACATGCCATCAGTACTGCCCACAACTTGTTGGCAGCAGCCTTGGATAACCATATTAAACAGGGTAATGAGTTAGAGATTGATCCCACTCGGGTTGTTTATAAAAGGGTAATGGACATGAACGAAAGGGCTTTACGGCAAATAATAGTCGCCTTGGGAGGAACAGCTAACGGCCAACCTCGGCAAGACGGCTTTATGATTTCTGTGGCCTCCGAAGTTATGGCCATCCTATGTTTGGCTGATAGTTTGGCTGATTTAAAAGAGCGTTTGGGCAGGATCGTCATCGGTTATACATATGATCGCCGTCCGGTTACTGCCAAAGACTTGAAGGTTCACGGTTCCATGGCGGTGTTGTTGAAGGATGCCATCAAGCCGAACTTGGTCCAGACTTTGGAGAACACACCTGCTTTTATCCATGGCGGGCCTTTTGCCAACATCGCCCATGGTTGCAATAGTTTAATTGCAACGCGAATGGCGATGAAATTGGCCGATATTACCGTTACTGAAGCGGGCTTTGGGGCTGATTTAGGTGCCGAAAAATTCTTGGATATCAAATGCCGCTTCGGAAATTTGAAGCCGGATGCGGTTGTTCTTGTAGCTACTGCTCGGGCTTTGAAGTTGCATGGCGGGGTACCCAAAAAAGAATTGGCCACGGAGAATCTAACTGCTTTGGCCGCGGGTATTGAAAATTTGCAAAAGCATATTGAAAACATTAAATCCTTCGGGTTGCCCTTGGTCGTTGCCATAAACCGCTTCCCCCAGGATACGGTGGCAGAACTTGATCTTATCGAAGAAAAATGCAAAAAAATGGGTGTGGAAGTGGCTCTTTGTGAAGTTTGGGGTAAGGGCAGTGAGGGCGGTTTGAAATTGGCTGAGGCGACCCTGCGGGCTATGGAAGAGGAGAATAATTTTGCTTATATTTACGATACCGATGAATCAATAAAGGCGAAGATTGAAAAGATTGCCACAAAAATTTACGGTGCTGACGGTGTAGATTTCAGTAAGCAGGCGGAGACGAAGATAAGGCTTTATGAGAGATTCGGTTATGATAAGTTACCGATTTGCATGGCTAAAACACAGTATTCCCTTTCCGATGATCAAAATCTTTTGGGCCGTCCGAGAGGGTTTAGGGTTACCGTAAGGGATATTAGTGTTTCAGCGGGAGCCGGATTTTTAGTTGCTTTGACCGGGGAAATTATGACCATGCCCGGCTTGCCCAAAAGGCCGGCTGCGGAAAACATTGATATCGATGCCGACGGTCGTATCCACGGTTTGTTTTAAACTTGTAAAGTATTTGTAAAACAAAAAGGGGTGTGGTGCAAATGTACGATTTTCTCGCCAAAGCTGACAACGATATTTACCACCTTATCAAGGACGAAGAGCAAAGGCAAAACCGTAATATAGAATTGATTGCTTCGGAAAATTTTGTTTCGGAAGCGGTCTTGTGTGCCGCCGGTTCGCGATTAACCAACAAATATGCGGAAGGGTATCCCGGTAAACGCTATTACGGCGGCTGTGAAGTAGTTGATAAGGTTGAAAAATTGGCCATTGAAAGGCTAAAAGAACTATTTGGGGCGGAGCATGCCAATGTTCAACCCCACTCCGGTTCTCAAGCCAACCAAACGGTATTTTTTGCAAAAGTTCCGGTAGGAGGAAAAATTTTGACTATGGATCTGACCCATGGTGGGCACTTGACCCATGGAAGTCCGGTCAATATTTCCGGGAAATATTACTCGGTTACCCATTATGGTGTTACAAAAAAAGAAGAAATAATTGATTATGATATGGTAGAGAAGTTAGCTCATGAAGTAAAGCCGGTTATGATTATTGCCGGGGCCAGTGCTTATCCCCGCGTAATAAACTTTGCCCGCTTCAGGGAAATTGCTGATGCGGTCGGGGCTCTTTTTATGGTTGATATGGCCCATATTGCCGGCTTGGTTGCCGCCGGCTTGCATCCCAATCCCGTTCCCCACGCCCACTTTGTAACCTCAACCACCCATAAGACATTACGAGGTACCAGGGGGGGCTTTGTCTTGTGCAATAAGGAATTTGCCAGAGAGATTGACAAGGCTCTTTTCCCGGGAATCCAAGGGGGGCCATTGATGCACATTATTGCTGCCAAGGCGGTCGGGTTCAAAGAGGCAGCAAGTGAGGCTTTCAAAGAATACCAAAAAAATGTCCTTGATAACGCTCAAGTTTTAGCTAAAGCCTTGCAAAAATATGGTTTCCGATTGGTTTCCGGCGGGACTGACAACCATCTTTTGCTTGTCGACTTAACCAATATGGATCTGACGGGCAAGGAAGCCGAAGAAACTTTGGATAAAGTCGGTATTACAGTCAATAAAAATACAATTCCTTATGAAACACGTAGTCCCTTTGTTACCAGTGGCATCCGCTTGGGAACTCCCGCCGTGACGACCAAGGGAATGGGCGATACGGAAATGAAAGAAATAGCCAGAATTATGTTCGAAGCCTTGGCCCACAAGGATGACGAAATTTACTTAGAAAAGTTATCCTTGCAGACTAAGGAATTGTCGATGAGATTCATTTAAGGGGCTGCCAAAAGCTCTGGTATAAAAAGAATAAATACCCCTCTTTGAGGGTTGTGTATAATATTTAAGGCCTGTAAGCTAATTTCAGGCCTTAAATATTTAGTGGAGGCGATCCTGTCGGGAGTTGTCAAAAAGGCAAAAAAGCAGCCTTGCCAAACATTGTCTGATAATTTTATCGATGTTGCAAAAAATATACGGGACTGATGATAGGGGTATGAGTGCAATTCATTCCATTTTGTTTATGTATTAATTATTCGCCACGTTTCTGCTATAATATTTTTAAGGTTCACCGATGTTTATAAGGTACAGAAATCGGTTTAAAAGTATATGCCGGAGTTTGGTTCTCCGTTGGCAACGAACCAGGCTTTTGGTTGGAAATAAAGGTCAGAAATATATTTGGACAGGAGGGGAACCAATGGCATTCAGGGAAAGATTGGCGAGATTACCCCATCAGAGCGGTGTCTATCTTTTTAAAGATAATGCCGGCGATATTTTGTATGTAGGGAAAGCAAAGTCACTGCGCAATCGGGTTCGCTCTTATTTTCGCGAAAGTGATGAATCCTACAAAGCCAGGATGTTGAGGGAACGGGTCGACGATTTTGAGTTTGTTATTACTTCCAATGAAGTGGAAGCTATTATATTGGAAAATAATTTGATAAAAAAACACCAACCGCCTTTCAATATTCGCCTTAAAGATGATAGGACTTATCCTTATTTGAAGATTGACCTTACCGTGCCCTTCCCACCGATTCGTAAAACAAGGGTCGTAAAGAATGACGGTTCTTTGTATTTTGGTCCCTATACCAGCGGTGAAGCTTTGGATAGGACCTTGAAGGTGTTATTAAGGCTGTTCCCGGTGCGGATGTGCAAAAGAAAGTTGGGGCCGGAAAAAGTATGGCAACGGGCTTGTTTGAACTATCATATCAAGCGTTGCCTCGGTCCTTGTATCGGTGCGGTCAGCGAGGCCGAGTACGGGGAGATGATGGAACAAATTATTTTATTCTTGCAGGGCAAGCAAGGGGATTTGCGCAAGAGGATTGAAGGAGCAATGAAAAAGGCTGCCGCTGAGCAAAGATATGAAAAAGCGGCTGAATATCGCGACGCTTTGGTGGCAATGGATACTATTCAGGCCAGACAGGAGGTGGTTTGGCATAATGCCGAGGATAAAGATATAGTTGGTCTGGCTCAAACGGAGGACAAAGCCTGCATACAGCTTTTTCAAATTCGTTACGGACGCTTGATTGGGCGGGAGCATTTTTTCTTGGAAGGGGTCGAGGAACAGGAACCGGCTGAAATATTAAGGATATTTTTACAGCAATATTATTATGGCTCTGCTCATGCGCCCCGTAAAATACTTGTGCCTGAAATGCCGGCGGAGGCAGATTCCTTGCAATTATTTTTACAAAAAGAATTGGGTCATAAAGTGGAATTATTTCGGCCCCAAAGGGGTAAAAAAGCCCGAATTCTTAATTTGGCTCGGGAAAATGCGGAATATCAGTTGGAACAGGAGGTTCTGCGGGAAAATGAAATAAAGCGTCGCCAAGAAAAAGATATGAAGATTTTACAAAAAGCATTGAATATGCAAGGTTTGCCTGCTGTTATTGAAGGATTCGACATCTCTAATCTGCAAGGCAAAGAGGCGGTAGGCTCAATGGTCGTCTTTGTTAAGGGTAGACCTTCCTTGCGTGACTATCGCCGTTTTAAGATTAAGACTGTCCTAGGTAGCGATGATGTGGGCATGTTGACTGAAATATTGAGTCGCCGCTTGTTGCGCTTAAAGAAAGAAGAGTCACGCCGGCCGGACTTGATACTCATCGATGGAGGGAAGGGCCAAGTGAATGCTTGTTATAAGGTTTTGGCAGGGCTTGGTTTTGAAAAAATTCATATCGTCGGATTGGCGGAAAGGGAAGAAGAGCTTTTTTTACCCAATAAAGGGGAGCCGGTAGTATTGGGCCATGATAACAAGGGATTGCAACTTTTACAAAGGGTTCGCGATGAAGCCCATCGCTTTGCCCTCGGTTATCATCGAAGTTTACGGTTGCGCAGCTTGACCCACAGTCTTTTGGAAGACATACCCGGTATCGGCCCGCAGAAAAGGCAGGCACTTCTGGAACACTTTGGTTCTTTGGCAGCCATTCGACAGGGAACAATTAAGGAGTTGGCTACCGTTCCCGGTATAAGCAGGAAATTAGCTCAAACAATTAAAAATTACCTGGAAATACATTTGCAAAATTAAAGAAGTTGATTTTATTGTTAATATAATAAATAAAATTGTTAATAAGATTAAAGAAAGTACTTGACAAAATTTATGGTTGCATCTATAATCTATTTAAAGAATGATGATTTTGCATCAATATAATTAAGCCGGGAATAAAAAATATTAAAGCGGAGGGAAATAATAATGGCAAATCCTATTGTTGGAAAATGCCCCGTATGTGGTTCCGGTATGCATGTGACCAGGTTGGAATGTTCCAACTGCAACACAGCAATCGAAGGAAAGTTTGATATATGTACTTTTTGTCGCCTGGGTGAAGACCATTTGAAGTTCGTCGAAGTGTTTATCAAATCGAGGGGTAACATTAAGGAAGTGGAGAGAGAACTCGGTATTTCTTACCCTACCGTACGCAGCAAACTTGACAATGTAATCAGGGCAATGGGCTATGATGTTGCCGACAGCCCAGCCGATGAAACAGGCGAAAAAAGAAAAGAAATTTTGGATCTTCTCGATAAAGGCGAGATATCTTCCAAAGAGGCCATTAAAATGATCAAAGAACTGTGAGATATGCTCCGGTCAAATTTCAACATTTCGGTTTTAGGGATAAAAATTTCTTGAGAGGAGATAAATTAATGAGCGCAGAACGTTTAAAAATTTTGGAAATGCTGGCGGAGGGTAAGATATCGGCGGAGGAAGCCAACGATTTATTAAGTACCGTGGAGACTAAAGAGGTGATCAAGGGTTCTGCTAAAGGACGTTTTCTCAAAATCAGGGTTAAAGAAGACGGCAAAGAAAAGGTCAACGTTAATCTGCCTCTTTCTTTGGCTAGATTTGCTTTGAAGTTTATTCCCGACTCGGCCCGGCAAGAAATGGCGGAAAAAGGCATTGATATCAACAACTTGGTTGACTCTATAACAGGTGAAATGTCTACCGGCAAGCTAGTCACAGTGGAAGATGACGGTGAAAGTGTAGAAATCTATATCGATTAAGGGGGAGGTTGGTTTGTCAAAACATTATAGGCATTACAGCAACCTTTTACTTATTAAAATTAAAGAGGGTGGCAAAAAATTTACAATCCCCTTGCCGCTGGCTTTGCTGGAGGATTTGTTGGACAGTGTTGTTTGGGTTGTTTACTGGGTATTGCGGATTAAGCCTGATCTTTTAAAGAAAATTGAGCTTGAGGAGAGCCTATCCCGCTGGATTACAATAAAACCGGAAACTTTATTGGGATTATTAGAGATGCCCCTAGCCCTGCTCAGAGGTTTGCGGAGGGAAGGCCCCCTTACTATGGTAAAGGTTCAGGATGACGATTCTTTTGTTGAGATAAAAACGATTTAAAGGGGAGGTATAAAATTGATCAATGAAGAGAGAACGTTGATTCTAAAGATGTTGGAGGAAGGCAAAATTACCCTGGAGGAAGCCGATACTCTCCTGGATGCTTTGGATATCCTCCCCACGGGTAAGGCGGTAACATCTGGCGAAGGTGTCGGTTCGAGAAGAGATAAATCGTCGGTTAAAAGGTCCGACGATTTCGAAAGCTTCAAGGAACAACTGCGCGGGATCAAGGACAGCCTCAATGACGGAATTAGTGCAGCTAAAAAAGACTTGCAAAGGGCAAAAAAAGATTTTAATGAAAGCAATATTGGTGGTGAGGTAAGCGGTTTTTTAAATTCAATTGTCGATTCCTTCCGCGGTAGTTTTGGTCCCTCTTTTCAATTTGAAGATAACTTGCCAGGTTCTTTTGCCTTAAAGGAGGGCGAAATTGCCGAAGTGGAAATCGATATCCGCAATGGCGGCATAGTGATTGAATCGATTGAAGGCAATGATTATATAATAAATCTCAGGTCAAGTGTGAAAGCTGAAAACGAAAGTAAAGCAAAGGTATATAAAGAGGAAGAATTGCATGTAATACAAGAAGATAATCGTCTGAAGATAAGCCACACGGGGAAAAAAATATCCACAAGTGTCAGGCTTGGTTTACCGCAAGATCTCGTCTATCGCTTGAAGCTTGATGGCAGTAACGGGCGAATCGTGGTAAGCGATTTGCAGACGGCGGAATTGGAGGCGGACACTTCCAATGGCGGTATTCTCTTTAAAAATTTGGCAGGAAAGATATTATCTGCGGACACCAGCAACGGCCGTATTGAAATGCATAATGTGCAAGCTGATATGTTAAAAGCCGATACCAGCAATGGCAGCATTTATATAGATGGGAAGGGTTCTGTATTCAAAGGGGATACTTCCAATGGCAGCATTACCATAAAGCCGCTTTTTGTCGGTGACGGGGAGGTTGTGGCCGATACCAGCAACGGCCGCATAAGGATAGGTTTGCCCGATGATGATACTGTTGGTTACAATATAAAAGCCAGGACAACAATGGGTTCTTTGACCGTCAATTTGAAGAATCTGGATTATAGGGAGCGTACCGATTCTTACACCCGTAGAAATATTTCTGCTTACAGTAAAGATTGGCAGTCCAAGGCTTTAAAGGCTTCGATTACTGCAGATACATCTATGGGCAGTATCTATATCGGAGGTATTAACGAGGGAGGTTTTTAATAATGTTTAAACGTTTTTCTGGCATTTGGCTAGTCGTTTTATTACTGATTTTGTCGGCCGGTTGCTTGGAATACATTTCTCCGCGGCATTCTTTTAAGTTGCCGATAATTTCAGGTAATCTACCGGCGGATACCTTTGGGTTTGTCGATTTTGAAGCTTACGTCAGGAACGGCCGGATCCAATTTGAGACTGATACGACTTTGGGCAGAGGGTTCAGTATTGATATTGTATTGCATGTCCGGGCGGAAAGCAGAGAAAAGGCTGAATTAATTATGCAAGATGCCGTCCATTATGACGCCTTTGGGAGAATAATCAAGTTACGCATCGATAAAGAGAAGGTCGGCGCCAAAGTTACTGTAAGGGTACCCCAAAGCTATACATACAATCTAGATTTAAAGACCTCCAACGGCGGCATAAGCCTTGATGGGCTCAACTGCAATGATTCCCTTTTACAATCCAGTAATGGAACAATAAAAATCAAGGATGTAAATGGGCGAACTGTTGAAGGGATTACCTCCAACGGTCGAATACAGTTTATTGATTCCAGGGCCGATAAAATAACTTTGGTGACCAGTAACGGAACAATTGAATTTTTGGGGGAGGGTCGGAATACATCTCTGAGAACCTCCAATGGCAAAATAGTGCTGTCCCTGTTGCCATCCGATTACATCAATTTTTTTCCACGCGCACAGATTGTGGCCCAAACCAGTAATGGTGCCATTAACGTCAAACTCCCCGAAGAAAGAGGTGCGGGTTATAATCTTAAGGCTTCCACCAGCAACGGACGTGTTAAGATTTTAATGCGGGGCTTTGAAGTGATAGATGAAGGGCAATGGCGCACATTAGCCTTTGATTCATGCACGCGGCAAATCGATCTGTTTCTTACTACAAGTAATGCCAACATAAATATCGAAAGGTTCAGGTAGAAAAGTTATGCTGAAAATAATGAATCTACAAAAAGAGTATCACAAGAAAAAAGAGAGGGTAAGGGCAGTGGATTCGGTCAGTTTCGAGCTGGAAAAAGGCGAACTTGTCGGCTTGTTGGGCCCCAACGGAGCCGGTAAAACAACCATAGTAAAAATGATATGCGGCCTTGTTAGACCGGATCAAGGACACATAGAGATCGGGGGGGTTAATCCATGGCTACAACGCAAAAAAGCCTTGATAAAGGTAAGTGCCGTCCTGGAGGGGAATCGCAATATATTTTGGCCCATGACAGTTAAAGAGAATATGGAATATTTTGCAGCCCTGCGGGGAATAGAACCCAGAAACATTCAAGAAAGAATCAACAAGCTGCTGCTCTCCTTGGATCTTACCGACAAAATCAATGTGACGGCCCGGAGTCTTTCGAGGGGTATGCAACAGAAACTCGCTTTGGCAGTAGCCTTGGTTAGCGATGCTCCTCTTTTAATTCTTGATGAACCGACCTTGGGGCTGGATGTCGAATCTTCTCTGGAGATCCGTCGACTCCTGCAAACCATTGTTGAAGAAGAGGGTAAAACCATTCTCTTGACAACCCACGACATGCATCTAGTCAACGCGGTATGTCCAAGGGTAATAATAATTAACAGGGGGCGCATAGTTACCGACGATTTGGTGGAAAATATGCTGAGTCTTTTTGAGGCAAGGGTTTACAGGCTCAACTTGCTTGGCCGTTTAACTGAAGCCCAAGCTACAAGCTTATCCCTACTTGAGACCGGTAAAATTACTGCGGGCTCCAACGGCAACACCATAATTGATATCAGCCTGGAAACGCCGGAGAAATTATACCATGTTATGGACATTTTACGGGAAAACGAAGCGATTATCGATTCAATCGAAAGACAGCAAATTGATTTTGAAGAGGTTTTCTTGCAAATTGTCGGCAGGAAGGAGGATGAAATTGTCCAACCGGATTTTATATAAAGCGCAATTTAAAAAAGCCCTTATCTATTTCAAAAGATATTTTTTTAATAGCTTAGGTTCATTTGCCACTTTCTTTTTGATATTCCTATTGATATTTCTGGGCTATAAGGGAGCTGTCGGTGTCGATGAAATGTATGGGGATGGATTGGCCAATATTATTACAGGTTACCTGCTATGGATGCTTGCCCTGATTGCTTTTTCTGAGATCGCCTACGGCCTTTCTTCCGAAGCGCGGGAAGGTATATTGGAGCAAATCTATATGTCGCCTTACGGATATACTCGTGTTGCCGTTAGTAGGTTGGTGACAAATCTCCTGGTGGAATTAATTACATTTTTTGTTATGACTATGGTAATGATGTTTGTTACAGGGCGTAGTCTTAATTTTGATTTTATTTCTTTATTTCCCTTGTTTGTAATGTTTTTATTTGCCGTCATTGGGCTGAGCTTTGCCATGGGCGGGTTGCAAATACTGTTCAAAAAGGTTCAGTCGATAATGCAAGTAATGCAGTTTGTTTGGGTAGCTGCAGTTGCAGCGCCCGTACAACTTGGCTGGACGAAATTATTGCCCGGTACCATGGCCAGTGAGTTGGTTAGACAAGTTACGGTACAAGAATTTACAATTACCAAACTCCCTTTGGCAGATATAGGTATAGCCTTGGTAGTGGGTTTGGCTTACCTATTTTTGGGTTGGGGTATATTCAAAGTTTGTGAGAAGAAGGCCATGATGGAAGGTCGTCTGGCCCAATTTTAGCCGTACTCGGCAATAAAGGAGGTGGCAGATCATGAAATTTAGAAATAAAAATTTCTTCCAACTTTGGGGGATCAATGCTTTGCTTTTGTTTTTGGTTTCACTCTTTATCAAAGGTTTAGTCTTAAAAGGTTTAGGAGCGATTTTGGGGGCCGGCTTGATCTTTGCCCTGGTTAGCATTTTTATACGACCTTTTCTCTACCTTATATCGTTACCAATAAACATTTTGACCTTGGGCTTATTCACATTCGTGCTTAACGCTTTGATGATTTCTTTGACGGCTAAATTAGTTCCCGGCTTTACTTTGAGCGGATTTGGCGCCGCTTTTTGGGGAGCAATCTTGATGAGCATATTCGGGGCTCTTTTGCGACGTTTTTTTTACGATGGTCCCAATGGGCCGGGCAGAGTCCGTATTTAGCTCTTTAGGTGGTTCCATACTGATTTTATATAATATAATAGACATTCTTTTGCAGGTCGAAAGAATGTCTGTATTATTTAGGATATGTTTGCCAAAAATTTCAGGTACCGATATAATGGGTGTAAGTAAAGGCATTTGTCTGCTTGGAAGACCTTCATGAACTTGAAGGCTTCCAATGCCGGTATTCATATTGTCGATTGAATACCGATACATAATCGTTGCGGCGGGGGGAATTGTAAAAAAGAAGGAAGCAGGATAATTTTTAAGGAGTGAGCGTAATAGAACAAATTGGCATCGTTGTATCTGAAGAAGACGAAAATTTGGCAAAGGTCTGGTTTCGTCGCCATTCGATATGTGAAGCATGCGGACAATGTCGCGGGCCCAATGAGAGGATTGCTAAAATAAGCAATCCCATTGGGGCCCGGGAAGGCGATTGGGTATTGGTAACAATGGGCGATAAAAGTGTTTTGCGGGCCGCGGCGGCTATCTATGTTTTACCCATTATATTTTTAATTTTGGGCTATCATTTTTCGTTCCGTATTTGGCAAGTGGAATGGGTAGGCATTGTCGGGGGTATTATTTCTATGGCCATTGTATTTTTAGCTATTCGTTTTTGGGATAAAAGATTGGCTGACAAAGAAAAATTCCGGCCCACTATTGTCAGGCTAGCTTATGAAGAAGAAATTGAGGCATTGTCTCGGTCGGCGGACAAAGAAGAAAGCAGGTGATTTCTTGCTGGATATTGTAGCGTACGGGGCCCATCCCGATGATTTGGAATTGGCAGCCGGTGGAACCTTGGCCTTGCATTGCCTTAAGGGTTATAAGGTTGTAGGTGTGGATATGACTGCAGGGGAAATGAGTGCCAATGGAACGCCGGTAATCAGGCGGGAGGAAGCCCTGCGGGCGGGAGAAATAATCGGATTGCAAGCAAGGCTCAATTTGGGCTTACCTGACCTGGGTGTACGGGTTGAGGAGGAGCAAGTCCGAATTGTGGTCGAGTCTATCCGTAAGCTGAAGCCTAGAATTATATTAACCCAATACTGGGAAAGCCATCACCCTGATCATGAGAATACGGGCTTGTTGTTGACCAAAGCATTTTTTTTGGCTTCCCTGGCCAAATATAGGACGGACAGTCCGCCCCATCAAGCGAATGCCATCTATTATTATGATTTGCCCCCTTACGTAAGGCCCGGATTTATCGTTAATATTACTGATGTATATGATGTTAAGATGGAAGCCTTGCGGGCTCATGCCTCCCAGTTTTCTTTGCAAGCAGGCTCCGTCCCCACCCAATTGAACCAAGCCGATTTTCTTACCGGTATCAAAGCGCGGGATGCCCAATGGGGCTGGCGGAGCTCATGTACATACGGTGAGGCTTTCTACAGTAAGAAAATTCCTGCGTATAAACTACTGCCGGGCTAGGGCTGTTTTGCCCTAACCTTTTTTTCAATTGTCCCGGTTGTTGATGCAATGTTAGGCTAGGAGTTGAGAATGGAGGCGGAAGGTCTTTATTAATATTTCCTGACTAAGATTGGAGGTAGAGAAGGATGACGGTCTTACAGAAGGTGCCCTTTCTGAATCGATTGCTTTACGCGATGGGCAATGCCGGCTATAATATGCTGGAAAGAGTTTTGACGACCTGGTTGATGTTTTATTATGTAGCACCCCCTGAAAGCGGTAGGAATGTTTTGGTTGGTGCTTTTATCTTTGGGGGGGTAATGTTTTTCGGTCGTGTTGTCGATGCAGTTGCTGATCCCCTTATTAGTGTATGGACCGATAATGCTTCTTTTAAGAAGGGTAGACGTTGGCCATTTATGCTTTGGGGGGGATTGCCGCTGGCGGTGGTCTCAATTGCCCTTTTTTACCCGCCCAAGGCTAATGAAAGTATATTGAACGCAGTGTATTTGGCGTTAATGGTCGGTTTGTTTTTTTTCTTTTTTACCTTTTATGTTTGCCCTTATTTGGCACTTATTCCGGAACTGGCCCGCAATGATCGTGAAAGGGTTGACTTAACAACATTGCAGGCCGTCTTTATGCTTTTGGGAACCGGTGGAGCCATGGTTGGCTCGGGTATTTTGATTGAAAAATTTAATTTTCACACAATGGTCTGGATTATGGCAATTATCAGTGTGTTTTTATTGTATTTACCCGTTGTAGCAATCAATGAAAAGAAATATTGTCGGGGTGAACCGGCCGGTCTTGGCTTGGTTGATTCACTCAAGCAAACATTTAAAAATAGGCCCTTCAGAATATATTTGGCCGGAAATTGTTTTTATTGGTTCGGTTTTAATATCATTACAATTGGCGTTCCGTACTATGTAACGGTACTGGTCGGTGCCGGCGAAGGCTCGATGACGGCTTTTCTGGCAATTACTTTTGGTGTCAGTGCCCTTTTGTTCCCGATAATAAATATTGCCGCCAAAGCTTTCGGCAAGAAAAAAATTATGCTCTTCAGTATGGGGTGTTTTGCTATATTGCTCCCCTTTATTTATTTTTTCAACAACCCGATACTACCGATGAGTCCTTATAATTTTGGGCTATTGATAATGGGTTTGTTGGGTATTCCTTTGAGCTGTTTGTTTGTCGTGCCCAATGCAATTGTGGCGGATATTACCGATTATGATGAAATAATTACAGGGACACGGCGTGAATCTATGTTTTTCGGCGCCCAGGGATTTTTACTAAAATTTGTAATGGCCTTGTCTTCTTTGTCTATGGGTTTGTTGTTTCAGTTGTTCGGTAACAGCTTGGCGGAACCTCTTGGTGTTCAATTGACGGGTCCTTTTGCTGCGATATTTATTCTTGTTGGTTTTATTGTATTTTTACGTTATCCCGAAGAGGAACTTGGGGAGAACGCCCGATAAACCTTATGATTATTAAAATTTTTGGGTTAATCAAGATTCCGGGGCCAATAATGACTTTGTGGCCGTCTGTAGCTTGCCCCGAATTCCCATTATATGGTATAATCTTTTTTAGGGAAACTGCTTGATACTTTACGGTAGGTGTTACTCATGTTTAGGACGGCTGTGCTGCTGATAATTTTATGTTTTGCTTTTGCCGGAGTTGTCCGGGGGGAAACCCTCTTCATTTGGGAAGATGAACTTGACGATGATTTTGGGGCGGGCTTTTATTTGTATCCTACTCACCCTCATTTTAGGCCGGAAAAGGGCTTGTGGGATATAACCTGTTTTAAAGTCAAAAAGGATGGAGAGCGTTATTACTTCCATTTTACTTTTCAGAATTTAACCGATCCCTGGTCGGGCTTTTTTGGATTCAGCCATCCTTTAATTCATCTTTATATTGATAATGAAGTGGGTGGAGAACTCAAGGCTTTAGCCCCTTTGAAAGATATTGAGATGGATGGGAACTCGCTTTGGAATAAGGCTCTTGTAATAAGCGGTTGGTGGATAACGGGGATTGAGGCGGGAGAAGTATGGGAATCGCCTGAAACAGGAGTCTCTTGGGACAATCCCCGACCCCTTTCTTTGGCGGGGAGCGATGTTGAAGTGGAGGGGAACACGATTATCGTCGGAGTGGAGGAAAGTTGGCTAGGCGATTTACAGGGGGCAAAGGCCTATGTTCTTGTTGGTAGTTATGATCCCCTCGAGCCCGATCATTTTAGGCAGGTAAATCGAAAGCCCGGTCCTTGGTCTTTTGGCGGGGGGAAGGAAGGGTACAATGTTCCCATACTGGATATTTTGGTGCCGGAGGGATTTACACAGCGAGAAATATTGACAGCCAGTCCAATTGTTTTAAAGCCAATCGGTGCAATAGTTGAATCCATACCTACCGAAAACGGTGACCCGATGGGTCTTTTTGAAATGCTTTTACTCCTCCTGCTGCTGGTGGGGTTCATTGTATTTTTGTGTTTTATCCGTAAGCGGGCAGGTGATTATCGCAGTTACCAAAGCAGTAAGGACGGACAGGGCTGACTATACGGTTAATTGACCTTGTCAAGCCAGGTAAGATGGAATGCTATACACTTTTATAGTCGAAAGGTTTTAAAAGGGATGGTTGCCGGATGCCGTTCTTTTTGCATTAGAAGCAGAAATATCATATTAAATAAAGGAAAATGTTCTTGATATTGCAGGGCAGATATTTACTAAAGGATTTATTTTGGTTTCGCCGAATATATAAGCGAGGGCTTCCGATTTGAGGAGGATGAACGATGGGAGATATCCAATTTCTTTTGGTAACAGGCATGTCGGGGGCGGGTAAAACCCTAGCCCTAAAGGCCTTTGAGGATATGGGGGTATTTTGCATTGATAACCTTCCTCCCACATTTTTAACTAAGCTGTATGAGCTTTGCCTCAAGGGAAGAGGGCAGGAAAGGATTGCGGTCGTCATCGATATTCGAGGCGGCCAATTTTTTGATGCTCTTTTTGAAGAATTAAAAAAGATGGAGGCTCTGGGTTACCGGTATCAGATCTTGTTTTTGGAAGCTTCCAATGATGTTCTGGTGCGACGCTACAAGGAGTCAAGGCGACGCCATCCCTTGGCCCAAGAAGGACGGGTTTTGGACGGAATAATAAAAGAACGCAAGAAGTTGGAAGGACTGCGGGGCAAAGCCAATAAAATCATAGACACCTCATATTTGCCCCACGGTCAGTTCAAAGAAGATTTGCAATCGCAATTCTTTTCATTTGATTCGCAGGAGCGTTTGAGTATTGCGGTTATTAGCTTCGGTTATAAATTCGGTATTCCTATCGATGCTGATTTGGTTATGGATGTCAGATTTTTGCCCAACCCCCACTATGTGCCAACCTTACGACCTTTTACAGGTGATGATCCTGCAGTGCAGGAATATGTGCTTCGTTGGCCGTTGACCGAAAGATTTATGAAAAAATTCTTTGAACTTGTTTTGTTTCTTTTGCCCAACTATATGAATGAGGGGAAAACTTATCTTACTATTGCCATAGGCTGCACGGGAGGACGCCATCGCTCAGTTGTAATTAGTGAGCGTTTGACCGCCTTTTTAAAAGAAGCGGGGTACGGGATAAGCTTGGAGCATCGGGATAAGTTGAAGAGTAATATCTAAAGGGGTGCTGTAAGAACATGATTCGATGGTTATATCCCGGTATGCGCGTTAAGCGCTGGTTTATATTGTCATTAATCGGTGTTATTCTTTTAGTTTGCGGTTTGTTTTTTATTCTTGGTTCATCCGTCCTTAGTCGGATAACCTATTGGGTTTACTGTGTTGCCGAAACTTTGGCCGAACCTAATTTACAAATTGCCGGTTTTGCTTTGATTGTTGTAGGGTTGTTTATTATCTATTTGGGACTGCAGAGGGTTATTAATTCAATATTTTTGGCTGTTAAGCCTGATTACGGTAACGATTTGGCGGATGCACTATTCAGCAAAAGGGTTTTGGAAAAAGGACCCCGTATCGTTGCCTTGGGCGGAGGGACCGGTCTGTCAACGCTTTTAAGAGGCCTAAAGGAATTTACCAGCAATATAACTGCAGTTGTTACCATGGCTGATGACGGTGGTAGCTCGGGACGTTTGCGTAGTGATATGGGTATTCTACCGCCCGGTGATATTCGCAACTGTTTGGTTGCTTTGGCAGATTGTGAGCCGATAACTCAAAGTTTATTCCAATATCGCTTTAAGGATGGCGAGGGATTAGGTGGGCACAATTTCGGCAACTTGTTTATTGCAGTTTTAACCAAGGTTGCCGGTAATTTTGAAACGGCTCTTTATTATTCCAGCAAAATACTTGCGGTCAGGGGCAGGGTGCTTCCTTCCACATTGACTAATTGTACCCTGGTTGGCGAGGATAATGTCGGTCATATAGTTGAAGGGGAATCACGGATTCCACAACAAAGAGGCAGCCTTTCAAAGGTATCTTTGCGACCGTCTGATTGTAATCCCCACCCGGATGCCCTTAGCGCAATTGCCGGTGCAGACCTGGTTATCTTGGGGCCGGGCAGTCTTTATACGAGCATCATACCCAACCTGTTAGTCAAGGGAGTTGCTGATGCGATAAGGGAGTCAAGGGCCCTCAAGTTTTATATATGCAACATAATGACCCAGCCGGGAGAAACGGATAATTATAATGCAAGCCATCACTTGGAGGCTATTACCAAACATGCCGGCGAAAATCTGGTTGACTATGTAATTGTCAATAACGAAATTATCTCAGCAGCAACAATGCAACGTTATGAAAAAGAACTGGCATACCAAGTGGTAAATGATTTGTCGGCACTAAAAAAGCAAAATGTAACAGTAATTGAGGCTCCTCTTTTGGATGAGAATGCGGTTGCTCGGCATGATTCAAAGAAGTTGGGCCAACTGATAATGGAATTGTTGTTGAGGTTTCAAGGGGGACGAGAGAATCCCATTATCCGTTTATTGCCTACCAGAGGGTGGGCCCGGCATGATTTTTAATAAGCCTATTCTTTTTTATCGCACTATTGGCAGGTGGAAAAATTATGTCATTTAGTACCCGCGTAAAGGAAGAACTCGTTTTAATAAATGGATCAAGTAAGGAAAGATGGGCGGAGCTGTCTGCTTTATTACGAGCCGGCGGTTATCTGGAGATTACTGCTAAGGGTTTGGCCCTCAGCTTGGAAACGGACAAAGCAATGATTACCCGACGGGTTTTTTCTTTAATCAAAGCAGAGCAAAACCTGATGATGCAAGTTCGGGTAAATAAAAATACCGGCTTTAGAGGTGTCAATAAGTATAAGCTGACGATGTTGCCTCAAAAAGGTTTATTGCCCTTTTTGAAAGATTTGGGAATTTTAAATGAAGAATATTTACCCGTTGCTAATGTTCCCAAGGCGCTGCTTGGCAGCGAAGAATCTTGCAGAGCGTATTTGCGTGGTCTTTTTTTGTGTAGGGGGTCAATCAATAACCCGGCAAAAAGTTATTATTTGGAGATTATATTTGACCGGGAAGTTTTGGCCCTAGAAACGGTGCAATTGATGACCAGTATGGGGTTAAAAGCTTTATTCAGAAAGCGGCGGCAGTTTTGGTTGGTTTACATAAACATGGTTGAACAAATTATCAATTTTCTGAGTATGATTGGAGCCCATAAGGCTCTTTTAGATATTGAAAGTCTTCGAACTTTTAAAGAAGTAAGAAGCAATATAAACCGTAAACTAAATTGGGAGACGGCAAATTTGGATAAAACGGTCCACGCCTCCTTGCAACAGTTGGAAAATATCCAAATCATTGCTCATAATATCGGTTTGGCCAACTTGCCCAAATCCTTGCGGGAAATTGCTCTTTTGCGCATAGAAAACCCTTATTCGACCCTTAAAGAATTGGGTACGAAAATGCAACCCCCTCTGAGCAAATCGGGGGTCAATCATCGCATGCGAAGATTGAATAAGATGGGCCAAAATATTAAAAACGATAATATGCCGGATACATAAAAAATGGAAAGATCGGCGGTTCGCTGGAGTAGGAAAATTAAAACCTAAAAACAATAAAAATGATTGACAAACCCCTGGACAAATACTCCTATAAGGTGTAAAATAGATCTAGAAACTCATCGATGATGAGTAGCGAGGGGGTTTTTTTTTGAGTAAAGATCCTTATTCCAGATCTGACTTCTTGCTTGATACATATTGGGCAAAAGTTCCTATTCTGGGCAATTTGGTTGTTGTTTTGCAAGGCTATCTTCCCGACAGGGAATTAAGTCTTATCAATCCCAAATCCCGTGCTTTGCTTAAAGGAGAGATCCATGAGCTGATATTGACCAATGAAATTGAGGCCGGTCCTGGGCAAACTGTTAATAATATTGCTTATGTGGGTTTTGTGGAGATTGAACAAGGTGGAGTGGCAGTTGTCGGTGATAAAATTGTTATTAACGGGCAAAATATGGGTACGGTGGCCGGCTTTGATATTACCCATATGCCCAATCACTTAAATATAGTTTTAAAAAGTTCGCAATTGCTCAGCGGTGCGGATTCCGACTTCAAATTGCGAAATAAGGTTGAGATATTTACTGAAAGGGGGTGTTAAGGATGGGAGCGGAGCAAAAGCTCAAAGACTTGGGCCTGACTTTGCCGGAGGTACCAAAGCCGGTCGCGGCTTACGTACCGGGGACAAGGTCCGGTAATATTATCTATACTTCCGGCCAAATACCCTTTGATAAGGGGGAACTTGTGTATAAGGGAAGATTGGGGAAAGATCTGGTTTTGGAAGATGGTTATGAGGCTGCCAAGCTTTGTTTTCTTAATTGTCTGGGAATTATTAAGTCCATGGTGGGCAGTTTGGATAAAGTAAAGAAAGTAATCAAGATTAATGGATTTGTTAATAGTTCCCCTGAATTTACCAATCAACCCCAAGTTATCAACGGGGCTTCCGACTTGTGTTTGGAGGTTTTTGGCGAGAAGGGCAAGCATGCCCGGGCAGCAGTTGGAACTTCCGGGCTTCCTTTAGGAGCAGCTGTTGAAGTGGAGATCATTGTGGAGGTAGAAGATTAGTCAAAAATATGAAGGGAGTGAAGACATATCTACAGATTTCAGTTATACAAAAAATTGATGTCAGAACAAGGAGAAATTTATGCTGAGGCCCGTAAAGCCGCCGATGAAATTGGTATCGGTGATTTAAAAGGGAAGTTTGGTTTGACCGGTGCTATTTCCGGTATGCCGGCACCGTTACGCAACGATGTAGCCGAAGCAATTAGGAAAGGTAGCAAGGAAGTAATAGGCCTGGCAAGTTTGGTCGATCAGATCAGAGTTTTAGTCAAAGATTATTACGGTGATGGCTATGATGCCGTTTCCCTTCCTACTTGTGAAGCCGGCCTGTGGTTGGCTTTCGATGTATTGGTGAGTCCTCCTTATACCGGTAGAGGGGAGAGTTATCGATCGCGTTATATAGCCCTTTATGAAAAACACTTGCATCATCAAGCCAGTTACGGGCGTCCTTATCCGCCCCGCTATAAGGACTTCGTGTCCGATCGGGGTTCCACTGCCGGGGAGTTGGGCTTTTTGGGTAAGCGTTTGTACAATACGGACGTTGTTTTGGCGCCGTTGGTGGGGGCAAATTACGAAGCCCACGGTATTAAATACCATCCGGCACTGCAATTAACAGATGTTGATCCGCACGCTTCCATCAAGTCGATCAGAAAACTTGCTGAACGCCATAGTGATACTTTGGCCGGCTTCTCATCTTTGGGGTATGATACTCCGGGTTATGGTTACGGGGTCCATGATGAGGAAGGAACTCCGGTTTTGCAAAAATATTTGGGCGATTTAGCTGATGAGTATAATGTACCCTATATTGTTGATAATGCTTGGGGCTTGCCCTTTGTCGGTACCGATATTCGTAAAAACAATGCAGGCGTTATGGTTTACAGTATGGACAAAGCCTCCGGTTCACCGACCAGCGGTTTGATTATCGGCAAGGAAGAATTCGTAATTCCATTGCGTCGTGCCTTGGGTGTCCATGGCGATCGTTGGGGGACGACTGGGTCCTATGGCAAAGCTTCCCATGTTGTATTTGATCCTGGTAAAGAAGCTCTGCTGGGCCAGATTGCCGCCTTGACGGCTTTGCTGGAAAATCCTAATATAACTAAGAAGCCGGTAGATCAAATGTATGAAATTGCCAAAGAAGAAATCAAGGCTTTACCGGAGAAACTGCAAAAAAATATTCTCATTTCAAAATCTTACAACTCGTCAACCGTAGAAATTAATTATGAGAAAACATGGACGGAAGGAACAGGTATACCGATCTTTACCATCGAAGATATGTATGCATCCTCTCATATTTTGCAGACAGGCTTAAAAGAGATGGGTATAATACCGACCATTGCTTACGACGGTAATATTTTCGTTTCGCCCGGTCAAAATACTACCGACAGCGATGGCAACTTAATCGAAGATCGCATGCGGCTGGCAATTAGAGGCTTAGTAAAGCTTCTGGAAATTATTTGCCGTCATGCTGAGATAATTTAAAAACACCCCTGGTTTATAATAAAATAGCGAGATACGATGGAATATATTTCCATTGTATCTTGCTATAAAAATATACGGGCAATTTAATCGATGAAGTATTAGGAATGCAGGTAGAACGGGAGGAAGGGTTGTGAAAAGGATTGTGATTGTTGGTGGAGGCTGGGCCGGTTGTGCCGCTGCTGTATCCGCCGCAAAAAACAAATGTGAAGTACTGCTTCTTGAAAGAACGGATATGCTTTTAGGTACTGGTCTGGTGGGGGGCATTATGAGAAACAACGGAAGATATACTGTGACTGAGGAAGCCATGGCCCTTGGTGGTGGTGATTTGTTTTATTTGATCGATTCCTTGGCGCGCCATAGAAATATTGATTTTCCCGGCCACAAGCATGCAACCCTTTATGATGTTTTTACTGTAGAAGCGGCGGTAAGGGAGTTTTTGGCTTCCTTGGGTATTCAATTGTTTTTCCGAACCCGTATTACAGATGTTGAAATGACAGAAACAAGGATTCTAGGAGTATCGACGGCTGATGATGTAGATTTTTTCGGAGATGTATTCATCGACACAACGGGTACCGCCGGACCTATTGGTAATTGCACAAAGTATGGTAATGGTTGTGCCATGTGTGTTTTGCGGTGTAACACTTTTGGTGGGCGGGTCAGTTTGACTGCTAAAGTTGGAGTGCGGGAAATATTTGGCAAGCAAAAAGATGGTTCAATCGGTGCAATGAGTGGCTCATGTAAGATTCTGAAGGAATCTTTGGCACCGGCTATCGTTAAAGAATTAAACCAAAATGGCGTATGCATAATACCGATTCCCACTCATTTAGCCAATGAAAGTAGCTTGGTAAAGAAAGCTTGTCAACAATATGCTTTACAGGAATATGCGGAAAACATTGTGTTGTTGGATACAGGTCATGCAAAACTCATGGCTTCTTATTTTCCCTTATCAGAATTGCGAGCCGTACCCGGAATGGAAAACGCTCGGTATGAAGATCCCTATTCGGGTGGTATCGGCAATTCAATACGCTATATGGGTATGTCACCCCGCAATGATGCTTTGCAAGTTGATGGGGTTGATAACCTGTTTTGTGCAGGAGAAAAGGCGGGCCTTCTGGTTGGGCATACGGAAGCAATTGTAACCGGTGCCCTGGCCGGCTACAATGCAGCCCAAATGGCTAAAGGGCGTGATCTTTTGATTTTGCCTGAGACCTTGGCAGTTGGGAATGGTATAAAATTTGTTCGCAAAGAAATGGAATCGGAAAGGGGAAGGATGGAAAAATATACTTTTTCCGGTTCGGTTCTTTTTGACAGAATGAATAAAATGAATTTGTATACTACCGATCGGGAGTTGATCAAAAAACGGGTTAGAGAAGCCGATTTAGTAGGGATAATGGAGGCAGGATAATAGATACTCTCACTTGGTTTGAGTATCTTCCTTCCTTATCCTTTTAGAAATAAAGTATATCCGGTTTGTAAGTCCGATTAAATTTCTATCCGAAAAAACAACATTCGGTGTGCCGTTTTGCATTTTAAGCGTGCCGATAAGGAGGTTCAAGATGGCGAAGATAGACGAAAAAACCTATGAAATTCTAAAAATAATCAGCAATTTCCGTGATCCGGTGGGCTCCGGTTTGATATGCCATGATTTGCTGGACAAAGGAATTGGCGTAAGTGAGGCAACCGTAGGAAGAATGTTGCGACGGCTCGACAAGGACGGATTAACCTACAAAGAAGGTTTTCGAGGACGGGCTTTGACGGAAAAGGGATGGAAAGCCCTGGAAAACTATCGTCGCCAGGAAAAGCAACAACTGATCAGCCATCGATTTGTTCAGCTGGCCAAAGCAGAAGCCAAAGAAGAATTGATTAATGTCTTGATTGCCCGGCGGGCAATTGAAAGAGAAATAGCCAGGCTGGCCGCGAAAAAGGCTACGAAAGATGACATACTGGAATTGCAGAATATAATCCGCCACAATGAAAAAAATATTGATAAAGGTTTGTCCGGCGCTGAAGATGATGTTCTTTTTCATCGAACGATTGCCAGAATTGCCGGCAATAAATTATTGGAGACGGCGTTGGAACTGATTAGGCAAGACGGACAGCTGTCTCCCGTCCTGGAATATATCAGAAATCGGGTTGGCAGTACGGTTGTAGCTGATCATAAGCAGGTCCTGAAATTTATCGAGGAGAAAAACCCCCAAGGGGCTGAAAAAGCTATGACTCAACACATTGAAAGCATTATTATCGATGTTGAAAAATATTGGGAAAAGGTAAACAAGGAGAAGACTTGCTGAGAGGAAGGAGATTAATATGGACCCTCTGGATCAAATTATGGATGCATTGGATATTGAAACATTTTTTGTTTGCAAAGATGAAGCCGAGGGACGAAGATTGGCAGTGGGGCTGATGGAAAAATTAAAGTTTGGCTCATATGACATTGTATTTATAAAATATCAGGGTCCCGGTGCCAGGGTTCGCATTCGGGCTTATGTACATAAGCCCGGCGATAATTATTCTTGGTTGGAGGGAATCAGTTGATATGGATCAAAAAATGAATCCAGCAAAGAAAAGAGTCCTTTTGTCGCCTTTGGATCCTGTTCACGATATCGGCCTAAAGATGATCAAAATGGTCTTGGATGAAGCAGGCCACACTACTACGTTACTTCCTCCCGACATGAACTCCGGTGAAATAATTGAAGTTGCCCTGAAACAAAAAGTAGATGTTATATTATTGAGCAGAACCATGGGCTATGATGTTGCCGAAATTTTGGGACAGTTTGTTGATCTGGCGGAGGCGGTGGGTTTGCGGGAAAGGGTAAAACTTGGTATTGGCGGCATGGCCATTAAACCGGAGATCGCCGCTGAACTTGGTTTTGACGGAGGGTTTGGACCGCAAACCGCCTTGGAAGAGGCTTTGGCTTTTGTAGAAGGTCGACCCTATGAAAAAAAATCAATCACCGCCGAAAGAAAGAAAAGAGATATTATTGGCAACAGAAGTTATCGATACGGCAATAAAGAAATTGATCAATTGCTTGAAGAAATTGTTCAACAAGGTCTTGATTGGGCGGAGGGAGTTGTTTCGCCAGGTATAGAGAGGGGATATTTACGGCAGAATATTTTAGACGGCTCGGACGATGCCGACCTGGCAGCATATATTGAACTATGCGATCCTTCGATAAAGAATTTTTACCAAAGGGAGATATTGCCGGCGGGTTTACGTCTCTTAAGTGAAGGTGAACGAAGTCAATTAATGAATTTTATAAAAAGGGCTAATCCGACGGATCCGCCGGTAATCCAGCAAAATAAACAGCAGCCCATTGTGTTTATTCAATACGGAACCGGCTGTCCTTTTATGGATATTGCCCATATTAAAGGGGTAGAAGGCTGGGGTGCCGACGGTGTTGTGCACTTTGATCCTTCTTGGGGTGCCAAGACAGAAGGGTTGTTGGCCGGATTTTTGACCCATGAGGAAAACGGTTCAGTCATTACCTGGGAGAATCTCAAAGAAATTAAAAAGGCTCTCCTACCCAAAACCTTATGGCAGGTAAGGGCCCATCGCGGCTTAAATACGCCGGAAACTGTAGTATTGGCTGGTAAATTGGGCGCCGATCTGACCAAGATAAACCCGGTTTATGGCTCATTGGGGGGCGGCACCGATCCGGAAAGACTGTTGGCTGATGCTGTTGAAGCCATCAAGCTAGCTGCTTATTATGATTTGCCTTTTGATATGCCCACCAATGAAGAATTGAGCGGTGTTCCTGCCTACAAAGCCTTTGCAGGGATGTTGATTGTTGCTCATATGGGTATAAGCCTAGGGGCAAAACCGATTTTACAACCGTTATTCTGCTACTCGCCTGAAATGATGTTAAGTGGTAGGATGGAAGATAACTATATCGATTTTAATGCAGCCAAGATATTCGCTTTGCGTAGCATAATCGATGCGCCAATTTGGGCCGGTGCTCCCATCGGATTTTTGACTCACTCAGAAGAACGAGTCCAATCTGCTACATCGACCGCTTTCCATGCTGCTTTGGCGGCATCATTGAAGCTTGAAGGTATATCCATTGCT
Organism: uncultured Halanaerobiales bacterium; assembly: GCA_964568715.1. Classification (GTDB taxonomy): domain Bacteria; phylum Bacillota; class Halanaerobiia; order B1SED10-174; family B1SED10-174; genus CAZMQU01. The sequence goes on from CAZMQU010000003.1 coordinate 215,926, forward strand.
TCTACCGATGAAGCCTATTCCCGCGGCCCTATTACTGTACCCTCCCGGATAGACACGTTGCAGGGCGTAAAAGAAGCTTTCCGCTTTTTAGGTTCGGCGACTTTTGCACCGACTCAACAGGCTTTTCATTGGGCCGAAGAATTGGAAGAAAATATTTACCTTACCTTAAAGAAGGTTGCAGCCCGTGGTTCCTTGGTTGACAGCCTATATGAAGGTCTTTTGGGCAGTAAAGAAGACGGGGCCCATCCGGGTCGCAACGGAAAAAACACGGTAAAAGGAAGGTAAGAACCGATGCCGCTGATATTGGGTATCGCCGGCATGGCTAAGAATACAGGCAAAACAACCACAACGGGTGTAATCTTGGCTCAAGCCGAGGTAAATAATATACCCACAGCTATAACTAGCATTGGGCTGGATGGGGAAGAGGCGGATCAAGTAACGGGTTTACCCAAACCAAGAATTTGTGTCCATGCAGGTGTTTTGGTCATCACGGCGGAAGCTTGTTTAAAATATTCAACTGCAACCTTGGATTTTACTGAGCCTTTGGGAATAACGACTCCCATCGGTCCTTTGATTATTGGCCGTGTAAAAAAGCCGGGAACCGTACTTTTGGCCGGTCCCAATAAAAGGTCGTCACTACAGGCGGTAGCAAAGATGGCCACAGAAAAAGGTGCTAAACTTCTAGTCGCAGACGGTGCTTTAAATCGAATGGCTCCCTTGGCGGGCAGCGATATATTTGTTTTGACTACCGGGGCTGCTCGCACACCGCATATACCTACTTTGTCAGCTGAAACAAGGGCAGTAATAAATGTATTAAGAACCCGGAAAGTGAACAGGCATACGCTTGGGGCCAATATTTTAAAGTACATCGATGGTCCAAATAGGGATTTAGCTTTTATTGGTAATAATGAGGATTTGCTTCCTTTGCCCTTCGGTTCCCTCCTGAGTTCAGCGATGGTGGATGAAATGACCGACTGGGGGAATTGTCTTTTTGACTATTTGTATGTTCCCGGAGTCTTGTCCGTGGCCGCTTGGAGAAGGCTGTTGGCGAAGACCGAAGAAGGGCGGGCAGGGAATATTATTATGGCCAATCCCGTAAATCTTTTGTTGGGGGGAGATATATTCCTTTTGAACAGTTGTATCGAAGAATGGCATGGCAAAGGCGGTATAGTAAGTGTTGTCTTGCCTTTGCCCCTTTGTGCCGTGACTTTCAACCCTTTTTATCCACTTTGGGAAAAGCGGGGGAGTGTATATCAGCCCGCCTTTGTTGATGAAAGAGATATTAAGGAGGCTTTGGCGGATTTGCCGGTTCCTGTTTTTAATGTGCTGAAGGATGATGCGGGCGCCTTGTGGGATTCACTGTTCGGCTCGAAGCGGGTCTGTTAGCTACCGAAGCCTTGTTTCTATAGAATTTTGTTGGGAATTTTCGCCGGCATCTATTGCTGTTTCAATTTTTGCAGGGTTGGGATGGGGGCAAATTTGGTTAAAGGTGTCAAGTCGATAATAAACGTGGTCCTATGGTCGGTGGTCTCAATGGCAGAACGGATGTTGCTCAAGGCAAATATTTGTTTTTGCGAATCCGTTAAAAGATTTATGACAAAACTGTAAGGTAAAGATCTGTTGTTATGATATAGATCAGTCTTGATCAGCAAACTAAGTTTTGTCACCGCCGGTGATTCAGGCAGTTTGATTTTTTGCATCGGTTGAGCGTCAAATATGCTGTAATTATGATCGGGGTTATTTAAATAATATTTGTGCTGACGGCCGGTAGCAGCAAGGATATGGCCGGGTATAACGGTCAGAGGATAATTGAATTCATCAAAACCATGAGATTCGATGATTTTTTCTCCTGCTACGATTATGTATGTTTCAATGTAATTTCCTGCCTTGATATGGATGGGAAGTTCAGATGATATTTCCAAGCCAAGTTTCATAAATTGTTACCTCCTTGTACAATAATGTTGTCGACATACTATGATTCCAAATACCAATCTTCTTC
>CAZMQU010000004.1:0-216122 GCA_964568715.1 uncultured Halanaerobiales bacterium
CGATGGCCAGAAATTCTTTGGATATAGTTTTGACACTTTTGCAAGCGAAGACGGGTATGGATTTGCGTCATTACGATATTCACGTAAATTTTCCGGGCGGAATTCCGATAGATGGTCCTTCAGCCGGGATAACCTTGGCTGTTGCAGTTTATTCGGCCCTTAAAGGAATACCGGTTGACAACAAGGTTGCCATGACCGGGGAATTGAGTTTACGAGGCCATATTAAGCCGGTGGGAGGAATCATAGCTAAAATAGAGGCTGCTCGCTTGGCCGGTGCCCAAAAAGTTCTTATACCCGGCGGCTGTTGGCAAGGCAGATTCGCAAAAAGAGATGATATCGAGATTATTCCCGTGGAAAGTTTTGATGAAGCATTGGATATTTGCCTTCTGCAAAGAGGTATGGGATTACCAATTTAACGATTTATCATTATAAACAGTTTACTTAGCAAAGTAGGGGCATACATCGGATAATAGGAGATGTATGCCCTCTTGGGATTCAGTCTTCCGGCGGGGGGATAATAATTGCAGGATTTAAAACCCTCTAAGCGAATAGTAAAGTGATAGGCTGAATTTGGAGGTGTTGAATGTGAAGAAAAAGGAAAAGATTGTTTTGCCTCTACTTCCTTTGCGGGGGGTCGTGGTATTTCCACATATGGTAATTCCCTTGATGGTCGGTCGGCCAAAGTCTATGTTGGCTTTGGATAAGGCCATGGTAGAGGAAAGGCAAATTATGTTCGTCGCCCAATTGGATGAAACTACTGATGAGCCTTCAGCAAAGGATATTTACAAAACCGGTACCATCGGTGAAATCAAACAACTGATTAAGCTTCCCGACGGCTCGGTAAAGATAATTGTTGAAGGCCTTTATCGGGCCAACATCTTAAATTTATCGGACAATGGTGATTATTTGGAAGTTGAGGCGGAAAAGGTTGTGGAAACACTGGGTAAGCCGACTGAAGTTGAGGCATTGATGCGCTTGGTTGTCCAATACTTCGAAGATATTGTCAAAATCAGCAAAAGGATCCCGGTGGAGGTCATGATAAATATTGCCAATATAGAAGATGGCGGACGCCTTGCCGACATATTGATTACTCATTTGAAATTAAAGGTGAAGGAGCAGCAATCGATACTGGAAGCCTCTTCACATCCCCGGCGCTTGGAAAGATTATTTAATATTTTAGAAAAAGAGCTGGAGATATTGACCGTTGAACGGAAAATTGAGTCGCGAATCAGAAAACAGGTTGAGCAAACCCAGAAAGAGTATTATCTGCGGGAACAGTTGAAAGCTATTAAGGAAGAACTCGGCAGCGAAGATGATGGTTTGGAAATAGATGATTACCGGGAAAAGGTTGAAAAGATTGCTTTACCCCAGGAAGTTCGGAAAAAAGTAGACAAGGAAATCGATCGTTTATCTGCAATGCCGGCCATGAGTGCCGAAGCGGTGGTTGTTCGAAACTACCTCGATTGTATCGTCGAGTTGCCTTGGGGGCAGCAATCCGCTGACCGTTTGGATGTCGATACTGCAAAAAAAATCCTCGATGAAGATCATTACGGTTTGGAAGATGTCAAAGAGCGCATATTGGAATATTTGGCTGTGCGTCAATTATCGCCGGATTTGAGGACACCGATATTTTGTTTGGTAGGTGCCCCCGGTGTCGGCAAGACTTCTTTGGCCAGATCCATCGCCAGAGCCTTGGAAAAAAAATTCTTGCGCATTTCATTGGGTGGCGTCCGCGATGAAGCTGAGATTAGGGGACATAGGAGGACTTACGTCGGTTCTCGGCCGGGGCGAATTATCAATGCCATGAGAAATGCCGGAGTAAACAACCCTGTCTTTCTTCTCGATGAAATAGATAAAATGAGTAAAGATTTTCGCGGTGATCCTTATGCGGCACTTTTGGAAGTGCTCGATCCGGAGCAAAATCATGAATTCAGCGATCATTACTTAGAAGTCCCCTTTGATTTATCAAAGATAATGTTTATTACCACCGCCAATGTGGAATATACAATACCTCCGGCCCTTTTAGATCGGATGGAAGTTATTCATTTGTCGGGGTACACCGGGGAAGAGAAGGCGAATATTGCTAAAAACCATTTGATACCCCGCCAATTAAAAGAACATGCTCTTACCGAAGAAACGTTTGTGTTGGAAGACTCAGGTTTGCAAACAATTATTAAGCGTTATACCAGGGAAGCAGGAGTGCGGACGTTGGAAAGAAAGATTGCCGCTTTGATGCGCAAGGTTGCCCGGGCAATTGTGGAGGAAAAATTAATAGCTGAAATTGTCAAGGAAGAAAATGTTAGCACCTATCTTGGTCCGCCCCCTTACCGAAAAGATGAGATTCGGGAAGGGTTGCGTATTGGGGTGGCAACGGGTATGGCTTATACTGAAAGCGGCGGTGATTTACTCGATATTGAGGTTGCAGTGGTGCCTGGTAAGGGCAAACTGATTCTAACAGGCCACTTGGGAGATGTGATGAAAGAATCCGCTCAAGCGGCTCTAAGTTATGCCCGTTCCCGGCAAGAGGCTTTGAATTTGCCCGCTGATTTTTATGGTAAGAATGATATCCACATCCATGTTCCCGAAGGTGCCGTTCCCAAGGATGGACCCTCAGCCGGGATAACGATTGCCGTGGCATTGATATCAGCCCTAAGCGGTAGGGAGGTGCCCGGTAATGTGGCCATGAGCGGTGAAATTACCTTGCGGGGCAGAGTTTTACCGGTAGGAGGTATAAAAATGAAGGTTTTGGCTTCCCACCGGGGCGGTATTATGAAAATTATTTTGCCTGCTGAAAATAAACCTCAATTGGAAGACATTCCTGAATACATCAGAAAAGAACTTGACATAAAACTTGTTACCCATATGGACGATGTCCTCGAATATTTAATCGGCTTGCGGAAAGAATACAAATCGATTGGAGCGAAATAGAGACATGGCCGACAAGACCCTTTATTTAGGCGGTGCGGTTGCCATGGAAGGATACCCGCAAACACAGCTGCCGGAAATTGCCATGTTGGGTCGTTCGAATGTAGGCAAATCCTCTCTTATTAATGCCCTGGCCAACAGAAAAAACTTGGCTCACACCAGCGGAACACCGGGCAAAACACGCTTGATAAACTTTTATAAAATTGACAATAGATTTGTTTTGGTTGATTTGCCCGGTTACGGTTATGCAAAGGTAAGTAAGCAGGAAAGAGAGCGTTGGCGAACAATGATCGATCTTTACCTCCATGAACGATCTTACTTGTGTGGTTTGATACAGCTTATTGATATGCGTCATGCACCTTCTGAGCTTGATTTGCAAATGTACCGGTGGCTAAAGCAGCGTGGCCTTCCATTCACAGTTGTAGCCACCAAGAGTGATAAAGTTAAAAGGAGTCAAAGAGCGAAACATAAAAATGATATTCGGTCAAAGCTCGATGCAACACTGGATTCCACCCAACCGATATGTTTTTCCGCTGTTAGCGGGGAAGGTCGGGGGGACATTTGGAATTTTTTGAATGCAATTATCAGCGAAATATGAGGCTGGTTATCGGAGGACTTGTTTATGAATCAGGAGCCTTACAGTATCTTTGCCCGGTTTTATGATGACTTGATGAAGGTCGTTGATTATGATAGCTGGGTCAAGTATATCTTGGAACTACTTGGTTATTATAATCTTAAGCCACAAACAATCGTTGATCTTGCTTGCGGGACGGGCAATATTTCTTATCTTTTGGCCAATTTGGGTTACCATGTTATTGGAATTGATAAATCGGCGGAGATGCTGGCTGTAGCTCAAAAAAAGAACAATCCTGCCCGTGGGCAGGTGGAGTTTCATCAATACGATATGCGCTCTTTTAAGTTGAATAAAAGGGTGGATTTGATTATTTGTCTTTATGACAGTATTAACTACTTATTGACTGAGGAAGATTTATTGAAGACTTTCTCCCGGGTAAAAGAATCTCTCAAACCTGAGGGTTTCTTTATTTTTGATTTTAACACATGTCATAGAATCAGGCAAATACCTGAAAAAACTCATCTTTTTGAAGGAAAGGGCTATAGTTGTTTTTGGCGGGACAAAGTAGATCATAAAAGGTGTATCTGGCAAATCGATTTGGATTTTTTTCTGCAGGAAGGGGGAGAAATTTACCGTCGTTACCATGAGAAACACCAAGAGCGGGGTTATCAACTTGAAGAGGTTACAGATGCATTGGAGCGAGCTAAACTAAAAGTTTTGGATTGTTACGATGCTTATACTTTTAAAAAGTCTGCCGAGAGTACCCCCCGAGTCTATGTGGTTTGTCAATGACTGAAGTAGTAACCTGTTGCCTTGGCAACTATCTGTTATTACCCGCCATTTTTTACTGTATTAGGCCCAAATAGAATCATAATCAGAAAAGGCTTGAAAAATAGTATGGAATCAGTTATTATAGTAAAGTGAGGTGGGGCTATAGCTCAGTAGGATAGAGCGACAGATTCCTAATCTGTAGGCCGCAGGTTCGATTCCTGCTAGCCCTACCACAAAGCTTATATTTAAGTATCTAGGGGTTTTTAACGTATGCTTGTGATGGTTGAATAATGTTTTGAAAATAAAAAATAGCCGCTTGGGTCATATTATTTCGGAAAACTGTTTCAGTAAAAAGAGCTGTTTCTATTTTTAATCAATGTTAATATCGACAATACTATTTAAGATATAAAAAAAGCATTTCCGATAATCGGAAATGCTTTTTTGTGAAGTACAGTCTAAAGAGGGATTACATTGGCTGACTGAGGGCCTTTTTCGCCTTCAACAAGTTCAAATTCCACCCTTTGTCCTTCTTCAAGTTTTTTAAATCCGTCAACTTGGATTTCTGAAAAATGGACAAAAACGTCTCCACCATCATCGTTGGTTATAAAACCGTAACCTTTTTCAGCATTGAACCACTTTACTGTTCCTAGAGCCACGTTATGGCCTCCTTAAATATTATTCAGTCAAAAAGCATAAAACTCTCGATTACCATATGCATAAACTTTGTCAAACGAGGTCACAAATGGTCTGGATTTTTACCTTTTTAACATAAGTCTGATATTATCATAACCAGCGAGAAAATGCAAATCTTTTGTAAAACCAGTAAAAGGACTTATTGTGCAAGCCTTTATACGGATTCTAATTGCTGTACATATTTAATTCCGGCCGTTTTTAGCCGATAATATATTAATAGAGACGGATAAGGAATTATAAGTAAGCCCCAAGCAAATGTATCTCTTTATAATGGGCAAACGATTTCGTGTTCTATACAATTGTGGGCAGCATATTATTAACGGATTCAGAATAAGGAAGGAGGCCATGGATATTTATAGCCACTTTTATTTCCAGAGGACAAGTGATGGTCAATTTTTAAACGAAGAACCTCTTTATCTTGAACTTGTCGAAAAAATTAATAATGCTCCCACCGTTAAAATAAAAAGCGATATTATATTCAATTTTTGGGGTACCAACAGAGGCAACATGCGATTTGATCTTGAAGTACTAATAAATGATATTATCGAAGAGGCAAGGCTGCTGAAGGATTATTATGCTTTGGGTTGGTGCTATTTTGTACTGGGATGGATTAAATCTGATTATGACAAGTATAATGAAAGTCTTGATTTGTTTGCTCTGGCTCAGGAAAAATTTGCCCGTAGCGGGAATAAAGCAGCCCAAATTCGTGCCATCAACGGAGAGGCTACAGCATATATGCGGAGCGGCTACTTTGACCAAGCCCTGGAAAAGTACCTCATTGGGTTGGAATTGGCCGAGACCATTAAGGATAGTTTTCTTATAAATTTATTTGCCGGTAATATCGGTATCTTGTTGGTTGAAATTAACCAACATGAGGAAGCCTTAAAATACTTTATAAAGGCCCAGTCAATGGGCTTGACACCTTCACCAACCATGGCCTTGCAAATATGCTACATTGGGAAGGCCTACAGATGTTTGGGAAAATTTACCTTGGCAGAACAAAAGATATTGGAGTCCTTATCTTTGTCTGAAAAAGGAAACAATCGTTATGCAAAAGCAAATTGTATTTTGGAAATGGGCTATATAAGATTGAGCCAAAACAAAACGTCGGAAGCCCAGAGATATTTTCGCAAATGCGTTGAATATGGAAACGGCATCGGCTTTCCTCGCACAAAAGCTATTGCCTTATTGCAGTTGGGAATAATCGAAAAAATTAATTATAATTTTAATGTGTCCTTGGACTTGTTGTTTAAATCCTTGAGTATTTTTCGAAAAATAAATGCCCGTAGTTTTGAGGTCCAGGCCCTTTCAGCCATTTCGGAAGTATATGATAAACTTGGAGATTATGCAAGTGCTTACATTACTTTAAAAGAATGCAAGGAACTGGACAGCGAAGTATTTGGCGAAGAAACAATAAACAAGATTGGTATACTTAAAGTCAAACAGATGCGTCGCGAAGATTTAATCTATAAGGACTTATACAATAGAATTAAAACAATAAGCCATATTGGGCAGATGATTACAGCTACATTTGATTTACAGGAAATTGGTAATAAGGTCTATACTCATATCAACCAGCTAATGGATGCGGAAAGTCTCGCCATAGGTTTATACACAGAAGATGAAAAAAGTGTAATATATAAAATATATATAAAAGAAGGAAAATTTTTACCGGAATTCACCGTACCTGTTAGAGGTACTGATTCTGTTGAAGGGCAATGTATATCCAATTGCGAAGGGCTTTTATATAAAGGCTCTGCAATAGAAAAACTTAATATGGCAGGAGGGAGGAAACGTCCAAGCCAACAGCCGGAGGAGCAAATCAAATCCTTGATTTGTTGTCCTTTAGTTGTTCGTGATAAAACCTTGGGTTTGATATCAATACAAAGCGACAAGGAAAATGCCTATTTGCCTTATCATTTGGATATGTTGAAAGCTTTGGCAGCCTATATAGCTATAGCTTTAGAAAATGAAAGATTGTTTTCCCACATAAAAAAATTGGCTACCATTGATTCTCTTACTGAGATTCCCAACCGTAGGAGTATTTTTCAAAAAGCAGAAAAAGAATTTGCTCGCTATAAAAGATACGGTGATCCTTTGTCGGTAATTATGATAGATATTGACCAATTTAAATTGGTCAATGATTCTTATGGCCATGCTGCCGGCGATATTGTATTGAAAAGAGTTGCTGAAACCTTTTTAGAGGTAACCCGGGCTGCCGATATGATTGGGCGAATTGGCGGCGAAGAATTTTTAATGATTTTACCTAATACTACCTTAAAAGAAGCCGCTTCATTGGGAAAACGTCTGTGCCGTGCCGTAAGCGCAAAAGAATATATGTTGTTGGGAAAGAAAAAAGTTAAGATTACCGTAAGTGTTGGCGTTGCAGAATTAAGCCCCGCTGACAAGGATATAAGTCTTGCCATTAGTCGGGCAGATCACGCCTCCTATCAGGCCAAGAAAGAAGGAGGTAACAAAGTGAGAAAAACTGACTAGGATATACCAGCAAATATAGAGAAGGGGTAAACAAAGTGGATACGGATGCTAAACTATGCTGGCAATTTTTATCAAGAAATTGAAGGTGATGGGGGGAATGGATAAAGGGTATTTGTGAGGAAAATTATATCAATACAGGTTTTTATCTGCAATATTTATGAAAAAAATTCTATTTTAGCCGATACCTAAATCAAGAGACCAAAAAGTTAACGCTATTGGAAGGTAGATTGGCTTTTAGAGCCTACCCTGCTCAAGGGCTTTAAATTGAAATATGGATACAGTAAAGGTGAAAATAAATGCGGTAAATACAAATTGAATAGATATACTTTAGAGTAAAAAGTTTGTTTCTAAGCCTGATCCATTTTGCTTTAGGAAGGCCAATGGTTTGCCCGACAACAAGGAGGGAACAGGTATGGGGTATATCGGATGTGAATTTTTTTTCAGTCCATCGAGTTCTGACAGCTCATATAAAAAACGCTCGTTGACGGAATTGAAACAAAAACTCGATTCCGCCTCCCATATTGAAGAAAAGACTGATATTTTCTTTGATTATTGGCTTGAGCATCGGGGGAGCTATGTTCAGGAAAACGCCTGTATACTTGATTCTCTGCTTCAAGAGGCTAAGGATGACGGCAGCAACTATTCTATTGGTTGGTGCTATTTTATGTTGGGTTGGCACAATTTGGATCATCATGAACAGGAGAGCGGCCTTGCTTTGTTTGATGATGCCCTAAAAAATTTTAAAGAATGTGATAATTGGCAGGCACAAATAAGAACTCTTAACGGGAAAGCATCTGCCTATAGGCAATTGGGGAGATTTGACAAGGCCATTGAAATATACAATAAGGCCCTGGATGAAGCCCAGAAATGCGAGAATAATGACTTGATAAATATTATTGCCGGCAATATTGCTAATATCCTTATAGATTTGCGGCAGTATGACGATGCCATTGAGTATTTCTTATTGGCAGAATCAGTAAAAGCATCTTTTCCCAAGGAGCAGGCTGTGGTAAATTCCAATTTCGGCAAGGCCTATAGATGTTTGGGGGATTTTAAAAAGGCGGAGGAAAAACTTTTGGAGTCTTTGCAACTTTGCAAAGGGGCCCATAGTAAATATGCTAAGGTGTACTGCATACTGGAATTGGGTTTTTTAAAGCAGGCTATGGGGGAAATTGAAGCCGGTGAGGCTTACTTCCGGCAATGTTTAGCCATTGCAAATACAAGAGACTTCCCCCGCATCAAAGCAATTGCTTTGCTGCAACTAGGTATTATGGAAAAAGATGCGAACAATTTTGACCAGGCCATGGAGTACCTTATGGAATCCTTGCGAATATTCAAGAAGATAAATGCCAGCAATCATGAAGCAAGAACTTTGTTGGCACTGGCTGATTTATATGAAGAAAAGGGGGATTATGCCAACGCTTTTGTTGCCCTAAAGACCGGTCAAAATCTGGAGAAAGAGGCTTTTAATGAAGAGACAATTAACCGGATAGGGGTACTGAAGGTTCAGCAAGCCCACAGGGAAGACCTGCTTTATAAAGAGTTGTATAATAGGATTGCTACAATTAGTCAAATAGGGCAAGCTATCACTTCAACTTTTGATATAAAAAAAATCGGCAGCATAATCTACCGGCATATTAAGCTTTTAATGGCGGCTGACAGTTTGGCAATAGGCTTGTTATCGGAAGATAAAAAAGAAATAATCTATAGAATCCGTATCAAAAACGGCAATTTCTTACCTGAATTTGCCGTTAAAACTTATCTGGGTTTTGCAGAAGATTTTAAGGGTATTACAACCGTAACAGACAGTTTGGCAAGTAACGACAGTGATTTAATGGACCGTATAAATCGCCTACAAATTCTTCAAAGCGATAAAATCAATTCATTCATAATCAGTCCGCTGATTTTCAGAGAAAGAATTTTGGGGTTGGTCACGGTGCAGAGTGAGGGAAAAAACGCTTATTCCAACCATCATGTTGATATTGTAAAAGCTTTCGTAGCCTATACTGCCATTGCTGTAGAAAATGAAAAACTTTATTCTCATCTCAAGGATTTGGCAAGCACTGATTATTTGACACAGCTACCTAATCGGAGAAGTGTATTTCAAAGGGCATTTGATGAGTTTACACGTTATAAAAGATATAAACAGCCCTTTTCTGTAATAATGATGGATATCGATAATTTTAAGCAAGTCAACGACAAATTTGGCCACGGTACAGGTGACATGGTCTTAAAAAAAATTGCCCAAATATTTTTAAAAAACCTGCGGCAGGTAGATACCATCGGGCGGATAGGTGGGGAAGAATTTCTCTTGCTTTTGCCCAATAGTGATTCCAGTGAAGCAAAGCTGATGGCAGAGCGAATCAGGGCCGAAATCTCCAAAAATGATTTTGGAATGCCGGCCGGCGAAAAAATAAGAATTACTGTCAGTATGGGTGTAGCCGAGGTATCGGGAAAAGATAAGGATATATATAGAATCATCAATAGGGCCGATCAGGCTCTCTACGAGGCCAAAGCAAGTGGCGGTAATTCTGTTATGTAATTTGCTACCTTACCGGCATGGCTGATTTTGATTAAATAAAAGGATTACCTTGTTATATTCAAAAAAATTAATTGAACAATTAGGCCGGGCTCCTTAAGGTAAGGAGGAAAATAACTATGATCGTTGATAAAGAAAATAATCTTTCCCCTATAAAATGTGAATTAGTCAACAAGGAACCTAATTTGGCTAAGTTAAAGAAAAAGATGGATTCAATGCCGACTAACAGAGAGAAAATAGATTTGTTTTTTCATTTTTGGATCGCTAATAGGGGTAGATACAGTAAAGAGAGTGCCAAAATTATTAACTCCTTACTGGCGGAAGCTCAAGCGCAAACTTGCTACTATTCTTTAGGTTGGTGCTATTTTATGTTGGCTTGGTTAAGCATGGACCATGATGAGCAAAAAAATGGTATTACCTTGTTTGACCAAGCCGTCAAAAACTTTAGCCTGTGTGGGGAGGTGGAGGCGCTAATCAGAACCCTTAACGGTAAAGCAGTCGCCCTCCGCCATTTAGGCCAATTTGCTGAAGCCATTACGATATTTAACGAGTCCTTGGAAATGGCCCAGAAGATTGACAATAAAGAATTAATTATGACGATAGTCGGTAATATTGCGACCCTTCTCATCGATTTACGCCAATATGAAGAGGCTTTGGAATATTTTTCATTGACAGAATTAATGACGGTACCGCATACACCTGAAACAGCTATAAGGTATATCAATTATGGCAAGGCTTATCGATGTTTGGGCGATTTAAAGAAAGCTGAAGAAATACTTTCCAGATCCATATCACTCTGTGCCGGAGAGCACAATGAATATGCCAGCGCCTACGCTACCTTGGAGATGGGTTTTTTAAGGCAACTTGGGGGAAGAAGCAGAGAGGCAGAGTTTAATTTCCGTCGCTGTTTGGAAGTTGCCAATAGGAAAAATTTTCCCCGTATAAAGGCAATTGCCCTTTTGCAGTTGGGAAAAATTGAAAGTGAGAAAGGCAACGCTGACAAATCGATTGGATATCTGGAAGAGGCCGGGGATATTTTTCATCAAATAAAGGCCAGTAATTACGAAGCTGCCTCCCTGCTGGCCATTTCGGACGTGTACGAATCCATGGGTGATTGTGCTAAGGCCTTGGCTACCCTTAAGAAAGGGATAAAATTGGAGAGGGCTGCTTTTAATGAGGAAACAATTAATAGGATTGGTGTGCTCAAAGCACAACAAGTCCGGAGGGATAATTTGTTATATAAGGATTTGTATAATAGAATTGCCACAATCAGTCAGATTGGCCAAGCCATTACATCCACTTTTGACATAAAAAAAATCGGCGCCATAATTTATGGCTACATGAAAAAATTAATGGTAGTTAATAACCTGGTTATTGGATTATTTGTCCCCGATGAAAGGGAGATAATCTATAAAATATTTATTGAAAATGGCGAGTTAAGGCCGGAATTTTCTGTAAAGCCAGCCAATGGTTTTGCTTTGAATCTGGACAACAGTTTAGACGAGGCGGAAGCAATTATTGTTAACCGACTAAACGAAAATGAGAATATAAAGGATAATTTGATGAATTTGGGGATTCTAAAGGGAAGTACGGTTAAATCTCTGCTGGTTTGTCCATTGATTGCCAGAAATAAATCCCTAGGTATTCTTGCTGTGGAAAGTGAGGAAAATGATTCTTATTCAAGTTATCATATAGGTGTTATAAAAGCCTTGGCAGCCTATCTAGCTATAGCAGTAGAAAATGAGAAACTCTTTTCAAATCTTAGTCTTATTGCCAGGACCGATTCCCTGACGAAGTTGGCAAACCGCAGGCGTACTTTTGAAGAAGTAGCCAAAGAGTTTGACAGATATAAGAGATACAAGCAACCTTTTGCGGTAATCATGGCTGATATTGATAAGTTCAAAATGGTTAATGATAAATACGGCCATGGGGTGGGAGATACGGTTTTAAGAAATACGGCTCAAATTTTTGAAGAGGGTACAAGGACGGTGGATCTTGTTGGACGAATAGGTGGGGAGGAGTTTTTGTTGTTATTGCGCAACACCGGTATCACTGAAGCTGCCTCAATGGCGGAACGAATAAGGAAGAAGGTTGCCCAAAGAGGCCTTGCCAAAGTTGAGGGTAAGGACATAATGATAACAATTAGCTTTGGTGTCGCCCAGGCAATGGCTTCAGACAACAATTTTTATTCAACAATTAAAAGAGCCGACCGGGCTCTTTATAAAGTAAAAGCACATGGAGGCAACGCCGTTGGGCAAGCCTCAATTTAAACACCAATTTAAATTTACATGAATTTTAAAATAGCGTAAACATATTGTTTACCGACGAGGTTTTTGGCGGAAAGATATAAATTAAATATTTGAAAGATTAAGTTTTGAGGACAGGAAATATTTTTAGGGCAGATATAAAAAATTTTAACCCAAAGCCACACAAGCAACAGCCTAGGATGATAATTATTCTCTTATATACTTTTGGGTTGATAAAAGCCCGTGTTTTACCAACTAAAGCAGAAATGAAGACATACCAAGTTATATCAGCGGTAATATGGCCTAAATAAACTAAAGCAATACCAAGAAAGCCCATATATTTATAGGCATTCATAATCAGCCCCAAACCGATGGTGGCCCACCAAACCAAGAAATAAGGATTGGATGCACTTAGCAAGGCGCCACCGGTAAGGAGGCTACCATAGCGGATTTCACTTTCCTCTTCTAAATCAATGTCAATTTTATTCAGCAAACTTTCTTTAATCATGTTGATACCAAGAAATATTAAAACTGTTCCCCCCAATATGCTGATTATTAGCTGGACAAGGGGAGAACTAAGGTAATTGCCAATCCCAAAAAAAATTAATATAACCAGAACCATTTCTAAAAAGGCATGGCCTATTGAGATGATTAAGCCGGATTTTGCACCAAATTTTATACCCTTATTTAAAGTGTATGTAAGTAAAGAGCCGGGCATTATTGCACCCGAATAACCAATTAGTAATGCTTGAAGAAATATTTCCATCCTATGACCGCCTCTCGTAGAAAGTTACCCTTGTTATTCATTGTAACAAAACTGTGCAAGAAAAGCTATAATATTTGACAAGAGGTCTGTTATAGGCGTGGATTCCTCGGATAGTCCCGGGGTATTTTTTTTGTAAAATGCTTGACAAACATTACTTTAATGCTATAATAATAGTGTGGTGGTCCACTAATACACACGAGGAGGTGAGGATAGATTTGTGTTTGGAAATAGATGAAAGAAGACCAATTTATAGACAGATTATGGAGGCTTTTATTCGGCAGATTGCTTGTGGTCGCTGGTCGCCGGGGGAGAAGTTACCGGCTATCCGTGAAGTTGCTACCAAGATTAATGTTAATTCCAACACTGTTGCACGGGCTTTTCAAGAGTTGGAAAGAACCGGTTTAACGGAGGCCAGGCGTGGCGAGGGCACCTTTGTTACTAATAATTTGGAAAAAATTAAGGCGTGGCGGGATAAAACAGCAATGGAATTGTGGGATGAATTTTTTACCAAGATGTCTGAATTGGGATTCAGCGATCAGGAAATAGTCTGTTTTGTGTCAAAATTGAAGGGGGATCGTTTTAATGGGTAATCCAGTTGTTGTTTTGGAGAATATTGAGAAAAGATATGGATTTGTTAAGGCTTTGAAACAAATTAACCTTACCGTAGAAGAAGGAAAAATTATTGGTTTGTTGGGCCATAATGGCAGCGGCAAGACAACTATGATGAAAATTATTGCCGGTTTAAAATATCCCACTACCGGTAAGGTACAAGTATTTGGAATGAAACCTAGTGCCAAAACCAAAAAGAGAATTTATTTTGCTTCGGAGATTAACATATATTATGAGTGGATGACTCTGGCTGAATTGCTCCGTTTTGTTAAATCCTTCCACCAGGATTTGGACTTGGCCAAAGCGGCTGAATTGTTGAATTTTATGAACTTAACGGATACTCAAAAGATAGGGACATTGTCGAGAGGGCAAAAGGCCAGATTGAAGCTTGTTGTTGGTTTGGCCCGCCAAGCCGATCTAATGCTTCTGGATGAGCCTTTGGCCGGTATCGATCCGCCCTCCCGGACCAAAATACTGAAAGCTTTGGTGGGTGATTGGCGCAAACCGGAGCAAACGGTTGTTATTACTACCCATGAAGTCAAGGAAGCTGAACCAATCTTTGACCATGTAATATTTTTGCGTGAAGGGCAAAAGGTTTTAGAGGGTGATGCTGAAACACTTCGAGGTGAGAGAGGTTGTTCCATGGTTGAGTTGTTTGAGGAGGTGCTGGAATGAAAATATTTTTTTCCTTGTATGGTAAAGAATTAAAGGGTATGCGGACGGTATTTTTGCTTGTCGTAATAGCGATTATTTGCATAGATGGCTTTATGATTAGCAAAACCAAAGCATGGGGATACGAGAATGTATTTATCTTGACTATTGTTTCTTCCCTTTTTATTTTCTTATGGTCTTGCCTTCGCACTTTTTTACTTATCAGATCCGAGTGGAAAGAACAGACGATGACTTTCTTAAAGTCATTACCTGTGACCGGTTGGCACATTATCGGAACAAAAATGTTGGCTGCCCTTACCGAATGGGCTTTTCTGACGACTATTGCGTTAGCGATAACAGGTCTATATTATGCTTCAGCACCCTTATTGGGCGAAGAATATTTGGAAATTGGTAATCTTTTGACGATATTGCCCTTGCCAAATCTCTTGGTCTTGATTATTTGTACGGTTATCTGCATTTCTTTTGTTCTTTCAATCTTTGGGATGACGGTGCAATTAGGTTACTTGTTAGGGGAAGCTGTACAACGTTTCAAAGGCTTAATCCAGACTGTTGCCCCGGTTTTGTTGGTTTATTTCCTAATTCGGGTGAGCGAAATTTTGGGTTCTCTCTTATCGTTTATGCCCTACTTGTCTATCGATCCTTTATCATTCATTGGAGCTTCGAATTTGCTTGAGGGTTGCATATATGTTCCCCTGTCTTTGTTTTTAATACTGATTGTTTTATTTGCACCAATGCTATATTTAACCGGTTGGGTCTTGGAAAAAAAGGCTGAGGCATAGTTTTTTTCCGGATTCTAAAGAGGGTTAAGAATGGTATAATAAGTACTATCCTTATTGGTAAGTTGATAGTAGCTACATTGGCTGGATATCGTACAGCCTGATTCTATTGAAAATACTTATTATCGCTAGGATCATTTCATTTTGAAATGATCCTTTAAAATGTACATGATTTCGAAATTCCAAAATTGAAAACTTTAAAAAATCATGAATTTAGCCGATAAATAGGGCAAAAGAGACTAAATCAACTTAATCGAAAAGGATTTCCTTGTCTTTCCGGGGAAATTAGTACTTGGTCAAGGAATTTTTAGGACAGAAAAAGAAGATTTATAAAGACATTGCTTGTGGGGATCATTACAGCAAAAAACGAATCATTTAAAGTGCAATCCAATGAAAATTATGAAAGGAGGGAGAAAAGATGGGTATGCAAAACATTTTTTTCTCCGATGACAATTGCCAGTTCAATCCCCCAAAGGATCCGACTATTTGTCAACAAAAAAAATTATTGGCAGAGGCAACAAATATAGAAGCCAAGGTAGATATTCTATTGAGATTTTGGGTGGCCAATCGAGGCAAATATGTTGATTTTACAAGGAAGGTTGCGGAAAATATTGTCGAGGAGGCCAAGGATACAAATAACCATTACGCTCTTGGTTGGGGATATTTTATTCACGCTTGGTTAAAGCTGGACTTTGACCATTACAACGACAGTTTTCAATATTTTAAGGCTGCAGAAGCTGAATTTGACAAGTGTGGAAATATTAAGGCGCAAGCCCGGGTAATGAATGGCATGGGAACAGCTTATCGATATTCCGGATATTTTGATAAGGCCTTGGAGCAATACTTACTGGGCTTGGAGTTGGCGGAAGAAGTAGGGGACGGCGAAATGATAGGGACACTTGGATTAAATATCGGAACCCTTCTTATTGATTTAAAGCAGTACGATGAGGCGGTACGGTATTTTAAGAAAACACAATTTTCTGATGAAATCAGTTCCATTAATAGGGCTATAGCAATACGCAATATGGGCAAAGCGCATAGATGCATGGGTGATTTAGATACGGCCGAGAAATATCTTAAGGAAGCTTTAAATCTGTGTGAAGTGTCAAACTATACCCATTTGAATATTTATTGTTATTTGGAGATGGGCTATTTGCGACAGTTTCAAAATAGGCTGGAGGAGGCTAAGGATTTATTTAAAAAAACAGTGGAACTGGCCTCCGATCAAGATATGTTAAAGGTTGAAGCTTCCGCCCTTTTGCAATTGGGGATCCTAAAAAAGCTTGAGGGTTATCCCCACAGGGCTTTGGAGAAACTACAAAGGGCTTTGGATATATTTGAAGAAATTGGTTCCAGGAACAATAAAGCCAGGACCTTAAGAGCTATTTCCAAGGTATACGATATGATTGGCGATTGTGAAAATGCTTATAAAAAACTAAAGGAATACAAGAAGTTGGAGAGTGATGTATTTAATGAGGAGACAGTCAATAGGATAGGGGTTCTTAAGGTTCAACAGGCTCGCCGGGAAGATATCATTTATAAGGATCTTTACAACAGGATTAATACAATCAGCCAAATCGGTCAAGCCATAACTTCGACTTTCAATATCAAAGAAATTGGTAACATCGTTTATAAACATATCAAAAATTTGATGAAGGCCGACAACCTAGCTGTGGGTCTTTTCTCTGAGTCCCAAAAGGAAATTATCTACCGGATTTTCATAAAAGACGGCGAATACATGTATGATTTGGTTTTGCCTATAGAGGAAAACAATAAGCTTGAGGGCAGATGTATAGAGAATAAAGAGGGATTCATTATTAACGACCTGACGGACCGCCCAGATTATTTTGAAGGACGGGAAAAGTGGGGCAGTGTTTTTGCTGACAAGAATATCAGGTCCATAGTTTGTAGCCCCTTATCTTTGCGAGGAAACATGGTGGGTCTGATTACTGTTGAAAGTACCGAAAAAGATGCTTATTTACCTCACCATGCCGATATTCTAAGAGCCCTGGCAGCCTATACGGCAATTGCTTTGGAAAATGAAAAATTGTTTTCACATGTTAATGCATTGGCTACAACTGATCCGCTTACCGGCTTGATAAATCGTCGGAGCATATTTATTAAGGCAGATGAAGAATTTTCCCGTTACAAGAGATACAAGGAACCCCTGTCAATTGTTATGATAGACATTGATAAATTTAAAACAATCAATGATACTTATGGACATCCTGTCGGGGATGCTGTCCTAATAAAGGTTGCAGAGGCTTTTGGGGCTGCAATCCGCAATACTGATGCCCTAGGACGTATCGGAGGCGATGAGTTTCTGTTGCTTTTGCCCAATACTGATTTGGAGGGGGCAATGGCAGTTGCAAAGAGGGTCCATGAGGCGGTTTTAAAAAAGCCTTATAATATTGAAGGGCAAGAGATTAGTATAAAAACCAGTTTGGGGGTGGCAGAACCTAACTTGACCGATACCAGCATTGCTGACGCTATAAAAAGGGCCGATTTTGCCCTTTATGAAGCTAAGGAAGCAGGTGGGAATACGATAAAAAAAGCCAAGTAGACGAAGGTGAATATTGGCAAACAAATAACTGAACGGCAAGATTTAATTTTGCTTCCGGCCATCAGGTTGGAAGCTTTGGAATTGTTTCGGCTAAATTCCATGCTCAGTCATAAAAAGATATTATGCCAACTACTAAGTTTTTCCAAGGGTACCGCCAATGGGTTAAAGGATTTAGGAAGGGGAGTTCTGAAAAAATGCCCATTCGAAGGGTATTTTTAGATAGTTTTCAGTTGATAACTAGTCAGCTTTGGGTAAAGATGCAAGAGCAAATATATAATTGGGGAAATTCAAACATTAGTAAGAGAATGCGCTGGTCAATAAAAAAAAATCTTACAAGGGTGTTTTTAATGATATAATGAACTTGTACCCATTTAAATTCGCACAAGGGGAAAAAATATATACTCAGTAAGGCGGTATAACAAAGATGGAAAAAAATAAGAAGACAGAGATTATTTTAAAGGGCAATATTTACAAGGTACTTATTACACTCTCTATACCGATTATTATCAACAGTCTTATCCAAACGCTTTATAATTTGGCAGATGGCATATGGGTCAGCAAGATTTCTTCCGTTCACTTTGCAGCAACAGCTTTTGTCTGGCCGATAAATTTTCTTTTCATTTCTTTGGGAATCGGCCTGTCTATTGCAGGAACCTCCCTTTTGTCTCAGCTGGTTGGGGCCGGACAGTTGGATAGGGCAAAAAAATATTTTACTCAATTGATGGCTATTACCATTTTGAGCTCAATTGCTTTTACGGTTATCGGTTTTATCATTTGCCCCTTTATAATAAAACTAATGGGTGCAAAGGGAGATTTGGCGGTCTTGGGTACCCTTTACTTGCGGATTACTTTTTTAGATCTGCCTTTTATGTTTTTGTTTTTCAATATTAATTCAACCATGCATGCCCAAGGTGATACTATTACTCCAATGATTCTAAGCGGAATTTCTGCAATTCTTAATATTATTCTCGATCCGGTTTTCATCTTTACTTTGGATATGGGTATTGCAGGTGCCGCCTGGGCAACCCTGATTTCCCGTGCCCTTTTGGCCGGTGCCGGTTTGGTATTGTTGTTTGGAGAGAAAAATAAGATTAAACCCAATTTCAAGGGATTTCGTTTTGATAAAGGGATTGGCAAAGAAATCTTGCAAGTCGGTTTGCCCTCGACCATTGGGCAGTCCGGTGCTTCCTTAGGTTTTATAGTTTTAAATGGTTTTATCGGATCCTACGGAACCGCTACAATTGCTGCCTATGCTATGGTTAACAGGATAACGTCTTTGATAATGCAGCCTGCCATGGGTATTGGGACTGCTTTGACTACCATGGTTGGCCAAAATATTGGTGCCGATCAAATGGACCGGGTAAAGGAGTCATTTTTCAAAGCCCTGCAGTTTACAATCTTAATCGGCCTCATTGGTTGTATACTTTTAATAGTATTTGATAAGCCCATTATCAATTTCTTTATTCAATCGGAGGATGACCCTTCGGTTATAGAATTGGCACTGACTTATTTATTTTATATATCCTTGTCCTTGCCTTTGATGGGAATTTTTAATGCCTTCAAGGGTCTTTTCCAAGGTACCGGCCATACTAAATACTCAATGTCCATGGAAGTTGGAAGATTGTGGTTTGTTCGATTGCCCATGATATTATTTTTTAAACATTTAACCAATTGGGGTTCTACCGGAATTTGGTTTTCCATGAGTTTTAGCAACCTTGTAATCTGTGTCTATGGTTATATAATCTATAGGGGTAAAGGCTGGCAACGCAGGATAATAAAATCGCAGACAAGGGAGTCTGAGAAAACTTTGAACTTGGCCAAAAATTGAAGGACAGCTTTTGTATCACTTGCTTGTCTAAATTTTGGCCATGGTACATATGAGAAAAGCCTAATTTATCTAAAGGAGCTGGTAGATTTAAAAAAAGCATGGATTATCTAAAGGAGTAGGATTTTTTTTTGGAAAGACATGTTTACTAAAAGGAGGAGAGAAAAATAAAAATAGCGGCTATTATTTTGATTATTGCTTTGGTAATACCTTTCCCGGGGATTGTATTTCTTTATAACCAGCAATTTGGCTCAAGAATTGATCTGGAGGATTCACCCTTGAATCTCACCATTGAGGATTATAAGGACTTAACAAGGAAGCCCATTTCTTTTAAATCCGATAAGGACCAAACTTTGCGGGGTTATCTCTATCAAAGCAAAAAGATAAACGAGGACCCTTTGGGATTAATTATATTTTCCCACGGTTTGGGTGGGGGGCACGAAGAATATATGGAGGTTCTTAATTATTTTGCCCAAGGAGGTTTTTTGGTGTTGGGTTTTGATAATACAGGAACTTATCATAGCGACGGTGACAGTCTCGTCGGTTTGTCCCAGGCCACCATCGATTTGGCAGCAGCCATTGACTTTGTAGAAAATAATGATGACTTGTGTTCCTTACCTCGTCTTGTTTGTGGCCACAGTATGGGTGGTTACTCCTCCTGTGCTGTTCTCAACTACGAAGTTGCAGTTGACGGAGTTGCCACCTTTGCCGGCTTTAATCGACCCCAAGATATAATCTTGGATGTGGGAATACAAAATTTTGGTAGTTGGGTAAAAATTGTTTTACCCTACATCACAGCCTATGAGTATTCAAAATTCGGCAGAGTCGCAAGATATTTGGCGTCGGAGGGCATAGACAAGTCCGCAGCCAGGGTTTTTGTAATTCACGGCGATTGTGATGATATGATCAGCCTGGATAGCAGCATTTACCGCCACTATGCCGAAGGCTCCCACCCTCGGGTGGAAGCTAAGTTGGTTGTTGACGGGGCCCATGATCTGATGTTTGGATCGGGAGCCTTCGATTACTGGCGGTCCAAGTACCACGAACTTTATGAACTGGTAGAATGCTATGGGGGGGAAGAAGACGTACCTTCTTCCGAAATGGCAGCTTTTAAAAAGTCGGTGGATCGCGAAATGTTGCGTCCGGTGTTGAATTTTGAATTGTTGGACGAAGTCCTTGCATTTTTTAAAACAGTTGTTGAGGAACTTGCCGGTTAAGGAGGTTGCCAGACTTAGCAAGCATAGTTTTAGGCGTTTTTACCGGCAAAATAGCCTCCGTGGATGGCATGAAGAATTTGGCCTGGCCTGAGACAATCGCCTACTGCTATAAAGTTATCAACCTTTGATTTCCGCAATGCTTCTACTTTGTCCTCGGGAGATTTCATTCCCGCGGAAATAATAACCGTATCAGCCGGTAAAAACTTCTTTTTTGTTTGATTTTCCAGGTAATAAACCCCCTCCTTTGTTATTCTAATACAGGTACTATTGGTTAAAATTTGCAAGTTTCCCGGCAATTTATTAAATTCTTGGTGTAAAGCCTTTAAATGCAAGATTGGTGCATCTTTTGCCACCTGATCTTGCATTTCTATTATGGTAACCTTTTTGCCCTTTTGAGCCAAAATCAGGCCCTCTTCACAGCCGGATAATCCACCACCGACGATGACTAGCCGCTTACCCAGGCCCTTCCTTTTTTTAATGATATCGTTAATTAAAAATACGTTGGGCAGATCTACCCCGGGTATTTGGGGAAGGAGGGGGATCGCACCTATGGCACAAATAAGTGTGTCGGGCTTGAAGTTGGCCAGCAACTTTGAAGTAACCTCAGTTTTCAAGCGGACTTCAATTTTAGGATTATCTTCTATGTTTTGGATTAAAAAATTGATAAAACGACTCAAATCCTTTTTAAAGTAGACTCCGGAGCTAATTGTTTTAAGAGGGCCACCCAAGTGGCCTTCTTTTTCGCAAAGTATTACTTCATGTCTTCTCTCCGCAGCACTAAGTGCCGCCTGCATGCCGCCGGGACCGCCACCGGCAACCAGAACCCGTTTAGAGGATGGAAGAGGTTGGTAATAGGATTCGCGCAACTCCCTGCCTATTTGGGGATTAACGCTGCATTGGCTGATGCCCGAGGAAATGGGAACGTAGGGGACATAATCCAGGCTCAGGCAGTGGTTGCATCGGATGCAGGGGCGGACTTCCCTTTCCCGTCCCTTTTTCACTTTAGCCGGGAAATAGGGGTCGGCCAAAATTTGCCGACCCATTACAATCACGTCGGCCTTTTCTTCACCTAGGAGAGACTCCATGTAAGCAGGATTGCTCAGGGCTCCTACGGTGGCAACAGGTATCTTGACCACTTTTTTAATTTCTGCTGCCAGATAGGTATTTACACCCTGGGGCAAGAAGGCGGAGGGGAACATGCGACAGCCGGAGTTGACGTCTTTGAAAGAAGAGGCGGAAACATGGAGTAAATCGATTCTACCGTCAAGCATGCGAGCAAATTCCTTTGCTTCGTCGAGACCGTAGCCTCCTTCCATGAATTCATCGCCGGAGAAACGGTATTCCAAAGGAAAATCAGGCCCTACCTGGGCCCGGATTCGCTCGATAACCATCAAGGGGAAGCGGGCCCTGTTTTCAATGCTGCCTCCATAGCGATCCCGACGTCGGTTGTAGAGGGGGGAGAGGAATTGGCTTAAAAGCCAACCATGGCCGCCGTGGATCATGACCATATCGAAGCCGCCAAACTTGGCATTGAAGGCAGCCCGGGCAAAATGCTCAGCAACTTCTTCCATCATATCTTCATCCATTTCCCTAACTTCGACGCCATAGACTCCCATCTCGGCACTGGGACCCCAGATTTCCCCTCCGGTGTAGCGAGGGTGAGCCCGGGCACCGCAGTGGAGGATTTCAATATTGGCCAGGGCGTTATGCTGGTGAATTATGTCGGTCAACTGCAAGTGGCTGGGCATAAAACGTTCATCCCTCAGATTGCAAAGGTTACCGTGGGCACTGTCCGTTTTGTGACCGATCAGGGTTTCCCCCCGGGTGACTACTGCGGCACCGCCTTTGGCGCGCAATTCATAGGCCGCCAGATTTTGGTCCGATAAAAACCCCGAAGTATTCGGTTCGGAACCCATCGGGGCTACGGCAATGCGGTTTTTCAATGTAAGTTTCCCTATTTTTATAGGGCTAAATAAAAGTGGATAATAGCTCATAATCATCTCTCCCGTCACTTGGTTCCCTTAAATTTGACCATGAATTTGTTTACAAGGAAATGTGAATTCCTTCATACTGGAAATATTCAACACGGGGAGGCGATTATCCCTCTAGCCTGAGAAAAACGCCGGATAAAGAAAAGATTTTCCTCCAGCCGGGACAATGAATTTGATAGAAATTTTTTAAAAATCACCCCGGGGGTGATTACTTTGGGTAACGGATTTAGTATGATTGTTTTATATACGGAGAGTCTGTCAAATGTTGTATTTCCCAGAATTTCTTACGGCGACCTGTTAGCTCCGGCCTGGGAATGCTTATATATTAACTAGATCTATTTCTCAAGACTATCGGCAATGACTGCTCCTTGTTCGTTTCATAGATCCAGACCCTTAATTAGTTTTGGTTTCCCAATTTTCAACAGGGGGTGACGGGTAAAAAGGTTGATATGGGTATTAAAAAGGAGGGTGCAAATTGAAAAGAAAACTTTTGATCTGGGCTGTGCTGTTGTTGCTGGTACTGGTGGTGGGCTGCGATGGGAAAAAGGGTGGTTTGAGTGTCAAAGTATATGAAGGGGAAACCAGTGAATTTTTAAAGGTCAACTTGAAACTTACAATCGGCGGGAAAACAGCTTCTACTTCTTCGGGCCAATATACTTTTACACAAGTGCCTGTCGGTACCCATACCCTAACAGTCGAAGCTGCAGGCTATTTCGAAAAAAATCAAGAGGTTACCATCGAAGCGGGCAAGGTTGTGGACTGTGAGGTACGGTTGGTAAAAAACTATATCGCAGAGGTCAAGGTACCCGGAGGTATAAACCCCATTGGCCTAAAAGATAACTATCTGATTACTCCAATTGATTCTTTCTTTATAGCCAAGTATGAAATAAGCTGGCAGGCCTGGAAAGAAGTCTATGATTGGGCCACGGATGATGCGCGGCTGGGTAGAAAATATTATTTTGAAAATGAAGGCAAAATGGGTGAAGTCTTTTCGGGGGGGGTACCCCCATTACCACGGATGAAAACCACCCGGTCACACATATTTCCTGGTATGATGCCATCGTTTGGTGCAATGCCCTGACCGAGTACTATAATCATTTCCAGGGTGAAAACTTGGAATGCGTTTATAAATCAAGTGGCGGATCGGTTCACCGTAGTTCCCAGGCAGCTTTTGTGCCACAGCTGGAGACGGTGAATCCCGACCCTGATGCCAAGGGTTTTCGTTTACCGTCTTCTAATGAGTGGGAACGGGCCGCCCGCTACAGGGACGGATCGAACTGGCTTGATGGCAACCATGCCAGCGGTGATCCTACCAAGCCATGCTGGACGGAGAGCGGCCAGGGCCTTTCGACCCTTTATGGCGACTATGCATGGCATGAGGGTAACAGCGAAGGTCATACTCACCCGGTTGGCAAAAAGAAAGAAAATGACTTGGGGATTTACGATATGAGCGGTAACGTTTCGGAATGGTGCTTTGATAAAGATGGTGACGATCGGGTTACCCATGGCGGGAGCGGCAAACTGGGCAACAGATGGCTGCAGATTGGTTTGCAAATTTCATGCGCTCCGGAATACACTTACAACGATTTGGGTTTGCGTCCCGTCAGGACCAAGTAGGCGCGAAGCTTTTGCCGACGGTTATGAAAGCGGTTGCGGCATGGCTGTTTAAGGCTTAATGCGCTGGCTGCGGCGAATATTAACCGCTGCCTAAGAGTATAAGGCCTATTATCTTTCAATGGATTTTATGCGACCCGGGGCAGGAATCTAGTATTTGGCAGCAATTTACGGCTGGCAAGAGAGGTATTTAAGGATTGGCTTGAATGGCAGAAAAAAGATGGATCGGAAAAAGTTTATTAGGGAAGGATTGAAGAAACCTTAAGGAGGGCTTGAGATGAGCAGAAAGATTTTGGTTGTCGGTATGGCTTTGTTGATGCTCGCCTTGGTGGGCTGCGGGGGGAAAAAGGGCGTCTTGGAGGGGACTATTGTTAAGGAGGGCACTTCCGATTTAATTACAGATGAAGTGCTTGTCGAAGTGGCCGGCGAATCGATGACGACAGAAGACGGGAAATACGCCTTTGCCGGTATTTCCGCAGGGGTACACGTCCTTGAAGCCGTAGCTGACGGGTACAAGCCTTACAGCAGGCAAGTTATCGTCGAAGCAGGCAAAACGACGATACACAAGGTGGAGTTGACAGAAATTTTACCCCCTCTGGCCATTGAGGAAGCGGAAGTTCCGGCCACCCTTGCATTTCCGATGGAAACGGATGATTCAAAGACAAATATGCAACCATTTGACGATTTTTATATGGCCAAATACCAGGTAACCTACGAATTGTGGAAGAAGGTCTATGATTGGGCAACAGATGAAGCAAGGGGGACAGGAAAATATACCTTTGCCAACGAAGGATTGAAGGGCAACGACGGTGACGCCGAAAAGACCGATCAACATCCCGTAACGAGCATCAATTGGCGGGATGCCGTGGTTTGGTGCAATGCTTTAACCGAGTATTACAATGGGGCAAACGATGCGAACTTGGCTTGTGTTTACGTCGATACCAACAATAGAGTTATTCGCAAATCCGAGACCGGCACCCTTGCACCCACCATACAAGTTGCTGAAGGAGCCAAGGGCTTTCGCCTACCCACCAGCGTGGAATGGGAATTCGCCGCCCGCTACCGGGGCGATGATCCGACCAATACGGTAGAGGGTTTCTCAGATCCCTATTTCACCAAGGGGGATTCCGCCAGCGGCGCCACCGCTAACTGGCAAGACAAAGAGGTCACCAAGCTGGTTGCCTGGTTTACAGAAAACAGCGGCGACTCTACCCATGAGGTGGGCGGCCTGGCTGCGAACGCTTTGGGCATTTATGATATGAGCGGGAATGTCCGGGAATTCTGTTATACAAGCCGAGGGGATGGAAGGGCCCTTCGTAACGGTGGCTTCCGGGATATTGCCACTTTTCTGCAAATAGGTTACGAGCGGGAGCTTCGGGAGGATACAGTTTCGGAAGTTATCGGATTTAGGGTTGTGAGGACCAAATAAATTTTTCAGACTTGAGTACCTATAAATGAAAAAAGCCTTCCTTTGAACAGAGAAAAGTTCAAGGGGGGCTTTTTGTTAAGAAGAAATATGGTTGGTTTCAGATGAAATTTTCGTCTTTTCCTTTGATCATTTTGATATAAACCATCAATTTCTTGCGGTAATTCACATTCAGTTGTTGATATTTCCGTTTTTTGTGATTTATGGACAAAAAAAGGGCATCAGCAGCTTCCTTGGCCTTGTAACCTCGGCAATAATGATCGAAGACACTTCGCTCTGCCGGTGTCAAGTTTTTAATATTGTCAGCAAATCTTTGCAAGAGTTGCTTGGCTTGCTGCAAGAAGTCTATAAGCGGGTAACAGACGAAGCAAAGGGAGATGGGTAGTATATATTTGGTAAATAAATTTGAAGTTTATTTATGGAAAACGTTTGCTTAGGCGATGGTATCGCTTTGGCAGCCGGTTATTTTTAAAGAGATGGCCGATTATTTTTTACAACCGGCTTATACTTAATTTAGGGGATCATTTGCCAATTCCTCTTGCAAAATCACCCCTAATTCACCCCTTTGCAGAAAAATATCCAACAAAATCACCCTAAGGATGATTACAAATAAGAAAAAAAATTGTATATTAGGTCTGAAGAAACTTATTTTGCAGAAGCTGTTTTAGGACAACCGGAATTATTGTCTGTCCAAAAGCAGAGCATTTTGTCAACCTGACACCGGGTCAAGCAATTTACCGCCTGAAATTCTGTAAGGAGGTGTAGCAATGCGGCAATATTTATCGCTTTTGCTATTGATTATTTGCCTGAACATATTTTCCGGTTGTAAAGCAAACGGGGTTTCCACAGTGAATTATAATAAGATCGAGGATAGGGCCCGGGTAGAAAGAGAAATTCTCCCGAAAATGCAAGTCAGCCGGGTAGAAGGGGCCAATATTAATAAGGGTGGGGGAAGCTATGCACAAAAAATACCGACAATAGCCGGCGGTTATAATGCTTATAAAGATGCCCGGGATGCTTTTGAGCGTTATGCTTTGGATATGAGTAATTTTTGTGGGACTGTTGCCTTAAATATAAGCTTGGTAAGTGCCTTTGAAGGAGAGATTTATTTTTATCTTTTGCCTTTGGATTTCATCGGCTTGTCAATAGATAGCTTGGGGTATTATGATGAATCAATGGAAGCAACTTGGATCAAGATGGCTTTTGCCGGTGATGGTAAGATGATTATCGGCTCCGATGGTAGCTATCTTCTAACCGGTACTTCCGGTGAGGGTAAGTCGATGATTTTGCAAATTGAATACCGACCTGAAGAAGATGAATTACGCTTGGAAGTGCAAGAAGACGGTAGACTGGCTTTACTTTTTGAATATATAAAAAACAAAGAAGGTTATGCCGCCCAGTATTACTTTAAGGCAGCCACCGGCTATTATGAAGATGCTCCAAAAGCAATGTGTGTCTATAGGACAATTTTCAACGGCTTGAACGGTTCCTGTGCCCGCTATGACGGTGTCGAATCAAAGCCGCAATCCTTGCTTGGCTCTGCTCCTTTAGGTGACGAATTTTTTGCCGGAGCAACCCACTGGTTTACTCTCACCAATGGAAGGTTTACAGGACTGCTAAATGGTAAGGCTTTTTAGTTCATAAAGTCGGTTGGGGGGGACAGTGTGTTTTCAAGTAGGTTCTTGTTTTATCGGAAATATGGCCAAGGGAAGATAGAGCTGATAATTAAAATAATCTAAATTAAAATGTTTTGTTTTCGATAAGTATTTTTTAATCATCCGATTAAAAAGCCTGGCGTAAAAAAACTATCGAAGGAGGTGATGGATCGGGTAATTATATAACTTAACCGGTTTGCGATAAAAATTGTCCTAACTTTGCCGAAAGCCGCTGTTCATATGGATCCTGTTTTGTTATTAGCCTATATCGTTCAATAGGGTCAAGAACGATGCAATGAAAAAACAAATCAAACAATTGAGGTGGAAAATAATGTTGAAAAGGGCATTTCTTTTTGTTTTAATTGGCGTTCTGGTTCTTACTACTGTTTTTATCGGATGTGAAGGTAAGAAAACAGGTCAATTAAAGGGTAAAATCTACGATGAAGCAACAGAAGAATTGGTTAAAGAAAGTATCACCATTACCCTAGGAGACAAGAACTTGCTTGTAGAGGATGGGGATTATATATTTACCGACATAACCCCCGGTGAAAAGAGCCTGAAAGTTTTGGCTCCCGGTTATGAAGAATATAGTGCGACGGTGGTCATTGAAGCCGGTAAGGTAATGACTCACGATGCTTATTTGATAAAAGAAGAATTGCCGATCGTAAAGGGTGCGCTGCAGGGTAAAATTATTGATAAAGAGCTCGGTATTTTAGTTACCGGAGCTGTTACCGTAAAACTTGACGGCCAAGCTTCTACCTTCACCGATGGAGAATATATTTTTACCGATTTGGAGCCTGGTGAAAAAGAATTGCAAGTCAGCATACCCGCTTACAAAGTGTATTCTGCTAGAGTCGAAATTGAATCGGGAGAGACTACTGAGCATGATGTTTTACTGGAGCAAGCATTAAGAACTATTAAAGGAAAGATTTTTGACAAAGCAAACGGAAATCTAATTACTCAAAGAGCAGACATTACGATAGAGTATGCCGATGGTGATTATGAAAGATCATTGACCGTTTATGATGGTGAATATTGTTTCGATGATTTGCCCTATTTTAAAGCAAATGCATACTGGCACATATCTTGCGCTACGGAAGACTATAAAACCCATTATACATTGCTAATCTTTTCCGGCAGTAATACCACCATTATTGAGAAAGATTTTTACCTTGATACAATAACCTTATCGCCGCTAAACCTTAATTTGATACCTATAACGGTAATTCCAGCGGAAGGGTTTCCCAAAGGAAACGATGATCTTTCCACGGGCCAGGTACCTGAACCCGATCTGTATTACCTGGGTAAATATCAAATTACTTATGGTTTGTGGCAGACTGTCTACAACTGGGCTACTGAGGAAGAACGCGGCGAAAATCGATACTATTTTCAAAATCCTGGGACAGGAACAGGTATTTTTCATCCGGTTACGGGTATCAGTTGGCGGGATGCCATTGTCTGGTGCAATGCCTTAAGCGATTACTATCGGGAATCAAACGAGGATTACGAAAGCTATCCGGTTTATTTAGATTCGGATAACTATGAACCTATTCGGGATTCCAGGGACAGTAACGGCGAAATCTGCGATAATGCCATATGCGCTTGGGAGGATGTTTACGGGTTTCGTCTACCCACTTCAGAAGAATTTGAGGCAGCAGCCCGCTACATTGGGCCCGATAAGCCCACCGAAGGTGCAATTGGGGAAGAAGCTATCTTTAAAAACGATATTTATTGGACGCCTCATAACTTTGCCAGCGGTGCTTTGGATGAAATAGATAACGAAGAGGCAACTACTGCCGTAGCCTGGTATTCACAAAACAGTGGTGATCAAATTCATCCTGTTGGCGATTTGTTGCCCAATGCTTTGGGGTTATACGACATGAGCGGCAATGTTTGGGAATATTGTTTTGCTTCAGGTGATGTTGGCAGATGTGTTTTACGGGGTGGCCCTTTCAACGGGATGCGGGTAGATGTCGGTTATTACATTAGTGCTCCTTTTGATGATGGCTCCAATAATTTTGGCTTCCGTTTGGCCAGAAGCAGATATGAATTTAACTATTAATTTTGACTTTGCCTGTTAAAAGTTTAAGTTCCCTTAAAAAATACTGATGCAACGGTATAGAAAATCTGCTAAACAATGAAAAATAAAAGCCGTTTGTCAGCTGTTGAGTGTGGCTGAGTAAAACGGCTTTTCTTCTTTCATTAATTTACTTTTACCTTCAAAGGTAAGTCTATTTCAATTATCCAAAAAAGAAGTGATTAAGCGGAACTTACAATTAAACCCAAGGCTAAAAATATAGGAAACCAACTTGCAGGTGATGTTTTCCCTGTTTACCAATTACCGATGTGGGGACGGGAAGGTTTCCGGGGCGAAGATGATTTTCTGTTTTGAAATTCGGCAAAGTTTAATTCTTGTTTAGATGATTTTATAAGGATTGTTCGTGTTTTTCCTGCATCATTTTTATTAGAATCATCAACTCTTTGCGGGAGCTAACATTTAGTTTTCGGTAGATCCTTTTATTGTGAGTTTTAATTGTATTGATGGACAGATAAAGGATTTCGGCGGCTTCCTTGGCGCTATGCCCTTTTAAATAAAGATTGAAGACATTTTCTTCCGCAGGTGACAGGGTTTTGATATTGTTGATAAAGTTTTGGAGAAGAGTAGAGTCGCCGGCCAGAATTTCTCTTATAGTAAGTCTTTGCTTTGTCTTTTCCCGGCTTGCCCAAAAGTTAACCAGTTCATCGATTTCTTGAATGTTTGTCTTGGTCTGTTCTATTGACGGGTCGCCCTTCATCCTTTCAAAGGTATCGACTAAAGGCTTAATTAGGCGACGGCTTAAAAATACTCCGGCGCTGATGCTGAGGGCAAATAGAAATAAAAGCAAAAGTAATATCGGTTTGTTTTGTTGCATAATCAGAGGGCCAAGATTATTTTGCGGAATCAGCAAAGCCAAGGCCCATTGGGTATCGGCAAAGGCCGCATCTTTTGGATAAAGATTGATGGTTTTTTGGATGCCGTAGTATGTAGAATGGTCTGCAAGGGCATATTGCAGCAAGCCCTTTTTGCTTTTTTGAAAGGTTAAAAAGCCTCCCTTTTCAGAGGGAACGGTAGTATAGTTAGCTGCAAAAAGGGCCCCTGAAACATCAAGATTAGCCTCTGCCAAAGGAGCAAGCATGGCGAAGGTGTGGGTATAGTAGCTACCGGCAGGAGTATGTTGCAATTTAAAGAGCATTTCACTTATCTCGAAGCCGCAAACCCCCATGATAATGCCGTCAGGGCTGATAAGGGGGATGGTGAGGAGTATGGCTTTTTCACAAGCTTCGCCTAAAGAAGTAGCCGGATTCCAATAGTAAAGTCGTGACAAGGGAAGCTTGCTGTGTTTGGCTTCATTGAGCGTAAAAGAAAAAAAGTCATCGGGGGCAATTGAAAATTCCATTTGCCATTGGGGGAGCAAATCCAATCCTTTTTTGCGGGCTATTGTGACCGGGCCACGCAGATAGCGGATAGTAGGGAAAACAACATTGACAATATTTGGCTCCATATTTTTCAAAAAAATGCCGGCTCGGGATCGGTTGGCTGTGGGCAAAGCAGGGTTGATGGTAGCATCCAATACGAGAAATGCGCCGCTACATTTGCTTTTTCCCAGAGCCGCTATCAATGAATCCAGTGAATTGGTCAAGAGAAGTTCGAGTTGTTCGGGATAATTTTGTAAATCGGCAGGGGCAATATCCAGCCGGCGGAGGTCTGCTATCAGATTTTGAGCTAAAGTTTGAGCTAAGATGACTCCTTCAACGGCTAAAACATTAAATTCGCGGGAGATTCGCGGTGCTGTATGCTCCAATTCATTATGTAAAAAGACGCAAAATTCTCGCTGACCGCCGGAAAAGACGCCGGTAGCATATAAAATTATAAGTAGTGCAAACATAATTGCCAGCAAGAATAATAAAAAGAAAGTCAAAGAATGCCTTCGCAGGCTAGGATCTTTTTCCCAGAGGGACCGGATATTCGGTATTATATTTTTCAACACTAACCTAAATTTGGTCACTCCCGACCACCCGGCCTTAAGTTAATAATGTTAAAAATTCAGAAATTTTTGGTAGATATCAGCGTTTAAATCATTAATGCTTTGATCGGTTGCCAGGTATTCATCTTTACCTGCAAGCATGGCTTCTTTTATCTTGGTTTCATATTCTTTGCTTAAGGCATCGAAATTTTCATAATTGGGCGGTACCAAAAAAGTGTAGTCCTTGTACATTTCGATGACGGTTCGGAGGAGCTTTTGCAAATTTTCATTTTCAATGTAATCGATTTCCTGTTGCATATTGACTTCAAAAGCTTTCTTTGTCACCGGTAAATAGCCGGTGGAAGAAACGAAGCGCATATTCTGTTCAGGTTGGGTAAACCATTTTAAAAACAGTGCGGCGGCGTATTCTTTTTCCGGGGTCGCCCTACCGATGCACATACCGCCTCCCCGTTGGAGGGCAATCTTTTGGCCTGCCTCGAAGGTCGGGTAGGGCAGAACGGTAAAGGAAACTTTTTCAGTTGTATTGTCCGGATATGTTACTTGATCACCGTAAAACAATATGCCTGCTGTGGAGCCGGTTGAGCAAAGAATTTCGCCTGTTCGCACCAAATCGGAGGAGTAGCCGGTAGTAATCGCATAACCGCCGGTAATAGCCGGCAAAACTGTGCAATCCCAAATATGACGGAAAATGTTCCCATGTGTTTCCAGTCCTTTGGCTGTAACAAAGTCGCCGCCTAACTGGGCAGTGCCAACCTGAGCAATATTGAACCAGGAATCCGCCGTAAAGAAGGTAGTACCGGCTTTATAATGGGATGGTGATTGAGAAGTAGCCCATTGGTGATAGTCTGTAGCGACTTTGCCCAAGCCCTCAAAGGTAGCTAGATCTTCCAAACCGGCGCCCGTTGCAGCGGAAAAACGATCAAACAGAGTCTGGTTGACGAAAAGAACCTCGGTGGATTTGGCGACAGGAAAGACATAGAGATTGCCATCTGTAAGGCATCCTTCGGCAATAAATTGGGGCAAGTAGGCCTCCAGCTCCTTGTCTGTAAAAAAATCGTCCAGCGGAACGATTAAATCTTCCTCGACCAGGGTTAGGGCTGTCTTGGGGTAAGTTGTGACAATATTGGGCATCAACGGGGCACCGGGATCGCCGGCAGCGATTAGGAACAGCTTTTCTTGGATGCTGGCTGAGCCGGATATGGATGTAACGTTGACCATGACCCCTTTTTTGCGCCCTAAAGAGTTGTTGAATTCGTCAACCAATGCATCCATTGCACTCTGCATTTGGCCACCGTAATTGTGCCACATAGTAATAGTCACGGGATTTTTGGGATCGAGCTTAACGCCATTGCAGCTTGTAAGTAAAAAGGCTAAACTTAAAAAAATAACCGCCAAGATAAGTATTTTTCTAATGGATAACACCCCCATAAATTGGTGAATATGTTTAATAACTATAAGTTCAGGCTTAGAGTTACTTTTAAAATATATGTTTTTGAAAAATTGAAGGATTACAAAGGTATTTGTCTAGCAAAATTTTTGGGGCTGACTATTTTTAATAATTCCATATTTCGATAATGAAATCCTGCCTTTTGTAGATATATTAATTAGTATTTGCCGATCTGAAGTCGATTGAAGTTGATTGTTAAAAAGAAAAAACCTTGCAAGAGAGAAAAGATTCTATTGCAAGGTTTCTGTGTTATTTGCTGAACCATATCAAAATCCATCAATATGTTTTTTTAAGGTTCGAAGCAAAGTGTCCCTTATCTACAAATAGGATTTAGAAACATACTTGGGATACATTGAATCAAAAAGTATTTATCGGGTAAGGGGTTAAGCAAACTTCTTAGTCATCGAAAGCTTCGTTGACTTTCCATTCTTTCCACACATTACCTACCAGGTTAGGATTGGGCTTAAGAGTATTTTTACCCGGTTTCCAGCCGGAAGGTGTAGCTTCGGTACCTTTCGATTTGCGGACCAGTTGGAAGGCTTGAATTTGTCTGATGGCTTCGGAAATATTTCTACCGACAGGCGGGGTCAAAACTTCAAAAGCCTGGATGATTCCTTCGGGATCGATAATGAACCTGCCCCGTGTTTCTGTACCGCTGTCTTCATCATAGATACCATACATTTTTCCTATGCTGCCATCTTGGTCGGAAAGCATGGGAAAGGGTATATCTTTGCCGATCATCTTGGAAAGTTCATGCTCGTTCCAAATTTTGTGAACATAAATGCTGTCTACGCTGACAGTTAAAACTTCCACGCCTAAATCTTGAAATTCAGAATATTTTTCAGCAACTGCTGAGACTTCAGTAGCTCAGACAAAGGTGAAGTCCCCCGGATAAAAACATAGTAATACCCATTTGCCTAGATATTCCGACAGCTCGATGTTCATAAATTTCCCTTTGTGAAAGGCGGGTGCGGTAAAATCGGGTGCTTTGGAGCCAACTTTAACCATCGTTCTTATTTCCTCCTTTGGGCTTTGATTATTCACCGTTACAGCCTTTGAAACTTCTTTTTTCTTTATTGCGGGTCTTTGACAGCCCGGCCCAAACTCTTCGGCCAATATAATTCACCCCTTTTAAAAATATTTTTACACCGGAATAGATTGGTTTTCTTTATAATGTTTACTTATTTATAATTTCCATCAATAGATATAAAATCCTCTTTATTTGTTTTTTCAATGACTGAATTGATATTATACAATCGATAACATAAAATGTTTGTTCAATTACCGATAAAATAGCCGGTAACCGTGGCTGCTAGGATGGAAAATAAATGGTTTAATAAGAGAAGCAGGAATGTGTAACATACCCTTGTAAAAGATTGCCACTATGGGTAAGATATAGTTGAGAAGTTATACGATATAAAAATTATATAAAATATGAATATTAAGGGGGAATTACCATAAAGAGGACTAAGAAGCAATTAGCTGTAGTGATCGTGGCAATAATAATGACCCTTGTATTCCCTTTGGGTGTTTTCGGTAAAAAAGCTAACCCTAGCGTTGCACTTGTATTGGGGGGAGGTTCAGCCCGTGGTTTGAGCCATATTGGTTTTATCAAAGCCATGGAAGAACAGGGGATTCCAATTGATCTATTGGTTGGGACAAGCATGGGCAGTATTATTGCCGGTATTTATGCTGCCGGTTACTCGACTGACAATATGATACATATCTTCTCAACTTTGGATATGGCCTCCCTTCTCGATATTCCAATGCCCCCCCTGGGCGGTGTTCTTGATACTGCCGGTTTACAATTGTATCTGGACAAGATGCTGCGGGGAATGTGCTTTGATGAGTTGTCCATCCCTTTTTATTCAGTAGTGGTTAACCTGGGTACCGGTAAAGAGGAGGCATTGAATGAGGGAAAGGTTAGTACTGCCATTCAAGCCAGTATGTCTATTCCCGGTGTTTTTATGCCGGTTGAAATCGATGGACAACACTATGTAGACGGTGGTTTGAAAAATCAGGTTGCTGCTAATGTGGCCGCTGACAAGGGTGCCGATGTCATAGTTGCCGTATGTTTGGAGCACGATTATCAAGAGCCGAATTTTAAAGATATAATAAATAACTTACGCATGTCCTTGACCGCCATGATGGATGGCTATGTTGATATACAT
Organism: uncultured Halanaerobiales bacterium; assembly: GCA_964568715.1. Classification (GTDB taxonomy): domain Bacteria; phylum Bacillota; class Halanaerobiia; order B1SED10-174; family B1SED10-174; genus CAZMQU01. Next base: position 35,002 of record CAZMQU010000004.1, read on the forward strand.
ACCGCCATGGCCGATGTGCTAGTCTTACCTGAAGTGGATTTTGGTTCATCTATGGACTATTACCGGGTGCCGTATTTTGTTACTCAAGGTTACAAGGCCGGCAATGAGTATGCTACGGAGATAAAAGAGGCCATCTTGGCCCAAAATCCTTCCTATAAATTCATTCCTTATAAGCAACCCGGTTGCAGTACCGGTGAATTGAATCAATTGTTGCGAGAAGCGGAGCTTGCTGCAGCCACACTGCCCAAACGTTTCACTTTGAAAACTCTTTTGACTTACGATAGAGATTACAATTTTACAAAAATGGGCTTGAAGTTTACCCATGGCCCCCTAAATTTGTTTGGTGTCGGTTATCGTTATGGGTTCGATTCGCAGGATGGTGGGCATGAATTGTTTTTGGATTGGGGGACCGAAAAGACTGGAGCGGCCGATCTTTATCTCCGATTAAACCCTAATAGAAGTAAGCCTTCTTTTGGGTTTTCTCTCCGAAGCCCTGAATATAATAACCTTGCTTTAGAAGCAGCGTATGTATCTCAAGGGGAAAAGGCTTGGCGATTATCCGTTACCAATAATTCACTTTTGAATCTCCCTCGGGTAGTTGCAGGGTTATCATTGCAAGTTCACAGGCTTCGTACCGATGAAACCAGTGTACCGTATGCAGAAAAAATTATTTTGAATGCTATGCCAAGGTTAAGAATATATCCTTGGGAAGACAAGCGTTTTGCCTTGGGAGCTGCCTTAATAAGACCGTACCTTTTAACGGGTGCTTCTATAGGCACAAAGATCAGCAAATTTGAACCTATTGTATCCATCAAAACCGGCATGGGCTTGGATTTCCAATTGATGGGCCTTTATCCGGGTACGTTTTTTGCCGGTATTCAATTTGACGGTACCGGTAAGTTAAAAGGGAAGTTCGAATTAAAGATGGGTGATCTGTAGACAATTGTTGGGATAAGAGGCGAATAAAATAGGATAACCTCCTACTTTGTTAATGTTTGTTCATTTTTTCCATTAAGAAATATAAGAATCAATAGTAAAATTAAAGTGGATATGCATTTTATTGATAAAGTATTACTTTTGTAAAATACCTGCCATCGGCTTGTATTACTAAAGAGCTGGGTATGCTGTTGGGCAATTTCAAAGCTAAACGGTTGTGAAAAAGAAACGATTAAAAGTTCTGCTCTCCGTGTCAGGTTTGGCCTTGCGGACTTGCAGAACTTTTTTAATGCTCTGTTGGCGGTGCAAAAAAATTTAAGAAGCTCCTTATCGTTATGGTCTTTATGACGATTGGGTTCGTCGAGAATTGAAAACCAGGGGCACAACACCTAAGCCTATATAACGCCGTCCAGGGATTAGATGAAAACTGCATTTTCGTTTGTCTTCGCCATGCTTATCATCGTTAAGCAACCCGGTTTATGGGAACAAAAAATATCGGTATCCTTTATTCGTTGGGATATGTTTGACGAATCAATTATGGCGAAGATTTAAAATAAAGTTTCCTTTAAAGGAAAGGGGGAGCTTTTGTATAAAAATTAATAGTACAAAGTTTATAGTTATAGCGATGTAATTTGCCGATAATTAAGTAGATATTAGGTTTTAATTGAAGTTTGCCGGGTTATGGTTTTTGATAAAGGTTTGGAAAGGTTAAAATGAGCAGTGATTTCAGCAAATATTAAAATTTTCTGTATGAAGCGGAAAGGAGAATATTTTTGATCGGCTTATTTTTGATTTTGGCCTTAATTGGTGGGTCGGCTGCTACTGTACAGACCGTAATCAATGCCCAGTTACGCAATTGGGTGGGGCACCCTGTCTTCGCTTCTTTTGTTTCTTTCTTTGTTGGCGCCTTAGTACTTCTTTTATTCATTTTAATGGGTCGATTGCCCTTGCCGCCGCTGGCCGATCTGCAAAAGGCTCCTTGGTGGGTCTGGATTGGTGGAGCTTTGGGTGCTTTTTATATATGGTCGACGGTTATAGCTGCCCCGCGACTGGGGGCTACGGTTTTAATGGGGGCGGTGGTGGCGGGGCAAATGTTAATTTCTTTGGTATTGGATCACTACGGTCTTTTGGGATTGGAAAGGCAACCATTTAATGTTTGGCGGGCTTTAGGGATCTTATGTCTTTTTTTGGGGGTTGCATTGATAAGAGGGAAATAAATTGAGGGTAATAAAATAAATAATGTCAACAAGACCAACCCAAAAAGTACCTTTCGATCAATTTTTTTCATGAAACCTCCTTTAACATTTTAATTCAAAATCATTTTTCCTCTTTGTCTCCGGAAAGTGGAATACTGTCTGCCTTATGTATCAAAAAAATGTGCTTAATCAAAATTCATCGGTTGTAAAGGTGACAAAATTAACTGAAGACATTCTTAGATAGCTTGACTAATATTCAAGCGTGATCGCCCTATTTAATAGAATATACTTACTAAGGAGGTTTTAATAAAAGGACCTTTCTAAATTGTTGGAACATTAGTCTGAATTCAGTGTATCAGGTCAGCAAAAAGGGGGTGAGAAAAATCAAAGTAATTGTCAAAGAATATGATCCCGATTGGGTCGGTATGTTTCAACAGGAGGCTGCAATGCTAAGTAAAATATTTGGCAAGGAATTGATAACTATTTATCACATCGGGAGTACCGCAGTGCCCAACCTTAAAGCAAAGCCGATAATAGATATGATGCCGGTGGTTGAGGATATTGACAAGGTGGACCAATACAATGACGCAATGATTGCTTTAGGATATGAACCGATGGGTGAGTTTGGCATTCCCGGTAGACGTTATTTTCGAAAAGGGGGCAGCAAGCGAACCCACCAAGTCCATATTTTTCAAGTTGGCAGCAAAGATATTACTCGGCACCTGGCTTTTCGGGACTATTTGCTTGTTCACCCGGAAAAGGCAAAGGAATACGGTGAATTAAAAGCAGTATTGGCTCAACAGCATCCCGATGATATAGAAGCTTATTCCGATGGCAAAGATGATTTTGTAAAAAATACTGAAAAAGCAGCCTTGGCTTGGTACAAAAAGGTATGCCCTTAACTTTTACGACCATGCCGTCAGGCAATCTGTCAGTGGTAAGGCAATCCCCAAAAACGATCTTTAATAAGAAGAGGGGCTAGGTAATTTAAAGGTCGTATTAGGAAAGCATAATAGTAGTAACAGGTGGTGAAATTTCTCTTTGCTCAGTTTCACCCTCGCCGGTGCTAATTGGTGTCGGTAAATTATTATGATAGAATTGAAGTCGGAAGTTTTTTCGCACCGGAAAAAGTGTATACATATTTCCTGAGGAGGTGTGGCAAATCAAAAAAACTCGCAAGCAAGCCAAAAGTGAAGAAGAAATAGTTCGCAATCTCCGTAATGCCAGTGCAAAAAGTATTGACGATGTACTTTGTGAATTGGCAACTTCGCCCCAAGGTCTTTCACCTATAGAAATAGGTGAAAGATTGGCTCAATACGGTACCAATGAGCTCACTTATGAAAAGCGAAATCCCTGGTATATTTACCTTTTAAAGTCCTTTTTGGATCCCTTTATACTGATCTTGCTCGGCATAGTTTTTATTTCTTATTTTACGGATGTAGCCTTCGTTGCCAGCTCGGAGCGAAGCTGGGTAACAATTGTTATTATTTCCATAATGATTTTGATCAGTGTAATTTTGCGTTTCAGCCAGGAATATAAGTCGCAGATGACGGCGGATAACTTAAAAGATTTGGTTCCTACGACCACAGCCATCAAACGGAAGGGTTCGGAACCGTGTGAAATTGTTATGTCCAATGTGGTGCCCGGCGACATTATTTATTTAGCGGCCGGGGATTTGATTCCTGCCGATATGAGGCTATTGACCAGTAAGGACTTGTTTATTAGCCAGTCCTCCTTGACCGGCGAATCGGAACCGGTGGAAAAATTTACGACAGCCGGCCGAAATACCTCTGACAATACTTCCCCTGAGCGGAAAAATGTTGCCGATTTGGACAATATTGCTTTGATGGGAACAATCGTAGTCAGCGGATCAGCAACGGGGGTGGTCTTGGCTACCGGTAATGATACTTATTTTGGAAGTATTGCTGAATCTATAGCCAAAGATGTCGGTAAAACCAGCTTCGAAGAAGGGGTTAAAAGTGTTGGGTTTTTGCTGATTAGATTTATGGTAGTTATGGTACCTATTGTTTTTTTGATTAACGGCATAACCAAAAATGATTGGTTGGGTGCATTGCTGTTTTCCATATCAATTGCGGTCGGTTTGACGCCGGAGATGTTGCCGACCCTTGTCTCCACAAACTTGGCCAAGGGTGCTATCTCTCTTTCAAAAAAAAGAATAATAATAAAAAGGCTCAGTTCCATACAAAACTTCGGCGCCATGGATATTTTGTGTACCGATAAAACCGGTACACTGACTGAGGATAAGATTGTTTTGGAAAGTTATCTGGATGTCTTGGGGCAGGAAGACGACCGGGTTTTGCGGCACGGATTTTTAAACAGTTTTTATCAAACGGGCTTGAAGAACCTTTTGGATTTGGCTGTAATAGACCGGGCTCAAAAAAAAGAATTGGATAAAGTGACAAAACTGTATGAAAAGGTGGATGAGATTCCCTTTGATTTTACGAGAAGAAGGATGTCCGTGGTGGTGGAAAGCGAAGGAGGCAAACGTCAACTGATAACAAAAGGAGCAGTGGAGGAGATGATTTCTATCTGCTCTTTTGTAGAAGTGGGCGAAGAGGTGCTTCCTTTGACCGAAGAATTAACCGAGCGGGCCTTTAAGATGGTAAACAAACTCAACAGTCAGGGGATGCGCGTCTTGGCCGTTGCTCAAAAGAACGATGTTCCCGACGTAGATGTTTTTGGTGTAAAGGACGAGAGCGACATGGTTCTTATCGGTTATATGGGTTTTTTGGACCCCCCTAAAATTACCGCTAAACCGGCTATCGAGGCTTTTTTTGAGCACGGGGTCGATGTTAAGATCTTAACCGGGGATAATGACATTGTGACTAAAAAGATTGCCGGCGATTTGGGCATTCCAACGGAAAATATTCTTTTAGGTGCTGATATCGAGACTATCAGTGATGATGAATTATATCAATTGGCCCAAAATACCTCCATTTTGGCGAAACTATCGCCGATACAAAAAGAAAGAGTAATAACGGTTTTGCAGAAAAACGATCATGTTGTAGGCTTTTTGGGAGACGGCATTAATGATGCCCAAGGCTTGAAACAAGCGGATGTCGGGATCTCCGTGGATACCGCCGTGGATATTGCCAAGGAATCGGCGGATATCATTATGTTGGAAAAAGATTTGAATGTTTTAGAGGAGGGGGTAATTGAGGGAAGAAGAGTCTTTGGCAATATTATTAAATATATTAAAATAACGGCCAGTTCAAACTTCGGCAATGTTTTCAGTGTCTTGGCCGCCAGTGCCTTTTTACCTTTCTTGCCTATGCTCCCCTTGCAGCTTTTGGTCCAAAACCTTCTTTACAGCATCTCCCAAATCTCCATCCCTTGGGATAATATGGACCCGGAGTATCTTCGTAAACCCCAACAATGGGATGCCGACGAAATTGGCAAATTCATGATCTATATCGGTCCGATAAGTTCTGTATTTGATATAGTGACTTTTTTAGTAATGTGGTTTATCTTTAAAGCCGACTCAGTGGCAATGGCTCCCTTATTCCAATCGGGCTGGTTTGTCGTAGGCCTTCTTACTCAAACCTTGATTGTTCATATTGTCAGAACACGAAAAATACCCTTTATCCAAAGTCGTGCTTCTTTGCCGGTCCTCTTGATGACGGGCTTGATTATGGTATTGGGGCTAATAGTTCCCTTCAGCGGATTTGGTCGCTTTATAGGCCTAGTTTCTTTGCCCGGTAACTATTTTATCTGGCTTGTGGGTATATTGTTGGCTTATTCCTTGTCTACGGAGCTGGTCAAAAGAATTTACGTCAAAAGATTCGACAATTGGCTCTAGAAAAAGTTGTTTACGGAGAAGTTCGGCAGGTACAGACCTGTCGTCATCAATACATGGGGTGATAGATAATGGGTGGTCAAAATTGTTCTTTGAAAAATAAATACAGGGTAAAAGGAATAGTAACCAAGGGTACCAAGAAAAATGATTTTTGGGGTACAAGGGCTAAAGGTTGGGGTTTTGAACACATTGATTTATGGCAATTGGAAAACATTAAAGTAGAGGTGTATCGTGCTGAAGATGTAAGTTTCCGGGGCGAGGAGCTGCAATTTAAGGAGGGAGCTGAAGCGGTTGCTTCCCTTCTTGTATCTGATCCCAATCCGGCCGGGAAAAATTATTATGCTCCTTTTGAATTTCTTTTGAAGCGGGGCGATTATTATCTGATAATCCGGAAAGCCCCCGGCCTTTACGCAACGGTTTATAAGTCTTTCACCGTGGCGGATGGGGATACCGACGTGGGTCCCTTGCCCATGCGCAAAGAAAAGATCGAAGGGGAATTTGTCCGCAGCTTTTTCAGTTGCCGGCCCGATGGCTCAGTCGATTCGGCCAATAACAGGATTACCGTTAAGATACTTAATGCCAAAGTTGCTCCCGGGGGAGCCAATCGGAACACGGTATTGGTGGACGGTATGCCGCCGGGATTATTTGTGGAAGATTATATTGCCGATACAGAAGAAAATTCCATAAGTTTGGTTTTTGGGGGCCAAAGGCAGGATGAACTTATTGCCGGTCTTGTTTTGACAGTTACCATTATGGAAAAGGCTGTAATTAATGAGTTCTTTCCCGGTTGTTATTCCTATGATACTTCCGATAGGTTAAACGGTATACGATTGGTTCAAGAGGTATCTCCCCAAGATGTTGCCCTAGGTAAGGCATCGTATGCTCAAGCCTTTACATTTTTGCCCGGCGAAGCATATCCGGTGGATGACGCCAAGGAATCTATCCGAAAGATTACCGGGGTTGATCCCAAGATTTTGGAGATTCTCTACCGGGAAAGTTTACAGGAGGATGGCAGTTGCAAGTATTGTTTGTTTTTGGTCAATACCAACGTTACGAGTACTTACATGCAAAGGCATTCCAAAGGAATAACTCCGCGAGGTTGGGAGTGGACGGGGCTTACCTGGGATGACATACCCGGGTCGGGAGGTAAAAACATAATCGTGCGGATAGGCCGGAGCGATTACGGCCATGGGCACGGCTCTACCAATGTGGAGCTCCACGAACTGGCCCACAATATCGATGCTTCCGTTTTCAAGGGAATTTCCAAGACAAAAGAATGGAATGACCTGCGGGAGGAAGAATCAACGCAACTTTTCCCCATGGACATTAACTATATGACAGCCTATACCGAGGAATTTTTTGCTGAATCTTTTATGCTATACTATTTAAACGAAGAAAGCAAAAGATGGCTTCGCAAGAAAGGCCCCAAGACCTACGAAGCCATTGAAGTGGGCTTGCAAGAAAAATTAAAAAAATTCTACGGTAAGGATCCCAAGTATTCACATCTTTTTTAATATATTATTTAAAAATCCCGATATGAAGTGTATTTTATTCGACAGATGGGGGGAGTTTGTAAACTACTTCCCCTTTTTTAAAGGATAAAACAGCCGGAGAATTTGTAGCCATTGCCTGTTTTCTTTGATTATTAAAAGGAGGCGATTGCTCTAATCAAGATGATAAGATAAAAAAAGATACTTAACATTAAACCAAATTACCATAAGTAGTGTAGCAAAAATTTTAAGCCTGATAAATTAACTTAAAAAATTACTGTAATAGAAAAAAACGCCATTAAAAAAAGGAAACAGTAATTGTTTGGAGTATTATGTAAAAAGCAAAGCGAAAATGGAGGGAGTTAGCAATGAAACGGCTCGTTTTAATCAATCCCGTAAATCCTTGTAAAACCGGTTTGTCAATCAATAACAGTTCCCGATTTCCACCCTTGGGTTTGGGCATTGTTGCTGCTTTAACACCGGCTAATTGGGCCATTAAATTGATCGATGAGAACATTGCACCATTTGAATATATGGAGGCCGATTTAGTTGGAATTACAGCCTTTACTTCGTCAGCAAAACGGGCCTACGATATCGCATCGGTTTATCGCAAAAATGGCATACCTGTGGTTATGGGAGGTATTCATGCCTCAATGCTTCCTGAAGAAGCTCTTAGCTATGTTGATGCAGTAGTTGTTGGTGAGGCGGAGAGTGTTTGGCAAAAGGTTTTAAACGATTTTGAGGCTGGGAAATTATCCCCTGTTTATAAGGGTGACCTTATTGATTTAGACAAAATGCCTTCGGCCAGGCATGATTTATTTAGTTCCAAGTATTTGTTCAGTGTCGTGCAGACAGCCAGAGGTTGTCCGATGGATTGCGATTTTTGCTCGGTTACGCCCTTTAATGGTCGCCGATACAGGCAAAGACCGATTAGTGATGTGCTCGACGAGTTGGAGATCATTCCTAAAAAGAAGATTTTTTTTGTCGATGATAACATAATTGGCTATGGTAAACAAGCCCGCGAAAGGGCAGTGGAGCTATTCAAAGGTATGATTCAGCGTAAACTTAAAAAAGAATGGTTTTGCCAGGCCTCGATTAATTTTGCTGAAGATGAGGAAGTATTAAGATATGCTGCACAAAGCGGTTGCAGGATGGTATTTCTTGGTCTGGAAGCTGAAAGCAATGAAGCATTAGGTGGAATTAACAAGAAGCTGAATATTGAAATAGGGGTCGACCGATACAAAGATTTAATTGCCAGGATCAACCGATTTAAAATTGCTGTCTTGGGGGCGTTTATATATGGAATGGACACCGATACACTCAGCTCCCTGGAGGCAAGAACCAAATACATGATTGAAGGACCGATTGATGTCATGCAATCAACCGTTTTAACCCCATTGCCCGGCACGAAGCTGTATAAAAGACTTTGTGAGGATAAAAGACTCTTGTATCACAATTATCCCCAGGATTGGAATCATTACGATATGACTGAAGTGGTTTTTCAACCGAAATTGATGAAAGTCGATGAACTTGCCAATGCAATGGATTTGGCGAGAAAGCAAAAATATAGGATGTTGGTGCTAGGACGTAAGTTTTTTAAAACCCTTGCGGCTACGAAAAGTTTAGCGACGGCAATTTGGGCCCTTAGCTCAAATATCAACTATGCCAAAGTTGCGAAGGATATTTCAAAATAATTTTTATTCCTTGTCCCGGGCAACTCTTGCAAAGGCCATTATGAAAAGTTATTGAACGGACGATAAATATATCAAATGGGTCCATTAATTTCAGGGCTAAGTACTAAAGTGCCATTTATTTTATAACTTATGGGGAGTTGTCCATTGGTTCTTGGAAGGGTGAGTGCTGTGAAAAAGAAAAAAAATACAACTATCCTGATCATTTTGTCTTTACTTATGGTCGTTTTTAATTTGTTGGGTGTTTCAGTAATTTATGCTTCCCCACCGTCTGTTGCTTTGATTTTAGGCGGTGGTTCAGCCCGGGGTTTAAGCCACATAGGGATGATCGAAGCCTTTGAAGAAAATGGTATACCCATCGATATGTTGTTGGGGACAAGTAGCGGGAGTATTATAGGGGGGCTATATGGGGCCGGATTTTCCATTGAAAACATGATTGATATTTGCACTAATTTGGATATGCACTCCTTAATTGAGATTCCCTTGCCGCCCCGTGGTGGTTTTATTGATTCCGGGCGACTTAGATATTACTTGGACATTATATTGGAGGGGATAACCCTCGAACAACTATCAATTCCTTTTTATCCGGGTGTTGTTGATTTAGGTACGGGTCGGGATGTTGCCTTGGACCAAGGTAAGCTTAGTGCCGGTATCCTGGCCAGTATTGCCATTCCCGGAGTTTTTCCGCCTGTGGAAGTTGGCGGCAATTATTATGTCGATGGTGGTTTAAAAAATCTGGTCCCGGCAAATCTGGCCTCTGCTTTGGGAGCAGATGTCATTATCGGCGTATCTATGGGGCAAGAAAACCGAGTTTATAAGGATCCCGAACACAAAAGTATTTATAACAATTTGCGAAAAACCATCAATGCGGTTATGGTGGGGTATTCTGCGGTTAACACTGCTGAAGCTGATGTTCTTTTTGTGCCTGACATTGACTTGACACACATATACGACTATGAAAATGTTCTTTATTTTGTTGAACGCGGCTATCAAGCAGGCATTGACCACATGGACGAAATTAGGGCGGCTATCCTGGCCAGAGATCCCGATTTTGTGTTTAAGCCCTACAAGCAAAAGGGAATCAGCAGTGTTGATTTGGCCAACCGGATTGAAAAGGCGAAGCGTGAAACAGAAAAATTTCATGGCCCACTTACGGTTAAGCCCCTTTTGGGTTTTGATGATAATTACTACTTTTCAAAAATTGGTGCAAAGGTTACGGCCGGTCCTTTAAAACGCTTTGGAGTTGGTTACCGCTACGGTTTTAACGACGATGAAGGAGGCCATGAATTATTTGTCGATTGGTCCCATCCCAAAATTGCCAATCTCGATACTTATTTTAGAAAAAGTCCTAAAAGAGAGAAGATCACTTGGGGCCTGGACCTCAATATTCCTTTATACAAGAAATTTGCCTTGGATGCTGCTTTTGTTACGCAGGGTTCTAATGCTTGGCATGTGGCAGTTAGAAATGAAGCTTTCCTAAATTTTCCCCATTTTAACGGCGGTTTGGCCTTAACTCTTAAGGGCCTGCGTTCAGAAGGGGGTAATCTCTCCAACGAAGGGAAGCTTTCCTTGAGTTTAAAACCACAGATAAAGATTTTGCCTTGGGGCGAAAAGTGGCTTCCCCTAGGGCCTTTCCCCCTTAAACCCTACTTCTTGGCTGCTGCCGAAATGGGAACTCCTTTGAATGATTTCTCATTGCAGACGACTTTTAAAGTCGGCTTGGGAACCGACTTCAGAATCTTGGGCTTATTCCCGGGTGAACTGTCGTTGAACGGTTATATAACAAATGAAGGTCAATTTTTTGGCCAGATTGGATTAAGAAGAAAATAATTTTTAAATGAATTTGAAAGAATGTTTTACTTGGGACCTTGAGGTCCCTTTTTTTATGGTTGAAAAGATTGGGGTCCCTGTTATTGGATTTTGTATTTTCATGTAGTATAATGGGGAAGGCAGCTTGAACAACACTTTTAATAAAGATATTTATGCCAAGAATAATAGCCGGCCGGCATTTACTTGCCTGAAATTTTTGAAAAATCGACCTCTGTATCTGTATTATGTATGAAAATATAAGCCGGGGCAGGCAAGGCAATCGGCTCTCATAAAAATTGTTTTTGATGGTACAAGTAAACATAGGATAATAGAAAATAATTAAAATAGCCAGAATTATTCTGATTGGATTGTTCACTGCCCTTGGACAATAATGCTTTAAAGGAGAGGGACAATGGATAGAAGAAAGTTGTTTGTAATGGTTTTTGTTCTGGTTGCTGTTATTTTTACAGCTTGTGGAGGAAAGGGAACGGATTCAAAAACGATTGTTCCCACCCCGGAGAAAAACGAACTTGATCCCAATGCTGAGCTGGGGATTATTGGTGGCGGACTCAAGATAAACCTTAATGCGCAGGAGATGATGGCGCGTCCTCAAAAAACCTTCACCTGTAAAAATGTCAGTTCTTCAGGCGAAGTTGCCGAGGTAGAGGTAACAGGGTTTTCTTTGGATGAACTCTTGGCTGAACATGGTATTGCAATGGATAACATAATATCAATTAATTTTGTCGGTGATGACGGGTTTGTAATGGCTGCCCCGGCGGAGATATTTGCCGATACAGAAGTCTATATTATGTTGGAAAAGAACGGCGATGTGCTGGCTTATCCCACAAGCTGTATACCGGACCAGCGGGCTATGTATTGGGTTAGGGATCTGGTCAGAGTCGAAATTACAATGAAAGATTCGACTTTGGCGGCAAGAGAAAAATCAATAAATAGAATCAGCATATTTAGAGAAGCTGTCGATGAACTTACCGCCGACCTGCTTGATAACCGGGGTACCAAGGTGGCTTCTTATTCATTGCAGGCTTATTTTGAAAACTTTGCAACAAAGTTCCCCCAAAGACCGGTCACCATGATTGCCGGCGATGGGTTTAAAAAGACGGAGACTCCGGAAGTACTTTTGAAAGGATTCGTTACATTGGAATCGGAACCGGGTCGTGAAGATGAATTGCCCCTTTACTTTTCGGAAGAGATGAACATTGGTATGCGGGTTAAGCAACTCGATGCAATTATTGCGGAAGGGGAAGCGATTTATTTGGGAAGGGAAATATCGGTCGCTGATCTTTTTGCCCTAGTTGGGATGAAAGATGCGCCAAGTTACCGGTTTATTGCCGGTGATGGATATGTGACTGAGATTCCCCTTGCGGCTATATCTTTTGGCAAGATATTTATCGACGAAAATAAAGGCTATATGCGCGTTGAGTTTGAAGGTTATGATTTTACCGGAGTCGGCGGCCGCGGTATAGTTAAATATTTGACTTTTATAGAAGCAATTGAAGGAGATATGTAAGTCTCGAAATACAGAGAAAATTCGGCAACAAGCAAGATTCTCAATGCCCGCTAATAGAAGGTTTGCTGCCGGATGTTGTACCTGTAAAAAGGGTGTCGGTTAGATACCGGTGTTTGCGTTAATGGGAGGTTCAATGTGGCCATGCGGCATAAAGAAAAAAGCTTTCGCCGACAGCACTTTTCATTGGTCGATTACATTATAATTGCGATGTTGGCGGCTATTGGAATTGCCATAAAAGTTGTTATTGTTCCTTTGGCTCATATCATTACCGGACCGCTCTTTATTCCCGGCGGTGTTTTGGCCGGTGGATTTTATATGATGTTTTTGGTTATGGGTATGGCTTTGGTAAAAAAAAGGGGGGCTGCTTTTGCCGTCTCCCTAATTCAAGCTGTACTGGTGACAATTTCCGGAACCTTGGGTTCCCACGGGGCGGCGAGCATCATAACTTATACGGTTCCCGGCTTGGTTGTTGAGTTATGGTTTTTTATCAGTCGCCATAAAGGCTGTTGTACTTTCTGTTGTTTTGTAGGAGGAATGCTGGCCAATATGGCTGGCAGTTTTACGGTTAATTTAGCCATTTTCAACCTTCCTTTTGTACCCTTGATGCTGTCTCTTAGTGTCAGTGCATTATCGGGTGGCTTGGGGGGCTTGGTGGCCAATATGGTTGCCCGCAATGTAGAAAGGCTGGGAATTATAAAAAACAATGATAAAGAAAGTGAAGCTTAAATTATAGGTTCCTTTTAGGGAGGTAATTATTTATGGGCCGCTATAGATATTGTTTTGGCAAGGCTTTAGCTCTTGTTAGCTGTATTGCAATTTTATTTTCCGGTTGTGCAAAGGAGGATACCCCCCCTCTTATGGGTGCCAATTTGACTATTACCGGTGATGTGGAGAAAGAAATAATAATAAATAGTTACAAAGGTTATGATGCAGTAAAAATACAGGAGGGGGAACAAGAGAGAGATGTTATCCCTCTCTTACCTCTTTTGGAAGAGGCCGGCTTGACGGGCCAAGATAATGTAATATTTTTATCCTCCCCCGATGGGGCCTTGGCGGGCATTCCCTGCCGTGAAATTGACGAAGAATGTTGGCTCCGATTAAGCAGTGAGTTTGGATGGGAATTCATTTCACTCAATCACCCTCGCCAAGTTGGGATAAAGTTTATGGATTACATAGTTATTGCTGCTCAAGAACCGGGAAACAAAGCTCCTTGCTTGCGTTTTATCGAAGAAGGGGAGGAGAAGACCCTTACCTACGGTCAGCTTTTTGCTATGGACAGTATCAGCCGCCTGGTCTTTGAAGGGCAAGCAATGAAGGGAGATTATTCCGCCGGTGTTTATCGGCGTCGTAATCTGGTGCCGGTCGGTCGTTTTTTTACAAAGGCCATAGAGGACCGTTATCAAAAGGGTTTAGCTTATTTTGCCGACGGTAGCCAAGAAGAGATTTCGTGGCAGGGTTTCTTGGAATGGCGGGGCAGTTCGGCTGATTATATTGGTCCCGACAGTAAGAGTCGCAAGAAAGATATTATCGGCATATGGGCGGGTGCACCGGTGTTGGCTGTTACCGATTTGGCGCCAAAAGCCCTGTCTTCTTTGGTAAACAATCGAGTTCTGATTATTCTTTTGGATGGATTGAGTTACTATGATCTGAAAATTATTAAGCCCGCCTTTTTGGGGGAGAAAACAACTATGGCGGCGAGAACGGTAATGCCTTCCATTACTCCGGTGGCCTTGGCTTCAATAGTAACCGGTGAATATCCTGATAAAACGGGTGTTAAGTCAAGAGATGACAGGGAATTGCATCTGGAAGATATGTTTGTTGCTGCTGAATATATGGGCAAAACTGCAGCCATGATTGGCGGTTCTACCCAAGTTATAAATGTCGGAATAGGGCAAATATTAAATCCCGATTTGAATGGCAACGATTCAACCGATGATGAAGTATTCATTGCAGCCGTCGAGGAATTGAAGGCCGGGCGGGATTTGACCTTTGTTCACTTTCACGGTTACGATGATGTTGCTCATACGTACGGCCCCCTTTCACCCCAAGCCCTTCAAAAAATGATTGAGCTGGATGGGTACATTGAGCAACTATGTATGAGCTTTGCCGGTAAAGTATATATTATTGCTGATCATGGGCAACATGCTACCTCCGGAGATAAGCTAGGTGATCATGGTGAATTTAGGGCTTTGGATATGACGGTACCCTGGGTGGAATTTGAGATTGAATAACAGTATTGCAGTCCGATATTTGGCGGATACCGAGGGGCTATCTTCCGGTTAGGGGAAAGATTCGTGCGGGTTGCATTTTGAGCCGGACCGGGCCATGGATTCAGAGCATCAACAAGTTGGACAGCCGGTGAAGACTGATTCCGGCGGTAAACTATTCCGGCATAGAGCGGCGATTATCTTTGTCGGACAAAATAAAGTCGGGAGGTACGGGATAATGGTCAAAAACAATGACAAAGGGATAAAATACAACGACAAACGAATGAAAATAATTATTGCTATCGTTGTAGCATTACTTGTTTTGGTGATAACAGTTTTAGCATATCTGAATGCAGGTGATATCGAAAGAAAGAAAGATTTGGAGATGCGGGCGGAATTCATTATCAGGCAAAATAGCCGGGAGCAACGGCTTACCATGCAAGATATTTTGGATTTGGACCCGGTTGATTTCGAGACGGTAAAAAGAACAAGCACCAGCGAACCTACCCCGGTCACCTTTACCGGCGTTGATTTTAGTAAATTGTTTCTTGCCTACGGATTTGAAATAGACAATAGTTCTACAGTTCAAGTAATGTCGCTGGATGGTTACGCATCGGCGATTTCAGGTCAGGAAATTCTTAGCGGTGACAATGTCTATCTCTGTATTTACATGGATGGTGAACCGATGAAGACTAAGCAAGAAGGTGGTTTCGGGCCATACCTCATGGTTATAAAAAATGACCGTTTTGCCCAAAGATGGTGTAAATTTGTGGAGGTAATTACAATTAAATGATAGTACTCGAAGGGCGTAACATCGATTTTCATTATTTTCCTGATAAGCTATTATTGCGACAGGCTAATATCCATGTTAAAAAAGGTGAATGTGTTGCCCTTATCGGCTCTTCGGGTTGCGGAAAAACAACTCTATGCTATATTTTGGCAGGTATTATTCCTCGTTCTATTAAGGGGGACTTAACAGGAGAAGTATTTCTTTCCGGTCGCAATATTGTTGATTTGCCCCTTGCTGATCTTGTCAGGCAGGTTGGTATTGTTTTTCAAGATCCCGAGTCGCAATTGTTTTCTCCAACGGTGGAAGATGAGATTGCTTTTGGGCCGGAAAATCTTTGTTTGCCAAGGGAGGAAATTGATAAAAGAATTGAAGAAGCCCTTCGTTTGGTGGGGATGGAAGAACACCGGAGGGCGGATACCCAGACGCTTTCCTATGGGCAAAAGCAACTTATTGCAATAGCGGCTGTTCTGGCCTTACAACCGCAAACATTGATATTGGATGAAATTTTTTCCCATTTGGATTTTGATTCTGCTGAAAGGATAAAAAGGCTTATATTGGGCCAAAAAAAGGCCGGCAAGGCAATTCTTCTGACCGGACATGGGCAAGACTATATTGATTTAGCAGACCGTGTTTATCAAATAGAAAAGGCCGAGGTTGAGGAGATTTATTTATGACGGTAGCAGTTGGACTAAAGGGTGTAAGATATAAGTATCCCCGTAGCAATTTTGAAATTAAATTTGATAATCTCGAGTTCCTGATGGGTCGGGTTACCCTTATAAGCGGACCTAACGGTAGCGGTAAAACGACACTTTCTAAATTGATGTGCGGAATTCTAAAACCACAAAGAGGAAAGCTTGAAATCTTCGGCAACTTGGCCAATGATTGGCCCCTGGGTTTGATTGGCGAGCATATAGGTTATCTTTTTCAAGAGCCCTCCCGCCAGCTGTTTGCTACAACTGTTTGGCAGGAGATGACTTTCATAGCCGGGATATTGGGGTGGGATTGTGACAACGTCGGTCGAAAAGCTCGGGAGCTACTTATTCGTTTCGATCTTTTCCATCTTAAGGACCGCACCATTTTTCACTTAAGTAGGGGAGAGAGACAAAGGTTGGCTATTTGTACGGTGCTTATGAATGGGGCTAAATTCCTGATTTTAGACGAACCGACGACAGGCTTGGACCAAAAAAACCGGGAACATCTTTACAGTTTAATAGATGGGATGGTTGCCGAAGGTAAGGGTATAGCTCTAATATCTCACGAAAAGGAACTTATTTCCCGTTACGGGAAGAACACGATTGAGGTTATAAATGGGAGGGTCCTGGTTTGAGAAAAGCAGATCCAAGAGTAAAACTTTTTTGGACGTTAATCTGTACAACCGGGGCCTTGATTTTTTCCAGGCCCGGCTGGATGTTGGGTTTGAGTATCTTCACCTTATGCGGTGCTGTTATTTGGGGTAGCGATATGAAGGCTTTTCTATATCGATTTAAGAAAGTTCTACCCTTGCTGGTCTTGGTGGCCTTGGTCCAAATTGTTTTTGTCCGCTCCGGCCAGCCTCTTTTGGTCTATAAAGATTTTATCCTGGTGAGTAAGGTTGGCTTAATAAGAGGTTTAGGTACAGCAATGCGGTTTTTTATTATCTTAGCCAGTTCTTCGGTTATGGCCGGTGAGAATAATCGGCGCGTCATTGCAGCCCTTACAAATGTGGGAATGCCCTATTTATTTTCTTTCCTGCTCATGACCGCCTTGCGCTTTTTACCTTTTTTTAGCTCCTCTTTCGAAGATGCCTTAGTGGCAATACAGTTACGCGGCATACAACCCAAGACTTTGCCTTGGCAAAAAAGAATCAGCTTATATGGCAATTTGGTTTTACCTGTAGTGGCGGATGCTGTTGCCAAGGCACAAAATCTGGCTATGGCCATGGAAGCCAGAGGCTTTGGCGCGATGAAGCAACGAACCTCCTATATAGCTGTTCAAATGACAGTTATGGACTGGCTGCTTTTTAGCGGACTTCTTGTTTTGAGTTTTTGGGCTCTTTTGAAATATTTTTCAATTTGAGATTTTTAAAAAAATTTAAGATAAAATGCTGCAGGGAGGGGTGACTATGAAAGCAATAGCTATAAACGGAACTTCCAATTCGGGGAAGACAACAGTGTCTAAGGCCATTATTCGAGGCTTGCGTCACAGAGGGTATAGGGTCGGGTCGGTTAAAGAGATTCACCATGAAGATTTCACAATAGATCCCGATAGTGAGGTTGATACAAGACTTCATAAAGCGGCAGGATCACAGTTGGTTACAGCCCGAGCTCCCCGGGAGACCGATATTCTCCATCAGCGCAAATTAACTGTTGAAGAAATTCTCCGCTTCTATGATCATGATTTTGTTATTTTGGAGGGGGTGGCTGATTGTAACGCGCCGCGAATTATAACCGCCCATAACGAGGTGGAGATTGCTGAGCGGATAGACGGTAGGGCCATTGCTGTATCGGGTGTCTTGGCCAATAATGCAAGCGGTGAAATTTTGGGTATGCCAATATTTAATGTTCTCAAGGATGCGGAAGCATTGGTGGACTTTGTTGAAGACCGTGCTTTCGAGCCTCTGCCTTCCTTTGATGCAAACTGTTGCTCTCACTGCGGTTACAGTTGTCGGGAAATGGCCGGTATGATTGCATGGCAGAGGGCCAAAAGGGAGGATTGTGTTCTTTATGCGCAGGCAACGGAATTGATTATAGATGGCGAGCCTGTGCCAATGGTGCCCTTTGTACAAAGTATTTTAAAAAATGCTGTATTGGGAGTGGCCAAGGAGTTGCAAGGTTTCAAAGGTAAGGGGAAAATTGAAGTCAGGTTTGAGATATGAGATTTAAATCGAAGAAAAACCTTGTTTTTCTGGAAAACGGGGTTGTAGTAAAAGAATTTAAAGATGAGGCGGCACTGAAGCGTGAAGCAGAAACCTTGCTTGCCCTTAAGGCTGCCGGTTTAGCGGTCCCCTCTTTATTGAACAAGGAGGGAAAGAGATTATTCCTTGAATATATTCCCGGCGAGACTTATGAAGCCTTGGTAGAGGAGATGGACTTTGAAAAGGCTGATTCCTTGGCCCGATGGTTGGTTGATTACCATCGAATTACGAATTCTTTGCGGGGCGATGTGAACCTGCACAATTTTATATGGAGCAAGGCCGGCTGTCTAGGGGTAGACTTCGAGGAAGTACCCCAAAAGGGAGAAGGGGAGACGGATATGGGTAGGATAGTCGCTTTTGCAGTAACCTATTCTCCTGCTTTTTCCCCCGGGAAATTGGTCGGGGGAGGACTTTTTCTGACGGCTTTTTTGAAAAGAGGTGGCAGAAAAGATAAAATCCGCCAAGCATATCTGGAGGAAATAATTGCAATGAATCAACGGAGGTCTGCATTTTGGCTGACTAAGAAAGAGGCCCTTGAGTTCTTTGATTGTTTGGTTACTTGAAATCAAAAGCCGGAGCGCGGGTAAAAAGATCTGTAAATTCTTTTGTTAACCCAAGGCTGCCAAAAAACAGGAATTTACTTCGATAAAACTTACCGGATTTCCCGAATTTGCCCTAGAAAAGCTTTACTTTTAAATCTCTTTGCAGTATCATAAATATTGGAGTAAAAAATCTGATATTTTTTGCCTAACGGTCCAAAATTATCTGCTTAAATGGGGTGGTTGGAACCGTTGTTAAGTTCTTGTTGAACATAACGGTTGTTATAAAAGTAATATATGGAGGTGTATTCGTAATGGTCGTAAATGGAAAAGTAACTTGCAATACTACAGCGACAGACGTACTCGAACAGGTTGCAACAATTGCAGCCAGATGGAGAGACAGGCCTGATATGATTATTCCTGTTCTCCACGAGGTACAGACAATTGCCGGTAATGGCTTACCAAAGGACGTAGTCGATGTAGTATCCCGTGAAATGAGGGTTCCCCTGTCGGATATATACGGCGTGGAAACCTTTTATTCTTTCTTTTCGACGCAAAAACGGGGAAAAACAGTGATTAGACTATGCAAAAGTGCCCCTTGCCATGTAAAGGGCAGTAAAAAGGTCTTGGAAGCCTTTGAGAAAGTTTTAGGAATCAAGGCCGGCGAGACTACTGAAGACGGAGATTTTACTCTCGAAACCTGCGAATGCATTGGTGCTTGTGATGTTTCTCCGGCAGCACTTATCGACGGCGTTGTTTATGGTGACTTAACTCCTGAAAAAGTAGAAAAACTAATAACCACACTTAGGAAAAAGGAGTGAAAACATGGAAGAAATGAGAATTCTACTGGATAAGGCGGGGGAGATATCTCCTATTAGTGCGAAAGAGTATGCCGATGTCGGTGGCTATGAAGGCTTAAAAAAAGCTTTGCAAGCACCTGAAAAAATTGTTGATGTCATTAAGGCCTCCGGTGTCCGTGGTCGTGGTGGAGCAGGTTTCCCGGCCGGATTGAAGTTGTCTTTTACGGCCAATACGCCGGCTGATCAAAAGTACATCGTGTGCAACGCTGATGAGGGCGAACCCGGAACCAATAAAGACCGGGTAATAATGGAGCAAGTACCCCACCGCCTTTTGGAAGGTATGGCCATTGCGGGTTTGGCGGTAGGCGCCAGCAAAGGTTACATTTACTTACGAGCGGAGTATCCTTATGTAGCGACTATCTTAGCGGATGCCCTTGCCGATGCCCGTGCCAATGGTTATTTGGGTGAAAATATTTTAAACAGTGGTTTTGATTTTGATGTAGAGCTTTTTATCGGTGCAGGGGCTTATGTTTGTGGTGAAGAAACTGCTTTGTTGAATTCAATGGAAGGCAAAAGGGGAGAATCAAGGTTTAAGCCCCCATACCCCGGTGTTGAAGGTCTATGGGGTAAGCCAACGGTGGTCAATAATGTGGAGACCCTAACCAACTTTCCCGTGATTATGGTAAAAGGGGCTGAGTGGTATAGAAAAATCGGAACTGAAACATGCCCCGGTACAAAATTGTTTACCTTAAGCGGTAACATCTCTAATCCCGGTGTCTATGAGTTCCCCGTAGGTACGACGATTCGCAGCCTTTTTGAAGAGGTTGGCGGCGGTTGCCCGAATGGTAAAAAGCTTTATGCTGTCCAGACCGGAGGAGCTTCGGGTAATATAATTCCTGCTTCCTTATTGGATACCCCCATGGATGTCGATTGTTGTGCTGAAGTTGGTGCCACCTTTGGTGCGGGGGACTTGATGTTCATCGATGAAGACAATTGCTTGTTGGATGTATTGGAGAATTTGATGGAGTTTTTTGCCCATGAGTCTTGTGGTAAATGCACTCCCTGCCGGGAAGGTAATGTCCAGCTATTGGGGCTTATTAGGAAATTTAAAGCCGGAACCGCCGAGGAAGGCGATTTGGACTTGATGGTTGAGTTGGCCAATTTTATGGTAGAGGGAAGCCTCTGCGGTTTAGGTCAAGCTTCGCCGAACCCAATTTTATCGGCAGTCCGTTTTTTCCCGGCAATATTCACATTAAAAAACGAATCTAAAGGGAGGGTTAGCTAATGATAAAGGTTGTTATTGACGGTCAGCCTCTGGAGGTAGAAAAAGGTACTACAATTCTTGAAGCCTGCCAAAAGCTGGGTATTGAAATCCCAACCCTTTGCCACTACAACCACCTTGCTCCGGAGGGGTCTTGCCGGATTTGCGTTGTAGAAGTTAAAGGAACAAAAGATTTGCAGGTTTCTTGTGCCACTCCTTGTGCAGAGGGCATGGAAGTGACTACTATGAACGAAAGAATTTACACTTTTAGGAAAATGATCATTGAGTTGCTTTTGGCCAACCATGATACAGATTGTTTTTCCTGCCCTGCCGTAGGTGAGTGTGAATTATATCGGTATGCCGTAGAGTATGGTGTTGAGGAAACAAGGTTTCCCAGGACAAAAGAAATTGAACCCAAAGACCTTTCCAACGAATTTTTTGAATATGATCCTTCCAAATGTATTTTGTGTCGTAGGTGCGTACGTGTATGCAATGAATTACAAAGCAACCGTACCCTCAGCCTAAAGAACAGGGGCGTAGACACAGCTGTTAGTATACCATTTGATGAGCTTTTTGTTGACAGTAATTGCGTATCTTGTGGAAACTGCGTTTCAGTTTGTCCTACAGGTGCACTTACAACTAAAGCCAGTAAAAAATATCGCTCTTGGGAGGTAACCAAGACCAGAACGACTTGTCCATACTGTGGTGTTGGCTGCCAATTGGACTTGCTTGTAAAAGACGACAAGGTTGTTGGTGTTGAACCGGCTGACGGACCGGCAAACCATGGTCTTCTTTGCGTCAAGGGAAAATTTGCTTATGATTTTATAAATCATCCTGATCGCCTGACGACTCCTTTGATAAGGAAGGACGGAGTTTTGACCCCGGCAAGCTGGGATGAGGCACTCGATTATGCAGTGAAAGGGATTAAAAAGGTAAGGGAGGAGAGCGGTCCCGATGCAATCGCCGGTTTTTCTTCCTCCCGGGCAACCAACGAGGATAATTATACTTTTATGAAGATGATGAGGGCGGCAATCGGTACCAACAATGTCGATAACTGTGCCCGTGTCTGACACGCTCCTACAGTGGCTGGTCTAGCCACAACATTAGGTAGCGGAGCAATGACAAACTCCATTTCCGAGTTGGTCGATGCTGAAGTAATCTTTATTATCGGTTCCAATCCCACCGAGGCACATCCGGTTATCGGTGCTCAGATTAGACAGGCCCGCAATCGTGGTGCCAAGCTGATTGTAATCGATCCAAGGGTAATTGACTTAGCTGAAGAGGCAGAAATCCATCTGCGTATTAAACCGGGAACCAACGTTGCCTTCTTAAACGGCCTCATGAATGTTATCATTGAAAAAGGCCTTTTAGATAAAGAATACGTTGAAAACAAAACCGAGGGATTTGAAGAGTTAAAAGAAACAGTAAAAGATTATACCCCCGAAAGCGTGGCGGAAATATGTGGGATAAATCCTGATGACCTGGAAAGGGTTGCCAGATTGTATGCGCCGGCTGAAAGGGCGCCCATTGTATACTGCCTGGGTGTGACCGAGCATTCAACAGGAACTACCGGTGTTATGTCGGTAGCCAACTTGGCCCTTCTTTGCGGTAAAGTTGGTAAGTATGCTTGTGGAGTTAATCCCTTGCGGGGACAAAATAATGTGCAAGGTGCTTGTGACATGGGATGTATGCCTTCCGATTATTCCGGTTACCAGAAGGTTGCCAACCCCGAAGCCAGGGCCAAGTTTGAAAAACTATGGGGAACGAAATTGCCCTCCAATCCCGGCTTAACAAGTACCGATGCTATGAATGCAGCAGCTAAGGGCGATGTACGTTGCTTGTATATATTTGGAGAAAACCCCATGGTCAGTGATCCCAACCTTAGCAATGTCCAAAAAGCTTTAACCAAGGCTGACTTTGTGATAGTACAAGATATTTTCTTGACGGAAACAGCAGAATTTGCCGATGTAGTCTTGCCTGCAACAAGCTATGCCGAAAAAGAGGGAACTTTCACAAACAGTGAGAGAAGGCTCCAGAGGGTTCGGCCTGCTGTTAGCCCAAGGGGTGAGAGTCGTGACGATTGGGCGATTTTCTCCGAAATAATGCATCGTCTTGGTTATGACAACAAATTCACCTCTGCCAAAGAAGTATTGGATGAAATTGCTGAGGTAACACCTTCTTATGGTGGCTATAGTTTCGAGCGATTGGAACGGGAGCAGCCCCAATGGCCTTGCCCAACTCCGGACCATCCCGGAACACCTATTCTTCATGTTGGTAAGTTTGCCAGAGGTGAGCGGGCAATTTTCAAACCGTCTCCCTATGTGCCTTCTGCGGAACTACCTGATGAAGAGTATCCATTGATATTTTCCACCGGAAGGCTCTTGTATCAATACCATACCACTACCATGACGGGTAGAAGTGAAGGTATTGCCAATTTGGCCGGCAAACCTTTCGTCGAAATCAACCCGGCCGATGCATCTAAACAGGATATTGTTGATGGTGGAAGGGTAAAGATTGCCTCCCGCCGTGGAGAAATAGAAGTTGATGCCCGTGTTACGGAGCGGGTTCCTGAAGGCGTTCTTTATATGCCTTTCCACTGGGCAGAAGGGGCGGCCAACTGGTTGACCAGTGAAGCCTTGTGTCCCATTGCCAAAACACCCGAGTATAAAGTTTGTGCTGCCAAAGTACAAAGGGCTTAAAAAAGAAAATGGCTTGCGATGATATCCGGGATTTTAATAGCGCAGTTATCCTCGCCGGTGGTCGCTCCACTCGGATGGGTTTCGATAAGCAACTTCTGTCGATTGATGGGAAAAGGATAGTACAGAAGCACATTGACCTTTTAAAAACCCGTTTTGGGGATATCATGGTGTCCAGCTATACTCCCGAATTATACGAAATGGAGCAGGTTAGGGTTATCTCGGATGTATATGAAGATGTGGGGCCATTGGGTGGTATCCATTCTGCTTTGGTTAATGCCCAAAGCAATGCCGTTTTCCTGATTGCTTGCGATATGCCACTCTTAAGCCTTGACTACATTGATTATATGGTTTCTCGCATGAAGGGGCAGAAAGTAGATGCCTGTGTAACAAGATACAGGCATCACCTGGAGTTTTTCCATGCATTTTTTTGCAAGTCGGCCCTACCCCTTTTGGAAGAACAACTCGATGCAGGGCAATATTCAGTGAAAAACCTGGTAAAAAAACTTAATGCCCTCATTATTGCGGAAAAGGATGCGCAGCCTTATACGAAGGATTGGTCAATATTTACGAGTTTGAATACTCTGAATGAATACAATGCCTATATAAACAAAACAATTAGCTAGAAAAAGACGATCGGTGCCTTTAACCGGGTTCCGGTCGTCTCCTTTTAAATGCTAGGAGAGGGTGGAAGGTGGAGGTTTTTAAGGGAATCGAAATTACAAAAATTGAAGGCTGTCAAAGTGAAACTGTTATTGATAATGTTGTTGTGGAGTTCAATTTGGAAATTTATTTGAACTGTTCTTTTCTTGTTCGACTTGTTTGTACGCCCCGTGATCTGGAAGCATTGGTTTACGGCCATCTTTTTGCCCGAGGGATTATCAAGACTCTCGATGACATAGAATCTCTCTCCATTGCAGATGCTAAGGCGCAGGTTTTCTTGAAGCAAGAAACTTTTCCAAAGGAAAACAGCCCTAAAATAGATTTTAGCGATCCTTTATCGGAAAGGGCGGCCGCTGATTCGAAGGATGTATTCCTAAGTCCAGAGGAACTATTTGCTGCCTTGGCATCTTTGGATGCCAATTCGCCTCTTTTTACCGCTACAGGGGGTGTCCACGGTTGTCTTTTGGCCAACATCGATGGAAAGCAACTCTTTACCGAAGATTTGGGGCGGCATAATGCGATTGATAAGGTTTTGGGACGAGCATTAATGGCTGGCTGGGATCTGACGGGGGCTTATTTGGTAACGGGGGCCAGGATTGCTGAGAGCTTGTTGGGCAAAGCCCTCAACAGTGGCCTACCGCTTATAGTATCCCGCTCGGCGCCGACCGTAGAAGCAGTGAAGATGGCCCGAAAATACAATCTGACATTATGCGGTTTTGCGCGGGGTCGCCGCATGAACATATACAGTGGGTTGCAACGAATAAAAAATATTTAAAGGAAAGACCGACGATAAAGAGGAATTGTTTAATTTAGTTGAACATAGAAAAATCGATGTACTTGCTCAAATAAGCCCCCGATTAAGTTTAGGGGCTTTTGTCTCCTTTTTTGATTAGGAGGTGCCGGCAATAGCCAAAAAAATTCTTTTGATATTTAGGTTTTCTATAATTCTTTTGTTGGTTTTGGGGCTGTCTTTCTATGAAACCAACGACATCAGCTTCATAAAGGTTATGTTTGTTTTAGCTTATATAATTAATTCTCAGTTAAGATACCACCATTTTTTAGATAAAGAGCGATATTTAGTTGTGGCTTTGCTGATTGATTATATTATTGCCTTTGGCCTTGTATTGGACTGTTCACAACTATTATTACCCGTATTGGGCCTCCTAATTGCAGATTCCTTATTTTATCTTACTTCTCCGGCTAGGTATATCCTTTTGACCCTGGGATTACTGGAATTCATTTATTTGGGCTTCAGACTTCCTTGGAAGCAGCAATTTACCAATTTTAGTGCATTAATTCCTTTCATTTTAATAACCCTTTATTCCATGTACTTAAAGGAGCAGGAAAGCAAAGCAGAGAATCTTTATCGTGAGCTGAGGATTTCGGAGGATAAGTTGCTTAAAACCAACCGTGAATTGGAATTGTATGTTGATTCAATCAAAGAATTGACCCTATTGCAAGAAAGAAATCGAATTTCCCGGGAAATACATGATAGTGTCGGCCACAGCCTTTCAACGGTAATAGTCCAATTGGGTGCCATAGAGAAGGTAGCAAGAGAAGACGGACTTTTGGCAGCCAAGATGGCCGCTGAATTGCGTTTTTTTGCCAAGGGAGGTTTGGATGAAATCCGCCGGGCTTTACGAGAATTGAAGCCCAAAGAATTTGAAGATTACAAAACCATTTTAGTTATTGAATCCCTTACGAAAAATTTTAGCAAGCTGACGGGTATCGATGTTGTATTTCGGTTTTCCAAGGCAAACTGGCTAGGCAGTGAGGCTATTTCCCTGGTAATTTATCGGGCTGTCCAAGAATTTTTATCCAACTCCCTTCGCCATGGAGAAGCATCGAAGATTGATATATTTTTCTTTTTTGATAAAAAATCAATTATTTTGACTATGCAGGATAATGGTAGGGGAACCGGTGAGATTGTTTTAGGCATGGGTTTATCCGGCTTGCGAGAAAGGGTAAAAGAGCTGGGTGGTAAGGTTACTTTTGCCTCCAGCCCCGCCAAGGGTTTTTCCCTGCGTATGTCCTTTGATTTGCCGGGAAAGGCAGCTGTTGATTTGCCCGAGGCTTCATTTGATTCGGAATGATGGATAAGGGAGGATAAGGGGTTTGAAGAAGATGAATATTGCCGTAATTGATGATGAGATGTTGATAAGGGAAGGTCTTAAAATTATTCTATCTTCTTTCAGTGATATCGATGTTGTGGCAGTCGGAACCGACGGATTTGAAGCAGTGGAGATTTGTCGGGAGCATGAGGTCGATTTGGTTTTGATGGATGTCAGGATGCCCTGCTGTGACGGTGTTGCGGGAACCAAATTGATAAAAGACAGTTTCCCCGCTGTAAAGGTCTTGATTTTGACGACCTTTAAGGATATTGAGTATATTCAACAAGCGTTGGAAAACGGTGCCTCAGGCTATTTATTAAAAGACAGTCCAGACGATTTGCTGTACGAAGCCATCAAGGCCGCTTATTCCGGCAATATCGTTATTCACCCTGATATTGTCGGTAGCATTCTCCACCCGGCTAAGGAGGCCGGTGGGCTTGATGTGCGCCAACGATATGATTTGACTGAAAGGGAATGCCGGATAATTGAATTGATTGCGCAAGGGTTTTCCAATCGGGAAATAGGCGGAATTCTGCATTTGTCGGAAGGAACGATTAAAAACTACCTTAGCACGGTTTTTGCTAAGTTGAATTTGCGGGATCGAACCCAACTTGTGGCCTTTGCCTACAAGAACAATCTTGTAAAACAGTGACCTTGGTCACTGTTTTTTGTTACTTAAGGCAATTGTTTGACTGCGACCTGAGGTTTACACTTAAGTCAGCAAGCATATTTTCTTAAAATAATTTAAGGGAGGAAGGGTCGATGGGGAAAAAAATATTTAAACCTACCCCGGCCAGAGGTATTATATACTTTATTATAGTCATGATTCTTTTGGTAGTTGTTGCCTTCCCGGTCCAGTCAAGATGGGGAATGAAGGGCCTATTGATAACGGAACTGCTTATTTTCTTCTTGGCCTTGGTTCCTATCTTTGGCTCCGGCCGGGATCGCAAAGAGGTTTTTAAGATAAAGATGCCGGCAGAAGGGCAGTTGGGCGGTATTTTGCTGTTGTGGGTCGGTATTTACTTAATAGTTTTGGTGATCGGCAGAGTGCTTTCCTATTTTTTCCCGGCCGAAATGCAAGAGGTGAATCAGGGTATCACAGAAATGTTTTTGAGCGTGCCTCTGGCATTGAGTTTATTGATAGCGGCGGTAATGCCGGCCATTTGTGAAGAGGCTTTGTTTCGGGGTTTGCTGCTTTACACTTTTAAAAAGAAAAATAAATGGTTTACTATTATTACCTCGGCAATATTGTTTGGAATTTTTCATGCCAGTGTATACCGATTTTTGCCCACTGCAATTTTAGGTGGAGCCATGGCTTTTATTATGCTGGAAACGGGAAATTTAATCTTACCGGTCATCTTTCATTTTATCAATAATGCAGTGGGTATAATTTTTATTTTTGCCGGCGGACCCAATACTATCATAGACGGGATACCACTCAACAGCGTTGGATATAGCTTTTTTGCTGCTGTTTTTGCTCCCTGGTTAATCTTGGCTGGGAGCCGGTTGCTTTGGAGCAAGAAAAAAAGAGAAAGAAAGGAAACCGATAAAAAAATGGTAATTTGGCTTGCATTGTTTAGCATAGCCTTTTTAATCGGTGGTTTTTGCCTTACTGATACTGTTCCGGCAAAAAAAATTTTCGCAACCAATTTTTCCTTGCAATTGAATGCTGATTGGGGCGGAATGCAGCAGAGAATGGTTGTTGAAGAAAGTGCTCAATATGAAATGAAATTAAACTTTAAAGGGTCTGATTTTTGTACGAAGGTTTCAATTGTAAACGAATTGGGCAGGCCGGTCTTCTCTGTTGAAGAAGAATCGCTTAATTGGCAGGGATTGCTTGATTTGGCAGCGGGGGAATATACGATTTTCATCACTCATGATTATGAAGGGCACAAATATTTACCTTTTAAATTGTCGATGAATATTCAATGATTCTTGCCGGGGATGTTTTAGCATGATTCAATGAATGATATTAAGGTTAGCATCTAGATTGGCAAAGAGGTGAGGAAGTTATGAAAGGTATATTTTCGATGGTTGAGCCACGCTTGCTTGGTTAGGGAGGAATTATTTTAACATCGATATCTTTACTGTTGGAACGAATAGGAAAGGACAGTCGGTTGGTTATGTTTGTCCAAGGGCTAAGCATCGGTTTGGCTATGGTTCTTTTAGTATACGGATTTATTCAGCAGAGAAAAAACATAAGTAAAAGGGAGTTGCTTTTATGAACAATTACATTGATGTGAGAAATGTTACCAAGAAATTCAACGGGAAAATTGTATTGGATAATGTTACCTTTGCGGTCAGTAAAGGGGAAATATTTGGATTAATCGGGCCCAACGGTGCCGGGAAAACCACTTTGATTAAGATTATTACCGGTCTTTTGGCTGCTGACAATGGGCAAATCAGTGTAGCCGGGCATCCGGTCAAAGGAGAAGCCCTTGCAGCCAAACGAAAGATGGGCCTGGTACCCCAAGAGTTGGCTCTGATTGAAGCTATATCAGCCTACGATAACCTTGAATTTTTTGGCAGCCTTTATGGACTGAAGGGAAAAATTTTGCGTGATAGAATTGTTCGAGCTATGGAATTTGTTGGTTTGGGGGAGAAAAGGCGGATGAAGGTCAAGAAATTTTCCGGTGGTATGAAAAGAAGACTGAATTTGGCTGCAGCCATTATGCATGAGCCGGAAATATTAATTCTTGATGAGCCCACGGTAGGAATTGATCCCCAATCCCGCAACCATATTTTTAACTTTATCAAAGAGGTCAATCGGGAAAAAGAAACAACGGTACTTTATACTTCCCACTATATGGAGGAAGTGGAATACCTTTGCAATACCATTTTTATTATCGATGAAGGCAAGGAAATTGCTTATGGATCCCAACAATCTGTTAAGTCCTTAATCAGTAATAACAACCGGGTCAGTTTGGAGGTGGAAGGTCTAACTAAAGAGGGGTTGGCTGAAATCGAAGTTATGGATTCGGTAATTAATTTGGAGTCGGACCACAACAAGGTCAACCTTTTGGTGGATGCTGATAATTTTCGCTTGGAACCCTTACTCAAAGTATTGGAAAGCAATGAATTTATTATTAAAGCAATTAATGTTGAAGAGCCCAATTTGGAAGAAGTATTTTTAAGCCTAACGGGCAAAAGCCTGCGGAATTAGGAGGATAAAATGAAATTAGCTGCATTTTTAAGATTATCGCTCAAAACGATATTTAAAACATTACCAGTTTTTGCTTTGTTTTTGGCCGGCTTTCCTTTGTTGTTGAGTCTGCTCATGGGCTTTGTCCAACAGGACATGTTTACAGCGGTTGTATCCGAGCCCCTTTTTGCCATTAACATTATAGACGAAGATAATTCCTTGCAATCCGGCGCTTTAAGTGAATATCTGAGTTTAGCGGAGTTTACAGAAATATTTACTACGGTTGATGACGGAGAAGAACATGAATATACCTTGAGGATCCCGTCCGGCTACGGGGCAGGCCTTTTGGGTAAGGGTGAGGCAACGATCAAGGTGGAGATCAAGGAGAAAGCCAAGCTATCCTCAGCTATGATATTGGCCGGTATAGTCGATTCCTTTAATGAGGAGGTCAGCCAAGTATTAATTGTTAATAGGGCCATCGAAGCTATGGACCGGGAGGATTG
Organism: uncultured Halanaerobiales bacterium; assembly: GCA_964568715.1. Classification (GTDB taxonomy): domain Bacteria; phylum Bacillota; class Halanaerobiia; order B1SED10-174; family B1SED10-174; genus CAZMQU01. Next base: position 65,074 of record CAZMQU010000004.1, read on the forward strand.
GGAGCAGCAAATTTTGATTGGCGAATTTAACTCCCTATTAAACGACCTTGACGGCCAAACTCTTTTTGAAACAATCCCCCATACTATAAAGAATAATTTGGATTCTTATGAATATTATTCTGTTTCATTCTTTGCTTTTGTCTTTTTCTTCCTCTTACAATCTCTTATTCAAGGTAAAGGGCCGGCGGAAGAAATCGGTTTGCGGGGCAGAGTGCTGGCTACACCCATGACCAGGGTGGACTATTTTAATTTCAATCTGGCCACCGGTATTCTGCAGGTTTTTGTTGCTTCCTTGCTATATGTAGGCGTCTACAGATTATTGGGTCTGTCCTTTCAAGGCTCCCTGCCCCTTCTTTTGTTGATAGTGTTTATCCAAGCCTTGTTTATTGGAGTTTTAGGTTCTTTTATGGTCAATGTTTTTACCAAAAGATATGGGACCATTTTGTTGCAACTATTTTTAATGTTTCAGGTACTCTTCGGTGGAATGGTGGGACCTCTTGATAAATGGTCCAATAGTGCCATGTTTCAATTTGCGGCAAAAATTAAACCTATATTACTATTTAGTAATACTTATAAAGACTATATTCTTTACAACAGCATGGAACTATTGGTCGGCAATTTATCGATACTGCTGGGTTTATTTATTGTTCTCTATCTGGTTAATATTGTCATCGTCAAATTGAGATGGGGTGAAAACAGATGAAATTTTTGCAATTGGGTTTGGTCAATATAAAAAGATTCCTTAAAGATCCGTTGAAATTGCTGTCTTTTTTTCTCTTACCCGTTGGGGTTTTGATCTTTACTTTTGGTCTGGGGGAGGGACCAAAGGATATTATTGCCGATAGTAAAATCGCCTATAATTCGGAAGATAAAGGTGAGCTGTGGCAAGAATTTGATAGTACCACCGGTGGTTCAACCTGGTTTTTTAAGCAAGAACTTGCTAAAGCTCTCGATTTGTTGGAAGAGGGTGAGGTTGCAGTGGTCTATAATATTCCTGTTGATTTCAGCGATAAAATTATGGCTTATGAAAAACCCACGATACAAGCCTACAGAAGAGAAGAGGGTAATATAACTCTGCCTTTGGAAAACGGGATCAACCATAAAGTAAGAGATATGATTAAAGAGCAATTTTTGCTCGATAAGGGGATAATTGATAAGATAGAAGACTTGGCGGTTTTGCAAGTTGATACAGTAATATCCAGGGAAGAAAAAATTGTTTCCGGTGATTTGCATCTGACAACTTTACTTTTAATAGTTTGCATTATAATGAGCTCATCGGCGATGGTTACGGAGCTGATGGAGTTTAAAAGTAAAGGTGTCTTTCTGAGAGCGGCTTCAACCCCCAACAAGAACTGGGTTATATTGGGAAGTTTTATGGTTGCCATGATGTCCCTTCAGATTGTAGCCAACTTATTTATTGTCCAGGTTGGTGCCAGGTTTTTTAAGTATAGTATCGTTAACTTGCCCTTGGTTTTTGTAAATTTTTTATTGGCCAGTTTTTTTGCTATTACCCTATCTTTGGCCTTGACCAGAGTCTTTAAAAATTCGGGAATTTGTACCTTGGTCAGTAGCATATTTTCCATTTTAGGTTTTTTCCTGGCTATGTTTACCCAAAATGAATTTTTGGTCAGTGTTCCCAGGGCAATTGTTAACCTTGGCAAATTTACACCTCACTATTGGCTCTTCGATAGCTTGGAAAGGTCGGTATTTTTCCCCAATACTTTGGTAGTCCTACTGATGGCCTTGGCCTTGTTTTCCGCCGGTTGCTATAAACTAAGGGAGTTTGCTGACAGTTGAATGATTTTAGCGGATTATGGTCTCTTGGAGAGGCGTTTTAAAACCAGATTGGTCTGTTATTATTACCGGGAAAGACATTGCAAATCGCCCCTGCGGGGGCGTTTTTTTTACAGTTTGCTGCCCGCACGGAATAAGTTTACCGATTAATATATTTAAACTCGTCTATTAAAGGAAAAATTTACATGGTAATAGAATTATATAGATGATGGCGATGTTTACTACAATATGAACACAATTGTGATTGCAAGAAAAGTTTTTTGGCGAATTGATAGATTGTTAAATACACTTGATTTATAAACAAAGCGGGAGGTTGGATAAATGAGCATTAATATTATCTTGGTTATTTTGGTTTTAGCAGGAGGAATTTGTTTGCAGGTGTTTTTGGCAACAAAGGGTAAATGGTTGGGGCTTATTTTGCCTGCCCTTTGGTTTATTTATTCATTTTATTTATTATACGGTGTCTATATGTATGAAAGGTATAACCCACAAGCACTATTGCATGTACTGGTACCGGCTTTTTTTATCTATAACATTCCAACGATGATATTGTTAATTATATACTTTGCCAGACGTAGGGGTATTGGATAGTCTGCATGATTTCTCATTGCATTTCGAAATTTATAAAAGAATTGCTTTAAGTACAAATACTATGGCATGGATATTTTATGGATACCGGCTTTTTGCAACGAAGAGATGGACCATTAAAGAGCGGACCAGAGCGGGGGAGGCAAAAAGTATTGACACGAATATATGTTGTTGATGATCATCCTTTTGTCCGAGAAGGGCTGAAGACATTTCTGGGCACCCAGGAAGGGATAACTGTAGTAGGCGAATCGGATACGGCACAAAAGGCCCTGCCTGAAATTGAAAAATTGCAGCCGGATATCGTTATAGTCGATCTGCACCTGCCCGGCATGAGTGGCATTGAGTTGACCCGTAAAATCAGCTTGTTCTCCACCGGTATTGCCGTTATCATCCTCTCGAGCTTTTCTGAAGAGGATGAGGTTATCGCAGCTATTGAGGCAGGAGCTTTGAGTTATATTCTGAAGGATTCCCCGCCGGAAAAATTGGTTGAAGCAATTCGGGCTGCAAAGCGGAAGGAACCGGTCTTGCATCCCCGCATTGCCAAGAAGCTCATGGAAAAAATGCGCCAACCTGAACCAGTGCTTATAACTGAGCAACTGACCATGAAAGAAAAAGAAGTGATGGCCTTATTGACAGAAGGTTTTTCCAATAAAGAAATAGCCCAAAAGCTCTATGTATCCGAGTCCACCGTCAAAAGCCATGTTAGCAGCATTTTAAGAAAGCTGGAGGTTCAAGACAGAACCCAGGCAGTAATAAAAGTGATGGAAGAAAGGTTGTTGGATAAATGAAAGCCAGGTTGTTAAGTGGAAAGGAGATTCTCAAAGACTCTTGTGGGGGGGCTTTATTCGGCTTGGGAATCAGTTTATTCTTTTTAGTAGTTACCCAGGGTATCTATGCTCCTTTTTGGGCTTGGTTGGCCAGCCTTTTTTTTGGTCTCGTCCTGGGATTTTTTATAACCATAGCCATTGAAAATATCAATAATTTGTTTGTCGCTGTATTTCCGTATCATTCGGTCGGCTTTTTGTTTCGGTTTATCTTGTCTTTCAGCGTTGGGTTTGGTTTGTTTTGGATTTTAGCCCAAGCCTTTTGGCCTTTCAACTTCACAGGCCGCTCACTGCTGGCTTTCAGCTTGGCGACAGGCTTTTTTTCCGCCCTGGTCGGTCTTTTTTTTGCCTATTCCTGGGGGGCAAAAGAAAGGTTGCGCTTGGAAGAGGAGAACAAGAAACTGGCGGTTCCGGAAGAACGCAACCGAATTGCCCTTCAGCTGCACGATTCAATAGTTCAAAGTCTGTTTGGTTTGAATTTACATTTAAATACCTTGGTTTACCTCCATGAACATCGGCCGGAGGAGGTGCAGGGGGTTATCTGTCAACTACAAAATAAGGTCGAAGAAATCCATAAAGAACTTAAGCTGATGATCCATGAATTAAAGCCCGCGGTTTTTATTGGCACTGATTTTCAAAAGCCGGTGGAATCCGTCGCCCCAAAGACCGAAGGGTGGGAGGATAACCGGTGAAGCACTTGTTGCAAGACGTTTTAAAAGAAAGTTGCAAAGGCGGTTTAATAGGGGTAGGCGTCACTATGGCAATTATCTTTATCGGCTCCGGAATTTGTTTTGCACCGACCCTGCTTTTATCTATCTTTATATATGGTTTTGGGATCGGCTTTTTTCTGACCGCCAGCAACCTTTTCGTCCAATCGGCCTTGGATCATTATTTCCCATCTTTGTTGGGCTGGAAAATAATCGGACCTATTTTGTGTTTTTTTGTCAGCGTACCCTTATTTTACTTGTATAACAGGCTGGTCATCCGTTTAACATCCTTGTTTGCCATGGATGACAAAAGCTTGTTATTATTTAGTTTGGGAGCAGGAATTGTTTCCATTATGGTTGGTTTTTACTACATTTATTCGCAAGAAAAAGAAGGTCGCATCTACCAGGAAAGAGAGTTCCAAAGGTTGGCAATTCTGAAGGAACGCAATCGGATTGCCCAGGAATTACATGATTCCGTTTCACAAAATTTTTACGGCATCAGTCTCTATTTAAGTACATTGGAGCGAGTACAGAATACCGACAAAGAAGCTTTCTACAGCTCCCTGCAAATTTTGCAGGAGATGATAGCCGAGACACAAATTGAAATGGGACTGTTGATTTATGAATTGGCACCTCAGGCGGAGAAGAAAGGTTTTTTTCAGGCATTGGATAAGCTGACCGACCTATATAGCACCCGCTACAAATTAACCATAGAAACTGTTTTTCACGGTGAAGAGGAAAGGCTTAAAGATGGAACCCGCAATGCTTTATATCGGGTAAGCCAAGAAGCATTGAACAATGTGATAAAACACTCCAAAGCCGACCGGGCACGACTGAGTTTGCAGGTATTGCCAAGCGGTTCCAGCATTTTATCAATTGAGGATGACGGTATCGGTTTTGAATTGGCAGACTTGAAGAAAACGAAGCAGTACGGGATTAGGGGTATGCGGGAGCGACTGGAGGGGATTGGTGGGCATTTGATTATTGAAACGGCTGAAGGGCAGGGAACTGTTATCAGGGCAATCTTTCCTCTTGATTAGATTTAATATCCAAGGCCGGCGGTCTTTTTTTTTGTTCTTTTCCCTGCTATTGGCATCTTTCTCCTACTAAAGTTGGAGAGAGCCTAATACTATCTAGTTAAAAAGTTTAAACCTCAGGCGGAAGAAATCGGACCGCCTTTTTTTTATACTTAGGTTAGCTGGTCAAGGATTGAATAAGAGAGAGAAACCAGAATTTAGCCTGTATCCAGAAATCAGTCTGATCAGCTTTAACTAAAACCCTTAAAAAAGGAGAGCTTATTATGATTAGATTTAATGGAAAAAAGACAGAAAAAGGGAAGACAGTAAACCTATTTTGTTTGATATTCATTCTGTTTCTGGGCTGCGGATTGCAGGGAGCGGCCAGTTGCCAGGAAATGGAAGTCGATTTGGAATCGGCAATCAAGCTTTATTTGACCGGTCAGAGAATAATTTACAGTCAAGAAGACACTTTGGAGGAGGGCAGGAATAAGCTTTTGGCAGCCAAAGAAGTTTTTTTGGATCTTGCTGAAAGTGTGGACCGCTCTTATTGGTTGGCCCGGGTGGAATATCAGCTGGGTGAACTTGAAGAAGCTTGTGGTGACGCACGGTCTGCGGCAACTGCTTTTACTTGGTGCGGTCAATGGGCTGAGAAAGCGATCAAGTCCGATAAAAAACATAGTGATGCCCATCGCGTCCTGGCCGACTCTTATATGCGGTTGATGTCGTACAACGGTACCTTTTATTTGGTAACGAAAGGCCCCCAGGCCTTGAGTTTGCTCAAAAAGGCAGTGAGTTTGGATCAGAATAATTATAAGGCCTACATTTCCATGGGAATGTATTACTTAGGCGCTCCGGCAATCGGTGGCGGCAGCAACAAAAAAGCTCTTGAAGTACTCAATATAGCATTGGACACCGCCGATGAATTAGACATGTTTTTATGTAATGCTTGGCTGGGCCATGCTTACAAAAGGTTAAATGATAAAGATCGTGCTATTGAACACTATTCAAAAGCTCTGGCAATTTATCCTGATAGTCAATGGGCGAGAGATTTTATCGGGGCAACGACAGATATATAAAGAGGTGAAAAGATGGCTATTTTAAAGGCAAGATCGCTTTGGAAAACTTATTCGACACAGGTTGAGGAAGTCCAGGCTTTAAAGGGCATTGATTTCCGGATTGCCGTCGGAGACTTTCTGGTAATAAACGGACCCTCCGGTAGTGGCAAGTCGACCCTGTTAAATCTTCTGGCGGGAATTGATAGGCCGACTGCCGGCAGTGTGTACCTTGAGCAGCAATCGCTGGATAAACTATCTGACAGCAAGAGAACAATTTTGCGCCGGGACCATATCGGTTTAATTTTCCAGTCTTTCGAGTTAATTCCCGTTTTAACTGCCGGCGAAAATGTAGAATACCCCCTTATATTGCAAAAAATTGGCCGCCGGGAAAGACATAAGAGAGTGAAGGAAGTATTGGCAAGTGTAGGCTTGGATGCAGAAATTGACAGGCTTCCTTCCCAGCTTTCAGGTGGCCAAAAACAGAGGGTGGCAATCGCTCGGGCCTTGGTGACAAGGCCCAAGGTAATTCTGGCCGATGAGCCGACCGGTAACCTTGATTCGGAGACAGGCTTGAAGATAATAGATTTGCTCTTAGAGTTAAACCGTAAATACGGTGTGGCGATAGTTGTTGTTACCCACGATCTGTCCATAAATGAATATGCCAACCATGTATACCTTCTCAAAGACGGTGTTTTGACGGAAAAAGGGGGTAAGGGATATGTTTAGAGTTGCTTGGCGAAACATTCTCAGAAATAAACGACGTTCCTTGGTGAGCCTTTTGATTATCATTATCAGCGTTGTGGTCCTGTCCCTGTTTAAAGGCTATAATCGGGGGACCTATGAAGGCTTGACCATGTTATCGGTTATGGAATATGGGAACTTCCAGATTGCCAAGGAGGGTTATTGGTCAGCTACGGGCAGCAGTCGCCACCTGATAAGCGATGAGGAAATTAATCTTATCAACAGTATTTTAGATGAAGAGACGGAGGTTGTAAGTACTTCGATGGAATTGGCAATGCAAGGCATCATGGGAACCGAGAAATCCAGTACCATTGTGGCGGCAACCGGCTTGGATTTGGCCAACATAGCCAGTGAAAATCTGATGATTACCAGTGGTTTAAATCTTTTTGAAGGAGATACAGACCGGGTACTTCTGGGGCAGGGAGTCAAGGATATCTTGGGTGTAGAAGAAGAGGAATGGGTTTCTCTTATGGCCACAACCCTCGACGGTGCTTATAATGCCGGCAATTTGCAGGTAAGCGGCAGTTTCTCCTACGGCAATACCGATGCCGATAATTTCTTCGCTATTGTACCCTTATGCTATGCTCAAAGCATGCTCAACACTAGAGGAGTCGACAAGTATAAGGTTACCCTTCGCCACGTTGGGGCAACGGAAAAAGTGATAGAGAGTGTGCGGCAAAAATTCGCTGCTGCCGGTTTAGGGGTGGAAATCAAAAGCTGGCTGGATTTGGCCGACTTTTACCATCAGGTTCGAAGCCTGTATGAGACTGTGTTTTTCTTTGTCTCCTTGATTCTTTTCGTTTTGGTTTTCTTCAGCATTTTGGAGATAGTCTCTTTAGCCTTCTTTGAAAGGATGAGGGAAATTGGATCAATAAGGGCGATTGGTGCGCGACGTCGAGAAGTTTTTTCCCTTCTAGGCCAGGAAGGTCTGATTTTGGGCTTGATAGGTGGTATCTTGGGGGTCTTGGTTGGCTGGTTTGCCGGGAAATTGATTAATGACATCGGTATCACCTATACACCGCCTTCGATGAGCCAACCGGTGCAGGTCTATATTTACCAAGCCTGGACCAATGGGTTAAAACCCTTTATTGTGGTTCTGGCGGCCACCTTGTTTGCGGCGATTATTCCGGCCCTCAAGGCTGCTCGGCTCAATGTAACCGAGGTTCTTCGCCATTTGTAAAGAGTTGTTCAATTTTTCATCGTCGAAGTTTTCCGGCTACCGACAGGCATATTTAGGCTGCCAGAAGTAATGGCAGTTGACTATTGTCTCCGCCAGAAAAAAAGGAACTGTTTTATAAAAGATTGCAGTAAACAAATTGCGGAAAGGGGATGAAAAAAATTGATCTTGAGTAAATTTACCGGGAAGGCTTGTTTTGTGGCTTTCCTATTGATGGTGATTATACTGACCGGCTTATCGGTTAAAGCCTTGGAAGCTGAGGAGTTGTTGAAAGACATCTATAGACGCCAAGGTTTTGGGAAAGGATCCTATATATTGGAGATACAGGTCGATTTACAGCAAAAAAACGAAGTGCAGACCTCTCATGTACGAGTCTATTTGCATGAGTCGAATAAGCAGCTGGTTACTTTTCTAAGCCCCCAGAGGATGACCGGCCAGTCATTTCTGGTAAGCGACAATAACACCTGGATGCACCAAGAGGGCCTGAACAGACCCTTGCGAATATCGCCCCAACAAAAACTGTTCGGTGAGGCGGGCATTGCCGAGACGATAGGTATCGATTACCTGAATGATTACAGGATAACGGAAAGGGCTGAAACCCCTACTGAACACATATTGGATTTGGAAGCAACAGATGTAAAGACTGCCTATCAAAGGGCACGTTTATGGATAGACAAAGAAGAAGTTAAAATTGAAAAAGTCGTATTGATGGCCATCAATGGTCTACCGCTCAAAGAGCTGATCTTCAGCGATTATTGTCTTTTAAACGATCATGAAGTAGCCAGGATTGATATACGAAATCTTCTTTCTGAAAAGGATCAGAATACCGTAATAAACTACCTGTCCATCGAAGAAAGCCGGTTGCCGGCGGAAATATTCGATCCTCTGTTAATGGGAAAATCGCAATTCTTATTAAAAAAAGGAGAAAAGGGCGATGAAAGCTGATAAAAGTCTTTTCACTCACTGCTTGGCCTTCTGTCTGCTTTTGATAGCCTTGCTTCTGATATCTATATTTTTTACTGAGAAAGAGGTTCTGGCAAAAGAAATGCTGTGTAAATATAGGATTTTCAGCGAAATATATTACAAAAACGTAAAAGAAAATTTCCCCCCGGAAATGAGGAGGGCCTTGGAAATCGGTACCGGAACCGGATTGCAAATGATTCTTGCCGGAAGGGTTGAAGATTACCGGTATGACATACAGTTGACCGGCCATTTTAACGATTTTACTTTGACCGTGGATAGATTGACCTTATGCGGGTTCAGCCGGGAGTCATTTTGGGAGTTGGGTAAAAAGGATTGGAGTTGGGGTAAAGGTTTGGTGTTAGCAGCAAATTATCCCCTTGAAGAAGGTATCCCCTACTGGGGGCTGGAAAATACGGCTTTCCTGCTTCCTTATAGCTTGATAGTTGGTGGCGCACTGGAAGACATACCACGAGGTGCCGCTTGGATCAGGCTAGCCAGAATTTATCCGAGTTTCGACTGGGAGACCTGCCTGGCTTGCCTCTTGGTAGATAATGCTTATCATTGGGAGGGGGGGGTGGATTTATCCTGGGATCTTTTAAACGGTCTTAGCCTGCACGGTGCATATAAAAGAGAGTTTTCTCAAAAGAAAAACAAATACTTGCTGGGCGGAACCTATATGGAAGATGATAAGGTGTTGTCTTTTGAATATTATTACGATGACAATCACTACCTCTATGGAGGTCTCAGCAAGGAGCCGGGCCTGTTTGGCAGTTGGCAGTGGGGGATTAAAGAGGTTTTGCACTTAAAAGACGGTGGCTTGGTAAGCATTTTTAATGTCCAATATGTAAAGAATGATGTTCTCATCCCCGAGCTTATTGTTACCAATTATACCGGTAAAGACTACAGCTTGGTGGGGCAAAATCCTTTGAACTGGGAATGTACCTTGCGATTAAAAGGTCATTTCTAATTGGGTTTGATTGCTACTAGTTAGTCCCTTTTAATATTTGGGTAAAGGAGAAAAGTTTATGGAGCAAAATGTGGTTTTACTCAAAAGAGGGGTCTGCACATCAATTGTTTTTATAGTTTTACTGTTTTCGGCGCCGGTGCAAGCCAATTTCCAAGCATACTTACCCTTTGCAGGAGACACAATTTTGGGCTTGGAGTACGGATATGGCGTTGGTCGTTTTACCCCCTCTTTGCGCTTGGGGTATGATTTTAATTCAAAAGTAACATGTGCAGGCTTGGAGCTTAGCTATGAGATGGCGCCATACACCTGGTACTTGTCGGTGGAGCGTTGGCCTGCCAATTCGATTCCCGGCTCCGGCTACCAAGATGGGGTAGCTGCTGTTGTTCATTATGAGATTGAACCGAATCACAGTATAAGGGGCGGAGTATTTCTGGGGAAATTGTACAGCAATGGGGTAGGTATAGGTACAAGCTATTTTTGTTGCAATTATCAAAGTCAGTTATTCTTTGATTGGGATAGGGAAATATATTTTGAACTCAAGGCCCTTGTTGGGCAGGAAAGAGAAGGCGGCGCTATTTATTCCGTAAGTACTTGGCAATTGCCAATGACCTTTAACAACCTAAAGGTTAGACCTTGGCTGGCTTTTTCCACGGGCGGGGAAGAAATAGAACCTCGCTTTGATTTGGCATCATTGGTTCGCGGCTATAGTTACGATGAAGTTGTCGGCACTAGAGGTTTCGGTATGACTTTTGAGAAAAACTGGGCTCTTTTCCCTTACAGTTCCATACCTTTTTTGGGCCTTTTGAATGTGGTTACCTTCGTCGATCTGGGTGGAATTTTAGAAAAGGAAGAGTTGGTCGAAGAATTTAAGTCGCATAAAAGTTTAGGTGTGGGATTGGGATTAAACCTAGGCGGTGTGAACTTAAACTTGGTCAGAGTAATCAATGAAAGAAAAGAAGGTCGGTTTTTGTTTTACGGATCTCTTTTATGATTAATCCTGTTTTGCTTAGATGTAGATATATAAGAAACCATCTTACTTATAAGATGGTTTCTTATTAAGCGATATCCAATCGGTACTTATTTCTCGATTTGCTTCTATGTTGGTATAAGTATCTTAGGCAAATTGATTAACAAAAAATCCAAAGATTGATGGATACTTCCAATTAATGATGCCAAAATGCGGAACATTCATCTTTGTACAATTAGGGAATATAAGTCGCTTTGTCAAAAATGTACCTTAATGTTAGAAATGAAAATAGCCCCGAAACCAGGGGCAATAATATTTAAGAACTATAATATTGATATCAGAAAGGGTTTTCTCGGTTGCCCTTTTATTATCTTTTTAAAAAAGCTGCATGAGTAGTGCAATATTTATATTACCAAGAATAACCCATCTTTAATCTAAAAGTACTGGCTTTACCGCCGGCAATGTACGGCGAATTGGAAAAATAAAAGTCGATACCGGCATTTGTTTCCAAGGAAAAGCCTTTTTTGAAAATCCATTTGTATCCTAAAGCTCCTCCCAGAGACAAGCTGCCATGGCTTTTATGTTCTTCTTGATCGAGTCCATAAAGCACGCCCAGGGAACCCTGCCCGAAAGCGTGGGAGAAATTTTCCGTCCCAAAATATTTACGGTATCCGGCTCCGATACCGAGGGCATAAAAATTGTGGTTATCGACCAGTTGACCGGTAATTAGGTAACTCCCTCTGTTGCTTATCGACCTTTCATACTGAATATCCGCATGGCCCCCCAAATAAACAAAAGGGCTTAACATGATGCTTTTTTCCGCATATGCCAAAGCCGGGTTAGGTAATATCAGTAATAACAGAAATGTTACCAAAACGCAGAACGTTTTTTTCATAGAACCCCTCCTATGATACCAAGTGATAATTATTGAATTTGTAAAAATTATACACCTGCTTATCGGAAATGTCAAGACCTTCAAAATAGGTTTGTATACACATTACTTTGTAATTTTAAATGGTCATTAAGTTAAAGGGAATGTTCACGCCGGACAAAAATAGCTGACGTGATAAATTATGGTATAAAGCATAGGAATCCCGGCAAATTGGTTGAAATTATATAAGAGACAAGAAAGTTGTAATTTTATGGTTTTCATTGGTGCAGACATATATTGGTCGGTAAAACTTCATTTTTTTGCCCGGTTTAGGGAATCATTTTTAAAATAGACTAGGAGGTAAGTAAAAATGATACCGGAAAGTCGTATGGCCAGATTATTTAGGATGGCAATTCACATAACGCGGAATCCGGGTTGTGGAGTTGAAGAGCTTGCCAGGGCTTGCGGTGTAAGTGAAAGGCAAATTTACCGGGACAAACAAACCCTTGAAGCAGCAGGTTTCCCAATTTATTACGATCGTGGTTATCGAATGGCGGAATGGCGATTAATTCTTAAAGGTTTGGTTTTCACAATGGAAGAAGCGATGGCATTGATTTACAGTTTAAAAGTTTTAGAACAACAAAGAGAAGTATTTAAGGCACCCAAACAACTGCAGGAGAAGATTCTGTCGGTATTACCGCCCAGTTTCAGAAACATGGCAGAAGACGTCAGTCGTCAAGTTGAAGTGGCAGTTACACCGGCAGCAGATTACTCTGGCAAAGAACCTTTTTTTAAAAATATAAATGAGGCTATCCATAATAAGATTTTTTTAAGGATTAGATATTATAGTTTTCACAAAGACAAAGTTGATGAAAGAATGCTTGCCCCCCTACAGCTTGTTTTTCAAGACGGTTTTTGGTATATGGTGGCTTTTTGTCAACGCAATAACGAACCCCGCCTATTTAGGGTAGACAGAATTCGCGGCTTACAAAAAACACAAATAAGGTTTAAAGGGGAAGATGATTATTCTTTTGATGAATATATGGGGGCGGCTTGGTACATGGAAAGAGGGGAGGAGTTTTCTTTTAAAGTCAGGTTTTATGGTCAAACTGCCCGTTATATACAGGAAACAAATTTTCATCATTCCCAGGAGATAGTTGAAGAATCGGAAGCTTCAATATTGTTTAAAGCCCGTGCTTGTAGTTACAGTTCAATTCTTCGCTGGGTACTGCCATTTGGTGAGGAAGCCGAAGTGTTGGAGCCAAAGGAATTAAGGGAGAAGGTAAGGAAGACCTTGCAAAATAGTCTAAAAAAATATGGCTGATTAACCTTCCGCCAGGAAGTAAAGCCCGGTTGTTTATCAACGGCTAATTTCTTTAAATTTTATGGAATCATTCGACAATTAATTTGCTTTTGGCTGCAAAATTAATTATTCCATAAAAATAGTTTTGCAAGGCAGGAACTTTACTTTCTTCTGCGAAGAATTACATATAAGTATTATAAGGAGGAATCGATAATGGTAAGGGGAGATTTGAAAGTTTTTTCCGGGTCTTCCCATCCGGAATTAGCAGCAGAAATTTGTAACTATTTGAATCTGCCTTTGGGAAAGGCTAGTATCTTTAAGTTCAGTAACGACAACACTTTTGTATCAATCAACGAAAATGTTCGCGACGCCGATGTGTTTATTGTCCAAACCTCCTGTGCTCCGGTCAACGACGGCCTTATGGAGCTTTTAATTTTTATTGATGCTTGTAAGAGGGCTTCAGCAGGAAGAATTACAGCGGTTATCCCCAACTATCCTTATGCCCGTTCAGATAAAAAGGATCAGCCCAGGGTACCCATTACCGCCAGATTGGTGAGCGATTTGCTAATGGCCGCGGGTGCCCAAAGAATCATCACCATCGACCTACATGCCTCCCAGATTCAGGGCTTTTTCTCCATACCTGTGGACCATTTAACCTCCCGTTTGATCATTGCCAATTATTTCAAAAAGATTGGCACTCAAAACAAGGTAGTAATTGCTCCTGATGCCGGGATTGCGAATTCCGTCGAAAAATTGGCTAACCTTTTGGATATACCTTTTGCGGTTGTTGATAAGAGAAGAGTTGGCAATGAAGATACAGTTCAGGCCCGTGGTATTGTAGGGGATGTTGCGGGTAAAGATGCTGTCATATTTGATGATGAAATAAGTACCGCAGGGTCATTGCAAGGTATAGTAGATATATTAAGAGAACACGGTGTAAATGATATATATGCATCATGTACCCATCCGGTGTTATCAGGGCCGGCCATTGATCGCATCAAAAAAATGCCTCTCAAGGAGTTGGTTGTTACCAACAGTATTCCAGTGCCGCAAAAGAAAAGATTACCGAATTTAGTTATCCTCAGTTTGGCATCTTTGTTGGCTGAAACAATTAAAAGGGTTCACTCCGGCGAATCTATAAGCGCTCTTTTTAAATAGGCCAAATTGATCAAGGCTGACCTTGTCGTTCAATATGTCGTTGCAGTTACACTTTAGCCGACGGGTGTAGAAAATTTATTTCTGTAAGAAAATACCCTAAAAGCCCCCATTAGTCCGGGGCTTTTATTTATCGTGATATAATATTCGAGCCCTGCTTATTCTCTAACTTATTATCCGGTAAAGCAGTTATCTCTAAAGGTGGTTTCTTTGAGAAAAAATAGTGGGGTATCGGGAGACAAACGGCCGCCAAGAGTGGTTACGAAAATATTTACGGAACTTGACAGGGGAACATATGTTTGTATAGAATAATGAAAGAGGTTTAAGTGAAGGGAGAGAATATTTTTATGGGTGTCCTGCGGGCACTGACGAAAATCAAAAAAGATGGTAGCTTCAGAAAAAACATTACGCATGTTATTAATGTTCCTCCCAAAGAAGCAGTATATTCACCTTTGCCTTCGTTTTTAGATGGAAGACTAAACAAGCTACTGGCGGCCAAGAATATTAAACAACTATACCTCCATCAAGGAGAAGCATTAAAGTATTTACAAAAAGATGAGCATATTGTTGTTGTAACACCAACTGCTTCGGGAAAAACACTTTGTTATAATCTGCCCGTGCTCAATAAACTTTTGAAAAACAAAGAGGGACGGGCTTTGTATATTTTCCCGACCAAAGCATTGGCCCAGGATCAAGTTTCCCTCTTGTCGGATTGGACCGAGGAAATGGGGGGCGAAATAAAGGTTTACACCTATGACGGTGATACTCCTGTCGGTGCCCGCCGGTCCATACGCCTTACCGGCAATATTGTTATTACCAATCCCGATATGCTCCATGCAGGAATTTTACCCCATCATACGAAATGGGTGCAACTCTTTGAAAATCTTCAATTTATCGTAATTGATGAGATACACATTTACAGGGGAGTATTTGGAAGCCATGTTGCCAATGTTTTGCGGCGTTTAAAGCGTATTTGTGAATTTTACGGGGCAAAGCCGCAGTTTATTTGCACTTCCGCCACGGTGGCCAATCCCGGTGAGCATGCAGCAAATTTGATGGGACATCCCGTAAAGGTTATCGATGAAAACGGTTCTCCCCAAGGACCCAAGGAGATAATCTTCTATAATCCGCCCGTCGTCAACAGGGCTTTGGGAGTTCGCCGCAGCTCAGTGTTGGAAAGCCAAAAGATTGCCGCTGCATTTATTAATGAAGATGTCCAAACAATAGTCTTCGCTCGCAGTCGTTTGCAAACCGAAGTTTTGGTAACATACCTGCGCCGTTATTTTCGTCGTCGATTGGGGCAAAAACAGGATCCCATTAGGGGTTATCGGGGTGGTTATTTGCCTAAACATAGGCGAAGGATTGAAAAAGATCTCCGTGATAAAGAAATATTGGCTGTAGTAAGCACCAATGCATTGGAATTGGGTATCGATGTCGGTTCCTTGGAGGCAGTTGTTTTAACCGGTTACCCGGGAACCATTGCCAGCACTTGGCAACAAATTGGCCGGGCAGGGCGGGGGCTGAAACCTTCAGCAGCGGTTTTGGTGGCTTCTGCCAGCCCTTTAAACCAGTTTATTATAAACAATCCTCAATATTTTCTGTCGAAAGGTAGCGAGCATGCCCTGATAAATCCAAATAATATGGTAATCTTGGCCGAACATATAAAATGTGCGGCTTATGAGTTGCCTTTTACGGAGGGGGAAGCCTTCGGAGACGGGAAATTGCCGGAGATATTGGAATTTTTCGTTGAAAAGAATATATTGCATAAAACAGGCAGGCGGTGGTACTGGATGAGCGATCGATATCCCGCCGATGGTGTGTCGTTACGGAGTGCCGCTGCCGATAATGTTGTTATCCTGGATTTGACGAGAGAAAGTCGTGTAATTGGTGAAGTCGATAAATTCAGCGCACCGATGTTGGTTCACGAAGGGGCAATTTATTTACATGAAAGTAAACAATTTCATATCGAGCGCCTTGACTTTGACCGGCAAAAGGCCTATGCTCGCGAAGTGGATGTTGATTATTACACCGATGCCAATTTGGCTGTCGATTTAAAGGTTCTTGATGTATTGGAAAGCGAAAAAAGAGCCACTGTCAGCCGTGCTTTCGGTGAAGTATTGGTTAGCGGCAAGGTATCTTTATACAAGAAGATCAAGTTTTTTACCCATGAAAACGTCGGCTGGGGAGATATCAATTTGCCCGAACAAGAGATGCATACACATGCTTACTGGATGAGTCTGCAACAGGAAAAAATTATGCCCGTAACGAAGGATAAATTGCAGAGTGCCCTCTTGGGGGTAGCCAATTTACTGCAAAATATTGCTCCGCTGGAATTAATGTGTGATCCAAGGGATATTCGAGTGTTTTCTCAGGTGAAGTCACCTTTTACCCAAGAACCTGCTATATATCTTTATGAGAGTTATCCGGGCGGGGTGGGCTTCAGCGAAAAATTGTTTTTGCTGCATGACCGCCTTCTGGTGAAAGTTGCCGATGCACTGGCGGGTTGTTCTTGTCCTCTGGGTTGCCCTTCTTGTGTGGGCCCCATCGAAGAGGTGGGTAGGGCAGGGAAGGCAAACGCTCATTGGCTTTTAACGGAGGTTTTGGGCTATGGACATAAAAAATAAGCTGGCCTTGTTTTTTAATGATCGGGTCAATAGCGGCATAGTCACCCAATCTTCCTCCCGGCCCTTTGGCACTGCCATTGAAGGACGGGAATGCAGTAATAAATATGGTAACTTTTTTTAATTGAAAAAGAATATCCTCTCGGCTATGTTCATACCCTGTTTCCTTTGGGGGAGGCCCAAAAAATGATCGACAGTTTGCTTCCTTATGGGCCGGTGATTTTTGCCGGGAACTTTTCACAGTCGACCGGGCGGTATTTTTGGATACAGAAACAACGGGATTGGCCGGGGTTACGGCTAAAATTGGAAGGAGTGGGGTATATGTTGCAGTTGTATCTTGTCAGACATGGGCAAACTGGCTGGAATAAGCTGGGAAAGATTCAAGGATCCACGGATACGGAGTTGTCGGAGTTGGGAATAAAGCAGGCTGGATTGATGAGCGAATATTTTTCGGACCATATTTTTGATGCAATATACAGCAGCAATCTAAAGCGTGCAAGGCACACCGCTGAAATTATTGCTGAACCCCATCGACAGGCGGTCCGGGAAATTCCCGCCTTGCGGGAGATTTGGATGGGGTCCTGGGAAGGTTTGGACTGGGAGCAAATCGGAGCGAAATTTTCCTGCCAAAAAGACCTTTGGTTTGCAGGTAAGACCAAGGAGGCAACAGGAGGGGAATCTTTGGAAGAAGCTTCCCAAAGAACTTGGCATGCCTTGAATAAAATTGCCCAAGAACATCAAAAAGGTAATATCGTTGTTGTTTCCCACGGCTTAGTGATTGGGACTTTTATTTGCCTTTTAAAGGAGGAGCCTCTCCTCAACTGGCATGACTACAGAGTCTCCAATACGGCCTTCAATTTATTTCTTTACGATGAGAAAGGTTGGCATATTGAAGCCCTAAACCAGAGGGCTCACTTGGATATTTAGGCTTGACAGAGTTCTTTTTAGAATATAAAATAAGTAATAAACAGAAATCCAATTAACGACCATGAAGGAGAGGAGTAGCTTTTACCGCCAAAAGAGAAAGAGCCCCAAGGCTGCAAGGGCTCTCTGGCAAGGGAAAGCGAAGGTCGCTCCGGAGTTCTCCGGGTGAATTTATTAGCCCGGTGCGGTTTAATACCGTTATCATTGTCCAAGAGCTGCCATGGCAGAAACAAGGTGGTACCGCGGAAGCCTCCCTTTCGTCCTTTTATTGGGGGAGGTTTTTTCATTTAAAAACATTTTGGGAGGTTTCACCGATGGAAAAAAAACAATTGGCCAAGGCCTACGATCCCCACCAAGTTGAAAGCAGATTGTACGAACATTGGGAAAGGGAAGGTTTCTTCCTGCCCTCGGAGGGCGACGGTCCCACTTACTTTATACCAATGCCACCGCCCAATATTACCGGTAGTCTGCATCTGGGCCATGCCCTTAATAATACCATGCAGGATATTCTGGCCCGTTGGAAGCGAATGGCCGGCTATTCTACCCTATGGGTCCCCGGTACTGATCACGCGTCTATAGCAACGGAGGTGCGTGTTGTTGCTGCGTTGGAACGGGAGGGTTTGACTAAAGACGACATTGGCCGGGCGGCATTTTTGGAAAGGCTTTGGCAGTGGAATGAAAAATATGGGGGAGAGATAATCCACCAACTGAAAAGACTGGGCTGTTCCTGTGATTGGAGTCGCAAACGTTTTACCATGGACGAGTCTTTAAACAGAGCCGTCCGGGAAGTTTTCGTCAGATATTATGAAGAAGGGCTGATTTATCGCGGTGATTATATTGTCAATTGGTGTCCTATATGCAAGACGACCCTATCCGATATTGAAGTGGAACATCATGAGACCGGTGGTAATTTATATTACATTGAATATCCCTTGGTCGGCGAAGAAGGCCATTTAATTATTGCCACCACCCGACCGGAAACAATGCTCGGTGATACCGGGGTTGCGGTGCATCCTGATGATAATCGTTACAAGGAATATATCGGTAAAAAAGTTTTGCTACCGTTGGTAGGCAAGGAAATTCCCATTATTGCTGATAGATATGTGGACCCGGAATTTGGTACGGGTGCCTTGAAAATTACACCGGGTCATGATCCCAATGACTATGAAATCGGCTTGCGACATAACTTGCCCGTGGTCCATGTCATCAATGAAAGCGGCAAGATGACCGAGACAGCAGGCAGTTATTCCGGTTTACCCAGGGAAGAATGTCGCGAAAAGATTGTTGCTGATCTACAAGAAAATAAATACTTGGTAAAAACCGAGGACTATACCCATGCCGTAAGCCATTGTTACCGCTGTCATAATCCCATCGAACCTTTGGTCTCCAAACAGTGGTTTGTCAAGATGGAGGAATTGGCTGCACCGGCGGTGGAGGCTGTTAAAGAGGGTCGGGTCAAGTTTTTCCCGCCTAATTTTAACAGAGTATATTTGCAGTGGATGGAGGAGATCAGAGATTGGTGCATATCGCGCCAATTGTGGTGGGGTCACCGCATTCCCGTATGGTATTGCCAAGATTGTGATGAAACGATTGTTTCCGTAGAAGAGCCGCAAAGTTGTCCTCGCTGCGGTAACGGAAATTTAGAGCAGGATCCGGATATTTTGGATACCTGGTTCAGCTCTGCCCTTTGGCCTTTCAGCATATTGGGTTGGCCGGAGGAGACCGCTGACTTGAAGAAGTTCTATCCTGCCGATATTCTTGTTACGGGACGGGATATAATATTCTTCTGGGTGGCTCGCATGATATTTTCTTCTTTGAAGTTTATGGATAAAGAACCCTTCCCCCATACATTGATTACCGGGATGGTAAGAGATGCAGAGGGACGAATAATGAGTAAATCGAAAGGTATCGGCCTCGATCCTTTGGAAATCATCGATAAATACGGTGCCGACACTCTTAGATTTTCCTTAATAGTCGGGATGTCCATGGGTTCTGATTTGAGATTCAGAGAAGAGAGAGTAGAGGCGGCCCGCAATTTTACCAATAAACTTTGGAATGCGGCAAGATTTTTACTGATGAACTTGGATGAGAATGCACTAAAGATTGAGAAAATTAAGGTCTTTTCCTTGGATGGGAGATGGATATTGAGCAGATTGCAGGCGGTTGTAGGTGATGTGACAGAGTATTTTACCGAGTACCGTTTCAGCGATGCTGCTCAGACAATTTATGATTTTGCTTGGAATGATTTTTGCGATTGGTACATTGAAATGGCCAAACCAGCCCTTTATGATCTTGGTAATAAAGAGCAAAAAGAAGAAGCTCTTCTTGTGCTGATCCATGTTCTGGACAGTATATTGCGGCTTTTGCATCCGATAATGCCTTTTATTACCGAAGAGATATGGCAAGGATTGCCCCATGCCGGGCCTACCATTATGAAGGCGGCTTGGCCTCGGGTTGAAGAAAACTTAATCGATTTACAGGCGGAAGAAGAGATGAGTATCTTGCAGGATATCGTCCGTAGTATCAGAAAAGTTCGCCAAGAGCTGGAAGTCCATCCCCAAAGAAAAATAAGGGCAATTATTGCACCACCGCAACAATGGACAGATCTTTTGGAAAGAGGTTACCCTTATATTAAAATTATGGCCGATGTAGGGGAGTTGAGCATAGAGGAAAGCAGTGCTGATGTGCCCAAGGATTCTGTAGCGACGGTTGTGCGTGGTATAGAGATAAGTTTACCCCTTGCAGGTATGGTCGATTTAAAAGAGGAAATAGTCAGACTGGAAAAGAGCGAGGAAAGGCTTAAAAAAGAATTGATTCGAGTCAACAGGCAGCTTAGCAATGAAGGTTTCTTGGCCAAAGCGCCGGCTAAACTGGTTGAGGAAGAAAGGCGTAAACAAAAAGAATACAGTGACAGTTATAAGAGTATCGAAGAAAGAATTCGTCAGCTTAAAAAAGCCTTGGCAAGGGAAGAGGGATTGTCATAAGGATAATAATTGCTTGACATATATCACTCCCCTCTGTACAGTATAATTTAGGAATAAAAAAAAACTGCAAAACTTTACTTTTCTCAATAGCCGGAGCTGTTTAAAAACTGAAACAATCTAGGAGGGCGCATTTTGAAGATTAAACGTCCCGAAGACTATATCTATGATTTTGCACTTTTTGGGCGAAAAGGAGGCTACAAACCGGGGTTGGCCCGTATGGAATATATGTTGGCACAGGTTGGCAATCCCCATCGATCTTTTGCTTCCATACACATCGGTGGGACCAACGGCAAGGGTTCTACGGCAGCATTTACCGATTCCATCTTGCAAGAAAAAGACTTAAAAGTGGGGCGTTTTACTTCTCCCCACTTATCCCACTATAGGGAAAGGATGATGGTGAATAGTATACCCATTGATAATGAAGAACTTTTGGCCTTGGTTAACGAAATGGCCCCTTTAATTGATGGTGTTGAGAAACTAGATGGTTTGGGGCGGCCCAGTTTCTTTGAAGTTACAACATTTTTGGCTTTTACATATTTTGCCCGGCAAAAAATCGATATTGCCGTTGTGGAAGTGGGTTTGGGCGGTCTCAGGGATGCTACAAATATTATCGACCCTTTGGTTACGGGCATTACCAATATCGGTTTTGAGCATACCAAGCAACTGGGAAATACCCTTGCGGAAATAGCTTCCCAGAAAGCGGGCATTATCAAGGCAGAGGTGCCGGTGGTTACCGGTACAGTCGGGGTTGCTTTGGAAGTAATAAGGGAAGAAGCAAAAAAGAAGAAAGCACCCCTCATTTCTTTGCAAGAAATGTATAGGTGGGAAAGGCACAGCAAGAACTTAAATGGACAGACTTTTTCTTTGTCTGCACCGGGAACTTGTTACGATGATATTTCCATTCAAATGTTGGGTACCCATCAACTGATCAACGCCTCTTTTGCCGTTGCCTTGATAGAAAATTTACCCATCCAATACCAAATTAGGGAAAAAGATATCAGGGCCGGTTTGGCCAAAACATTTTGGCCCGGCCGACTGGAGATATGGCAAGAGAATCCGCTTATTATTTTGGACGGAGCCCATAACCCCAGTGGCTTCGCTGCTCTTGCAGATTTTATCGAAAAAGAGTTTCCCCGCAAGAAAGTTGTTTTTGTGCTAAGCTTTCTTAAGGACAAAGATATCCTTCCTTTCCAAGCTATAATCGAAAATTTGGGGAAAAGCGTAATATTTACACAGTCGGATAATTTTCGGGCAGCCAATCCCCAATCACTCTATGGGCAATTTGTTAACTTAAAATTGCCAAAAAGGCTTGCACCCGGTGTAAGGGAAGCACTATCGATGGCTAAAGAAGATGCGGGTCCTGAGGGTATCGTTTGTTTAACTGGTTCATTATATGCAGTTGCCGAGGGAAGAGAAGTTTTGCGGGAAGGAAATTGCCAATAAAAGCATAAACAAATTATATCTACATAGATTATAAATATAAGACTTGCTAAAAAATACAGCCGCAGCAAAATTCCAGGAGGGATAAATAATGAAATTTCGCGATATATTTGACAAAGAAGGACTATCCCTAGCGGGAATGGTTTTAATCGGAGTTGTGGTATTGTTATTATTTGGCGTAATGCTGGGTAATTGGTTGCTGAGATTAATTGCCGGACCGCCTGCTGCTGACTTGGAAGTTGCGCGGGTACCGGCAGATATAGTGCCAATACAGCAAGAAGATTTGGGCGATTTTGTAATCCCCGCCGGCGATGAAACAGATACACCCGTTGAAACAATAGACGAATCAGGTGTTTTTGTTGTCCAGGTTGGTGCCTTCAATTCCCGTGATAATGCCAATAAGTTGAAGAGTCAACTGGAAGGCAGCGGTTTTACCGTGTGGGTTACCGATACACAACCTTATCGGGTCCACTTGGGGGCTTTTGACAACCGCCAAGAAGCAGAGACGATGCGCGATGAAGTTGAAAAAAGAGGATATGAGGCCTTTATTGCCCACTGATAAGTGGGCTTTTTCTTTTTTTGGTTTTAGACATTGAATTATGCAAAATTTCTGTCCGAAGGAACCTACCATGGTTTCAGGTAACTTTTATTGACTGTTATAATGAAATACAATATAATTGTACGGGAGATATGGTAATAATTTGGGAAGACTGTTACCATATTATCCACAATTATAAGTCATATTCATTGAGGAGGAGCAAAAATGGAGTGTAGGTTTAGTCGGGAGGAATTGGAGAACAAAATAAGAGGCGGCGTCATTATGGATGTTGTCAATCCGGAGCAGGCGAAAATTGCTGAAGCGGCCGGTGCCAAGTCAGTTATGGCATTGGAAAGGGTGCCTGCTGACATTCGTAAGGACGGCGGTATTGCCAGAATGTCCGATCCGGCTATGATCAAAGGAATAATGGCAGCAACATCAATCCCGATTATGGGTAAAGTTCGCATAGGTCATTTTGTGGAGGCACAAGTCCTTGAAGCTTTAGGAATTGACTTTATCGATGAAAGTGAAGTGCTCACACCCGCTGACGAAGAACACCATATAAATAAAATGGAATTCAAAACACCCTTCGTCTGTGGTGCCCGTGATTTAGGTGAAGCTTTACGTAGGATAGGTGAAGGAGCCGCCATGATTAGAACAAAGGGCGAGCCGGGTACCGGAAATATTGTTGAAGCTGTGCGCCATATGCGAAGAATGAACAAAGAAATCAAAGCCTTGACCGTATTGGGCAAGGATGAGCTGGCTGCGAAAGCCCAAGAATTGCAAGCTCCCCTTGAATTGGTAATAAAAGTAGCTGAAACAGGCCGTTTACCCGTTTTAAATTTAGCTGCCGGTGGTATAGCAACGCCGGCAGACGCAGCCTTAATGATGCAGTTGGGTTGCGATGGTGTATTCGTCGGTTCAGGTATTTTCAAATCCGCTGACCCGGAAAAGAGGGCACGGGCAATTGTTGAAGCGGTTGTTAACTATAATAACCCCCAAAAGATTGCAGCAATTTCGGAAGGCTTAGGGGCTGCAATGAAATAATAATATTTTAATTTGTAAACTAATCTACTTAATACGCATCCACTATTTTGCCGTATTGCTGGTGGTGGATGCGTTAAATATTTGAGCTATGAGAAAGACAATCAAATTTAACAATTTGTTGACCATTTGGTAGTATTATTGGGAATAAATCCGGTTGGATTCGGATTTATAAATACCGCAAACTCGGCAAATTACTTAAAGAGAGGATGAATGGTGAGAGTGGAAATTGCATTATCGGTAAAGAATTTGCGAAAAAAATTTGGTCAATTCGAAGCCCTTAAAGGGATAAGTTTCGAAGTTGGCGCCAACGAGATATTTGCTTTAATCGGGCCCAATGGTGCCGGCAAGACTACTGCCTTGCGAATTATAGCTACGCTGCTGGCGCCTACGGAGGGAACGGCGGAAGTATTTGGGTTTGATGTGTGCCAAAAGGCAAATGAGGTACGTTCTCTGATCAGTTATCTGCCGGAGGAAGCAGGGGCTTATAAAAATCTGACGGGCAAAGCTTATCTGCGATTTATGGCGGACTTGGCCGCTAATGAGCGGTCAAAGGCTACGGAATTTTATGAACGGGGTATGGAAATATCCGGTTTAGGTGAACGCCTCAAGGAAAAGATAGGGACTTACAGCAAAGGGATGACCAGGAAGTTACTTTTGGGTCGTGCTCTAATGTCCGGACCGCGTTTGGCAATTTTGGACGAACCTACCAGCGGCTTGGATGTTATCAATGCTTTGGAAGTAAGAAATTTAATTCGTAGCTATGCCAAGGAGGGGATGACTGTTTTCCTTTCCAGCCACAACATGCTGGAAATCGAATACTTATCCGATCGGGTGGGGATAATCCATCAGGGCAAAATATGTGAGATTGGCAGCCCCGTCCAATTGAAAGAGAAGTACGGTTCCAACAACTTGGAAGAAGTATTTGCGGAGGTGGCCCGATGAGAAAATTCCTGGTTTTATTGAAAAAAGAAGTCAAAGAATTAGTTACTCTGCAAATATTGATTCCTATGATCGTGGGAGCCTTTGCTTTCATGTTGATTGGCAATGTGATAGGTAAAGAAGTTGAGCGGGCAACCTCCCTGGAAGGGACCATTGCAGTGCTCGACTTGGATCAAAGCGCTTTTTCCAAGGATTTGCTGGAAAAGCTCAAAAAGGCCGGCTTTACAATCAATTCTTACCCAGGTATGACCCTCGAGGAAGCTAAAGAAGAAGTGAAGGCCACGGAAACCAACAGTCTGTTGGTTTTTCCCAAAGGTTTTGCCGGTAATATATTTCAAGGTAAAGTTCAACATGTGGATGTCTATAATTTTGTCCGTAGCCTCTCCATGATGGCAGGAAGCGGCTCAAGTGCTGCGTACAGCGCTGTTTCATATCTAAACGAAGAAGTCAGCAATTATCTTCTTTTAAACGAAAACCCCCAAATGGATTTGCATGCAACCAAAAACCCCATTCGACAAGAGGACTTTGTTATTATCAAAGGTAATGAAGCCAAAGCCCATCCCGGGCAAATTCAAGGTTTTATATCCACACAAACGATGTTTATTCCAATTGTTTTATTTATAGTTATTATGTCTGCTGCCCAAATGATAATTACTTCGGTGGCCGCGGAAAAAGAGAACAAGACCCTGGAGACTTTATTGAGTACCCCAATCAAGCGTACTTCACTTGTTACTGCCAAAATGATGGCTGCCGGGCTGGTGGGACTTTTGGTTTCGGCCTTCTATCTGTTTGGCTACGGACGGTTTTTAGGCGGAATTACGGGTTCTGTTATGACTGAGGGGATGGGTGATTCCCTTAGTTCTCTACTGGCCGAATTGGGCCTGGTGTTAACGCCTGCCAGTTATGTCCTTTTGGGCCTCAGTGTGTTTTCCGGGATTTTGTGCGTCTTGGCAATTTCCATGATTTTGGGGGTATTTGCCGACAGCCTGAAAGCTGCTCAGGGCTTGATGACACCCTTGATCTTTCTCATAATGATACCTTACCTATTGTCGTCGTTCTTGGATCTGTCCACGGTTACTCCCATTCTTCGCTATGCGATATATGCAATCCCGTTTGCTCATCCGTTCATGGTTATGCCAAACCTGTTTTTGCAAAATTTCAACTTGGTCTTGGGCGGAATTATTTATCAATCAATAGTATTTATTATCTTGGCCGTAATTGCCGCCAGAATATATTCAACCGATCGTGTTATGACCATGAAATTGGGCAGAAAAAAGAAAAATGCCCGCTAGCATTTAATGTGCAACCAAGCAAGCTGCAATATAAACCGCCCTCCGGTACCGGAGGGCGGTTATATTTTAAGTGTGTCTGGGTTTCTTTTGCGAAAAATCACTGAGCAAGTTGTTTGTTTCCTTGGTTGTATATGTTGTAGTTGGTTAATTAACTCACATAATCTTCGGGACGAACAATTCCTAAGGTAGAGTGTCAGCTAGGAGAAGTCGGTTATACATCCAATAACAACAGTTCTTCCTGTTCTTTGCCGAAGCTGTGGACTTTGCCGTCATGGTCGATAAAAACGTTGATTTCCGTTCTAACGCCCATCTCCTTTTTGTAGATGCCCGGTTCAATGGAGAAGCATGTTCCGCAAAGGATCTGCCGATCATCTTTGGTCTCCAGGTTGTCCAAGTTTACACCGCTGCCGTGGACTGCGGTATCGATAGAATGGCCCGTCCTGTGTAGGAAAAAATCGGCATACCCGTTTTCCGCGATATGATCCCGGCATACCTTATCAACTTGCCAGCCGTAAATTGCTTTTTTAGCGGCAAATTGGTCAACGATGAAATTTTTGGCCTTTTTGCGTGCTTCTACGATAATACGAAATAAGTCCACGTACTTTTCGGGCGGTTCTTGCCCCGCATAGCCGCACCAGGTAATATCATAGTATATACCCGTTGGAGTATCGAGACGAGCCCAAAGATCGATTAGAATACGGTCACCCTTTTTAATTTCGTATGTATTATCGGGACTGGGACCGAAGTGAGGATTAGCGGCATGATCGTTTACCGCTACAATGGGCAAAGCACCGTCGCTGGTAAGATTGTTCTTGGTGAATTCATTTTTGATAAATGTTTGTACTTCATACTCAGTCACTTTACGACCTGCTTTCAAAGCAGATTCTATAAACTTGAAGGCATCATCCTTTGCTTTCTGGACAATTTTACCGGCCTCGATATGGGTTTGAATGTTTTCCTCACTCAGCTGTGATTTAAAGATTTGCACCAAGTCTTTGGATGACATTATTTCAATACCAAAAGATCTCACCAGCTCTGCAGTACCGGCATCAACCAGGGAAATTACGGGCAGATTGTTCATCGGTGAATATTGCATGAAAATCTTTTGGTGTCCTAAAAGCATTTCTTCCAACCTTGCGTGCATCTCCACCCAGCCGGAATAGGTTTTCTTTTGACCGGGCAAACCGTCCAACCGTTCCTCTTCGATTTGATGTACCAGTTTTATGGGGTTACCCTTTGCCGGTATGAGATAAAACCATCTTCTAGTTGACATAGCGCCTTTGTCAAGCCCTAAAACATCGTAAGCGATGTGGTCCCGATTGTGAAAATCGCAAAAAAGCCAACCGTCGCCCTTTAACTCATTTATACTGTTTTGAATTTTTTGCAGGTCCATGCAATTGCCCCCTTTTTAAAATTGTATTACCCTTAGCTGTACATTATTTTAAATCCAACAGGTTACCTGATTTTTTATTTTTACCAATCTTATGGGTCAGCCCGAGGCCCCAACACGCCTGGGGCAAAACAGTAAGTCAATTGAGCCTGATGTTGCTTGTTGAGTCAGATCCCGTCCTGTATCTCAACGGTTTATGAATGTTAATTACTATCCAAAAGGATTCTCTCCAATTCAAGGGGTTTGATGAATTCGCCTGCTCGGTAAACGCGCATATTACCTCCGGAAACTTCATCAATGAGGGCAATATTTTTGTTTTTGCCGATTTTACCAAATTCGAATTTGATATCGTAGAGTTCCAAATTGGCGGCTGCCAAAACATTTTTTACCAGTGAACCGATTTGTTTTGTGAGCTCAACGAGCTTTGCATATTCTGTTTTATTCATGATATTGAGAATTTCCAGGCCTTCTGCAGTTATGAGAGGATCATTGCGCATATCGTCTTTTAAGGTCATTTCTACATAAGGGGCAAGGTGGTCTCCTTCGTTGCAATATTTGCCGTAGCGTCTTACAAAACTACCCACTGCCCGATAACGGAGAATTACTTCCACCCCGTCACCGAACATTTCAGCCCGCTTTACAGTCATGGTATTGGCCTCAAGATCAGCCGATACATAATGGCTTGGAAAGCCGGCGGCATTTATTTTTTCAAAAAAATATTTTGAAATCCGCAAGGCTGCCCGTCCGGCACCCTCAATGGCAAGAGCAACGGTATTGGCGCCGGGATCAAACACACCGTTTGTACCCGTTACATCATCTTTGAATCTTAGCAAGCAAAGGCCCTCTCCTTTATCATATATATCCTTCGTTTTTCCTTCATAGATGAGATTCATGACGTGAACTCCCTTCAGTCCTTACTTTATAGTGGGTCAATAGTTTCTGGAACTTTTTTTGGATTTGACTTTGAGCTTTTATTCCTTATAATTATTTGTGTTTGGCAGACTTATGCTGTCATAAAAAATTTACTTCTTCAACCGAAAGGTCTTTCCCTGCCGATTTTGCTATTATATTGCTAATAAGTTGATACTTAAGACCAAATCTAAACCCATCTTGCCGGGAGTCATTATCAAAACAGCGCGAAACCTTTTCCTTAGGTGTGGAGATGTCAGCCGATGGGTTTTCTAAATGAAATAGTTTTGATCTTGCATTCTCTCGGTTTCAGCCATCATGAAGGAAACGGCATTGGAGAAAACAATGATAAGAAAATACAGTAAAGGCACAATATGAAATAAGGACGGACTCGGGCCCGTCCTTATTTTTCTCGTTCACCTATTTTTCATGCTAACATATTTTTACGGCGGTTCAATTGTTCTCTTCTTGGAATCATGTAGTTGATTTTAAGTATACAGGCTTTAGTTTAAAGAGTTATTTTCTTCTTTGCGGTTACGGGGTAATATAAGGTTTAGTACTATACCGATCAATGAGGCCAGGGCAATACCAGCCAACTCGAAGTTGAGGGTTGCGCCGAGGGGAAAGGCAATTTTACCACCACCGATTCCAATGACCAGGATAACCGATGTAATTATCAGGTTGCGTTTATCCCCGTAATCGATACCGCTTTCAACGACTGTCCTGATGCCGCTACTGGCAATTATTCCAAAAAGCATCATAGAAATGCCACCCATGACCGGAACAGGGATTGTTTGTATCAAGGCGCCAATTTTTTGAACAAAGGAAAGCAAGATGGCAATCACGGCGGCACCACCGATGACCCATACGCTGTAAACTTTGGTAATGGCCATTACACCAACGTTTTCGCCATAAGTTGTGTTGGGAGGCCCGCCGAAAAATGCAGCCAGGGATGAAGCGATTCCGTCACCGGCTAAGGTTCTGTGCAAGCCCGGATCCTTATAGAAATCACGCCCGGCAATAGTGCCGGTAACTAGAACGTCACCCAGGTGCTCGGCTATGGTTGCCAAAGAGACCAGGGCAAAAGTGGCCATAGGAATCAGGCTGAATTTTGGTAGGACAAATTTAGCGAAACCAAACCAACTTTGTTCAGCAACGATACTGAAATCTATCAAGGCATGGCTTGGGAAAATCCAACCGGTAATCAATGTGAATAAATAACCACCTACTATACCGATTAAGACAGGAATTATCGCAAAAAAACCTTTAAATAAAATGGAGGCTGTGACGGCAATACCTAATGTAACGGCTGCAATGAGGACATAGTACAGGTTATAGGTATCACCGCCTCCCTTCATAGCCATTTCCATAGCGGTCGGGGCCAAGTTTAGACCGATGGTAATTATTATTGAACCGATGACGACGGGGGGAAAGATTTTGTCTAGCCAATCCAGGCCGAACATTTTGATTACAATTGCAAAGATCAGATATACTATTCCGACTGCAAATACTCCTCCCAAGGCATATTCGACCCCGTAGGAAGCTGAAATTGCAAAAAGAGGCTGAATAAAGGCAAAAGAAGAACCAAGGTAAGCAGGTACTTTTCCCTTGGTAATGAGGATAAAAATCAGTGTTCCCAATCCGGAAGTAAATAAAGCGTGGGCCGGATTTAGCCCGGTCAACATCGGAACCAAAACCGTGGCGCCGAACATTGCAAATACGTGCTGAAAACTGAGAGGAAGCCAACGACTAAAAACGGGCCTTTGATTTACGTCAATTATTCCATCCACTAAAATCCCTCCAAATTATTTGTCGGCAAGAAAAAACCTTCCACCTGGGAGTGGAAGGAAGATTGCTAATCAAGGATAAAAGTGTATAGACCTTCCTAGCCTCGCAGGACCAGTTTAAAGGTTTTTCCTTATCGTGACAACTGTATCAGATTGGCTGAATCATGTCAAGAGAAAAAACAAAAAAAAACGGATATTTTGTCGTAACGGGAATGATGTATAAGTAAATTTTGTATCTTCATTGAAGTTGGTTGAAGGAAATTTTCCGGCAAGAATTTTGCCGGGCTTCCGTCAATCCACCGGAAGGTTGCTGACCACGGGTTTTTTTAGCATACATTGGATTGTCTATAGAAGTTATTAAAGAGGTTTTAAGCAAAAGTAATAGAATGGTTTTATGGGTAAAAAGAAATGTTTGATGGTGAGTTATTGGATTGATGAAGGTTTTAGCCGGTTAAAAAACGCAAACGAATTCGAACAAAAATAAACCGGCGGGCCCGAAATTAAAGGCGGTATTCCATGAGAACACGTCATAAAGTATTCATCGACGATGCGCGGAGGATGTCCTTGCTCGAGGATGAGACAATTGATTTAATAGTCACTTCGCCACCCTATCCCATGATCGATATTTGGGATAAGGTTTTTATTGGTTTGAACCCGGCTATTGGGGAGGCTTTGGCCAAAGAGAAGGACAAGCCGGCGTTCGAACTGATGCATAAAGAGTTGGACAAGGTTTGGCGAGAATCATACCGGGTCTTAAAAAAGGGCGGTTTTGCCTGTATAAATATTGGCGATGCGGCAAGAAGTATCGGTGGTAAATTTCAACTTTTTATCAATCACTCCCGTTTGGTAAATTTTTGTGTTGAATTGGGCTTCTTTGCTTTACCACCTGTTTTATGGCGTAAACCTACCAATGCACCCAATAAATTTATGGGATCGGGGATGTTGCCGGCCGGAGCTTATGTGACTTTGGAGCACGAATTTATCTTGATAATGCGTAAAGGGTTCAAAAGAAGTTTTTGCAGGGCCGAGGAAAAAAAACTAAGATACGAAAGTGCTTATTTTTGGGAAGAAAGAAATGCTTGGTTTTCCGATGTATGGACAGGGCCGGTCGGGGTCAAGCAAAGATTGGCAACTGATCTTGTAAACAAAGGAAGAAAACGAAGTGGTGCTTTCCCTTTTGAGTTAGCCTACAGATTGGTCAATATGTATTCGGTCAAAGATGACTTGGTTTTGGATCCGTTTGCTGGTACCGGCACGACGATGCTGGCTTGTATGGCAGCGCAACGAAACAGTCTTAGCATAGAAATTGATCCGAACTTTAAAAGGATAATCGATGACCGTGCCATAAATTTTCTGCCTGTGGCCAATGAATATATAGAAGAAAGAATTCTTAGACATCACGGGTTTGTTAAAAAGAGAAGGGCAGCAGGGAAATTGGCAAAATATTTCAACGAACACCATGGTTTTCCCGTTATAACAAAACAAGAGGAACACATAAGAATTAATCGGGTGGAAGATATCAGTAGAAGGGCTGCCGGGGACTATATTGTCGACTATGCTACAAACAATTCTGATCTGGCCTGTCAATCATAGAATAGCTTCTTGCAATAAACTTCCTAAATTGAGTTTTTAGAGATAAAAAATCGGTAAATATACAGTAATGATGCCGAATATTTCCAATTGGAATAATGGAGTCTTTTGTTTGTAATGGGTATAAAAATATATTATAATGGTTTGGGGAATCGAGATATTTACGGGCTACTGTTTGAAGCAGTGAAAGTAATTGCTTTTTTTATGTTCATTAATCCCAATTTTTTAACAGGGCTATCAGAATAATGAGAAGAGAAACAGCAAATTGTTCAATATCGGTGCGGCCGTTTACGGCTCGTATCGAAACTTTTAGGCCTTAAGTAATGAGAGGGGAGGAAACAACAAAGAAATAAATATGGCAAAATTATGAGAGGAGTGAAGATGGCATGCTTTTAAAAACATTTAGAAAAGGTGCTTGCATACCCGAATTTAAAGACTTGACCAGAGGGCAGCCTATTATCCATGCTCCTATTCCGGCCAAAGTATATTTGCCTTTGCGACAAGGGCCGGGGGATGCTGCTAAGCCGATTGTTAAGAAAGGTGACAAGGTGCAAGCAGGACAAATTGTTGCCCAAGCCCAGGGCTCATGGGGGGTTGCAGTTTGTGCTTCCGTCAGCGGTGAAGTGGAAGGAATTATTGAAACAAAATTGGCCAACGGAATCAGAGAAGAAGCTATAGTAATTGTAAGCAATGGAGAAACCACTATTGAGAAAATGGAGCCCCTTGGGACTGAAATAAACAAGCTTTCTCCCGATGCAATCAAGGCAAGGATTCGCGATGCCGGCATTATTGGTATGGGAGGGGCGGGTTTCCCTACACATGTAAAATTGTCGCCACCGGAAGGCATTATTATTGAAACTGTAATCGTCAATGGGGCTGAATGTGAGCCTTATCTGACATGCGATGAAAAGGTAATGGAATCGCGGGCTCTGGATATTGTTCAAGGACTGCTGATTTTGATGCGTGCTGCCGGGGCTACTCAAGGCCTCATCGGTATAAAGGGGCATAAAAAGAAAGCAATAGATGCTCTTACAGTAGCCATTTCAGGTTATGGAAATGTTAAAATTGTTTCTCTTAGGGATAAATATCCCCAAGGGGATGAGAAAATGCTTATAGATGCTTTGATCAAAAAGTGTGTACCCCAAAAAGGCTTGCCCTGCAATGTCGGTGCAATTGTTAATAATGTGCAGACCGTTTTGGCGGTCAAGGAAGCGGTTTTGGATGGCATTCCTTTGTTACAAAGGGTAACGACTTTTACCGGTTCGGGCCTTAATGAGCCTAAGGACTTGAAATTCTATTTGGGTACTTCCCTCCAAGAGTTGATCGATTTGGTCGGGGGACTTAAAGAAGAAGATGCCGGCAAAGTAATATTTGGCGGCCCCATGATGGGTGCTGCACAAAACTATACTGAAATTCCGGTAGGCAAATGTGACAGTGGCATTTTGGTATTGTCTGAGAGAGAAAGTAATTTACCGGAGGAAAGTCCTTGTATCAGATGCGGCCGCTGTGTTGACCATTGTCCGATCAGATTGAATCCGATTACTTTAGCTAACTTGCAGGAAAAGAATCGACTTGATGAGATGGAAAAGCGCCACATATCTTCCTGTATCGAGTGTGGTACATGTTCTTATGTGTGTCCGGCCAAAAGACCGCTCGTCCAAAGAATAGTATTGGGCAAACAAGCAGTTGCGGCTGCCATTCGCAACAAGCAAAGGAGGGATTAATGTGGAAATTAAGAACCTAATCGTCACGCCCGCTCCGCATATCCATCATCGTGAGACTGTTCCCGGTATAATGAGAGGTGTTTTGATTGCTTTGGTTCCGGCAACGGTAGGGGCAATTTATTTCTTTGGCCTGCAGGTTGTTTGGTTGATGGTTACTTGTGTGGTTGTGTCGATGATGACTGAATTTCTGTGGTTGTTGATACGTAAAAAAGATCTGTCTTTGTGTTTGGATTTCAGTGCTGTTTTAACCGGTCTCCTTCTTGCTTTTACCTTGCCGCCGTCCACGCCGATTTGGATTGCCGCCTTGGGTAGTCTGGTAGCTATATCATTGGGCAAGCAAATTTTTGGCGGGTTGGGTTTTAATATTTTTAATCCGGCCCTTATCGGCAGAGCCTTTTTGGCTGCAGCCTTTCCCAGTGTAATGACCAAATTTGTTTTGGATGGACAAACCGTGGCAACTCCTTTAACAGAATTTGCAGTTTCCGGCAAAATAGCTCCTTATTGGGATCTTTTTGTTGGTTCGGTCGGAGGCTGTTTAGGTGAGACCTCTGCGCTTTTGTTATTATTGGGAGGCGTTTACTTGCTTTACCGCGGTTTTATTGATTGGCGTCTTCCTTTGGGGTATTTGGGTACGGTCGGGGTTCTTGCTCTTGTATTTCGCCAGGATATTTTATTTCATCTTTTTAGCGGCGGTCTGATGTTAGGAGCATGGTTTATGATTACAGATCCGGTAACCAGCCCCTTAAGTCGCAAAGCCCGTTGGGTCTACGCGGTTGGGGCGGGTTTGATTGTATTCATTATACGATTATGGGGTAATGCGCCGGAAGGAGTCCTCTACTCCATTCTTTTAATGAATGCTTTTGTGCCCCTCTTGGATAGGTTTTTGCCTGATAAAGTTTTCGGGGAGGTGAAAGGGACATGACAAACAATCTGAAGATGCTTGTGGTTTTAACCGCGATTGCTCTCTTTTCCGGGTTGGTTTTGACTGTAACTTATCAGATTACTGCGCCCTATATTGCTTTACAGGCCGATGCTGCTGTTATAGATTCGATAAAGGAGGTTCTTGGTGATATCTCCGGTTTCGAAAAAGAAGAAATTGATGGGCAGGAGTTTTATTTGGCCGACAATAAACAAGGTGAAAAGCTTGCTGCCATAATCAGCAGTGCAACCGGATATGGAGGACCGGTGGAGGTTATGGTTGGAATCAGCTTAGATAAAAAGGAGATAATCGGTATCAGCATTCTCAGCCATACGGAAACGCCGGGTTTAGGAACTGTAATCGAAGAGGATTTGTTTAAAAATAGATTTGTTGGTCTGCCCTTTGTGAAGAATTATTCTGATGAGGTAGATGCAATTACCGGCGCTACCTATTCGACAGTTGCGGTGATCAAGGCCGTTGAGAAGGCCGTTGAGTTTGCCCTTGTTGAAATCGGTGACGGAGGTGGATTTTGATGTCCAATCTGGATCATTTGAAAAGAGGTCTGTGGAAAGAAAATCCCACATTCAGAATTCTGTTGGGAATGTGCCCTGTCTTGGCCGTTACTACGCTTTGTGTTAACGGATTGGCTATGGGTCTTGCAACTACTTTTGTTTTGGTTTGCTCAGAAATTGCTATCTCTATAATGAGAAAAATAATCCCTGATCAAGTGCGTATACCAAGCTATATTGTAGTAATTGCAACTTTTGTTACAATCATCGATTATGTTCTCAAAGCATTTTTGCCGGTGATCGCGGCCTCATTAAGCATATTTATTCCGTTGATTGTAGTAAATTGCCTGATCTTGGGCCGTTGCGAAGCTTTTGCTTCCAAAAATTCTATCTCCAGTTCCATATTTGATGCTTTGGGCATAGGGCTTGGCTTTACCTGGGCCCTTATTTTGCTGGCTTCTCTGCGAGAACTGTTGGGTTCAGGAACAATCTTCGGTTTCCAGGTTTTCGGTGATTGGTTTACAACAATAGATGTAATGGTCCAGCCTGCCGGCGCATTTATAACCTTGGGTATTTTGGTTGCCTTGATGAACCAGTTGACTCATTCAATGGCAGCCAAACAAAAGATAAGGGGGTGAGAAAATGACTAATCTTCTATTGATTTTTGTTGCAACGGTCTTAATCAACAACTTCATCTTCAGCAAATTTCTTGGGATATGCCCCTATCTGGGTGTATCAAAAAAAATTGACACAGCATTGAGCATGGGGATGGCAACAACTTTTGTTATGGTAATGACGGCGATTGTAACCTACCTTTTGCAGCAATTTGTCTTGGTCCCCTTGGGCCTCGAATATTTGCAGACCGTCTCTTTTATATTGGTTATTGCCTCTTTGGTGCAGCTCGTCGAGATGTTCATCAAGAAGGTAAGTCCGGTGCTTTATCAGGCTTTGGGAATTTTCTTGCCCTTGATTACTACCAACTGTGCGATTTTAGGTTTGGCCTTGTTGATCCCTTTGGAAGGGTATAATTTTATCGAATCAGTTGTATTTGCTTTGGGCGGTGGTGTCGGCTTTACCCTTGCCATTGTTATTATGGCTGGTATTAGGGAGCAATTGGAATTTGCTGATATCCCCGTCGCTTTGCAGGGTGGGGCGATAACTTTGATTATTGCCGGGTTGTTGGCCCTTGCTTTTAGCGGTTTTGCAGGTGTTATCACTTTGTAAAAAGTAACAGCGGCGGTAGGAAGGAGTGAAAAAATGGCTAATAGTATTTATATATCCGGAGTTCTAAGTATGGGGGTATTGGGTGTAATACTAGCCCTGGGATTGATTGTAGCTGCAAAATTTTTAAGTGTGGAAACCGATTCTCGCGTTGAAAAAGCTATAGCAATATTGCCCGGTGCCAACTGCGGGGCCTGCGGATATCCCGGTTGCCAGGGATTTGCTGAAGCATTGGCAGCGGGGGAGGCCCAGCCGGATGGCTGCCCGGTATGTGCGGATACGGTAACCAAGTCTCTTGCGAAGATTATGGGGATGGAATCCACAGAAACCAAAGAACGTTTGGTTGCCCATGTCTTATGTAATGGCGGTAGCGAATTTGCTAAAAATAGAGCCGACTATCAAGGAGTAGCAACATGTGCAGCTTCTCAGTCCCTTGGGAACGGTCATAAAAGTTGTATCTACGGTTGCTTGGGGTTTGGTGATTGTGTCGTGGTTTGTCCCTTTGGGGCGGCTTCGATGGGTGAGGACGGAATACCCCGTTTTGACCCCGAGAAATGCACCGGTTGCGGTAAATGTGTGGAGGCATGCCCCCGCAACCTTGTGATATTGGCGGGAGTCTCAAAAAGGAACCACATTCGTTGTTCAACACATATGTCGCCGAGAGAAATTCGCGGTGTTTGTTCAGTAGGTTGCATCGGCTGCCAGCGATGTGTCAAAGCATGCCCGGAAGATGCAATTTCGATGCAGGGCCGTTTGGCGGTTATAGATTATGATAAATGTACAAACTGTGGAGAATGTCACAAGGTTTGCCCGACAAAGGCTATCCAATTTATTGAAGAAGACGAATGGGTCAAAGCCTAAAGATAAAAAAGCCCTTGAAAAAGGGCTTTTTTAATGGATTACACCCGGTGAAGATGCCTGTAAATTTTAAAGGTGCAATGTTGGGTATAGATAGAAAGTAGAAGTTGAGATTTGTGTTATAATAACTAGATGGAGGTGGGACCGGTGAATTGGTGTAAATATTGGCCCAATTTGCGGCTTGGTGATAAAATCGTGATAAGCCTCGCTTTGATTTTTTCTTTGGGTGGTATTTTTATTCCATATTTGGGGCCCCATTTTCGTCTGAGCCAAGAAAAAGACTGGGTTGTTGTAATTACGATTGCCGGACAAGAGAAAGGGCGTTTTTCGAGAAATTCTCTACCCAATGAAGGCCATGTTGTTGAAGTCGAAGGTCCAATCGGCAGACACAGAATAAAGATGACACCGGAAGGAGTGCGTGTTTTTGCCCCTTCTGCCGATCCTTTGAAAATATGTGAAAAAACAGGTTGGATAAAAAAGCCCGGTCCGGTGATCGTATGTATCCCTAATAGGCTTGTCGTCCGGCTGGTATCAAATTTGTCTTTGGAAATTGACGGTTTGTCCGAATGATTGCTTGGGCGACTCAAAAAGGGGGAATTGAATGAAAAAAATTACAGGTATCATAATCTTTATGCTGGTTATAGCAGGCTTAATATATTTGGCGACAACCGGCCCCAATAAGGAACGGATTATTGAAGATACCAGATTTTTAATGGACACCTTGGTAACCATAAAAGCGGCAGGTGTTGAAGCCGAGGTGGCAATTGAAGCTGCCTTCGCTCGCATCGAAGAGATCGTTGTTTTAGCTGATCGTTTCGATCCCAATAGTGAGATCAGCCGGCTTAATGGTCAGGCGGGGGAAGGAATCGTTTATCTAAGTAAAGATCTTTATGAAATAATTGACAAAGGTTTCAATTATGGGCGGGAGTGGCATGGTGTCTTCAATATTGCCGTAGCCCCTCTAATGGATGCATGGGGATTTGGCAAAAATCGGAGGCCTGAAATACCTTCTTTTTTAAAATTGCAAGAACTTTTGCCTTTGGTATCCTTGGCAGGGATTCATTTGTATCCCGAAATTATGGCGGTGGAGCTGGCCAAAGGGGTATCCCTTGATTTAGGGGGTGTGGCAAAAGGGTTCGCAGTGGATGAAGGTTTGGCAGAATTGAAAAAGCACCGTATTACCGCCGCATATATAAATGCAGGTGGCGATATCGGGGTCTTTGGGTTTAAACCCGACGGGAAGCCGTGGGCTATAGGTGTTAGGGATCCCCGCATCGAAAACAGTAAAGACTACATCAAAGATTATGTAATCCATGTCAATGGAGGAAGCGTAGTTACCTCAGGCGATTATGAAAGGTACTTTGTCGAAGATGACGTTAGATACCACCATATAATTGACCCTCGCAGTGGTTACCCGGCCCGCGGCTTGAAGAGTGTTACGATTGTCGGTCCTTCCGCTCTGGTCAGTGATATTTTGGCGACGACTATAATGATTCTGGGACGAAACAAGGGCTTGATTCTTTTGGAGAGTATCGAAGGGTACGAGGGATTGCTTGTTGATGATGAAGGAGAAATTTTTACCAGCCCCGGTTTGTTAAAACATTTGAGTTCATGAAGGGAATTACCACCACTAAGCGAATTGAAATTAAAGGAGAGTTTTTTTTGGACCGATGGGATAAAATTAAAGTAAAAAATGGACGTGGGATTTACCGTTTGACAAATATTGCCTTGTTTGTAGCCATCGGCCTTATTCTTCACTTGCTGGAAGCTTTATTACCCCTCCTAACGCCGGTCCCAGGCGCCAAAATGGGACTGGCTAATATTGTAACCCTAATGGCCCTGGTTCTTTACGGGGCCAAAGGAGGAGGTCAGGTAGTAATGCTACGGATTTTTTTAGGATCATTTTTGACCGGTACTTTTTTAACTGTGCCCTTTTATCTAAGCTTGAGCGGTGGAATACTTGCTTTTTTAACCATGGCCATTACAATTTCGTATGGTAAAGACCGCTTTAGCATGATCGGGGTAAGCATTATTGGAGCAATTTTTCATAATATTGGTCAAATAGCTGCAGCTGCTCTGCTTGTTGGCAATCTCGGTATATTTTATTACTTACCTTACCTGACGTTGCTGGCATTACCGACCGGATTTATGGTAGGCATTATTGCAAAGTATGTATTAGGCGTATTCGGGAGGGTAAAGCCGTGGGGAAAATCGTAATGGCATCGGGTTCACCAAGGCGCATCGAATTGTTTTCAAAATTTGATTTGCCATTTTCCACAGCACAAAGCAAGGTGGATGAAAATAAGATTTTTTCAGAAGGAAAGGGCAGTTTTGCCGACTTGACCATGGCAGCAGCCATGGCTAAAGCACAGGCCGTTGCAAGCTGTAATGACGGTGCTTTAATAATTGGTGCCGATACGATAGTTGTTTTTTCCGGCAAAAAATTAGGCAAGCCCAAAGATTCCTCCGATGCCAAAAGAATGCTTCGAATGCTCAGTGCTGCATCCCATGAAGTTATTACCGGATTAGCTATAATCGACACTGTTAGAGGCAAAGAAGTTACCACTTTTGAATCTACCCAGGTCTTTTTTAGACCACTCGCCGACGATGAAATTGTTGCATATGTTAAAACCGGCGAACCGATGGGCAAAGCCGGTGCCTATGCAATCCAAGGGTTGGGTTCAGTTTTTGTGGAACGAATCGAAGGATGCTTTTTTAATGTGGTTGGTCTTCCCCTCGCCAGTTTATACCAACTGCTGACCTCCTTTGGCGTAAATATATTTTTTAAGGAGGCCAACGATGGGAAAGGAAGAGGAATATCGGCTTACATTAAAGGAGATGCCGGTTGAAGAAAGGCCCAGGGAAAAGATTTTACGTTATGGAGCCGGCAGCCTTTCGAATGCCGAATTGCTGGCCCTAATTTTAAGGGTCGGTACACGCAAAGACACTGCTTTGGGTTTAGCCCAAAACTTATTGGGGAAAATTGGCAGCCTTCGCGGTCTTTTGGATTATGCTATGGAAGAACTCATGGCCATCGAAGGGATTGGCTTGGCCAAGGCGGCGCAGTTGCAAGCTGTTGCAGAAATCTGTCGCCGGATACCGCTTGTTGATCAGAATATGGTGACGGTAAGATCGCCAAAGGATGCAGCTCATGCTGTAATGCCACGACTTAGGTATTTAAAGCAAGAAGTATTTTGCTTGATTTTGTTGAACACTAAAAACAAGATAATTTCTATTGAGCATGTAACTACAGGGGGCTTGAACAGTTCTATAGTTCATCCGCGCGAGGTTTTTAATAGGGCCATAAGACGAAGCAGTGCGGGTATAATTTTGGCCCACAATCATCCCAGCGGTGATCCCCGTCCCAGCCGAGAAGATATCAGGGTTACACGCCGGCTCGTTGAAGTGGGGCAATTGGTCGGCATTCAGGTTTTGGATCATATCATCATTGGGGATGGAAATTATAGCAGCCTTAAAGAAGAAGGAGTTATTTAACTTAAAAATTAGTTATTGCGGCAGAAAGGGGAAGACTAAATGTTTCTGAAATTATTGAGTGCTCCATTTTCCAAAGATATGGGGGTAGATTTAGGAACTGCCAATACTCTTGTTTATGTCCGTGGTAAAGGGACTGTTTTACGCGAACCTTCCGTAGTGGCAATCCAAAAGGATACAAGAAATATTCTTGCCGTCGGCGAAGAAGCAAAAAACATGATCGGTCGAACACCCGGTAATATTGTGGCCATACGTCCGATGAAGGATGGTGTTATAGCAGATTTTGATGTTACGGAACGGATGCTCAGGTATTTTATCACAAAGACCCATCGGCGCAGCCGACTGGTGAGGCCTCGCATAATTGTCTGTGTCCCCTCGGGCGTCACCGAAGTGGAAAAAAGAGCTGTAATTGATGCAACCCTTCAGGCAGGAGCCCGGGAAGCTTACTTGATTGAAGAACCCATGGCGGCAGCAATTGGCGCCGGTTTACCCGTCAATGAACCGACAGGGAATATGATTGTCGATATCGGCGGGGGTACGACCGAGGTTGCCATAATTTCAATGGAGGGCATTGTTGCCAGTCAGTCAATTCGGGTTGGCGGAGATGAAATGGATTACTCAATAGTCCGCTACATTAAAGATCAGTACAAGATTATTATCGGTTCCAGAACCGCTGAAGAAATTAAGATTGATATCGGCAATGCAATTGAGGGGGCTGCCAAAGAAGAATCAAAGGAAATCAGAGGTAGGGATATGGTAACCGGTTTGCCTCGTCCTATTGAAGTTAGTGCCGCTGAAATATTGAAAGCACTGGCCGATCCGGTTGAAGCTATTGTTAGTGCAGTGAAGATGACTTTGGAGCGGACACCGCCGGAGTTAGCCAGCGACTTAATGGACCGTGGTATTATAATGGCGGGTGGCGGAGCGCTTCTGGCCGGTTTGGACTCCCTTTTACGGCGGGAAACCGGTATGCCCATTCATATAGCCGAAGAGCCTTTGGAATGTGTTGTGAAGGGAACGGGCAAAGCACTGGAAGAAATTGATATGCAACGACGAATTTTGCGATCAAATCAAAGAAGACTTTCTTAGTCAGAAAGGAGGGGCAATGAAAAAAATTTCTTGGCAAAAATGGCAAGGGCAACTTTTGGTTGTGATTATTTTGATTCTTTTGGTCTTTGCGGTTGTTTTTGTTAGAGCAAAGGTGACCCAACCTTTTGGTTTTATTCACCGTCTCATTGCCCCCTTTCAGAGTGTAGTTACAAAAGTAAGAGATTTAGGCGGTAAATTTACCTATTTTATCCGCGAATACGAAGATTTTCAAGATGAAAGACGTAATCTTTTGGCAAGAATAAATGAATTGGAAAAACAATTGTTTTTTCAAGAGGAGCTTTGTCAGGAAAATTCTCGTTTACGGCGTCTTTTAATGTTTCCCCCTTTGGCTGAGTATGATTATTTAGGAACTCGGGTCATTGGGTTTAGCGGTGATAACTGGCGGAAGGGTCTAATCATAGCTTGTGGTAGTAAAGACGGCGTGCGGGAGAAGATGCCGGTAATTACATATAACGGTTACCTGGTTGGATACATTAAAGAGGCTTATGCGAAAACCTCTCATGTTTTATTGGTGACCGACCCATCCTTTGTTGTAGGTGGACTTGTGCAAGGGGAAATATCCAGGGCTTTGGGTATTGTTAGAGGACAGCCCTGGGGGGAAGGTCTTTATACTATGGACAACCTCCCTTGGGATGCTTCCGTCGGTGCCGGTGATATTGTTGTTACCTCCGGGTTTTCCGATATATTCCCTAAAGATATTCCCATTGGTAAGATTATTCATGTTGATCCTGGTGACTATGGCTTGACCCAGCAGGCGGCATTGGAGTTTTATATCACAGGAGAAACCATCGAAGAGGTTTTAGTTATCCTGGGGCAAGGGGAAAGAGAATGAAAGAAAACATTTATCGCGCCTTCATGTTTCTTCTGGCGGTTATCTTGCAAACAACTTTGCTGGCCCGCCTCCAATTGCCGGCTTGGCCCAATTTACCCTTGCTTCTTGTCTGTATCTTTGCCCTCTTGCGGGGTATGAAACATGGGTTTGTTTGGGGATTTGTGGCGGGATTTTTATTTGATTTATATGCTTTAGGTACTTATATCTTTACTTTCCCCTTGATCGGTTTGTGTGTCGGTTTTTTAGAGAGTAAAATTTTTAAAAATAATATGCTATTTCCTCCCTTGATATTAATGGGGGCAAGTTTTTTGAACAATATCCTTACTTATGTAATTGCCGAAGATCTTCTATTTAATCTTTCGTGCAGGGCTGTTTTCCTAAAAATCCTGTTACCTGCAGCCTTGGTAGATGGTTTGTTGGGAGGAATAATTTATTTTATTTTATTCATTTTTGAGGACTTCCTATTCGAAGAGTTTAAGGGTGGTAGCTGTGTATTCAGAAAAAATATATAAAAAGGTAAAGGTTTTATCGATATTATTTATCATTACCTTTTTAGTTTTTGTTGTTCGTCTGATTCAACTTCAATTTATTCAAGGAGAAAAATATAGGCAATGGTCGGAAGGAAACCGTATCGATTACCGAACAATACCTGCTTCCCGTGGTCGTATTTTTTTACGCAACGGTGAAGGGTTAACCATTGCGGTTTCCAATAAAATGGCTTACGCAGCATCGGTAATACCTGCTAATTTGGACGATGACTCCCTGGAAGTAACAATTAGCAATATCGCTGCTATTTTAGACTTGGATGAAGATGAGCTATTGGCCAAGATTCAGGAAAGTCCTCGTTCGGCAACGATGCCTATTAAGCGAAAGTTGAGTGGAGAAGAGTTACTGGCCTTGGA
Organism: uncultured Halanaerobiales bacterium; assembly: GCA_964568715.1. Lineage (GTDB taxonomy): Bacteria > Bacillota > Halanaerobiia > B1SED10-174 > B1SED10-174 > CAZMQU01. The sequence goes on from CAZMQU010000004.1 coordinate 108,233, forward strand.
GGAATCTTTTTCCGATACTCCGGGACTGATCATTGAAAAAACGCCGATTCGTGACTATGTTTATGGCAGTCTTGGTGCCCATTTTTTGGGTTATGTCGGCGAAATATCGCGTTCTGAATTGAATGCCTTTTTTCCCCTCGGTTATAAAGCGGGCGACTTTTTGGGCAAGACCGGCCTGGAAAGATATTACGAAGCAAATTTACAAGGCCAGGATGGACTGCGACAAATTGAAGTAAACAATGTAGGCAAAGAAGTGGGTACTTTGGGCATTAAACCGCCGGTACAAGGTTCCGATCTTTATTTAAGCATTGACTATCCGTTGCAAAGAGACGTGGAGCATTACTTGGCGGACCAAATTAGAGGATTGCAGCTAATAGCGCCTGATAATAAGGATTTAAAGGGAGGCCCTACCGGAGGCTCCGTTATTGTAATGGAACCTCACACGGGCCGGATATTGGCGATGGCCAGCTATCCTACTTATGATTTGAATTTATTCGCCGGCGGTATTGATCCTGCAGAATTAAAGCTACTGCAAGACAATCCCTTGCAACCGTTTTTTGATAGAACAGTCCAGGTTGCTCCCCCTTGCGGTTCGATCTTTAAAATAATTGTCGGCCTTGCAGCATTGGAGCATATTATTGAAGATCCACAAGAAAAATATTTTACATGCCCGGGTTTTTTTGAGTTAGGTGATTATAAGTGGCTATGTTGGAGAGATGATGGGCACGGTAAGCAAAACTTTTATGATGCTTTGGCCAATTCTTGCAACGTGTCGTTTTATACTATGGGTTATTTGCTTTACCAAAAAGGCGGTGAATTGATTCAAAAAACAGCCCGGGAATTTGGTTTGGGTCGTTTGAGCGGTATCGATATCCCTTCCGAGCAAGTGGGATTGGTTCCCGATACAGCTTGGAAAAGAGAGTTTGTCAGGGAGCCGTGGTATGCGGGGGATACAATAAACTTGTCGGTAGGGCAGGGTAGTCTGCAGGTTACTCCATTGCAATTGGTCAACATGGTCAGTGCCATCATCAATGGCGGCAACTTGATGCAACCCTATCTATTGGATAAGATAATCTCTGCCGATGGGGAAGTTTTATATGAAAACAAGCCGCACATTTTGAATAAGGCGGATCTTTCTCAACAATCCCTTGCTCATATAAGAAAGGCTATGGAGGCGGTAGTAGAATACGGAACCGGTTGGGGGCAACTGGGTAATTTCCCGATAAAAGTTGCTGGCAAGACTGGCACCGCTCAAACGGTTACTAACCTTGAAAGGGCCAACCATGGCTGGTTTGTCGGCTATGCACCCGCTGACGAACCTGAAATAGCCTTCGTTGTTTTTCTCGAACATGGCAATGATAGCAAATATGCTTTGCCAATTGCCAAAGGACTCTTGGAGACTTACTTTGATCTCAAGGAGGTAGCGGATTAATAGATGTCATCAAAAGAAATAATTATCAAAGGTTCCTTGGATAAGCTCAAAGTTTATTATGGTTCGGAGATATCTCTGATTGAATTAAAGGCGTTTTTGAGAAGAAAGTTCGGCTTGGGTAGTTTCTTCTATGACGCTGAGTACAATATTGAATTTATTGACCGAGGTTGGAGCAAGGAAGATAAATGGCAAATCGAAAAGTTGCTAGCGGAGATAAGCCCTAAATTGAAAGTCGGTTTTTTTTATGAGGAAGAGGATTTACCTGCCGATAAAATGCCGGCACTGGTTACCTATCCGATGATTGCCAAAAAGAATTTTCGATCGGGACAAAAGGCTGTTGCACCCGGTGACTTAATCGTTATCGGCGATATAAATCCCGGTGCTGAACTGGTGGCCGGCGGGGATATATTGATATTTGGCAGGGTGGTTGGCGGGATTCTTCATGCCGGTGCAACCGGTGATTTAAAGGCAAAGGTTATCGCCTTGAGTTTACAGCCAACTCAATTACGTATCGGATCGGTCATCAGCCGTGCTCCCGATGCTAAAGGTAATAAAAACAGCGGGGCTGAAATTGCCCGGGTCACCGGCGGGAAAATTGTTATAGAAAATTTTTCAGCTAAATAGAAGGAGGGTTTAGTATGGGGAAAGTAGTGGTTATTACATCGGGGAAGGGTGGCGTTGGGAAAACCACCGTTACCGCTAACCTTGGTACGGCTATGGTGCTCTTGGCTAAAAAAGTTGTGTTGGTTGATACGGATATCGGATTGCGTAACTTGGATGTTGTTTTAGGTTTAGAAAATAGAATTGTCTATGACATCGTAGATGTTGCCGAGGGTCGTTGTCGATTGGATCAAGCATTAATTAAAGATAAGCGGAACAAAAATTTGTTGCTGCTTCCGGCGGCCCAAACGCGGGATAAGACGGCTATTGACGAAAAGCAGATGAAGAAACTGATTGATACACTGAAAAAAGAACATGACTATGTATTTATCGATTCGCCGGCGGGAATAGAATTCGGTTTTCGCAATGCCATTGCCGGAGCTGATGAGGCTATTGTTGTGACTACCCCTGAGGTTGCTGCAATACGCGATGCTGATAGAGTTATTGGTTTACTGGAATCCCATGGCTTGCGCGAACCGCGGGTGATAATAAATCGAATCCGCGCTGACATGGTTCGACGAGGTGACATGATGAGCATCGATGATATGATTGAAATCTTGGCTGTGAATCTTTTGGGGATTATACCGGAAGATGAAAGCATTATAGTTTCTACCAATAGGGGGGAACCGATTGTTCTTCAGGAAAAATCTCAGACAGGCCAGGCTTTTCGGAATTTGGCCCGCCGCCTTGAAGGGGAAGAGTTACCCGTTCTTGCCTTGAATAAAGAAAAACTGGTAGATAAAATTAAACGTATGATTGGTATTTCCTAAGGAGGGATGGATAATGACTCCACGAAAAAAGAGTAAAGAAATTGCCAAGGAGCGTTTGCGGGTAATTTTGATCCACGACAGAATAGAATTGTCGCCCCATGAGTTAAAAAATTTGAAAAGCGACATTGGTCAAATTTTATCAAAATATTTGCGTATAGACAGTAAAGAAATTGACTTAAAGGTGAGCCGTGAGGTGAACTCGATGGCTTTGGAAGCAAAAATCCCATTTAAGAAACCTTCGTAAGGAGTAAAAAGATTGTTTAACAGAAAGCTTTTTCGTCATATAGACTTTATATTGCCAGCCTTGGTCTTGACTATTGTGATAATTGGTATAATTATGATTGCCAGCTCCACCCATGTATACCAAACCGATGAATTTCGTTTGGGATTCGTCCGCCGGCAGATATTGTCAGCTATAGTGGGTGTGCTTCTAATGATAGTCGTTACCCTTTTTGACTATCGAATTTTGAAAGATTATGCTTATCTAATTTATGGTGGCACGATATTTCTACTGAGCATAAACATGGTTTCCGGGATTACAGGTATAGCTGCCAAGAGGACAATTTTTTTAGGTCCGATAAGTTTTCAACCTTCTGAATTTGCAAAGTTGGCAGTAATTATTTTATTGGCGGCAATCTTGTCCCAAGACAGTAGCAGGCTAACTTGGCAAAAAGTCATAAAGTCTTGTTTGGTAACCCTTGTTCCTTTTTTGCTGATTTTGCGTACCGACCTGGGAACTGCTTTGGTTTTGTGTGCAATATTGGTAATTTCTCTTTTTATCGCCGGGCTATCAGGCAAGTATATTGCAATATTCTCCGGCGGGGCCCTGTTTTTGGCTGGCAGTTGGGTTTTTGCTCATTTGCAATGGGGGTTGTGGATTCCTTTAAAAGAGTACCAACTAATGCGCTTAATGATCTTCATCAATCCGGAGATGGATCCATCGGTTTGGGGCTACCAGCTTATCCAGTCAAAGATTGCCATCGGGTCGGGAGGCTTGTTGGGCAAAGGGCTTTTCACCGGTACACAGACGCGATTGAATTTTTTGCCGGCCCAACATACCGATTTTATATTTAGCGTTATCAGCGAGGAGTTTGGATTTATCGGGGCTTTGATATTACTGGTCCTGTATCTATTTGTTATACTTAAGGGGTTAAATGTTGCTTATAAAAGTAAAGACAGCTTCGGTTCATTAATAGCTACCAGTATTACCGGAATGATAGGTTTTCATATTATTGTTAATGTGGGCATGACTATGGGTATATTACCAATTACAGGTTTGCCCTTGCCCTTTGTCAGTTATGGCGGCAGCTCTCTAATTACAAATCTTGTTGCTGTTGGTTTGTTAATGAATATACATATGCGTCGACAAAAAATTTATTTCTGATTGCATATAACTTTACCAGGGTCCATATATGTACATGGATAGGAGGGGTAGGTTATATGAAATTGGGAAAACTTAGAGTAAACGGGGTTTTAATCATAGTTGCAATTGCATTCACTCTAGGTGGCTTTTACCGGGAAATGATCGGAGCTTGGGGTTCGCTGTTTTTCCATGAAGCAGCCCATATCGGCGCTCTGAACAAAGCGGGCTTGGACTTTTATGAGATAGAGCTCCTTCCCTTTGGCGGCGTGGCAAAAATCAAAGATTTGCTGGCACCGCAGGAAGAGATTAAGATTGCTTTAGCCGGTCCCCTAGCTAATATAATTATAATTTGTGTACTACTGGTTTTGCGTTTTGGTGGTATAGTTGTAGGTGAATGGTCAAATTACTTATTGGTAATTAACACATTAATGGTTACCGTTAACATGTTGCCCGCCTTGCCCCTGGACGGTGGCAGAATTCTTAGGGCATTTTTGGCTCGACGTCATGGTTATAATCAAGGAACTTGGTTGGCTTTGAAAATTTCACGTCTGGTGACTATATTTATGGCGGTTATATGTATCTTTCTTTTTTTGCGGGGTATTGCCGGTTTGCTAACCCTTTTCTTGGCTTTTTTCGTTTTGGTAAAATCGCGCTCCCGGCGGGAAGATGTTGTTTTATTAAAACTGGGTGACATGCTAAATAGGGATAAACAAATTTCCCGGGGTGCTTTGAAAGGAGAATTTTGGTCCGCTCCGGGTAAACTACAGATAAAAGATGTGCTTTTACACATCAACCCCCGTCTGTTTCATATCGTGATGGTGATCGATGAAGATATGGAGATAATGGGTGCATTGGAGGAAAAGGATTTACAGCTGGCCCTTTTGAAGGGGGATTTACAAAAAACACTGGCGGAACTATTGGAACCTTTTTAGGAAGGGAATGATAGGATGGATTGTTCTGAGCGATTGGATTTGTTAAATATCAATAAGCCCGTCCGTTACATCGGTAACGAATGGAACCAAGTCAAAAAAGAGCCTTCTGCGGTTCAAGTCCATATGGCTTTGGCTTTTCCCGACATTTATGAAGTGGGTATGTCCCATTTGGGTGTAAAAATCTTATATCATATGATCAACGAAGATCCCCGTTATTACGCAGAAAGAGTCTTCGCTCCATGGATCGATCGCGAAAAACAACTTCGCGATTCGGGGCAAAATCTTTGTTCTTTAGAGACAGGTACCCCTTTATTTGAATTTGATATTATCGGTTTTAGTTTGCAGTATGAACTATCCTATACCAATGTCTTGACAATTTTGGATTTGGGTGGAATCCCCTTGCAAAGAAAGGATCGTTCAAATATGCCTTTGGTCATCGCCGGGGGACCGAGCGCTTTCAATCCCGAACCGATGTCTGATTTTATCGATTGCTTTTTCATCGGTGACGGTGAATCATCTTTGCTGGAGTTTTTAGCTTTGCTGGCGGAAAGTAAAGGGAAAAAAGAGGAGAAAGAAGAGCTCTTGGAAAGAGTTGCAACAATCAAAGGAATTTATGTCCCTCATCTTTATAATTATAAGAAAAGCGGGCGTTTTTATCATGCCGAACCCCGCAGAGCCAACGTGCCGGCAAAGGTAACAAAAAGGGTAGAAGAGTCGCTGGAGGATGCATTTTTTCCGGATAAAATAATAGTACCTTATACGGAAGCTGTTCACGACCGTATTTCTTTGGAGATTGCCAGAGGATGTGGGCGGGGATGTCGATTTTGCCAAGCCGGCATGATTTATCGACCCATTAGAGAACGCAGTGTCGAACGCTTAAAAGAGTTGGCCGCTTCACTTTTGGCCAATACCGGCTATAATGAGATTTCTCTTTTATCATTGAGTGCAACAGATTACTCGAATATCGCCCAGTTAGTATCTTATTTTACAAGCGAGTATGAGGATTTGGCCATCGGTTTGGCTTTGCCTTCTTTGCGGGCTGATGCATTCAGCATTGGTTTGGCCGACCAAATACAAAAGGTTAGAAAAAGCGGTTTAACGTTTGCTCCGGAAGCAGGCAGTCAAAGGCTTAGAGATGTTATAAACAAGGGGATAACTGAGAAAGACCTTATGGATGCAACGACAGCGGCCTTTAAGGCTGGTTGGTCTTCTATAAAGCTCTATTTCATGATCGGCTTGCCAACCGAAACCATTGAAGATATAATGGCTATTATTGATTTGGTTAAAAAGGTAAAAGATATCGGCAAAAAAAATGCAACCAGGCGTCCCCAAATAACTGTCAGCTTTTCAACTTTTATACCCAAACCTCATACACCTTTTCAATGGGAGCCCTTGTTGGATAAAGAGACAATTTGGGAGAGACAAGAGATATTGAAAAAGAATCTAAGGGGCAGATCTATAAAGTTGCAATGGAATGACTGGGATATAAGTATGTTGGAAGCACTGTTTTCCCGCGGCGACATGCGATTGGGCAGTGTTTTATTGCGAGCTTGGCAAAAAGGTTGCCGCTTCGATGGCTGGGATGAGCAATTTGAACGAAAGTTATGGTGGGAAGCCTTGGAAGAAGCAGGATTACCGTGGCAAGATTTAATTACTTGTCCGTTGGGGGATGAAGAAAGGTTGCCTTGGGAGCACATTGATATAGGCGTAAACAAAAGCTTTTTGCTAAAAGAGTTAAAGGCAGCTAAAAAGGGTTTGTTAACTACACCTTGCCGCTATGGTACATGCCATGATTGTGGTTGCTGTGATAACCTCGCTGTAGCTGTCGATATTATTGGGGGAAAAGACATTGAGGGTTCGCATTAAACATGCAAAGGTAAATAAGCTGGCATTTTTATCCCATTTGGATTTGGTTGCTACAATGCAGAAGGCTTTGCGACGTACCGGGCTTCCCTTTGCATTGACAAAAGGATTTAATCCACGACCCAAAATAGCTTATGGGCAGCCTGTGGCGGTGGGTACCGCCAGTTTAGCTGAATATTTTGATTTATATTTAGACAAGTCGCTGGAAGAAAAAGTGATAATAAAGGGTTTTCGCCGGGTATTGCCCAAAGAACTGCGGGTCCTTGCTGCAAAAGAAATTCCCTCTGAAAATCCTTCCCTTATGTCGCAAATTACGGCGGCAGCACATTATTTATGGATAAGGGGCTGCGATGTTAATAAAGCTTCTCTTGATTTTGATTCTTTCTTTCGTTCCTTGAGTGAAAAAAATGGCGGCGAAGCCTTTTTGCCCCAGAATAATTTTACAAATCCCGGGTCACTCATTTTAAAAATAGATTGGTTGGGCTGGCGAGAGGACTTTGGACTTTTAAGGATTATAGCCAAGGCAGGTAGCAGAGAAAATTTAAACATGAAAAAGTTTTGTGAATCTTTGGACAAGGTTTCCAATGGTTTGTTTAAGGGGCCTTGTTGCCTTATGAAGACTGAAATCTTTATTGTTGATAGGGGCACACTTAAGACCCCCTTCGGTTTGGAGGTTAATTTTTAATGACACGTGAAATTTTTATTAATGTGGAGGTAAATGAAACGAGGGTGGCCATAAAAGAATACGGCCGCTTGGCTGAAATTAAAGTAGAGCGAAGCAGTGATGATGGAATAGTAGGTAATATATACAAAGGTGTTGTGACGGATGTCTTGCCCGGCATGGAAGCAGCTTTTGTTGATGTAGGTTTGGAGCGTAATGTTTTTATCCATGTTGGCGACATAATAGGAAGTAAAAGAAAGAACAAAAAAGAACTTAAAATAAAAAGTCTTTTACAAAAGGGTGACGAACTGGTCGTTCAGATTGTCAAAGAGGCAATCGGCAACAAAGGAGCGCGGGCAACATGCTACATTACAATACCGGGACGTTATTTGGTTTTGATGCCGACGGTTAGCCATGTGGGTGTATCCAGACGGATACAAGATGAAGAAGAGAGAAAGCGTTTGAAGGCTTTGGTAAATGACTTTAAGCCTGGCAACATGGGTTTTATAACCCGAACTGCCGCAGAAGGGGCGACGGCAGAACAACTAAAAAGGGATTTTAGGTTTTTGGATCACCAATGGACGAAGATCAAGCAAGGGACCAAAAAATGTCGGGCTCCCGCCCTGCTTTATAAGGATTTAGATTTGGTTCAACGGGTTGTACGAGATACTTTCACGGAAGATTTTGACCGGCTGGTTGTCGATAATTTAAGGGTTTACAAAGGAATAGTCCGGGCGACGAGAAATATTGCGCCCCACCTGCGAAAGAAAGTTGAACTTTATCTTGGCAAATTGCCGATGTTTTTTCTATATGAGATTGAAAAGGAAATTAAAAATGCCTTGCACAGAAAAGTGTGGTTGAATTCGGGGGGGTATCTGGTTATAGATGCTACGGAAGCCCTCACGGCTATTGATGTAAATACGGGCAAGTATGTAGGACGGAGCAATCTGGATGATACAATATTGAAAACCAACTTGGAGGCTGCCAAGGAGATACCCCATCAGTTGAAGTTGAGAGATATCGGCGGTATAATAATCATTGATTTTATCGATATGGATCGGCAAGGCGATCAAGCACTCGTTATGGATACCTTGCAGAAAGAATTGGAGCAGGATTATACAAAGACTGCTGTGTTAGGCTTAACCAAGCTAGGCCTTGTGGAAATGACCAGGAAAAAGGTAAAACAGGGAATCGGTGAATACCTGCAGAGGGAATGCCATTATTGTGGTGGGACCGGCAAGGTTTTGACTGCCGAGAGTGTTGCCATAGAAACAATCCATCAACTCAAGAAGAAGATTTCCGAAGAGAAATTTCAGGCGGCTTTTCTTGAAGTTCACCCGGAAGTAGCAGCCAACCTTATCGGATCCCGGGGAAAAAAGCTGCAAGAATTGGAAGAAGCGCTTGGCAAAGACCTTTATATACGGGGCAATGAAAGCCTGCATCTGGAGGAAATGAGGATCATAAAAACAGGAGGACGAAAGGAATTGGCTAATGTGGCTATGCCCGTTAAAACCGGTGATGAATTAAACCTTTTGGTGCAAAGTAAGCATAATTATAATTCTGAAGATGGCATTGCAAGGCTTGAGGGTTTTGTCATCGATATTGTCGGGGCCGGGCAAAAAGTTGGTCACTGGGTTGATGTAAAAATTGAAGATGTTTATAAGACATTTGCCAAGGCAAGATTTATTGACAGGGCTAAATAGGTTGTGTTAAAATGTATCATGAGGTTTGTCAATGCACATATAGGTGTGAATAGATTTTTTTGTACTGTGGTGAGGGGGTGTTACAATGTACGCAATCATCAAGCTAGGCGGTAAACAAACCAGAGTGGAAGAAGGAAAATTTATCAAAACGGAAAAGCTGCCCGGCGAAAAGGGAACACAGGTTGAATTTGACGAGATTTTGTTGATTAAAAATGATCATACTTTTGTCGGAAAACCCTTTGTAGACGGGGCCAAGGTAATAGGTAAGATTATCGAGCAAGGTCGTGATAATAAAGTAACTGTTTTTAAATATAAAGCCAAGAAAGACTATCGACGCAAGCAAGGGCATCGACAAGCTTATTCCAAGGTTTTGATTGAAAAAATTGAAGCTCCCGTTGTTGATAATGCTTAGAGTTCGCTTTGTTCGCGATACCGGCAATAAGCTCAAGGGTTTTTATCTTTCAGGGCATGCAGATTATGGTCCCAAAGGGCAAGATATTGTTTGTGCCGGTGTCTCTGCCTTGGCGCAAGGTGCTTTGCTCGGCTTGGAAGAAGTTATCGGTGCAAAACTTAAAAAAAAAAGTAAACCCGGCCGCTTAGAGTGTCTGGTGAGTGGTGATTATACTGATGAAAGGGTACAGGTAATATTGGAGACCTTGTATTTGGTCATTAAAGATTTACAGTCAGGATATAAGGAATATATTCATTTGGCAGAAGAAAGGAGATGAAGGACCCATGAAGATAGATTTGCAGCTTTTTGCCAAGAAAAAAGGTGTTGGCAGCTCCCGCAACGGCCGTGATAGCCAGGGACAACGTTTGGGTGTAAAAAGCCATGACGGCCAGTTTGTTACAGCAGGTAGTATTATAATACGTCAAAGGGGTACCCGTATTAAACCCGGACTCAATGTTGGCCGCGGCAAGGATGATACTCTTTATGCATTGCTCGACGGAAAAGTTACCTTTGAGCAAAAAGGAAAGAAAACAAAACAGGTAAGTGTTTACAGCCTTTAATGATTTGTATATATTTGGCTTAAAACAGGAGCGCTGTTTTGGCGCTTCTTTTTTATTGGATTAATACACTGGAGCAAACAAGTAAAAAGTTCGAACTTTTCTTGCAATATTGGATAATTTAAGAGGAAAACTCTAATATATTGTAGAAGAAATACTGTTGTTGGAAATTAAGGGAGGTTTGTTTTCGGATGAGAAGATGGATAAATTTTGTAGTTCGACATGCGAAGATTTTATTGGCGCTAATCATATTGGTTTCAATATACTTTGCTTTTAAGTTGCCATATATAGTTGTAGATACTGATCTTGAAAATAACCTTCCTGCTGATATACCTGAAATGATATTTTTGGAAGAGGTTAATTTGAAATTTCCCAGCACCAAAGACTATGCAATTGTCGGTTTGGTTATGCCGGAGGGGGAGGATGTTTTTCAAAAGGACGCCCTAACCAGAATCGATTCTATTTCACAACAATGTTACAATATCCAGGGAGTTGTTGATGTCATTTCCCTGACTACATATGAAAAGATATCTATAAGCCCTTTCGGTATTGCTTCCCATCCTTTCTATGATCCGGATTTTGTCAGCCCCGAAGAGTTGGACCAATTTCGAGATGCCATTATGGCGGATCCATTTATCAAGGAAAATTTTATCGGACCCGCCGCCCGTGCTACAGCAATAATGATGATTGTCGATGAAAAAAATGTCAACGATGGGGAAAAGGATTTATTTATGGAGACTTTGGAGGCTATCGTAGAAGGGACGGAAGGGCCTGGGGAAACGCATATCGGTGGCAAGCTTATTGTGGATACCCTTGTGGGTAAACTGATTGTCGATGATCTGAAGCTTTTGATTCCTTTTGTTTTATTGGTCTTGCTTTTGGTTTTACTGGTCAGCTTCGGAACTTTCGGCAGTGTCATATTGACTCTTATTATGGTACTGTTTGGCATGGTTTGGAGCCTCGGTATTATGGCTATGGCCAATATCCCCATTTCAATATCGACAATGATTGTCCCTGTTCTTTTAAGTGCGGTCGGTACGGCTTATGGAATTCATCTTCTCAATAAATTTTATGAGGATTTGCCCAATTATTCCGACAGGAAAGGTTTGTTACTTTCCAGTGCAAATCAGGTTGGGCATGCGGTTTTATTGTCGGGATTGACTACTGTAGCGGGTTTTTTGTCTTTGGTAACTTCCCTGATTACACCCATCCAAACTTTGGGATTTGTTGCTGCCATGGGTGTAGCAATAGCTTTGTTATTATCTTTGACTTTTATGCCGGCCGCCCTTTCTTTGTTGGCTATGCGAAAAAGGAAATACACGGTGCCAGTTTTTAATAAAATTTTAGGTAAGTTTCTTAACCTGGTAGGAAATATTATGAGCAGGAAGAGATGGATTATAAGTTTGGCTGTTTTCGTTGTTTTAATCTTTGCTGTTATGGGGCTTCCCTTGATTTCCACAGAAACAAATCCTATCGGTACCTTGCCTTATGACCACAAGTTCAGACAAACTTACGATGTTTTCAACGAGCATCTTTTTGGAACAACGGCCATGCAGCTGGTTATTTCAGGTAATCCCAACGACTTTTACTCCTTGTTACTTCTGCAAAAGATTGATGAGATAGAGCAAAAACTGCAAGAAAATAACCAAATCGGTATGATTCAAGGTTTGAACTTTTATGTGAAAAAAGTCAATCAATCACTATATGGCGGCGATGAAAGTTATTATGCTTTACCGAATAGTCAGGCTGAACTGGAGGATGTTCTTTTCTTTTTGGAATTGGGTGAAACCAGAGAGGAGATACCAAGATTTGTAACCAATGATTTTTCGTCTGTAAATATTAATATCTTTTTGCGAACCGGGAACAGCTTGGAGGTTGAGAACTGTATAGCCTATATTGAGGAAACGGCTCAAGCTATATTGCCCGACTTGGATTGTCGCCTGACCGGAACCGGTTATCTCTATATGACGATAAACGACTTACTCATTCAAGTGCAAACCCGCAGTATAATGATTTCGATATTTTTAGTCCTACTTATTGTGGCCTTCCTATTTCGTTCCTTCACCAAAGGCTTACTATCTCTTTTAACTCTTAGTTCGGCGATTATTTTGAACTTTGGTCTAATGGGTTGGCTTAATATACCCCTCGATCTTGCTACTGTAACCATAGCCAGCATTGCCGTCGGTATGGGAGTCGATTACTCCATTCACTTTTTGTCCCGGCTTGACGAAGAACTGAAACATTATTCTTTGAATCGAGCTATTACCAGGACCATTGTGACTGCCGGTAAAGCTATATCATTTAATGCTTTGGCCGTTATGCTCGGTTTCCTTGTTCTTTTGTTTTCCACCTTCCAAACCTTAAAAAATATCGGTTTATTGATTGCAATAACAATGGTGACTACGAGTTTAGGTGCGCTGACGATTTTGCCTTTGGCGATAATTTACCTTAAGCCTTCCTTTACCAAGGCTAGGAGTGAATGATTTGTTTATTGATGAAGTAAAGATAAAATTACAGGCGGGAAAAGGTGGTGACGGTGCAGTCAGCTTCCGTCGGGAAAAGTATATTCCTCGCGGTGGACCTGACGGAGGAGATGGCGGGCGGGGTGGACATATTATATTCAAGGTTGATGAGGGTATTAATACCTTGTCTTTTTTTCGCAACAGAAAGGAATTTAGGGCTGAGAATGGGCAAAACGGGACTAAAGCAAACCGTTTTGGTGCCAATGGCAAGGATTTGACATTGATGGTGCCCCGGGGTACATTGATATATAATGAAAAAAGGGAACTGCTTGCAGATATGCTTATCGCCGAAGATGAATTAATAGTGGCTCGGGGCGGTATGGGAGGACGCGGCAATGCACGTTTTGCCACTGCGACCTATCGTGCGCCTCGGCGGGCCGAGAACGGCCTTGCCGGTGAAAAAAAGTGTTTATGGTTGGAGTTGAAACTTTTAGCAGAAGTTGGACTTGTCGGTTTACCCAATGCGGGGAAATCGACTTTGTTGTCAAGAGTTTCAAATTCGCGTCCTAAAATAGCTGATTATCCGTTCACTACTTTACATCCTGTCTTGGGTATGGTGGCCACTGATGAAGGCAGAGAAATGGTCTGGGCCGATTTGCCCGGCCTTATTGAGGGTGCCCACAAAGGGGTCGGCTTGGGGCATAAATTTCTCAGACATATCGAACGGACAAAAATTTTACTTCATGTTGTTGACGGCTCGGGTTTATTCGGTGTGGAACCTTGGGAGGCGATACAAACAATAGAAAAGGAACTGGCGGTCTATAGCAAATCCTTGCGGGAAAAACCCTCCTTGATTGTTATTAATAAAGCTGATCTAGGTGAAACCGGGGAGCAGATTACTTCTTTGCGAAAAAAACTTGCTGCTATGCAAAAGGATTATTGCATAATCTCGGCCGTGACGGGGGAGGGAGTCGCGGATTTAATTAGGAAGGTTGCCGCTCTTTTGGCGATAGCACCTGAACCCATAATGGATAAGCCGCTGTTTGTCCATGAAATCAAGCCGGAAGCCCCTCCCTTTGAAATAAGACGAGAAGGGGAAATATATGTTGTCGGTGGTGGAAAGGCTGAAAATATTATAGAAAAAACCGATTTTGACAGTGAGGAGGGTGTTCGCAATCTATTAGATTATTTGCGTAGATGGGGTTTGTATGAAGTTCTTAGGGAAAAAGGATTAAAAAAAGGCGACACTGTGAAAATTGGCCCAATGGAGTTTGATTATATAGAATGAAAAGGAGGAAAACAATGAAAATATTAATCTCAGTTGACATGGAAGGAATTTCAGGTGTAGTGGCGGATGATCAGGTAAGTCGCAATGGACAGGACTATCAAATTGCCCGGGAAATAATGACCCAGGAAGCTAATTATGCTATAGAAGGTGCTTTTGAGGGGGGAGCCCGGGAAGTTTTAGTCAACGATTCCCATGGAACAATGAGAAACTTGTTAATCAACAAGCTGCATCCGCAAGCAAAACTGATTTCGGGAGGCACGAAAGAACTAAGCATGGTTCAGGGGCTACAAGAAGGTGTTGATGGTCTGTTTTTTGTCGGTTACCATGCAAAAAGAGGCACAACACAGGCAATATTGGATCACACTTATTCGGGTCGGTCAGTTTGGCGTCTCAGTATAAATGGGCAAGAAATGGGGGAGACTGCGTTGAATGCTTTTGTGGCCGGCGCATTTGATGTCCCCGTCTTACTGGTGACCGGCGATGATAAGTTGTGTAAAGAGGCGGAAGAAATGTTGGATAAGGTTGTGACGGCACAAGTGAAGAAAGCCTACAGCCGTTACTCAGCCCTTTGTTTAAGTCCTCAGGAGGCCGGAGTTTTGATCAAGGCCAAGGCTAAAGCTGCTATGGGAAATATTAATAACGTCAAACCCTATAAGTTGAAACCTCCTTATCGGATGGAACTGGAATTTATTAGTGCTGCTATGACCGAATCTCCTTTACTGATACCTGGCAGCGAGCGGAAAAACCCGACAACCGTTGTTTATACCGCTGATGATGTATTGACGGTATTCAAAGTTTTTCGGGCTATGCTATCTTTGGCTTGATTGAAACGCTTTAAAGTTTTGGAAGGCAGGGATATCGATGGCTGTGAAAACGTTAAATATCGTTGTTATGCTCGTATTTATTTTAATGTTGGCCTCGAAAGCTGTTAAAGCAGCCTTCACTTGTTTCGCAGATCAGGCTGAATGGTCCGACGGCGAAAGGCATAACTTAACCTATACTGAAAAAAACGGCCCGGGATTAAAATTGGTAAACGTTGATAATGGTTATGCCAAGGAAGGGATATTTGTAACGCCGATTATTGCAGTCGATGAGACTTTTAATCGATTGGTAGCATCTTGGAATGTTCTGACACCTGATGATACCTATGCTGTTGTTGAGGCAAAGGTAAAGATAAAGGGTGACAACTGGAGCGATTGGTATACTATGGGAACTTGGGGAACGGGCATTGAATCCGCCTCAAAAAGCTACCCATCTCAAAATGAAGCGGGGTTTTTTGCTGTTGATATCGATACTTTTGTTATTACCCATCCTGCCGGTGCCGATCAATATCAATTGAAGATAAGCTTGGTAAGTCCTACCGGGAATAAAACTCCTTATCTTTATCGTTTAGGGGCGGTTGCCTACAAAGATGTTGGGTCGAAAAAGGTGTTAACGAAGTTTTTTACGGTTGAAAAGGAATTGTCTGTGCCGATGAAGTCGCAGATGGACGAAGATGATGCCATCAAGAGCGTTGTTTGTAGTCCCACATGTTTGGCCATGGTTTTCTCTTATTGGGGGCACGATGAGCCTGTTGCTTCAGTGGCCCGCAATGTTTTTGATAACGGGGCCAAGATATACGGCAACTGGTCTTTTAATGTGGCCTATGCCGGCAGCTTGGGTTACAAATCGCATGTTGATTATTACGCTGACATAGAGGGCATTAAGCTGCAAATTCTCAAAGGTGTACCCGTTATTGCCAGTATTCGCTTTAAAGAAGGGGAGCTAACCAATGCTCCCATCAAATCAAGTAACGGCCATCTCGTTTTGGTCCGAGGTTTTAAAACGGTCGCCGGTATCGAATATGTTATTGTCAATGATCCGGCAGCCAAAGGCGATTCGGTCAGACGTGAATATTCGGTTCGGGAGTTTGAAAAGGTTTGGCGAGGAATTGTTTATATAATTGAACCCAAGACCGACGAAAATTAACGGTCGGGAAATATATGCGGAGGTGGTCTTTATGACTAAAAAGGGTTGGCCCAATGCGGAACCTTTTAAAATGAAGGTAATTGAGCCCATAAAACTTTTGTCCAGGGCGGAACGGGATAAAGCGATTGAAAGAGCAGGCTTGAATCAGTTTTTACTGGCCAGCACGGAAGTTTTTATTGATTTATTAACCGATAGCGGCACCGGTGCAATGAGTAACAACCAATGGGCCGGGTTGATGTTGGGCGACGAATCTTATGCCGGCAGTATCAACTTCTACAATTTGGAAAACGCAATAAAAGATATTTTTGCCTATAAATATTTTCTACCTACCCACCAAGGCAGGGGTGCCGAAGATGTTTTGTTCCCTTTGTTAATTGATAAAGGGAAGTATGTCCTGGGAAATATGCATTTTGATACTACTCAGGCTCATATCCAATTATCCGAAGGTATCGGTGTAAACTTTGTCGGCGATAATGCTTTCAATCTATCCAAAGAAGAACCCTTTAAGGGTAACATGGATACCGACAAATTGGCAGCTTTCATCAAGGAAAAGGGAGCGGAAAATATTGCTTTTATCTTGATGACTGTTACCTGTAACAGTGTTGGTGGGCAACCGGTTTCTATGGCTAATATGAAAGAAGTGCATCAAATTGCCGAAAAATATAATTTGCCCCTTTTTATAGATGCGGCCCGTTTTGCCGAGAATGCCTTTTTTATCAAAAGACGGGAAACAGGCTATGAAAACAAGACTATCAAAGAAATTACGCAAGAATTTTTTGCAATGGCTTCCGGCTTTACCATGAGTGCCAAAAAAGATGGTTTGGTCAATATCGGCGGTTTAATAGGCATAAAAGACGACCGATTGTTACATGAAAAAGCCCAACAACGATTGGTTCCTCAAGAAGGCTTTATTACTTACGGTGGATTGGCCGGGCGCGATATGGAGGCCCTGGCCAGAGGATTATATGAAGTAATTGAAGAAGACTATTTGGAGCATCGTATTGGTCAAGTGGAACTTTTGGGAGATAAACTGTTGTCATTCGGTGTTTCAATACAGCAGCCCGTGGGAGGACATGCTGTTTTTGTCGATGGTAAAGGTTTTTTGCCCCATATTCCCCAAGAGCAATTCCCTTCCCAGGCTTTGTGCGTTGAATTGTATCGGGAAGGTGGTATCCGTGCAGTGGAGATCGGCTCTTTGTTGGCCGGTCGTGACCCCTTGACCGGTGAAAATATCATTCCCAAACTGGACTTATTGCGCTTGACAATCCCGCGTCGGACCTATAGCGATAACCACTTGATGTTTGTTGCTGAAGCTTTCAGGCGTTTGCAGAACAGAAAAGATTCGATAAAAGGGTTGACTTTAGTACATGAACCGAAGATTCTCAGACATTTTACCGCCCGGTTGGCCTGGATATAAATTAGCTGACAGTTAATTAAAAGTATATTGTATTTTGTCTGCACAAATTTTTGATAATGTCGGCTTGACAATTAAATATTATTGTGACAAACTATAGAAGAGATGTGCATCGCCCTTGTAGCTCAGTGGATAGAGCACAGGACTCCGGATCCTGGTGCGCAGGTTCGATTCCTGCCAAGGGCACCAAAAGAAAAATTAAGGGCCCGGCATGGGCCCTTTTGTTAAGTTATTTTATTGATACCAAGGTTTTTGACCAGCAATTTAAGCGGGAGGTTACCGGAAAATGATATATTTGGATACTGCTGCAACAACAAAGGTAAAGCCGCAAGTAATTGAAGCCATGGTTAAGGTGATGGTGGACCATTGGGGTAACCCTTCTTCTTTGCATGCAAAAGGGTTGGAGGCGGAAAAATATATCAAAAAGGCCAGACAAATCATTGCTCAAAGTATTGGGGCGCAAGGTAGAAATATTATCTTTACCGGTAGTGGTACCGAGGCCAATAATTTAGCTGTTTTGGGTAGCCAGGGTCGCGGCAATCATTATATTACCACAGCCATTGAGCATGCATCGATTCTGGAAATTTTCAAGCATTTGCGTGTGTCAGGAGCCAAGATAACGATACTGGCCGTCGATTCAGAAGGTTATGTCAATCCCGATAATCTCGAGGCCGCCTTGACACCGGATACAAAGCTGGTCAGTATGGGAATGGTCAACAATGAGATCGGTGCAGTGCAACCGATAGCGAGTTTGGTTAAAGTGATAAAGACTTATAATGAAAAAATCCTTTGCCATACGGATGCCATCCAGGGTTGGGGTAAAATACCTATTGATATTGAGCGGTTAGGTGTGGATTTATTATCTGTCAGTGGTCATAAGATTGGCGGCCCAAAAGGACTGGGCGTTTTATTTGCCAAAGATCCCCGAAAAATGAAACCGCTCATTTACGGGGGAGGACAGGAATGGGGGTTGCGTTCCGGCACTGAAAATGTTCCTGCCATTGTTGGACTGGGTCTTGCGGCAGAATTGCTGCCTAGCCGGCAAGAGATTTCATTAATGCGGGATATTAAGGGTTATTTTTTGCAAAGATGTCAAGAAGAACTCGAAGATGTTGTTCTTAACGGCCCGACCGTTGAAGCGGGGGCTCCCCACATTCTGAATATTTCTTTTTTGGGGATAAAAGCACAGATTCTTTTACAAGCTTTGTCGGCGGCGGGAATTTTCGTTTCGAGCGGTTCAGCTTGTTCGGTAAGAAAAAAAGAAAGTAATCATGTCCTTAAGGCCTTGGGAAAAGAAGTAAGATTGATTGACGGGGCGTTACGGTTCAGTTTTTCAACTCAACATACAAAAGCTCAGATGGATGAAGTTGTTTCAGTGCTCAAAGAAAAAGTATCGTATTTAAGGGGAGTTATAGGTTATGGCTAAAAAAACATATCTAATCCGGTATGGTGAGTTGGGGCTCAAGGGGTTGAACAGAACTTATTTTTTAAAGGCATTAAAGAAAAATATACTGGAGGCTTTGGCCGATTTTCCAGTCTCCATCAGAGCGCCCCACGGTCGTCTGTTTTTAGAAACAAGGGCTGATGAAAACCTCGTAAGACGGGTATTGACAAGGACATTCGGCCTGGTCGGGTTTGCGCCTGTCCGGATGGTTGATTTGGACTATAAAGCAATAGCAGCTTGTGCAAAGGATATGTTCTCTGAACTGGCGATTGGCGAACATGATACATTTAAGGTGGAGACACGCCGTTCTAATAAGTCTTTCCCCCTGAACTCGATGGAGACGAACAAGGAATTGGGCGCTTATATTTTAAACCAATTTCCCAATTTACGGGTCAATGTTCACCGTCCCGACTTTAAATTGAATGTTGAATTGCGTGAAAGGGCTTACCTCTACCTTAATGATTGCTCCGGGCCGGGTGGTTTGCCTGTTGGGACAGGCGGCAAAGGGTTTTTGATGCTTTCGGGTGGAATTGACAGCCCCGTGGCCGGTTGGATGCTTTTAAAGCGCGGTATGGCTGTACAACCGATCCATTTTCATAGCCCTCCCTATACCAGTGATAGGAGCCTGGCCAAAGTGAAGGAAATCAGCTCAATTTTAAAAGATTGGGGTTTGCAGGGTCCATTATT
The DNA here is from genome assembly GCA_964568715.1 of uncultured Halanaerobiales bacterium. GTDB lineage: Bacteria > Bacillota > Halanaerobiia > B1SED10-174 > B1SED10-174 > CAZMQU01. The sequence continues at coordinate 127,888 of CAZMQU010000004.1, forward strand.
GGTTGTAAATTTTACCCCTTTGCAGGAAGTGCTTTTAAAGTCAGATGATAAAGACTACTTGACGTTATTTATGCGCAGGGCCATGGTGCGCATCGCCGATGCCTTGGGGCACAGTCAATCCGGACATTGCCTGATTACAGGTGAGAGCTTGGGCCAGGTTGCCAGCCAAACTGTAGAAGCCTTACATGTTACCGGGGCCCCGGCAACTGTACCGATTTTTCGACCTTTAATCGGCTTGAACAAGGATGAAATAACAAATATCGCCAAAGACATTGGTACTTATGAGACCTCCATTATACCTTATGAAGACTGTTGCCAAGTGTTTGTTCCCTCCCGCCCGATTACAAAGCCCAGATTAAAGAATGTTGAAAGAAAAGAATCTTTGTTGGAAATTGAAGATCTGGTTGAAAGGGCAGTGGCCGATGTTGAGAAAATTGATTTTTGAGATCATTATCCCTTGACATTGCTTTACTTTTTGGTGATAATCATAGTGGGAGCAGATGGAAGACTGGTGTCGCCCTTGGACTTCAAATCCAATGACAGGCTTAGGGTCTGTGGTGGGTTCGATTCCCACATGCTCCCGCCATCTTAAAGACAAATAGCGGGTCGTCATAAAAGACGACCCGTTTTTTTGTTTTAAACAAGAATCTTGTAAACTATTGCAGGTAATTTTGGGAAAATATATAAATAGTAATATAATCTTATCGAAATTTATTATAGCTATACCATAATCGCCTAGTTTATATTTTATAATCTTAAAATGTAATTAAAAAAGATTTGTTGGAGGTGAAACATTATTGAAAGGAGATAAAGTTATGGAGAAAATTGCTTTGGTTACGGACGCAGCATGCAATCTTCCCGATGAATGTTTTTCTGAGTATAACATTTACAGAGCAAGTATGAAGATTTATTTTGATAATAAGGAACCTATTGATCAAGTTGCAATTTCCCATCAGGAGTTTTATAAAAAATTAATTGAAAATCCTTTGATTTTACCCAGGACAACTCCACCGCATACCAAGGATTACTTGGATATTTTTAATAAATTAAGAGATGAAGGTTATACTGCGGCCTTTTGCATGCCCATTTCTGCCAAGATGAGCACATCTTTGCAGGCGGCCAAAGATGCTGCCGCCAAGGTGGAAGATTTTGATGTAACATGTGTGGATACTGCTCAAGCCGGACCTGCCCAAGGGTTATTTGTTTATATGGTTGCCCGGGAACTGGCAAAGGTTCAATCAAAGGCAAATCTGGCTGGATACATCAAATTGTTGCAACGTAAAGATCCAGTTTTTGAAGTATTCTATGTTGAGTCGATGCACTATTTAATTGCCAACGACAGGGTAGGTAAGGCCAGAGGTTTTGTAGGTCAATTATTGAATATTAAACCTTTGCTAACAATTGAAGAAGGCGAGATAGCGCCTCTTAATATGGCAGTGGGAATACAAGGATTGATGAACAGAGTAAAAGAAGTATCTCGCAATAAGATTAGGAATTGTAAAAATCCTCTGGTTCAGGTTGCCTGGGGTTCAGACGCAATGCAAGAAAAGGCGGAGGAAGTATTGAAAGATATGGAGAAAGAAGGGAAGACCATGGAGGTATTAAAATCCAGGTTGGCTCCGATCATTGCTTGCCATACTGGTCCTGCGACACTCTCCATAACAATAACGGATAAGGATTTTAACTATACTTATTTGTAACACATGATGTAGTTTCCGGATGCCGGTTATAGCATACCGATGCATAGAAATTATGAGACTCCAAGCTGTATGCGATTGTAAAAGGGCTGAATTATTAAAATTGTGACCTATATAAAAAGGACTATTTCGCTAAGACGCGAATATATTACCATAATCACCTTATGAAAGGAGAAAATTTGATGAAGGCATTAAAAATTATTGGTATGGCGCTGGCTTTAGTTCTAATTGTAAACATTGCTGCTCCGATAGCTTTTGCTGCTGAAGTTCAACCTGTATTTCTTTATGAAGAGGGAGTAAGAAGAGAGCCGATTTTGGCTGGTGTTATGAGTTTCTTTATCCCCGGATTGGGTCAGTTTTATAATGGAGAGAACAGTAAAGCCACTAAGCACTTGCTTTTCGGTCTTGGCGGTTATGTTCTCGGTGGAGTATTGGCCCCGTTTACCTTTGGCCTGGGTACACTGCTTCCTTTGGCCGTTTGTATTTGGTCATCCCTCGATGCCTACAGAACTGCCAATACCATCAATACCAATCTCGGCTATTAATTTTAACGCGCTCAAAGAAAGGCTGCAGCTAAAGGCTGTGGCTTTTTTTTTGCCAATGGTAACCGTAAATAAAAGTATAAAGGTATTTTATGTTATACTGAATATGGAAATAGGAAATTATAATTTCGAGAATAATAAATAGAATTGGTGGGGTTAAAATGCCGTCAGACAGAAAAAATATATTGCAATTGCTGCCAAGCGTTGATTCGATAATTAAGGCTTTGGAAGATAAAAATATAGTTGCAACCGCAGGTATAAAGCGAATAATTCGTGATGAGTTGGCGGATTTGCGGGAAAGCGTTAAAAACGATGCAGTCTCGTCTACCGATGATGAAACTACTTTTTTGGAGTATGTAATCACCGGGGTGGTTGAAGCCCTTGCACCTTCTTTTAAAAGGGCAATAAATGCAACCGGGATTATTTTACATACCAACTTGGGCCGGGCGGTATTGAGCAAACAAGCTCGGCGAGAGATTGCCGAAATAGCATCTTACTATTGCAATCTGGAGATGGATCTGGTCAGTGGCGAGAGAGATTCACGACAATTAAGGGTCAATAAACTTCTCTGTGCCCTAAGCGGGGCGGAGGATGCCCTGGTAGTCAACAATAATGCTGCTGCAGTCTTGCTTGTTTTAGATACCCTTGCCAAAGGGCGGGAAGTTATTGTATCGCGGGGTGAATTGGTTGAAATTGGCGGTTCGTTCCGCGTGCCGGAAATAATGCGCAAGAGCGGTGCTGTTTTACATGAAGTTGGAACAACGAATCGGACCAAACCAAGCGATTATCGGAAGGGTATAAATGAAATGACCGGGTTGATTATGAAGGTTCATCCCAGCAATTTTTATATGACAGGTTTTACTGAAGATGTGGATATAAAAGAATTAACCGACCTATGCAAAGAAACGGATAACCTTTTGTTTTATGATTTAGGCAGTGCAAGTTTTTGGTCGAAGCAGAAGGAGCCGGGCATTGAAAAGCTGCTCGAGATGGGGGTCGATTTAATTTCATTTAGTGGTGATAAACTTTTAGGCGGACCCCAAGCTGGCATTATTTTAGGAAAAAAGAATCTTATTTCTCAATTGAATGCAAATAATTTGCATAGGGCCTTGCGGATTGACAAATTGAGCCTTTGTGCTTTGGAAGTAACTTTGCGCCATTATCTTCTGGGTGAAGAAGAACAAATTCCTACTTATGGCATGGCTGGGTTAACGGCTGAAGAAATGACCGGCAGGAGTAAGGATTTTGCAGCTGCTATTGCTTCCCGAATAGGACCTTCGTTCACAGTAAGCGTTGAAAGCGGGTTGGCACTTTGGGGGGGAGGATCTTTACCCGAAGAATCTATAAGCGGACCAATTATAGTAATCGATGGCGACCATAAAAATATTATTGAAGGCCATAAGTTATTGCGTGGGCAGGATCCTGCTGTTATAACCACATTAAAACATGGCCGGCTCGAGATCAATCTTCGGACTGTCTCACCGGAAGAAGAGTTACCCTTGTTGCAAAAAATAGTTGGTGTGTTCAAGCAAGAAAACTTTTCAGGGCGGTAAAATCAATGGCTGTCGGTGACTGTGGTTAACTTGGTTAATAAGCGAAGATAAGTTGGTTAATTTCAAAATTAATATTTTACGATTCAGCTAAAAAAGCTCCTAAAAAAAGGGAGCTTTTTGCCATAAAATTTATCGGCTTTTTAAATATGGAGGCAAATTGTGGCAATAAGCGAAGTAAAAAAATTCTTATATTCGGCTTCAATGTGCAGCAATTTATTCTTGACAACGAAAAAGAAGGATCTTTGCAGTAAATAAAATTGAAAAACTGCTGACATATGTCGATATAATAGACAGGAATATAAAGCAAGGGAGTGACAATTGTGAATAGAGAACGCAGTTTAAAAGTTACATTATTGACTTTATTTTTACTTGTAGGTTTAATTCCCATGATATTTGTTGGCGGTATAGGTTATGTAAATTCCAACAGCAGCGTCAAAAAAGAGGTTTTCCGCGGCTGGGAACTTGTTTTTAATATGACAAAAAACAATTTGGACAATTATTTTAAAGGTAAAGAAAAAGATTGTGCAATACTGGCTGAAAGCAGAGAAATTGTCGATAACATAAATTATTTAAAGGCTATAGACTGGAACATTAATTCTTCAATGTGGTTGGGTAAAGAGAAGGAAATTGCTCAATTTGTTAATAGTGCCCTTAATGTTTCCGGGGAAGAAAATTTATCAATTTTGAGTACAGAAGGTACTGTTGTTTATAGTACGCGAAGTCAAGATATCGGTATAAATTTAGCTGAACAAGACTATTTTAGGGCGGCAATGCTGGGTAGGGGCAACTGGACAAATATATTTCATTCGCGCGCCATGGATGCCAACGTGATGGTTTATGCAGTGCCGATTTTTCGGGAGATAAATGCGGGAGAAATTACCGGTGTCGTTGTCTACATCTTGACCCAGGCCGGTATTACTGAAATAATCCAAGGCGAGATTAAGGAAGTCAGCGATACGGCTGATGCTTACTTGATAAATGAAGAGGGCTTGTTGATGACTACATCGACAAAAGAGGGTAAAGGAATTGGGTTAAATACTTATATTGATACAAAAGCTGTCGATATTTTAAGTCCGGCTATTCGAGCCAAAAATGTCCACTATTTCCAAGAAGCTGAATACCGAGGTATAGATGGAGCAAAGACATTGGGAATGTTAGGTGTAACAGCGCTGGGAGGGCAACATTTTGGATTTGTCGTCGAGGTGGAATGCAAGGAGGTATTTGCGACACTAACAAAAACAAGTAGATTTGTTTTGATTTTAGGAGCAATAATAACTGTTTTGATAATAGTAATGAGTTTGATTTTTGCCGACAACATTACTAAACCGATAATATTATTGATGGATTTGATGGCTAAAGCTGAAAACGGCGATTTGACGGTTGAAGCGAATATCAAACGAAGAGATGAAATAGGCCGATTGAGTAACAGTTTTAACGTGATGATGAGTGGAATTTTAAATAGCATAAAGGCCGTTTTTGAGGCTTCTAATCGGGTTAGCGATGCTGCTGAAGATATATCTACAAGCACGGAACAAATGGCCGCCGGGGCCCAGATCCAAGCCGGCTCGGTCCAAGAATTAACGGCTACAATGGAAGAAATGGGTGCTTCTATTCAAGAGGTGTCCGACAATGTTCAAGAAACGGCTGAATTTTCTCAACAGGTAACTCAATCGATTATAGAGATGAATACTTCCATCCAGGATATTGCGGAGGGGGGTCAAATTATATCGCAAGAAATGAATATGGCCAAAGAAGCATTGGATATTTTGGGTAATGAGATAGATGCATCGGTCCATGAAACCCGTTTAACGCATGAAGAGGTACTAAAGGCCGTCCGTATTTCTCAAGCGGGCAGTGAGCAGGTGGAAAAAGCAATTTCTGAAATGGACAGCATTAATGGGGCGGTGGGTAATTTGGCCGGTGCAATAAATGAATTGGGAGATTCCGCCGCCCGTATCGGCGATATTATTGATGTTATTGAGGATATTGCCGAACAAACCAACCTTTTGGCTTTGAATGCTGCTATAGAGGCTGCCAGGGCCGGTGAACACGGTAAAGGTTTTGCGGTGGTTGCCGGGGCCATAGGCGACCTTGCAGCTAAATCCCGTGAAGCAACTCAAGATATTGGCAAGCTGATCGCGGGTATTCAACGGGAAGTTCGATCAGCTATAAAAACTACGGAGAGTGGTACCCAAAAGGTAAAACAAGGAGTGACATCGGTCCAGCAGGCAGGTAACGCTTTTCAGGATATTTCCGATGCCGTGTCGGGTGTTACATTGCATATCAATGCCATAAATGAAAAGATAGTCGGTGCGGCCGAACAAAGCTTGCAGGTCCAAGGGGCGGTGGAAAAGGTGAATCATTTAGTCCAGGGGGCTTTGGCTTCAACGGAAGAACAATCAGCGGCCACAGAAGAAATTGTCCGAATTGTCGAAAAAATGTCGGAATTGAGCAGGGATGTAGCCGCATCGACCGAGGAGCAGGCAGCCTCCAGTGATGAAGTTGTCAAAGTCGCCGAAAAAGTAAGCCTTGTTGCTGCGGAAAATTCTGCTGCCAGCCAAGAAATTGCCACTTCCAGCGAAGAATTAAAAGGTTTGGCAGAAAGGCTTATTGATGTTGTCAATAATTTTAGAATGGAATAGTAACTGAAAGGAAACGGTATCGATATAATCAGTTACGGATAATTAAGCATGCAATTCACCGGAGGTTCATAATAAAGCGGGTTTAAAATATGGCGGAAATCAAACCTTTAATCTTTTTGATTATGGTGGATAATTACTTGGTTCGAGAATAATATTTGTCGGCTAATGTTAACTTTTCAGTTCCGCTATCCGATAAAAATGATAGATATATTTTTAATGTTTTCCCTTATAAAAATATAGCAGCAGATTAAAGGAGGATAGGGATGGGCGAAAAAGAAGAATTTCAATTGGTTACATTTTATCTGGGCCAAGAGGAGTATGGAATTAATATTTTGCAAGTACATGAAATTAAAAGGCTCAAAGAAATTGACATAACGGAGGTGCCCAGAACACCTACTTTTGTAGAAGGAATTATTAACTTGCGGGGTGACGTGATTCCCATTATCGATTTGAGGGAAAGGTTTTCCTTGGGTGAGAAGACCAGGGATAAAAATACGAGGATTATAGTTGTTACATTGGGGAAAAAATATGTTGGTTTTTTAGTCGACCGGGTGGATGAAGTTGTGAAGATCGGTTTGGCTGATATTAAGTTGCCCCCCGAAGAAGTAGTCCAAGTTGATAGACGTTTTATCGAAGGGATAGCAAAATATAAGGATCGTCTGATTATTGTTTTAGATGTTGATTCAATTTTGACCATTAAAGAAGAAATGGCCATGGAAGAAATAGTATAAAGGGAGAAAGGGGGGGATTGGATGCCTGATTTGGACGTCGACCATTTAAAGAAAGTATTTTTTCAGGATGCCGATGAACAACTGGAGTTGATGGAAAATGGCATCTTGGAATTGGAAAACCAAGGTGAAAATCGGCATATAATTGACGAAATTTTTCGCATGGCCCACTCTCTCAAAGGAGGAGCAGGTGCCCTTGGTTATACCGAGATCTCTGCATTGACCCATGAAATGGAATCTGTGCTGGAATGTTTGCGGGAGGGTACATTGGCTTTGGATGAAGACATTATTGAATTGCTTTTTATATCCGTTGACAGCCTGAAAGAGTTTAAAGACGACCTGGAAGCAGGAATGGTCAATAAAGACAGCGAGGATGGTATTAAAGAACTAATAAATCGCTACACAAATATGAATTTTTCCAATACCATCGGTAAAAAAAATCCCCAACTATATTCTGGTAAGATACCTTTAAATACAAAGGAGATTGAGTATTTGGATCAAGTTGAGCCGCCCTTAAATATTTTCTTGATTGATTTTGCCTTGCAAAACGAGCGGGAGATGCAAAGTATTGTTGCTTTTTTGGTTGCCAATAATCTAAAAAAGATTGGCCGTATTATAAAATCCTTGCCACCGAATATTGATGGGCAAATAGGGGAGTTACCGAAGTTTTCGTTTATCTTTGAAGTGGAAAGGTGTCAAAAAGATCTGGAAATATTTATAGAAAAAATAGTGGAAAGTGAAGATTTTACCGTTTATCCATGGCGTAAACTGGGCGAAGAGCGTTATCGGTTTATTGAAGAGCTTAAAGATACTTTTCAAGCTAGGACTGTCAGCCGGGAGACTGTCAGAATTGATATTGAGAAAATAGATCACTTGATGAAATTAGTAGGCGAATTGGTAATAGATAAAGAGCATTTGTTGGAATTGGCCGGAAGAATGAAATCTCACCATAAGGGTAACAGGGAGATCCAAGCCCTTTTGCAAACTATTCCTCATGTTGATTATATTGCCAACGAATTGCATGAGGCGGTTATGGATATACGAATGTATCCCGTAGGTAGCATATTTCGACGCTTTCCCCGTTTGGTAAGGGACATCAGCAAGCAAATGGGTAAAACTGTGCGGCTGGAGATGAGCGGGGAGGATACGGAGATAGATCGGACTATTTTGCAAGAAATTTTTGATCCTTTGGTCCATATTTTAAGAAATGCAGTCGATCACGGTTTGGAATATCCTGAAGAAAGGAAAGAACAGGGCAAAGCATTGGAGGGAGTTGTTTCCTTAAGTGCCTGGCAGGAAGAGAACTATATAGTAATTGAAGTCAATGATGATGGGCGTGGTATCGATATTGAAAAAGTAAAAGAAAAGGCATTTGCTCTAGGTTTATACTCGAAAGAAAGTTTGGCGGAAATGACAGAATCGGCAATTTTTGAACTGTTATTGGAGCCGGGATTTTCTACGGCTGAAACAGTCAGCGATGTTTCCGGCCGAGGAGTTGGTATGGATGTAGTCAAAAACAATATAGAAAAAATTAATGGCAGGATTGAAATAGCAAGTAAAAAAGGCAAAGGTACCGGTGTTAAGATAATATTACCTTTAACAATGGCCATCATTAAGGCATTGATGGTCCGGGAGGGAAACAGCGATTATGCAATACCCCTTTCTTCGGTCATTGAAACTGTCGTCATCGGCAGTCGGGAGGGAAATAATCTAATTAAAACCATCCAGAACAAGGAGGTTATTACTTGGCGTGAAATGATTGTACCCATAATCAGGTTAAACGATTTTTTTGAATTGAATCATGCCGAAGATCGGGGAAAGTATGCAGTAATAGTAGGAATTAAAGATAAGCCCGTTGGAATAATTGTGGAATCCCTCCTGGGGGAACAGGAAATAGTCATTAAACCCTTGGGGGATTATCTGGGGGCGGGAACTATTTGTGGAATTGTTCCCGGTATATCCGGCGCAACCATTAAAGGCGATGGTAGGATTGCTTTGATTTTAGATATTCAGAGTATGCTCAAAACGTTCCGAAATGAAGGAAAAAGACAAGAACTTTTGATTGCCGAAGGAGTTTAAGAATTGTAAAAACAAGTTATCGGAAGGAGGCAGTTGAGTGGGGAAGCGTATACTTATTGTTGATGATGCTTCTTTTATGAGGTTGAATTTGATCAACATATTACAGTCGGAAGGTTATGAGATTGCCGGCGAAGCTAAAAACGGCGAGGAAGCAGTAGCGCTTTTTTCCGAGACCAATCCGGATCTTGTTACGATGGACATAACAATGCCGGAAAAAGACGGTATTACGGCTATGGAAGAGATATTAAGCCTGAAGCCGGAGGCAAAAGTAGTAATCATTTCAGCAATGGGCCAGGAAGCATATATCAAAAAAGCCATAATTGCGGGGGCTAAACATTTTATTGTCAAACCTTTTAAAAAAGAGATAGTATTGCGAACGATCGAAAAAGTACTAAGTTCGTGAATTAATTACGTAAAAAAAAGCACCCGCCCCGGGGTGCTTTGCAATTTCTTGATCTTTATTTGAGCATTGCTGCAGCAAACCAAATATTTTTACTGTAAAAAGCTACATAGTCTTCAAACAGTGCAACGGTTTCGAAATCTCCTTCTTCGTCGGCGAGGTTTCTGATTTCAGTTGCCAATGTTCTCATGGTTTCCAAGTCGGACTTTACAATTTCCAATGATTCTTTAACAGAAAAATCTTTGGCTTTTATTTCTTGAACAGTCGCATTTTCCAAGTATTCTGCCAGTGTTGAGAGGGGCATAACTTCTTTCATCTTCAACAATTCTGCAACCTCATCAAAGTCTTCGATGACTTGGTCGTAGAGTTCTTCTGTAAAGTTGTGAATCCTTACAAATTGCTTACCAACTACATTCCAATGAACATTGTGGAACTTAACGATAAGTACACCTAGGTTTGACAGATACTTTTGGATTAACTCAAAATGTGGCATGGTATACCTCCTTGCTCTTTTTTTTGTGCTTAAATATCATTTACTCATATTATATGATAGAATACAAGTAACAAAAAGGGACAAATATGTTCGTAGGGGTGAAGCTATGGGTGAAAAGATATTTAACGGTTTTCAGATTATCCACGATTTAATAAAATTAAGGTGGGTACCGGAGATATTGAAGTCCATTTACTTGGGTAATGATCGTTACAGTAAAATATTGGCCAGCATACCCCACATGAGCCATACGGAACTCAACAGAAAATTATCGATATTGGTTGAGAAACATGTAGTCGAGCGACAAGCTATTGGTCACAATATCAATTACTCCTTAGGTAATTTCGGTAAAGATTTGCTGCACATTTTCTTTCATTTGGAAGATCTTCAATCAAGATATTTTCAGTTATTGGCTTAAACGCTATTTGGAGGGTAATGCTTGGTCGGTTAGAATCAGCCGCCCGAAGCTATTTTAAAACCGCTATTTCAGGACAAGGGGATCCTCGAGTTCAGGTAATGCACCTCCGGCAATTGCCCAAAGGTACAAGCTGGCAACGGTGGCGTAAGGGGAATAAAGTTTTCGGTAAGCTTTACATATTGGGGGAGTTATTTCGGTGTGTCCGTAAAGCATTCTAGTGCCCCTTAGTATTGCTAAATCTTTATAACTTATTACATCGGGCCTTTGCATGGCAAATATTAAAAACATTTCAGCTGTCCATATTCCGACCCCGTCGAGCCGGGTAAGTCTTTGGCAGATTTCCCGGTCGCTCATAACTGCAAATTGTGAAAAGACCAAATTGCCTTGCTTGACCTCCTGTGCGATGTTGTTTATATAGTGCGCTTTTCGCATCGTCATTCCGCAGGCTTGTATTGCCTGAGGAGAGGCAGCTGCAAGAACTTCTGCCGTAAAGGGTTTAAACCGATCTTGCAGTCTCGTCCATACGGTTGCTTGGGCCCGCGAAGAAATCTGTTGACCCACAATGGATTTTACCAACGACTGAAAGGGATCAAGAATGACAGGGCGATTTATCTTGCCGATTCTGTCGATGGCCTGACCTAAAATAGCATCTCTTTTTTTTAAGTAATCGGTTTCCTTTGTACTATAGATAAAATATTTTTGCTCAGCCATTTTGTTACCACCAATCGAGTATTGTCGGTTCCTGTTTTTAAGAATCAATTAGCTTCATTTTGCCGAATACTGAATTATAAAAAACCAACTAGGCGCTCGCTGGCCTCAAGTCATGTTGTATATTTTTATTATATCAGTAATCCCTATTTATTAATACTCTTTGGTGATAAAGCACGACTCTTAAAAGATCCGTTACCGGTGCCGTTACAGCCTTGCTCCACAAATTGGTTGTGTACAACAAAGGAACTTGCTCTTTTTTATTGAATATAAATTAATAACTTGTAAATTTCTTGTTAGGAGGAAGGTTATTGTTGAAACCGGATATTGGATTTTACCCTACAAAATCTCTTTCAGAATTTCTGGGCGACAACTTGAGATTGGGAATATTGGGTGGCACTTTCGATCCGGTTCATTATGGACATTTACATATGGCTGAATATACACGCCAAGAATTTAATCTGGATAAAATAATCTTTATTCCCGCCGGCCGTCCACCCCATAAAGAACTGGGATTGACACCTAAGACACCGCCTCAAGAACGGTATGAAATGCTTTTGTTGGCAACTGAAGACAACGAAAACTTTTATGTGTGGAATTACGAAATTCAAAAAAAAGAAAAATCTTATACAATCGAAACGATGAAGGTATTGGAAGAAATGTTGCCCGACTCCAGATTGTTTTTTATTTTAGGGGTTGATGCCCTGGAGGGGATTTTTACCTGGAAATCGCCGCAGGAGTTCCTTTTAGGTTATGATATAATAGTTTGCAGTCGGGGTAAAAAGGCGGAAGGCATTGTCGGTGCAGTTTCTGCCAAAGTCCCCCATGCTAAAATGCATCCGCTGTCCATTCCATATTTAGAAATATCCGCAACAGATATAAGATGTCGATTGGGTGAGGGTAAAAGTGTCAGATATTATACTACGCCATCGGTGATTCGTTACATTGAAGAACATGCTTTGTATGGGTAGCAGGTGACACATCCGGAGGGGAGAGAAATTCCTTGGGTAAAATATTTAAAAGATTTATGAAGATTTTTGCAATTATTTTTCTTTTGTTATTGATAGTGGCATTGTTTTTTGTTTTCGATTTATTTAAAGATGAGCAGTTGCCGGTAATAAAAGAACAGGAGGATCAAAATATACTAAATATTCTCCTTGTCGGTTACGATCAAGGTGCTGAAGGTATTCCCCGTCCTGATACCGTTTTGCTGGCCAGTGTCGACATTAAGGAGAAAGCGATTGGTATCTTGTCTGTGCCTAGGGATACACGGGTTGAAGTGCCTGGCTATAACAACAAATATAAGCTAAATTCATCTTATGTTTTAGGTGGTATAGAATTATTCCAACAAGTTGTCGAAAACCTAATCGGCGTTCCGATTAATTGTTATGTGCAGATAGATTTTCAAGGTTTCCAAGCCTTGGTGGATACTTTGGAGGGTATCGAAATGGATGTTCCCGTGCATATGTATTATGTTGATGAAGCGGGAGGACTGTATATCGATATACCGGCAGGCCGGCAAATTCTCGATGGGAAGAACGCTCTGAATTTTGTTCGGTACCGTGAACCTATAATGGCTGATATCGGTCGTATAGCCCGTCAACAGCAATTTATCAAGGCAGTTATCGATAAGATTTTAAATGTCAAAGTGTTGACAAAGATTCCTTCCTTACTGGGCGATGTGAGAAACTATTTTGATACAAATTTATCTTTTAAAGATATTGCCCGTTTGGCAAAAATGGCAGGAGAATTTCAGCGTGATAAAATTGAAATGGCAACTTTACCCGGTATTCCGGAATATATAAGCGGTGTTTCATTTTGGTTGCCCCAAGAAGAAAGGCTGGCCAGAACAGCCCTGAGTTTGTTATATACCAAGGATTTTATTGAGAATGCCAAATATAGTGTTTCTTTGCTTAATGGTAGTGGTCAACAGGGGTTGGCAGCTGAAAAAAGGCAAGTTCTCGAGGATTGGGGTTTTAAAATTACCGGAATAGGTAATGCGGACAATTTTGATCACGAATTCACGACAATATTTTACGGCGAAGAGGGAATAGAAGGTGCAATAAGAGTGTCATCTATTTTGGGTGGTGTGCCGGAAAAAGATGATGACATAGATGGACCAAAATTAAAAATAATATTGGGTAAGGATCAAAGGCCCGAAGAGGAAGGAGAGTCTGATTGAGCCATAAATCATATAGGATGGCTGAATGTATTGTAAAAGCTGTCGACGAAAAAAAGGGATTGGATGTTATAATAATAGAGTTGGAGGGTATATCACCTATCGCTGATTACTTTATTGTTGCAACCGGTCAAACTGATCGACATGTTAAAGCTATAATTGACGGGGTCAAGAAAGTTGCTGCCGAGGAGGAATTAAAGCTGTACAGTTTAGAAGGTGAAAAAACAAGCGATTGGGTGTTGATGGACTATGGTGAAGTGGTGGTCCATGTTTTTCAGCCGGAATGTCGAGATTACTATCAATTGGAAAGCTTATGGGCTGATGCCGTCCAATTTAACAAGGCCTCTTTTGCTGAAAAAGCTCTTTAAGCAGTCAGTAAATTACTTGGTTAAATTATTATTCATCGTTCTCATAAAGTAATTGTTTAAGGTTGCAGGAAAAATCAAAGTCACATGGAAATATATGGTAAAGATTAGCGGGAGGAATCCATATGTTTTCCTTGCGACGGGAAGAGCTTATAATAATTGGGGTTCTGGTTTTGATTTGTATTGTTGCTGCTTTTTTTATTCTGCCGCGCCATAAAAGTCAGCCTGATTGGGAAATATCCTTGGCAAGAGAAGCAGGGTCGGCACCTCAAAATGATATGGAAACAGAGTATCTGATTGTCCATGTTGCCGGTGGAGTTGTAAGACCGGGTGTTTATTCTTTAGAAAAAGGAAGCCGGGTTTATGATGCCCTTAAGGCTGCGGGTGGTGAAACCGATAAGGCTGACCTGGGAAAGATAAATTTGGCAGCCCCATTGCGAGATGGAATTCAGGTAACCATACCGCTTTTCGAAGAATATCAAATGGCTGGTGGAGTCAGCAGCAATGCGAAAATGGGCGGTACAATAAATATTAATATGGCCTCCCAGACCGATTTGGAAACACTGCCCGGTATTGGACCGGCAAAAGCACAGGCGATTATTAAATATCGTAACGAAGAAGGACCTTTTGTAGAAAAAGAAGATTTAATGAATGTTTCCGGTATAGGTGAGAAAACCTTTGCCACTTTAAAAGATCTGATCCGTGTATATTAGAAATGCAACGATTACCGTTTTTGTTTATTGCATTTGCCTACATAGGCGGATTAATGGTAGCGGGTTGCGAATGGCCTTGGAATGGTGTTGGTTTCGGATTCACCTTTTTTTTAATTGTTTTTCTGTTCAGTTGGAAAAAAGAAAGAATGAGAATGCTGATTGTTCCGGTCTTGGCATCTTTTTTTTTCGCTTTTGTTATTTATACTTACTGTTTTACAGTAAAGTATAATAAGGATCCGTTGGTGACACTTAATGAACAGAGAGTTATTTTAACCGGGCGTTTGTTGGCCTGCAGAGAACCTGCTCCCGGCAGATTTTATCTTCTTTTGGATAATGTTTGTGTTGAGCGGAATGGACAAATATATAATTCACGAGGCAAAGCTGAGCTGGTTCTTTATGCAAGTGAAGGTTACCCTACAGGTTCCATAATTGAAGTCGACGGAGTTTTACAGCTCCCTTCCCGCCAAAGGAACCCCGGCGGCATGGACTCGCGTCTTTCTCTTTTGGGACGGGGGATTTATACCCGTATCTATACCAATGTAAGGAATGTAAAGGTGACTGGCAGAAAGTTCATGCCCATTTTATTAATTAAAGAAAAGATGGCAGCATTATTAGAGAAAAATGTGCCCGGAGTTCATGGTAGGGTCATTTGCGCGCTACTTTTAGGCCTTCGTGACGACTTACCGTCAGAAGTCAGCCATGTTTTTACCGGGGCCGGTCTGAATCACTTGTTGGCCGTCTCGGGTTTACACGTTGGTTTTATTGCATTCTTTTTTTGGAGTTTCCTTTCCCTTTTTCCATGCTCTGAATTAATAAAGAATATTATATTTTCCGGTTTGCTGCTCTTTTACATTTTGCTGACCGGTGGCAATCCGCCGGTCCTTCGGGCGGGTACTTTTGCCTTACTGAGCGTTTGGTCGGTTTATCTGCAGAGGTCCAACTCTCCTTTGAATAATTTGGCTTTCAGTGCTTTATTGATTCTCTTTATGAACCCTTATCAATTATGGGCGCCTGGTTTTCAGTTGTCTTTTGTTATAACGGCTTTTTTGCTTTATGGCCGAAATATTATTGGTAAAATCAAGAGCTGGACCGGCAAGACGTTTGGTGTGTCAATCTTGGCTTCAGCTGCTGCTGCGCCTCTGACTGCTTTGCATTTTTTTGTAGTTAATCCCCTTAATGTATTGGGTAATCTTTGGGCAGTTCCTTTAGCGGCTGCTCTGGTAATCACAAGCATTTTGGGTTTTATTCCTTTTCTGGGTAATTTGCTTTTACAATATATTACTTACCCTGTTGTGAAAATTTTTTTAATCTTGATGGATTGGTGGAGCAGATTGCCTTTTGCAACCTTAAAAATATTCAACCCAACCATTGCCGGTGTTTTATTTGGCTATTTGATGTTATTTATTTTATTGAAATATTCCCGGCCGACTATAATTCCTGCCCTGCGTAAGTTGAATACCGGTTATCGATGGAGATTAGTATTTATAATTACCCTGGTTGCCGTATCGGTTTTAACCTTTCAGTCCCTTAATAAAGATGAAGGCTTGCAGGTAGTTTTTCTGGATGTCGGTCAAGGCGATTCGGCCCATATTAGGTTGCCCGACGGACAAGACATATTTGTTGATGGCGGAGGTGCCAAGGGGCCCGACGGAGACTGGGTGGGCAAACAAATTGTTTTACCGTACCTTTATTCACAAGGCATAAGGGAATTGGCTGCCATTTTTATTTCCCACTTTCATGAAGATCATTACAAGGGTTTGATGCCTGTTATTGAAGAGATACCGGTTGGCTATATCTTCGGTCCACCTCTGTTGGGAACTGAAGAGGAAGAAGAATTTTTATCCTTTCTGGCTGCTAAAAAATACGATTACCGGGAAATCAAAAAAGGTTTTTCCATTGACTTTGGCAAAGACATAGCTATGTTGACCTTACATCCCGGCGAAGGAAGATACACCCCCAACAATAACTCGTTGGTTTTAAGATTCTCTGCTTATGGTTGGTCGGTACTTTTGACCGGTGACATTGAAAAGGAAGCCGAAGGGGAATTGTTGCGAAATAATTTGCTTGCGCCTTGCACGGTCCTAAAGGTACCTCATCACGGCAGTAAAACTTCCAGTACCGGACCATTTATCGATGCTGTTGAACCATGTTTAGCCCTGGTTTCGGTAGGGGTTAATTCCTTTGGACACCCCGCCAGGGAAACAAGGGAGAGTTTCGCAAAAAGAAACATTCCTCTGCTGATTACCAAGGAAACAGGGGCGGTCAAAATTGTTTTTGAGGAAGAAAATTACAAGATAAAAACGTTCCTACCAAAGGGCAGTTGGTGAAAAAATTGGCAGTAAGTAAAGAGCGGGCCCGGCACCCGCTCATAATTGGGCATTGTTATTACACATTTACAAGATCCTTTTAATTGTGAGTCCTTGAGGGGCCGCCACCGGTTTGCGTGCCGGTCGATCCGCCGCCTCCACCGGTGCCGGTAGTACCTCCACCACCGCTGGTACCACCTGTGCCGGTTCCACCGCTTACGTGACCGGGTGTAATTTCACCGCTGACCAGCCTGTTTTGATAATCTTGGACCATCTTGCGAACCATATTTCCACCGACTGAACCACAGTCCCGAGCAGTCATTTCACCCCAGTAGTCACTTTGAGGAGGGGTGATTCCCAACTCATGGGCTACTTCAAATTTGAACTCTCGCATTGCTTGTGCTGCCAGTGGGTTTACCAGGATATTTCTCTTTTGTCCTTGTGCCATTTTTTCACCTCCTTAGTTTTGTATTGTTACTATTTTGCCGATCGTGGCGGCAGCCTATACTAGAAAAATTTTGTCTATTTGGCTTTATCAGCAAAAGAAAAGGATTTAGGTATAATTAGTTTTACGGTCCTAAAATAAGCTGTTGAACGAGGTGTTTTTATGAGAGTTTTACGGCAGGAACTAGGCAAGAGCAGAGAGGACTTATCCCCTCTTTACTTGCTCATCGGTGCAGAAAAATATTTTATTGAATTATTCAGCCAAAAATTTCATGGCATAGTATTGGAGGAAGAAACAAAAAGTTTTAACAGCATAAAAATTTATGATGATCAGGAAGATGCATTGGAAGCTCTGCAAACAGCAGTGCAAACTGTACCAATGCTTGGTGGACCTCGGGTAATCTCGCTGTACAGTAAAACTCTTTTAGTGGGAAAAAATAAAAAGCTTGCTGAGTATTTGCAAAATATTGTGACGGTTTTGCCCTCCAACGTTTATTTATTAATAATTGCCGGTAAAAATTATGATAAACGTCTAAAAATTTACAAATTTTTAAAAAATAATGCCAAAATTATTGAATCAAATCCTTTGACGGGAATAGATCTTTACAATTGGATAAGGAATAAAGTAAATCAAGCCGGCAAAAAAATTAGCGGTGAAGCTGTCTTGTTATTGGAACATATTTTTTCTAACCATCTTCATAATATAGAGAATGAACTTGACAAGGTTTTTTTATTCATCGGCAAAAAGGATACCATCAATTTGCAGGATTTGCAGGCATGTATTTCAAGGGATTACGTTTTATCGGATAAAGCTATTTTTCAATGGGTTGACTTTATAAGTAAGGGACAAGTCGACCGGGCTTTGCTTTTTTTCCATGAAATTGCCAAAGAGGGTGACAAAGATGTTTACCTTTTCTCTATGTTATATCGGCAAATCAGGTTATTGGCTTTGACATGGGAATTGAAAAATAAGGGTATGGTTGCTCCGGCAATAGCCAAAAGATTAAAGGAACACCCTTATCCGATTAAAAAACTGGCAGCAATTAGCGACAGGTTTAATTATCAGGAATTGACTTTTTTATGGCAAGAATTGCATCAAATTAATTGGCGGGTGTTGCAAGGAGAGGCTGACTGGAAGTTATCAATAGAGATATTTTTTCATAAATGGCAGTCCTACAAGAAAAAAACACCCTCTAAAAACTTGGTTTAGAGCGTGTTGGTGTTCTGTTTTAAATGTTGACAATATTAATTGGATATTGTCAATTATGATTCCATAGAAAGGTTAACAAGTTTTGCCAGACGGGATTTTTCTCTGGCAGCTTTATTTTTATGAATAATTCCTTTTGCAACACTTTGATCGATTAGTTTTTGCGTTGCACTCAGTTTTTGGTCAATGTTTTCATCTTCACCGGTTGCTACTGTATGTTCAAATTTTTTGATAGCCGTTTTAAGTCGGGATTTTAAGACTCGGTTTTGGAATGTCTTCTTTTTGGAAATCCTGACTCTTTTTTGGGCGGATTTTATAATAGCCATTTACTGACCTCCATAGACAAATTTATTAGCATTTAAATTTTAACATGGTAAGGCTAAAAATGCAAGGGTCAGTTTTCTTTTTGTATACTTCTCTTTCTTTCAGGTTAAAATAATGTAAAAAGAAAAGGAGGTTAACTCAATGAAACGATGGATAGGTGCAGTTATTAGGTTTATTGTATCGGCGATAGTGCTTTTGGCATTAGGTTTTATTTTACCGGGTTTTCAGGTAATTGGTTTTACCAATGCTTTATTGGCAGCGGTGGTAATAGCTGCCTTGGGATATGTGGTGGAGCTGTTTTTAGGTGAAAATATATCGCCTCAAAATCGTGGTATCGTTGGATTTATTGCTGCTGCGGTTGTTATATTTGCAGCTCAATTCTTTGTTCCGGGTATGAGCGTCAATGTTTTAGGGGCAATACTTGCTGCAATTGCCATTGGCATAGTCGATGCTTTTGTTCCTACGGAATTGAGGTGATTTTTGGTGGGCCGCTCTTCTGTATATTGCGATTTGGCTATAGAAGCAAACTCTTTGGCTGTAGAAAGGCGAGGAACATCTATCCCGGGTGTTGAGGAAGATGTAGAGTATATAGATGATATTTTTGTAAGCAGAATCAAGGTGACCACCGAGGAGGCAGCCCACGAAATCGGTAAAGAGATAGGTCAATATATATCGGTCCATTCACATGATTTAAGAGGTAATAATCGCGAAGAACAAAATAAACTATCAGGAATAATAGGTGAAGAGTTAAAGCAATTGTTGGGGTGGCCGGATGAACCTGATGATGACGAGCCTACGACCTTTGTTGTTGGTTTGGGTAATTGGCGGGCCACCCCGGATGCGTTGGGGCCAAGAGTGGTTGGGCATCTACTGATGACACGTCACCTGTATCGGGAAGCGCCACCAGAATTAAGGCGAGGGGTAAGGCCGGTTTGCGGCTTAGCACCGGGGGTCCTGGGCCTTACGGGTATTGAAACCGGTGAGATTGTAAAAGGCATAATCGACAAAATTAAGCCGGACCAATTGGTAGTTATCGATGCCTTAAGTGCCCATAGTATGGACCGTTTAGGGGCAACGGTCCAAGTTAGTGATACGGGGATAGCGCCGGGTTCCGGTGTGGGTGGCAGAAGTTTATCCATAAACAGCGATACGATGGGTATCCCCGTTTTGGCAATCGGTATCCCGACCGTAGTTCATGGTTGGATTTTAGCCGATGAAACCTTGGAAGGTTTTAGACGTGAAAGCCGCCGCCTAAAGGGGATTGGTCCCTTACCAGATCAGGTTAAAGACCGGATAATCGAGGATGTTTTAAGCCCTTTCGGTGAAAATTCGATATTGACCCCTAAAGGAATCGATGAGTTAATCGAACAAGTTTCTCGGACTCTTGGTGGGGCAATCAACATTGCTTTACATCCGGATATAACAGCAGACAACTTGTCCCTTTATTTAAGATAAGCAAGGCATAGCCTCCCATAAACAGGCATATATTGGAAGTGCGCGGGAGGTGTAGGTATGTCTGATTTTTCGTATCGTACTTTTATAGTTGTTTTTGTTTTAATTACCCTTTCGTTAAGTTTCTTGTTGATTTATTCCAATGCAGGCTCATATTATTATTGTTGGCGGTTGAGTCACAGTAATTGCCGGGGAATTCTTGCCATAGCCTTGCCCCTTTTAAATGCAGAAGGGGTAGCTGATAATGCCTTTGAACCCTGGGGCATTATCAGCCATATTTGGGGTAATTTTTGGCAAAGAAAAATTAAAGATCCTCACTATGTTTTGCAAAGGGAAATTCCTTTTTATGAAGCCTATGAAAGGGGTATGTACAACCGACCGGCGCCGTCGGAAATAACAACCGTAACGGCAAAGTTGCATATTGACAAGCACCTTTACTTACCCCGCACCCTTGAATCCCGTGCCAAGGTAGCGGTTATTCATACACATACCTCTGAAACCTACTGCAACGATATAAGGCCAAAAGATAAAAACAGCTTGGCATTGCCGGCGGGAAAAGCCAAAGGGCAAGTTGTGGATGTCGGTAAGCGCCTGGTTTCTCAATTGGAGAAGAAGGGAATTGCAACCGTGCATGATTCAACTATCTATGACGGCATCTACAGTATGGCCTATATAGAAGCCCGGCAAGGCATCAAACAGCTTTTAGTTGCACATCCCAATCTGCTACTAATTTTTGATATTCATCGTGACGGTTTGGAACACTTGGGTCGCGAGGCTGTGATTTCAGAAATAGATGGCAAGCCTGCGGCAACTATAATGTTTGTTGTCAGTGAAGACTGGGGTCAGGAAAATTTAAAGATGGCAAGGGAGTTGGCTGCTCATATGGATAAAAAGTATAGTGGCCTTTTAAGACGTTTGGAAATCAGAAAAAGACAGTGCTACAATCAAGATCTGCACCCCGGGATTCTTCTGATTGAAATTGGCGGAGTGTTAAACACCCTCGAAGAAGCACTTTATACTGCTGACTTACTTAGTGAAGTAATCAGTGATTACATAAGCAAGAAGAATCTTTTTTAAAAAGTAAGTTGTCTTAAGGATACATACCCGGTAACGGCAGTTGGCAGGGAAACTATCTAAACTTAAAACTGCGGGCCATGTGATTTTAAGTGGTCAATAACTTTATCTTGATGATGGGACAGCGGCCGATTAATATGTTTTATAAAGATACAAGCAATTTTGGTAATTATACCTTAATCTGCGGTTATTTCAACAATATCCCCGGCAAAAAGCAAAATAAAGAATTAATATTGGTTGACAAAACTATCTTTTTGATGATATTTTAAAGGTAGATTGTTAGCACTCTGTTCTTGCGAGTGCTAAAGAAGGATGGATTGCCGTGGAAATTAACGAGCGAAGAAAAAAAATATTGGAGGCCATTATCAAAGAATACATTTTCACAGCTGAACCGGTAGGTTCCCGCACTCTGTCCAATAGATATAATTTTGGTATCAGCCCGGCGACAATACGCAATGAAATGGCTGATTTGGAAGATATGGGCTATTTAATGCAACCCCACACCTCAGCGGGCCGTATACCTTCCGACAAAGGGTATCGTTTTTATGTCGATTCTTTGATAGATGTTCAAGATGTACCAAAATGTATGGAAAGACTGATTGTTGAAAAATATCTTAACCGTCAGAAGGAAATAAAAGAAATTGTTCAACTGACATCGCAAGTGCTGTCAACGCTTACAAGGTATACAGCACTGGTAACCAGTCCGCAAATGAAAAAATTAAAACTGCAACGAATTCAGCTTATTCCTTTGGAAGAAAAGAGAATGCTTTTGTTGATTGTAGTGGGCGATGGTATTGTTTGTCAGCGTATTGTAGATTTGACTGTTAAACCCGCTTATGATGATTTGGAAGAAATATCACGTTTCTTAAACTCCAGATTGCATGGCCTTACCCTTGCCGAGATAACACCTCAATATTTTCGGGATATTGAAAAGGATTTATATAAAAACATTGATTTTTATCGGCAATTGCAAGGAGAAATTAATTTAATTATACTGGAGGAAGTGCAACAAGAAGGGAACAAAGTTTATTTGGAGGGTGCAGTTAATATTTTAGAGCAACCGGAATTTTCCGACTTGGAGAAAGCAAAAATATTTTTTAAACTCTTGGAACAGGAGGATGTGTTGCAAAATTTAATGGCTTCGGTACCTCACAACGGTTTACGGGTAATAATCGGCAATGAAAACCCGGTGAATGAAATGAAAGATTGTAGTCTGGTTATTGCAAATTATATTTATAAAGAGCAGAGTTTTGGCAAAATAGCAATTTTGGGGCCGACCCGTATGGAATATAGCAAGGTTATTTCCATGGTTAACTTTATGTCACAGTTGCTGACCAAGGTCCTGCATGAGGAGGATTAATTGATGAACGAGGATTTGTTGTCTAAGAATAACACCGGTGGAGGCGATAGCAAAAAAGATAGCTGTAAGCCGGGGAGTGAATCGAAGGGGGGAAATAAAGCCGAAGGCTGTATGTATAATGATGCTGACTGTTCTGATACCAGCGAAGATTCTTTAAAAAGCAGTGCGGGCATGGGTGCAGCTGCTGTTGAGGCAAAGGATACCGGGGTGGTTGACCTGGATATCCTTGCTGTAAAGAAAGCTGTTGAGGCGGAAACGGCAAATTTAGTCAACAGGCTGCAACGGGCCCAAGCTGATTTTATAAACTATAAAAAAAGGGTTGAGCGAACGCGCTTTCAAGATAAAGCCCGTTATGAAGGTAATTTGATTATGGATCTTTTACCGATTCTGGACAACCTGGAACGAGCTTTAAATTTTGATTGTTCTGACGAAGAGCAGAAAAAATTTATCAAAGGCTTGGATTTAATTATAAAACAATTCAAAGACTTATTGTTTAAAAAAGGTTTGGAGGAGATTCCCGCTTTAGATAAACAGTTTGATCCCTATTGTCACGAGGCGGTGGAACAGGTGATGGACGAAAATATTGCAAACAATTTAATTGTGGAAGTATTGCAGAAGGGCTATATGTTTGGCGAAAGAGTACTAAGGCCCTCTCTGGTAAAAGTGAACATAGGAGGTATGGAAGATGAGTAAAATAATAGGACTTGATTTGGGAACTTCAAACTCATGCGTGGCAATAATGGAAGGCGGCGAAGGAATAATTATTCCCAATGCCGAAGGAAGCAGAATTACTTCCTCTGCCGTCGGATTTTCCAAAAAAGGTGAGCGCCTGGTTGGCCAAGCAGCCAAAAGACAAGCCGTGGTTAATCCTGATGAAACAGTCCTTTCTATAAAAAGGAAGATGGGCAGTAATTTTAAGGCTAAACTGCAGGGCAAGGAGTATACCCCGCCGGAAATATCCGCTATGATTTTGCAGAAGCTAAAGGGAGATGCAGAGGAGTATCTGGGGGAAACAATTGATAAAGCCGTTATCACCGTACCTGCTTATTTCAGCGATAGCCAACGACAAGCTACAAAAGATGCCGGTCGCATTGCCGGTTTGGATGTGGTGCGAATAATAAATGAGCCCACTGCAGCTGCCTTGGCCTATGGAGCCGATAAAAAGCAAGACCAAAAAATCTTGGTCTTTGATTTAGGGGGCGGAACCTTTGATGTCTCAATTTTAGAGATTGGTGAGGGCGTTTTTGAAGTTATTGCCACCAGCGGTAACAACCATCTGGGCGGCGATGACTTTGACCAAAGGATCGTTGGTTATTTATGTGATGAATTTTTAAAGCAAACGGGCATCGATTTGCGCAAAGATAAAAGGGCCTTACAAAGGCTGGGAGAGGCTGCTGAAAAAGCCAAAATTGAATTGTCGGGGCTGACAATAACAAACATCAATTTGCCTTTTATTACTCAAAGTGAAGATGGTCCCCAACATCTTGATATTGATTTGACCAGGGCACAATTTGAACAGTTGATTGATGACTTAGTCCAAAAGACCATGGGCCCTACTCGTCAAGCTTTGGAGGACTCGGGTTTGTCGGCAACTGAAATAGATGAAATTCTTTTGGTAGGTGGGTCGACCCGCGTTCCTGCCGTACAAAAAGCCATAAAGGATTTATTGGGCAAGGAACCGAATAAAAGTGTCAACCCCGATGAGTGTGTAGCTATTGGCGCTGCCATCCAAGCCGGCATCATTGCCGGTGATGTGGATGATATCGTTTTGGTCGATGTAACTCCCTTATCATTGGGAATCGAAACCCTTGGCGGCGTTTTTACTAAGTTGATTGAACGAAACACAGCAATTCCGACCAGCAAAGGCAATGTCTTTACAACCGCTGCCGATAGTCAGACATCGGTGGATATTCACGTTTTACAGGGCGAGCGGGCCATGGCGGCCGACAATAAGACCTTGGGACGTTTTCAACTTACCGAGATTCCGCCTGCTCCCCGGGGTATTCCTCAAATTGAAGTAACCTTTGATATAGATGTCAATGGAATAGTAAATGTATCGGCAGTTGATAAAGGCACCGGCAGAAAGAAGAATATTACCATTAAATCTTCTTCCGGTCTGTCTGAGGAAGAGATAGAAAAAATGGTCAACACTGCCAAGGAGCATGAAGAAGAAGATAAACGAAAAAAAGAGCGGGTAGAGTTGCGCAATGAAGCGGACAGCCTCATATTCCAAGTCGATAAGACCTTGAAAGAGGCCGGTGACAAGATCGATCCTCAGTTAAAGGAGAAGGTGGCAGAGAAGAAAAAAGGTTTGCAGGACGCTTTGGAAAAAGATGATGATGAGCTGATCAATAGCAGCAAAGAGGCTTTGACGGAAGTTCTCCATGAATATACCAGTCAACTGTATGCTCAGATGCAGCAGGAGGAACAGCAGGCTTCGGAGGGTGGACAGGAGCCGACCGCTTCCGATGAGAATATTTATGATGCTGAATATAAAGAAGTAGAGGATGACGAAGATAGTGGGGTATAAAGATAAGGTGGTGAGTGTGTCTTGGCCGATAAAAGGGATTACTACGAAATTCTGGGTATCAAGAAGGATGCTGATCAGGGCGAGATAAAAAAAGCTTATCGGCAGTTGACACGAAAATATCACCCGGATGTGAATAAAGAAAACCCAAAGGCGGCAGAGATATTTAAAGAGGTAAACGAGGCTTATGAAGTATTGAATGATCCCCATAAAAGGGCTCAATATGATAGATTTGGACACTCGGGTATGGACGGAGCCGGTTTTGGTGATTTTAGCCATGATTTCGGTGGAGTGGAAGATATATTTGATATGTTCTTCGGGGGAGGGGGCTCCCGACGGCGCACCTCTCATCGGCCCCGCCGCGGGGCGGATTTGCAGTATAACATGACGATTTCTTTTGAAGAGGCCGCCTTTGGGGGTAGCAAGGAGATTTCTCTGCCCCGGGTAGAAGAATGCCCGGATTGCCGAGGCACCGGAGCTCACAAGGGTACCGCCATGGAAACTTGCCCTCAATGTAAGGGTAGCGGTGAAGTCAGTTACAGGAGCCAGACCATGTTCGGCAGCTTTGTCCAAACAACGACTTGTAATCGTTGCCAAGGCCGTGGAAAAATTATAAAAGAGCCTTGTTCTACCTGTAACGGGCAGGGTAGAATCCGTAAGCAAAGAACCTTGCAAGTGATCATTCCACCCGGTGTCGATACAGGCTCCCGGCTTAGAATGGCCGGCGAAGGAGAAGCCGGGCAGAATAATGGCCCACCCGGCGACCTTTATATCGTCCTGAATGTTCAAAAGCATGATTTGTTTAAGCGGGAGGGTAGCGATATTTATTGTGAAATACCCATTAGTTTTTTACAAGCAATTTTAGGCGATGAAATTGAAGTTCCAACCCTGGAGGGGAAGGTTGCTTTAAAAATTCCGGCCGGTACACAACCGGGGCATTCTTTTCGCTTGCGCAATAAAGGTATCCAAAGGTTGAGAGGGGGAGGACGGGGCGATCAATTTGTCCAGGTTAAAGTTGTCATACCCAAAACTCTGAATAGCCGACAAAATGAGCTGTTAAAAGAATTCGCCCAAATAAGCGGTGATGAAATAAATCCGGAGGGCAAGGGTTTCTTTCAAAAAGTTCGCGATGTCCTAGGCATGTAGTTTAGGTAAATTTCCCCGCAATCAATTTAAATTGCGGGGTCAACTTTATTTGATAAACCTACTGTTTAATTTGCTTCGTTTTTTTCATTCCGGATTATTGTTTTTTTGTCGTGATTTTATTCTAATGATTGTTTAACATTTAATCGTTCTTTATTAAGTTTACACCCGGTAGCTAAAATTCTTTAAATGTAAGGAAGTGTGCCGTGCAGCTCATAGAGTTTTCCATAAGCGTTTTTAATGAAGCGAAAGAAGCTTTGACCCCCATACTTGCCGAGGAGGGAATCGAGGGTTGCGTAATTAAAGACAGAGATACCATTACAACCTTTTATTTTTTTCTCAATCAGGACAGTTGCTGGAAAGACAAATGGGATAGAATAAAAAGCAAGGTAGAAAACCTTCGGACATTTGGTTTAAGAATTCATCCTTACTCTTTTAATTTGCGCCAAATATCTACAGATTGGTGGAAAAAACTGCAGGAAACTTACCGACAGCCCCGCAGAATTGTCGATGGAATTTGGATTGTACCACCGGAATTCGAAGGTGAACAAGGGGAAGACAGCTGGTATATAAAGCTGAAAGGCGGATTGGCTTTTGGTACGGGGGATCATCCATCGACAAAGTTGGCTTTGGAATTAATGAAAGTTCATTTTGGCGGTTTTAAAAAGGTACTTGATGTGGGGACAGGTACCGGTATTTTAGCGATAGGGGCAGTTTTCAACAAGGCCGAGGAGGTCCTGGCAATTGATAACGATCCGGAGGCGGTCAAGCTTGCCGTTGAAAATGTTGCAATAAATAATTTTGTCAACCGCATCAGGATTCAAAAAAATCATCTGGTCGCCGGTATAAGTGGAAGATTCAATGGTATCGTCATCAATATTTTGCTTGATGCCATAATTCAATGCTTGCCCAATTTGCCTGGCTTGCTTACCGAAGATGGACTTGTTATATTAGCGGGGCTTTTAGCCCGTCAAATTGATGATTTGCAGGTACCTTTGGAGCAAATAGGTTTCGATATCCTCGATACACGCTTGCAAGGGGAATGGGTCGGTCTGCTTGTAGGGAGAAAAGGGCAATGAAAAGCTTTTTTATCAACCAAGATCTTGTCGAGGAAGATACTGTGGGTATTACCGGAGATTTATGGCATCATATCTATAATGTCATGCGTTTGCGCATCGATGACAGACTAATCTTAAAGGATGGCAAGGGGCATGCTTATGTAGGATGTATTACTGCCGTTGCCGATGGACTCTGCCAAGTTTATTTGGAGAGTAAAATTCCGCTGGATTCAGAGCCTCCCTTCGAAATTGATTTATATCAGGCTCTTCCGAAAGGTTCGCGGTTTGAATACATTTTAGAAAAGGGCTGTGAAATAGGCATCAGTAATTTTATACCTCTTTTGACTGATAGAACTGTAAAGATTTTAAGCGAAGATCGTTTTGCAAAAAAACGTATTCGTTGGGAAAACATACTGAAAGAAGCTGCCAGGCAGTCCGGGCGAGCACTGATCCCCGGATTAAAAAATCCGCTGAGATTGAAGGATATGGCAGATAAAACAGACGTTTATTCTTACCGATTTGTTGCCTGGGAGAATTCAGAAACAGGCATTGAGAAAGCTCTGAAAGGATGCAAGCGAGTTGGTAAAATTATGTTGTTGATAGGTCCTGAAGGAGGTTTTGCTCCTTCAGAAATAATCCAATTAAAACAGTGGGGAGTAAGCGATTTTTCCCTGGGCCCCCGAATATTGCGGTGTGACACGGCGGGCCTAGTTGCAAGCAGTATACTTTTGTATCAGTTCGGTGCGATGGAGGTTTGATTGTGGCTAAGGTAGCGTTCAGTACTTTGGGTTGCAAGGCCAATCAATATGATACGCATATTCTCAAGGAAAAATTCCTTGCTTGGGGCTGGCAGGTTGTCGCTACTGATGATTCTCCCGATCTGATCGTCGTAAATTCATGCGTAGTAACCAACGAGGCTGCTCGGCAATCCCGGCAAAGGGCCAGACAACTAAAAAAGAAAAATCCTCGGACTCAAATAATGTTGACCGGTTGCTATCCCCGTGCATTTCCTGCTGAGGCCGGGAGTATAGACGGTGTTGATATCAGCCTTGACAATTTAAGGGCCAGCCGATTGTTTGACTGTTTGAAAGGCCGTTTTCCTTACGAAATGAAAGGGGCCGATTATTCGGTCAGTCCGGCAGATTGGCTTCTACTTGATTTTTCGGATAGAGCCCGTGCCATGTTAAAGGTACAGGATGGTTGCGAGTCTTTTTGTTCTTACTGTATTGTACCCAAAGCCCGCGGAAAGCTTAAAAGTAAACCCTTACCTTTAGTGCTTGAGGAAGTAAATAATTTAATAAGTAAAGGTTTTAAAGAGATTGTTCTGACGGGAATACATTTGGGTCATTACGGCAAAGATTTGCCCGGCCGGCCGTCGTTGGTGTCGATGGTTTTTGCTATACTAAATGAAACAAAATTGCATCGCCTGCGTTTGAGTTCTTTGGAAATAGCGGAATTGGACGAGGAGTTCCTTGCTTTGTTTGCAGCTTTCCCCGCCTTGTGCCGTCACCTCCACTTTCCGCTACAAAGTGGCAGCAACCGTATCTTGCACCTGATGAACAGAAAATACACCCGAGAATATTTTCTAACCCGTTGCAATGATGTTCGCCGTGTTTGTCCTGATATTGCGTTGACAACTGACGTGATGGTTGGTTTCCCCGGCGAGACCGAGGAAGATTTTCAGGCAACATTGAAGTTGGTGAATGAAATTAAATTCAGTGATATCCATGTTTTTCCGTATTCACGTCGGGAAGGAACGAAGGCTGCTGTAATGCTTAACCAAATAGATAACAAAATAAAAAAAGAGAGGGCGAGGATTTTACGTCGGGCCGGAAAACGAAATGGTGACAATTTTAAAAGAAGGTTTTTAGGAGAAAATTTAGAAGTGTTAATTGAAGGTTACAACCCTAAAGACGATTATTATTTTGGAACCACTAAAAATTATTTAAAGGTATTTTGGAAATCTCTGCTGAAATTAAAGCGTGGTAGTTTGATAGATATACGTTTAACAGAAATGACTGAAATGGGAATAATGGGAGAGGAGGTGTAGTTTGGAAGATTGCATATTTTGCAATATAGTGGCGGGGAAGATACCTGCCGATATAAAGTATGAGGATGAGAAAATTCTTGTTTTTACCGATGTAAATCCGCAAGCACCTGTTCACCTACTGGTTATACCCAAAGAACATATTGAAAATATTCTTGATTTAGAAGACGATGGTTTGCTAACGAAGATATTTGCAACCATCAGAAATTTAGTACCTAAATTTAATTTGGAAAATGGTTTTCGTCTGATCAGTAATTGTGGGAAGAAGGCAGGCCAAACCGTTCCTCATTTGCATTTTCATGTTTTGGGGGGAAGGCAGTTGGGATGGCCACCGGGTTAAAAAAGTATCCGATTTGACACCTTAATTGACACTGTTATATAATTATGTAAAAGATAATAAACGGTTAGGATGTTGTGGGGGGGAGGGATAGGAAATGACTGAAATACGAGTGAAAAAAAATGAATCTTTAGACAGGGCTTTGCGTCGGTTTAAAAATAAATGTCAAAAGACCGGTATATTTCGGGAGGCTAAAAAGAGGCGTTATTATGAAAAACCGAGTGAAATTCGTAAAAGAAAGGAATCAAATCGTAGGCGCGGCCGGTAATTTAAGGAGGGTAGCCCATGTCATCCATAAAGGATAAATTATTGGAAGGCATGAAAGAGGCTATGAAAGAAGGCGATAATGATAAAGTCGCAGCGATTCGTAAGATCAGAGCAGCCATAAAAAATGGCGAAATTGAAAAAAGAAAAGATTTTTCTAATGCCGAGGTCAGTGAAGTTTTACTGGGTGTACTAAAATCGCGACAGGAAGCCCGCGATGAATACATCAGATTGGGATGTGAGACTGAAAGTAAGAACATGGAAAGAGAAATTGCTGTGCTGTGCGATTATTTGCCCTTTCATATGGAATCAGAGAAGATTGAATCTTTAATTACCGAAATTATAAATGAAACGGGAGCAGACAAGGAAGAAGATTTGTGCCGAGTTATATCTGAAGCAATGCTCCGCATCAATGGTTGTGTAGATGAAAACCAAGTCAAATCCATAGCCTTGATGAAACTCAAATAGAGATCAGAACAGCGTTTTTAGCGATATCTTTCCGGATATCGCTTTTTTTTAAGCTAAAACATAATTAAAATACCGGGGGCGGAATTGTTTTCCGGTAAAGGTATTTATCTTAGCGCCGAACTTTTGAGGAAGTATTCTTTTTGTTGGGTCCGGCCTGGTTTCACTGCCAGAAAAATGCACTGTTTTCATTGACTTTAGAGGATAAATCGAATAGTATCAACTTAGAGTTGATGAGGGGCAACATTTTACTTTAACATTCTGATAACTTCTTGTCTTTGGGTCTTTAAGGGCGCTGGCAAAAGAATTCTTTTGGCGTTTGAACTAATATAAAAGGTGGTGAAATAATGAGAAAAAAAAGTGTGGTTTTCGGATTGCTTATTTGTTTCTTTTATTGTGTAGCGCTGGGAAATTCAGCTGCGAATGGTCAAAATAAGCGGATTTATAGTATTGAGTTATCGGACGATATAGATATGGGTTTGGCTGTAATTGTGGAAAGGGGTATGGCAGAGGCCGAAAGTAACAAGGGAGATGCTGTAATTATAAAAATTGATACTTTTGGTGGCTTATCTGCGGCAGCAACAAGAATCAGAGATTCTATAATTTTATCCCCCGTGCCGGTTATTACTTTTGTTAATGGAAGGGCTTGGTCTGCCGGAGCTTTGATTGCTTTGGCCGGGGACTATTTAGTAATGGTTCCCGGGGCAAGCATTGGAGACGCTGAACCCATTCCCACCACGGAAAAAAATATAGCGGCTATCAGGGGTGAATTTAAGGCAACGGCGGAAAGACGTGATAAGGATCCTGTTTTGGCGATGGCCATGGTCGATAAAGATATTTATATTGAAGATGTGGTAGAAAAGGGTAAATTGTTAACGTTGACGGCTACAGGTGCCGAAATTCACGGCATTTCCGATGCAACGGTTGCCTCTTTTCAAGAGCTTTTAAGATACTTTGATTTGGAAGACCATCAAATAATAGAGGTAAAACCAAGATCCATTGAGACTTTTGCTCGGGCGGTAACGAACTCCTGGCTGAGCGGACTTTTGTTGACAATCGGGTTTGTAGGTTTGTTTGTGGAAGTAACGACTCCGGGCTGGGGAGTCCCTGGAACCTTGGGCATTTTGTCTTTGGCCGCTTTCTTCACCGGCCATTTATTGACCGGTACCAGTAATTTAAGCATCGTTATTTTGTTTTTTGTCGGACTCTTCCTGTTGGTATTGGAGATATTTGTAATACCAGGTTTTGGTATTACCGGGATTGGCGG
This sequence comes from uncultured Halanaerobiales bacterium, assembly GCA_964568715.1. Classification (GTDB taxonomy): domain Bacteria; phylum Bacillota; class Halanaerobiia; order B1SED10-174; family B1SED10-174; genus CAZMQU01. The sequence goes on from CAZMQU010000004.1 coordinate 159,677, forward strand.
AATTCTAGCGGTGTTGGCTAGCTTGTTTTTGGCTTTTCCCAACTTCGATATTGCTTTCAAAGTTGTATCCAGCTCATTTTTGGCTACAATAGTTTTAATCGTTATACTAATGCGATTTTTACCGAGGAGTCCGGTATGGCAACGGTTGTCCTTGTCAGCGACTGAGACTGTCGAAGAGGGTTACGTTGCCGGGCCTGACAGGGGTGATTTATTGGGTGCTCAAGGCGAAACAATTACTACTTTACGGCCGGTTGGCACAATAAAAATTGGTGACAGAAAAATGGATGCGGTAAGTGAAAGTGCTTTTGTGGAAAAAGGTGTTACGGTGGAAGTTGTCAAAATAGAAGGAAGTAAAGTAATAGTTAGGAAGCATAATGAATAAATAGTAAATCGATAAAATGAGGAGGTTATGTGATGACGATATTTTATGCTGTTTTGCTTGTGGTAGTTTTGATTTTGGTGGGTTTGTTTATTTATTTAGTTCCGATTGGCTTATGGATATCTGCTTTGGCAGCCGGTGTTAAAATCGGAATTTTCAATCTGGTTGGGATGCGTTTAAGGCGAATATCGCCTGTCCGAATTGTCGGTCCAATGATCAAATCCCACAAGGCGGGTATTCCAATGGGCAGCGATAGGTTGGAAGCCCACTATTTAGCCGGCGGCAATGTGGATAGGGTAATCAACGCTTTGATTGCAGCCCAAAGAGCGGAAATCAACTTGACATTTGAAAGGGCGGCAGCCATTGATTTGGCCGGTAGAAATGTTTTAGAAGCGGTACAAATGAGTGTCAACCCCAAGGTTATTGCTACACCGGAAATCGCTGCCGTAGCCATCGATGGAATCGAACTGAAGGCCAAAGCAAGGGTAACAGTCCGAGCCAACATTGACCGTTTAGTAGGGGGTGCCGGTGAAGAAACCATTATCGCAAGAGTAGGAGAAGGAATTGTTACTACCGTCGGTTCTTCCGTGACCCATAAAGCAGTCTTGGAAAATCCTGATAAAATTTCCAAGACAGTTTTGGAGAAGGGACTCGATGCTGGGACGGCTTTTGAAATATTGTCCATCGATATAGCAGATGTTGACGTAGGAAGAAATATTGGTGCTACTTTGCAAATAGACCAGTCCGAAGCTGACAAGAAAATTGCTCAGGCAAAAGCGGAAGAAAGAAGAGCTATGGCAGTGGCATTGGAACAGGAAAACTTAGCCAGAGTTGCGGAAATGAGGGCGAAAGTTGTTGAAGCTGAAGCTATGGTACCGAAAGCCATGGCGGAAGCACTAAAGGACGGAAAGCTGGGTGTAATGGATTACTATTATATGCAGAATGTAAAAGCTGATACTGATATGCGCGAAGGTATTTCCAAGGTGACCAAACCTAAAAAGGAAGATAGGGAAGAATAAATACGGCTTTAGGCCATTTTTCTAGAATATTGGCGGAAGGGGGCAATGAGAGATGCTTAAATCTTTTTGGGAATTATTAATTCCGGCAATAGCCGTGGTTTTATCATTGATTCAGGTAGCCAATAGAAAGAAAAGTTATGATAAGGCCAAGAATAAGAAGAAAGAATCTACGTTATTATTGCAGACTGACAAAGGCCATCCCGAAACCAGAGGCAGAGTTATTTATGAAGGATATTTAAGCCGAATGTATCCGCGGGAAGAAAATATGGTTCCTGCCAGAAAAGAGTCAGTTGCCGAAATCGTTGTTGCCGAACCGGCGACTGCTATTGCTATGTCGGCTGAAATCGATGCCAACCCAAATAAAGAAATTTTCCCTGAAGTTGGTTTCGGGGAGGGGGCAACAAATATTAAAGTGGAAAAGGGAAAACCGGTTGCCCCGTTAGCTGAATTCACTAACCCAGCCGCTATCCTCCAAGGGATAATTTTTTCGGAAGTCTTAGCCCAGCCCAAAGCTAAAAACAAATTCAGATATCGGTGATTGTTATTGCCTGCTGAAGTATTGCCAATGTGAAACATCAGGATATTTAAGGAATAATAGATAAAAAAATGCAATAAAGCATCCAATGCAAATCGTTGGGTGCTTTTTTATTGTTTTGGGGAACAATAAATAATGGATTTTTGATAATGGCAGGAGGTGATAAGGTGGGAGGCCATTCCTTTGGAATGCATGATTTGATAATGGTCTTTCGAACGATCATATTGTATTCACTGGGTCTTTTTGTTATGAGGTTAATGGGTAAAAGATCTGTAGGTCAATTGTCCCCTTTTGATTTTTTGATTGCAGTTATTATCGGCTCAGCAATTGCAATCCCGATGGAACATGAGAAGATACCCTTGTTGCACGGAGTTATTCCCATAATAACCATTTTGTTTGTAAATTACCTTTTATGCTGGCTGATTAAAAAAAGTCGAACCGTTGAAGATATATTGCAAGGCAAGAGCACGGTTCTTATTGAGGACGGTAAAGTATTGATTGAGAATTTGAAAAGGGAACGCATTACTTTGGCTGATTTATTGATTCTCTTACGGGATAAAGATGTTGAGCAGGTGGATGAAATAAAAGAAGCTGTAATAGAGCCAAACGGCAAGCTGAGTATTATAAAAAAAAGGGAGAGCCGCAATGTAACTCTTAAAGATTTAAAGATTGTCCCTGAGCCAACGCCGGCAACAAAAGTTGCTCTTGGTATTAAAGAGGCGAGACAAAAATACAATGTAAACCTTAACCTCGTCATTGATGCTATAGCTTTGGGTTTGGACGACGAGGAGACGGCACAGATTTCAAAAAGTTCTGTGGAGGCTATTGAAGAAATTCGCAGTCAACTGGGTCAAATCAACAAAAGGATTGGCTTGACAGTTACCGAAAAAAAAGCCTATATGGATCATACCCGATAATACAGTACCCATTGTTCGGTTGATTTCAAAAGCTATAGAAAAAATATGAGTTGGCTTTTCCCACCGCGAATAGCAAGGCGGTGGTTTTTTCGTAACTTTTTTTGACTATCAGATGAAAAGAAATTTTAAGGATAAAGAGAGGAAGAAGGGAATAAAATTTAAGATGAGGGGGACTTTCGCATGGCTAAGGGTAATATAGCATGGGAAATCTTGACTGAAAAATTGGAATTGCCGGGTGAAATTATTATGGGTTTACCTCTTATGGCTTTGGGAGGCAACCGACGTTTGTATGTTGAAAACCATATGGGTTTGCTTGAGTACAGTGATACAATAATCCGTTTACGTGTCAAGCAAGGCCAGGTAATTATTGTCGGCAGAGGATTTTTCATTGAAGAACTGCAGGAAAAAGAGGTGTTGGCAAGTGGGAAAATACAAAGTATCAAGTTCGATTTTTCTGAGGGGGAATAAGGTAAATGCAAAAAGTGTTAAGTTATTTAAGGGGCTATGTTTTAGTCCGGTTTGCGGGAAAGGACATCGAAGCAACTTTGATGAAACTTTCCCGGAACGGTATTTTTATATGGGATATTCGCCAAGAGAACAGTTACATGTCAGGCAAAATATCCTGTCAGGATTTTCTGCGAATTCGTGCGGTTTTGGCAGGTCGAAAAAGATGCCAAATTCGTTTATTAAAAAAGAAAGGGTTGCCGTTTGTAATTAAATATTGCAGGAATCGCTTAGGCTTAATTGTAGGTATTGCTCTGTTTTTTATATTCTTGTCTGTGGCCGGTCGGTATGTGTGGGCAATAGATTTATATGGTAACGTGGCAATAGATTCGGATAGATTGCTGAACAATCTGTTTGAAATAGGTATACATACCGGACAAGCAAAAAATCGGCTTGACCTAGGTTTCATTGAACAGGAAATTCTGCGCAACAATCCTCAAATTTCGTGGGTTGATGCCCATATTGTCGGAACCAGGTTACAATTAAAGATTGTCGAAAAGGTCTTCCTGCCTGAAGAGGGCTTGCCACATGTTTTTGCCAGTGCTGACGGTATAATAGAGGAGATAATTGTCCTAAAAGGGCGACCGATTGTAAAAGAAGGAGATACTGTCAAAAAAGGAGAAGTATTGATAGAAAGTTCCCAAGGCAGGAAAGCTGCCGGCATTGTCAGGGCCAGAGTTTGGTATGAGGCCCACGGGGAAGCAAAAATTCTTTGTGAAGAGCGACGTTTAACCGGAAAGAAAATTCAGCGTTTAACCTTGTATTTAGATGGGGAAAAATTCTTGGCCTGGGGGGTTGCAGATATTCCTTTTCCCTACTATACTCTAGAAGAGACAACAAAGGTTGTTCCTTTTGGAGGCTTTAAAGTAGTAATTCAGGTATTTAGAGAGGAAGAAAGATTCGCACGCTATATTTCTGCCGAGGCTGCCAGGTATATAGCACGGGATGAATGTATGCGCAATATATTGGCTGATTTGCCTTTGGAAAGCGAGATAATAAAAATAAGTACGACTGAAACCCGTGCCTTAAACGGTTTGGTACGGACCAGACTGTTGGTTGAGGTCAAGCAGGATATCGGAGAACGGGGGGGCGTAAATAATATTGAAGCAGAAAGAGATTATGATTTTACCGACCAATGAGATTGCGTTACAAATTTTTGGTCAGAAAGATACTAATTTGCATGTTCTAAAAAAAGCATTTGATGTTGAAATAGTCGGACGGGGTAATGAGTTGCACCTTTGGGGTGCCGATGATGGAATTAAAAATGTAAAGAATGTTGTTGAGGAGTTGCTAAAGATTGCCTTAAAAGGCAGCAACGTGTCCAATAGAGAAGTGCGCTATGCCATACAAACATTAAAGGAAGGCGGCAAGTTGGATTTATTTAATCTTTACAATGATATTATTCATACTACTCACCGTGGTAAAAAGATCAAACCCAAAACTATGGGCCAGAAAGTATATGTAGATGCTATCCGTAAAAATGATGTCGTTTTTGGTATAGGTCCGGCCGGAACCGGCAAGACCTACCTGGCTATGGTAATGGCGGTAAAGTCATTTTTGCAAAAGGAGTCGGCAAGAATTATCCTGACCCGCCCGGCAATTGAAGCCGGTGAAAAATTAGGTTTTTTACCGGGGGATTTGCAGGAGAAAATTGATCCTTACTTGAGGCCCCTCTACGATGCGCTTTATGATGTATTGGGCTACGATACAGTTCATCGTTATCTGGAAAGGGACTCCATTGAAGTTGCCCCCTTGGCCTACATGAGGGGTAGGACCCTAGACGACTCGTTTATAATCCTGGATGAAGCTCAAAATACTACCAAAGAGCAAATGAAAATGTTTTTGACCCGCTTGGGTTACAATTCAAAGGCTGTTGTAACCGGCGATGTTACACAAATCGATTTACCCAAAGATATCGACTCGGGGCTCAATATTGTTAGAAAGATTCTAAATGATATCAAGGGCATAGCCTTTGTTTATTTAAGCAACAAGGATGTGGTTCGCCACAGGCTGGTTCAAGAAATATTGAAGGCATACGATATTTACGAAAAGAAGGAGGAGACATAAAGTTGTCCTTTCTTAGCCGAATCAAAGGTACATTTACGGAAAGGAAAAAACGAATATGGGTTTGGCCCGTTTTGAGTTTTTTGGCGATGTCTTTTATCCTTGCGACAAATTACCTGTCTGCTCAGGTTAGGTTGCAAGTAGGTGATGTTGCCCGTTATGATATTGAAGCACCTCAGTCTATGACAGTAATAGATCGATTTCAGACTGAAAATTTACAAGAAGAACTTGCCCAAAAAATACCAAATGTATTTGAAGAAGATGAAAGGGTCCTTGCTGAAGTTAATGAAGAACTAGGTGATTTTTTTAATTTGTTTATTAAACCGGAAACTAAAGAGAAGCCTATAGGCGAATATCCCGCAGGGACTGAGATAGAGGCTGAAATTGATAATGAAACCGAACCGGTTTTAATTGATCTTCTAACGGAAAAACTTTATCCACCTAATATAGAGGATATTAATTGGAGTATTAGTGAAGAAGATTTTGCCTATCTTCTTGCCCTGTCAAATGAGGAGGTGGAGGATTTAAAAAATTCAACCCAAGATCTCCTGTCTTTGTTTTTACAACAAGGTATAAGATCAACCCACCTCGATGATGTCCATAGGCAAATTATCGATGAAATAAGGAAGATGACCATTGCTGAGAAGGAGAAATCTTTGCTTGGCCTGTTGGCCAGGGTTTATTTGAGACCCAATTTGATTTTTAATATGGAGGCAACGGAAATTCGCCGCCAGGAAGCCCGCGAAAGTGTTGAACCGGTAAAGAGAACCGTAAGGAAAGGCGAGATATTGGTTCGCCATGGCCGTGCAGTAACGGAAGAAGATTTATTACTCCTGTCGGAATTAGGTTTAGTAAAGCCTACCGGCGGTTTGCGCAATATATTGGGTATTGTGGCGGTTGTTTTGCTTTTGATGGTTGGTAGCTTTATTTACCTCCGGTCTTATCATAGTTCCTTGTTGGAAACGGAGTCGACGATAATCTTTCTATCTCTCTTGCCGATCTTTATTCTGGCTTTGGCGAAATTGGCCTGCATATTGCCTATAAGTGAACCGGGCTTTCTCATTCCTGTTTCTGTAGGCTCAATTTTGGTTGCAGTGCTTTTGGAGCCGCAAGCTGCACTTTTTTTAACGATTGTTTACAGTCTTTTGGCAATGATGATTGCCGGCGGTGGATTGCCACATCTGCTGGTTAGCCTTGCCGGAGGCGTTACAGGAATCTACAGTGTTTCAAAGGTCAGCCAACGTTCCGATTTTGTCAGAGCCGGTTTTTGGGTTGGCGCCGTAAGCGGTTTGGTAATTTTGGCTTTCTCGTTAATTAATGAAGCCATGGAACCGATAAAAATATTACAAGTCTCTGTTTTGGGTGTAAGTAACGGTATTATTGCAGGGATTTTAGTCAATGGTCTTTTACCGCTTTTAGAAGGCTATATGGGCATGACCTCCTCGGTTAAATTGCTGGAATTGTCGAATCCCAACCAGCCCCTTTTAAAAAAATTGCTTATGGAAGCACCTGGTACCTATCACCATAGTGTTATAGTCGGCAATCTTGCCGAAGCGGCAGCGGACAAGCTGGGGGCGGATTCTCTCTTGGCCAGGGTGGGGGCATACTACCATGATGTCGGCAAGCTAAAAAGGCCATATTTTTTCTCCGAAAATCTTTTGGGCGATTCCAATCCTCATGAAAAACTCAATCATAGCTTGAGTGCGTTGATTATCAAATCCCACGTGAAAGATGGAGTTGAATTAGCTAAAAAATATCGTATTCCTGAGCCGATAATTGATATAATTCAGCAGCACCACGGTAATTCGGTTATAGCCTTCTTTTATCAGGAAGCACTCCAAAAAGAGGGAGAAGATGTAGATATAAAAAGTTACAGCTATGACGGTAAGAAGCCGCAAACCAAGGAAGCTGCTTTGGTAATGCTTGCTGATGTGGTTGAAGCTGCCGTTCGTTCTCGTCCCGATGATCGTGCCAGCCCCCAACGACTGGAAAAGTTGATTTATGATTTAATTAATGAACGGTTGGAACAAGGCCAACTGGATGAATGTGATCTTACCCTACAGGATATAGGCCATATTGGTGACTGTTTTAATACCATCCTGACGGGGATTTACCATAAAAGAATTGAATATCCCGATGCTGGGGATATGAGAGAAGGGGAAATGGATGTTGCCGGCCATTTTAATCTGTAATCAACAAACCGATCTCGATTTTGATAGTGAGATGGAAGAATTTGTCAAGGAAGTTGTGAAATATACCCTTGAATATGAAGGAACAACTGATAGAGAAGTCAGTATTGCTTTAATTGATGACGTTAGAATGGAAGAGTTAAATCTAAGATACCGCCAAAAGGAGGGCACAACGGACGTCTTGTCTTTTCCTCAGGAGGGTGAATTGTTGGGAGATGTAATTGTATCGATACCTCAGGCTATAAAGCAAGCTCGCCAATGCGGTCATTCTTTGCAGCGAGAACTGGGGTTTCTTTTGGTACATGGTCTCTTGCATTTGTTGGGTTATGACCATCAAAATGAGGAGGATGAGCTGGCTATGCGTAACAGACAAAAGAAAATATTGCAGAAAATAAATTTGTCCGGGGGCTGTTAGAGATTGAAAGTAAAGAAATTAATTGATAGCTTTTCTTTTGCTATCGAAGGGATCAGATTTGCTTTTAGAACTGAGAGAAATTTACGTATCCATTTTTTAGCGACGACGTTGGTATTGTTGTTTGCTCTTTTGCTGGGTTTGACAAAAATAGAGATGATTATCCTCTTTTTTACGATTTCATTGGTTATAATTATGGAGCTTGTTAATACCGGTATTGAACATCTAGTCGACATGGTATCCCCTCAATACAGCACCAAAGCCAAGGTGGCGAAAAATGTAGCTGCCGGTGCTGTGCTTGTAACCGCAATTAACGCAGTGATGGTGGGATTGCTTATCTTTTCCAGTCGGCTCAAGCTAAGTGCTTTTTCCTTGGATGTAATAAATCGGATTCGCACCGATATATCATATTTCAGCATGGTGTTATTTATTGTTATTCTTATAGTTGTTTTTTTCATTAAAGCCCGCCTGAAAGAAAATAATATGTTAAGGGGCGGAATGCCCAGTGGACATAGTGCTTTGGCGTTCAGCTTGGCAACTTTACTTGTGTTTTTAAACTTCAATATTTTTTCTGTTCTAATTGGCTACTTGTTGGCGGCTTTAGTTGCCCAAAGCAGGGTTGACGGAGAAATCCATACGACTGCCGAGGTAATATGGGGAGCTGTTGTCGGTACTTTAGTCACTGTTTTGCTTTTCCGGTTTTTTTGGGGCTGAGGTTTACTTTAACCATGAATTGCGGGAGGAATGCTCCTTGAAGGGGAACAAAATCAGAAACTTTTTTTTCGTAGTTGCCATCTTGCTGCTTTTACTTAATTCAGTATTTTTAGCAAGAAATATTAAGCTGTTTTACTTGCCGGGAGAAACAACCCCCCTGGAAAATGCTCGTGAAGGGGCACTCAGTTCATTAAATTATGTCGAAACCCTTGCTGCCGATTTAGGTGTCGACAAAACTTATGCAGTTAAAGAGGCAATATCAAAATATCGCTACGAAGTATTTGCCGCCGAAAACATGGAGGAGTTGGCAATTGCTATCGCTGAGCGGGGTATTGAATTGCGTATAATCATGCAGGAAGAATTTCAACGCCTTGCAGAGGAAGAGGTTTTAGCATTATTAAATGAACACAAAACGATTTTGCCGGAAAAGGCTACCTTTTTAATTGCATCTTTGCCGGGGGGGCAGATAAAAATTCTTGATGAAGAAAGTTTTTTGGTGGCCGATATAGCAAAATTGTTGGCTGAGAAAATATCCCCTTTGGGCATATCCCAAACTATGGAGGTCATTATTGAGGACCAAAAACCCTTTATTATTACTCCCCGCACTTTTTCAGCCCGCCTTGATTTTCTGGAAAACATGGTTATAGAGTTACAAAACGAACTGGAACTACTGCAAATTGAAGCAGGATATAAGCCTTTGTTAGGCGAAGGAATAATTATCAGATTGTTCGATGCCGACGGGGGTTATAGAAACGAGCATATCGTACACGATACGGATATACAGCGGGTTGTAAACGATCTGTTTGCAGCAGGGGCTTTAGGTTTGGAAATTGGCGGTCAGCGCTTGATTAATACATCCTCCATCAGATGTGCCGGTCCGACAATTTTGGTAAACCACCGTCCTATTACCGTGAATCCGATTACAATAAAAGCTGTCGGACAGCCGATGGTTTTAAAAGGTGCCTTGGAGATGATCCAAAATGAGCTTAAAGCTTTCGGTGTTCGTTTGGAAATTGAAGAAACAGAAAGTTTGGCACTGACTAAATATACAAGGTAAGGAGGATGTCAGTGAAAATTATTCGGAAGTTTACTCTTTTCCTGTTTTTTTTATTTTTTATCGTCTTTAGCCATGATATTTATGCTGCAAAGATTTCACCCTTCAGCGGCCTTTTATTGCAAAACGATGAGCAATTGCGTCCTGTCATGGCTATTATCGACAATAACGAATCTGCCAATCCCCAAGCCGGTTTGGATAAAGCATCTATTGTCTATGAATTCCCTGTTGAAGGCGGTATAACGCGTTTTCTCGCCCTTTTTTACGATAAATTGCCCCATCGGATCGGACCGGTACGCAGTGCCCGAACGTATTTGATTGAGAAAGCATACGAATACAGTGCTGTTTTGATGCACTCGGGGGCAAGCCCCCAAGGTTACGAGTTGCTTGCCTTCAGGAATATGTTTACTTTTGATGAGTTTTATCATTCCTTTCTTTACTGGCGGGAAGATGAAAGGGAGGCACCCCATAACTTGTTTACAGGCTGGCCTTATTTGCAAAATCATTTGGCGGAGGTTCCTTACAAAAATTTTGCACCTCGCTTTCCTTTTTTGGCCATGAATGTCTTTGCGGATTCTATGGATGGCCGTGGTTGCGAAATAGAAATTAATTTTTCCGGTAACAATAAAGTGTTGTATAGGTATCAAATATGGGATGGTTATTATAAAAGATATGTCAACGACCAAATTCATGTAACCGATGCCAATGAGCCCTTGAATATCGATAATCTTGTAATTCAGTTTGTAGAGTCCTCCGTTGTTGACAAGGAAGGACGTTTGGATATTCCTCTGGTAGGTAGCGGGCAAGCTATTGTCTTCCGGGATGGCATAGCTATTGAAGGAACCTGGTTGAAAGTTGGACCAGGCTGGACAAGTTATCTTGACAGCAGAGGTCGTTTAATAGGCTTTAATCCCGGTGCTACTTGGATTGAGATTGTTCCATTAAATAGAAAGGTAAAATACCGATGACCATTGAAGCGCTGATAAAAAAAGCAATGTGGGTCCGGGGTAGGGCCTATGTCCCTTATTCGAATTATCCCGTCGGTGCTGCTCTTTTGACTGAGTCCGGGCATATTTTTTATGGTTGTAATGTTGAGAATGTGTCCTACGGCTTGTCCATTTGTGCCGAACGATCGGCGGTGGTCCAAGCCATTGCCGCGGGAGAAAAAAGGTTTTCCGCCATTGCAATAGCCGGCGACCCTCAAAAACCTTCCTTTCCTTGTGGGGCTTGTTTGCAAGTCTTGGCTGAATTTAATAAATCAATGACTGTTTATTTGGTGACCCAAGAAAAAATTATTGAAAAAAACTTGACGGACTTGCTTCCTCATAGTTTTTCCATTTAATCGAAACACCTGTAACGGGTGCCAAAAGTTTAGGGGTTACCTGATATCCGGGAGGACTATTAATGAATAATAATGAGTTGGCCCAATATATCGATCACACACTTTTAAAACCCTCTGCTGGAATAATCGGCCATCGCCTTCTTTGTGCAGAGGCTTTCAAATATGGCTTCGCTTCCGTCTGTGTTTTGCCCAGTTATGTTGAGTTGTGTGCCAATATACTTAAAGGCAGTTCCATCGGTCTGGCAACGGTAGTAGGATTTCCCTTGGGAGCCACTTTTACCGAGGTCAAGGTAGAAGAAACGAGGCAAGCAATAAAGAAAGGTGCTACGGAAATTGACATGGTGATGGACATACCCTCCGCCCTTACGAATTCATGGCCGGCGGTCGAGGCTGACATTAAACGAGTAATAGAGGCAGCCTCGGGAGCATTGGTTAAAGTAATATTGGAAACTTGCTTATTAAATCCGGCTCAAATCGTAAAGGTTTGCCACATTGCCTTGGAAGCCGGGGCTGATTTTGTTAAAACTTCGACCGGCTTTGGAACGGCCGGTGCGACTTTAGCCGATATTAGCTTGATGAAAGAAGCGACAGCCGGGCGGATTGGTATCAAGGCTTCCGGGGGCATAAGGAGTCGCAAGACGGCCCTCAACTTTATTGCCGCAGGGGCAACGCGGTTGGGAACCAGCTCAGCCGTTGCGATTCTTGCCGGGGACAACTTTCTTGAACAATAAGGATAAAATGTTTGCCAAAGAACGAAACAAGATGGTAAAGAATTTAGTGGCAGTAGGCGTACTTAAGAATCCGGCGATTATTGATGCTTTTTTCAAGGTGCCTCGTCATAAATATTTAGCAGGGTCCCTTGATCCCCAAAATGCTTATGCCAATAGGGCAATTATGATTAAATATCCCGTTAGTACAGCCTCACAGCCTTTGGTAATGGCATATATGCTGGAGGCCCTCGATCTGTATTTCCCAATGCGGGTTTTGGAAATTGGTACTGCTTCAGGTTATAATGCTGCCTTGCTTTGTGAAATTGTTGGGCGTCCCGATTTGGTTTATACAATTGAATATGAAAAGGATTTGGCCAGGAAGGCTGGCAAGCTTCTTACAGATGATTATGCCGGCATCAACGTCCTTTGGGGAGATGGCACCCGGGGATGGCCTCGGCCGTTGGAATTCGACCGAATTATAGTTACAGCCGAGATATTGAAGCTTTACCTCGGCTTAGTGCAGCAGCTGAAATACGGCGGTTTGCTCTTGGCCCCATTTAACTTTTGGGGATTGACCACCCTAATTATCAAAGTATTCAAAGATGATTTTCTTAGGGGGGAAGCTTTGCCTTTTCCTGTTTCTTTCGTTCCCATACGAAGTGCTGATAATGGCCAGATGAAAACCAGCCACCTTATGGAACAAATGTGGTACGGTATCTACAGGAGGATAAAACACAAAAATATGGATTCGCCTTTTTTATGGGGCGCCTTTTTAAGTTTTATCGGTGCTTGGTTGAAGGGACAGAGGGAACTGTCACCGATTGAATACTTGGGGATTTGGGAAGAAGAAGGCGAATTGCCTTGTACTGACTATTGTTTATTTTTCTCCCGGGCCGGTTATTTGGAGAGAATAACCAGGAAGGAGCAGTAAGTGTGAAATTGTTGCGGACCCAAGCTATTGTATTAAAAGGTATGGATCTTGGGGAGGCGGATCGTATTTTAACAATGTTTACGCGGGAAAAAGGGAAGATGCGGATTGTCGCCAATGGTGTAAGGCGCACACGCAGTACCCTGGCTGCTTTAGTCCAACCTTTTACTTATAACAATATTGTTATCTACATGGGATCTTCCATTCCGCGTCTACAACAAGGAGAATTATTGGATGCTTTTTTACCTCTTAGGGAAGATCTTTTAAGAATGGCATACGGCTCTTATGTTTTGGAGCTAATTGATAAATTGTTGGGCGATGAGGATGCCCAGGAAGAAGTATTCAATTTATTGCTTATCACCTTGCAACTGATTAAAGAAAAGGGCCCACAGGATGTTTTATTGCGTCGCTTCGAATTAATACTTCTATCAATATTGGGTTACCAACCCCATTTAATTGATTGTGTTCGTTGCCGGAAAGATTTGACCAAGGAGGATACTTTGTTCTTTTCGGTATCACAAGGCGGTTTGGAGTGCAGGGATTGTGTGAGCGATTATAAGAGCAAGAAAGTTCGCCCGGAAACCGTTGCGGCTATGATTGTTCTTCTGGAATCGTCCGCCTACCGGGCTTTGGAATTGCGATGTTCCCCTGCTTCTTGGCGAGAAATGGAAACAGTTATGGAAGAATATATCCTTTATCGGACGGAACGGGAATTAAAGACCATGTCCTTTTTACGTAATTTACGAAGATAATCTTCTTGACATAATCGAGTCTATTTGGTATAAAATATTTAATTGAATACTAGGCTAGGAACGAGATTATTAGGGGCAGATGGCCAATTCAGCGAGTCGATGGTGGTGAAAGATCGATAAGGGCAGCCCAACAGGCACTCGGGAGCCTTATCTTATTGAGCGAATCGAAAGATTAAGCAGGGTGGAACCGCGGGGTTTAGCCTCGTCCCTGAAGGGGCGGGGTTATTTTATTGCAAAGGTGGTGGGTGTTTGAATTTTCAAGATTTAATTAAAAACTTGCACGAATTTTGGAGTGGACAGGGTTGTATAATACTAAATTCGTACGACCTGGAGGTTGGGGCCGGGACCATGGCACCTGCAACATTTTTAAGGGCTTTGGGGCCGGAGCCGTGGAAGACAGCTTATGTACAGCCTTGCCGCCGTCCTACGGATGGCAGATATGGGGATAACCCTTACAGGGTTCAGCATTATTATCAGTATCAGGTAGTAATAAAGCCGAATCCTTTGGCCATTCAAGATATTTATCTGGATAGTTTGGTGGCTTTGGGTATAGATCCGCAACAACATGATATCAGATTTGTTGAAGATAACTGGGAGGCACCTACCTTAGCCGCAGCCGGTGTTGGCTGGGAAGTCTGGCTCGACGGTATGGAAATAACTCAGTTTACCTACTTTCAACAGGTCGGCGGTATCGATGCTAAGCCGGTCAGTGTGGAATTGACTTACGGCTTAGAACGATTGGCTATGTATATTCAGGACTGCGACAGCGTTTTTGATTTAAAATGGAATGACGATGTAACTTATGGGGAGATTCATCATCACCAAGAGGTGGAATTTTCAAAATATAATTTTGAAATAGCTGATATAGAGGTCCTGTTTTCCCTTTTCGATTTTTATGAACGGGAAGCAAACCAATCTTTACAGGACAATTTAATTCTGCCTGCTTATGACTATGTGCTAAAATGCTCCCATGTTTTTAACTTGCTCGATGCTCGCAAAGCTATAAGTGTTTCAGAGCGCAATGCATTTATTGCAAGAGTTAGAAGGTTAGCACGGCAAGTGGCCGGCAAATACTTGGCTATCAGAGAGAAGCTTGGTTTTCCACTGCTTAAGGAGGTAAGTACCGATGGTTGAAAACACAATATTATTTGAGATAGGTACTGAAGATATGCCGGCCCGCTTTGTGTTGCCTGCAATCAGACAAATGGAGAAATTAATGGAGGAAGCCTTGGGGCAAGCCCGTATTACATTCGATTCAATCAAGTCTTTTGCAACCCCCAGGCGGTTGGCTTTGATTGTTGAGAAAACGGCTTCACACCAAACTCCCATATTACTTGAATACAGAGGGCCGGCCAAAGATATTGCCTATAACGCTGAAGGACAACCGACCAAGGCTGCTGAAGGCTTTGCCCGCAGCAAAAATGCCTCCAGCGATGATTTAATCATCAAAAAAATAAAGGGCAAAGAATTTGTTTGCTTGGAGATAGCCGATGAGGGACGGGCTACAAGAGAATTGTTACCTGATATCCTTAGCGATGTAATATCAAAACTTTATTTTCCCAAAACCATGCGTTGGGGAGCCGGTGATTACCGCTTTGTTCGACCCCTGCATTGGATTGTTGCCTTATGGGGAAAAGATATTATTCCCTTTGAGGTCGCCGGAATCAAAAGCGGCAATATAAGTATGGGCCATCGATTCCGACGGAATAAAATTGAAATCAATAAACCTGAGTCTTACGAGCAAATTTTGGCGGACAATTTAGTACTAGCTGATCATCGACAAAGAAGGCAGATTATTTTGGCGACTATAGAGAAAATTGCCGCTGCTCACAACGGAGTTCCGGTCTATGACGAAGATTTGCTTGAGGAAGTTACATTTTTAGTGGAATATCCTACTGCCCTTGAGGGGATATATGATGAGAAATATTTGTCTTTGCCCGAGGAAGTGCTAATCACGGTAATGATAAAGCATCAACGCTTTTTTCCCGTTCGGGGTCAAGATGGACTTTTGCCGATATTTATCAATGTGTATTCCGGCCAGTCCGGTAATGCGGAATTGGTTTGTAAGGGCAACGAAAAGATTCTTAAGGGTCGTTTTGAAGATGCCTTGTTCTTCTTTACCGAGGACGGTAAAATAACACTTGCTGAACATGCTGATAAATTGAAAAAGATTACCTTTTTAGAAGACCTGGGAACCATGGAAGATAAGGTGCAAAGGCTTATAAAAATTGTCGAGGGTATTGTGGATAAATTTAACTGGGGTGATGCTGCTAAAAGTAAGGCCCTTGCAAGTGCCCGATTAAGTAAAGCCGATTTAACAACATTAATGGTCGGTGAGTTTCCCGAACTGCAAGGCACTGTAGGCAACTATTATGCTTTAAAGGATGGGGTTGATACCGACATTGCCTTGGCCTTGGCTGAACAATATTTGCCGAGGTTTGCCGAAGATGATTTGCCGGAAAGCCCCATCGGTTTGATTTTAAGTTTGGCGGACAAGTTGGACAATATATTCGCCGCCTTTTATACCGGGAACAAACCAAGCGGTTCCCAAGACCCCCTGGCCCTTAGACGGCAGGGATTGGCGGCCGTAAAGATATTGGCTAATTTGGATAAGGAATTGGATATTTTCTGGCTGTTTAGGGAGATAGCCCGCGTTTACTCAACGCAAAATATTGATCGGCTAGATGAGAATAATGAAATCAGAGAATTTTTCCAGGACAGGGTCAGGAGATATATGCTGGAAGAAGGTTTTCGCCATGATATGGTTGAAGCGTTATTGAAGGGCAATTACAGTGGGTTGAAAGCCGGTCTGGCTAAAGCAGAAGCCCTCCAAGCCTTGCGCCTTGATAAAGCTTTTAAAAACTTGGTCCAAGCCTATACTCGAATTGAAAACATACTCAAAGGTAGGGCAAGCTACGATGCGGTTGATGAGAAGCTATGGCAGGAAGAGGCGGAAGAAAGATTGTTTGCAGCCGCCGGGCGGATTAAAGAATTGGCTGACAATTGGGAGGAACAAGAGAAATATATTGATTTATTTACCACATTGGCTGAGTTAGCCGAACCTTTGGAAGGATTTTTCGAAGATATTTTGGTAATGGCTGAAGATGAAAAGATAAAGATAAATCGCCTGGCTTTATTGCAAATGATAAAGAACATTTTATATAGAGGGGTAGATTTGGCTCAGCTTGTAATGGATTAGTCAGGGGGTATAATATAATGAAACCGAATATTTTAATAATTTCCGATTCAGTGGGTGAAACGGCTCGCGGAGTTGTTTTTGCCGGATTGAGCCAGTTTGATTCCCACGATGTAGAGATTAAAAGGTATTCCTATGTCAAAGAGGTCGATGACATAAACGCTATTTTGGATACGGTAAATCCGGGACAAACTATGTTGGTATTTACGCTGATTAATCCCGATTTGCGCGAAAAAATAATTGATATTGCCAAGGCCAGACGGTTTCCCCATGTGGATATTATGGGACCCCTAATGGAGGCTTTGCAGTCCATTCTAAATTCAAAGCCGCGATTGGAGCCCGGCCTTTTGCATCAATTGGATGAAGATTACTTTCGTCGCATGCAAGCTATTGATTTTGCCGTAAAATACGACGACTTAAACGATGCAAGAGGGATCAGGCTGGCTGATGTTGTGTTGATCGGGGTTTCCCGAACTTCCAAGACGCCGATTTGTGTATACATGGCTTATCGGGGCTACAAAGCGGCCAATATTCCCTTGGTGCCGGAAGTTACGCCTCCCGATTTGTTGTTTAAAAATCCCGGCCACAAAATAATAGGTTTGACGATTGATCCGCTTTTATTAAATGAAATACGCATGGAAAGGCTGCGTATATTAGGTTTAGATCAAAAGGCCCAGTACGCCTCAATTAAAAGAATCAATGAAGAATTGAATTATGCCGCTGAAATTATGGCCAAAGTTGGTTGCCCGGTGATAGATGTAACCAGTAAATCCATTGAAGAATCTGCCAATGAAGTTTTAAGATATATAAAGATCGAATAAAATAATTGATGCATTGTTCAAGCAAAGCCCTTCACGGGCTTTTTTTGTTTTTTTTGAATTACTAAGCAGGAAAGAGGGAATTGTTATGTAATATATCATTATATGTGCTGTACTAATTGCGAGGTGTTTGAAATGGAACTATCGCCTAGGCAAAAAGAAATACTTAAAATTGTTAAAAAGGAAGAGCCGATCACCAGCCATCGATTGGCTGAACGCCTTAATATTACCCGGTCAGCACTGCGTCCTGATTTATCTCTTTTGACATTGGCGCAAATTTTGCATGCCAAACCACGGGTGGGATATTTTTATAATCCTGTCGGTGGCCGAATTCTACTACAAAATTTACTCTTTGAAACCAAGGTAGCGGATTTGCAAAGTGTACCTATTGCTGTAAATGAAGCTACAAACATTTATAATGCTGCCATTACAATGTTTTTGGAGGATACGGAGTCTCTCTTCATTGTCGATAGGAATGGAGAAATAAAGGGTTATGTTACCGGTAAAGATTTAATGAAAATTATGTTGGGTGAAGCCGATATATCAAGTCTACCGGTTGATGTGGCCATGGTGCGTATTAATAAGAATCAATGCCTGGAAGTTACTGCGACATTGTTCGAAGGTTTGCATATGTTAAAGGAAGGTGGCGTAGATGCCGTAGCTGTAACAGAAGGGGGGAAGTTAACAGGACGGATAACCCGCAAGGATGTAATTGGTTTTTTATTGGAAAAGATGCAAATCAAAGGGGGTGAATGAGTACTTTATAAATAAGATTGTGTCGGCATAAATAAAAACTTAAGCCAATATTTTGGCCGGCAATGAGAGTGGTCAGCTATTCTCTATTTTAGTTTAGAAGTGCTGCAACCGTATGATGTTTTAGTCCCATATGAAAGGAGCCATTTTGGTGGAGAGGGAATTAACTTTGGAGTTTGTAAGGGTAACGGAGGCAGCTGCACTGGCTTCTGCTACTTGGATGGGTAAAGGTAAAAGAATGTCTGCCGACCAAGCAGCTGTAGATGCAATGAGAGCGATATTTGATACGATCCACATTGATGGCGTAGTTGTTATAGGTGAGGGTGAAATGGATCGGGCCCCCATGCTTTACATAGGGGAAAGGATTGGGGAGGGTAAAGGCAGTCCTTTGATTGACATTGCCGTGGATCCCTTGGATGGTACAAATCTTGTTGCATGTGGTCTTCCCAATGCTTTATCGGTAGTGGCGGCGGCGGAAAGTGGCTGTCTCCTTAAAGCACCCGATATATATATGGATAAAATTGCTGTAGGTCCCAATGCCAAGGGATCGATTGATATAGATTTGTCGGTAGAAGAAAACTTGTATAATATTGCCGATGCCTTGGGTATGAAAGTCAGCGATTTAACGGTGGTCGTTTTGGATCGGCCACGGCATAAGGAACTTATTGATGATATCCGGAAGGTAGGTGCTCGTATACGTCTGATAACGGACGGAGATGTGGGAGCAGCTATTGCTACTGCCATGACAGGTACCGGTGTGGATGTGCTAATGGGCATAGGGGGGGCTCCGGAGGGGGTCTTGGCGGCAGCGGCCCTAAAATGCTTGGGGGGCGAGATGATTGGTAAGCTCAAACCGCAAAATATTGATGAGCAAAATAGGGCAAGAGAGATGGGAATAACGGATATAAATCGAATCTTGTCTATGGATGATTTTATAAAAAGTGAAGATGTCATGTTTGCTGCAACCGGAGTTACCGATGGGTATCTTTTGCAAGGAGTCCATTTTTCCGGGGGCATGGCAACAACAGAATCAATTGTTATGCGCAGCTTGACCGGCACCATAAGAAAGATATTTACAATCCATAAAAAAAGTAAAAAACCTAAATATTATCAAAGGGATGTTTTTAAACAAATATAGGGGGGAAGAACGTGGGTTTATATGTGTATCCGTTTTCAGAAGGCAACAGAGATATGAAAGAACTTCTAGGCGGTAAAGGGGCAAATTTGGCGGAGATGACCCGCTTGGGGTTGCCGGTGCCGCCCGGATTCGTCATTTCCACTAAAGCATGTTTGAACTATTTGGATAAAGGCGAAGAAATTATGATAGAGCTGGAGGAAGAAATTGAAGAAAATATTCAGCTATTGGCCCAACTAACGGGTAAGACTTTTGGTGGCAGCAATCCGCTCCTTCTAAGCGTCCGTTCCGGAGCAGCAATTTCTATGCCCGGCATGATGGATACGGTTTTAAACCTAGGTTTGAACGATACTACTGTCAAAATATTGGCGGAACTTACCGGCAATTGGCCTTTTGCCCTCGATTGCTATAGAAGATTAATCCAGATGTTCGGCGAGGTGGTTTTAGGTATAGAAGCCCACTGGTTCAGTCGTTATTTGGATGATTACAAAAAGAAGAAAGGCATCGAAACCGATGCTGATTTAAACAGAGAAGACCTAGAGATGATTGTTAATACTTATAAAGATATAATTGAACGGGAAAGTGGCCAAGAGTTTCCCCAATCACCACAGGTACAATTGCTCAAATCGGTTGAAGCCGTCTTTCAATCGTGGGATAACAGGCGGGCCCGGGTATACCGCCGTGCCCACAATATACCGGATGATCTGGGTACAGCCGTTAATGTCCAGGCTATGGTGTTTGGCAACAAGGGTGAACAGTCGGGAACGGGAGTCTTGTTTACAAGGGATCCGGCCAGTGGAGAAAAAAGGCTGTACGGAGAATTCCTGGTCAATGCTCAAGGAGAAGATGTGGTGGCCGGCGTTAGAACCCCTCGACCAATTGAGGCTTTATTAGACGTATTTCCGGCCATTTATCGGGAATTGGAGATTTTAGCTTCGAAACTGGAAAGTCACTATAAGGATGTCCAAGATGTTGAATTTACCATCGAGGACGGTACCCTTTATATACTGCAAACCAGGAGTGGTAAAAGAACGCCTTTTGCTGCGGTAAAGATTGCCGTTGATTTGGTAAAAGAAGGCTTGTTGAGCAAAGAAGAAGCTTTGATGATGATCGAGCCGGAATCTTTGGAAAAATTGTTACACCGACAGGTTCGCTTGGGAGATAATTACCGTATTTTGGCCACCGGATTGCCCGCTTCGCCGGGAGCGGCAAGCGGGAAGGTCGTATTTGATCCCGATGAAGCGGAGAAGATGGGCGAAGCAGGGGAGAAAATAATCCTTGTAACTCCGGAGACAACACCGGATGATATCCATGGTGTTTTGGTGGCTCAAGGCCTTCTTACGGCCAGAGGCGGCATGACCAGCCATGCAGCAGTTGTAGCTCGCGGTATGGGTAAACCGGCAGTGTGCGGATGCGAAGCGATAAGGATTGATAAGGCCGGTGATTGTTTTGTCGTTGACGGATTAAGAATTTTTAAAGAAGATACAATAACGATTAACGGAACGACCGGGGAAGTTATTCTTGGAGAAGCCCCCATGGATGACCCCCAACTCAGCAAGGAAACCAAGGAATTGTTGGGTTGGGCGGATGATATTCGGGGCCTTAAAGTTCGGGCTAATGCCGATAATAAAGCGGATGCTGCCAAAGCGATTGAATT
Organism: uncultured Halanaerobiales bacterium; assembly: GCA_964568715.1. GTDB lineage: Bacteria > Bacillota > Halanaerobiia > B1SED10-174 > B1SED10-174 > CAZMQU01. The sequence continues at coordinate 180,755 of CAZMQU010000004.1, forward strand.
CGGAGCGGAAGGTATCGGCTTATGCCGTACTGAGCATATGTTCATGGGGAAAAACAGGGTGCCAATAGTTCAAAAGCTGATACTCGGTGAAACCCGGGAAGAAAAAGATGAAGCCTTGGAAGAACTATTGCCCTTACAGGAGGCTGATTTCAAAGAAATTTTGGAAACCATGGGCGAACTACCGGTTAATGTGCGTTTGCTCGACCCTCCCTTGCATGAATTTTTACCCAACTTACTGGCCATGCAAGAAAAAATATACATGTTGGAAAATGCTGAAGATACTGCCGGTGTAAAGAAAGCCAAAGAGCTTTTCCGAAAAACAAAAAATATGTCGGAAGCTAATCCCATGTTGGGTTTGAGAGGTTGCCGGTTGGGAATAGTATTGCCAGAACTTTATGAAATGCAAGTAGCGGCATTGATTAGGGCGGCCTTGGATATTTGCCGGGATGGCAAAAATATATATATTGAGATTATGATCCCTCTTGTCAGCGAGGTCAATGAGTTGGAGTTTGTTAAAGCCCGCTTACTAAAAGTAATCGAAGCGGAAGGCGGCAATTGTCCAAATTTGCATTACAAAATCGGTACCATGGTCGAATTACCCAGGGCGTGTTTGACTGCTGATCAGATTGCTCGGGAAGCGGAATTCTTCTCTTTCGGGACCAATGACTTAACCCAGACCACTTACGGTTTTTCCAGGGATGATGCCGAAGGAAAATTCCTGCATACCTATTTGGATGAACATATTTTGCCGGCAAATCCTTTTGTTACCATCGACCCCCATGGAGTAGGCCGTTTAATTAGAATAGCAGTGGAAGAGGGCCGGGCAAGTCGACCGGATTTAAGTATTGGTATTTGTGGGGAGCATGGTGGTGACCCTTTGTCGATTGAATTTTGTTATGATAACGGTCTTGACTATGTCAGTTGCTCACCCTATCGTGTTCCGGTGTCACGTTTGGCTGCAGCTCAGGCTAAAATTAAGAGGGAAACCAAATAAAAAGATCAGGGCATGGTCAAATTCCGAATAAGCGTTGAAAGATAAATCTCTCGGGAGGGTATTTTGAAAAATATCCTCCATTTTTATTCTTTGCTGTTAAAAAATCTCCTTAATAAAGGAGAAGCAAGGGGTAAAGAAGAAATAGAATTTTAGAAAGTCAATTTTGCTACCGAATCCAGGGTAGTCATTTTTTTATCAAGTTAAAACGTTGGTGTATCTTCTTTCTTTAAATGAAGGGTAGGGGAATTTGATGGGACGGGCAAATAACCTCGATGGGAAAAACTGGCTTAAAAATTCACTCAGCATCTGGAAGGGTTTTTCTCGTAGCGAAGAAGAAAGGCAAGTAGGTCATCCGGCAATGTTCCCGATTGAGTTGGTAAAAAAATTGATAGATTGTTTCGTATACATAGATAAAGATAAGCGGACACCCCTAATTTTTGATCCATTCGTTGGTAGCGGCACAACCCTTTTGGCTGCCGTCGATAAAAAAACTAACGGCTTGGGTTTTGAACTCAAGGAAGATTACTATCAACTTGCCAATGAAAGATTGGCGGTGAGAAAAAACTGGATTCGTATTGAAAAATTTGTTGATGCCAAAAATTATTATGGAGTTGATTCAAAACTGTCCCTTCGATTAGGTGATGCTCGGGTTCTTTGTGAAGAGCTGGCCTCCGCATTCCTTGATCTTACCATTACTTCACCACCATATTGGGATATTTTGAACAGGCGTCGCACCGCTGATAGTAAAGAAAGACGGTTTTATAGTAAAGACCCGCTTGATTTAGGTAATATAGATGATTATTCCTTGTTTTTGGAACAACAAAAGATTTTGTTTACTCATATTTACCGGGCAACCCGTCCTAAAGGTTATTTGATCGTTATTGTTATGGATATTCGTAAAAAAAATCAATTTTACCCCTTCCACATGGATTTAGCCCATGAGATTCAAGGGGCCGGTTTTAATTTGGATGATATCATTATTTGGGATAGGGGCAATGAATACAACAACTTGCGCCCTCTAGGGTATCCCCATGTTTTCCGTATCAACAAAATCCATGAATATATCTTGATATTCCAAAGAATTTCCAATCAGTCATAATATTTTCCGATGATAATTTAAGAAGGATTTACTTGATAATTTGTTGAATATTGTTTTTTGGGTTCTTCTTTTATGGAAGGAGGTTTGTTTCATGGTATTCCAATTGCTGTATGCACCGTACTGTGCCGAATCAGAAATCCCTTATATTTATGCGCTGGCGGAAAAGTTTCCCGACAGTATTATAGAAACTTATAACATATTAGATATTACTGAGGGTGAAGAGAATAAACTGCCTGGTGAGATGCCTTCCATAACTAGAGCTCTGCGGCGCGGCGAAGGTTTTTTGTCAACGGGAATCGTCTTTGTGGAAGGAAAATTTTTGGGCAGTATTTCCTCAGATCTTGAAAAATTGGTTGCCGAGATTGAGAACTTAAGGGAGGCAAAACAATGAAAATTGCACCGCTTCAAATAGAAAATTTGGAGATGGGAACATTTGCCGAGATGCCTTGCTTGGATTTACGGCCTTTAGAAAAAATACCTCCTGATTTTCCCGCCTATGCTTGTAACTACCTCGATAAAGTGCAGGAAAGACGCGAAGAAAGAAGAAATTTCTACAGGTATCTGGCTGAAAAATATGGTGCGGTGGGAATGGCTGCTACGCAACGGGGTAAATGTCTGGGTTGGATTACATTTTTCCCCAAAGAAGAGGCCAGACGGGTTGGCTGGATAAGGGCTGCCGATGATTATTTTAATAAGGAAACACTGGTTTTGGGCTGTTTTTATGTTAAAGACGGCAGAAGGAATAAAGGTGTTGGTACTGCCCTGATTAAGGCTTGGAAAGAATGGGCTTTCAAAAACTATTGGCGTTATTTGGAAGCGGCTGCCCGGGGAGATTGCGATGAGGAGTGGTATGATGCCTTACCTTTGCAGAAAAATAAATTTTTTTATGTCGAGGAAAGAATCACTTCCCTGGAAATGCCAAGACGGTTCCGTATTTTTAAGTGTGACCTTTTTGCCGGCCAAGTAACAGAGTGGATTCAAATTTGGGAGGATGAGCCCCTTAAGGTTCAGATTGTAAAATCTTTTCTGGAAAGCCATGGCATACCTACAAAGCTTGAATCGGATGTTGTATTGAGTGTTCACCCTTTTTCCAAGGGACCCTTGGGTGAGGTTAGGGTTAAAGTGCCTTCTGATATGTCCGAACAGGCCCAAATACTGATAAAAGAAGTAGAAGATAAAGAAAAGGAATTATTTTCTGAATAAAAGAAGGAAACCAGTTGATAATGATGAATATTATAACGACCAAATCAAGGTGGGAAGCAAGTGGGAGAGATAATTGACGATATTTTGCAGAACGTAAGTCTTGTTGAGGTCGTAAGCGAGTATGTTCTTTTAAAAAAAAGGGGGAAAAACTATTTAGGTTTATGTCCTTTTCATATTGAAAAAACACCTTCTTTCAATGTAAACCCGGAAAAAAATCTCTATTATTGTTTTGGTTGTGGAGCAGGTGGCAATCTCTTCAATTTTTTAATGGCCATAGAAAATATCTCTTTTCAAGAGGCACTGAAAATTGCAGCCCAGAGGGCCGGTATATCTTTACAGACTACCGACACGCATTCTTACAGGCGACAAAAGCAAAAAAGGGAGAGCTTGTTCAGGGCTTACAATCTTGCTGCCCGATATTATCAACATATCTTATTTAAAACTGAAATTGGTAGATCAGGGCGCAAATACCTGCAAGAAAGAGGTTATTCCCTCGACTATGCCAGAAAAATGGGCTTGGGGATGGCCCCACCGGGATGGGACCATCTTTTTAAATTTTTAAGTAAAAAAGGATTTTCCGGTGGATTTTTGGCTGAGGGTGGCCTTGTTGTCAAACGAAGTTCCGGGGTTGGTTATTATGACCGTTTCCGCGACCGGCTGATGTTTACTATTTATAATAATAGAAATCAACCCCTGGCTTTTGGTGGGCGATTAATTAATGAAGTCGACAACCAGCCGAAATATTTAAATTCTCCCGAAACACCTTTATTCGATAAAGGGCGGAATCTTTATGGTTTAAATTGGGCGAGCGCTGCAATAAGGAAACAAGACAGTGTGCTGATCTTTGAGGGCTATACCGATGTATTGACCGGACATATGTACGGGATTAATAATTGCGTCGCACCGCTTGGAACAGCATTGACCCAAGGGCAAGCCCGTCTGATAAAAAGGTATTCTGCTAATGCGTATATAGGCTATGATGCCGATGTAGCAGGCCAGGCAGCAACCTTACGCAGTCTAGATGTACTTTTGAAAGAGGGATTGAATGTATATATTATAGATATCGAAGCCAATGAAGATCCGGATAGTTTTATTAAACGAAAAGGTGCTGAACATTTTTCAAAAATTGCAAGAGCCGGCAAGCCCTATGCTCAATACCTTATCGATCGACTGATAAGTAAATATGACAGCCAAGGCTCTGCGGGGCGTGTCGAAGCCGGCAAGGGCTGTTTGGAAATTTTGAAAAAAATTGACGATGCGATAGAAAGGGAGATTTACCTCCAGTATGCTGCCGAGAAGCTTGGTCTGGCTGTTGAAATTTTGAAATCCGAGCTAACGGGTTATCCGGTACAAAAAAGTAAAAATAAGGATAAGAAACCAGCCGGATGGAATACTAATCATAACCGTGTAGAAATAAGTGAATTAGGTCTTGAAGAAAGAATTTTAGCCGGCTTGCTGAAAAATAATAATTATAAAGATTTTTTTCTGGATATAAGCCCCAGTGATTTTACAAAAACAATCAACCGGGAGTTGGCGGAGATGTTGGCCATGGGTGTAGGTAGCAAGGAATTATTTTTAGCCGGTAATGAAAAAATGTCTGCCCACTTGGCGCAATTGCACTTAATGGATACTGTTGATTCTGTCGATACTCTAATTAAGGAATTTAAAAAGATGCAATTGAACACTAAAAAATATAATATCCTCACTCAATTAAGGAAAAGTAATTCTTTAGACATTAACAGTTTGAACAGAAAACTGTTTCTATACAGAGAAATCCTTAAGGAAGAAAGGGGATTGGAAAAGGAGGGACAATGTGAGTCAAAAAAAGAATAAACAAGATATTGATAAGAAGATAAAGATTGAAAATCTCCTGAAAACAGGGCAAAATAAAGGATTTCTAACATATGATGAAATTGTTGATGGTTTAGCCGGTATAAAGCTGTCAACCGATGAAATAGAAGAGATTTATGAACTCTTAGGCAAAGAAAATATTGATATCCTTGATGAAGACAATTCTTTGGACAGCGATGAAGATGATGAAACTGCTGCTGAAATTGAAGAAGCGGATTTATCAGTCCCTGAGCACGTTGAAATAGATGATCCGGTTCGCATGTACCTCAAAGAGATAGGTAAAGTCCCTCTTTTAACTTCCGAGGAAGAAGTTGACCTGGCCAAAAGAATGGAAAGTGGTGAAGAAGCAGCCAAGCGGAAGCTTGCTGAAGCGAATTTGCGTTTGGTTGTCAGTATAGCAAAAAAGTATGTAGGTAGGGGGATGCTTTTTTTGGATCTAATTCAGGAAGGAAATTTGGGTCTGATAAAAGCAGTGGAAAAATTTGATTATCGGAAAGGCTATAAATTCAGCACCTATGCTACTTGGTGGATTCGACAAGCCATAACCCGGTCCATTGCCGACCAAGCTCGGACAATACGTATTCCTGTTCACATGGTGGAAACGATAAATAAATTGATTCGGGTATCCAGGCAACTTTTGCAGGAATTGGGACGGGATCCTACTCCCGAAGAGATTGCTTTTGAGATGGATTTAACGGAGGAACGAGTTCGCGAAATTATGAAGATTGCCCAGGAACCGGTTTCTTTGGAAACACCGATCGGCGAAGAGGAAGATAGCCATTTAGGAGATTTTATTGAGGATGAAGATGCGCCCGCCCCTGCAACTGCGGCTTCCTTTATGCTTTTAAAGGAACAGCTGGACGATGTTTTGGATACTTTGACCGATAGGGAGAAAAGAGTTTTGGAGTTGAGGTTTGGTATAACCGACGGTCGGCCCAGAACTTTGGAGGAAGTCGGTAGGGAATTTGGTGTAACCAGAGAGAGAATACGGCAAATTGAAGCGAAGGCACTAAGAAAGCTACGTCATCCAAGCCGTAGCAAAAAATTAAAAGACTATTTAGAGTAAAATACTACTTGACCTTATGGCGTATCTGGCTTATAATAATCTTACGGAATCCCCGATAGCTCAGTAGGTAGAGCAGGTGGCTGTTAACCACCCTGTCGCAGGTTCGAGTCCTGCTCGGGGAGCCATTTTTTCGGGCCCATAGCTCAGTTGGTTAGAGCTACCGGCTCATAACCGGTCGGTCCCTGGTTCGAATCCAGGTGGGCCCACCATCTTTAAAACATCCCCGTACCCGGAACGGGGTTTTTTATTAACTGGAGATTCTTGTTTCTTTCTTAAAGGAACTGTTAGAATCGACAAGAATATATCACTATGGAGATCAAAAATATGCTGGCCAATCGTCTCATGCAAATAAAAAAAGCAATTGGCAGGGATGAAAGTGTTGCTGACATCGGAACTGATCACGCCCGATTATTGATTGCTTTGACCAAAACAGCCGGAAACAATCATCCAAAACTGATCGGGACGGATATCAGCGCGGGGCCCCTGAAGTATGCCTCCGACAATTTGCGGAAATTCAATTTGCAAAATAAAATATTTTTAAGAGTTGGCAACGGTTTGGAACCTTTGTTGCCAGGCGAGGTAGATACGGTAGTCCTGTCAGGTTTAGGGGGGTATAAAGTTGTAGATATTCTATCCAGGGATTTAAGGAAAACCAAATCTATCGGCAAGTTCCTTTTGCAACCTCACCAAGATATTGTTGTTTTGCGTAAATGGTTGCTGGAAACGGGTTTTTCAATTGCAGCAGAAGACATGGTTTTGGATAAGGGTAAGTATTATTTTCTGATTGTTATGAAGACGGTGCCCTCTGCGGAAAAATTCACACCCTTGGAAATTGAACTGGGCCCGTTGCTTTTAAGAAAAAAACATCCTGGCATGGAAAAATTCTTAGCCGAAGAAATTGAGAGACTTTTGACTATATCACAAAATATTAACCGTTATTCGAAAAGATCTTTAGAATGTGAAGAGGTTGACCGCCGAATAAGCGAATATGGAGAGGTTTTGCAATGGTTAAGAAGCTAGATGATTTTGTTACAATTCTGGAAAAATGGCTCCCTTTGTCGTGGGCGGAAGCGTGGGACAATGTTGGATTGCAAATTGAACCCGGGGTAGAAAGTATAGATAAGGTTTTAATTTGTTTGGATCCCGGTTTTGGTGTTCTGAGGGAGGCTGAACAAGTTGGTGCTCAAGTGATACTTGCCCATCATCCCTTGATTTTTCAACCCTTGCGCCAAATTGTCAGTGCTAATCCTATAGCTTCTTTGGTCCGTGCTTTCGTTGAAAAAAGGATAGGTCTATATGTAGCCCATACGAATTTTGATTGTGGATATCTGGTCGACGCAGTGGCCAATAGGATGAACCTCAAGGATTGGATATATTTTGCTGGAACCGATAATGAAAAAGAACGCGACAACCATCAACCACATTGTAAAGGGGCTATTGATACCGACAAGCGAGGCTCGAATAGAATGGGCAGGGGGTTCGGTGCCATAGGAAAGCTGGCAAAGCCTCTGGAAATACAAGAACTGTTTTTAAAATTGCAAGATATTTTTCAGGTAAAGACGATGAAAGCTTCAAATTGGCAGGTAGAGAAGGTGCAAAAGGTTGCAATAGTTCCCGGCAGTGGCGGTAGGTTTTTAGATGAAGCGCATGAACTGGGCGCTGAGGTCTATATCAGTGGTGATTTAGATTATCATGAATTCAGACACGCTGAGGGCCTTGGTATGTATCTCATCGATTTGGGGCATTATCAGCTGGAATTGATGAGTAAAAAGGTCATGGCGAGGAATTTGGAAAATATTTTTGGTGACGACGTTGCTTGTTGTATTGCAACCGAAACCGCCGAGTCATTTTATGTTACCAAGTAGGTTTCCCAAAACCTACTTTTTTTTGTCATTAAAGATTGCAGCAAGTAAGGCGACATGTTAGTGTCAACCGTAAGTGGCGATTTTGAAAGGAGAGATTGAATGGATGAATTGAAAAATCTCTATGATTTACAGCAAGTGCTTTTAGAGGAAAAAAAACTGAAAAGGCAATTGGCATTGTTGAAAGAAGACCAGAAGTTACCGGCCCTAAGGAAAGCTTTAGAAGCTTTGGAGGGAGATCACAAAGATAAGCGGGAAAATATTAACATTAAAAGCAGAGAATTGAAAAAGGTGGAAGACCAGGCCGGCAAAGTGCAAAGGCAACGGCAAGAATATGAAAAAAAGATGTACGACGGGCAAATAACAAACGCCAAAGAACTGGAGCAAATGCAAAGAAAGGTAATGCAACTGCAGAAAGAAGAGATTCAACTGGAGGAGAAAATATTAAATCTTCTCATTGAGATTGATGAGGATAGAGAGGTCGAGGAAAGGACTAGTCGTGAGCTTAAGGAAAAGAAGAAGGAATTAAAGGATTACGAATCGGAATATAATGATATCGTTGCCAGCCTGTCAGCTGAAATTGAAAAAGCAGGCATAGAGTCGAAGGAATTAAAGCAACTGGCAGATGCAAAACTTTACGCCCGGTTTGAAGCAATTGCTAAGCAGTCCGGGGGAATCGGTATCGTGGAAATCAAAGATGGGATTTGTGGAGGTTGCCAGGTGGCCTTGTCCGCCTATGTATTGGAAAAAGTGTGGGGAGGGAAGGGAATTGTATTTTGCGAAAACTGTGGCAGAATGTTTTATTTCCCGCAGGAATGATTTATAAGGCTTTTATTGATGGCGCCTGTCGGGGAAATCCTGGACCCGGTGGGATTGGCGTAGCCATTTATCAACAAGGGTGTGAAAATCCATTGTTGGAGATTGATGACTTTATAGGTATGTGCACCAACAATGTGGCGGAGTACACGGCACTGATCAGAGCCTTGGAAGCATTGCATACTTTGGGTGTGAAAAAGGTAATAATATATTCCGACAGCCAACTTTTGGTAAGGCAGATGGAAGGTAAATATAAAGTCAAAAGTGAAAACTTAATGCCTCTCTATGGCAAGGCGGCTGATTTAGTTCAAAAATTTGACACCGTAAAATTTGTGGATATTAGGAGAGAAAAGAATAAAGTTGCCGATAATCTGGCCAATAGAGGTATCGATAGAGCAAAAGAAGTCTAATAAAGATATCTCTTAGTCTTTGGTTTTTATATTTTTCCGTCAAAATTTTTACCGATTAACGGTTAATATTAATGTCGGGGGACCTTTATTTTAACGATTTGTTTGTAAAATGGCTAAGATTACAAAAAATGGTTTCACCTTGGTTGTTCTTGACGAGTAAAGGGTTTGGTGTTATGATTAATTTAGATTCGCAGTAGACTGGGTAATCGCAGGCAATAGTCTGAGGAAAGTCCGAGCTCCATAGGGCAGAATGCTGGGTAACACCCAGTGGAGGCGACTCCAAGGAAAGTGCCACAGAAATATACCGCCCCGCAAGGGGTAAGGGTGAAATGGTGCGGTAAGGGCGCACCGCTTGCCAGGTGACTGGCAGGGTCCAGGTAAACCCCATTTGGAGCAAGATCTAATAGAGGGAGGATTTAAGGGTAGCCCGCCTACTCCCCGGGTAAGATCGCTGGAAGTACAGGGTAACCTGTATTCAAGATAGATGATTGCCCTCGACAGAACTCGGCTTACAGGTCTACTGCATATTTTCCTAAATCTAAGTTATAACTTTACCAATTGCCTCAGCCACTGTTGAATAAAATGCAGAAAATTACATGCTTTCAATTTCGTTGGAAACAAAGCTTGTTTTGCAAAAAAAAATGCTATATAAATGGGGTGTATTTATTGCGAAAAGTCGATGTATTGGATATTATTAAAAAGTTGAAAGTTACATCCGGAAAAGCGAAAAAAATAAATGTTTCCGAAATAAGTATGGGTGAGCGGGTTCTTGAAAACAGAATTATTGTTTTAGAAGGCTATCTTAATTTCTTAGATAGGGCGGCTCTTCCCGTTATGAAAGAAATATGTGAAAGGCTCGTACTTCTAGGTGACAAAGTTTACATTGGAGGAGATAGCCGATGACGGATCAAATTTATCAAAGCGTTCAGTACCCGTTGAAAAAAGTTGTCAGGACTTTAACTAATTTGGAAAATATTGATTCATTGCCGCCTGAGTATTTAACCCCCGAATCACGGGCGATGGTCATCCGGGAAATCGAGGGTTTTATCTCCTTTTGGGAAGGGGAAGGGCGCGAATCATTAAAAAATTTGATCAACAATTTGCGCGAAAAATTAAAGTAAGGGAGGTTAACCTCCCTTACTTTTATTATGGCGTGTTGAATAGCCTTGCAATTCTTGTCTGTTGCTTTCTCTGATAATATTCCTCTTTCTTTGTTCAAATTGCATCTGCTTTTCTTTTATTTCCGCCAATTTGTTTTTTTCCTTTTCGGCCCTGAGTTCCTGTTTTAAGGACTCGCCCTTCGCCTGAAGGCGGTGTTCAATGATATCCGTCAACTTGTCTTGTAGCCGATTCTCCAATAAAGATATTTTTTCGTCCAAATCTTCCGGGGTTACTTTTTTCGAAGTCGGGATTTTGGGAACAACTTTTATTTTCGAATTGAAAGAGGGAAGATCACAAACGTGGTGGATTAGAAATCGTTCTTTAATTTTCTTTCCTTGTCCTTCCACCGTAATCGTTATGATTAGCAAATAATCTATGGCAACCTTTTTGCCTCCATTGAGCAATGTGGAGGTGATATGTTCAATTTCAATCTCACCGATAGCAGGCCAATCTTTTTTCACCATCATCGCCGGAAATGTATGGTTGAAGCTTAATATGCCTTCAATGTCTTTTACCAAATTATTTTTTTCTATATATATTATCTTTTCCTTTATCTCTCCTGAAAGGGCAATGCGTTGTGGAAGTGTAGTTACTTCCACATTTTGTACTTCGGCTGTTGTTTTTTTAAGGCGCCTCATAACGTGCCTCCTTTCTTTTTAATTCAGTATATGTTCCGTATTTATGAATTGATTGCTGTCAGTGGACTGTCTTGACCCGAATATTTCTTTCGGTTATAATGCAACTGAGGGGGATCAATATGCCAATTTATGAATTCATATGCGTGGATTGCGGTAAAAAGTTTGAAGAATTGGTTCGTTTAGGGGAAGAAACAATTAATTGCCCACAGTGTTCAAGTAAAAATACCAAAAAGGTTTTGTCGCTGATAAGTTCAAAGGGTACTGCCGGCGATAAGCTTTGTCCGCCCTCTTGCAAGGGTTTAAATTGTAGCGATTGTTGTTAAGGCTCACATTTGTGAGTCTTATATTACTGTCAACATGATTTGCCGTTGTTTTTAAGGAGGGCCGGGGATGGAAAAGGAGAATAAATATCTTTGTGAAACGATTTTAAGCTATATCAGCGAATATGTAAAAGAAAGTGGAGCCGAAGGTGTAGTCTTGGGTTTGTCGGGAGGGGTGGACTCTGCTGTCAGTGCTGATTTAAGTCGGAAGGCACTCGGCAAGGAGCGAGTATTGGGTTTGGTACTTCCCTACAAGCTATCATCTGTTGAAAGTGTTCGCGATGCCCGATATGTCGCAGACTCATTGGGAATTAAGTGCCGGGAAATTGATTTAACGCCTCAAATAGACGCTTACTGCCGACACTTTGAGGGAATGGGAAACTTGCGCATTGGTAACAAGATTGCCCGTGAAAGGATGGCCATTTTGTATGATCTTTCAACTGCATTGAATTTATTGGTAATGGGAACAAACAACAAAACGGAATGGCTACTGGGTTATTTCACAATGTGGGGCGATGGAGTCGCGGCCCTTGAACCTCTGGGTGATTTGTACAAGACGGAGGTTGTCCGGCTGGCTAAATACTTGGGCATTCCTCAAAAAATTATAGAAAAAGAGCCGACTGCCGATTTATGGCCGGGACAAAGCGATGTCCAGGAGATAGGGTTTGAGTATAAGGATATCGATCGGGTTCTTTACTTGTATTGGGAAAAAGAATGGCCCAGGGAGAAACTTATTGAAGCGGGATTTTCGGCGGATTTGGTCAACCGTGTTATCGGTATGGTCAAAAGTAGTTCATTTAAACGCCAATGGCCGGAAATATTGTTGTTGCGACATTTGGTTTCCCCTTTTTATTCAATATAAAAAACGGGTTTCTTTTGTTTATGAATATTATTTATGAAGGAGGGACTATTATAGATGGCAGGTCATTCAAAGTGGGCGAATATTAAAAGAAAGAAAGGAAAAGAGGACGAAAGAAGGGGCAAATTGTTTTCAAAACTAAGCAAAAGGATTACCGTTGCTGCCAGAAATGGAGGCAATGATCCGGAAATGAACAGCGAATTGCGATTGGCAATACAAAAAGCAAAGGATAACAATATGCCCAACGACAATATAGATAGAGCAATCAAAAGAGCTACCGGTGCATTGGAAGGATTTACTTATGAGAGTTTTGTATATGAGGGCTACGGACCCGGCGGGGCTGCGCTTTATTTGGAACTCATGAGCGATAACCGTAACCGAACTGCTTCTGAGATTAGACACTTGTTTAGCAAACATGGCGGTAATCTTGGGGAGCAAGGTTGCGTAGCTTGGATGTTTGCCCGCAAGGGGCAGATTACCATCGATTATTCAATGGTTGAAATGGATAAAGATGAATTGATGTTGCAAATTATTGACAGCGGTGCCGAGGACTATTTGGAAGAGGATGATACTTATATAGTCTATACCTCGCCAACCGATTTGGAGACTGTAAAGAAGAACTTGGAGGAGGCGGGAATTCTTCTGGCGGAAGTTGATATTTCCATGGTTCCGGAAAACACGGTTACCATGGAAGAAAAAGAAGCCAGAAAGATTCTCAAATTAATGGATGCGCTCGAAGATCACGAAGATGTTCAGTCGGTATATTCAAATTTTAATATCCCGGAAAAATTGATGGAGGAATTAGCCGATTAACTATGTTCGGAGGTTATCATGCTTTTTTTAGGAATTGACCCTGGTTTGGCCAGTTTGGGTTACGGGTTGATTAAAGAAGACGGAGACAGGTTGAAGTGCATCGATTATGGCGTTGTAAAAACCAGGAGCACATCGGATACTGCTCAACGGTTGCTCAAATTGTATCAAAAGGTCGATGAACTTTTGATGAGTCATCAGCCTAATTATATGGTTTTGGAAAGCCTTTTCTTTGCCAAAAATGTTAAGACGGCGCTGGCAGTAGGACAGGCACGTGGGGTTGTTATTTTGGCAGCTGCAATGAGAGAAATTTCTTTTTATGAGTATACGCCATTGCAAGTAAAACAGGCAATAACCGGATACGGCCAAGCAAGCAAAAGGCAGATACAGGAATTGGTGAAATCGATTTTGGGGTTGCCGGAGATTCCTCGTCCCGATGATGCGGCGGACGCGTTGGCCATTGCCTTATGCCATTTGCAGTCATATAAGATGCTGGCAAACCTGGAGGGGCATAAATGATTGGGTATTTGCGAGGCAAGCTTATTCTTGCCGATGAAACCTATATTATCCTTGATGTGGCCGGTGTCGGTTATCGGGTTCGACCTACAAGCTTTTTGTTGGAGGAATTGCCTTCTTTGGGCGAAGAAATTGCAATATTTATATATACTCATGTCAGGGATGATGCTGTCGAGTTGTATGGTTTTAAAGACAGGGAACAGTTGGGCCTTTTCCGTTTGTTACTGCGTGTCAGTGGCATCGGGCCAAGTATCGCAATGGCCTTGGTTTCAACTTTGCAGGTTGCCGATATCAAGGCTGCGATCAATAACAGTGATATAAAGACTTTGTGTTTAGTCAACGGTGTAGGCAAGAAAACCGCCCAACGACTGGTTTTGGAACTGAAGGGAGAATTGCCCCCGGAAGATGAGGTCTTTACGGGTACAGGTAATAGCCTTCGTGAAGATCTCTTTGCGGCCTTGGAGGCTTTAGGCTATCCCAGACAAGAAGTTTTCGATGTTGTGAAAAATGTTATGCGTGATTCGCTAAGCAAGGATCTCTCGGAATTATTGCGCAAGACATTGCAAATAATGGCAAAGGAGTGAGGTGGTAATGGAGGAAAGAATTATTACGCCCAACCGTTTGCCGGGAGAAGGGGATATTGAGAATACACTGCGCCCCAAATCATTTCAAGAATATATCGGTCAAAGCCAATTGGTCGATAATTTGAAAATATTTATTGAGGCAGCTGCAAAGCGTAAAGAGCCTCTGGACCATCTGCTTCTTTGCGGACCGCCGGGTTTGGGCAAAACAACCTTGGCCAACATTGTTGCTTTGGAGATGGGCGTAAATATGAGAAGCACCTCCGGGCCTGCCATCGAAAGACCCGGTGATTTGGCGGCCATATTGACCAATTTACAATTTAGTGATATTCTTTTTATCGATGAAGTCCATCGATTGCCTCGTATAGTCGAAGAGATTCTTTACCCTGCAATGGAGGATTACACTCTTGATATCATAATCGGTAAGGGTCCCAGTGCCCGAATTCTGAAATTGGATATTCCCCATTTTACCTTGGTTGGCGCTACGACAAGAGAAGGGTTGTTGACTTCCCCTTTGCGGGATCGTTTTGGGATTACCTTGCGCTTGGACTATTATAACCGGACAGATATCGGCCAAATACTTTCGCGTTCCGCGCAGGTCTTAGGTGTTGAAGCCCGGTCAGCAGGAATAAATGCAATAGCCGGACGTTCAAGGGGGACCCCTCGGGTTGCCAACAGATTATTGAAAAGGGTTAGGGACGTAGCCCAAGTTGAAGGGGACGGGTTGATAAGTGAAGCTGTTGCTTTGGAAGCCCTGGATCGACTGGGTGTTGATCAGCTGGGGTTGGAAAAGCTCGACCGTAAGATTCTTTTAACTATCATGGAAAAATTTAACGGTGGTCCCGTAGGTGTTAGTACGGTGGCAGCGGCTGTGAGCGAGGAGACGGAAACAATTGAAGAGGTATACGAGCCATATTTATTGCAGTTGGGTTTGATACAACGGACTCCACGGGGCAGAATTATTACCAAGAAAGGCTATGAGCATTTTAACAAAAGACCGCCTCGGGAAGGGGGCGCAAGGCTTTTTGAAATGTAATAAAACAATTTTGCTTCATATTTGCTGTGGTCCTTGTTCGATTGCACCCATAAAATATTTATCCGGCCTTTATAACGTGAAAGGTTATTTTTATAATCCCAATATCCATCCCTATAAAGAGTTTTCCAAAAGATTGGACTCTGCGGAAAAAATGGCTAGACTAATGAATATTGAGGTTATTTTCGATCGAAATTATTATTTGACCGAATTTTTGGGACAGATAGGTCAAAAAATAAATATGAGGTGCGAAAAATGCTATCGGATGCGATTGAGCAAGACCGCCAAGATTGCCAAAGAGACTGGGGTAGATTACTTTACGACCACTCTACTGATCAGTCCCTACCAAAACAGAGAAAAAGTGATAACGGCAGGGGAAAATGCCTCGCAATTGTGGGATGTTCCATTTCTTAAAGCAAATTTCCGGGCAGAATTTAACGAATCAAAGGTAGCCGCAAGGGATATGGGGCTTTATACACAAGGATATTGCGGTTGCATATTTAGTGAAGCAGAAAGATATTATCGTCCGGACTCGAATTGAAATGGGTAATAGACTTTGTTGGAAGTTTAGGGAGGACAAAAATGTGGATGTTTCCCAATTTAACTACCATTTGCCGCCGGAACTAATTGCTCAACATCCTGTTGAAAAACGTGATGCCAGCAAATTGCTCATCTATGACAGGGAAAAAGCAAAAATAAGTGAGGATATCTTTAGAAATATAAGCGACTATCTTCGGCCCGGCGACGTTTTAGTGATAAATGATACCATGGTCAGACCGGCGCGAATTATTGGCCGTAAAACAAAGACCGGGGGCCGTATCGAGGCAACTCTTTTGCAGCCGTTGGAAAACCCATTGCAATGGTCTTGTTTGGCGAAACCCGGTCGCCGTTTGCATAGCGGCGACCTTTTGTCCTTTGGATCTCAGGAGGGGGCAGCCTTTGTTGTTGGTGATACTGGGTTTGGCGGAAAAATAATTGAATTTTCCAGCCGAGATGTCTTCGAAAAGGTTATTAATGAAGTTGGCCAGTTGCCTTTACCGCCTTATATCAAAGAACCTTTGCGAAAGAATGAAGAGTATCAAACCGTATATGCCAAACATGAAGGCAGTGTAGCTGCCCCTACCGCCGGCCTTCATTTTACCGCTGAACTTTTGGATAAGTGCCGTGAAAAATTTTTGAATATAGTTCCAATTACCCTCCATATCGGTTTGGGTACATTTAAACCGGTAACCGTCGTTTCGGTAGAAGATCATCGGATGCACAGTGAATTTGTTTCTATAGATGAGGCGACAGCTGCTCTAATTAATGAAAAGAAGTTGCGTGGCGAGCGGATAATAGCTGTGGGGACTACCGTGGCCCGTACTTTGGAAAGTTTCACCCAAAAGGACAATAAAATCGAGGCAGGACAGAAATGGACTGATTTGTTTATTTACCCCGGATATTCTTTCAAAATTGTCGATGGATTGCTGACAAATTTTCATTTGCCCAGGTCCACTTTGTTGATGATGGTCTGTGCATTCGGGGGTTATAAAAATATTATGGAATTATACGAATATGCCGTACAAGAAAGATACAGATTCTTTAGTTTTGGCGATGCCATGCTTATACTGTAAGGATGTGATTGGGTGGGTATATCCTTCCGATTAATCAAAGAAGATAAACATTCCTACGCCCGCTTGGCGAAGGTTGCGGCAGGCCACGGGGAATTTGAGACCCCGGTCTTTATGCCCGTTGGAACCCAGGCGACGGTCAAAGGGTTAACACCGGAAGAGGTGCAGGACATTGGTGCTCGTATCTTGCTTTGCAATTCTTACCACCTTTACTTGAGGCCGGGGGTGGAAATTATTGAAAAAGCAGGCGGATTACATTCTTTTATGAATTGGCCATATAATATACTTACCGATAGCGGTGGATTCCAAGTATTCAGTCTGGCCGCTTTGAATGAAATATCCAATGTCGGCGTAACTTTTCGGTCACACTTGGACGGTTCCTACCACAAATATACACCGGAAAAAGCAATGAAGGTTCAAATGGGATTGGGGGCGGATATTGTAATGGCTTTTGACCATTGCATTGAGGCGAAAGCCGACTACCAAGCAACCAAGGAAGCGGCTTTGCGAACTGCTCGTTGGGCTGAACGATGCTTGGAAGCCCATAATAAAAATGAGCAGGCTCTTTTTGGTATAGTGCAAGGGGGCGTTTATCCGGATTTGCGGTTGGAAAGTCTCAATGATATTGCCGGTATGGACTTTCCCGGTTTGGCTATAGGTGGATTGAGTGTGGGGGAGCCCAAAGAAATCATGTATGATATATTGTCTGTTTTGGCTCCCCATTTACCCGAAGATAAACCCCGCTACTTGATGGGGGTTGGTACTCCCGAAGATATCCTGGCGGGGGTCAGTGAAGGAATTGATATGTTTGATTGTGTATTTCCTACCAGAATTGCCCGCAACGGCTCTGCTTTTACTCATGAGGGACGGCTCAACATCCGCAATGCCCGCTTTAAAGAAGACCTTGGTCCTTTGGATTCCCTTTGTCGATGTCAGGTATGTCAATTTTACGGAAGAGCATATTTGCATCATTTGTTTCGGCAGAAAGAAATACTTGGTTTACGCTTGCTTACTTATCACAACCTTTATTTTTTGGCCAACATGATGGCTGAAATCCGCCAAGCCATTGCTGACAATGATTTTAACGATTATAAAAGGGACTTTTTATCTAAATATGTAACTCTTGCAGGAGTTCCCCGCTGAATGTTGAAGAATAGGTAGGATAAAGACGAAGGAGCTACGTAATTACAAATGCAAATGAAAGGGGTTACAAGGAATGGATTTTATCTTGAAAGCTTTGACTTTGGCCACAAACGGTGAAGGAGGTGCTGCCGGTTTTGCAGGCAGTGGATATTGGGGTATACTTGTTTGGGTAGGTATCCTGGGCCTTTTTTATTTTATATTGATCAGGCCTCAGCAAAAACAACAAAAAGCCCACCGGCAATTGATTGCCGACCTGGAAGTTGGCGATCATATTGTTACAATCGGCGGTTTTAAAGGAAAGATTACAGAAATTAAAGATACTTCGTTGGTAATCCAGACTGCACCCGATGTTGAGTTGGAGATAATCAAAAATGCCGTTGGCCGAAAAGATCCCGATTTTATAAAAGACGATGAATAAAGGAGTTTTTGCTCAATGGCAGGTGGAAAATCTCAAATAAGGGAATTGCTTGAACAGATTCTGGTTGCAGGAGTTCTGGCATTTCTGATTATCACTTTTGTTGTGCAGTCTTTTAGGGTGGACGGACCTTCCATGGAGCCAACCCTCCATGATGGTCAGAGATTGTTTGTCAACAAGTTTATCTATCGTTTTAAGGGTCCCCAGCGGGGTGATATAGTAGTTTTTAACCCAAAAGGTGTTTCCGGTACAAGATTTATCAAACGCATAATCGGCTTGCCCGGAGAAACGGTGGAGATCCATGGCGGTAAAGTTTTTATTGACGGCATTGCCTTGGATGAAGAATATATCAAAGCTCCGCCCCAAGGTACCTATGGACCTTTTTATATTGATGAAGACGAATATTTTGTTTTGGGCGATAATCGTACCAACAGTTCCGACAGCCGTTTCCCCTATGTCGGTATGGTGGAAAAAAGTTTCATTGCCGGTAAAGCCTTTTGGGTTTATTGGCCCCTTAATAAAATACGGATATTAGTAACACCAAAGTATTAAGGAGTGTAAATATGTATTGGTAGGAACCCGGACCAATTAAGAGTAGATCAATTTGCGAACCTGTCGTTAAAAAGAAAAAACCTGCCAGTTCATATCTCGCCACGGATTCGAATATAGATGGGACGATGAAGTACCTTTTTGACAAGGGTTGAAAATAGCGGCTTTTGACAGCAGAATCAACGGTATCATTTATAAGCCTTACGAGTTTTAGGGAAGCAGAATAAGACGAATATTTTCTAGGTGAATATGGGCTGGCAAATTTGCTGCATAGCTCATATTTATTTCTTCTTCAATAAAAAATTGGTTCCGGTATTTATCTTGCCGGGTATTATTCTCGGACCGGTTGCCAACTGTTATTGATTGATATCAGGAAGCTTGTTCGCCCATAAATTACAAAGGGGATGGTAAAAGGTTAGGTAGTAATATAAAATTAAGAAAGGATTCCCTATTGAAGGGATTGGAGTGAATATTTGGAATGGATAAGATGATTACAGTTTCAGATCTTAAACAAAACCCGCGGGTAATGGTATACTTGCGCAAGGCCGATGAATGTCTGGGGGAATTGGGTTATACGGAGCACGGCTATCGGCATGCTGAACTGGTTGCAAGGATTGCCTCTAATATTCTGGCGAGATTGGGACATCCTAAGCGACTGCAGGAGCTTGCCGGTATATCAGGGTATTTGCATGATATCGGCAATGTGGTCAGTCGATGTTCCCATGAAATTTCTTCCGCCTTTTTGGCGGAACAAATATTACGGGAAATGGGGATGCCTTTTGAAGAGATTGCCTTGGTTATGGGGGCAATCGGTAACCATGATGAAGAAGCGGGTTTTCCGGTTTCGCCGGTATCGGCAGCCTTAATAATAGCGGATAAAGCAGATGTACACAGATCGCGGGTACGGGAAAAAGATTTGGCTCAGTTTGATATCCACGATCGTGTGAACTTTGCTGCAACTAGCTCCTTTGTCTATGTGGATGGTGAAAAAATGACAATTAGCTTAAAATTGGAGATAGATACTAGTACAGTCTCCCTTATGGACTATTTTGAGATATTTTTAAGTCGTATGACCATGTGTAGGCGAGCAGCCCAGGCTTTGGAATGTAAATTCAATCTGTTTATTAACGATACCAAGCTTTTATAATTGTTTGACAAGGTTTTTTTATCAGCTTATAATGAAAAGGTATGTGTTTATTACCAAGAGAGAGGAGAGGCATTATGGATTGGAAGAGCCGGCAATTAATCAAACTTATTGCGATTGTAGCGGTTCTTGTGTTGTCCGGTGCTTTATATTGGCATTATGGGATAAAATTAGGGCTTGATTTGGAAGGGGGCACCCATATTGTTCTGGAAGCACAGGATACTTCTTCAAGGATAGTTGATCCGGATACGATGAAAATTTTGCACCAAATTATTGAACGCCGTATTGACCAACTGGGTTTGGCTGAACCACGTATTCAAAGGAGCGGCGAGCGCAGGCTCATTATTGAATTGCCGGCGGTCGATGATCCGGAGGAAGCCATTCAAATAGTTGGCCGGACTGCCCAGTTAACTTTTCGCAATGCGGATAATGAAATTTTGATGACGGGTGAGCACCTTAAAGATGCGCGTGCCGATTATGAGCAGATGTACAGACGGCCGATAATACTCTTTGAGCTGGACGAAAAAGGCGCCAAGGAATTTACAAAAATAACCACGGATTATTTGGGACAAGTAATACAAATTTATCTTGACGATGATTGGCTTTATAGTGGAACAGTTGAGAGTGTAATCAGCGACAAAGGTCAAATTCAAGGTTTCGCTTCCCTGCAAGATGCCGAGCAAACGGCCATGCTTTTAAGGGAAGGAGCTTTGCCGGTGCCCTTGCAGGTTGAAGAAAGCAGAACTGTAGGCCCGACCTTGGGGAAAATATCCATCGAAAAAAGTATCAAAGCCGGTTTGGCCGGTCTAATATTGGTGGCTGCCTTTATTATTGCCATGTATTGGGTGCCGGGAATCGCTGCTGTTTTGGCCCTTATTGTCTACGGAGTAATCTTTGTCGGGCTTTTATCGGCCTTGAAAGCAGTCTTGACTTTGCCGGGTATTGCGGGCTTGATTCTCTCCATAGGCATGGCGGTGGATGCGAATATTATAATATTTGAAAAAATCAAAGAAGATCTCCACTTTGGCAAGACAGCCGGTGCTGCAATGAATTCGGGTTTTAATCGGGCTATAGGAACCATTGTTGATGCTAATATTACGACCTTGATTACCGCTTTAATTTTGGCCTATTTTACCAGTGGTTTAGTGCGTGGTTTTGCTGTGACCTTGATTATCGGGATAGTTGCGAGTATGTTTACTTCTATCTTTGTTACCCGAACCTTCCTTGAATTAATGTATAATTTTAAAATATTTAAAGGGATCCAGTCTTTTGGATTGCAAAGGAGGTAGTCTGCCAGTGGATTTTGTCGGAAAAAGAAAGGTATGGTTTCTTTTGGCTTTGTCATTGATTGTTGTTGGGCTTATTTCCCTGGCATTCAGAGGCTTAAATATGGGAATAGATTTCCAAGGCGGTTCTTTAGTCGAATATAGTTTTGAGGAAAGAGTTGAACTAGAGGAAATCAATGGCATTTTAGCGAATATGGATTTAAAGAGTGGTACTACCATACAGCAAATGCAACAAGATCAGGGGTCCGGTATTTTAATCAGATCGACTGCTTGGGATGCCGGCCAAAGGGAGGAAGTGCTCAAAGCAATAAAACAACGTTTTCCTTCCGTAACACAATTGAGGGCCGAATCGGTTTGGCCGACAATCGGCAAGGAACTCCTTTGGAAAGCAATTTTGTCATTGGTAGTGGCTTTCGTTGCTATAGTTATCTATATTAGTTTTCGCTTTGAATTTAAGCTGGCTCTGGCTGCCATTGTTGCTTTGTTACATGATGTCTTAATTGTTGTCGGATTTTTCTCCGTCACAGGCTTGGAAGTCGGCATCCCTTTTGTTGCCGGACTTTTGACCATAGTCGGTTATTCAATTAACGATACTATTGTAATCTTTGATAGAATTCGTGAGAATAAAAAATATAATCGTTATAAAGACAAGAAGGATTTAATCAATGCGTCAATTAAAGAAACTCTGCCCCGGACACTGAGTACCTCTGTGACCACTTTGTTTTCGGTTTTAGCGATTCTTCTATTTGGGGGAGTCACCTTAAGGGTATTTATGGTGACAATGTTCATCGGCTTCGTGGCAGGAACTTTTTCATCAGTCTTTATTGCCAGTCCTTTGGTTGTAAGTTTAGATAAGATTCCCGGGCGTTGAATGTTCTTGAATAACTCTTAAGGAGGTGATTGGAAATGCAAGCATTGGTTATCGCTGCCATTATTTTTGCTCTTTGTGTAGCTGTCTTTGCCAGCCAAAATGCTTTGCCGGTAGAAATAAAGCTGATTCTTTGGACCGTCGAAACACCTCTTGTAGTGATAGTAATAGTTGCTTCTGCCTTGGGTGCTTTGATTATGGGTTTGCCCGGTTGGATAAAACAATTTGCCATCAGTATAAGAATGCGCAAGTTGAAAAGCCAATATAATGAATTAAAAACTGAAAACGAAAGACTGTTGGCAGAGCTTGATGGCTATATAACCGAAAATTTTCACACCCCTGATGAGGAAGATGCCGGCAAGGATTCTTTACTTCTTGCCGAAGATGCAGATATTGAACAGGAAATTGGTAACGGAGGAAATAATACTTTTCCTACTGATTGAATTCAGTAGGTTTTTTTATTCTACCTTTTTATTGGGAGTATAATAGAATTTAATCCAGCCGTTGATTGGTTTTGATGCTCTTGTTGTAGGAAGGTGATAGTAATGGAGCAAAGGGTGCGTATTATTGAGCCCGATCCCAATAATGAATTAATCGACTTGTTGGCAAAAGCTTTGGATATAAACCCACTGTTGGCAACCTTGTTGGCCAATAGGGGCATGTTGATTCCCCAAGACGCAAAAAAATTTTTATCCGGTTCTTTGAGGGATTTGTATAAGCCAAATATATTGCCTGATAGTGAAAAGGCGGCGACAAGGCTTTTGGAAGCAATAAAAGGCGATGAGAAAATTTTAATTTATGGAGATTATGATGTCGATGGTATTACCGGTACTGCATTGTTGAAGAAATATTTGGAGCAACTGGGTGCTTTTAATATTATTCCTTTTATACCGAATCGCTTCAAAGAGGGCTATGGTTTAAACTGTGATGCTTTGCAAAATTTGCTTGAAAAGGAAAATATTGATTTGATAGTTACTGTCGACTGCGGTATAAATGCCTTTGAGGCGGTCAATTTGGCTCTCGGATTTGGTGTTGATACTATTATTACCGACCACCATGAAGCGGACCGTAATTTGCCGGCAGCCCATAGCCTTATTAATCCCAAACTGCCCGGTTCCGGTTTTCCTTTTGATGGATTAGCCGGTGTGGGTGTTGCTTTCAAGTTATGCCAGGCTATGCAATACAAGGTTGATGGCAAATATTGGTCCGATTTTCTTTTAGATTTGCTGCCCCTTGTTGCTCTGGGAACCGTAGCTGATTTAGTACCATTAATAAACGAGAACCGTATTTTAACAAAGGCCGGTCTGGCAAGACTCAATGAAAAGCCGCCCTTGGGTTTGAAAATTTTGTTAGCCGATTGCGCAATAAAAGGGCCGGTCAATGCCGGCCATATCAGTTTTATGATTGCCCCCCGTCTCAATGCAGCAGGTAGGCTTGCTGATGGCAGTTTGGCTTTGGAATTGCTCTTAACGAGTAATGCAGAACGGGCCCAGGAAATTGTCACCATATTAAATGAACTAAACGAGCAAAGGCAAGCCTTGGAAAAAAAAGTAGTTGATGATGGGGCGGCGCTGTTTGAAGGTTTACCTGATAAGAAAGTTTTGGTAGGCAGCTCCCGGGAATGGCATCAAGGCGTAATCGGTATTGCGGCCTCCCGTTTGACGGAAAGATTTAAGCGACCGGTTTTACTTATTAGCCTTTCAGAAGAGAAGGGCCGAGGATCGGGACGCAGTATTAAAGGTTTTAATTTATATGAAGCCTTGGCGGCCACTTCAAAACATCTTTCAAACTTTGGGGGCCACAAAATGGCTGCAGGGTTTGATATTCAAAAAGATTCAATTGAAGCATTTGATAATTCAATCAATACATATGCCACAAAGCACTTATCGAATGAATTGTTGATACCCTTTATTGAGATTGATGCCGAAATATCTTTAGCGGCTTTGACTCCGGAATTGGTGGAAAGCATTGATGCTTTTGGTCCTTTTGGAATCGGCAATCCTAAACCGATCTTTTTTCATTCAAATTTGGAGTTGGTAGGGAAAAGGAAGGTTGGTAGAGAGGAAGAACACTTGGCTTTGCAGTTAAAAGAAGCCGCTGGTCCGCAAATTATCAAGGGAATAGCATTTGGCAAGGGGAATATACTTGAAGACTTAGCAATCGGCGCCAGGTATTGCACTGCTTTTTCGCCTACTATAAATAACTGGGGAGGGGTCGGTCGGCTGGAACTGGAGGTTCGGACAATATTGCCGGAGAGGAAAGTTTGTACTCGGATCCCCAAAAGCATTATCCCCAAAGATATAGGGCCAATAGAAATAATAAATGGCTCTGATATAGAAATGACCAGGCGGTGGTTGCTGGAACATGTAGCCAACTTGTTGCTTGAAAGTGACGGGAAAGGACTATGTATCGTTCCCGACATTTACTATGCCAAGAGTCTGATTGAAGCTTCCGACCGGATGGATTTTGATAAAAAAGTGCTCATCAGGCAGGCCAACGGACTGATGCCTACTGACTCTATAGCAGAAGTTTGGAACTTTCTCAACTCTTGTTCGCCGAGACTATTGATTGCGACGCCCGCTTTTTCTTTGAACTACATTGACAAATTTCCCCCTTTGCAAGTATTGGCTTGGGAAAGTCCTTTTTTAAGTTTTCCAAGGTCAATCTATGCTGATTACGTACAAAAAATCAGCAAAAGATTAAAATCTTCACCCTTAATTGTGGCTTCCGGTTATAAGACTAATGCGGGTAACCAACCTTTTGGCCAGGAAGTAAGCGACTACGATGCAGGTTATAGATTTGAATTTTTTGATTGGCGCGATAAAAAGGATAAAGATTCTGTTATCAGAGATGTCAGCGGTGGGACCCTGCTATTTACAAACAATTATGTCCAAGGGGCGCAATTGCAAAGAAGCTATCCCGCTTTAAATATTATTTCTCCCGCTTCACCTTTTACAAAGTCAGTGGCAAAGAAACTAGTATTTTACGATATGCCTACCCATGAAATTGATTTATTGCAAGCGATGGCAAACATACCTGCCGGCAAAGTTTATTTTTTGGGAGAAAAGGCTTGCCCAAAACCGGAGCAGACTGTCCGGCAAAGGGAGAAATTGGCTGCAATCTACAGATATATACGTAGGGAAATTCCTTTTTCTGTATGGCGTCTATTGGAGCCTTTAGTAAAACAGTATGGCGATGACAAAGAATTATTTTTTCAAGGAATCGATATATTCTCTGAGATGGGCTTGGTAAAACGAAGGGGAAATGGGAAAGATACTCAAGTGTATCTATGTAAGCCAAATGGGGTTACTGATTTATTTAGTGCAACCGGTTACCATGAACTCATCAACGAAGCTATGGCTTATGATTGTTGGCAGAAAACAATAAACCAAAAAAACTTTTCCCAACTACTGAAAGAAAATATTTAGAGCGCTAAGAGATTTTTTTCCTGGTTCCTTTGGGAACCAGGTTGGATTGTAGATTTATTTATGGTAATGGGTTATAATTAATTTAATAAAAAGGCCGTTATATGCGGTTACGGGAAAAATAAATCGTTAATTTAAATTAATGAGACCCTTCTCATTTGCGGAAAATTCTGGGGGAATGGGGAATCTTTTCATGAGTATAAACACCTTGCTCGAATTATTAAAACAACAAAGCAGAGACCCGGAAGCCATTGCTTTGATTGAAAAAACTTATTTATTTGCCTCTAGGGCCCACGAGGGTCAATTTCGCATTTCAGGCGATCCTTTTATTGAGCATCCCTTGGGAGTGGCAATTATCGTGGCGGAGTTGGAACTGGATATAACTTCAATTGTGGCAGCAATACTCCACGATGTCCTCGAGGATACCGAGATTGAAAAAGAAGAATTGATAGCTAATTTTGGTGAAGATGTAGCCTTACTTGTTGAGGGTGTAACGAAGCTCAGCAAAATAGAATTTGAAACGCGGGAACAGGAACAGGTTGAAAATTTACGCAAGATGTTTATTGCCATGGCGGAAGATATCCGTGTAATAATTATCAAACTGGCTGATCGCCTTCACAATATGAGAACACTAAAATATTTAACCTTGGAAAAGCAAATTCACAAAGCTCAGGAAACTCTCGATATTTATGCTCCCTTGGCCCACAGGTTGGGTATGTCAAAAATTAAATGGGAGCTCGAGGATCTTTCTTTTAGATACTTGGAGCCCGAGATGTATAAAGAATTGGCCCGCAAAGTGGCTGCCGGAAGGCGCGACCGTGAGGGTGATATTGGATCCGCCATAGAAACATTACAATCCCGCTTACAAGCCAATAAGGTTGAGGCGGATATATTCGGTCGGCCAAAACATCTCTACAGCATATTTCAAAAGATGTTGCGTTTAGATAAAAACTTTAATGAGATATATGATTTAATGGCCATACGGGTTTTGGTTACAACCGTCAGGGTTTGTTATGAGGTGTTGGGGGTTGTTCATGAAATATGGAAGCCGATTCCGGGTAGGTTTAAAGATTACATTGCCGTGCCTAAATCGAATTTGTATCAATCATTGCATACCACGGTAATAGGACCGCGCGGTACGCCTTTGGAGATTCAAATAAGAACTTGGGATATGCATAAAACAGCTGAATATGGAATAGCTGCCCACTGGAAATATAAAGAAAATAAATCCGTTCAAGATGAATATGAGCGTAAGTTGTCGTGGTTGCGACAACTTTTGGAATGGCAAAAAGATTTGCAAGACGATCATGAGTTCATGAATTCATTGAAAGTCGATTTATTTGCTGATGAAGTTTTTGTTTTTACACCCCGAGGAGATGTAATATCTTTGCCGCGGGGTTCCACCCCCATCGATTTTGCTTACAGCATTCATACCGAAATCGGTGATAAATGTGTTGGAGCAAAGATTAATGGACGTCTTATGACCTTGGAATACCAGTTAGACAATGGTGATATCGTTGATATATTAACTTCCAAAACAAGCACCGGGCCAAGCCATGATTGGTTGAAGATTGCCCGGACCTCTCGGGCCAAGAACAAAATCAGACGCCACATCAAGCGCCAAAGGCAACAGGAAATTGTTGCACTGGGCAAGGAAGCCTTTGAAAAAGAATTAAAAAGAAAACATATCAGACTAAGGGAATCTGAAAAAGATAAGCTTTTGGCTGAAGAAGCGCGGCATCACAATTTTACCGATAAAGAAGAACTTTTAGCTGCCATTGGTTACGGGACTTTGCCTGTTTCTGTCCTTATTTCCCGCTTGACCAAAAAAGAAGAAGAAGAAAGCATCATATGGCAAAGGCTGGAAAAGGAGGCCCCGCCTCCGATTGACGATGATCACCAAGGGGGAGTACAAGTAATGGGAATGAACGATTTGTACGTTCGTTTATCCCGTTGCTGTAATCCGTTGCCCGGTGACGACATTATCGGTTATATAACTCGTGGGCGAGGGGTGTCCATACATCGCAAGGATTGTCCAAATGTTAGACATCTGTTGAAAGATGTAGGCAGGACCGTGCCCGCCCGTTGGACAAGCGGACAACAGGATGCTTATCGGGTAGAACTGGTTTTACGGGCTTTGAACCGGGCCGGTTTGCTACACGAAATTACAACGGTTATTTCCAATGAAAAATTAAATATTTACGCTGCTTCGGTAAAGACTGTCAGGGACCATACAGCAAGAGTTTTTATTGTTGTAGAGGTAAGCAGTTTGCAACAAATGAATGATATTATCTCAAAACTTCTTAAAGTTGAAGGAGTTTTGAATGTTCATAGGGGAACAACAAATTGAAAACCGATCAGCGAAAATTGCCGGCAACCGAGAAGGGTATTGCTTGAATTGACTGCTTGCCGGCATGGGGGATTACCGGCTGACGATGGGGGATTTTAATAAATTATTATTAAACCGAGGCCCTTTGGGGCCTTTGTCGATAAGGAGGCTTTTAATGCGCGCAGTTGTGCAAAGGGTTCGTTCCGGTAAAGTACTAGTGGAAAAGAAAATTATTGGTTCTATCGGTAAGGGCTTGGTAATCCTTTTAGGTGTAGGCCAAGACGATGGAGAAGAAGACTTGAAGTATATGGTGGATAAAATTATTAATCTGCGAATATTTTCCGATGCAGAGGGGAAAATGAACCACTCAGTTAAAGATATTGAGGGCGACGTGTTGGTTGTTTCTCAATTTACTCTCTACGGTGATTGTCGCAAGGGGCGGCGGCCAAGCTTTTCCAAAGCATCTATGCCTCAAAAGGCGGAGGAGTTGTATAATAAATTTATTTCTCTACTGGAGGCTGAGGGTATTAGAACCGCAAGCGGTGAATTTCAAGCGTCAATGGAGGTACAAATATTCAATGATGGTCCGGTGACCTTGTTGATTGACAGCACTAAAAACTTTTAGAAAAATTATGGATACTAGAAAGCGTGTAAGGAGGCATAAAATGGACAAACTGACCATAACAAGTTTGACTTTAGGAAGCTTTGCTGCCAATTGTTATGTCATTGCCCAAGGAAAATCTGCAATTGTAATAGATCCGGGAGCGGAGGGGGCAAAAATTGAAAAGTATTTACAAGCAAAACAGTTGACATATTCCTTACTCATCAATACTCACGGGCACGTAGATCATATTTCAGCCAATGGATATTTGAAGAAAGAAGGAGTCAAGTTATATATTCATAAAGAAGATGCATCGATGTTGACTGATCCGCAAAGAAACCTGTCCATAATTTTAGGTGGCCGGGATAACTGGATTGACGGGCCTGCAGCAGATCACCTTTTAGTTGATAATGAAGTAATCGAATGGACAGGACCGCCTCTGCATATAATTCATACACCCGGCCACACACCGGGAAGTGTGTGTATACTGATGGATAATTGTCTTTTTTCCGGTGATACCCTTTTTGCCGGTGGGATTGGAAGGACGGATCTCCCCGGTGGCGATTATGAAAAAATAATCAAATCAATAAAGGAACGATTGTTGGTTTTACCGGCTGATACCGTTGTATATCCCGGCCATGGCACCAAAACTACCATTGGCTTTGAGATGGAAAATAATCCATTTATATAAACGGTTGACACAGAAGTTAATAATGCGTTACTATAATTAATAGTCACGGTAAGATACTTTTAGGGGGGACTTTTTAGATGATTTTTCGGAAAATAAGGGGAAGAAGTAAGGGTCTTATTATTTTTATTGCTTTTACTTTTGTAGCAGCAGCAGCCTTTTTTGGTATCAGCACTTATATTAGCAGTCGCTCACAGCGGGGCCCTTTAACCGGATTATCCCAACAAGACACTTTGATATCAGTAAATGGGGAACCGATTAAGGCCATGGAGTTTTTGTATATTATAGAAGATTATTATAGCTATTTGCAGTTAATGCCCAGCAGCGATGTTATGGAATTACAAAATAATATCGTATTGTCTTTGATTCAAAGGGCTCTTTTGCTGCAAGAGGGCCACAAGAGAGGCATTGAAGCCGTCGTTACTGATGCTGATGTGGAAGAAGTTATCGATATGTATTTATTGGAAAATGAAATAAGCCTGGATGAGCTGGTTGCACAACTGAGGGCCTCGGGTGATTCTTTGGCCAATGCAAAGCATAGGGTTAGAGAAGGATTGCAAGAAAGAGAGTTGATTTTTGCTGTCGAAGATTTTGTCAAAGGCAACGTCGAGGTTACAAGCGAAGATATTGCGAAAGAATATGAGGAAGTTGCTGCGCAGGTCATTTATATTAGCACTTTCCAAGAAGATGAAGAAACAGCCTTTGATTTAGCAATTGAAGCCCGGGATAAACTTCAGGCAGGCGAAAATTTTGAGACAGTTGCTATCAATTATTCCGATGATTTTTATGGTACCGATGAAGATTCGGGTTTGGTTTTTGTAAAGTATGACAGTTATCTGGAGCCGCAAATTATAGAGGCTGCTTTCAGTTTGGTCAAGGGAGAGATAAGTGAAATTATAACAACTCGAGATGGCCATTATATCTTAAAGGCAGAGGAGATAACCAAAGCGGCAGGGGAAGAATTTGAAGCTGCTAAACCGGCTTTGGAAAAAGAAGTTTTGGCCAAAAAAGGCAACGCCTATTTCCAAGAATGGATGGAAGAGTTGATTGAATCCGCCGATGTGGAGATTTTTGATGAGTTGTTGGCCGGTTATTATTGGTACAGATTGGCAGATTATGATAAAACAATTAAAAATTTAACTGCTGCCGTTAAAAAGAACCCCCGCAATTTTTACCTTTATGACATTTTAGGACATGCACATTATTACAAAGGTAATATTCAAAAAGCAACGGCGGTATTTGCCGATGCAATTAAAGAGTTTCCGGCTGAAACGGAATTACGTTTTTCTTTCATTGATTTTTTATATAGCACGGGTGATCACACGAGGATGGGAAAAGAGTTGGAAACAATCATTGCCGATAATTCCGAGGACCTTGCAACGATGCAAACGGTTTTGTCATATCTGCACTTGACAGACTCGGTAGAAAATATTAAAGAAGTGAATAGTATCATTGAATCGTTATTGGCCCAAGAAGCTTTGCAAGAAGATCCGGAATTGACAGAAGAGGAGAAATAGTGATGGCGGAATATAGAGCTCCGCGTGGCACAAAAGATATACTGCCCCCCGCCAGTGGGGTATGGTCCTATGTTGAGTCCCGCCTCCGGGAAATATATCGGCGTTATAATTATCATGAAATCAGGACACCCATCTTTGAAGAAACACTGCTATTTGTCCGGGGTGTAGGCGATACCACCGATATTGTCGAAAAAGAAATGTATACTTTTACGGACAAGGGAAAACGCAGCTTAACATTGCGCCCAGAAGGAACTGCACCGGTGGTCCGCTCATATATAGAAAACAAGTTATACGGACAACCGCAACCCTTAAAGTTTTTTTATATAGGACCGATGTTTCGCTACGAACGTCCCCAAGCAGGCAGATATCGCCAACACCATCAAACCGGTGTCGAGGTAATAGGGGGGGATAGTGCGCTGATAGATGCTGAAGTAATAGGTTTGGGTTTGGAAATACTCCGGGAGTTTGAATTGCAAAACTGGCAGGTCCACCTGAATAGTATTGGGTGTAAAGCTTGTCGACCTCATTATATAGAAAAACTTAAGGAATATCTTTCCGGTAAAAACGGCTTGTGCAACGATTGCAAAAGCAGGTTAACCAAAAATCCTCTCCGCAGCCTTGATTGTAAAAATCCTGCTTGTCGGGAGATAATTAAGAAGGCACCTTTGGTTGTTGACTTTCTTTGTGACCCTTGCCAAGCCCATTTTCTCCACGTGCAAAAATACTTATCTTTACAAGACATTGATTTTACCATTGACCCTTATTTGGTCCGTGGCCTTGATTATTATACGCGGACGGCTTTTGAAATAAAGACAAATAAATTGGGGGCCCAAGACTCGATTTTCGGTGGCGGTCGCTATGATGGTTTGTCGGAGGAATTAGGCGGTCCTACGGCTCCCGGCATGGGCTTCGGTTTGGGATTGGAAAGGCTGTTATTGGCACTTGAAGAAGAAGGGCAGCTAGGCTTTACTTCGGAAACCCCGGATGCCTATTTTATTGTTATTGGTGATGAGGAAGTAACAAACAATGCCTGGCGATTGCTTTTTGAGTTAAGGCATGCCGGCTTGCAAGCGGAGATGGATTTGCTTTTAAGGTCACCCAAAAGTCAAATGAAGGCTGCAAATCGCAATAATGCGAAGTATACGGTCTTTATCGGTGAAGAAGAGTTGCGAAATGATTCCTTGAAAGTAAGAAATATGAGCAACGGAACTGAATTTGCCGTAAAAATGACCGAATTAGTGAATTTTTTCAAAGGATAAGGGAGGCCGTAGTGTCATGAAACGTAATAGATGGTGTGGGATGATTGGCGAGGCTGATAGCGGTGCGGAGATACAAATCAATGGTTGGGTTCAAAGGCGCCGGGATCACGGGGCCTTGGTGTTTGTTGATTTGCGGGATAGAACGGGAATCGTTCAAGTGGTATTTTCGCCGGAGATATTGGCGAAAAAGTTTACGTTGGCTGAAACTTTAAGAAATGAAGATGTACTTGCCATCAGGGGGCGGGTTAAAATGAGGCCCCCCGAGTCGGTCAATATTGATATGGCTACCGGACAAATTGAATTGGAAGTTTTGGATTTTAATATAATCAATAATTCACGACCGGCACCTTTACCGATTGAAGACGGTATCGATACCCGTGAGGAGGTTCGGTTGCGCTATCGGTATCTTGATTTACGCAGGCCGGAAATGTATCAACGTCTTTATTTTCGCCATAAAGCGGCCCAATCAATTCGTACTTATTTGGATGGTCAGGGTTTTTTGGATATTGAAACCCCTTACCTAACCAGAAGCACACCGGAGGGGGCACGGGATTATTTGGTGCCCAGCCGCGAATCGCCGGGGGATTTTTTTGCTCTGCCTCAATCTCCTCAACTTTTCAAACAATTATTGATGGTTGGAGGTATTGAAAGGTATTATCAACTGGCAAGGTGCTTTCGCGACGAAGATTTAAGAGGAGACAGGCAACCGGAATTCACCCAACTTGATATCGAAATGTCTTTTGTCGATGAAGAAGATATATTTAGTTTAGTTGAAGGTATGATCAGACATTTGGGGAGTAGCTTGGACTTAACCTTTCAAGACCGATTTCCTCGTATAACCCATAAAGAGGCCTTGGCAAGGTTTGGGTCTGATAAGCCGGATACCCGCTTTGGTTTGGAATTGAGTGATGTCTCAGATTGTTTTGCTACTACGGATTTTAATTTATTCGCCAAGATTTTGGCGACCGGTGGCTGTATAAAAGCCTTAAACTTTCCGGAGGGTTCCAAGCTGTCTCGCAGCGAGATTGCTTCACTGGAAAAGATAGCTAAAAAGCATGGCGCCGGTGGTTTAATTTGGATCGCCTTTCAAGAAGACGATATAAAATCGTCAATTAAAAAATTTATAAAGGACGTAGAATTGGACAAACTTCGGACAAAAATGTCAGTTAAGCCGGGGGACTTAATTTTAATGGTAGCAGGTAAATCAAAAACCGCTTGCGAAGCATTGGGGCAGGTACGTTTATCTTTGGGTGACAAATATAATTTATATGATAAAAATGAATTTCAATTTCTTTGGGTCACCGAATTCCCGCTCTTCCATTATGATGTTGAAAACGACCGGTATGTTGCTGAACACCATCCTTTTACGATGCCTGTGGCGGCAGATATCCATAAATTGGAAACAAGCCCATGCAAAGTCAGGGCTCGTGCTTATGATTTTGTTGTCAACGGTGTTGAGTTGGCGTCGGGCAGCATTCGGGTTCATGATTCCACCCTCCAAGACCGACTTTTTGCCTTGTTGGCTTTGTCACCGCAAGAACGGGAAGAAAAGTTCGGATTTTTACTGGAGGCATTCAAGTATGGTGCACCACCCCACGGTGGTATTGCTTTTGGTTTTGACCGGCTTGTCATGGTTTTAACAAGGCAAGAAACAATACGGGAGGTCATTGCTTTCCCCAAAACAGGCAAGGCGGCATGTTTGGTAACCGGGGCCCCTAATAAGGTGAGCGAAAAACAATTAGCGGAGTTGCACTTGCAACTTGACGGGGAAAATTGATTGCATACGGAATCTTTCTTACCAAAGACGTGCTATTGGATGGCTTTATTTTAGACCATCCCGCAGCATACTTGAAAAATCGTGAACGGCATTTGAACCTTTCGATACTATAAGGCCTGTGACGATATAATCGAGAACGGGTGATATGTTTAACCCCATCTCCACAACCATACCCACTCTACTTAAAACCGTAATTGTAATTCCAACCAATAGGGCAATCGCCTTGCTGTATGTTGGCTTTAATATTTCTGCCGGGATTAAACCTTTCAAAATGTCGGTGACCACCTCGACTACAATTGCCAGCAAAGCAATGGTAGATATTGATTTGCTCATCGTTGATTCTCCTAATACTTACTGTGCTTAATAATTATTACAATTTTAATAAATTATGACAGTTTGTCATCGTTGCACACCTTTAGCTTTTATGATATGATGGCCTTAGATAAATGATTGTGTTCTGCCGTGCTCGTGATGGGGTCAAATATTTTTTGACCAACAGCGGTACATTGGGAGCCTAACTCTGTTCGCAGCATATAAGCCCTTCGAGGGACATATAAACCGAATGGGAAGGCACCCACCTGGTTGACAGGGTTCAAAAAAATATTCCCGCACGACACGGCGGATTCTTTATAATGAATATTAAGAAATTTAAAGCACGGTATTTCAAGATACCGTGCTTTTTTGACATGGCCGAATGATGATGTTAATATAAAATGTAGAAATATTGGCAATTCTTACTGCCTAGGGGGAAGGTTGGCCGGTGACAAAAATTTTAGTAATTGGTAATGAAACCCGGGCCCAGTCAAAAGTGAAAGGAAGCAGATTTATTGCTTCAGCTGCTCCCGTCCAGGATATGGCGGGTATTTCAGAGTTTTTGACAAAAATCAAACTAGAATTCCACAATGCTACTCACAATGTCTATGCTTGGTATTTGGAGGGCGGAGATCCGAAGGAATACTACAATGATGATGGTGAACCAGCCGGTTCTTCTGGTCCGCCGGTACTAGGGGCAATAAAAGGCTTAGGGTTGAGTAATGTCATTGTTGTGGTAAGCAGATATTTCGGCGGTACCAAGCTCGGTATACCGGGCCTGATAGCCGCTTATGGTGATGTGGCCAAGATGGCTTTAGAGGTTGCTCCCCGCGTGGAAATGTGTTTGATGAAAGAAATCAGTTTTGCAGTGCCTTATGAATTTATCGGCAATGTGTCCAATTGGATATCGGCAATGGGTTTTCGGCTGATTGATATGGAATACAAAAATATTTCCGTGGTAATAAATCTTTTGTTACCGGTGAAAATTGCCGGGAAATTATTAGCCCAACTGAAAATTATTACCAAAGGAAATATGGATGATATTGTCCAAGGCAGAGAAGCATTTTACCCTTGCTGATGCATTGGTTAAGCTGACTTGACAAACAATCAAAATTCAAGAAAAAAATTAGCAATCAATACAAGTAATCAGAATATCAATTATTGGAGGCAGATTAAGACGTGCTATGAATAGTCAATAGTTTTTTTGGACTTTGATAACCACATAG
>CAZMQU010000005.1:0-185439 GCA_964568715.1 uncultured Halanaerobiales bacterium
TGATTTATTGGTTTCAATCCACGCCCCTGCACGAGGGGCGACCCAAAGAATACTCCTTTGCCATCTACTTTAAAAGTTTCAATCCACGCCCCTGCACGAGGGGCGACAGTAGCCATGGTAAACCTTTGTCAATAGAAGCTTTGTAGTTTAGTTTCCGCGAACATGCCATAATTTCTCTCTAATTAATTATAAAAGTGCTTCAAAATTAGCTTATCCATTGCTATTAGTGTGCCGCGAAGTGCCTAAGAAAACTATGTTTGCTTATGGTTCGCGTTATAACATCAATAATCCTTCTGGATCATAGGTTGCCTTTGCTCCTACGTGTTCAACCCGCCTTTTCCAGTTCCTACCAAGATAATAATATCTTAAACTATCTTTCTTCAAATTAATTATACTTTCTAAATTCTTTTTAAGCTGTGCAAATTGGACAGGGTCAACGAGGCATTCAAATACAGAATTCTGTACCCGTTGACCATAATTTTGGCATTGTTTTGCAACATGCCTCAATCTCTTTTTCCCACCTTCATCTACGGTACTAACATCATAGGTAACTAAGACCATCATTCCGCAACGCCCCCCTATTTTAGTAAAAATGGTGGATATGCATCTAAATCTCCACGCAAAAAACGAGATAACAGCATAGCTTGGGAATATGGAATTAAACCAATGGGTATCTTTTCCCCTAAAAATGGATGATTAATCTCCTCCTGTTTTCTCTTTTGCCAATTGTCAATCACGATTTTTCTCGTATCATCATTCATTATAACGCCACCGGATTCCTTAATTAGAAAATCATTGGGGCTAACTTGCCTATTATTTATAAGTGACAAAGTTAAGCGATCAACCAAATAAGGTCTTAACTCTTCCATTAAGTCTAATGATAGGCTAGGACGACCGGGGCGTTCTCGATGCAAAAACCCTACTTGTGGATCCAATCCGACTGTTTCTATTGCGGAGGTACATTCATGGGCAAGCAATGTATACAAATAGGACAAAAGGGCATTGGCACGATCCAAAGGAGGCCGGCGGGTTCTACGTTCAAATTTAAAAGCATCTTTTTCTTCGAGGATCAAATTATCAAAAACACCATAATAGAACCTTGCTGCTTCGCCTTCTAATCCTCGTAAATTATTAATGTTATTGCAATTGATAATTTTTTGTAATTGCAAAGCCAAGAGCCTGACAATTTCATGAATTTCACTATAATCTTCTTTATGTCCGTGGTCCCGTAAAAACCTTTGAAGCACACATCTCGAATTAAACACTTTACCAAATACAAAGCTTTTTGCAATTTGTAACGATTCTTCTCCTATATCAGCAACCCTGTATTGTTCCCGCCTTAACAGTACATTACCACTAACACGACCTGTGACCCTAGCAAGAAATCTTCCACTTCCACTATGGAACGACAAAGCAACATTTCTCTCCGTACAAAGATGCATTAGCCGCGGGCTTGCCCCGGTATAGCCAAAACAAACAATGCCCTCCAAATTATGAATCGGTATCCTTAATTTTAATTCACCATCAACACGCACCAACACATTCTCGCCTTCCTTTGCTAGATATGCCTCTGGTGAAGTTACATATAACACGTTCAAAAGTTTTCGCATAATAAAACATACACCACCTCTGACTAATCCATATTGCGTAAGGAATCATTAAGGTATCTGGTAACTGATCTTTTTTCCGATAAGTTAGGCAAACATATTTCAACCAATGAACAACTATAGCAAGCCTCTGTCTTCTTTGCAAGAGGTGTAACCTTATCATTAAACTGGCGGTGCATGCTTTTAGATAAATCTTTTACTCTTTGTCTTAAGTTTGCATCAAAAACAACGCCTTGTCTTCTTCTTACTCGCCCATAAAATATTGCACCTTCAGCAATGTTGATATTAAACATTTCTTCCAAACAAATAGCCTGTGCACATAATTGTACAATATCACAATCTCCTTTTTTAGGCTCGCCGTATTTATATTCAACCGGGTAGGGCCGCCATAACCCTTTTCTTCCTTTAATTGCAATACCTTGTTTATCACGATGAAATTCAACAACATCTGCTACCCCATATAGTTTTATCCTGTGAGAAACAATGGGCAGGGAACGGGTTACAAGTACCGTTCCCCGCTTCTCTGTAATAAATGGATTATCAGTCTGTGAATGTAATTCCCTTCCGCCAAAGGTCAAAATATTTTCTTGCCAAAATTGTTCCAAATGAATTAATGCCCACTGTCTTTTACAAAATGCAAAATGCTGGATACCCGAAAGCATTAAATAGTCTTCAGTATCGTAAGACCCCATGCTAGTTTCCTTTATAGACCTCTGTTTTAATGCCCTCTAACTCTTGAATTGATATGGTGTAATCAGCAATCTCTTTTGGCTCGGTAACCCCATCGGCCAACTTAACCTGTAAGGCCCTATGAACCTTAGCAGAAGAATATTTCCCCGTTGGATTGGGGTGTTCCCACCAAATAACTTTGTGAACTTCCATGCTTCCTTCGGGACGAGCAGACGAAGCATCGTTTTCAAAAAGATGAATCAATGCTTGTTTAATTTCTTCAGCATCTTGATCACTAAAACCGGTCTTTGATGCCAATTGTGTATTTATGCTCCCTTTAAAGACATACAACCCATGATCAACTCTATGCTTCATACCCATTGTATCAGAGCCTTTCTTGCCTTTTTCGCCCTCATCACTGACACTTT
The DNA here is from genome assembly GCA_964568715.1 of uncultured Halanaerobiales bacterium. Lineage (GTDB taxonomy): Bacteria > Bacillota > Halanaerobiia > B1SED10-174 > B1SED10-174 > CAZMQU01. The sequence continues at coordinate 2,705 of CAZMQU010000005.1, forward strand.
TTGTTATCTGTGTACTCGTGGTCATAATAGGCTCTACGGAAAAAGCTGGGTGTATTGATACAGGCCCTCTGATTCCAACCGAAATGCCTTCGCCTTTTTTTCCCGAAGAGCTCTTGTAGGCAAAAACTTGCCCAAACGAACGTACGTCCATCCATTTTTTACATGCTTCCTTGCGAATTTCTTCAGGGCTACTCAAGTTACCTTTAAGTTCGCCTTCAGCCCTTTGACGCAAACCCGGATAATCATCAACTTTGTAATCATCAGATTGAACAAAAATTGAATGGCCTCGGTCCAAAAGCCTATTACGAATTTTACGCTTAATACATACGTCTGATATCTCACCGATGCCGTCATATCCCACACGAGGTCTATTTCCATTTAAAGGGTCCCCATTTGGATTTGCATTGTTGACATTTAAAATAACAGCAAAATCAATCTTTTTAGACAGATTACTCATTTACTATTACCTCCCTAATTTATTTTGATCGTTAACTTAAATAAGCTACTCTGTTCCCTTACTCCAAATGTCCATCAACTGACAATGATAACCCAATAAGAATTCCCCTGACAATGGTCGATTACTTATAAAATCCTCACGGCTAAAAAGGCACATTACCTCGCTTATACCGTTTTGCAATTTTGTACTTTTGGGACCTAAGCGATCAATATAAGGTCTAAGCGACAGCTCTAGGTTTCTCCATGTAGAATAAGGGCGCTCTGCAAAGCGACTCATCACCCTAGCTGCGTTTGTCGATCTTTTTTCTTCGCTATCTTTTAAAGCCCATCCCTCCAAATTGTCTGCATAAGCCAGTAGTCTTCCATATAAATAGTCTCTGTTGGTTATTTTTTTATCCAACGCCACAGTATATCCCTCCTTTATATTGGATCCTTTATACAAGCCACAAGCAATGGTAAGAGTTTTTCTCCATTCCCAGTCTTCGCTAAAAGCAACCCTATTTGCTGCCCGTCGGACAGCTGAAATCAGTATATCCTTTGGCAAAGGCTGTCCTTCAATTACGCAAGGCAGAAGTCTTTCAATGGTTTTTGCCCTAAGTTTTTGAGTCAATCTGATTCCGTATGCCGCCTCAGCAATATCGTAGAGGCTTGCTGCCCCCATATACTCCCTCGGGAAATCCTTGTAGGCACCTTTAGGCCTATAACTATGTTTCCACGAAAAATCGTCATGCCATTGCTCCAAATTTTTTAAAAATGTTGAACTCCATAACTCTCGGTAAAAACTTATCGACATTCGACCAGGGCTTGCAGAGTCCAAAGCAATAATATTGATGTTTGTAAATTCGCCCAAGTCCTGTTTAAAACCCAATATTTTTCTCCTTAGCTTGGTTGCAAATTCTTCTGCTGTATAGGGAATATCAGGTTCGTCCTCTATACCGAAAAGGTTTAAAGAGTCTTCAATAGGATCGGGAATTTTATGCCCGGAAGGGGCCCATGCTACAATCGCCAAATCCCCACTACGGAATCCTTGTTGTTTAATCAACCATCGCAACATGTTGTGAGCCTTCTGAGTAACTTCAAAACTAACAATGGCTGCTTCATCTCCACTAGCAAATCTGCCACGAAAAGTAAAACCGCTGGTATCATTTGCAGAAATTAGCTTGGCCTTGTCACCCTCGTTCCTTATCTTAGCAGGGTGGAACTTTGCCAAAGCGGCCTCCCTTCCTGTTACATAGCAAACATCCTCTTCATCAATTGCATCGATATAATAATTTGTCCACGCTTCAATCAAGGCCTTATCTTGCCATGTTTTGGCTATTGGCTCCCCGGGCACCTCTACAATCCAACGAACAAAAGCATCATAAGGAGCCTGAGTACTTGCCAAAACCCCAAATATAGACGGTGGGTCACCCTTCTCTACCCACTTTTCAAGTAATTTCCCATTATCAGCAAGATAAAGTATTCTATAATCAATTAAATCTTTAATAAGGCTTCCTTTTTTAACATATCTCATTATTGCCTTGAGTTTAGGGTGGCTATACTTTGAATTTGTCCATTGTTCTAAATCTTTTAAATAATTCCTATATGGTTCTTCCGGATCTTTGGCATAACCACGGGTAACTTTCCCCCCGTAATGGTGGAAATCACCTGCAACATATTGAAGTTTATCATGCAAGGGATGGTGGACTGGTTTTATCCCTGCACGTGAGCCTGACTGCTCAGTACAAGGTACCAATGTTGTATTATCTTCTTTTTCTACTACATTAGCCCGTAAAAATTCACCTTCTCCATTCAAGACAACTTCGATATGGGCTTGTTGGGTTGTATGGCAAATTGGCAACAAAGGGTTTTCCGGCTCGTCCAATAAGGCTTTATTGTTTTCAAAAGTCTCGTATAAATTTTCTAGCCAGCTCATCTAAACCCTCCCTCTTCCAAAACGTCCATTAAAGACTCATCATTTTCCAGCGGGCTGGCATTAAGTTCATCTAGAGTCATTTCTCTTATATATCTTCTGGTTTTACAGTCCCGGGGGGATATCATTTCCACTATTCCGTTTTGCATCCGTGGTACCCAAAATCGTGCATGTAACTCACTTACGCCTGTCTCACTGGGATAATCAAATCCGTGAAACATCATTCCAAAACTGATTTCCGGATACTTGTCATAAAAACTATCTCCTTCGCCAAAAACACAGGGTTCCACATAGCCTTGGCACTCCCTTGCCCCAAGAAACACGTCCCGTCGGCCACCTCTTTCAATCATTCTTTTTGACACAAAGTAGTGTTTGTTTTCATTTCTATCCTGCGCCAAGTCTTTTCGCAGAAGATTCCATCTAAATCTGGCTTCAACCTGATACTCCACATCCTTTAAATAGGTGTAGTAGGCAAGGTCATTGCCGCCCCCATACTTAAGAGGCTTAATGCCTTTGCTTTCAGTCTGAATCGGCTTCATAATCCGTAGCCTTACAATCTCCCAAATAATTGTAGGCTTCCAGTAAACTGACTCCAAAATACCCTTAAGTGCTTGGTATGTTGGAATTTGATAAGAAAATTTCTCACCTCCTGTTTTCGTTAAAGGATCGGTAAATAAAGCATATCTCCCCGACACTTTAAATTGTACTATATTTTCTTTTAGCATCTTCTCCCTCCTTTAACCCGTTAATGTTTTCATTGGATTTGCTTTATTAAGCGTCCAGCCAATCTTCTTACAATAAAATTGTTCATTTAAATAAAATATACCTGATTCTTTTTTAACCTCGTGAATTGCCCCCATTTTCTCTAAATCCTGCAATTCATGCATAAACATATTTACAGAGAATATCTGGGCTTTACGCAAAATTTTAAACTGCTTTTGCGGTTCGAACGAACCCGTCAAAGCATTAATTATTTCTTTGCCCTCTTCAAAAGGAACTATAACCCCATGGCCAGAATGGGGTATTGCCTGGAAAGCTTTTGCGGCAGTGGAAAAGGACTGGCGCAAAACATGATTAAATTTTTGATTTTTCTTTCTTAAGAGTGCTTGGACAGATTTTCGGTTGCCTCCTAGTAGTTCCACCAGGTTGTCACTGCGGCAAATCGGGCTATTTGAACTAACCGGATAGTCCATCTCATTGCTTCTTTCATAAAAATAATACTTGAAATAACGTTCCAAAGCGGGCTCACTTAGAAGATTATCTTGGAAATACCCATCGGTATCGGCTTCTAACTCACTCAAAATTCTTTCAGTAACCTTTTTACCTCTATCAATGTCGGGCAGTCTGCTTAAATTTTCCTTACTTGAATTAACTAAAAAAACCTGACCCTTATAAGGCTTGGAACCATGTCTATTACATCTTCCGGCGGCTTGGGCAATTGAGTCCAAACCTGCCAAAGAGCGAATTACTATATCGAAATCAACATCCACTCCGGCCTCAATAAGTTGGGTGCTTACTAAAATAAAGGCTTGTTTTTGATCAAGCTTTTCCGTTATTTCTTTCAGTTTTTGGCACCTATGCGCCGGACACATATTGGTACTCAAGTGATAATCTCGGCCGATATCTAAACTCTTAAATATATTCAAAGCGTCTCTTTTGGTGTTTACAATAACCAAAACTGACTTGCCCTTACTATGTTCACCTAATGCCAGGTCTGCAATCTCCTGGTAATTCCAGCCTTCAGGTCTTACTCTGTTAATTATTTCAACCCTCTTTAAAGTCTCCTTTCTCTGTTTTTGGGATATTTTGATCTCGGTCTTTGGGTCGAAAGGAAGGGCTCGGGGAACAGGCTTGACTTTATGAAGAAGTGGCTGTGTGGCTGTACATAGCAATATAGAAGTACCGCAGGCATTTAATAAAAACTTTAGGGCCAAATTAAACAAATGGATATGATTAACTGACAAGGTCTGAATTTCATCGAAAATAATTACGGAATTAGCTAACTGATGAAAACGTCTGCAATTGTTTGTTCCGCAACTATAGATTGTATCCAGAAATTGGACCATTGTTGTCAAAACAATTGGGCTATCCCAGTTTTCGGCCAGCAGCCTATACTGGGTTTCATCATCGGATATTTCATTTATCTTGTTTTCGTCTTTAGTAATTGTCAGGTTGGAATGATGTTCCAAGACTATACCGTAATCACTTGCATCAATCCCCAATGCTTCTCTAATACTGTTGGCATTTTGATCAATAATTGAAGTGTATGGAATCACGTAAAGAATTCTATCCAGTGAATGCTTTTGAGCATGATGTAAAGCAAATCTTAGACTGGCTAAAGTCTTACCAGTGCCTGTAGGTACGCTTAGCCTAAACAAGCCCTGCTTTTGACTTGCTAATTCGTAGGAATTATCAGAAACCCTCCTTCGCAAGTGATCAATTTCATGTTTTATTTTAAATTTTTTCAGGTATTTTTCAAGCTTTTCGGTCAACAATGACCATTCAACGTACTTACCATGACTTCTTGTGCCTGCATTATCTTTATTATCAAAATCTGCCGCATCTATTCTGTCCGCATCAATTAGACAACTCAACAAATAGCGAACCATTAATCCAATAGTAAAATAACCCTCTGTCTTTCTAAAATCGGCCCTTAAAGCACGATTCAAGAAATTCTCAAGCTCCTTTTCAATACCCGAAGAACCAAGATGATTGATTTTTTCTAAAATATCAGTAGGCAAAGCCCTTAAGGCCTTGTCCTTCCTTGCTTCAGATTCCCCTTTTCCCAAACGTCTGTCAAATATGTTGCTTCCGTCAGGAGCTAGTGCATCCATAAAACCATGGTGGGATGCTGAAACTATGGCCAAAATATCCGATGTTAACGTCGGCCTGCCGTCATCTTTCAAGAATTTTTCAGAAAGAACTTGAGCGCCCGCAGTAGAATGATCCAACGTAGAACCTTTTAAGTCAAAACTCATTTTATCAATAATCCCCGCTTTAAACTTTAAATATTCCTGAAATTCCTCAGTAGCTTTTCCTAAATCATGTATGATGCCGATAAGAGCACCTGTTTTTGGTAAAGCTACTTTGGAAGCATATTTGCCCGCCATACGAGATACATTATTCAAGTGCTCCCATAGGCACTGGGCTTTTTGCTTCTTCTTGTCATACCTTGCCAAAAACGATGGCTCTTTTTTAACAGCCACTCTTTTCACCTCTTTTCTAATCTCGTGTCAATTGTATTATAGTATACAGAACCCAATTTGTCAACTGAATTCTTAAAGAGAATGTCTTATTCTTTTTTCCTTGTGCTATAATAAAAGTGTCGTAGATACCTACGCGGATTGAAACTCTTTTAGAATTCAGTATAGGAGAAAAAAAGGCACCGCTGTCGCAATCATTGTGGCGGCGGTGCCTTTTTTTGCTTCTATAGGCAAAAAACGTATTACAAAAAATTGGTCTTATATTATAATCCATATTGATTGCTAGTATTATCTATTTTCTTCGCCGCACAAAAAATTCCTTCAAAATTACCTTAACCTTGGCAACCGCCAAGATCTAGGTCTTAAAACCAACTCTACTAACGTGATGCCCACGAAAACCACTCAAAAATTCTCGGATAAATGCAATCTCCCATTACTTTTTGCACCATAAAATTTCAAAATTTCTGCTTGTAATCTACATTTTAATTTTGCGCCGCATGCTTATAGAATATGTTCAACACAACAACTTGCTTAATTTACAACCATTTAATTCCCAAAAGAAAAATTCATATAGAATTCCAAATCCAAAAAAACTCTAACACTGTGCAATTCAAATACCGGGGAATCATATAGGATCAAGTTAATACAATATTGTGCTTTCAAAATTATCATACCACACCCCCCTGACATATCATGTCAGGGAACAACAGTTCTGTTAAATATTTGTAGAATAAAATAGCAGAAACACCCTTGTGCAGGGTGTTTTTTAGATTTTAATTTTTTTATTAATTTTATGGTTTATGCTTCATTAAAGTACAAACCTTTCCAATACTTCCAGTACCCCGTCTTCATTGTTGGTTCTCTCTGTTACATAGTCGGCAATCTCCTTGACTTGGGGTGGGGAATTTTGCATGGCAATGCCGATTTTAGCCATTTTAATCATTTCAATATCGTTATAATAGTTGCCCACGGCTATTATATTCTCCGGGGGGCAATTAATTTTCTCAGCCAAGACCATTAGGGCCCTACCTTTGGAGATTCCTTGAGGAATTATATCCATGATGCTGACAACCGAGTCAGTATAATTTACCTTCAAGCCCTCGTTTATAATGTATTTTTTTATCTTTTCGGTATTGCCTACACTGGTTAGGCTGATGATTTCCAGACCCTCCAGTTGCCTTGTATCTCTTATTATATCGAGATTGAGATTTTGTTTGGCCATGAAATCCATAATCATTTGGTTGGCCCGGGTTATTCCCCAATAATCTTCACCGCATATATACATGGCTTCCTTTTCCCTTAAGGCATATTCGATAATTTCATAGGCTTCATCCCGTTCCAAAACTTTTCGGTAGAATAGGTGGTCGGCATAGCGCTCCTTGATTAGGGCCCCGTTGGAACAAATCAAATAACAGTCAAAGTCGTACCTTGCCAGAACGCTCACTGTATCAGCCAGAACCCTACCGGTTGCAATGGCAATGGTTACATTGTTATTGATGGCTTCTTCCAAGCCTTTTAAAGTGGACGGCGAGATTAATTTATCATCATCCAAAAGGGTCCCGTCCAAATCGAGAGCCAAAATTTTCTTTTCTTTAAATAACGTCATCGATTATTGTTCCATCCTTTCCAGCCTCCTGCCCTCTAGGGACAGATAAATTTATCAGAGCTCATCTTTATTTTGGTTTTTATTGTTGGGAGGCTCTTTGTCTTTCGTTCATCAAGTCTCTGATTTCAACTAACAGCTCTTCTGATTTTGTTAATTTCGGTGCAGCAGGCTTCTGAGGTTCTTCTTCTTTGGCTTGGAACTTATTAATAAAACGCAAAGCCATAAAAATGCTGAAAGAAATAATAAGAAAATCCAAGGTATTCTGCAAAAAGACCCCGTAGGTTATGGCCAGCTCAGCATGTGTTTCACTGCCGGCCCGCAAGACCAGCTTTAGGGAGGTTAGGTCTATGCGACCAAGAACAAGGCCCAGGCATGGCATAATCATGTCGTTGACCAAAGAAGTTACAATCTTACCGAAAGCCCCGCCGATAATAACGCCTACTGCCAAATCCACAATATTACCCCGCATGGCAAACTTTTTAAATTCTTGTAACAATTGCATCACCTTCTACTTTCATTTGTTCTTCCTTTGCCTGATTTGTTTCGTGCTAATTATCTAAAATCCTTTGTCTTCCGCTTGAACCAATATTTGGTAGGCGCGGAAAGGGTACCAAAAGCAAAAAATGAATTAGGCTTACTAATCTTTACGGTAATGAGCCTAATTAAATCATCCAAAAGCCTTGTTTACATTCCTAGGCCCTTTTTATTTTACAAACAATGCTACCTAGCGGCTCGTCATGCCAGCCCTGATTTTCCTTATCCAACAAGATTCAAATGAAGCAAGGCCTATTATTGTCGTCGATATCATTTTTTTGAAAATTGACGGAGAGGAGCCCGGAAACGATTGACCCCCCAAACCCCCATTAGGATAAGGAAACCACCCACCAGATGAGCCCAAAAGAAAGGTTCACCGCGAAAACAGACCCCGGCAACAACAGATACAACAGTCGACAAATTAGAGAATACCGCATTGCGGGAGGCTTCAATCTTCGAAAGGGTGTAGTTCATACCGAAAAAAGCGACAACGGAAGAAAAAACTCCCAGGTACAAACCGGCAATCCATAATTCTTTTATTTTAAAAAGGCCGGCAAAGTCAATAACTTTACCTCCTTTGATACTTTCTATGATTGTAGCCAGGCTAAAAACGATGGCCCCAACCCACATCATAACGAAGGTTATTTCCGTGGGATTGAACGTTTGCGACAGATGGCGGGAAAGTATATTATAGGCTGCGGCCGACAAGACCGCGCCCAGGAGGGCCAAAAGACCCAAAATTTGTCCCGAAGCGGTCAACTTTTGGCCACCGGCCACAATAAAGGCCACACCGATTACCGACAAAAGTATAAATACCACTTGCAGAATTGTCGGCATTTCCTTTAAAAATATGGCCCCCAGAACGGTAACAAATACAGGTACCAATGCAATCAATAAACCGGCCTCCGACGAGGTGGTTAAATCAACTCCTTTGGTTTCACAGAAAAAATATAAGACAGGCTGCACTAAAGCCAAGGCCAAGATCGGCCCCCAAGGGCGCCCTTTAAGATTTATCTTGACGGCTCCCACCGCCCAAAGGATGGTCATAAGTATAGAGGCAATTAGAAAGCGAAAGGCCACCAGTTGATTGGGAGTCACAAAATCCAAAGCATTCTTGGTGAACATAAAAGAAAAACCGAAGATGACTGCCACCACCACAGCGCTGACATAAGGATGAATTTTCATTATCTACACGTCCGTTCTTTTGTAATAAAAAATCTAATAAAAAATGGCTTTACCGGCAAAAAATGTTTCAGTCATATTGCCAGCGAAAAAACTTAAGGGCCAATGCAGAAGAGACCACGCACCAAACCGCCATTACCCCCAAGCTCCTCCCCGGGGGAAAGGTAAGGGGAAAACCAGTTATTACATAGCGCAAAAGATCGCCAAAGTAGCTGAGAGGGATAATTTTCAGAACGGGTTGCAGGAACTTTGGCATGAAATCGATGGGTAAAAATATCCCCGATAAAAACATAAGGGGGAACTGGACGATTTGGGCCAATACATTGGCGCTTTCCACGGTCTTGGCAAAGGAGGAAACAAAAAAGCCCAAGACGGTAAAAAGGACGGTGCCCAGTAAGACCAAACCAACGATTACAAAAAGATTGCCGACGACCGTCACTTTTTAAACCAGGTGCCCCACCAAAAGGATGACCAGAGTTTGGAACATGGATATAATCAAGCGCACCACAATTTGACTGCCTAAAACCGAGCTTTTAGGTGCCGGGGTTGCCCCTAAACGCTTTAAAGCTTTATTCTGCCTAAATAGGAAACATCGATACTCACTCCATCTACTGCCTTGACCGGACCGAAATATTTTCTTAAGTCCTTGATTACTATACTTTTCATCTTGTACCCCTAGCTGTTCACTTATTCACTGTATCTCCTTCTTTAATATACAACTCGGGAAGGAAAATCCCTTTCTTGGGTATTAATGGCGGTCATTGGAGAATGATTTGCCAACAAACTGCAACCCGCCGGGCTGCCTTTTTTCAAAGTTCTCACCCGGTACACCTTTTTAATTATATTACAAGCACCAGACAATAAAACCCCCCTGAAAACGGGGCGGTTTTGCCATTCAAAAAAGATCTCTGCCACCATTTGCAGAAATCCTAGTTGGCAAAGATCCTTTCCTTGGCATCATTTTTCTTTATCGGCTTACCTTTCAAATAATACAGGAGATTATCTCATCCTTTTTTTATATAAATAAAGGGAAGATCGATAGAAGGGATGATAATGACAATATCTTCAAGGGTCGGCTTTTCTGTAAGCAAATCTCAAACCCTTAATCACTGATATATTATATGCTTCTATCTACCGTTTTTTAGAAATATATTACAAAAAACAGGAAAATAAAATTGTTTGAAGAAGTTAAGGACGAAGATATGCTTTAGCGAATAAGTTACAGCGACATGGCTGGAAACGACTATAAGTCTGCAGTTACAGCTAAAAAAGTTGACGTTTTGAAGATTGCCAATTGGATAGATTAATGTGAGTGACCGGGTTATCGGGAAAAGATGTTAAAACAAACTATGAAAGGAGGTGCAAAAATGAAAAAGAAAATTTGCTTATTTACATTGGTGTTATTGACCGTTGCTATCCTAACAGGCTGCAAACTTTTTGACAAGCCCTCAGCCCTTTTGGGCACTTGGCAGGTTACCAAAATCGTTGAATACTATGACAATCAGGAGGCGACCAGCTGGGATTACCCGGAAGAATTTTCTCCGGGAGAATTTTATCAGCTATACTTTCAGTTTGCTGAAGATCGGTTTTGGGAATTCGGGCACCACTTCAATGCTGAAGATTCTATTCTTTACTTGGAGTGTGCCCGGCCATACAAGGAGACAGGTGAAGGAAAATATTATTACGATTTACCTGGTGACAGAATTAATTGCACTTACACCATTTCCGGCAATAATGTTACCATTACTGAGTCTACAGCAGGCGATGAAGAAGGGTGTTTTTATTTAATAGAGGCCAAAAGGGTTGACGATTCTATTGTCGCCGATTGGATTTTCTCAGGTATATAGTAGCAAGGAAAGTGCAATCTTTACTGCCCTAAGTAAAAAAATTAATACTGGAACAAAAAACTCTGTTACTATTTAAATTTGACCAGTGGAGACAAATTGTTTTACAAACCTTAGAATAAACCCATAAAGTAGTGTCACAAGAAACCGTTTATAAATTTAAGTTACAGACGCTGTCTAAAGGCTTAGGACAACGATTGGAGTACTTCAAAAAAAAGCTAAAAGGAATGATGAAAGGAGGGGCAAAATGAAAAAGAAAAATTTCCTACTCGTATTAATCTTATTGGCCCTAACCATCCTTGCCGGCTGCAAGCTTTTTGACAAGCCTTCAGCCCTTTTGGGAACTTGGGAAATCAATACAATCACTGAATATAAAAACGATGAACAGATTGATGAAAACACATACCCGCAAGGACCTGACGAAAACGGTTACTATTTTAAGGAATACCTCCAGTTTACCGAAGATCGTGCCTGGATGTTTTACGAGCAATATAATGATGAGGAATCTACAGTTTATTTATTATTTGTAATCCGATATACGGAAGGGGCCGACGGCAAAACCTTAATAATTGATGGCGAAGAGGGTAGTTACAGCTACACTGTTTCCGGAAAATTCATTACATTTACAGCAATTGAAACCGATGGTGAAGATGTGCGTCGATTAGTAAAAGAAGGCAAGAGAGTTGACGATTCAAAAGTTGCCGATTGGATTTTATAATACTACCGGTTACTCCTTAGCCAGCGGTAAAACCGAATTTAAGAAGGTAATAAGATCTCTGCTGCCATTTGGTATTAACCCTAGGAAGCAGAGATTTTTGTCGCATTTTTGGGAAAATAAACAGGCAAAATAACCGGGCTTGCCGGTTCAGGAAAAGTTGCTCAAAAAGTCATGTTAACCGGGCTTTATTAGTAAGAATAAAATGCCAGGGGATGTAAAAAAATTAAGCAGTAAAAAATCCCCAAAAGGAAGGAAAGTAAATTGGGAAAGGAGGTGCGAAAGTGAAGAAAAAAATTTCTTTAATGCTATTGGTGGTTTTTGCTGTTGCCATTCCGGCCGGCTGCAAGCTCTTTGATAAGCCTTTGCCTCTTTTGGGAACTTGGCAATATGAAACGATGACCTTGCACAAGCCGAACGGGGATATTGAAACGATTGACTACCCTAGGGGGCCTGACTCCAACGGATTTCTTATCGACGAATACGGACAATTTACCGAGAGCCGGATTTACTTATTCAGAAGAAAAATTAAGAACGACGAATCTACCGTTTACTTGTATCATACCAACCCGCTTATAAGCTTAGACAAGGGCGAATATACTTACAGGGATATCAGTAACAACATATTAAGTGGCACCTATACTATTTCCGGCAAGAAGGCCACCTTTACCGAAAGTGTGGGAGAGGGGGCAAATAAGTATATGTGGGTAATAGAGGCCAAAAGGGTTGCCGATTCGGAGGTCGCTGATTATATATCGCAATTACCTTAAATGCTCTTTTAAAACCAAGACTTTCTTGAAAAATACTTGCCCCACAACCACTTCTCTTGCACCGATTTAAAGGTTATTAAAAACAATTCATAAAAAATAAAGTCTCTGCCCCCTCGGTTGAAGCCCTGGGAGTAGAGACATTTTTGTTTCTTGTTTACCAATCTTAATTTTTATCTTTTATTCTTCACTTCTATTAAATATTCGCCCGGTGGCTTTACCCTGCCAATCATTTGGAAGGGAGTTTTATTGTTTGCCTTCAATAATTCCATTAACTTGTTTGCTCTGCCTTCCGGCACGGCAATGAGCAGGCCGCCGGAGGTTTGCGGGTCAAACATTATATCAGCGATTTCCTCTTTTACATCCGGTGAGAATCTGATTGATTTGCCGTAAAAAGCCCTATTGTTATAGGCGCCGGCCGGTATGATACCCATTTGAGCAAATTCGATACTCTCTTTGATAATCGGTACCTCTGCCGCCCATATTTCCAAGGATACATCGCTCCCTTGGGCCATCTCGAAAGCATGCCCTAAGAAACCGAAACCGGTTATATCGGTGCAACCCTTGATACCAACCTCTTGGGCAGCCTGGCTGGCATCCTTATTTAAATATACCATAGTATTGATGGCTTCTTTTTTGCCTTGCTCGCTGATGATATCCGCCTTGATGGCCGTATTGAGGATACCGGTTCCCAAGGGCTTGGTAAGAATCAAAATATCGCCCGGTTTGGCCCCCGTATTGGTGAAGATTTTTTCCGGATGAACCAAGCCCATGACGGAAAGGCCATATTTGGGCTCTTCGTCTTCAACGCTGTGGCCGCCGGCCAGTACGGCTCCGGCCTCCATAACCTTGTCCGCACCACCCTGCAAAATACCCCGCATGATATCCAGGGGCAGCTTTGCCGGGAAGCAGACAATATTCATGGCAACGGCAGGTCGCCCCCCCATGGCATATATGTCGCTGAGGGAGTTGGCGGCTGCAACCATGCCAAAAATATGGGGATCATCAACCACCGGCGTAAAAAAATCCATAGTCAAAACGATTGCCTGTTCATCGTTGATCTTATATACTGCCGCATCATCGGAGGTGCCAAGGCCGACAATTAAATTCTTATCCTCCAAAATCGGTAAGTGGCACAAAACTTGTGCCAAGGCCTCAGGGCTGAGTTTGGCAGCTCACCCCGCACTTTTCGTCATTTGCGTAAGCCTGACTGTATCCATTCTTAGCCACCCTCCCCAAGTAGTGCCTACGACTAATATTTTACGCCAAATCTTGTCTCTTAGCAAGCCCGGGCCCTAGATATCAATATATGGGTATTAATATCTTTTTAGCTTTGTTGAAAATTAAAACTCGTGGCCACCAATGCATTGATTTGTTAACTGCAAGACCTCTCAGAATTCAATCATTTTCAAATAGCAGCTTGTAGCCGTCGGCAGTAACTTGAAATAACTTTTCAATGTCTTCGCTGATATATTGACTTATATCACCGCTAAAAGTAAATCGCGCCCCAATTCCACAGTTTGAACTTACTTGCCTGGGAACAGGCTGTAGTTCAATACTTATCTTTTCCTTTCGCATGTATCTTTGATACTTTACCGCTCCCGAGTGAGTAAAAAAAGTTGCAATATATTCGGCTTCCAAGGTCTTATCTCGTCAAAGTCAGGATATAGTCCGCCCCTTGCTGAGCGGTGCTAACTTTGTAGCCCTGATTTTCCGCTAAGCGGATAATATTATCCCTGGCTGTACTGCTGTCGGTAAGGACTTCGACTTGGGCGGGTTTTTTATCGAGAACTTTTTTGGTTAATAATACAGGTTCCGGACAAGACCTACCTCTGGTATCAACTTGATTATTTTTCAAGCTTAACATCCCCTTTCATCTTGACTCGGGCTAATTGTTCAATATTTAAAAATCCGATAAGCGAAACAACCACCAAACCAATGATAACGGCAATCCGACCATTAACCGTCGGCCCCGCTCCCGAAGCGGCCAAACCGAAGTTGTGGGCAAAAGCAGCCCCGATATACATACCGGTTACGGTTATAGCGGAGTCAATATTCCCTTCGGCGCTTAAAATTATTTGGCGCAAGGGACATCCGCCTAAAAGAACCGCACCCAACCCACATAAAACCATGCCTAGGAAGTTCCACAGTCCATCTACATGAGCAACCGGTTGACCAACGAATCCCATATCGAAGGTACCGATGATAAGGTTACCTATGAGAGCGGTAACAAAGATGGCAATGAACCCTAAAAACAAATGAGAATCTTTGAACATAGTAAGATCCCTCAGGCCGCCGGCCATACAAAGTCTCGATCTCTGCGCCCCAATACCGATGATCAGACCTGCTGCCAAAGATATGGCCCAAGGAGCATACATGGAGCCGGCCCCTTCCGAACTGAAGAAGATGAAGGCGGGTTTGGCCAATAAAAGGACCAAGAACATGACTTGGATTGCCGGAAAAAGGTAGCCCTCGGATTTTTGTAAAGTATAAGTTCTTTTAAGGGTAAAGCCCTTATTCAAAAATAGGGTGCCGACGAATATTCCCAGGGCAAAACCTAAAAGACCCAAGATGGCATTAAGATCTCCCCCAGCCAATCTTAAGATCATCCGCAAGGGACAGCCCAAAAACATTAAGGCGCCAATAACGGTAAAAATGCCGAGAATAAATCTGGCAAAGGGAGCGGAGCCTCCCTTTACGCTGTATTCCTTTTTGAAAAGGGCAATAATAAATGCTCCCAAAGCAATACCGCTTATCTCCGGACGTATGTATTGGACCACCGAGGCCCTGTGCAATCCCAAAGCTCCTGCTGTATCACGGAAAAAACAGACGATACAAAGCCCCATATTGACGGGATTGCCCAACTTTACCAAAATTGTTGCCAAAATGCCTACAATAGCCCCGGTAATTATTATGCCGGCTCTGCCTTTAAGCTTACTGCCCATAGTATAGAAAACCTCCTATCCTTTTTTCCCGTCCCATTTAAATGGTCAAAAATGGCCGGGGATAACTGATAATAGAACTATCCTAAGAATATTATAAGGGAAGGGGTTGCTTATGTATAATAGCTTATACCTATAAGCTGCCCGCCATTATAAGAATAACCTATTTTTCTCCTGCTTGGATTTATTGTACAATGGTAGCAAGTTGCGGAAAGGGTGGTATCCAATGAAGGAAGTATATCTGGACAACAGTGCTACATCTTACCCAAAAGCACCGGGCGTTGCTGATGCCGTAAAAGATTATATCGAAAATGTCGGCGATAATATCAATCGCAGCGGCTATGGCGGAATATTTTCCGGGGAGGAGATGGTCTTTTCAACCAGGGAACTTCTCTGTGATCTTTTCAATTTTCAGAAACCGGAAAACGTCATTTTTACAATGAATATTACCCAAGGACTCAACTTCCTGATTAAAGGTATCTTAAAAGACAACGATCACTGCATCGTATCCTCCCTGGAGCATAACGCCGTAATGAGACCCCTAGGTCAATTGGCCGCCAAAGGGGTTGAATTTTCCCGGGTTATGGCCGATGAATGCGGCCGGCTCGACCCCCGTGATATACTTTTGCAGATAAAGGATAACACCAAAGCCCTAATCATAAACCATGCCTCCAATGTATGCGGCACAATACTGCCTTTAGCCGATTTAGGGGACATTTGCCGCAAGAAAGATATAATTTTTATTGTCGATGCAGCCCAAACAGCCGGAGCCCTTGCTATAGACTGGCCAACAATTAAAGCCGATGCCTTGGCCTTTACCGGTCATAAATCTCTTTTGGGACCGCAAGGTACCGGTGGCTTTCTTATCAGTGATAGGCTGGCCGAATCGATTGATCCCTTAATCAGCGGCGGGACGGGAAGCCTCTCCGAACATGAGATACAGCCGGAATACATGCCCGATAAGTTTGAAGCGGGCACCATGAATCTGCCCGGTTTGGCCGGCTTGCATGCGGCTTTAAAATATATCGCAAAAACCCGTATCGACACGATCAGGGAGAAAGAGGAGGAATTGACGGAAATATTATTGCAGGGTTTTGCCGATATAAAAGGGGTTCGCCTGCTGGGTTTGCCGGAAAGCGATGGCAGAATGCCGGCAATTTCCATCGATTGTTTCAATAACGACAATGCCCAGATTGCCCACTCCCTTGACAAGTTCTATGGCATCCGAACCCGTTGCGGACTACACTGTGCACCTTCTGCCCACAAAACACTGGGCACCTTTCCCCACGGCACCATCAGATTCAGCCCCGGCTATTTTAATACAAAAAAAGAGATGGACTATGCCATCACTTCTCTGGACAAGGTATTGAAAAATTCTTGATTTAAACTTAAGAAGCAAAATATTCGGCGGTAAACTCCTGAAAGGCCCGATCGAGAGGGTTTAAGGCTCGCTTCTTATGGTGAATAAAATAAAATTGCCGCTCCATCTCCAGCCGGGACAGATAGAATCCCCTTACTTGGCCTGCTTTAATTGCCTCCCCGACCATCAGTTCGGAAATTACAGCCAGACCCAATCCTTCCCGAACACATTCTATGATGGTATTACTGTCTTCGATTACCGCAACGATGTTTAAATTTTGTGTATCGATGCCCATCTTATGCAAACCCTTAAAAAAGAGGTCTTTGGTGGCAGAACCTTCTTCCCTCACAATAAATCGCTCCGATGCAATCTCCTCCCATGCCAGGGAGTCTTTTTTTATTCGGGCATATTTACCCCGATTGGGAGCAATGAGCAGGAGGCTATCTTCACAAACCTTCATCATAGCCAAATCCTTGTAGTCTGTCTGGCTACCGACAAAACCGAAGTCCAGGTTGCCGGAGGTTATGGCATCGATAACTCCTTTGCTGTCAAAGTGCTTTATCTGAAATTCAATGGCAGGATACTTTTTGTTGAAAGCCGCCAATAGAGCGGGTAATATGCATTTTTGGGGAACGGTGCTGGCTGCAATGGTCAATTCCCCTATAATCCTGCCCTTGTACCGATCCATGGCAAAAAAAGCCTGGTCCCTTGTGTTCAATATATTAAGGGCATGAATGTACAAAATACGGCCCGCTTCAGTCAAGGTTACTCCCTTTACACTCCTGTTGAACAGCACCGTCTCCAGCTCACTTTCCAAAGACTGAATATGGCCTGACAGTGTCGGCTGTGAGAGATAAAGCTCTTCCGCCGCCCGGGTAAAGCTCCCCCTTTTGGCTATAGCCACAAAAGATTCCAACTGCCGCAAATCCACCTAATCACCCCCGCAGGAAATTCAACAATCTAATTATACCATAATGTTTCCTTAGGAGGAATTATTGGGGGATATCCCCGGAGTATGCTTTTTTCTAGGCCCGGTTTTCATCAGGGCCTTGATTGTCGAGGATTTCGTCGATCGGTGTTCCGTTGTTGGCCCTTTCATCGCCGACCACTTCATTGACGGGCCTTCTTTCATTAGCTTCTTCATTATTAACGGTTTCATCAGAAGGCGTTTCTGCCGCGGACGGAGTTTCTGGGGGGCTTTCTTCACCGTTCCCTTCATTTGCAGGCGGCTCTTCTCCAGGTGGTTCTTCCGTAGGCGATTCTTCCGTAGGCGGTTCTTCTACAGGCGGTTCTTCGCCGGGTATCTTCGGTGGCTCTTTTTCTACCGGCTCTTTTTCTACCGGGGGCTCCTTTTCCGGTACACCGATAATATCTTTTTGAGGAGGCACTTGCTTATGGGGTGCAACCTTTATCGGAATGGGCTTTTTTGCCGGGCGGGGCGGAATTTTTTCTTGGTGGTGCTCTTTATGGTGGCTCTGTACGGAAGGTGACGGCTGAGCTTTTTTGGTCGGCTCCTCTTTTTTGGCCACCTCCACCGGCGTAACCCGCCACAGAACCCCGGAATTGGGTACGGCATTGACTGATGCATCGGTAAATTCCATAACCCCAAAATCCAAGATATACATGTCCCGGCCATCGGGAGAAAATTTTACATCCACTACCCGTTTTAAACCGCCATCAAAACGGCCTGCTCTCGGCCCGTCTTTGTTCTTTATAAACCAAGTAAAATCATCGGTACTTTCATCCACCCTAATAATACCCGTTGGTGTGGGCTCTTCAACTTCGCCGCTTCGAGGGCTTTCATCGCCGAAGATTGCAACATATATGCCGGAAAGAGGAAAATTCGCCGGGGCGCAAGATAATTTCATGGGCATGTAGTGGGGTGGGAATGATACCATGGGCGGTTCAACTTCCGGCTGGTTGGCAATCAAAGGCTTGCGGTTTATACCTTTTTCTGAGGCAAATTTTTGGTCGCTCAAAGGTGTGGTTCCGGCAAAATCCGGCCAGCCGTACCAAGCCCCCTCTTTAATTTCAACCAGCCAATCCGGTGAATCCTTGACGGCTCTGACTCCCCTGTCATCATAGCCGTGATTGGTTACATAAAGCTGTCCCTCTTTGCCCACGGCCAAGCCGTAAGGATTGCGCAAACCGTCAGCATAGACAGTTGTCTTTGCCGTTGCCTGTTCATACCTTAAAATTGCACCGCTTGCCTTTGGGCGCGGGTTCATTTCCATACCTTCCTCCGGCGTCTCACCGAACGGAGAGAATGCTCCGGTAATTTTCTTGTCTTTGCTCCCTATCATTGCCGGATTATCGCCTTCATAATTCTCACCGGTTAAAACAAATTTCCGTGATGGCACATCGTGAAATTCCGGGTTTTTATCGAGCCAGCCGGCAAGAAAGTTGTCCGGCCCTACTACACCTGCATTTGTTGCCGTACCCTGGCCGATATAAATGGCGCCGTCATAGCCTAGTACCAAATCGTTATTTTGATGATCGCCGTTTGAAGGCAAACCGGTCACCAAGTCTTCTTGTCGCCCATCTTTAAGATTAAAAGTGCTTATCTTACCACGATGGGATACATAGAGAATGTCCTTATGGTGGATCATACCGTTGATCGGTTCGTTCCATTCGCCACCGATGTCTTCCATATTGCCCTTTTGATCTATTTTAACAATCCGCCCTGCGGTTGTTTTCGGTCCTTTTACAAAGCCGGCTTCGGCAACGAAAATATTGCCGTCTTCACAGATAACCACCGAAGTTGGATAGGTTAAACCCTTGGCAATTACTTGGGCCTGAAAACCGGCGGGCATCTCCAAATCACTCTGGTCGGTGGAAAAGGCCGCCCGTAACATTACAGGTGCCACAAAAGCCGACAAAAGAATCAAGCCCAAGGCAAATCCAAAAGCACGCTTTGATCCCATCATTAACCACCGATTATATATCAGGCTAATAATTATCCCGTAAGATGCCAGAGCGACAAGCGGAACCCAACCGCCAAAAAGACCTGTTGCCAAAGGCTTTTGCCCCAACATGACGGGCAGGACCAAAAGAAAACCGCCCAACCAAAGAATTGCGCCCAAGGCCAAGCCGGCCAATAAAGAAATAATTGGGCCAAAGCGCCTTGTACCGACAATCAAGCTGTATAAGCCGCCCCCTAATAAGCCTAAAGCAAGGACTGTTAATATACCGTAAATTAAATTAACCCTTGTTAGGGCCAAGCCCATAATCGGCAAAAACCAGGCACCCCAAAAAATAAAAATCGCTGCCAGGCTACCCAGCAATCCCGCCACCAATCCCTTTATGATATGGCTCCCTTTAAAATTCATTGGCATCCTCCTTGGAATTTCGTCGCCCGCTATATATAGTATTTTCTTAAGGAGCCATATTAATCAAAAATATTTAATTTGCGGCAGGCAATTTCCTCCTTAATGAATTAAACAGCCTCAGCATTAGTACCATCAAGGGCACCTCCAATATAACGGCTGCCAAACCAACGACCAAAGCTCCCTCAGACAAGCCAAAAAGGATAACCAACATGGGCAGCATCAACTCATAATTGGGTCGACCGACCAATAACATCATCGGTGCCGTTACTTCGACATCCAAGCCCCAAATTTTGTTGCCTAAATAAAAGATAATCGTTGCTGAAACACCGGTGCAGATTAAGGTTAAAATGACGGCCAACAAATAATTTATAGCCGACCTGAATTGCAACTCCTGTAAAAGTACCAATAAAAACAGGCAAACATAAAGAAAAATCAAGGTACATATATTCATATTTCGTTTAAATACCTCGACAAACCAATCTTGCCCTCTACTCCGAATCAAAATCAACCGACTCAACCGGGAGGCCAACAAAGCCAGGCCCAGAAAAAGTAAAAAACCCAATATTCTTGTTTGCAAAACCGGAATACCCACCAAACCAAATAAATAATTTCCCCAAGGCATAAGCAATACGAACACTATTACCAAATTCATTGCCGCCATCGCCAAAGAGTTATTCATATTCAAACGGGCTGAATATGGCCAGCTCAGGGCCAAAGACAAGCCCGGCGCCAAACCGAGTAAGATCAAACCGATGGCATAACCGGCCGTTCGTCCATCGGTCGGGTTTAATAAATTTAATTTAAACAAAGCAAAGATTCCCCCACCTAGTAAAACTAGCAAGAGTGGTTTTAGCAACCAACTAGTTGCAATATTCCCCAGGAATATCTTCATGTCGGCAGCCTCGTTGCGTACTTTTGAAAAATCCAATTGGATCAAGACAGTCCAGGTCAATAAAAAAAGTAAAAAAACCAAGGGCATATTTACCCCTCGAAAGGTTAACTCCTGTAAGTAACTTGGCAAGGCAGGCAACTTAGTTCGCAAGATGGTTCCTATCAGAACAGTAAATACCGCCCCCAAGGGCAAAAGCCTGTGCAATATCCGTAACTTAAAACCCTCATACCCGTTGACGGTCTCTCCGACTTCTTTATCGGCGCCTTCCGCTATGGGGCGCAGAAAATTTTCCTCCATCAAGTGGGAAAATACAGAAAAGCCCTGCCGGTCGATGGCATAGTATGTCCAAGTTCCACTGGTTCTGACTGTCAGAAGGCCGGCTTGCCGTAATATCTTAAGGTGATGGGATACCGTGGCCTGCGAAAGACCCAGTTTTTCTTGCAAATCCGCCACACAATGCTCCTTTTCCAATAAAAGCTTCAGTATATGTATTCTATTATCGTCTGCCAAAGATTTAAAATAAGGCAAGAGATCCCGCATCCAATCACTTCCATTTCTTTTTATCGAATTTAATCGATTAATAATCTATCCTTAATTATATTAGCATGTTATGTCTATGTCAAATAGTTGTTTTGTCCGGTTTAGCCCATTAAAATCGGCCCCCGGTGCCCTTTTGGCTCCCCTTGAGAGCCTTTATTCCAAAAAGGGTTACTCCAAAAGCAGGAAAGGGAAAATAAAAAGAGCTCCCTTTGGACAGGAGCTCCCATTATACGGTAATATCTTTTCCGGAAAGCATTCTTACCCCCCTTACTCTCTTACGCCACATTTACCTCTTAATCCTTTTGGTTTTTGCTTTCTTTTTGTCCTGCAAAAACACAGCTACCCTGATGGAATCCAAAGCTTCTTTGTACATTCCGCTCCCCCCTTTTCAAGTAAATTGTTTTGTTGTTGCAGTTTTTTAAAGCCATGTTCTAAGTATATTTGCTCGACTGACTTAATTATACTACATATTTTTAATTATGTCAAATGCTATTTATCACTTTTTTAACATTTTTAATAATTTTTATTAATATTTTTATTATTTATTTAATTTTATTAATCTTGCGTCTTTTTAAAGCAAGGGATCATCTTACAATTCAATTGGTAAATTCCCCATTTTTAAACTCTTTAGAAAAATAAAATGCCGGTTTTTCGGGCAAAATATCTATTGAAAACAACATCTTTAAAAAGAAAGGAGTTGTCGGCATGGATTACACTTCTCCGGTTTTCCCGGAAAACCCCATTAAACTGTTCCCTGACTTGAATAGATATATGGACTACAATGCCGATTACAGACTCGATAATTACGGCAAGACGGACATCTATGAAAAGGACAACGAATTACACTACGACATCGAACTTCCCGGCCTTAAAAAAGAGAATATTACCGCCGATATCCGGCAAGGAATGTTGATTGTCAAAGGAGAATCGAGAACAGATGAAAGCAGCAAAGAAAAGAATTATTGGCATCGGGAAAGAAGATACGGTGCCTTTAAAAAGACTTACAGGTTGCCTGAGGAACACATCGATATCAGCAAATTCAGAGCAAAATTTAATACCGGGGTTCTGCATATCTCGTTTCCCCTAAAAGATGCTTCGGATAGCGAGACAATCAATATTCCCATAGATTGACAAACAAGAGCTAATTCCACTTGATAATGGCGCCCCGGAATCTGAATCATTTATTCAGTATCAGGCGGGCGCCAACAATTAAAAGAACAAAACCTATCCCCTTCAAATAGTTAAAGGGTATAGGCTCTACTCCGAATAATCCGAACTGGTCAATCAGTGCCGCCGTTATTAGCTGGGCGGTAACGATGGAAGTGGTGGCAAGGGTTACACCCAAGGCGGGGATTGATGCGGCCACACTGTAGATTATCAAAATGCTCAGTCCACCGCCCAAATAGGTAAACCAAGGTACTTCCTTGTATTCTTGCCATTTGCCGTCGCCGATCTTAAAAACAAAAAGTAAAATTAAAAGTATAACGGCACCCAAAAGATGAACAATCAGATTGGTTTCCCATAAACCTATTTTTTTTCCCAAAACAGAATTAAAGGTGCCTTGTACAGCCATAAATACTCCGGCCAAGGCAGCGGCAATGAGTCCAAATAAATATTTGGGCATCACTTGTTTCCCCCTTTATCAGCTAATGCTATAAATAGTATGCTGATTTTAGGGGGAAAAATACTAGAGTTCCGTTCTGCCTTGCAAGGCCTTGCCCAAAGTCACCACATCGGCATATTCCAAGTCGCCGCCGATTGGCAGTCCATGGGCAATCCTGGTTATCTTTATACCTAAAGGTTTGATAACCCGGGCTAAATAAAGGGCTGTCGCTTCACCCTCCACATTAGGATCAGTAGCAACGATTATTTCTTTGATATTTCCTTTTTCCAGGCGGGCAAGCAACTCCTTTATTTTCAAATCATCCGGTCCGATTCCGTCTATAGGTGAGATTGAACCGTGTAAAACATGGTAGTGGCCGCGAAATTCTCTGGTTTTTTCCATGGCGACAATATCGCGAGGATGTTCAACAACACAGAGCAAACTGCTGTCCCTATCTTGTGATCGGCAAATTTGGCAAGGATCGATATCGGTCAAATTACAACAAACGGAACAATGGCGGATCTTTTTTTTGGCATCGACTATGGCCAAAGCCAATTCCCTGGCTTCATCCAGGCTGCCGCCCATAATAAAAAATGCCAATCTTTGAGCGGTCTTAGGCCCTATGCCGGGCAAACGGGTCAATTTGTTGATTAAATTGGTAATCGGTTGGGCAAAGTACCGCATTTAGAATAAACCCGGTATATTCAAGCCACCGGTCAGTCTTTGCATTTCTTCCTGGGCCAACTCTTGGGAAAGCCGCAATGCTTCGCTTACGGCAGCCAAAACCAAGTCCTCCAACATTTCAAT
Organism: uncultured Halanaerobiales bacterium; assembly: GCA_964568715.1. Lineage (GTDB taxonomy): Bacteria > Bacillota > Halanaerobiia > B1SED10-174 > B1SED10-174 > CAZMQU01. The sequence continues at coordinate 26,397 of CAZMQU010000005.1, forward strand.
ATCTTCTGCATCGACTACCTCCGGGTTGATTTTTATATCGATAATCTCCTGTTTGCCGTTGGCTGCAACCTCAACGGCACCGCCTCCAACGGTCGCTTTAACGATCTTTTCAGCCAATTCTTCTTGAATCTTGGCCATGTCGGCCTGCATCTTCTGTATTTGTTTCAACATCTTGTTCATACCCATTTTAAGTAATCCCCCTTCTACTCTTCAATAATTTGCCCGTCGAACATTTTTAAGGCTTCTTGCACCAAAGGATGTCCCGCCAAGGGGTTCGCTTTTGCTATGGGCTTTGCAGCCCTTCTCCGCTGCACCTTGGCTTTTGACCTTTTCTCAATTTCCCGATCTGTTCCGCTCGTCATATCGCCGGAATCATTGGGATCACCGGGATCTTCTGGCGGCGGGCTGCCGAAATCATCGCCTGAATGGCTTTCAAGATCGGCAGATAACGGCTTGGCAGAACCACCGGCTGTTTGAATATCGGCTTCGTCGGTAACCGATGTCTGTTTAGCCCCTTTTGTATCGGTCTGATCTTTCTTCTTTTTGCTTGTTCTTCCCACCGCGGATTTTACTTCAATTGCTTTTTTTTTAATTTCCGTTTTTTTTTCATTGACAAAAAAATCTACTGTCAATGGTTGCTGAAAATAATTTTTTAAGCATCTTTCCAAGACTTCTTTTTGCTTAATAAGTTCCGCCCGGCGCCAATCTTTATCCAATTCCAATGTCAACTTATTGCCTTCTAAGTCGTAAGGCTCAACCCGGTCGAGAAGAGCAATCAAGCGAACTTGTCTTTCGGTTTGGACATAATCCATAAAGGCGGGCCAGCGTTCTTTTATTTGCCCGCCGGCCAATGATATCCCTTGCGGGGCGACAACTCCGCTCACTCCTGCCTTGTCGCCGGCTTCCGGATCGTTTTGAGCGGCACTTGCAACCCTTTCTTTTTCCGGGATTGAAGGTGCGACAACTCGATTGACGGCCTTTTCAACCGTTTCCTGCTCAGCGTCTTTCCGAAAAGACCCTTGCACGGGAATCTGCTCGGTCGCCCTTTGGTCACCGGTTTTTTCAAGAGCTTTTTGATTGCCTTTTGGAAGAGCAACCACCCTTTTTTCCAGCTCGGCAATCTTGCCTTCCAGAGCAAGCAGTCGTTCCCTGTAATTGTTTGTCGCGGCATCGGCCATCTTCACGCCCAATAGCTCCAGAAGAAGATAGGGTTGGCCGGAAAACCTCATTTCCCGTCCCATATCTATTAATAATTCCAACATATCGGTAAGGACCGATTGGGATATGTCCTCAATAGCACCGGAAATGGCTTGCCGATCCTCCCCGGTCAGTTCAACAAGCTGAGTATCCTTGCCGCACTCTTTGATAATCAAAGCATCCCTTAAGTAGTTGGTAATATCATTGAAAAGCCGATTGGGATCTTTGCCGCTATCGGAAGCAGCCCGGAAGGTTGCCAGTAAGGTTGGTGTGTCACCGTCGATTGCCGCCTGGACAATATCTTGCAGGGAACTGTAATCTACTTTACCCAAAAGCTCGTAAATGTCACTTTCCTTAACCTTGCCGCCACCATAAGCAATGGCTTGATCCAGGATTGAAATAGCATCCCGCAAACCGCCGCGAGCCGAGGCGGCAATAGTTTCCAAGGCGGCCGGTTCTGCTTCAACCGCTTCTTTTTGGCAAATATCTTTCAATAAGGCCAAGATTTCTTTTTGAGACAGAAGGCGAAAATCAAAACGCTGGCAACGGGAAAGAATGGTCGGCAAAACCTGGTGAGGTTCGGTGGTTGCCATGAGAAACACAACTCTTGGCGGCGGTTCTTCCAGGGTTTTTAGGAAGGCATTGAAGGCCCCCTTTGTTAACATATGGACTTCGTCGATAATATATACTTTATAATGGCCTTCACTGGGCGAGAAAGATACTGTCTCTTTAAGAGCCCTGATTTCATCTATGCCCCTATTGGAGGCAGCATCAATTTCAATAACATCCAGAGAGCTGCCGCTTAGATTTCTAATACATGAAATACATTCTCCACAAGGAGTGGCGGTAGGACCATGGGCACAATTTATCGACTTGGCGAAAGCTCTGGCCACACTGGTCTTTCCCGTACCCCGCGGTCCGCAAAAGAGATATGCATGGTGGATTTGTTTCTTTTCTATGGCGTTTACCAAAGTCCTGATAATGGCCTCTTGCCCCAAAACTTCCTGCAGGTTTTTGGGCCGGTATTTTCTATATAGTGCAACATAACCCATAAATTTTCCCTCCATCTTAAAATATTCGTCAAGGTAATGAGGGTCTCCTTTGTATAGGAGCAAACTATTGAAATCTTTTGTAAAACAAAAACCCCGTTACCGGGGTTTAAAAATATATTGGCCGCACACCTGCCGTCGAAATGACCTTCCCAAACGTTACCCAAGCAGTTTGCTCCCTTCAGGCTTCCCCACGGCACCCGAAAGCCTCTGCTTACCGCTGCTCCCTCCCGGGCCTGACGGGGTTTACAGTGTTCCGTCGCGTAGGACCCAAAGTTCAACGCCACTTGCTTGGGGCAGACTCTGAAAAAATCATGCCTCGGGCAGGGCTTAAGCCCTGCTATAGCGGTTTGCAGGTTCAGGGTACCGCTAGCCCCCCGCCTAGTACGGCCAAACTTGGTTAAAGCTTTAAATATCTTAATAAAGATGGCGGAGAGGGAGGGATTCGAACCCTCGGAAAGCAAAGCCTTCACACGCTCTCCAGGCGTGCCTGTTCAACCGGACTCCAGCACCTCTCCGCAAATCATTGAATTTTTAAAAAAATCTTCAGCCCATCTATTTCAAACTCGATTGCCACCACCGCCAATAGCGCAAGGGACAAACATGCGATGAAATACCTTCTGGCGGAAGGGGAGGGATTCGAACCCCCGTGGCAGCTTCCTGCCAACTCGATTTCGAGTCGAGCTCCTTCAACCGGACTCGGACACCCTTCCGTTTCTCAGATTGCGAAAAAATTTCTGCAAGAGCTCCTTGGCTTCCCGGGCCATAAGGTCACCGGTAACCGATACCTTGTGATTAAATCCGGCCACATCGAGTAAAGCCGTGATAGATTCCACTGCCCCGCCCTTGGGGTCGGCGGTACCGTAAATTAACCGCCCCACCCGAGCTTGAATCAGGGCCCCGGCACACATGGGACAGGGCTCCAATGTCACATAAAGACTGCAACCTTCTAAGCGCCAGCTGCCCAAATTGCGGGCTCCTTCCCGCAAAGCTATCATTTCGGCATGGGCCGTCGGATCCTGAAGCTTCTCCCGCAGGTTATAACCTCGCCCTACAATCTTATCATCGCAAACCAAGATTGCTCCCACGGGAACTTCCCCGCAACGGGCTGCTTTTCGAGCTTCATCCAAAGCCAGCCTCATGAAATAACTGTCTCTATCAGTCATCGCTCCGCCTTGATAAAAAGTAATAAACCTGCATCGTGCAAGCCAATTTTAACAAACTTTTTAAAGGTTGTCAAGAAGCAGGCCCGGCGTGTATGTTACTTTTCTTGTGATGTTATTGTATCTATTTTATAACACCATTCGATGCAAGTATATGGCTATCATTCTCTTATCTTGAAAATATTGAAGGATTGCTTATCCAGAAACCTGTATGTTTCCTTATGCTGAAATCCTGCAGCCTTCATCGTTTGATATATTTCGCTTTCTGATGTAAAGTGTCTTGCACCACCTACATATAAGCCCTTAATATGGGGAGTCCACTCAATAATTGCAATTCTCCCCTGCGGCTTGAGATTCATTTTTATGTTCCGAAAATAGGCCACAGCATCGGATATATGATGAAAAATATTTCGCAAAAATATAAGGTCACAGCTAGTATCCGGCAAAGTAAACCCTTTCTCATTACCAATAACGGTTACGACATTCTGAATTTTCCAAAGTCCAATTTTTTCGTTAATATAGTCCAGGAGGTTGCTGTTTGAATCTACTGCATATACCTTGCCTGTTCTTCCAACTTTTTTAGCAAATTGAAAGGTATAATACCCTCCTCCTGCACCTAAATCGACGATAACATCGCCTGTTTTGATCTTTAGGGCGTCAAGTATCTTTATTGAGCCTTTTTTTGCCCTCTTGTTAAGCATTAACGCCCGGATATTAGCTAATTTCATTTAGATATCCTCCCTGATTTTCAAAATGGCATAATGTTGCCAAATCCTTGCTAGGGTTTCTTATAATTAGTGTTTTTCCTTTTCTCATTTCATTTTCGCTTTTGCCCCCTTTCACCCGATAGAAGTTATTAAACCGCCTTCCGGAGTCCTTCGTAATTGCAATTTTGTACCTTAAGCTCTTTATGCAATTTTACCGCAAAAATTGCCGTCAAGGTGACAGTTAACAAATCCGCAATCGGCTGGGCATAAATAACACCATAGAGCCCAAACAGCCTGGGGAGGATGAGGATTACGGGAATAAAAAACATACCCTGCCTACTGATACTGAGTATTCCTCCTTCTTTTGCTTTGCCAAGCGCCAAAAACAATGCTCCATATACCATTTGAAAGCCAAAGAAAAAGAACATAATGCCACCGGCCCTTAATGCAGTGCTACCAATATCAATTACCCTGGCATCATTTTTACTGAACATTGAAACAATAGGCCCTGGTAACAGTACCATGATTAGCCCAATAATGCCGCAAAACCACGTGGCCCATTTCAGTGATACTTTTATGGCCTCATTTAGCCTGCCGTAATTCTTGGCCCCATAATTGTAGCCGGCGACCGGCTGAAATCCCTTCATATATCCAAAAACAACAAATGTACCCATAGCCATTAGGCGGGTGATGATTCCCATGGCGGCTACAGCTGAATCACCGTACTTGCTTGCCGCTGTATTCGTCATCCCTATAGAAGCACTGGTTAATAATTGAAAAACGAGAATTGGAATACCGACTTTAAATATTTGTGTGAATATTTTTTTGTTGAAGGAAACATTGCCGGGAGAAAATCGCAGATAGCCCTTTCCTCCTAATATATACCAAATATATAGGAATGACGTAGCCAATTGCGATACAACAGTAGCAATAGCAGCACCTTGTATTCCAAGGCCAAAAGAATAAATAAAAATGGGGTCTAAAATTGAATTTAGTCCTCCGCCCACTAACATTGAAATCATAGTAAATTTAGCTGCGCCTTCGGATGTTATGATATTATTCATTGTGACATTAAAGATGTTCAATATTGAGCCGGAAATATAAATAATTGCGTAGGCCCTGGCAAAGGGAAGTATTGTATCCGTTGCACCCAAAAAAACGAGTATTTTATCAAGAAAACATAAAGAAAAAGTAATGGCAATTATCCCAATAATTAAGCTGGAGAGAAGCGCCGTGGATGCAGTTTTGTTTGCCTGTCTGTCATCTCCCTCTCCTAAAAGACGAGATATGTAGGAAGCTGCACCGCTTCCAAAAGCCATGCCCAAGCCAATAATTATCTGACCTATCGGAAAAGCAATGGATACTGCACCCATTTGACTTGTGCCCAGACCCCCTACAAAATATGCGTCTACCACATTATAAAGCGCACTAACTAGCATACCTATCATGGTGGGCATACCTAATTTTAGTAGAACACTTGGGATTTTTTCATCTCTCATCATTTTTATCTTCTTGTCATTAACTTTCATTAAAATCGCTTCCTTTCAGTTACAGAAAATAGTTTAGTAGCTATACACCTTTTCCAAAAAAATAAGCTTCATGCAAATGAAGAAACAATATAGCGTATACCGGCTATACGCCCACCGTAAAAAAATATTACAGCTTTCTGTCTTTCTCAAAATTATCAATCTTGTATTCAAGCGAGTCTAAAAATTCCTTCAAAAATATTCTTTGCTCCTTGGATGCGTTATTTAGAGCTTCTTCAACAAATCTGTCAAACTCCTGATGAAGCATTTCGTGATGGATATAAGCTATTTCGCCCTTAGGGGTAAGCCTTAAGGCAAGCCTTGACAAATTTCGAGGATCCGTGTCCTTGATAATCATACCTTTTTTATGAAGCCTCATAACAATCTGAGAAACAGCACCTTTTGTCACCCCCAATAATTCTGCAAGCCCGGTTACATGAATACCCTCGTTCTCTTTAATGGATTTAATCATGTGAATTTCCGCTTCAAAAAGTTGCTCTTCCGTACCATAATAGCGGGTCTTTTTGTCAGCCTCTGCTAGCTTCCATACGACACGCAAAAGCGTGTAGCTGATTTTAGGTCTGTTTTTACCATCCTTTATTATCATAAAATAAGTATATATCACCTATACACTTTTGTCAAATATTTTATAAAACTCAATTGGTAATGTTATTCCAACAAAGTCAAAAATATCAATACAGTTTTTAGTATCATGGCCCAACAGCCAGGCTGAGCAAACTAATCCTGCACCTTCGCAATGGAGGGACATTTTGCACTAAATATACCCGGCGGTTTTTTCAATAAAAAAACCCCTCCGAAGAGGGGCTTTTCCTTTTATTGTTTTTCTTCCGCTTTCCGCTTGTAGGTCTCATAACGACGGCGGACATCGTCTTCCGCCTTCTTGAAGAGCTCTTCGGCTCTTTCCGGGAATTGCCTGATTAAGCGCGAGTAGCGGACTTGTGAGGTCAAATATTCCCTGAATTTGCTGTAATCGGGTTCTTTGGAGTCCAAGGTGAAAGGATTCTTACCTTCCGCTTCGAGGCGGGGATCATAACGGTAAAGATTCCAGTAGCCGCTCTCAACGGCTTGTTTACTTTCTTCAACGCTCATGCTCATATCGATGCCGTGGTTAATACAGGGTGCATAGGCGATGATTAGAGAAGGTCCGTCGTAGCTTTCCGCTTCAATCATTGCCTTGAGCAACTGGTTGCGGTTGGCACCCATGGCCACGGTTGCAACGTACACATAGCCGTAGGTCATGGCCATCATACCCAAGTCTTTTTTGCGGGTATCTTTACCGGAGGAGGCAAATTTGGCTACGGCTCCGGTAGGCGTTGCCTTGGAAGCTTGCCCGCCGGTATTGGAATATACTTCCGTATCCAATACGAGCACGTTGACGTCAGCACCGGAGGCCAAAACATGATCCAAACCACCATAACCTATATCATAGGCCCAACCATCACCACCGATAATCCAGACCGATTTTTTCAGCAAAATATCGGCATTGGCCAAAAGGGTTTCCAAGACCTCTTTTAAGTCCCCGGAGCTCTTGGCAATAGCAGCAGGGAGCAGCTCGCGAACTTTAGCCGTCACTTCTCTGCCAACTTCAATATTATTCGGATCAGCAATCCATTGCTTCAGTACATCCTTGAGTTCCGCAGGAATATCTTCTTCCAAGAGACCACTCATCATTTCGGCCAACTGAGCTCGCCTTGCTTCCAAGGCCAGTTGCATACCAAATCCATATTCGGCATTGTCCTCAAAAAGGGAGTTGGCCCAGGTGGGACCGTGGCCAAATTCATTTTTGGTGTAAGGACAGGTAGGGGCACTGCCACCGTAAATCGAGGAACAGCCCGTAGCGTTGGCAATCATCATCCGATCACCGAAGAGCTGAGTAGCCAGCTTGATATAGCCGGTCTCGCCGCATCCGGCACAAGCACCGGAAAATTCAAAGAGTGGCTGCTTGAATTGGCTTCCCTTGACAGTATTGGGCGCAATGTCAACGGCCCTGTTGGGCAAGCCGACGGCAAAATCCCAATTATCGTTTTGAATTTTAGAGTGGGCTGCCAAAGGTTCCATGACCAAGGCCTTTTCTTTGGAGGGACAAACTTGCACACAGTTGCCACAGCCTGTACAATCAAGGGGAGAAACTTGGATGCGATAACGCAAATCACTTAAGCCCCGTCCCATACCCTTGAGGGTTTCAAATTCCGCCGGTGCATCGGCCAAATCTTCTTCCGTTGCTAAAAACGGGCGAATGGCCGCATGAGGGCAGACAAACGAACATTGGTTACACTGTATACAGTTTTCCGGTATCCATTTGGGAACGTTGATGGCAACACCGCGTTTTTCGTAGGCTGTGGTCCCGGTGGGCATAATGCCGTCGGGAGTAAAGGAACTTACAGGTAAGCTGTCCCCTTTCAAGGCCTGCATTGGCCGCACCACGTTATCGACAAAAGGAATAGTCGGCTCCGGCTTGATCGGCTCACCGGCCAAATCAGCCCACTCGGCAGGGTACTTTATTTCTTCCAGGTGGGAAGTGGCACTGTCTACAGCAGCATAGTTCATGTTAACAACCTTATCACCTTTGTCGCCGTAGGTATTATAAATTGCTTCTTTTATCAATTTCAGGGCCCGATCAGCCGGTATAATATCGGCAATCTGGAAGAAGGAGGCTTGCAGGATGGTGTTGATGCGTCCTCCCAAACCAATTTCCCCGGCAATCTTGACCGCATCGATATTGTAAAAACGGAGTTTCTTTTCTGCAATGGTCTTCTTGAGGGAATCGGGCAATTCGGTTTCCATCTCTTCCAAAGTCCAAGGCGAATTCAAAAGGAACACGCCGCCCTCCTTGATGCCGTCCAAAAGATCATAGCGAGTTACATAAGAGGGGTTATGGCAAGCAACAAGATTCGGCTGGCTGACCAAGTAAGGTGCCTTGATGGGAGTATCGCCGAAACGCAAGTGGGAGATGGTAATTCCGCCTGACTTTTTAGAGTCATAAACGAAAAATCCTTGGGCATACATATCCGTATTATCACCGATAATTTTAATGCTGTTTTGGTTGGCACCGACAGTACCGTCAGAACCCAGACCGAAGAATTTAGCTCCGAACAAACTCTTGGGCGCAATATCCAGCTCTTCTTTAATTTCCAAAGAGGTAAAGGATACATCATCTTCAATACCAACGGTAAAGTGGTTTTTAGGTTCATCGGCGGTTAAGTTGTCGACCACGGCTTTGACCATCGTCGGTGTAAATTCTTTGGAGCTCAACCCATAGCGACCACCGATGACTTTAATGTTGTTGCGACCTCTTTCCGCCAAGGCGGCTTGGACATCCAGGTACAAGGGTTCGCCCAAAGAACCGGACTCCTTGGTCCGATCCAAGACAACCATGCGCTTGGTAGAGGCAGGAACAACTTCAATAAAATGCTCGATGGAGAAGGGGCGGTAGAGGCGAACTTTAATCAAGCCCAACTTTTCTCCTTGACCGTTAAGATAATTGACGGTCTCCTCAATGGTATCGATACCTGAACCCATTGCGATAATAACATTTTCCGCATCCGGTACACCTACATAGTCAAAGGGCTTGTAGGAGCGGCCGGTCAATTCACCAACTTGCTTCATTGCATCTACTACTATTTGTGGCACAGCCGTGTAATAATTATTGGCGGCTTCGCGACCTTGGAAATAAATATCGGGATTTTGAGCTGTTCCCCTCAACTCGGGACGCTCGGGGTTCATGCTGCGAGCCCTAAAGGCGGCCACAGCTTTCTTATCCAACAAAGCAGCCATATCATCATAGCTGATTACGTCAATTTTTTGGATCTCATGAGAGGTCCTGAAGCCATCGAAGAAATGGATGAAGGGTACTCGACTCTTGATGGCAGCCAAGTGAGCCACGACGGCTAAATCCATGGTCTCTTGCACGGAACCGGAAGCCAGAAGGGCGAAACCGGTTTGGCGAGCTGCCATAACGTCGGAATGGTCTCCGAAGATCGATAGGGCATGTCCTGCCACGCTACGGGCTGAAACATGGAAAACAGCCGGCAAAAGTTCACCGGAAATTTTGTACATGTTGGGAATCATCAAGAGCAAGCCCTGAGAGGCGGTAAAGGTAGTTGTCAAAGCCCCGCCAACGAGGGAACCGTGCACGGCACCGGCAGCCCCTGCTTCCGATTGCAATTCGGCTACCCGGACCGGCCTTCCGAAAATGTTTAATTGTCCGTGGGCAGCCCACTCATCGCAATACTCTCCCATATCCGATGACGGCGTAATGGGGTAGATTGCTGCCACATCACTGAAGGCATAAGCTACATACGAGGCAGCATAGTTTCCATTGATGGTCATTTTGCGCATAACTATTATTCCTCCTTGCATTATATTGAAATTAGGCCTGCGGCATTGGTGGGATATTATTCACAAAGCCAGGCGTTTTTTCCAAGACTATTACTCCATGGCAACCAGGTTAAAAAATCTTTTATTATGGATTTTTTAATAAATCAATCCTCTCTAATCATATACCTTAATGAAGGTATTGGTCAAATGAAAAATGAAAAAAAGCTAGAAAAATAAAGATATTTTACTAGCTGTTTTTTCCATTACAACGTTTAGTGTTAAAAGTCTACTTTTCGATGGCAATATCCACCAGGTCGAGGCTAATTTCTCCGATTTGCTCGGCCCCTTCATCAAAGATTAAAAAATTCAGTTTATCGCGATAAAAATAGACGGTATTCATAAGCCAAAAAGTCAGCCGGTTTTTTATTTTTTTGCCGACCCCCCTTACTTGAGTGCCGCGATAATAAAGATTGAAAAGATCGCCGTTGACAACCATCAAAAAGAATTGCCCCCGCTCTAAATCATACCACCGGGATGGCAAATAGACAGAAAAGGCATCGCTCATCCCCTTAATTTGGCTTGCTTTGGTACCGATAAAGATTTTAAAATCTTCGCCGACAGTATTTGTATCGATGCGCAAAGAATCAAGAGGGGATAAGGGTATGTATTGGACGGGGGGATGGGGAAATATGGTCCTGCTGTACCCAAAAGGCATTTACCTCACACTCCTTTACCATATAATAAATGCGAGATAAATAAAAATGTGCAAAAAACTTAAAAGACAATCGGCCCAAAAGGAAAAGAGCAGGGAAATAACTTCCTTTAAAGAAATATAGATACAAAATTACATTTTATAAAACAGACAAGCATATTTGCCGGCCGGCATTATAGCCGAAAATCATTGATCCCGCCCTAGAGGCAAATGACCCTGGCTATGCGATAAGACCGTTTTAAAAATAAGGACGGTTTAGAAGTTTTAGGAGGCATAATATGACTAAAAATAAGGTCACTAAAGGCGGCTTTATATTATTCGGTATCGGTGCTATAATTTTCATCATCGGCTTTTCCCTATTTATCAGTGTCTTTTTTGCCATGGGGGCAAGGGATATTTGGCACTGGAATTATTCCACTTTTCCCGAAGGTATGGATCCATCATTGCCCGGCCATGCCGGACCGATGACTCTTTTTCAAAGGGGGGTGGTCGGCTTCATCTTAATGGCCTTGGGTGCAATTATGGTCAAGATCGGTTTGGGATTGGGCTTATTCGGCAATATCGAAAACATCATGGCTTGGCTGGAGAATCTTTTCAACAAAGGACCGGCCAATAAGTTGCCTGCCGACAACTCTCCAAGCGACAGTTCTCCCGCTAACGTCTTTTGTCCTGCCTGCGGAAAAGGGCTGAGCCGGGCTTCCCGTTTTTGCAATCGGTGCGGGGCAAAAATTGAATAACCGCCAAAGGCGGTTTATTTACAAAGGGGATTGCTGTCTTCAATAATCGGATATTCCTTGCTCAAAAGGCGCCGAATATCTTTAGGCAAGGAAAAAAGATGCCGATGGGTGATCCCGTCGTAAAAAAGCAAATTGTCGATTCCTCTTTCATTGAGAACCCCGTCGATGGTCGAAGGCTCAATATTTGCAGCATCAGCACCGAGGGGTAATGTCCGTTGCGAGGAACCTCTTGCATAAATAAAGCCCCAGTTGGCATCGTAAGAGGGAATAAAGGCGGAGTAGGAATATATCCGGGGAAACACTTCTTTAATTGTAGCTGCAATGGCCCCGTGGCAATCAAAGAGGCGCCCGTTGAGATTGTCAGCCTGCAATGCAAGGGCACCACCCTCCTTGAGACGGGATAAGACCACCTTATAAAATTCTTTGGTATACAAAAGATAACAGGGTCCCCCGGCAAAAGGCTCAGGCAAATCCAAAAAAATAATATCAAAGCTTTCAGCCGTCTTTTCCAGATAGCGGCGGGCATCGCCGTAAATCAGCTCCAGGCGACAGTCCTCAAAGGAACCCCGGTTCCAATCGGGAAGGTATTCCCGGCAAACTTCCACCACTTTTTCATCCAAATCAACCATAACAACCTTTTTAACCGAGGGGTGCTTGAATATTTCGCGCAAGATTGCCCCTTCTCCCCCGCCGGCAACCATGATGCTTTCCGGGTGGAAATGCATGGCCATAGCCGGATGTACCAAAGCTTCATGATAAATATACTCATCGAATTGGGCTGATTGGAGATTCCCATCGAGGGCCAAGCAACGGCCCCACAAGCGCGTTTCAAAAACATCGACCCGTTGGTGGGGAGTTTTGCCGCTGTAAAGAACACGATCAACCCCGTACATATGGGCATGGCCCGGTTGGACCTGCTCTATAAGCCAATAGTTATTTCCCGGCCTCATATTTTATGCCCCCCGCTCCATGTTTTTAGGTATAACGGCCATTCCCCGCCGGATCTCCTTGGCGGTCACCTGCTTGGCTTCCAGGTGTTCCTTCAGATGGTTGCAAGACACCCAAGGATCAACCGCTGTTCCGCAAGTAAAGATGTCGACAGCAGCATAACCGTATTCAGGCCAAGTATGAATGGCTAAATGGGATTCCGATATTACCACTACACCGCTAACACCTTGCGGAGCAAATTTATGGAAAACAACCTCCAGAATCTCCGCACCTGCCAAAATGGCGGCCTCTTTCATTATCTTTGCAATCTTCTCGGGAATGTCTAAAAGACTCGCCGAACACCCATAAAATTCAGCTAAAACATGGCGACCCAATCCTTGCATTTCCCAACCCCTTTCAAAATTGATTTGTTAAATCCAATTTTAGCAACCCTTCCATCTAATGTCAAGAAGTAATGAATTATAAACCTTTATCGGCCATATTAGGGATAAAGGCAACAAAAACAGCCCCGGTACCAAAGGAAGCCGCATTTAAAAAATAAACGGGCAAAAGCGACCCTTTCCAGTCCGGGCAAAAATGAAAAAGAGGTGATGGCAGTGAAAAATATGCCCGTAAAAAAACCTTACTTCTCCCTCCGGCGAGATCGTGAAAATTTTTGGCTTGTCTTCTGTTGGCTCATTGTAATTATTTCCGCCATAATATTATTATTTTTCTGGGATCAAACCCGCACCATGACCATCTTCAATGCTTTACAAAAGATCCGCTCCTTCCAACCGGCGAACTATTTTTTCTGCTTCTTGACCTTTCTGGGCAATGATGAATTTTACATGATCTTTTTTGGCGTCCTAATCTGGTGTATTGACAAATCCCTAGGTTTTTGGGGAGCAGCCGTCTTGTTGGCCTCCGGTATGGGGACTTGGGCCTTGAAAAACGTTGTCGTCTTGGAAAGACCTATCATAGAAGAGGGGATCCAACAAATACAAGGGCCCGCCTTTCCAAGCGGGCACACCTTTACCGCCGTCACAGTATGGGGTTATTTGGCAATAATCATCAGAAAAAAATGGTTTTGGATTGTGACCTTTGCTGCAATGATATTAATTCCCTTTTCCCGCATTGTATTAGGTTACCACTACCCCGGTGACATCCTGGGGGGCTATGCCATGGGCATCCCTTTCCTGCTTCTTATCCTTTGTTTGAGCAATCTGTTTGTTACAAAAGGCTGGAACCAAAAATTTTCAACCGGTATCATATTGGGCCTTTGCATTGCAGTGCCGGTGCTACTGACAATTATTTGCCCACCTCAAGAAGTACCAAAATTGATGGGCCTTTTTGCCGGTGCTTCGGTAGGCTATATATTGGAAAAGGAGAAAGTGCATTCAAATCCCCGAAGCCCTTGGCCCTTACAATTGATTAAAGCCCTCATCGGGCTGGCAGGTCTCTTCGGTATCATAATGGGCTTGGGGAAGGTTCTGGCCAGCGACAATATCGCCTTAGCTACCGCCCTGCGTTTTTTCCGTTATGCCCTAGGCGGCATCTGGACAACTCTTTTTGCACCGGCCTTGTTTGTAACCCTTAAACTGTCCCCGCGACAGAATGGGGAATAAAAAAAGCTTACCCGTAAAATTTTCGACCTCCTTCAACTAACAGACAAAACCTCGGTTTCAATACCGAGGTTTTGTCATATCAAAGAACTTATTTATCTCCCGTCTTTTCCCGCCGGGCCCCTAGTTTTCTTCTTGGCGCCTTCTAAGGAGCTCTCTTTTTATATCGTCACCGGATACCATCTCGTTTACCATCAGGACAAGAAGGTGATAGAACAAATCGCTCAACTCAAAAACCAATTCCTCTTTGCGTTTGTTTTTGGCTGCAATAACAACTTCCGCACATTCTTCAGCAACTTTCTGCAATATTTTATCTAAACCTGCCCTAAACAAATAGGCACTGTAAGAATTTTCCGGAAGTTTCATCTTTCTTTCTTCCAAGAGGGCATATAATTCAAGGCAGATATTACCTTTTTGCCCGGGCCCTCCTTGAAGATTGCCTTCTTTTTGGCAAGGCGTCTTTAGATCAAAAAACTTTTGGCACTCCCTGCCTAGGGGTATTTCATTGAAAAAACAAGAGTAGCTGCCGGTATGACAAGCGGGGCCCAGCTGGTTAACTTCGATTAAAAGGCTGTCCTTATCACAATCATAGTACAGACCTTGAAGCTGTTGGACATTACCTGAACTTCCTCCTTTCAACCATAGCTCACCCCGACTTCTGCTATGATAGTGAACCAGACCTGTCTCAATAGTTTTTTTAAGGGATTCCTCGGACATATAAGCCAGCATTAGAACTTCCTTTGTTCTTATATCCTGTGCTATAGCAGGAATCAGGCCGGCCTTATCAAATTTTATTCCGGCGATCATTCTATTCACCTCCATGATATTGCGCCCGGGGCAACACGGCAATTCCTTTGCCCGCCAGATATCTTTTTAAATCAGATATGTTAATTCGCCCGGAATGAAATACGGAGGCCGCCAAAATTCCGTCAATTCCGGCCAATTCAATTGCTTGGTAAAAATCATAACACCTGCCTGCCCCTCCCGATGCCACGACGGGTACCTCCACCGCCTTCTTTATTTCTTGCAACAATTCGATATCGTAGCCCCCTTTCATGCCGTCACAATCGATGCTGTTGACCACTAGCTCCCCCGCTCCCAGGGAAACTGCTGTCTTGGCCCATTCAATGGCATCCAAACCCGTATCCACTTGGCCCCCTTGCCAATATACATGCCATTTCCCCCCTTTGCCTCTTTTAGCATCGATGGCCAAAACCAAGTTTTCGCCGCCCACTTTTTTTGCAACCCTTGTCAGCAAAGGGGGGTTTTTAATGGCGGCAGAATTGATGGATACTTTTTTGGCCCCAATAGCCAAACACTCTTCGGCGTCAGCCGGGGAGGATATGCCCCCACCGATAGAAAAAGGAATATCCGTGCCGGCAACCGCTTTAGCAATGGTCTCCAAACAAGCCAACCGGTCTTCCTTTGACGCGGTTATATCATAAAAAATGAGCTCATCAGCTCCCGTTTCCTTGTAATACTTTACCAAGGTCCGCGGATTGTCCACATCGGCCCAAGATTTAAATTGCCGCCCTTTAACCACTCGTCCCTCCGCAATATCAAGGCAGGCAATCACCCTCACCCCTCTTTCCCTCATCGCAACCATTTTTGCACCTCCTCCATTAACAGTAAGCCGTCATAAAGGGCCTTACCGATGATTGCCCCGTACAAGTCCAACTCCCGGAGTCCAATCAAATCCTCCTTGCTCCTTATCCCACCTGCCGCGATTATTTGCAAGCCCGTCTTTTCTTGCAGGTCTTTATAGGCCCTAAGGTTAGGGCCCGCTAACATGCCATCTTTCCTTATATCCGTATAGATAATAGTCTCTATACCGTCCTCCTCCAATTCCCGACAAAAATCCAAGGCCTTAACGGTACTCACCTTTTGCCAACCTCTGGCAGCCACCAGGCCATCGAGGGCATCTACCGATACTAGAATTTTGTCACTGCCGTATTGCCCCACCAGTTTATCCAATAGTTTTCTATTTTCAAGGGCAGCCGTTGCGAGAATTACCCTGTCGACTCCGGACTCCAGGAGCATTTTGACCCGCCCCTCTTCTCTGATTCCCCCACCTAGCTGGAGGGGAATATCGATATTGGTAACTATCTTTCTTATGGACTCATCATTTACAAAGATTGCTTGCCGAGCTCCATCCAAATCCACCAAATGCAAGTATTGGGCCCCCTCATTGCGCCACCGGTAAGCTGCCTGCAAGGGATCATGGTAATATATCTCCATCCTATTGAAGTCTCCTTGGGACAATCTGACGCATTTATTATCCTTAATATCGATTGCCGGCAAAATTAGCAAGCTGATACCTCCTCCCATAAATTGATTCTTTTGAAATATAGCCGTGCTTAGCCAACATTGCTTATATGACCCCCTTTGAAGACGGCAACTCTACTCCTAGAATACCGGTTGCCTCCTTTAAAGCCCGGGCAAAGCCCTTAAAAATTGCTTCAACCAGATGGTGGTCATTTTCTCCGTACCAGGAATTTATATGGAGGGTAACCCCGGCCCGGCTCACAAAAGCTTTGAAAAATTCTTTTATGTTTTGGGTACTTACATCGCCCAATTTTTCGCTTGCCAACTCAACATTGTAGACCAAAAAGGGACGTCCGCTGATATCCAAGGCAAGGCAACACAAGGCTTCATCCATAGGAATTAGCGTACTCCCATAGCGCCTGATTCCCGCTTTGTCCCCCAAGGCTTCGCCAACCGCCTGCCCCATAAGCAAGCCCACATCTTCAACGGAGTGATGGTCATCTACCGCCAAATCTCCTCGGCAAGTTACCTGTAGATCGAAGGGACCATGGAAGGCAAAAAGTTCCAGCATATGATTTAGAAAACCCAAGCCCGTGTCGATTGCACTTTCCCCGCGGCCGTCCAGATTCAGCACAATTTGAACATCGGTCTCATGGGTTTTTCGTCGCAATTTTGCCCTTCTCGTCATTTATTAGCCCCTCCAGTGCCTCTAAAAATTTTTGATTCTCCCACCGTTCACCGACGGTAACCCTATAATAACCCTGCCAACTTCCCCCGTAATCCCTGATAAGTATTCCCTGCTCAGCCAATTTTTTTGCCAAATTATCAATAAGGGCATGGAAAAAAATAAAATTGCCTTGGGAGGGGTAAGGTTTCACCGCCAAAAGGTTTAAACCCTCAAAGAGAAATTGCCTCTCTTTTTTGACCTCCGCGACATAAGCTGATATCTTCTCTTTGCTGTCCAAAACCCGGGCACCTATATGTTGACTCAATCCATTGAGATTGTAAGGGGCTTTAATCCTGTTTATGATAGCGGTGATTTGTCGATTAGCCACCAGACAACCCAGCCTTATTGCAGCCAAACCCAAAGCCTTGGACCAGGTCCGCAGGACTATCAAATTTTTATGCATATCTACTTCCCTTACCAAGGAATCAGTCGCAAATTCAGCATATGCTTCATCCACTACAACCGGACAGCTAACTGCATCAAGCAACTCTTTGACGGAAGCTTTGACCACAAAGCCGCCGGTCGGATTATTGGGGTTGCACAAAAAAATAATCTTCGGCCGCCAAGCCTGTGCTTTTTTAATCATGACCCCCAAGTCCCAAGTAAAGTCCTCCTTGCTTGCCAAACCGACGAATTGGCCCCCATAAATTTTACAATAGCGGGCATACATGCCGAAGGTTGGCTCGAAGCTCAAAACAGGGTCATCCCTGTCGACAAAAGCCTTCATGATTAATTCAATCATTTCGCTGGACCCGTTGCCCACAACTATGTTTTCCGGATTCACACACAGGTAATTTCCCATTGCAAGTCTCAGCCGGCGAGAGTCCGAATCCGGATATAAGTTGATAGCCGGATCGGACTTAAGGGACTCCAGAGCGGCAGTCAAATCCGCTGCAAAGATATTCTTCCCTTCGTTGGCATCCAGCTTTAACAGATAAGGTCTCTGTTTGACTTCATAGGGCGGTAAATCCCTGACACTTTTTTTACTGACAATCATTTTGCCCCTCCGCAAATCTAATCTGCAAGGAATTGGCGTGACCCCGCAAGCCCTCTTCTTCGGCCAACCTGATGATGGTATCTTTGGTTGGTAACAGGGCCTCCCTGCTGTAATATATCAAGGACATCTTCTTCATGAAGTCGTCTACCGTAAGGGGGGAGGAAAACTTTGCCGTAGAGCCGGTAGGAAGCGTATGGTTTGGTCCGGCAAAATAATCCCCTAAGGGTTCGGGTGAATAATGGCCCAAAAATATTGCCCCTGCATTCTCGATACCCTTATAGACTTTGAAGGGATCCTCCGTAAATATCTCCAAATGCTCCGGTGCAATTTCATTAACAACCGCAATGGATTGCTCAACAGATTCCGTTAGGATAATAGCACCATAATCCTGCAAGGACCGCTTGATAATATCTTGCCGTGGTAAAAGGCGACTTTGCACCTCCAATTCCTCAAGCACCGGGTCAATAAGGGGAGGATAGTTCGTCACCAAAATAGCAGCGGCCATTTCATCGTGTTCCGCTTGAGATATTAAGTCGGCAGCAATATATCCGGGCTTGGCGGTCTCATCGGCAATTATGGCAATTTCGCTGGGCCCGGCCAACATATCTATCCCCACCCGACCGGCAACCAGTTTTTTGGCTACCGTAACATAGATATTACCCGGGCCGGTTATTTTCTCAACCCGACCGATGGTCTCAGTCCCAAAAGCTAATGCGGCTATGCCTTGGGCGCCGCCAAGCTTAAATATTTTATCCACACCGGCTATTGAAGCAGCAACAAGAACTGAATCTCTGATTTTGCCTTTACTGTCGGGAGGAGTTATCATGACTATCTCTTCGACCCCGGCCAATTTGGCCGGAATTGCATTCATCAATACCGTCGAAGGGTAAGCGGCACTGCCCCCCGGAACGTAGATGCCCACTTTTTTCAAGGGCCTGACCAGCTGACCCAATAAAATGTCGGAGCCGGGATAAACATAATAGGGCGATGACAGTTGCTTTTTATGAAATTTTTCAATATTTTCCGCTGCGAGCAGGAGGTCTTTTTTTAACCCCCTGTCGATATTGTCCAAGGCGGCCTCCCTTTCTCTTCTCGTTACCGAAAAATCCTTCAGCCAAACGCCGTCAAATTTTTCAGTATACTCCCGTAAAGCCTGGTCCCGCCGTAACCGTACATCGGCCAGAATGGCCCCGACAAGAGCATTTATTTCCTCGTCGTCAATTTTATTGCGTCCTCCCAATTTACTCAGGACATCCTCCATATCTTGACCTTTTAGAACTCTCATGTTGGCTGTAACCTCCTTTTGATCCTACCTACGAATAGAAACCCTCATCTTAAAACGAGAATGCATAATGACTAAATGGTTATCAAAGTCCGGAAAAACTATTGACTACTTATAGCACGTCCTTTAACAATTGAATTAAATTGCTTATCTTATCGTATTTAAGCCCATAACTAACTTTATTGCATACCAGCCGGGCGCTGATGGGAAACATATCCGCCAATACGGAAAGGTTATTGGCTGCAAGAGTCCGTCCCGTTTGTACCAAGTCGACTATTACATCGGCTAAACCCAAAAGGGGTGCCAATTCTACAGAACCGTTCAGCTTTACCAATTCAATGTTCTGTCCCAGGGCAGCAAAATATTTTTTTGCCACCCTGGGATACTTTGTAGCAACCTTCAGGGGACGCTCTCCCCCGGCAAAAATCTTTTCTTCCGGTCCGGCAACAGCAAACCGACACTCCCCTATGCCTAAATCCATAATCTCATAGACATCGGCTTCCATTTCCAAAAGCACGTCCTTGCCTACAATGCCCAGATCAGCAATACCGTTTTCCACATAGGTCAGGACATCAATCGATTTAACATGAATATAATTGATTTCGTTCTCTTGGTCAGCAAAGATCAATTTACGCGAATTCAAATCCTGCCAAGCACTCAGCCCCTTTTCTTCAAATAATTTGCATGCCTCAATGCCAATTCGCCCTTTGGCAAGTGCAATATTTAAAAAACCCATTCTTTTCACCTCCCTCCTTAAAAAGATCTTACTCAGCTCAGCCAATTTCACCGGGAATCCATCCTTCTTTCCAAATAAATAAGGAGGAACCGTTTTGGCGCACCTAAACGGTTCCTCCTATCTCTCTCTCACCATCTTAGGCACAACCCCTAAATAAATAACTTATCTAGGGCTTGCACCTTAAGCTCTCACTAAATCAAAGCGCAAACCCCCAAAGATGATGGTGGTGATGAAATTGCAAACCAATGTAACCGACCTTTAGCCTGTTCATTCTCTTCCATGTCTCCATTCAGAATTTATCCTTTAGCCCATTAGCATACTAAAGCATTATATCCCATTATACTTGATTGGACAAATTATGCAATAGTTTAGAGCAAAATTATTTAAATTTTTCAAATACGACCTTACCATCGGGAAAGCGAGCAAAGTATCTAAATCCCGCCTCTTGGGCCATTTTACAGGCTAAAGAAAAGTTTTCCCCTAAGCGCTCGAGGGTATGGGCATCGGAGGCGATGGTGATTATCTCACCACCCAGCTCTCTGTATCTCTTTAAAATAGCCATGCTCGGGTGAGGACTTTTCAGGCCATACTGGAAACCGGAGGTATTTATCTCCAGACCCTTGCCCCTGTCAATGAGTTCCTTGAAAATCAAATCAAAAAGATCAGCATAGTCGTTATATTCCATGGAGTTATCCGCGTAGTTTCCGTATCTTCTTACCAAGTCGATATGGCCCAACACGTGAAATTTTTCAAAACCCTTTAGGCAAAAATAGACTTCTTGCAAGTATTTTCTGAAGGCAGCATACTTGTCCCGTCCGGCAAAAAAATCCCCACCATGGAGTTCTTTTCGGTCCACCGCATGAAGGGAGGCAATTATAAAATTGAAATGTTTCCCCTCCAAAAATTCATTGCACTTTGCCAGAACATGGGGCTGTAAACCAATCTCTATACCCTTGACTATATTCAGTTCTCCCCTGTATCTTTCTTGCATTTTTGCCAAGGAAGCAGAATAAGCATGGTAATCAAAATTAAAGCTCAAATCCTCCTTGGGATAATCCAGGTCCAAATGGTCAGTTACAGCTATCTCCTTTATCCCTAATTTGACCGCTGCCCGACAAGCCACCTCCAAAGGCATATTGCAATCGCCCGAAAAATCGGTGTGGACATGATAATCGCAGTACATTGCCTATCCCTCCCGGTATAATCAGCCTCAAGAACTTACCTAGCCTAGAATATCAGATATCTTTTGAGGCGGCAAGCTTATGATTGGCGATTCCTCCGAAAGATTCACTGGGGATACCCGCCCACCCTTGGATAATAATACTGTCAGGGAGTTGAAAAAGGCGGGAAAAATAAGATGATTGACCATAAAAAGGAATGACCGATCCTTTCGGAGAAATATGATAGTGAGAATATCCAAAAAAAGGTTGCCCACCGGGCAACAACAATTAAAAATATTTTAAGGAGGTGTCAAGATGAGCAACCGTATAAAATGGCTGGGCCATGCCGCCTTTGAAATTACGACCAAAGAAGGCGTTCAAATATTAATCGACCCATGGCTCTCCGGCAATCCTGCCGGTAACTTTCCCGTCGAAAACTTTTTATCCCCCGATTTAATCCTGGCAACCCATGATCACCATGATCATTATGGAACCGACATTCCAACCTTGTTAAAAGACAGCAACGGGGTTCTGGTCGGCCAGCCCGAAGTCGTAGCCAAGGCAAGAGAAGAAGGGGTTAAGGCAGAAAACATTGTCAGTGGCGGTAGCGGCATGAACATCGGCGGTACTGTAAAAATTAAAGACATTGCCGTCACTATGACCCAGGCCGTCCACTCATCTATAAAAGGCTCCCCTTGTGGCTACATTGTTACTTTGGAGGACGGGAAAGTCGTTTACCATGCCGGTGATACCGGAATCTTCGCTTCCATGGAACTTTTCGGCAAGCTTTATGACATTGATATTGCCCTTTTACCCATCGGCAGCGTTTTTACCATGGATCCACGACAGGCAGCCTTGGCTTTGGACCTTTTGAAACCCCGTATGGCAATTCCCATGCACTTTAAAACCTTCCCTCTCTTGGAACAGAGTGCCGATACCTTCATTGCCCAAGGTAAAAAGTGGGCCCCTCAAGTTGAAATCAAAGCTTTGCAAATCGGAGAAGCGATTAATTTCTAGAAGTGTCACTTTCAAGTGTAAAATAATCTCCGCTTTCACCGCAATTTGCACCTTCACCTAATAGCAATTAACCCCGCTTATTGCCCGCTAGGTAAGGGTGCCGAAAATAAATCAAAAAGAAAAGCCCTGCTAATAACAACAGGGCTTTTCACCTTATTTGGCAAGCCGGGATTTCAGTACAATCAATTTTCCCGGGCCGGTTTTTGTTACACCGGATGCGGATAAACCGGCAGCATAATACCACTAAAAATATTGGCTAAGTTTTTATCTTGTCGCTGCCGAGGGGATGGAGGGTGGGTCCCTCAATTATTTCCCCGCTATAACTATAGCGGGAACCGTGGCAGGGGCAATCCCAAGAAAGCTCAGCTTCATTCCAAACCAACTCGCAACCCAGGTGAGTACAGGTAATATTTACGGCATAAAGATTACCTTCATTGTCTTTGTACAGACCAATCCGACCTTTCTCACCTTCAACAACCAAGGCTTGATTTTTTTCCGGTTCGTCTTGGGGGCTTATGTTTTCTGGCTTTACAGCAATAATCTCTTTAGCGGTCTTGGTTCCCGCGGCCATGGATTGTTGCATCTTGGCATCCACCCGGAAACGAGCCGGGTTAAATGCTTCCCAATAGGGGCTTTCCCCTTTTACTATCAAATCCCGGATCAATGTTGCTGCAGCAATACCGTTACTTATTCCCCATTTGCGAAAGCCGGTAGCCACATATACATTTCGATGCTCGGGGCTGATACGGCCCACATAGGGGACATCATCGGCACTCATATAGTCTTGGGCTGACCAGCGATAAGGTATTTCTTCCACGGTGAAGGTCTTTTCAGCAAAGTCAACCAGATTGCGATAATGATTCTTCTCGGCAACCCCCTGCCCCGTCCGGTGATGTTCTCCGACAATTATTATCAACTCACCATCTTTGTAGGGGGTGCTACGTAGTGATCTGACAGGTGACTTGGGTGTTATATACATGCCACCGGGAAATTTCTCTTTGGCCTTGATGGCAATTGCATAGGATCTGTCGGGATGAACCCTGGCAAAGTAGCATCCCCCTCCATCAAAGACCGGAAAATGGCTTGCAACTACCACCTCATCGGCAAACACCTTATGCCGATTTTCCGTAATTATGGTAAAAGGAGAGCCGGCCAGAAAATCTATTGCGCGGGTTTGCTCGAACAACCGACCGCCGCTTTGCTGGATAATCTTTACCAGCGAAGAAATGAATTTACCGGGATGAAATTGGGCTTGCTCATCAAAACGCTCAGCAATTTTTACCGCAAAAGGCAAGGGAATTTCTTTTAAGGCCTGTGCCTTGATACCGACCTTTCCGGCGGCCTCAATCTCATCTTCCACCACCTTAACATATTCGTCTTGTTGGGTGTAAAGATAAGCCGCTTGCTTGGAAAAATCACAAGCAATGCTTTGGCTAGTAATCAGTGTTGTTAAAAATTTAATCGCTTCCTGGTTAGCTTGGGCATATTGCTTGGCAATTTCCAAACCGAACCTGTCTATCAATTTGCTATAAATTAAATCATGCTGGCAGGTAATTTTTCCTGTGGTGTGGCCTGATGTTCCCTGCCCAATAAGATTTGCTTCAATAAGGGCCACGGAAATATTTTCTTTGGCCAAAAGATACGCCGTGGTGATTCCGACCAAACCTCCCCCAATAATTGCCACATCGGCCCTGATGTCTTCATTTAAAACTTGACAGCCAGTAGGCTTTGCTGAAGCCAACCAATAGGGCAATGCTGAAATCTCTGTTATGTCAACGATATTAGTCATGCCAACCTCCCCATAAATAGTAACTGTATCTTATCCAAAAAGCATAAAATTTATGTAATGGTAAAGGCTGATAATTTTTTAAATGAAAAAGCACCCTACCCATCTTCGATTGCCCTATTTCAAGCCATGTTTTGCAATAACTATTTTAATGTCCTCATAGCTAATGTCCTCGCCCAATATTTCTTTAATAGGTTTGAGTCGTTCAAAACCTGTTTCTTCAATAGCTTCTAAAATGGCCTTTTCTTTTGCCTTGTTATCTATAAATCTGTCCCAATCTATAGCTCGACCTCTTTGTTCACATTTTGACAAATGCTCAATTATGGTACTAACCGTAAGATTTCTTTTTTTGCAATTTCCCCTAAATTCATGTGTTCCTCATATAGCTTTTAGGTTTGCTTATATCTATCTACCGCCTTGGTAATTTGGGGTTCAACTATTTTATCTGCAGAAGCAATCTGATTCGTAACACAATATTCCTTTATAACTTTCAAAAATGACTCACCGTATGATTCGAATTTTTTTAGTCCCACTCCCTTTATGGAAAGCATTTCAGACTTATTTTGGGGAAAATAACGGCTCATTTCTTTCAGAGTTGAATCATGAAATATTATAAAGGGTGCCATTTCTTTTTCTTGTGCTATAGAATATCTTAATTCCTTTAGCTTTAGGAAAAGGCCCTCATTAAAAGCCTCCCCGGCCTCACTTGGGATATTGCTTTTTTTATCGGGAGCTTTGATTTCAAGCAAATGTTTTTTATGATAGACATTTTCTTTACCCTTGAGAACATCGCCGGATTTTGATGAAAGTTTTAATACAGGAAATTTGTCGGCTGTAACAAGAATATAGCCCATAGATATTAAGGTCATAATAATTTCCCTAACAGTATTTTCCGAGTATCCTTTCATAATCCCATAAGTTGATACACCATCCAGTCCCAAATTAAGTATTCTTTTATTTCTTGATCCACGAAGGGTCTGTATTATCACAGACACTCCGAATCTTTCCTGTGTCCTGTATATGCAGGATAATACTTTCTGTGATTCTACCGTGATATCGACCATTTCTGATTGGTCCAGGCAATTGCTACAGTTATCACATTTTTTTTTCATTGTGAGCTCACCAAAGTACTCCAATATCTTATTTCTTAAACAATCATTCGTATTACAATAATCCACCAAATATTGAAGATTTTCATAGAGAATTCTTTCTCTTTGTTCTGAGGAGGTACTGTTTTGTATCAATTGCTTTTGCTTCACAATATCCGACGGGGAATATAATAAGATGCAATCACTGGGCTCGCCGTCACGGCCGGCCCTACCGGCCTCCTGATAATAAGCCTCCATATTCTGGGGCATATTGTAATGGATTACAAACCTTACATCCGGTTTGTCTATTCCCATGCCAAAGGCATTTGTAGCAACTATAATTTGTACCCTACCAAGGATAAAATCATCTTGATGAACCTGACGGATACTTGAACTCATACCACCATGGTATGCAATTGCCTTAAGGCCTTGGCGGTTAAGTTTTTCTGTAACCGATTCCACTGTCTTTCTGGTTGCACAATAAACAATTCCTGATCTGTCTTTATAGTTACCCTTTATATAATCAATAATATAGGATAACTTATTGCTGACCTTAACTATCCGGTAAAATAGATTTGGTCTGTCAAAGCCTATAATGGATTCAACAGGAGACTTAAGTCCAAGCAGTTCTTTAATTTCTTTTACAATTAATTTTGTTGCAGTTGCAGTATAGGCTGCTACTACGGGTCTTTTGTGAAGCAAATTAATAAAACGGGGAATTTCAGTATATGAAGGTCTAAAATCATGCCCCCATTGACTTATACAATGGGCTTCATCTACGGCAACCATTGAAATCTTTATATCTTTAATAAGACTTACAAAGGAATAAACATTCAATCTTTCCGGCGCCACATATATTATTTTATACTTTCCTTCTCTTATTTTCTGAATTCTATGGTTCATTTCATTATCATCCAGTGCACTATTAATAAAGGTTCCGGGTATTCCAACCTCTTTCAAGGAGTCTACCTGATCTTTCATCAATGATATCAATGGAGATATGACTATGGTAATACCATTCAGTAAAACGGCCGGTAACTGGTAGCAAAGGGATTTGCCACCGCCCGTAGGCATAACGCCCAGAACGTCCCTGCCGTTTAAGACACCCATAACGATATTTTTCTGTCCTTCTTTAAATTCGTCGTAGCCGAAATATGTTTTTAAAGCACCATAAATATCCAAGTTATCACCTTCCTCTATCCTATACAAAGAACAATGAAACTGTCCTTGAGGCCGTTGCTTCGTGTTCGCAAAGTTGGCCAAGATATATTAATAATATTGCTGCTGATGCCTTTCTCTACGAAGTTTAGGTTAAAACAAATACAATCAATAAAGACATTGTTAATTAAACGCATATATGGACATCTTAATCAAAGTTGTGCTCCTATTAACCTTATTAATTAGTCTTCTTTGTAGTAGTAAGAATACCTTTTATGGCTTCTTAGCTTTAAATACCCCGGTTATTTGCAAAAAACGGCCTGTTCGTCTCCGGCCGATATCGGGAGCAAAACAATGCCGTTTAAATAGCCATTAATGAAAAGGTTGCTTATAATATAATGCCAATATGGCGTGTCAATTTTAAAAAAGCCCTTATCCAAAACTTCCATGTCGGCTTCCAATACAAAATCAAACCATTTGGTACCGGCTGTCAGAAGGGTAATAAATACATAAACAGCAAAAAACCCCGCTATTATGCGGGGTTTAATCTTTTCTATTTGGCGCGCCCGGGAGGATTTGAACCCCCGACCTTCTGATCCGTAGTCAGACGCTCTATCCAGCTGAGCTACAGGCGCAGGTTTCTTTAATATAATATCATAGAGAAAAATAAATTGCAAGGGAGGCTTTTTACACAAAAAAGTGTCTCTTGCGGGCATTCGGGCCTACATCAAAGCGGCCCCCCTAAGTCCAAACGATTACTCACTCCCGCCAATAAAAATTTCATAATATCAACACCGGCAGGTAAATTTACTCCGGCGGCAATAAGAAGGCTGAAAACGGAGGCAATTAACCAAAGAGCACAGAAAACAATTATTTCCCGCTTTTCTCCCCGCCTAGTCAGCAGATAAAGGGTCAGAGCAAGTATACTTAATTGGATAAGAGAAACAAAAAACACTGCCATGGGCTTCTATAGCGGGCTGGTTATCAAACCCGTCCTCCTTATTATAACTTCGACATCGATATCCATTACCAATTCGGGGAAAATGTCATACCAAGATTCTTTCACTTTATCCCAGAGTTCCGGCCTGTTTCTATACAAAATATTACCCAGTCCCAAATAATCTGACTTCAATTCTTGTGCCCTCGCCAAAGACGCCTCAATATCGTTACGTATTACTTGCGAAATTCTCTTTTTTAAAGAACGCGTATAATCGCTTTCATGGGTAAGCTCGCCTCCGGAACCGGTTATCTCCAGAATACTCCCCTCGATAATCAAATTCAACTGATATCTGATCTCATCCCCTTCTAAAAGGGGCTTTATTTTTCGTTTGAAACCAAAAAACTCAAATGTGAGTTTCTCTTTTTTATCGACCGGGCAGTCTATAACCAGAACACCATTACCGGCTTGCCCTTTGATAAAATTATAACCACGCATGTGCTGCTCATTTAGCCAACCAACCATTTTATCCTTTCTAAATGCAGCACCGCCACCAATTTGAACAGAGGGATCATCTTCAGCCTTTTCTTTAGGATCGGGAGGAATGGCAATCTTCCCTACAACTAACTCTTCTCCGGGTCGGGACAATATTATTAATAATTCCCGCAAAGAAACAATCAAGGGGAACATGGAGCGGGCCAGGGTAGCAGTTTTTATTTGACGTTCAATAGCCCTGGCGCCGGTTATTTCCAAAGGGAAATCTATCTTCAACAGCTTGGCCATATCGCCCTCCAGTACCAATGGATGCCCCAACAAACGAGTCTGCGGGTCCCTCTCCAAAAGATCCAGGATGGTCGAAATCCCTTGACGGGCCAACTTTTCCGAGATTATAAACAGCCGGGAATGGGACCAAATAAGTTCCCTGGTTATGCCCATGGACAAATTGCGGGTTGCCTCAAAAGGCGTATAGCCCCGGGCGCTGTAGACAGAAAAAGATTTGCCTTGGTGTCCTCCCGTATCCTCATCGCCAATGGCTTGGGGATTGGCAAATTGGACTGTTACGACATACATCCCGTTATCGTCAATATCAATGCCACCCGCCAAGGCCAAGGCCCGCAATTCCGGCTCACGCCTGTCCCAACAACCGCTTAACAAAAATACCAAACAAAGGATGGCAATAATCTTTTTATTCTTCATTACCGCGCCCCTTTCCCGGTTTTTTTATTAAATAAACCAACCATAGGGGAACGATGGTCAGTAAGAACCAGAAGAGAATGGACATGCCAAAAAATTTAGGCGCAAAAACCTCCTCCAGTATAAAGATATTGCGGTATTCGTGATAGCCTGACACAATCCAAATTACCGCCAAGGGGGCAATCAAAGGGCGATAGTTCTTCAATTGCATTAACTCCGCCAATCCCTTGGCGCCACAATATAGGAAGGTGGAAATACCGATAAATAAGCCGAATCCCCAACTAAAGATAGTCAGAACCTCAAATCGTTCCAAAAAGGTACTAATCTGTAAATTTCTGACCATGGCAAAAACCGGGAAGAGTTGCCGAGCACCTGACTGTGGTCCCAAAACAACCACAACGGCCAAACAGAAGAGGACCAAGATAATTGTTGCTAAACCAAGGGCCCCCAGGGCAATCCGCAAGGTTTTTTTCGGTTTATTAAGATGGGGTATCAAGACCGTCAGAACCAAGTATTGGGCTATTATGCCCGTGGGAACAATGGTTCCCCGCAAAATCGGCGCCGGCCCCCGGGCCAATACCGGTTGCAAATTGATACAGCCAAATTTTATTGATGGTACTGCAACCACCAGGCTGGCAATGATTGCAATTATATAAAAGGGAAACATAAAATCCGCCGCCCGCGCAATGACCTCTATTCCACAATAAGCAGCCACAGCTGCCACCAAAACCATACCGACCAAGATGGCTACTATAGGTGTATGGACCAAAAAACCTGTAGTTATAACCTCTGCATAAATGCGCAAGTCGCTACCGGCCATAAAAAGAAAAGTCCAAAAGGTGAATATGCAAACAGCTGCTCCACCCCATTTGCCAAGGATTTCCCGGCTATATCCCACAATCGATTTATCGGGATACTTCATGCCTAGATAAGCAATTAAAAAAACAAAGAAGCCTGCCAAAAAAAAGGCTGCCAATGCCGACATCCAGGCATCCTGATAGGCATCAGCAGAAGACAGGGCCGGTAAAAATGCAATTATGACTGTGACACGCATTAGGGTCAGAATAAAAAAGAGTTGGCGGCTATTAATTTTTTCTATTCCCATAAAGCTATTCTCCCTCATGGGGCCCCGGCTTTTGGCCCTTTTTAATTCTTTGTGGCTCGCTTTTAGCAACTTCTTGGGGACGACTGGTCATCCCCCAGCTCCAATATCTAATAAAATAATCCTTCATATCATGCCATTGGAAGGGGGCCACGGAAGACAGGTAAGGAACCCCGAAAGAACGCAGGGCACACAGATGAATAATCAGTAACAAAATAGCAAACTGGACACCAAACAAACCGAATATTGCCCCCAAAATAGTAACGATAAATCGTAAAATCCGCATGGAAATTCCTAAACTAAAACCCGGCATAGAAAAACTGGCAATAGCGGTCATGGCAATGACGATAACCACTGCCGGCGATACTAAGCCGGCTCTGATGGCAGCATCGCCTAAAATTAATGCCCCTACAATGCTTACAGCTGAACCGACTGCATCAGGCAAACGAATCCCGGCCTCCCGTAATATTTCAAACAAAAAATCCATAAATAGGACTTCTACAATTACGGGAAAAGGGACTCCCTCTCTGGTTACCATAATTCGCAAAAGGAGGTCGGTAGGCAAAAGTTCCATATGAAAATTGAGAACAGCCACATAAAAACCCGGCAGCAAAACAGAAACAAAAAGCGATATCAACCTTAAAATACGAAAAAAGGAGCCGGCAAATACTGACTCGCTGTAATCGTCGGGGGTCTGCAAAAACATGATAAAATTTGCCGGTAGAAGCAAAACAAAGGGAGTACCATCGGTAAATATTGCGATACGCCCCTCTAATAGTTCTGCCGCTGTAACATCCACCCTTTCAGTCCGTTTGGTAGGCGGAAATATCGATAAGGGATTGTCGGCAATAAATTCCTCAATGGTCCCGCTTAAGAGGATACCGTCGGTATCGATTCTTTGCAGACGGGACCTTACTTCTTCAATCAAACCTTCATCAGCCAATCCTTTGATATACGCCATTTCTACGCCGGTATGGGTCAAGGAACCCAATTCGAAAGGTTCAAACCATAGGTTGGGGGTTCGAATACGGCGACGAACCATAGCAGTATTGCTCCGAATGCTTTCCACGAAACCTTCCCGCGGCCCCCGAATGCTTATCTCCGCTGTTGGTTCAGATATCTCTCTGGTATCTATTAATCGGGTATCACACATAATAATATTGTCATAATTATCAACAAACAAGGCTGCACTGCCGGCTGCAATAGTGATAAAGGCTTTGATTAAGCTTTTTTCCTCATAGGAGTCGGTACTGACAAGAAGTGTCGAAACGATATCGGCGATTGCCGGCATGGTTAAAATTGGTTTATCAAATTGCAAGGGCTCTATCATCAAGGCCTGCAAAATTGTCTCGACCTGGGCCGAGTCATTAAGACCGTCCACAAAAACCAGCGCAGCAAGTATTTCTCCAATAATCTTGAAACGACGAATTACAATATCTTTACTGGGACCGACCATTTCCTTTACCATATTTAGGTTGGTCTCTAAGTCTTTACTTAGTTTAGCATCTTCAATCAGCCCTTCTCTTTGGCTGATATCCAAATCAGCTAAATTCAATTCATTCTTATGTAATCCCAGTTTTTCTTTTATCCAACCGACAAATTTCATAGAATCTCCCTCAAAAAACCTTTAGATATCTTTTATTGTTTGACAAAAATCCCTTAATTATAAGTACCTTTAATTGCTTTTAATTGACAAAGCCCTTGTTATCGTGTTATATTAAATACAACAGTTGAACATTTGTTCAAGTATAGACATGAGGTGTTATTATGTGCCCTACAAAAGATAAAGTCGGTTGCGGATGCTTCAATACCTCTGCAGTGGAATATGTAAAGGACAATCTTCTGGCCAAAGAAGAAATCGATCTGTTGGCTGAAACCTTCAAAGTCCTGGGTGACCAAACCAGAATCTCTATCCTGGACGCTTTGGCTCAAAACGAACTATGCGTTCACGATCTTTCCTACGTCATCGACAAAAGCGTATCCGCTGTTTCCCACCAACTTCGTCTTTTAAGGAACGCCAGGCTTGTAAAGTCGCGGCGCCAAGGCAAAAACATTTTTTATTCTTTGGACGATGAGCATGTGGTAACCTTATGGCAACAAACTCTGGAACACATTCGCCATAACTAAAATAATCGGCTAAGGGTGATTTTCGATGAATAAAATTGACTCCAAATTGCACTGTGAGCATTGCCATGTTTCCCCCCACAAAGCAGCAAAGCCATCAACCGTCGGGGGAAAGAATCCGGCAAAAACAAAAATTAAAAAGCAACTTGTAAAGATTATTCTTGCCGCACTCCTTTTTGCCGGCGGACTTATTTTCAGCACCCGCTTGCAAAACATTCCCGGCGGTATCGGCAAGTACCTCGTCTTTATTCCGGCTTATCTCTTGGTTGGCGGTCCCATACTAAAGGCAGCCGGCCGTCAAGCTCTCGCCGGACGATTCTTCAACGAATTTTTCTTGATGGCCGTCGCTACCTTAGGCGCCATCCTAATCGATCAGCTAGCGGAGGCTGTCGGCGTAATGCTTTTTTTCACCACCGGCGAACTATTGCAAGATTTAGCCGTTAACCGCTCCCGCAATTCCATTGCTGAACTTTTAAACTTACGGCCTGATTGCGCCCGCCTTGTAGTGGCCGGCGGTAACGAAGAAGTCGATCCCGAAACCGTTGAGGTTGGCCGGGAAATACTGGTCAAACCTGGCGAAAAGATTCCCCTCGACGGTGTAATCACCACGGGTTCATCCTTTGTGGATACCTCCGCCCTTACAGGCGAGTCGGTTCCCCGTCGGGTGGAACCGGAAGACATTGTTGCGGCCGGCATGCTTAACGGTAGTGGCTTGTTAAAAATAAAGGTTACAAAAAAGTTTGCTCAATCTTCCTTGGCTAAAATTATGCATCTAATCGAAGAAGCTGCCGACAAAAAAGCACCCGTCGAAAGATTTATCACCCGCTTTGCTACATGGTATACGCCTCTGGTCGTCTTCAGCGCTCTACTTTTAGCCGTAATCCCACCCCTTTTAGTACCCGGCGCCCGGTTCGCTGACTGGCTTTACAGGGCTTTGATCTTGTTAGTTATATCCTGCCCCTGCGCCCTGGTCATATCTATTCCTTTAGGATATTTCGGTGGCATCGGCGGTGCTTCGCGCCAAGGTATCCTGATTAAAGGGGCCGATGTCCTCGATGAGTTAACCAAAATCGATACGGTGGTCTTCGACAAGACCGGTACCCTCACCGAGGGAATCTTTGCTGTCGAAGAAATAATCCCTCAAAAGGGTTTCCGCCGGAAGGATATCCTGGCCTGGGCAGCCAAAGCGGAAAGTTTCTCTAATCACCCCATCGCCGTCTCCCTCCGCCGTACCTACGGCAAAGCTCTTCACCAAGAAGATATACTAAATTATCAGGAAATAAAGGGACAAGGTATCAAGGCCACCATAGATAATAAAGAGATACTGGTCGGCAACCATCGCTTGCTGGCAAATGCCAAGATCAAATTTATAAGGGATGATTCCCCCTATACCACCGTGTATATAGCCTTAAACGGCACCTGGGCCGGCACCATTATCATTGCCGATCGGATAAAGGAAAGCTCTTTTGAAGCCGTAAAAAGCTTGCGAAACCTAGGCGTAAAAAATATATATATGCTCACCGGCGACAAAGAAACAACGGCAGCCCATGTGGCCGACTGCTTGAAGCTTGACGGCTTCCGGGCCGATTTGCTGCCGGAGGAGAAAGTTTCTTTTGTAAGAAATATGGAAAAAAACGAAGGCGGTAAAGTCCTTTTTGCCGGCGATGGCTTCAATGATGCCCCTGTATTGATGCATGCAAGCGTTGGTGTAGCAATGGGGGCTTTGGGAACCGATGCTGCCATAGAAGCAGCCGACATTGTCCTCATGGACGATAACCCCGAAAAGATTGCCCGGGCAATGTCTTTGGCCCAATTTACCCAAAAAATAGTACGGCAAAACATCATCTTCTCTTTGGCAATCAAAGGAGCCTTTGCCATAACAGGAGCTTTGGGCATCGCCACCATGTGGGGAGCAGTCTTTGCCGATGTCGGCGTAGCCCTCTTGGCCATCCTGAACGCAACAAGAACCTTATTCAGCGTTCAAGCTTCTGCAAAAACCAGACAGCCGGCAGAAAAAGCAAAGCAAGTCGATCAGCTTCGCATTGCCGGCTGATAAAACGTTCTGCCTTATATGAAGGTCAACCAAAATATTACCCACGTAACAATTTTGAATTACCGGTGTAGTCGGCCGGGCTACAGCCTGAAAGCTTTGTAATCTTTCCTTAATAAAAAAACCCACCTCCTCCGATAAAAATTGGCTGCAAGGTGGGTTTTTTGTGTACAGGGAAATCCTTATCTCCGTCATGGATTAGAGTCCGGAAAACCGAGCCTGATATAAATAAATATTTCCCCCGCCCCGCCTTCGGAGCTCAGAATCAGCCGCCCGCCTTCTTTTTGAACGCTTTGGCCACGGCCGATAGTCCCAAGTGAGGGGCCTGCGGACAAAATCTCGGTTTTATCTCCCTCTTCATAGCTCAAGGTCAAAAGATCAAATCGACCTTGAGCAAAGGCACTGACTTGGAAAAATGTTTGGCCCTTGGGAATCGTATAAACAACTTCAGTACCGCCGGTCGACCAAAAGACGTGATAAATTAAAGCATAGTCTTCCTCCCGGTAGGAATCTCCTGCAAAGGTGCCCTGCTGTATTTTTTTAAATATTTCAGCATATTCAAAATCCTTTTCGCCAGGCACCCGGAAACCATAAGCCATTTTCAGCAGACCTTTGCAACCTTGAGTAATAATGCAAACTTCGTAGCTGGCGGGATCCAAGAGAAAACCGGTATAATAACCGGCAGCTGTGTCGGTACCTTCAAATATAAGTCGTTCATTATCTTGGGAGCCCCAAAATTCCGTTTCACTTAAATTAATCAATAAAAGGCGAACGGGCCCATTGGCCTCCAGGGTGTATTTTAAATCAAAAAGGGAAGGTTCTGCCAGATCGAAAGCAAATACCTGTTTTTTTTCCGCCCCGGAATCTTCAAAAAACAACTCCACCTTATTGGGAAAGGCCAATTCAGACAAATCGCCGGCAGGGCTTTGTAAAATAACCCTGACTCCCGTTGCTATGGATAAAATGGCAACCAGAACAAGAGCCATTTTTGCTTCCTTGCACACCAGGTAACTGCGTAACTTTTTGATGACAGCCTCAATTCTGTAAAACCGAAAAAAATACCAAAGGGAAAAAATAATCATGATCAAAAAAACCCCGGCAACCAAAAGAGGATGCAAGCCTGAATTGGTAATGAATTTCACCACATCCTCACCTTCGTGGACCTTACCTACAGCATATAAGAGCGGTAAAACAATATTGGGTAAAAAGCTCCCGACAGCTGAGAGCGCATAAGCCAGGGCCCCTATCTTTAAAGGGCCCGCCTCCCTTTTACCCAAGAGAGGCACTGCCATGAGGCTAACAAGCCAGGGGAAAAGAGGCCCGGCAATGTTGATCACCGCCTGCTGGAAAGGAGAAAAATTGCCCAGGTAACTGACATGGGGCCGGCCCGTTAAAAAATTCCAGTTGAAAGTCACCACCCGTCCGCCGAAGGCCAAGGCCGCCAAGGCGTGCCCTCCCTCATGAAGCAAGGTATAAAGGCAGATTACTGCAAAGGGTATCAATAAAAAACCAAGTATAAATTTAAGCTTTTTTCGCAAGGCAAACAGCTCCTTATAAAATACAGTCATCTCACTATTTAATAATGAAAATACTTCATTCCGAAGACAAGTCCTGCAAGCGATAAAAACAAGCGATAAAAGCCGCAGATATCGGAATGCCGCTGTCTAATTAAAAAAACCGATGAAAAAGCTAAAGGATTCCGGAAAATATCAAGGGTTATATATAGATATAGGGAGTACAAGCTCAATTAAAGCAAAAAACGAGGTTCTCCTAAAAGGAAGACCTCGCATGAATACATGGCGGAGGGACTGGGATTCGAACCCAGACAGCTTTCGCCTACACCGGATTTCAAGTCCGGCCCCTTAGCCGTTCGGACATCCCTCCGCATTATAACCTTGGCAATTAATAATCTTTGTATATAAAAATATAACACAAAGCCGCTGGGCTGTCAATCCTTGCCCGCCCCATCGGTTCAATCCCCATTGCCGTTCGGCATTGTTGCCGAATTAGGCCTGAAACTTTTCCAGGAGGTCGATTTGTATCATCTGCAATATTCCTTGCCTTTCAGATCCCCTAGTCGAATAAGCCTTCTGCACCGACTTTACTAAATTCCCACTTCAAAAAACCCGCCTCGGTCAAAGAAAATTCGACATTCTTCTTCGTTTGCTTTTCTTGTGAACCGCCTGTCTTTGCTGTCCGGGTCCATTTAATATTGGTCGTAATCGTTGCCGTTTTGTCGATGATGTTAAATTTAGTGCCACTGGCTTGAAATTCGCTGTAATTGTGACTGTTTAAAATATGGTTATAAAATGATCTTGCTTCGTCTTGTATGCTTTCAGCGTGGAGCAAGACAATCTCGTCAAGGTTTTCTTCTACAATGAATCGGCATAGTCTTTGAAGTATCGGATTAAGGGCCAAATTATCAATATTAGAGCAACCGATCATACCAAAAGCCAGTAATACTATTAGTGAAACCAATAAAATTTTTTTCACCTTTTCCACCTCCTTTCCGCCGCTTCACGATTTCATGCTAAACCAATCTATTTAATTGTTTATATTATTTACCGCATAATTAAAGATTCCTCTAAATATTCCCTTAATTTTCTTAAATAAAATGGTTTATTTTTTGAAAAGAAAAGATATACCTACCTTAAAAGGCATATCTTTATTTTTTCTGTTATTCTTTTGACGACTAGGGGATTTGCCGCCGTCTTGGACAGCCGGACAGGATTCCACCCGGCCGACTTACGCCTTTACCGGATTGCAAACCCGACTCTTTGCCGGTTCGGGCATCCTTTTTTATAATCGACTTAACGGATAAAATCTTTGCACACAAATAAGACAAGGCAGAACAGGTGGCAATGATTAGCCGACCGGCATTTCTATCAATATTGCTACCCGACTTCTTTGTTAAAATTATCTTTGTGCTTTAAGGAAAGGGCTGGGTTTTGATTAGCAAAAAGTCATTTTCTCAGCCGTTTCCTTTATTCAGGCTGGGATTCCCCACCGGAGGATGTAAATTTCCATTCCAGAAAATCGACCCGGGCCAGTTCGTATTCGACCCCCACCATTGTATCGCTGACAGTCTGCCCTAAAAAATTGGTACGGGTCCAAAGAATATCGGTAGTCAATACTGCCCTGTCTCCGTTGATGACAATATCAGTGTTTTGACCTTCAAATTTGGTAAATTTAAAAGCATCCAATATAGTATAGGCAAGCCGAGCTTGATCTTGAACATCTGCAACGTGGAGTGACACAATCCCTTCCACGCCCTCCTCGCCACCTACTACAACATAGTGGCATAATTGATTGAATACTGCCTCGACAGCAACTCTTTCGAGAAACATGCAACCGGTGGCACTAAAGGTCAAAAGTACTACAAAGAAAATCAATAAAAATTTTTTCATCTTTTTCACCTCCCTTTCTCAATTAGCAGCTTATTACGGCTGAAATTTTAAATCCTGCTACAGCTTATATTTACCGTTAAGAGAAAAAATCCTCTAAAAATACCGTAATTTTGCCACAAACAGCCTTATTTCTACCCTAAAAGCAAAAACATGCTTATCGGCAAAGCAAGCATGATTTGCTCCGGCCATTATTTCACCGAAAAACAGATATAATAATTGGCGCTGTAAGGGAAAAATATTTTTAACCAAAAGGCCTGCCCGATCGGCTTTGTCCCCAAGCCGGTGCACCATAAATTAAAAATCTTGGGGTTTACAAGAAGATTAACCGATGATTTCCAGGCCGCCCATGTAAGGCTGTAATATCCGGGGTATGCGAACCCGACCTTTCTCATCCTGATTGTTTTCAATTACTGCCACAACGGTTCTGGGCAAGGCCAAACCTGAGCCGTTGAGGGTATGGACAAATTCGGCTTTGGCCTTCGGTTCGCGCCGAAAGCGGATATTGGCCCGCCGGGCCTGGAAGTCGGTAAAGTTGCTACAGGAGCTGACCTCCCGATAAGTATTGGCACTGGGAACCCATACCTCCAAGTCATATGTAAAGGCGGCGGAAAAGCCCAAATCGCCTGCACATAAGGCCACAACCCGATAGGGCAATTCCAAAAGCTGCAACATCCGTTCCGCCTCACCGGTCAATATTTCGAGCTGTTGAAAAGAATCTTCGGGGCGCACAAAATTGACCAGCTCCACCTTGTTGAATTGGTGAACCCGAATAATGCCCCTGGTATCCCGTCCGTGGGCCCCCGCCTCCGATCTGAAACATGCACTGTAACCGCAGATTTTAGTCGGCAGGTCATTCCCCTGCAAGGTTTCTTGCCGATAAATATTGGTCAAAGGCACTTCAGCGGTCGGTATTAAATAATAACCGTTATCGCAACGAAACAGGTCCTCTTCGAACTTGGGCAATTGGCCTGTTCCGAACATGGAGTCGGCATTGACCATAAAGGGGGAGAATATTTCCCGGTAACCATGTTTTTGTGTATGGTAATCGAGAAAAAAGTTTATCAAAGCCCGTTCCAAAAGCGCTCCGGCCCCTTTCATAAAATAGAACCTGCTGCCGGTCACCTTGCCCCCTCTCTCGATATCGATAATATCGAGTTCTTTCCCCAGTTCCCAATGGGGTTTAGGGGTAAAATCAAACTCGCAGGGTTCGCCCCAAGTCCGTATCAACTTATTATCCGCCTCAGACTTGCCTTTAGGGACATCCGATGCGGGCTTATTGGGCACATTGGCCAAGAAACCATACCAAGCCTTTTCGACCGACTGCCTCTCTTCTTCCAAATCTTTGATGCGGGCGGCCACTCCTTGCATCTCACTGATCTTTGTCCCGGCATCCTCCCCGCCGGCCTTCAGTTTGGCAATCTCTTGGGATACTTTGTTTCTTTCCTGTTTGAGCATCTCTTCTTCCTGCAATAAATCGCGACGCTTTTGATCAATTTCCAAAAAAGGAGCAATTTGAAAACTTGGTTCTTTAAGCTTAATTTTTTCTTCCATCTCCTTGGGATTTTCTCGCAACAACCGATGATCTATCACTTTTTTCCCTCCAACATTTTTTATTGGCCACCCTTGCGGCTTGTCCGTCCTAACGGGGAACTGTATTACAGGCTGAAGCCCCTTTGATAACAAAAACCTCCCATCCTCTAGGGGACGGGAGGTATACCCGCGGTGCCACCCCAATTGGTAATGTACCCACTTGGAATTTATAACGGAACTACCCGGTCGGGTTTTGGACACCCAACGCTCTTGGGTGGATTCAGCGTCCTTCGGAACGGCTTTCACCAACCGCCGCTTCTCTAGTAAGCCGATTGGTACGCCTACTTTGCCCATTCATCGCTTTTAAAATATTATACAATAAGGACCAAACTTTAGCAAGCTTGCCGCCGAGATAATTCAAAACAAACCGCCACCTTTAGTTATGAAAATATCCGCCAAGCCATTAATAAGTCCGGTGGATCTTATTTTTTACACTGCCAAAGGTTCAATTGACCAAGGATCGGTTAGAATAAAAACTTTACCCGCCTGGACCCGGCACCTCCTAAGTTGAAAAACAATTGCAAAAGGGTACCCTCCAAATCCGTCTCCCCTTGGATCTTAAGGCCAAAAAAGTTCTGCCAGAAGGATTTGGTTTCCAGCTCAATGATAGGGGGAACACCTTTAAGCCCCGCCAATTCAACCAGTTTATCGAAGGCATCGTTGAAATTGCCCAGCTCGTCGACCAAATTGAGTTCCAAAGCCTTGCTGCCGATAATTACCCTACCGTCGGCCAGCTTCTTGACATCTTCAAGGGGCAAACCCCGTGCCCGGGCAACGTCCGCAACAAATTGCTCATAGATCTCATCGGCCATCTCTTGAAAATAGAGCCGCTCTTCCTCGCCAAGAGGACGGGCAGCCGAGCCGGCATCCTTCATCCCACCGGCTTTGATTATCTGGGAATTAACACCCAACTTGTCGTACAATTCACTTAGATCGAGAATCTCCATGATAACACCAATACTGCCGGTAGCAGTTGCCGGGCTGGCCACCAGATAGTCGCCCTGGGAAGCAATATAATAGCCACCGGAGGCAGCGGCATCACCCATGGATACCACAATCGGCTTACCTGTTTTTTTAAAACGGGTCAATTCCCTGTATATTTCCTGCGAACCGGCGGCACTTCCACCCGGGCTGTCGATAGCCAAAAGCAAACCTTTCACTCTGGTATCCTCCGCCGCTTTTCTAATTAGACGATTGATGTTGGACGCCGATACCCCGCCAGCCAAAAGACCATCGCCACCGGTCGATGAAATTGCTCCATTGATGCGAATAACAGCTAAGCCGCCTCCACTGCCTCCGCTACCCACCGGTTTTGAATTGAAAAAGCTGTACACGGTAAAAACTAGTAGTAACAGCAAGATTGCTCCTGCCAACAAATATTTATGTTTTCTTTTCATCTCCTTGACCCCCATCCGTTATTTCAGTATTGATTTGCATCCACCACCTGCTTTATTCTATTTCATCTTCGACAAATATTACCAACAACCTTCCCATAACATGTGAAACAAAGCTCCTAAAGGCATCGATGCCAATTGGCAATGATTATATTGCCGCTCTTGTTTATGGTTCCCCAAGATAACATTGATTGGCAGTGGAAAAAAACAGTAAATCCTTGTCAGAGACAGCTATGATCGCTGAAACACCGAAATGAGCATAAAAATTCGGCCAACACCCAACACTTTATGAGACTTTCCGAAGATTCTTAAAACACTCAGCTGCGAAAACATTCATAACATTCTACCTGTAATCTTTGAAGGCCCTCCAATAAAGCATGCTTGCACTGAAATATAGGATGGCAGTAAAGAAGCAGGGGCTTTCATAATTCCATCGCGACATAATGTAACCTGCCGCAACAGCACTCAGAGCTCTGGCTATGTTGTCGGAGATTCTCAGCAAACTGGAAATTTTGCCCCGTTGATTGGGGGCGACTATTTCCATGGAAAAATTGAAGGCCACCGGGCGGGACACATTCATCAAAGCCGATCGCATAAAGAGGGCAATTGAAACAAGGTAAATAAAAAAGGCCTTGGACAACTCCAAAGGCCCCATGTGCTAAAGATACAATCGCAACGCTCCCCAAATAAAGCCTCGCATTTCTATGAAACTGCGCGGATTTCTTTCTTTTCGCTAATCTCAAGCTTACCCCCTGCTTTTCCGGATTTAGCCGCCTCGAATCTCTCCGGTAAGTTAATCTTCACCGTCCTAACAGGAAGATACCGCAGAAAATGGGTAATTCCTTCTTGCCATCAAGCTATTTTTTAATGGATCGGTACAAAGTTTTTTATCTTTCCCTATACTTTCTGAAAACCCAATAACCTAATGGCCCCGCCTACCATGCAGCCTTTATTTACCTTCCCTTCTCTTTATCCGATCTATATTTTTCGGCTCCAGGCTCGGTGCATCACCGCTGAAAAGGCGGGTTAACCCTTCGCCTCCCCCATGTTTTTCGCCGCAAAGCTTGCAAACTTTATCGTATTGTTGATCCGATTTGGGCTCCGGATAAGCAGCGATTACCCCTTCATAATTTCTCAAGATAACCTGTTCGGGAGAATGGGCAAGCAAATATTGCGGTCCCACAGGAATTTTACCGCCGCCGCCGGGTGCATCGACGACAAAAGTCGGTACGGCAAAGCCGGAGGTATGGCCCCGTAAGGACTCGACTATTTCAATACCACGGCTGACGGGAGTGCGAAAATGGTCTATACCGCGGGAAATATCGCACTGGTACATATAATAAGGGCGCACGCGTATTTGGACAAGTTTGTGAACCAGTTCTTTCATAATTTTGGGACAATCGTTGATTCCCTTTAACAGCACGCTCTGGTTGCCAAGGGGTATGCCGCTGTCGGCCAAACGATGGCAGGCCTCCCTACTGGCATCAGTAATCTCCTTGGGGTGATTGAACTGGACATTGATCCATATCGGATGATATTTCTTTAACATCTTGCAAAGATTGTCTGTAATCCTCATGGGCAATACTATAGGTGCGCGACTGCCGATTCTGATAATCTCCACATGAGGTATTGCCCGAAAAGCAGCAATAATTTTCTCAAGCCGGTCATCACTCATCAACAAAGCATCCCCACCGGACAAAAGAACATCCCTCACTTGGGGCGTTGCCCTAACATAGTTTAAAGCTGCCTCTATTTCCTCCCAAGGGCGCATCCGGTCGGTTTGCCCGGCTAAACGCCGCCTAGTGCAATGGCGACAGTACATAGCACATTGATCGGTAATTAAAAGCAAAACCCGGTCGGGGTAGCGGTGGGTTAAACCGCGAACAGGGCTGTCAAGGTCTTCGGAAAGAGGGTCATCCATCTCATGGGATATATGCTGAAGCTCAAGGGACGTTGGCACCGCCTGTTTTCTTATTGGGCAATTTTCATCCTCCCCATCCATCAAACTTGCATAATAAGGGGTAATTGCCATCCGTAAATTTTTTAGAGCCTTTCTTATCACATCTTCTTCATCTTTTGCCAAAGGGATTAATTCCTTTAGTCCCTCCACACTGTCGATTCGATTCTGGACTTGCCAATGCCAATCGGCCCATTTTTCATCCGGCACGGCTTCCCAAAGTTTATTTCTCCGGTAACCAGCCATTGTTGGCCCCCCTTTATATTATTTACGCTACAATTTTATCATACAATATTTTTACCCATTGAACAAACAGTAAATTCAAAACTGCTTGGCAACGATTGCTATCCCACGCAAGAAAGGAATTGATCCGCCAGACAGCCGCATGCTAGGTTGCAAAAATTTCGGCGAACAATTCTTTTAGTCTTGTATTCTCCCTTAATACTTGCAGGGCCATCTCGGCATGTCCTTTGGTATAGCCGTTACCCACATACATATTTATGTCTTTCCCCACCCCTTCGGCACCCAAGGCTGCGGCAGTGAAAGAGGTAGCCATACTGAAAAAATAAATGGTTCCTTGATTGCGGGTAGCCAAAATTGAAGCCATCTCCGTATGAGGAATATTGACACAATTTATGGTAACATCAGCCATGGCCCCATTTGTTGCCATCTTTACTTTTTCCAGAACTTCCAAGGGTTTGGTCGCATTGCCCTTAATTATCGTATCAGCCAAAGCTAACCTTTTTATTCGCGCCAGAGAGTCATCATTGTATTCAAAGGCCAAGACCTGTCCCGTTACGCCTGCTCTTTTTTGGGCTTCGTGCAAGCATAAAAGACCCGATTTGCCACCGGCACCGATTATCAAAACCCGATCACCCGGCTTGACCAGCTTGGCAGTCTGTGCCGGGGCACCGGCCACATCCATGACCGCCAAGGCAAGGTTTTGGGGTAAGTCGGCCGGTATTTTGGCATAGATACCACTGGCAAAAAGTACCGCTTGCCCCTCAATGTCGACTTGATCGGTCTCCCGGCGAATATTTTTAATCTTCTTGATGGCCAAAGGCGTCAGGGACAAGGACACCAAAGAGGCAACGCGGTCGCCGACCTTCAGATCAATATCGGCCAGGGCCGAGCCAAGTTGGGCTACGGTGCCAACAAACATGCCACCGGAACCGGTTATCGGGTTATGGTGCTTACCTCTTTCTTCTACGATACCCATCATTATGGCAGCAATTTTTTCTTCATCATCGCCGGCTTGGGTTTTTATTTGAGTAAAGCTGGCGGAATCTATGTTGAGCGTCTCCACATCAAAAAGTATCTCATTATCATAAATCTCCATCCGGTTATCGATTCGTTGTGCCTGTTGGGGCAAAACCCCTTGAGGTTCAATCACTCTATGTGTACCATAGGGACACCCTTTTTTCATGGGAACCTCCTTTCAACAAAAACCCAAAGTATTCTTTAAAACCTGCACGGCAGCCTGGGGATTTTCACGGCTTAATACTCCTAGGGAAGCCATAATGTAATCTTGGTCGATATATATTTCCGCCTCCGGCGGCGGCAAAAGAACTTTGCCTTTTTTACCCCGCAAACCGGCCAAGATTGTTCGCCCTTCGTCTAAGCGGGTCAAAGGACCACCGGTACCGATTATATAACGAACGCGGGTAAGGTCCTTGCCCTGGGCCATGCTGATGCTGCCTGTGGGGCCGTAAATTTCTCTTATTCTGCCCACATGGCGTTCCACAGCCTTGCGGGCCACGTATTCGGTAAGAATATTCAACAAAGCTTCTTCCCGGTCACTTTGGGGTATGGGCGAA
This sequence comes from uncultured Halanaerobiales bacterium, assembly GCA_964568715.1. Taxonomy (GTDB): domain Bacteria; phylum Bacillota; class Halanaerobiia; order B1SED10-174; family B1SED10-174; genus CAZMQU01. Next base: position 70,163 of record CAZMQU010000005.1, read on the forward strand.
GGCCGCAAATCAGCCAATGGAAAGCCCAAGCGCCGGTTCAATTCTTCTTCCCCAATTGCCCGAATAACATTTTCGGCATTGACAAAGACCCCCAAGTCCCCCTCGACGGTTCTTTTGGCAAAGGGTTCCGGAGCCAACAGAATATCATTTATTTCCGGTGAACCCTCCGTTACAGAGTGGACATCCGTGGTTGCTCCACCTACATCGAGAACCATCAGATCACCGATATTCTCCTGCAAGAGTATGGCTGCCTCCATTACGGCACCGGGAGTGGGCATGACCACCCCATCCACCATCTCCCTTATTTTTGCCATGCCGGGGCCTTTGGTAATATGTTTCTCAAAAGCCCTTTGGATCAATCGCCTGGTCGGTTCGATATTGAAGGAATCAATCTCCGGATACACATTGTCCGTGGCCATGACTTCAAAACCGGCTTTGGTAAGAATATCTTCAACCTCTTCCCGGATGGCCGTATTGCCGGCATAAATCAAGGGCGGCTTGTGCCTTAGCCCTGCCAACATCCTGGCATTATTTAAAATAACTTCCTCTTCGCCATAATCGACACCCCCGGCCAAGAGGATAATATTGGGTTCTATCTTTTCAATCTCCTGCAAGTGTCGCTCCCGCAACAAACCTGCCGTTACCATGCGCAAAACTGCACCTGCCCCCAAAGCGGCCTCTTGGGCCGCCTTAACGGTCATATCATAGACCAGACCATGAACCGTCATCTTCAAGCCACCGGCAGCACTGGAGGCTGCCAACATTCGACAGCCCCCAACCGCCAGATCTATCTCTTTTTCCAGGGCTTGGGAGGCATTGGCCAGACCGATATTTACATCCCCTTCTTCCACCGTCGTAGGAGCCTGCCCCTGACCGAAGAAGATCCAACTATCATCGGTTTTTTTAAAAGAATTTATTACCGTAGTTGTACTGCCGATTTCTGCAACCAATACCATGTCCTCTGCCAAAACCAGCCCTCCTCTGTCTTGTTTATCCAAATTATATTTAGTTTATGACATTTGGCGACGTTTTTTAACCAGGAAGGAGGCAACTTCAATACCCTTGGAGCCGCGACCGAAGCCGGCATCCATCCCCGATTCAACGGCAATTTCATTGGTTATTTGGGTGCCGCCGGCAACCAAAATAACCTTGTCCCTGATACCCCGCTCCACACAAAGATCATGAAGCCTCTTCATGTTGATGCGATGGACATCGCCGTGGGTTATGATGGTGCTGATCAGAATGGCTTGGGCATTTATCTCGACTGCCGCATCGACAACCTTTTGGATGGATACTGATGTTCCCAGATAGGTTGCCTTGACACCGAAGCCTTCGATACCGCCATGCTTGATATCGATAATTTCCCGCATACCCACGGAGTGTTCATCTTCTCCGACGGTAGCGGCCACTACCCGCAAAGGTTCGTCTTTGAGAGCTTCAATTATTTCATCTTCGCTTAAGAGCTCTTCTTTTTCTTCGATGACCAGCTCATTTGTATCTATATCAAAGGTTACCTGCCCTTTGATCTCCAAGAGGGTTCCTTCTGCCGGTTGCATAACCTGTTTGTGGATTACCTCCGCATTGGCCAAACCCATCTTTTCCGCCCATTTCAAGGCAGCGGCTTCAGCTACCTCAGGACCGGTCGGGAAAAAGATGGTTGTATTGACCAAACCGTCGGCATACCATTCCACCTCGGGACGCAACAGGCCTTTCGCCCGATGATCCTTGGTCTTTTCCAATCTCTTGTAAACATTGTCCTCCGGATCCAGTTCATCTATATAGATTATCTTATCCGGATCGCAGAGGGTACAGCCGTTAATTAGACTGCACGGGCTTTCAAGCCCTGCCGGCAAGTTGTTATAGCCGAAATGGTCGCAAACCGGTGCCATATAATCTTTATCCCGTTCGATAATGGTTCCTGCCGCCACCCCGCCGTCAATTTCACGGGCAATACCGTCGCCGTTGCGCTCCGGATAACGACCCGAGTCGACAAAGAAGCCTCTTTCAACCGCTTCAAAGTAACCGCCGACCTCGATCATTTCCTCCAAAAAGAGGATGGCCCGTTCCTTTATTTCCCGGACGGTTTCGGAAAGATAACCATCATGCTTGATTTCCAAAATATCTTTGATGCCGTCGAGACCGTTTAAAGCCTGCTTGGCGGTATTGACAGCATGAATGCTGTTATAGTGCCACGGCACGTTGCGCCCCTCATCGGGGGTAATCGTACTTTGGATATCGGCGGTGGTCAAGCGGGAAATCAACACGTTCAGAACGTGATTTACCGTTGCCTCCCGTGTATCGGACTCCATATATTTCGTGTTCATCTGGGCCCTAATCTTATATTTTTTAAACAAATCCCGCAAGGCCACGGCGTAAGGCAGATCCATACGCAAAATCGGTGCCGGTGTTCCCGTCGGCGGAACCGAAGAAAGGTAAATTTTATCGGGATCCATGCCGACCAGCTCCGAATATTTGGAGTTGAGAGCATGCTGAACCAAAAGCTCGGGCATAACCTTCCAAGCTTCCCGGGCTGTCGCGTTAGCATTATGGGCACCGTCGATTTGACCCATTTCCGCCCCGGCCATCAACTTTTTAGCAACAGCTGCATCAACGAATGAGCGCAACATGTTGACGTTACGATAAAGGACATTATACTGGGGATCCTGGTGGGCTCCGTTGACGCCTTCTTCGGCAAAAAGAACCGCTATTTCCGGACCTGCAACCCCACTGACATAGGAGTGGAAGTTGATGGGACGACCAACTTCATCCTCGATCAGATCAAGGGCCTTACGGGAAGCCCGAACTTGCTTGCGGGTAATGGGTACACCGCCTACTCCCTCCGGCGAGCCTTCAATCAAACCGTCAAAGTGGCTTTGCCCCGTTGTTCTGATGACCATGATATGGTCAGCCCCATGCCAGGCAGCCATCCTCATCCGCCGAATATCATCCTCAAACCGCCCCGAGGCGATCTCGGAGGTGATTACACAATCCGGTTGCGGATCGACATTGCCCATCAGATGGGCGACGGGTAGGGGAACACTGTTTTTGAGGCCTTCCGAAATTTGATTATAGTTAAAAGGACCGACTTTCGTGCCCTTGGGCAAAGGTTTTCGTTCCGTCCAACCCTTTCGGCGCGGCCGGTACTTATCCAGATCCTTGAGTATCTCTTCGACATTAATCTTTTCGTTCTTATCCAAGGCCATTCTTGCCACCTCCCCAATGGGCTTCAACTTCATCCCAGTATTTATCTGCCAAGAGGGCTTCCGCTGCCTCTCTGATTGACAGTCCTTTGTCTTCGGCTAAACGCCACAAGACATGGCCGGCTCCTTTACCTAACAATTCGCGATCACCGATCTTTTTAACCAATTCTTTCGCTTCCATACTGTCAAGCCCCATCCTTAACAGAACCGACCTTTCGATGGACGGCGAGGTATGAGTTTCAGCTAACTCGATAAGAGGCTTAACCGCCTCTTCGGTCAATTGCCAAAACCTTTGATAAAGTTCCTCATCGCTCAAGGAAGCCAAATGCTTTCTTCTTTCCGCAAAATCATCCTTGCGTTCCATAAATACCACCCTCCTTTGAAAAATCGAGGTTTTTAAATTAGATATCTTGGCGTGCTTGCTTCAGTAAACTGTCGAGTTCAGCTTTGTTGATCTTTAAGTCTTCCTGCAAGAATTTTTCATCGACTGCCGTTATTGCTGCACCTTGGCGGCAAACATTTTTCAAATAGGATATCCGCAGGCGATCCAATTCAATTTCCTTGTAGAAAAGATCTTCGGGACCGCGGGGAATAACAATATTTTTGCCGGGGACTTCCTCGGCGGGATTGCCCCTCTTGATTTCTATACCGTTCTTTCTGGCAAAAGAAAGCTGCGAGGTGGGATGCTTGCCGGCCCCCGTATATTCCGTTTCCTGGACCACCAGAATTTGATCTTCGTCCATCTCCTTGGCCAAGGCAACGGCGGCAGCCAAGGAAGTATTGCCTGCCGGCCCTCTTTCCATACCTTCAAGTTGGGCCAAAGTTTCGGTAATGTAGAAAACCTGCCCCTGGGTGACGGTCAAGTATCTGTCGATATAGCGCAAGGGCCTGGCTGCGTTGCGGGGAACATCGGCCCGATCAGGCCAAGTTGTAAAGGGAACCCCAAAACCGGTATGGCCGGTTGTAAATGCTTTTCTGTTGAAGTCGTTGTCGCTGGCCATATGCAAGCCGGATAAGTCGACGCTGGCACCGATTATCTTTGTTTCGGTAGCACCGGCCTTGATCAGGCCTCGGGCAGTCCCGGTTAGGTTACCGCCCCCCGCATGGGTAACGACAACATAGTCGGGGAAGCGCCCCTCCCTGGCCTTTAATTCTTGGGCGATTTCGTAGCCCAATGTTTCCACGCCGGCAATGGCAAAGGGGGTATAAAGGGAGGCATTAAAATAGCCCGTCTCCTCCAAGACCCTTAAAAAAGTATAGAAGAGTTCGGGACCAACTGTGAGCTGCAATACTTCCGCACCGTACGCTTCGCACTTTCTGGTCTTTTCCAAAATCTCCGGCTGCCCGACTCCCCTGCTGTCATAGACCTCTTGTACTATGATTGAATTTATGTTAACCATGGCCGCCTGGGAAGCAACAGCAGCACCGTAGTTACCGCTGGTTGCAGCGACGACACCCTTGTAGCCCTTGTTCAGGGCATGATAAACGGAGACGGCGGCCCGCCTGGCCTTAAAACTGCCGGAGGGATTACAGGCTTCATCTTTGACAAATATGCGAGCTCCTTTGCCGGCAGGAGCTATCTTGCGGACAAGCCGTGTAATATTTTTCAGTTCCAAAAGGGGCGTCTCGCCAACATTTGCTCCCTTTTGTATTTCCTGAATCCTTTCAATATCGTACCCTACCTTTTCCATCATTTTTTCATAGTCAAAGGCAAGGGGCGAGAGGGCAAAATCTTCATAATCTATGCCGACGGCTTGCTTCATCGTCTCGTTACGTCGGCCCATTACAGCATCATAATTCATGTTTTTCATTTCTAGCCCTCCTCCTTCAAAAGTTGTCGCAATTCTAAACCTATCTCTAAAAGCTCCGGTATCGGCTCGCCGAAATCGTGGTCAATGGGTGGAGTAATTGCACTTAAATTGCCCTTTAAAAGCCTGCCTGCTACGGTCCTGACAGTAACTTCATCACCGATGGAGGCCTCCTTTTCTTCCAACCACCCTTTGGCCCACAATTCCAAAGGCACCTTCTTGGTATCCTCCGGAATATTTGCAGCCCGTTCACTGGGTTTCAAAACAATACTGTGGATTTTTACCCAATCGCCTTGTTTGGCCTTTTTCATTGAAAGCACCTCCTACAATCCTAACATTTTACGCAAATCACCCATTATTGCAGCGGGTACGGGCAAGTCCGCCATGGACATGAGGCCGGGATCCGCTTGTAATACTTTGGGTACCATATTAACAGCTATGGCCATGGTCCCTATCCCACCGGGCACTTCAGGCTTATTGGCAACGTTGATGTCGGGCTCCCCTTTGATCCACACATAATCTCCGGTCTCTTGCCCTTCCATTTGGGGATGAATTTGTTGGGGATGCTCCAAGGTAATCAGAGCTTCGCCATCTTTCATACCGTAGGCAATATGATTGCATCCGGCAACCATGCCAGCCTCAACCTTTACATGGGCTGTCTCACGATAAACATTGCTCACTATGGGTTCCCTGGTTTGCTTTATTTCATCCAATTCCCACCCTAAGGCATCGGCAATCATGCCGATGGATTCGGGAAAGCCGACATGGCCGACGATGGTGCCTTCTGCCACGCCTTTTTTAAATTCTTCCGGAGTCGTCCCAACGCCCTGACCTTCCATAACGGTCGGCCCGAATGGTGAAAGGTCGTTGATACGGGCAGCCTTAATTTTGTCGACCCGGGCACAGACTCCCGTAAGGGCGATAATCAATAGATCGAGGACAAAGCCTGGATTGATACCGGTGCCCAGTACCGTAACGCCCTTCTCCATAGCCAAATTATCGATCTTGGCTGCCAAATCGGGCTCCTGAGCAAAAGGATAGGCCATCTCTTCGGCAATGGTAATGACATCCAAGCCCTTGTTGATAGCTTTTTCAATCAAAGGATAAACATCTTTGACGAAGGAAGCTGTAGCGATAAAAATTAAGTCTGCCTCCGTTGCCAAAACTGCATCGGCATCAGCAGAGCAGATGACGCCGGTCTTTTCCACACCCAGTACATCGCCTAAATCTTTACCGACAATTTGGGGCGAAGCATCGATGGCACCGACTATTTCAATGCCTTTCTTTGACAAAAGCAATTCTCCGATGCCTTTACCCATGGCGCCAAGGCCCCACTGGATTACTCTGATATTATTTTTTTCCATTCCATACACCCCCGTGAATTTTATATTATTTTTTGCCACAAAGAACCTGGTCCACCCTAACAATTTGCTAAAAAATATCAAATCCCTGCAACTTTAATTCCTCTTTCAGCATTGAAAAGTTTTTGCCAAACTCCTCCTCTATCTCCTCCCTCATCCGATTAAAGTTTTCGGAAACATAGATTTTGTAGATCATGTATTCTTTTACCATGAAAACAAAGCTTTTATTGCCCGACCAAACTCCTTCCACGCTCTGCGGGCTTAAAGTTAAAAACAAAGCCTCTTTGTTGTCTTTTAACAGAATAAAATACCGCTCGTCCTCTTGGTTGCACCCTCCCTGCAATTGAGAGGGATGCCGATAAATGTAGCCGAAATCGAAAGGCAAATCATCATAAACAATAAATGTGATCTTGACACCCCTTTGCCGTGCAAGGATTAGGTTGTCCTCCAGTTGCTTTAAATCGCTTCCCAAAGCTTCGATTTGTAAGGTTTTTTCCCCGGTGCCGATCATGTCCTTAATCTTTCCCCAAACCTCCGCCTCCCCGCTCAGATGCCACAGATAGTCGAAAGTCTGCAAACCCTTTAACTTATATTGATTTTCTTTTATGTAATCGTAAGCTTCTTCCACTGTAGTCCTGACTCTGTTAAAGACCTCGGCAAGGGGCAAAGGAACATACTTTGCCGGCTTGTCACCTACAACCCCGACAAGCCCCTGCTCGGCAAGACCTTTCATCGTCTGGTAAATCTTTGATTGGGGCACACCGGATATTTTACCAATCTCATAGGCGGTAATATTCGGCTTTTGCAACAAGGTTAAATAGGCCGTTGCCTCGTAAGAATTGAAACCGAGCTTTTTAAAAGCAGCTACCAGATCTTTCACGGAGAATCCTCCCTTTGAACGGATGCCGTTTTAATAAAAACCGCGCCTCTCCCGCCAGTCGATACTGATACTCTGGCGAGCGATTTAACCCTGGCAGACAATCATCGTCTCAAAATAATTACAAAGGCCGGGCAATCATGCCCGGCCTTGCTATGCATTAATTCGACAGGGCTCTTTTGCCGATATTGGTAAATTATACCATCTCATTTTTTACTTCCGGCAGTTTATCTTTTTTACTTCATGCGGGCCAATTTCTCTACCAAAGATTTTAAAAGAATCGGTACCACATCGAGTGAATAATCGAGCTCGAGCCTTTCAATAAATTTATGGGCATCCTTTCCGGCGGGTCCCAGGTTAACGGCGGGTATATCCAGTTTGAGGAGATCATCAAGGGGAATGTCGTAGATGTGCCCCCAGCCGGGGGTATTGTGAGCCAGGGGAATCAATTCCTCCCGCTCACCTTGGAAACCTACATAGCTTAGGTCACTGATAGAGGCAAAATGCTCGGAGATAGCCAATGGTTCGTTGAATTCTCGATTGGCCTGCTCGATAATTTCCTCAACCACTGCCAAAAGCTCTTTTTCCCTGGCGCTTTCCCTTTTGTTGGTCCGGTGAGGATAGTAAGGTGGAAGGAAACCAACAATTATCATCGGGTTCTTGTCGGGATAATATCTTAATAACTCGTCGATGACGGCCAAGGATTTATCTCTTTCGTCCATATCGCCGGGCAATCCTTGCAGATATGTTTTTACGTGCTCTTCCAAGTCTCCTTCAAATACTTCAGCCACTCCCCGGTACAGTTCCTGCCAGGTCATAACCTTTGATTCCCAAGGAACGGGCACAGGAGTAGCTGATTTTTCAGAAAACTTGCCGGCGCTTTCCTCCATATGGGCCAGGGTCATGGCAAAGGCTTGCTCTGCAATTTCCTTCATCTTCGCCATAGTTTCAGCCGGAGTAATCGTGGCGGTCAGGTGATTGAAATAAATAGCTGCCCGGGCCGGTAGGGTTACAGAATAAATATCCCTATGGTCCCTTTGTTTCAGTGATGCCGGCGGCGGATATACTTCTTCCCGCCATGTCTCGGCCCAATCCGGATTGCCCTCTAAAAGCATGCTGACAGCAGAACTCATCAGGTTGGCGTTGAGGCCCGCATAGTACTGGCCAACGTGGGATTCTCTGCCTACACAATAAAACATCGGCATTATCTTGCCAATTGAACCAATGTCGATATAGCGATTGGTATCGCCGGGATACTTGGGAATGATACCTTCGCTGTTGACGCATGCTACAAAATCCATCCCCTCATCTTGCAGCTTTGCCAAGTGGGAGATGGCTGCTATCATGCCGGCCGAGTTATTCTCTTCATCACCAACGGCCAAAAAGGCAATATTGACGGACATCTCTTCCGGGGCCCGGGAATATTCGGCCAAAAGAGCCATCTGGATTGCCAAGCCGGTCTTCATATCCATTACACCCCTGCCAAAGAGATACTTACCCGAAGCCAAGTCGTCCTTTGCTTCTTGAGGCAATTCAAGTTCCCCTATCCTCTTTGTATATTCTTCCGGATGGAAGGCCAAATTGGCCAAGGACCTGGCTTCGCTTGTATCCACAACATCCAGATGGCCGGTCAGTATAATCGTTCTGTTGGTTGCAGGGTGGGCTTTTACAATAGCAAACACAGCCTTGCGACCAAATGGATCATCTATCAAAGGAATAAACTCCAAATGATGCGGATTTTCTTTAAAGTAGGCCAATTCCGCTAATTTACTATGGATTAGTTCGGCAACTTCTGTCTCCGCCGGTCCCGGTGAAACACTGGGAACCCTGACTAGATCGAGCATTAAGTCATAAATTGAATCTCTTTCCAGTTTAATAGTCATCAATTCTTGCCTCCTTGTGTTTTTGTCTTCTTTGTCCTTTAAAAAAGTCCGGATAACATTGTAAGTGTATTTTTAAAAACAAGCCGATCAATCGGTAAAGGAAGTTTACCGCAATTAGCCGTCCAAATTTATCCGCATTAATAGCCTGCCCCTACCGCTCTATAACAATTTTGCTTACAAAAGGTGACGTCATCGCCCGCAAAAGGCTGCCATAGGCAACGGTGAAGCTTAGAGGTGTGCCGATTTTCAACTCCTGGCGGCATTCCGTCAGATCAACCAACAAATGATCGCTGCTGGCACCGATAATTTCGACTCCTGCTTCTATAGGAACCAAACCACCGGGATAAATATCTTGTTCCCCGGCCGCCAGAATGCCCCGCAAACGCATCCCCTTGTCCTCAGGTCGAGCGGGAATTCGTCCAAAAGCATCGCGCCCGACAAGACCGATGGGAACCGAGGGTTTCTCTTGAATTTCAATTAATTCTGCTTGGAAGATGAAAGCATCGTCCCTGGTGCCGGGGAAGGGGGAACTCAGGGCAGTATCGTTGCCAAGGAGCATGGTTTCCCCGATACGCAAGTTGTTTATACCCGCAGGCACTTGTCCCCTGTCGATAAGATGAAGGGAACTGCTGTTGCCGCCGGATATCCAGGCTAACTTTCGTCCCAGCCTGTTTTCCAGTTCCGTTGCCAAATCAATCAATTTTTGCAGGTTTTCGGTGGTGGGCAGAATACCTCCGTAACAGGTTAAATTGGTCCCTAGACCGTGCAAGTAGACACCGGGCAACTGATCTATTTTTTGGCCGGTCGCAACAATTTTATCGGGCCACAGCCCTTCTCTCAAGTCTCCCAAGTCAACCATCAAAACGATACCGTGCTTTTTGCCTTGCTTGGCGGCGGCCTTACTGAGAGCCTTAATGGTAATCATTTCAGAGTTCAGGCTCAAATCGGCTGTCCTAACCACACAGTCCGCCTCGCTGAGCATGGGCAAACGCAATAGCAAGAGGGATAAATCAGCACCGAAATGGCTGCGAAGCTTCTTTAGATTGAGTAGCCTTGAGTCGGCCAGTCCTTCAACCCCCCCGGCCAGCATTGCCTCCGCAACCGCAATATTGGCACAGGTTGCCTTAGTTACGCTATAAATACCTATACCTTGGGAGCGGGCCAAACCAGTTATGGCCCTTGCATTCTCTTCAATTCTCTTCGGATAAATGTTTATACGGGGATAAGTCATATTGACCGCCTTTCTAGATTATAGTTTACAGGTTAATCTTCTTTAATCCAGCAAAATATTCCTGCAATAAATAGAGGACGGTTTAATATTTAGTGGAATTATATAGGTGAACCGCAAGGAGGTATTACGCCCTTGCAAATAATTGTTTACGGAAACTGCAACCACAAAGACCATCGAAGTCCGCTAAATGTTTTTGGCGATGAAAAAGGCAAGAGACGGCTTGCCTTGATTAAGGTTCTTCACCAAAAAAAAGAAATTGGGGCGGCCATCCGAGAAAACGGCTGGAACCCGCAGACGGTCCGGCAAGATCTTTTGCTATTAGAGGAGGCCACCTTTATCAAAAAAGAAGGCGATAAATACCGGCCCAACTTTTTTGTCGCCTTGGCTGATGAGCTCTTTTATGTACCGGCCATGGCTCAGGAACTGGCAATCGGACTGGTAAATCCCATCCAAGATTGGTTTACCGAGATAAGGAATTTAACCGATGAACTTTCCTTTGCCGAACGCTTTGCCTGGTCGGAAATAAATTTTTTAATAATCGGTAATTTTATCTTTGAATTAGGCACCCAATACATAGCCAACAGCGGTGAAAACCTTTTTTTAAGCCCTTATCCCAACAGGAAAAGCGGTTTTTATTTTTTATTGGCCATTGAAACCAATTCTTTGGATATCTTGGGCCATTACCGGAGCAGCTATTGTGACTTGACCGAATATTTTTTTTGTATGTACGGTGCACCGAATGCCGTACAGGCATTTGATAACAAAATATTCCCCTTAATCAAGAAAAAAGGCCTTCCGGAAGCAAAAAAGGAAATAATCCACACCATAAAAATTTATGAAGACCATTACAGAGGTGTCGACAGATCCCTAACCCTCGAACACCTCCTTCCCTTTTCTTTAATAACCGGGACCGGCAGGCCTTTGGTACCGTTGGGAAGCAAAGCTGATTGCAAGATTATTCAATTTATGGCCAGATCCATCGGCACAAAGATTGGTCTGCTATTCGACCGCTACTACAATATGCTCTTTGAAGCCTACCGGAGCTTCAGGACCGCAAATAATTCCGGCTTTTCTGAATTTTACAGCTGGTTCTACAAACTGGTTGCCAACCGGGCAATGGATATCTTATTGGGGCAAGGCTTGGTAAATTATCCTCCTACAGGCACTGCTCTATGCATTCTGAAAGAATACCTTGATTTCCCCGGTTAAAAATATATTATACAGTGACTGCAGTAGGCCTGCTTGCTTCGGACCCGATTGCCCCGGTTGAAAAAGTAACTTGCTTTTATTCTTTCACCCGGGCCATCGATACGATGCGGTCCCCTTTACCCAAACGCATTATACGAACTCCGCGGGTATTTCGCCCGAAGCGGGGAACTTCCTTGATTTTAATCCTAATCAGTCGCCCTTCGCGGGTTATAACCATAACATCGTCCTGGGCTTTAACCATGGTGAATCCGGCCAAATCACCGCTCTCTTTTGTAATGTTGCAGGCAAACACACCTTTACCGCCGCGAGCCTGAACTCTGTATTCATCAATAACCGTTCTTTTACCATAACCTTTTTCCGATATGGTCAGAACATCATAACCCTTCTCGACGACGGCCATGCCGATAACTTCATCGTCTTTATCCAGATTAATACCCTTGACACCCTGAGCTGCTCTCCCCAAGGGGTTTATTTCTTTGGTAGTAAATCTTATGGATTTACCTTTTCTTGTTCCCAAAACTACCTGGGATTCATCATCGATATGGCGCACCGAAATCAAGTTGTCCCCTTCCCGTAAATTGATGGCCCGCAAGCTCGTGTAGCGGGAGCGGTATTCCTTTAAGGCCGTTTTTTTCACAAGGCCGCCCTTGGTTACCATCAATAAGAAGGAATCCTCCTTAAACTCCCGGACGGGGATGACCGCTTTAATAGTCTCATCTTCCTGTAAAGGAAGCAGATTTACCAAAGCAATCCCCTTCCCCTGCCGATGGTTCTCGGGTATTTCATACACCTTCATCCGATAGAGAAAACCGCGGCTGGTAAAGAACAAAAGGTAATCGTGGCTGAAAGCGGTGAAGATGCCTGAGACAAAGTCTTCTTCTTTTGTACTCATCCCCCTTGTTCCCAAGCCGCCGCGTCGTTGCGATTGATAGCTTCGCAAAGGCATTCTGTTTATATAGTCATTGTAAGATAAAGAAACAAGCATTTCTTCATTGGGGATAAGATCCTCTATGTCTATCTCCGCATCCTGGGCAACGATTTTAGTCCGCCTTTCATCGCCGTATTTTTCTTTCAATTTGAGAATCTCTTCTTTGATTACTGCATTTATGTGGCTTTCATCGGCAAGGATATGCTTGTAATAAGCAATTCTTTGGGACACTTCTTTATACTCTTCTTCAATCTTTTCCCTCTCCAGGCCTGTCAGCCTCTGCAGACGCATGTCTAAAATTGCCTGGGCCTGCTTATCGCTCAGCTTAAATCTTTCCATCAGATTGCTCTTGGCCGTGGGTCCGTCGGGCGATTGGCGAATCAAAGCGATAACTTCATCTAAATAATCCAAGGCTATGCGCAAACCCTCCAGAATATGGGCCCGCTCCTCTGCTTTAGCCAAGAGGAACTTGGTCCGTCTGGTAATAACCAATTGCTGGTGTTTCAAATATTCGCAAAGAATATCCTTAATGTTAAGAACCTTGGGTTCGTTGTCAACCAAGGCTAACATATTAACACCGAAGTTCGCTTGCAACCGCGTGTTTTTATATAAGCGGCTGAGTATAACCTTGGGCCGGGACCTTCTTTTAAGCTCTATTACCATCCTCATACCATCCCGGTCCGACTCATCCCTTAAATCGCTGATACCGTCAATTTTATTATCTTTGACCAATTCGGCAATTTTTTCAATTAAAGAGGCTTTATTCACCTGGTAGGGGAGTTCCCTGATTATAATACATTTTTTGCCGCCCTTGGTCTCTTCAATCTCCGCTATGCCGCGAATGGTAACCGTGCCCCGCCCGGTTTTATAGGCGCGCATTATCGACTCCCGCCCCATGATTTTACCGCCGGTGGGGAAGTCTGGTCCTTGGATAACTTCCATTATATCGTCGATGTCAGTATTTTGATCGTCTATCAAGAGAACCAAAGCATCCACCACTTCATTGAGATTGTGGGGAGGAATATTTGTTGCCATGCCCACGGCAATACCGGAGGAGCCGTTTAAAAGCAAGTTAGGTAAGGGCGAAGGTAAGAAAACAGGCTCCTGCAACGATTCATCAAAGTTACCTCGGAAATCCACCGTATCTTTATCGATATCTGCCAGAAGATCCATGGCCAGCGGCGTCAATCTCACTTCCGTATAACGCATGGCTGCAGCCGGATCCCCATCGACGGAGCCGAAGTTGCCATGGCCATCCACCAAAGGATACCGCATCGAAAAATGTTGGGCCATGCGGACGGTTGCATCATAAATGGCCGCCTCGCCGTGGGGGTGGTACTTACCGATTACTTCCCCGACAACCCGGGCTGATTTTTTGTGGGGTTTATCAGCGGTAAAGCCCAATTCGCCCATGGCAAAAAGGATGCGCCGATGGACCGGTTTGAATCCATCGCGAACATCCGGCAGGGCCCTGCCGACAATAACACTCATTGCATAATCTAAATAAGCGGTCTTCATTTCATCTTCTATATCTACAGGTATTACACGTTCATTGTTAGCCAATACAAAGCCACCTCCAAACTATCTGACTAAATATCTATATTAGCCGCCTGCAAAGCATTAGCTTGGATAAATTCCCGCCGCGGCTCTACCTTATCACCCATTAAAGTGGTAAATATTTTTTCCGCCTCCATAACATCCTCAATTTGAACCTGTTTGATTTGCCTGGTCGCAGGGTTCATGGTCGTCTCCCAAAGCTGATGGGGATTCATTTCCCCCAAACCCTTATACCGCTGTATAGTTATGCCTCGCTCCCCAATCTCTATGAGTCCTTCTTCCAACTCCTGGTCGCGGTAAAAGTAGTGCTCCTGGCGGCCTTTGCGAACCAAATAAAGGGGCGGCTGGGCAATGTAGATGGATCCTTTTTTGACCAGGTTGAGCATGTATCTGTAAAAGAAAGTCAAAAGCAAGGTTCGGATATGGGCCCCGTCGACATCGGCGTCAGTCATGATGATGATCTTACCGTACCTCAATTTATCAATGTCAAAATCTTCCCCCACTCCGGTGCCGATGGCGGTAATCAAAGCCCTGATTTCATCGCTGGTGAGAATTTTGTTGAGACGGGCTTTTTCAACATTCAAAATTTTACCCCGCAAAGGCAAAATGGCCTGGAAATGCCTGTTGCGCCCCTGTTTTGCCGAACCGCCGGCCGAATTCCCTTCAACAATATAAAGTTCCGTCTCCTCCGGGTTACGGCTGGAACAATCAGCCAACTTGCCCGGCAGGGAAGATTGGAAAAGCGATGATTTTTTTCTGGTTATCTCCCGGGCTTTCCTGGCAGCCATACGGGCTTGGGAAGCATTGTAGCATTTATCCATAATCGTTTTCGCAACTGTAGGGTTTTCCTCCATATACACCATCAAGCCCTCGCTGATAATTGTATCGACTAAACCCCTGATTTCCATATTGCCGAGCTTGGTCTTGGTTTGTCCTTCAAACTGCGGATCGGGCAAACGGATATTTATAATTGCCGTCAAACCCTCCCTGACATCATCTCCGCTAAAATTTTCTTCGGCTTCTTTGAGAAAATTAAATTGGCGGGCATAATCGTTGATGGTTCTCGTCAAGCCTGCCTTGAATCCGATTAAATGAGTACCGCCCTCTTCCGTATTGATATTATTGGCATAGGCAAAAATCGTTTCAGTGTAGGACGAATTATACTGCAGGGCAACTTCAACCTGGTTATTGTTATCATCCCTCCTGATAAAAAGCGGGTCATGAAGGGGATCCTTGTTATCATTTAAGGCTTGAACGAAAGATACTATTCCTCCTTCATACTGATAATCCTCCCTTATCTTTTGCCCCTCCCGCTCATCTACCAGGCTGATTTTTAGACCGGCATTCAAATAGGCCAATTCCCGCAAACGCTTGCTTAGGATTTTAAATTTATAGTCCAATTCATCAAAAATCAGGCCGTCAGCCAAAAATCTGACCTTTGTCCCAGTTTTATTGGTTGTACCGATAACTTCCAAATCGTTTACCGGGCGGCCCCGTTCAAATTTTTGATAATAAATCTCGCCGTTCCGGCTAACCTCGACCTCCAACCATTGGGAAAGGGCATTGACAACTGCAACTCCAACACCATGAAGTCCACCGGCCACCTTATAACCGCTGCCGCCAAACTTACCGCCGGCATGAAGCATTGTCATGACTACCTCCAAAGCGGGCTTATTAATCTTGGGATGGGTAGAAACCGGGATACCCCGTCCGTTATCGACAACGCTGACTACATTTCCTTCCTCCAAGGTGATTACTATCTCTGTACAGAACCCGGCCAAGGCTTCATCAATACTGTTATCCACAACTTCATGGACTAAATGGTGCAGGCCGCTGGGACCTGTGGTGCCGATATACATGCCGGGGCGAAGCTGAACCGCCTCCAGACCTTCGAGAACTTGGATTTGTGCTGCATCATAAAATTCATTACCGGTTAATTTTTTTTCCTTTTCCATAAAGACCTCCTACAAACAATTGGCATTGTTTAAATAAAACTGGCCCGCAACCTTTTTTCCAAAGTATTGGCGGAAATCAAAGAAAGATAAATACAATCATCGGTCACCACAAAGCTTTGCGGGTTTCCCTCCGAGATATCCAAGACTTTCCCCTCAGCCCTTTTCCTTTGAAAAAAATTCATATTTAATTTCTTCTCGTTTTTTTCATCATAGTGACCGACAAAAAGGACCTTGGATTTTAAAATCATATTTTCCTTACCCATATGCAAATACAAGTCATTCACTCCTTTTCATTGTTTATAACAATCGTGCCTTTTTCCACACGAAAAGATGAAACAGAAAGATTCTCCATCTTAAAATCCATATCCGTAGTTGTTATTATAGTTTGGATATTGTCTTTTATCGTGTCGATCAAGGCTGCTCTTCTTCTATTATCCAATTCACTGAAGACATCATCCAAAAGCAGGACCGGTTTTTTACCTCTGATTCGACCGATATATTCCAATTCTGCAAGCTTCAAGGCCAATACGGCCGAACGTTGTTGGCCTTGAGAACCAAAATTTCGCAACTCTTTACCATTTAAAAAAAGGGTAACTTCATCGCGATGAGGGCCCACCAAGGTAGTACCCCGCATAATCTCTTCGTTTTGCCGCCGTTCCAAGGCCATTGTCAATGCATTTTCCCATTCAGTCAAGGATGCCTGCGGACTTAAAGGTAGGGATGGGTGATACTCCATCCCTAAAATTTCATCTTTGTCGGCAATATGGGAATATTTTGCCATTAAAATTGGCCGTAATTCATCCAATACCTCAATTCTTTTATTGATTATTTGAGCACCCAAGGCGGCCAGCTGAATATTCCACGGCTCCAAAGCACCGTTACTGCTCTTTTTTTCCCGGTATTCCTTTAGCAAATTGTTCCTTTGCTGTAAAACCGTTCGATAACGTTGCAAATTATCATAATATAAGGGAAAAAGCAA
The DNA here is from genome assembly GCA_964568715.1 of uncultured Halanaerobiales bacterium. Taxonomy (GTDB): domain Bacteria; phylum Bacillota; class Halanaerobiia; order B1SED10-174; family B1SED10-174; genus CAZMQU01. Next base: position 87,151 of record CAZMQU010000005.1, read on the forward strand.
GGATATTTCCTGGTCAAAAAAACGGCGGCGCAAGCCGGGCGGCCCTTTTATCAATTGTAAATCCTCCGGTGTAAAATACACAACTAAAAACCGACCTAAAAGATCCTTGATTCGATCAAGTAACTGACCGTTTAAATTTATTTTTTTGCGCCCACCGCCATAACCCACACTCAAAGTATAAATTTCATGCTCATCTTCTATTATACCTTTAACAAAGAAATAATCTTTATTCCAACAGATCATCTCGCTGTCATTAAAAGCTCGGGGGGAGCTGCCCATGGCCAAAAGGTAGATACCTTCCAACAGATTTGTCTTGCCTTGGCCGTTCATGCCCCAAAAAATATTTACGTTGGCATTGAGTAAAAGATCAGTATCCTTCAGATTTCTGAATTGTTTGAGATAAATCCTGGCAATATGCAAATTCAATCATTCCCCATCGCAATCAGAAATGATTCCCCGCCTTGTATCGCAACAATATCGCCGGCAATAAGTTTTTTCCCTCTTTGCCTGGCAATTTCTCCATTAACCATAACCAGGCCGCTTAATATTATTTCTTTTGCCGCACCACCGGTACTGCAGACGCCCGCCCACTTCAGGAATTGAGCCAGATTAATTGGGGAAGACTTTATTGTAACGGTCTTCACAAACTTATTCCCCCCTAATTTGGATGGGCATCAAAATGTAAGTATAGTCGGTATCTTCCAGACCTCTTACAACGCAAGGACTTCTGTTATCTTTAATATAAAGGCCGGCCAGATCATTTTCAATTACTTTCAGGACATCAATAATATAATCGGCGGTAAAGGCAATTTTTATTTCCGGCCCGGCCAATTCACCGGGAACAATTTCCTTGGCCCGGCCAATCTTGGATTCGGTGGTATTGATTTCCAGCTCCTTGGAGCGGAACAAAAACTCGATTGCATTGGAATCTTCCCTGGCAATCAATGAAGCCCTACGAACCGCCTGCAAAAGATCTTGCCGATTAACGGTACAAACGGAACTGAAGGAATCGGGTATAATTTGCCTATAGTTGGGGAATTGTCCTTCCTTCAAGCGGGAAGTAATTAAAAGCGGGGCAAAAGAGAAGATTATATGGTTTCCTTTGATAGTCATCGTTACATCACCTTCATTTTGCAGAAGCCTGGCCAATTCATGAAGAGTCTTCAAGGGAATAATTATCTTTATTTCTTCATCAAGATCTACCACTTGGGGAAGAACAAACTCGCGGCAAGCTAAGCGGTAAGTATTTGTGGCTGCCAGTTCCACCTTGCCCTCCGACTTGATCGTTAGAAGGGCACCATGCAAAAAGGGTTGGTTTTCGTCGGTGGAGGCGGCAAACTTGACCTCCTCCAAAGCTTTCTTCAGCAATGATTGAGGCAAAGAAATACTCAAGCCGGCCTCAATCTGAGGTAAGCTGGGAAAATCTCCGGGATCGAAGCCTTTGATGCAATAATTTGAATTGCGGCAATCGATTTCGATGCTTAAATCATCCTTTAAAGTGATGCTAACATCATCGACAGGCAATTCACGTATAATGTTGCTCAAATGTTGACCGGGAAGAACAATGGAGCCTTCTTCTAAAACCTTGGCTTCTCCCCTGCTTTCGATTCCCATTTCCAAATCTGTTGCAGCAACGATTACTTCATTGTCTTTTGCTTTTATTAGTATGCCGGAAAGTATGGGTAAAGTTGTATGGGAGGCTAAAGCTCTTTGCACATCTTGAATGATTTTACCAAATACCTTTTGGTTTATTGTAAAACGCATTACAAATTCCTCCTTGGCAAGTTGTCAAAAAAACAATAATCATATATTAATATATCATAATTAGTAGGATTAGTAGTAGTAGTGTTAATTACGGGGATAACAATAATAAAGCTTGTCCGGGTGCGTATTTGATATGTTTATAAGCCTATGGATAAAAAGGACAAGTTATCAACAGTCTATGGATTTCTTTTTTTAATTAAATTGGTGAGGTTTTTTATGGTTGATTTAAAGGAAATCTCATTATCAATTTTTTCCGATATTTTATTATAGGCATGGATAACCGTTGTGTGGTCCCGGCCACCAAATTCTTCACCGATTTGAGGTAGGGAAGCATCCGTCAATTCCCGGGCCAGGTACATAGCAATCTGGCGGGGAAAAGCAATGTTTTGGGTTCTTTTCTTGGAAAACATGTCCTTTATTTGCAAAGAATAATATTCGGAAACAATTTTCTGGATATGGTCGATTGTAATCGGTTGGGGTTCTGCCAAAGCCAAGATATCCATCAAGGCTTCTTGCGCCAAACTAACGCTTATCGGAGTATTCTGCAGGGAAGAGTAGGCAACGACTCTGGTTAAGGCTCCTTCCAACTCCCGTATGTTGGACTGAATATGATCGGCAATAAAGTTAATTACATCGTAAGGAATTGAATAATTGGAAAGGCTGGCTTTTTTCTTTAAAATAGCTGTTCTTGTTTCCAGATCGGGTTTTTGAATATCGGTAATCAGGCCCCACTCAAAGCGGGAACGCAATCGTTCTTCCAAGGTAAGGATCTCCCGGGGCGGCCGATCGCTGGAAATTACTATTTGGCGATTGGCTTCGTGGAGAGCATTGAAGGTATGGAAAAATTCCTCTTGCGTCCTTTCCTTACCGGCTAAAAATTGAATATCATCGACCAAAAGGATATCGATGGTCCGATATTTATTGCGGAATTCCACGGTTTTGTCGTCGCGTATTGAATTAATCAGTTCATTGGTAAAGGTTTCCGATGAAACATAAACCACCTTTTTGTTGGCCAAATTGCTGAAGACATAATGACCGATGGCCTGCATTAAATGAGTTTTGCCCAGCCCGACATCTCCGTAAATAAATAGGGGGTTATAGGCGCGGGCGGGTGCCTCGGCCACCGCCAAAGAAGCCGCATGGGCAAATCTGTTGCTATCACCGATGACGAAGGTATCGAAAGTATACTTGGGATTCAAATAGCTGCTTCCCTCATAAGGCATAAAGGATTTTTTTATCGGTTCAATGGATGGTTGAAGGATGTTTGGAGCATCTTTTTCATTGGCAACAAAAAATTCAATTTCCGTGGGCCTTCCGACGGTAGTGGATAGAGTTTCTTCCAACAAGCTTGCGTAGCGACTTTCAAGCCAATCTCTGGCAAAAACTGTTGGAACTTCCACAAGCATTGTCTTTTCATTCAAAGATATGGGACGGGTTGATTTCAACCAAGTTTCATAACTGGGACCGCTGAGTTTATTTCTTATTGTATCCAACGTCTTATTCCATATTTCTGTAATGGACAAATTAATCGACATAATATACCTCCCCTACGGGATTACAAAAGAGATATTTGCAGGACGAGAGAGTTTGTTGGAAATACCCTTTTGAAAAAAATCATTATAAATGTGGATAATTAATTAAAAGGTGAAAAACCGTAAAAAGCAGTGATATCAATGCTTATTTGCCTATCTCTTTCAAAAACTCGCTAAATATTAAAAACTATACACAAACTATCCACAGCGAAAAGAACCGATACAACAAGGGATTTTCGATATATTTACTGAAATATTGGCCGAAATCTTGTGGAAAAATAAATCGGCCTTCTGGATAAAATAACGGATTTTTCGTAAAAAAAAGTCCTCGTTAAAACAGGACATGGCGAAAAATGATAAAAAACATACTTTTCTAGTATTTGTTTTGATCTTTGCTCCATAGGGCAGCAGTTTTCAAAAAGGAGTTTACGAGAAAAGAATATCTTTATAGGTTGCCTGTATATTGTCTATATTAAAATTAAATTTTGCAGGGGTATTTTTTGAAATTTTTAAATAATATAAAACAGCTTTGTTATTGACTAATTTCAAAATATTTATTCAGCTCTTTTGCTACTTTAAAATTTCGCCTTAAGGTGTAAAAACCCTTTTTAAAAAAAGCAGAATAATTATTTAAAAAGATGGGCCGGAACTAATCTTGACAGGCACTAAAAAAATAAACTATAATCTTATTATATAATACAAGGGCAGGACAATACAAAGAAAAACGGGAAGCTTTAATTTGGCCGAGCCAATTTAAAAATTGGCCGGCAAGTATCGATGGGGAGGCAAAAATGGCTTTGCCCAGAGAGGAAAGGCTTAAAGAAGCAAAGAAATTTTCCCTTCTTTTTCGAGAAGGAAAATCAATAGCCAACAACCTGTTGGTTCTATATTACAAACCGGGGCCGGCAAATAAAAGAGAGGCCGGTTTCACAGTTGGTAAAAAAATGGGTGGAGCTGTCACCAGAAATAAATTTAAAAGACGCATGAAAGAATCATATCGTTCCTTGCTTGATAACGTTCCCCAAGGTTTTATGGTTTTGTTCATTGCGCGGCGAGGTATTTTAAAGGCGAAATATTCGCAAATAGTGGCCGCCGAAAAAGAGTTGCTGAAAAAAGCAGGCATATGGAAAGAAGAGAAGAAATCATGAAACGGGCAGTAATTTGGCTGATAAAATTTTATCAAAAAATTATCTCGCCCCTCAAGGGGCCCAGTTGCCGCTTTTATCCCACTTGTTCAACCTATACAATCCAAGCCGTTGAAAGGTATGGAGCATGGGGGGGTCTTAAAAAAGGTTTCAGGAGATTGTTGCGATGCCATCCCTTTTCGGCGGGCGGCTACGATCCGGTTGAATAAAGTTTTTATCAAAGGAATCCATATTTGATATTGTTTATAACGGAAAACTTTTTTGCAAAACTTAAAAGATGTTAGGTATAACACATTATTGCACTTCTGGTCTTTTACTTTTTTAAAGCTACAGTTACAGCAGAAAATAAAACCAGGTAATTTTCTGGATGAGGGGGACAAGGTGTGATGTTGTCATTTTTGAATAGTATAATGCCTTTCGTATGTTTAGCGACCGAGGAAGCAGCAAAGAAAAGCGGCGGACTGTTTAGTTCGATCGGTATCCTTTTTTCAAATTTGTTGACCTTCTTTTATAATTTTGTGGGCGACTGGGGATGGGCAATAATCCTTTTTACAATATTTACTAAACTGCTCCTGCTTCCTTTGACGATTAAACAAACCAAGTCGATGCGGCAAATCCAAAGGCTGCAGCCTGAAATGATGAAAATTCAGGAAAAGTATAAGGATGATAAGGAAACTCAACAAATCAAACTTATGGAGTTTTACAAAAAGCACAATGTAAATCCCATGGCGGGTTGTTTGCCGCTTTTAATTCAATTTCCCATATTGATCGCTGTTTATCAAGCGGTTTTGAGGATGGATGCGTTGAGCGGCGCAAAATTTTTGTGGATTGCCGATTTAGGTACCCCCGATATTCCGCTGGTTATTCTAACCGGTATAATGATGTTTCTACAAATACAGATACAGCAAAAACTAAGCGGACAAGCTCAACAAAACCAAATGATGAACCTCATAATGCCGGTCATGATTGTGATCATCGGTTTTAAACTCCCCGCCGGTGCAATTTTGTATTGGGCAACATCTAACTTAGTGGCTGTAGCCCAAACATTTTTCATGTACTCCCGCAAAGAACCGGTAGAAAAGGAGGCCCAATAAATGAAAGAATCCTTGCAAAAAGGTAAGACTGTGGAAGAAGCACTCGACAAAGCATTATCGGAACTGAATTTGACCGAAGAGCAAATTGAATATGAAGTTGTGGACGAGGGCAGACGGGGCTTTTTGGGCATCTTGCCGGGCAGAGAGGTCTGGGTCCGGGTTAGACCTAAGGAAACCAAAAAAGAACGGGCTTTTGAATTCATAAATAAGATCTGTTCCGAATTAGGGCTCGATGTAACAATAGATTGTGAGGAGAAAGATGGTGAACCCAAACAGATATTTGTTAACATATCAGGACGGGGGATGGGGCTGCTTATTGGCAGAAGGGGGCAAAACATCGATGCCTTGCAATACCTGACCAATATTTATACAAACAAAATTATCGAAGAAGACTATGTAAGAGTCGTTATCGATGCGGAGGGGTATAGGGAAAAAAGGCGACAGACATTGATTAATTTAGCCAAACGCCTGGCAAATACAGCTCATAGAAATCAAAGGAAGGTTGTTCTTGAGCCAATGCCACCCCATGAGCGAAGAATTATCCACATTGCTCTGCGCGAGGATCCGCAAATAGAGTCCTACAGCGAAGGTGAGGAACCTTTCCGGAAAGTTATTATAGATGTAAAAAGAACCCAGTAGGAAGTGCTGGGTTTTTTCAAAATCAAAGAGAGGATATTTAAGGAGGATATTTAATGTGTACCGAAAGGACACTATAGCTGCCATTGCTACGCCGCCCGGGCTTGGGGCCCTCGGCGTTGTTCGTGTCAGTGGTGACGAGGCCATTGATATTGTGGATTTGCTCTTTAAAAGCCCACGGGGCAAAAAAATAGCTGATTTAAATACCTATACGGCAGTCCACGGTTATATACAAGATCTAGAAGAAAAAAAAATCGATGAAGTTGTGGTTCTTGCCATGAAAGGACCGCATTCTTTTACCGGTGAAGATGTCGTTGAAATATCCGGCCACGGTGGGCCTTTACCCCTGCAAAGCATCCTTGGCTTACTTTTGGAAAACGGGGCTCGTCTGGCTGAACCGGGGGAGTTTACCCAAAGAGCATTTCTAAACGGCCGTTTAGATCTGTCCCAAGCGGAAGCAGTCATCGATGTAATCACCGCTAAGACAGAAAAAGGGCTTAATCTTGCTGTCCAACAACTGGAAGGCAGCCTTTCCTTATTTGTAAATAATATTAAGGAGAGCTTAATCGAATTGTTGGCCACCATTGAGGCATCGGTGGATTTTCCCGAAGAAGAGCTTGACGGCCTGTCGCCGGAAGGCGGTCTTCATATTCTCCAAGAAAGCGTTGTCGAGATTGAAAGGGCCTTGGCCACTGGTTCGCGAGGGAAGATTTTCCGGGAAGGCTTGCGCACCGTAATAATCGGTCGGCCCAATGTTGGCAAGTCAACTTTGCTCAATGCCCTTTTGGGTGAGGAAAGGGCTTTGGTAACTGAAATTCCCGGTACTACCAGGGACTTCATCGAAGAAGTAATAAATCTAGACGGCATACCCTTACGCCTGATTGATACGGCGGGTTTGCGGGAAACAAAAGACGTGATTGAAAAGATGGGCGTTGAGAAAACAAAAAATAGGCTGAAAGTAAGCGACTTGGTCATTGTCGTTTTGGATGTTACGGAGGGGATTACCCCCCAAGACATGGAGATTATCAGAGACGTTCCTCCCAAACAAAGCATTGTTGTCATCAATAAGACAGACGTTAAAAAAGAGATTGATTTGGAGCCCTTATTGGCAACCTTTGCCAAGGAGGACATAATCTTAATTTCCGCCCGTAAAGGGGCCGGGCTAGGGAGAATTACCGAGGCTATATTGCGCAAGGTAACCGGGTCAAATCTGACTACGGAAGATATACTCGTTGCCAATGTCCGCCATGAAAGAGCTTTAAAAGATGCCTTGGAGTCCGTGCAGGCCACCCTTGCAGGCTGGGGAGTTGTCCCTGTTGATTTATTGGCAATAGATATTCGGGCCGCCTTGGCCCATTTGGGCAAAATAACAGGGGAGACGATTGAAATGGACATCACCCACCAAATATTTTCCCGCTTCTGTATTGGAAAATAATCTTGCCTTTGCGGAGAGAAATATATTTTTCTGAAATATTTCCGGGAGAGAGAAACCATCACCACCAAAGTGGTGATGATAGGAGATTTAATATTATTGAATCCTATCCTAAATTTAATTTCACTGTGTAGGGTTGAAGATAAAAATATATTATCGGCTGAGACGGCCTTGTTTTTCTTATCTCTAAATGGCGTCAATAGTATTAAATTATTTGTATTTTATATATAGTAGAAATTTTAATTTGTGATCAGGAGGCGGAATTATTTTCACTCCTTTTTAGCCGGTACATATTTTGCCTTGTCCGTATTTTTTATTTTAGGCGGCTATATATTCAAAGATTAGATTCCCTTATGTTGACGACGGATCCAGCACCAATAGGTAGGAGAGGGTAAATATGATAAAACGAAAGTATCCGCAAAAATTTGATTTGATTGTAATAGGCGCAGGCCATGCCGGTTGTGAAGCGGCCCTGGCAGCTGCCCGTATGGGAATACAAACTTTGCTTTTGACAATCGACTTGGAGCATGTTGCCGCAATGTACTGCAATCCTTCCATCGGCGGCCCGGCTAAAGGACATTTGGTTCGGGAAATCGATGCTTTGGGCGGCGAAATGGGCAAAAATATCGATGCAACGATGATTCAAATAAGGATGCTCAACACAGGAAAGGGGCCTGCCGTTCAGGCCTTGCGGGCTCAAGCCGATAAAATGCAATATCACCTGACTATGAAAAGAACCGTCGAGAAAGAAGCCAATCTATCCTTAAAACAAGGAATTGTGACGGAAATTGTTGCTGAAGGAGGCAAGGTCAAGGGGGTACTGACGGAGACGGGATTGCTCTATGAAAGCAAGAAGGTTATCCTTACGGCCGGAACCTTTCTGCGCAGCAAAATTATTATCGGTGATGTGAGTTTTTCCGCCGGCCCCAATCTGCAATATTCCACCCAAGAACTATCCCATTCCCTTGCCCGCCTAGGTTTTAATTTGAAAAGATTCAAGACTGGTACTTCGCCGCGAATACTTGGAGAAACTCTCGACTATAGGAAGCTAATACCACAAGCGGGCGATCCGGGCAACCTCTATTTTTCTTTTGTTAACCCCGGTTCCCGCCCGGATTGGCAACAAGCCTTTTGTTATTTAACTTATACCAACCCGAACACCCATGCCATAATTAAGGACAATATACCTGCAGCACCCTTCTTGTCGGAATTGGCGGAGGGCAGTGCCGGGCCAAGATATTGCCCGTCGATTGAGGATAAGGTTCTTAGTTTCCCCGCCCGGGAGCGGCATCAGGTATTCATTGAACCGGAGGGGCTTTCGACCGACGAAATGTACCTGTCCGGATTGCCTACAGGTTTGCCGGAGGAAATTCAATGGGCTTTTTTGCAGACGATAGCGGGGCTTGAAAAGGTGGAGATGATGCGTCCAGGATACGCCATAGAATATGATTGCCTCGATCCGACGCAACTGGAATTGACCTTGGAAAGCAAGTTTCTGAAGGGCTTTTATACCGCAGGTCAAGTAAACGGAACTTCCGGTTACGAGGAAGCCGCTGCCCAGGGAATAATAGCCGGTATAAATGCAGCTTTGAGTATCAGGGGCAGTGAACCCCTAATTCTCGATCGTTCACAGGCCTACCTGGGCGTTTTAATAGACGACCTGGTAACGAAAGGAACCGAGGAACCCTATAGGATGTTTACTTCCCGGGCTGAATATCGCTTGACCCTTAGACAAGATAATGCTGATACCAGATTAACGCCTGTAGGTCGCCGCTTGGGCCTTATTGAAGACGATCGCTGGGAAAAATTTCAGCAAAAAGAGGCTACAATGCAAAATATAATGCAAACTCTGGCTTCCACCCCAATTACACCCACGGAAGAGGTCAATGAATATTTGCTGAAAATCGGTAGCACCGAGCTGCACAAGCCGGTAACCCTAAAAGATATATACAGGCGTCAGGAAATAGAGTATGAAAATCTACGTAGTTTATTGCCTTCTTTACCTTTGGTGGATGAAGGCTTAATCAATAATATAATGACGATGATAAAATATGAAGGATACCTTAAAAGGCAGGCGAGGGATATAGATAGTTACAAAGAGTTGGAAAGGGTGCAAATACCACCTGGCCTCGTCTTTGATGAAGTAGTAAATTTGAGTATTGAATCGAAAGAACGACTGAGAAAAATAAAGCCTCGTTCCGTCGGTCAGGCCCAGCGGGTATACGGGGTGACTCCGGCGGATATAACAGCCCTCTTGATTCACTTGGGAAAATTGCGCAGGCAATAAACCCTCTTGAATATTTTAATTTTACCGTGGCGGAACGGTTTCCCTGCTTACGGGCGGCGCTGGCCTTAACATCAGCGGGGTTTTCCCCGCTTACGGGCAGAGATGAATAAAAAATTGCCGGGGGACAGACTGTAAAGGTGGGATGTCAGGGCCTGCAAGGTGATTTTATCAAAATTGAATGGGGATAATACAATTCCAGGGTATTGTCAAGTAGAATGCCATCGAATTTTGTTAGAAGGAAAAAGGGATATTCATGAAGAAATAAAGCAATGCAGTAACTCAACATTTTTAAAATTAAGACAGGAGGGGTGATTGTGCGAAATCCCCTGGCCAAAATCTTTGGTGTCGCAGGCAACCAAGGAGAACTGGTTGCCGAAATAGACATAGACAGGGTCGAACCGAACCCTTACCAGCCAAGGACGATTTTTTTAGATGATGAGTTAAGGGAGTTGGCTTTATCAATTAAAGAAAGCGGTTTGTTGCAACCTTTGGTTGTCAGGCTCCACAAAGAAAGTTATCAGTTAATAGCCGGGGAAAGAAGATTGCGGGCCCTCAAGTTGCTGGGTGAAAAGAAATGTCCAGCAATTATCAGAGAAATTGATGACCAAGAGATGGCTCAGTTGGCATTGGTAGAGAATTTACAGAGAAAAGATTTGCACTTTTTCGAGGAGGCCATAGGTTATCAAAGAATGCTTTTTTCTTTTAATATGACCCAATCGGACCTGGGGAAAAAGGTTGGGCGAAGTCAATCAACGATAGCCAATAAGTTGAGATTGCTTCGTTTGCCGGTGCAAATCAGAGAACGGATAGTGGACAAAAAGCTTAGTGAACGCCATGCCCGTGCTTTATTGAAGATTAATTCCCCTGCTGCCCAGGCCAAAATATTAGAGGAGATTTTACATAACGATCTATCTGTCGCCCAAACGGAAGCCTTGGTTAACAGGATCATACGCAAAGAAAGGGAAGAAACCCAGAAAAAAAGAGGCGGCAATATCTTAAAGGTCTTCGAAGACATGCGCCTGTATGTCAATACAATGCGCAAAACCGTTAAAGAAATGAAAGATTGGGGCTTGGATGTAAAGGTTGAGGAAAAAGACGAAGACGAATTCATTACTTTTAACATAACATTGCCCAAGAAAAAACAATCAGAGGGGTGAAAGTATGGGCAAAATTGTTGCCATAGTTAACCAGAAAGGCGGTGTAGGCAAAAGCACTACTGCTGTCAACCTGGGAGCCGGCCTTGCCGAAGCCGGCAAAAAAGTTTTGGTGGTCGATGTTGACCCCCAAGGTAATGCTACAAGCGGTGTTGGGGTTGACAAAGGCAGCCTCGAAAAATGCATTTACAATGTTCTCATTGGTGGTGAGCCACTGTCGGAGGTTATAGTAAAGACTCAGTTGGAGAATTTACACATGGTGCCTGCTACAATAGAGCTGGCCGGAGCCGAAATTGAGCTGGTTTCGTCGCTGTCCCGGGAGGGGAAACTTAGAAAAGTCCTGCAAGAAGTGGTGCAGCAATATGATTTTCTGTTCATTGACTGCCCTCCATCGCTGGGACTTTTAACCCTCAACGCCTTGACTGCAGCTGCAAGCGTGTTGGTCCCAATTCAGTGTGAATACTATGCCTTGGAAGGCCTGGGTCAACTTTTAAGGACCATCCAGTTGGTGCAAAACCATTTAAATCCCCAGTTGAACATCGAGGGGGTTGTTTTAACGATGTTCGACGTACGCACAAAGCTTTCCCAACAAGTCATTGACGAGGTAAGGAACCACTTTAAAGACAAGGTATACAAAACTGTAATACCGAGAAATGTCCGCTTGAGCGAAGCACCGAGTTTTGGTCAGCCTATTAATATTTACGATGACAAATCAAAAGGCGCCCTAGCTTATAGGGAACTGGCCCGGGAGTTTCTCCGTAATAACGATCAAAGTACAGGCATTAACAACAGGACGGGGTGATAACCGATGAGTAAAAGCAGACTGGGCAAAGGCTTGGGAGCTCTTATACCAGGTCCGTCGGAGGAAGAAGAAAGCAGGTTGATCCCATTAAATCAAATTCAGCCCAACCCTTACCAGCCCCGCAATGAATTCGACGAAGAATCATTGGGGGAGCTGGCCCAATCGATAAAAGAACATGGTGTTATTCAGCCTATAATTTTAAAGCAAATCGATGGAGGGCAATATCAAATTGTCGTAGGGGAACGGCGCTGGCGAGCCTCACAAAAGGCCGGCAAGGAAAACATTCCGGCTCTGATAAGATCATTTACTGATCGGCAAATGATGGAGGTGGCCTTGATTGAAAACCTACAAAGGCAGGACTTGACACCGATCGAAGAGGCAAAGGCTTACAAAGCATTGATTACTGAATTCGGCCTGACCCAACAGGAAGTCGCCCGCTATATAGGAAAAAGCAGGCCGGCTGTTGCCAACACCTTGCGTCTTTTAGCGCTTTCGCCCTTGGTTCAGGATTATGTTTCACGTGGAACAATTTCCATGGGTCACGCCAGAGCCTTATTGTCTTTGCCTGACAGGCGGTCCCAGGAAGATGCGGCAAAGAAAATCGTTGCCGGTTCTTTGAACGTACGCCAAACCGAAAAGCTGGTTCAGGATTGGGGCAGGGGCCAAAAAAAGAAGACGATACTAAATTATAAGACGACAACAATTAAGGATTGGGAAGAAGGCCTGTGCGATACATTGGGTACAAAGGTATCCATCCAACCGCAGTCACACGAAAGAGGGGTCTTGCAAATAGAATACCGATCGCTGAAAGAGTTGGAGAATATATATGCCCTTTTAGAAAAAGGCGAATAAAATTGCAATGCCCAAGGAGGGTAATTAATGTTTATTCTAATTGCAGGTGGCGGCAAGATGGGCCGCTATTTGGCAAAAGAATTTTTAGATAAAGGATACAAAGTAAATTTGATTGAACAAGATGAAGAAAAGTGCCGACAAATAAATAAAGAGCTCAATATCGATATTGTCAATGGGGATGGGTCTGAAATAGAAGTTTTAAAAAAGGCAGGCATTGAAGAGGCTGATGTGGTTTTGGCTGTTACAAATGATGATCACGATAATTTGGTAATTTGCCAGTTAGCCGAAAGGCAGTTCAATATTCCCCGAACTTTTACGGCAGTCAATACTCCCGGCAATGAAAAGCTCTTTGATTGGTTGGGTGTCAACGTTGCGGTTAGCAGTTCATCTATTTTGGCTGCACTGGTCGAAAAGCAAGTAAACTTGAACGATATTACTTCCCTATTGAATTACCAGGTTGGCGATCTTCAATTGGTTGAAATCCCAATTGGTGAAAGTGCTCCGGTAGTTGGGAAGAAAATAAAAAATATAGACTTGCCGATGGAGGTGATTTTGGTAACGATATTGCGTGATAATAATGCCTTGGTACCTAGGGGTAATTCCACACTAAAAGGCGGCGACATCGTTCTGGCATTAACGGAGCCGAGGGTTGAAAGAAATTTGGTTCAAAGATTGAACGGCGATATGGAACATTGACATGTATCAAAAAAGATGATGCTATTACCTAGATTTCATATATCCGCCCAATCAAAGCAACGTAATAGGCGGAACCGATGCCATAAGTGAGAAATTCATGAAAAAAACGACGAAAAATTAATTGCCAGGAAGGAATTGAAGTTTAACTGTAGAACTATAAGGGACTGAAACGGTTTTTTGGCCTGCCTTCCCTTTGTGGAATCAAGCCGTGGATGTTGGTTGTAGGGATTAAGATTATATGGACAAAGGCTTGCTGACAAAAGTCATGAAGGGAATAATAGTATCAAGAGGGTGATTGTTATGTTGCTTAGACGAAGGGCCCAAAAAACAATAAAAAAACTTTTGGAAACATGGACATTAACCATCACACCACATTCAAGGGGAAAAAATTTCTCCATAAAAATTCCGCGTATCGCTATATATGTCTTGTTACTGATTTTTATTGCTTATTCAGGATATGCCACGCTCAATATGAAACAAAATCTACAAAAGTATATCAGAGCACAGGAAAATGTAAACTATCTGGAAGCTGTCAAGTTGGAAAACGAAGAATTGCGTACTGAGCTGGTTCGGCTGGCCCAGGAAACTGAAACATTGCGCGATGATTTGATTGTCCTCCAGCATCAGGGCCAAAGGATTCAAAGTATGATTTCTGATGATATTGTTGAGGATACACAGTTTGCCCACATCGCCGGTCGCGATATGTTGCTCAATTATCACATTACCGATCTGGAGCCGGGGGGGCGCGGTGGCAGCAACTCTTATCTTTTATGCCAGGATGCTTTCACTTTGATTCAAAGTATGAAACAAGATCTAAAGGCTTTGCGTTCCGCAGTGCCTGCCCAACATGAAGAAATGGATAATTTGGAAGTATCGGTCAAAGAGTATAATGCAATATTGGCGGCAACGCCATGTATTTGGCCGCTATTGGATAATGGTGGCGGCTATATTTCGTCTAACTTTGGTTTACGTCGCGATCCTTTTACGGGCAAGCAAGCATTTCATAACGGAATCGACATTGGGATATGGACCGGGACGCCGGTTGTAGCAACAGCCGATGGAACGATTTTGTTTTCCGGTGCCAAGGCCGGATACGGCAATCTTGTTGAGATTGATCACGGCTATGGTTTTCAAACCGTTTATGCTCACAATCATAAACTTGTAGTGCAGCGTGGGCAGAAGGTTAAAAGGGGTGAAGTTATTGCATATTCAGGGAATACCGGCAGAAGCACTGCACCTCATCTGCACTATGAGGTCAAGGTCAATGGAATTCCCCATGATCCCCGCAAATATATAAACTAATGAGGTGGAAAAGGCAATGCGACGAAGGGATGCACATCGGGACAAGGTTGAAACAATAATAGGTAAGGGCAGCAAGTTTGACGGGAAGCTCTACATAACGGGTTCCTTGCGCGTGGAAGGAAGGCTGGAAGGCGAGGTCAAAGCCGGCGGTGATGTGTTTGTCGGCGAAGAGGGCCTAATTGTTGCCTCGGTGCAAGCAAGAAACGTTGTTATCGCCGGGGAGGTCCAGGGTAACGTTGATGCCTTGGAAAGGCTGGAAATAGTCCCTTCCGGAAAACTTTTTGGTGATATAGTTATATCCAAGCTAGTCATTGAGGATGGTGCAACCTTTAAAGGAAAAAGTGAAGCCCGCAAGGGCACTGAAAAGACAAAAATATTGCCACCGGAAGAAATAAAAGAAAAAAAGGAATAAGCACAATATCAATGAGCGAGCTCCGTTACTTCCGGACTCGCTTTTAAAGTTGGGAGGAAAAGTTGTGGAAGTTTTTTTTATTGTCAATCCTACTGCCAGTAGGGGAAACTCTTTAAAAAAGTGGAAACGGTTTAGTGCTGCTTTGGACAAGAGCGGCATCAAGTACAGCGAAGCATATACGGCCAAGCCTAAAGAGGCAACGAGCCTAGCAAAAAAAGCAGCGGCGGAAGGGTTTACGGAAATTTTTTCTGTCGGTGGTGATGGTACCCTGCTGGAAGTGGCCAACGGGTTGGTAGGCACCAAGGCGGCAATGGGTGTAATTCCTTTCGGAGCGGGAAATGATTTTGTTAAAAGCGTAAACGTTCCATTTTCGATTCCGGAGTTAATCGAGTTGGTTCGCAATAAGCCCAAGAAAAAATTGGATATGGGTCGCCTTAACGGTTCTATATTTTGCAACATATTAAGCGTTGGCTTTGATGCGGAAGCTGCAGCGGCGGCAGAGAATGTTCTTAAAGGTGTCGGCGGTACCCTCGCTTATGTTTTGGGCGTCTTTAAAACGTTAGCTTCTTTTAAGGCTCCGCAAATAACTCTCCATGTTGACGATGAGATAATTGAAAAAAAAGCCTTATTGGTTGCTGTAGGAAATGGGTGTTATTATGGTGGCGGTATGAAGATATTGCCCCAGGCGAATCCACATGATGGCTTCTTGGATATTTGTTTTGCAGATGAAATAGGCAAATTGAAATTGTTGTCATTCCTGCCGGGTGTATATTCCGGATCCCATGTAAATATGCCGGAAGTACACTTCTATAAGGCTAAAAAAATAAAGATAGAATGCGATCCACCCATGATTGTTCAAGCCGATGGTGAGATAATAACCCAGACTCCCATTGAAATAGAAATATTACCCGGCTGTATAGACTTTATTTGTAACCCTTGAGGTGGTAACATTACAAAGAATAACCAATAGTTTGTGGTGGTCTTATAATTAATTTATTTACAAAAACGGCTTCCGTCTTAGGGCCGTTTTTTATATGGCTGGCTCCTCTTTTATGAGTCTCCTTTTTTATGAGCTGTCTCCTTTGTGAGCCGTCCCCTTTTACGGATCGCCTCCTTTTGCGGACCGCCCCCTTTTGCGGGCCTCCCCTTTCACAGGCTGCCCTTTTTATGGGCTGCCCCTTTTGTGAACTGCGCCGTCCGGGCCAACATATTTACATAGATTTTTAGAAAATGCCAATCATACAATATTAAAGTAATGAAATGTAGCTTCGGTTAGGGCTGCAGCGATGATGGTTGCCATACGAAGGACGGGTCCCAAACGGGTATTTTGCAAAACAAGATATTCACAAAATCCACCGGTGTTTACAATGCCGACGATATGGATGTCACCGACAGGCGGAAGCTGTTTTTCGATTCCGGAACCGGGAAACAGTAAGCCCCTTTTTACGGCAATTGAGCCAACAAGGTTAAGAGGTCCTAAACAGGCATCTACGGCTACGCAAAATGATCCACAATGATGGCGTTGGATATGGGAGACCGTTTCGATTATGTTTTGCGCATGGACGGGCTTTGTCAAAGTTCCGTAAACAGGGTAAGGAATTAACTTTGTCAGTTTTTCTCCCACCAAGGGACCCAAAGAATCACCTGTGGAACGGTCGCTACCGATACATAAATATATCGGTGCTTTATAAGGGTTGGGGCGCAGGCCATGGAAGCAATCCAAGATGGCCTCCTTAAGGCGGTCTGCATATTTTTCCCGGGCCGGGAAAATACGATTTTTGCCTTGGAATTTTTCCCCGGCCATACAAATCATCTTCCTTCAAGTAATATCAGTTTTAAAAAAATGAAACTTTTATTGTTCAACAATATAAAGAAACCATGGTCCGGATTTAGCAATTAATCAGTCTGCTTGCCAACCTACATACAGCATATTTTTCCTTATACTGTATAGATTCGTTGGTAAAGGCCAACATACTAACGATAATAAAAAGGCCGGCCCACTCAATCAAAGATTTAATTGGCCATCGATGAAGGAAAAGCTCAATGGGGAGTGAACTAGTAAAGAAAGGGGGCGATAACACTGCTGCCAAAAGATCTAATGTATTCTGAAGACCACGAATGGGTCCGACTGGAGGCAGAAACGGCATATATAGGATTTACCCTTCCTTTTGTTGAAAAGTTGACGGAGGTTGTGAAGCTGGATCTGCCGGAGGTAGGTGAAGAGCTGATTCAGACCATTGAGTTTGGGTTTGTTGAAGGACATAGAAATCTTAAAGAAATATATGCTCCTTTGAGCGGAAAAATTCTTGCAATTAACGAAGAATTGTTGGAAAATAAACGATTGCTTCTTGATGACCCCTACGGGGACGGATGGCTTTTACAGATGAAAATTTATGATGAGGAAGAAACAGGCTTACTATTGAATGCCAACCAATATAAGCAGTACTTGGCGGACAATGATTTTGAGGCCTTCGGGAGAGGAGAAGAATAAAAAAGTGGAAACAGATGAACTCTTTCAAAAAGGCAATAGGCTGCTCAGGCAAGGAAGATTGGATGAAAGTGAAGAGTGTTTTGCAAAGATTCTTGCTCACAATCCTAAACATTTGAATGCCCTGAATAAAATGGGCGTAGTGTGTGCTACTCGTCGCAACTTCCCAAAAGCGGAAGAGTATTTTCAAAAAATATTGGCTATAGAACCCTCTCATGTTCCCGCCTTGACAAACTTGGGCAGTATTTTTTTGGAGTACGGTAATATAAAGAAAGCGGAAGAATATTACAGGGAGGCCCTTAGTCATGATCCCGACTATGGGCCGGCCCACAACAACATGGGTTCCATTTACAAAAAAAGAGGAGACTTTGCCAAGATGGTCCAAAGTCTCAAAAAAGCTCGACGAGCCGGCTATTTGACCCTAGGGGGACCGGGAAAGGCGCTGTCTTTCTTTTTAAATCCCGGTTGCCTTGCCCTATTAGTGCTTGTCTTATTGATACTCTTGTTGCATTTTGTTTTGGGAGGCAGATAATCGAATAACCAAATTTGAAACAGGAGTTGAAAACCATGGGAAAGTCGAATTACAACTTGGGGGACATCGTACAACTTAGAAAACTTCACCCCTGTGGTGGTGACCAATGGAAAATCTTGCGAGTCGGCGCGGATTTTCGCATTGAATGTGTAAGATGTGGTCGTGTAATTATGTTACCGCGGGTAAAATTTGAACGAATGGTTAAGAAAATAATTTCACCGGGAGGTCAATAGAAATGCAGATTGGCTTGGTAGGATTACCAAATGTAGGCAAGTCGACCCTTTTTAATGCTCTTACCCGAAGCAAGGCCCTGGTGGAAAATTACCCTTTTGCTACTATCGAACCCAATCTGGGCAGGGTTCCTTTGGCAGATGAGTATTTACGTTCTTTGCAAAGCGTTTTTGGGGCAGCCAAAGCTATTCCCGCCTTTATTAATTTCATCGACATCGCCGGTTTGGTGGCGGGAGCTCACCGAGGCGAAGGCCTAGGTAACCAATTCTTGAGCCATATTCGCAATGTCGAAGTGATTGTTCACGTTTTACGTTCTTTCCCGGCTGAAAGTGTTGCCCACGTCGAGGGAAAAATAGATCCTTTGGCGGATCTTCGTACGGTCGAACTGGAATTGATATTGGCCGATATGGTAACCTTGGAAAAAAGAAGTGATAAAGCCAGGTCGATGTGTCAAACGGGAGAAAAAAAATATTTTCAGGAGTTGGCACTCTATGAAAGATTGCAAGAATTTATGGATCGGGAACAACCCGTAAGATTTTTTGCAGCATCCGCTCCGGAAAAAGAAATATTGGATTCTATGCACTTATTGACCGCTAAACCGGTTCTGTATGTTTTAAACGGACCGCAAAATGCAGAAAACTTCGTGCTGGAGACCAAGATTAAAGCTGATGATAAAAGGGCGGTAAAGGCAATGATTATCGATGCTCAACTTGAAGCGGACTTATTGGAGTTACCCGAGGAAGATAGCAGCAAATTTTTGCAGGAATTGGGGCTTGAGCCGGCCTTGGAAAGGTTAGTCAGCGAAGCTTACAGTTTATTGGACTTGATTCGTTTTTATACAGGCAATGAAAAAGAGGTGCGGGCCTGGAATTTACCGCAAGGTGAACGATTGATTACGGCAGCGGGAAAGGTTCATACTGATATCGCCCAAGGATTCATCAAGGGTGAAGTAGTGCCCGCCGGCCGGCTAGTTGAAGCCGGATCCTGGTCCAAAGCCAAGGAGAAGGGTCTGATTCGGACCGAAGGACGTGATTATCTTGTGGCCCGCGATGATGTGATCTATATCCATTTTAGGTAAAAATCGCCAATTTATGGGATATAAGTATCCCAGAGAAACAATGTCTGAAAAAAGCAGAGTCCCCGAAGGCTTGCCTTTGTAGGTGTTGGCGGTTATAATATAAATATGCCCAAAAATCCGGAGAATAAAATCCGGACGGGTGCTCTTCAATCCATGCTCTATTGTAGATAGGGCCATAGTCCAAGTGGAGGGGGTGAATATTGTGCGTTTATACGAAACCATGCTTGTTACCGATCCCGAGCAAAGCGATGAAAATAGGGAGGCTTTGTTGGATAGAATTAAAGGTTTTATAACCTCCCAAGGTGGTGAAATAGTAGAAGAAGACCGCTGGGGAATGAAAAGATTGGCTTATGAAATAAGAAAGCAAAAGATGGGCTACTATACTTTGCTGAAATTTAAAGGGACCCCGGCGATAACAGAAGAAATGGAAAGAAATTTTCGCATTATAGATGAAGTCTATCGCTACATCTTGCTGAGGTTAGAAGACTAACCAAGGAGGTGTTTTTTATGTTTAACAAGGTTATTTTGATTGGACGGTTGACACGGGATCCGCAAATGCGATACATTTCAAGCGGTCAGGCAGTGACAAATTTTTCTTTGGCCGTAGAAAGACCTTTTACCAACCAACTGGGCGAAAAAGAGGTAGACTTTATCGATATCGTGACTTGGCGCAAGCTGGCCGAAACCTGTGCGGATTATTTGGTTAAAGGACAGCTTGTAGCAGTCGAAGGAAGATTACAGGTCAGGCAGTATGAAGTCCAAAGCGGTGAATCGCAAGGGCAGCGTCGGACCGTATACGAAGTGGTAGCAGAAAATGTAAGATTTTTGGAATGGAGAGATACGGGCAAAGGAAGCAAGGCACAAACAAAGGAAGATGATTTTAACCCGGAAATTGATGTTCCTTTTTGATATTAGGAAAGGAGGCTGAACATGGCACGACCTAAAAAAGGCAGACGTAAATCATGTGTTTTTTGTACGGATAAAGTAGAAGTCATTGATTATAAAGATGTCAACCGTTTAAGGCGTTTTATAACCGAGAGGGGCAAGATATTACCCAGACGCATAACGGGAAATTGCGCTAAACACCAAAGAGAACTTACCAAGGCAATTAAAAGGGCCCGCAACGTTGCCCTCTTGCCTTTTTCCTCCGATTAGTTTAAATTGTTCTTCGTCTCAAAAATAAAGGGCTCTGGCGGGGCCCTTTATTTAACTATTCAATTATTTCTAACATAAAAAGGTAAATTATTAAAAAGGAAGTAGTTGCAAGGAGGATTAAAGATTATTTTGCCGAAATTCTCACATGCTGAAGGGGTGAACGGGTTGTGACGGGAAAAAGGGAATACATCATCGATATTATTTTATTTGCAGGAATTACAGTGTTACTTCTGCTTCTAGGCAGCTTTTTGCCCTTTGGAGCTATGTTGATGCCCTTACCGATTATTCTTTTGATTTTAAGGCGGGACAGTCGGGCGGGCCTCTTGGCAATCTTGATAGTTTCTCTGCCGGCTGTGCTTTTATTGGATGCTCAGATATTTTTAGCTGTGGTACTGGTAATCGGTTTAATAGGTTTTTTAGCCGGCAATGCTTTTTTAGAGAGATTTAATGCTGACAAAACCTTTGTTGTGATACTCTTGATTGCGGTTGCTTCCCAAACCCTTTATTTGGGAGCCAATCATTTTATTCTTGGCCACAACATCTTTCAGACCTTTGAGGATTTTTTCGTCGAGGCGGTTGGTGGTTACAGTGAAGAGGAACTTACGGAAATACTGTTGACGATGACGTCTGCCTTAAAGATGATCTTCCCCACTTTTGTCTTCATTTCGGGCGCTATGACTGCTTTAATAAATTATTATGGTACCGCTTACTTGGCGCCAAAATTAAATATTGCCCTTATGCCCCCAAAGAGCCTGTTTAGCTGGCAATTCAACAAGGTTTGGCTTATATTTCTTACCATTGTCGGTGTATTGTATTTTATAACCGCCAATAATATATTTCTCAATGCGGCCTTAATATTGATGGTTTGCTTTTCTGCCGCCGGTCTTAGTGTTATGTTGTCTAAACTCAAAGATAAAGTTAAACCCTCTGCTAAGAAAATTGTGTTGATATTGGCCGTCCTGGCCCTTCTGATGCCTCCCATCGGGGCTCTGATTATGGGTTTAGCATTAATAATATTAGGGCCGCTGGCTTTATTGACGGGCATTGCCGATGCCTGGTTGAATTTCCGTGGCCTATAAAAAACCAAAGGAGGACTTGAAATGAAAATAATTTTGAAGAAAGATGTTCCCAATCTTGGCTTAGCAGGTGAAATTGTCATTGCCAAAGATGGCTATGCCAGAAATTATTTAATTCCCAAAGGATTGGCTGAAGAAGCTACACCTAGCGGCATTGCCAAAGCCAAGGAATACCAAAAAGCCATGGCCAAAAAGGCTAAACTGGAAGAGGAAGAAGCAAAAAAATTGGCTGGCGATATTGGTAAGCTCAAGATGGAAATTGCCATGAAAGCCGGTGAAAAAGGCAAGCTTTTCGGTTCGGTTACCGGTGGCGACATAGCAGAATTTTTGGCAACTAAAGATGTTGCCGTCGATAAAAAGAAAATTATCATGGAAGAAAGTATTAAATCATTGGGTAGCCATGAGGTGCAAATTAAGCTACACCCGGAGGTTTTGGCTAAGCTTGAAGTAGAGGTGGTAGAGGCAGAGTAGTCGACAAAGGAGGCCCCAATAAATAATGGCTGATTGCAGCAAAAATTCCGATAACTATCAAAGAAGAATTACAGCACTGCTGGAAATACTGAAAGAGACTATGGGAGCAGAAAAAATTGTTCTAAAAGCAGGTAAAGTTGAAGCCTTGCCATTATTGAAGTCCGCTGATATAGACGACCGAATTTTGGGTTTGAAAAGGATAGTGTACGACGATCCGACCTTAACGGAAAAAACTTCCCAGGCCACCAGAGGCAAAGCTTTTATGGAGCTTGAAGCTAAGATGGCCGAAAAACAAGCCAAAATTGTTGTTGAAAATGAACTGGAAGCAAAAGTTGAAAAAGTATTGCAGGAAAGGCAAGGGGAGTTTTTACAAGAGCTACGCAAGAAGCTTTTGAAGGCAAAAATTGGTCCGGACAATGCCCAAACTTTAAAGAAATATGCGGAGCTGGAGTATTTGGAGGAACGAAAGATAGCGACGGGTAAATACGATCTCCTGAGGCCGAAAGAGTTAAGCGATATAATAGGCCAAGATAAAGCCGTCGGTGCCTTATTAGCTAAAATAGCTTCGCCCTTTCCCCAACATGTTATTTTGTACGGACCGCCGGGGGTGGGCAAAACAACCGCTGCCCGGTTGGCTTTGGAGGCGGCCAAAAAAATGCCTTTCACCCCCTTTAGAGAGGATGCGGAGTTTGTGGAAGCCGATGGGACAACATTGCGCTGGGATCCCAGGGAAAGCACCAACCCTCTTTTGGGTTCTGTCCATGATCCCATCTATCAGGGGGCCCGTTTGAGCTATGCCGAAGAGGGTATTCCGGAGCCCAAGACGGGGCTGGTAACGCAAGCCCACGGGGGAATCTTGTTCATTGACGAAATTGGTGAGATGGATTCGACCCTACAAAACAAACTTTTAAAAGTCTTGGAAGATAAGCGAATAAACTTCTATTCTTCCTATTATGATGCTGAAAATCCCCATATCCCCAAATACATCAAGAAGCTCTTTGAGGAGGGGGCACCGGCCGATTTTATTTTGATAGGAGCAACGACCCGGCAACCCCATGAACTGTCCCCGGCGATTCGTTCTCGGACTGCTCAAATATTTTTTGAACCTCTTTTGCCGGAGCATATCGAAGGAATTGTCAAAAGTGCCGCTGCCCGCTTGCAAATAAAGCTTGCAGCAGAGGTCGGCCCGCTTATTGCTTCTTATACCAGCGAAGGGCGAAAGGCCGTGGGAATTCTTGCCGATGCTTACGGCATTGCTCTTTTTAATGCACATACAAAAAAGGGTATCCCATCGCTGGCCGCCGGCCAGGAGGCTGCGGTTCCTTCAATCGTGATAAAAAAAGAACATGTTTTGCAAGCGGTTCGGGTCGGGCGCCTTTTGCCCAACCCGACAATCCCTTCTTTGGCGGGGAAGAAAGAAGTCGGTAAGGTATTTGGTTTAGGCGTTACAGGTTTTTTAGGTTCTCTGTTGGAAATAGAAGCTATCGCATTTCCTGCCGGTAACCGGAAAAAGGGTTTGATTCGCTTCAATGATGCAGCCGGCACAATGACCCGGGATGCCCTTTTTAATGCCCGCTGCGTCTTGCGTAAAATAGCGGGAATAGATTGCAAGGAGTATGATTTATATGTGAATTTGGTCGGTGGTGGCAGAGTCGATGGTCCCTCCGCCGGTGTTGCCATCTTTTCAGCCCTTTACAGTGCGATAAAAGGGCAGCCTATAGATCAAGATGTTGCCATAACCGGTGAGCTGTCCATCCAAGGAAAAATTAAACCGGTTGGCGGTATCTTGGAAAAACTATTCGTGGCTCGCCAAGCCGGTATTCGAAAAGTATATTATCCCAAAGAAAATGAGTCGGAAATCCCCGCTACTTTCCATGGTCTGGAGGCCATCCCCGTTGAATCGATCGAAGAAGTGATGGAAGAATTATTTTCCGCAAGCGCCGAAGGATAATTGCCGATGAGGGTTGATTCACGGTTATCATGTTCGATTCCGGGGATTGGCTCATATCTTGTCGATTACCGATCTTGGTAAGCATTCGGTCGACTCGTGCCATGTAAGGCCACTGTTTTAAGGCTACTGATTAAGGCTACTGATTAAGGCTGTGGATAATATCTTGATATCATATTAAAGAGCACCCGCTAGATCGGGTGCTCTTTAAATATTTCAGCCAGTCTTTTTTTTATTTCCGGGGGGGGATGGTCTTCCAGTTTATCGATAAGATCCAGCACTTTGTCCAATTTCTCGGCACTGATTATTTGTTTTTTATGCAGATTCCAGTAACCCATGGTAAAGGCATGAATTATTCTTTGGTCAAGCCCTTCATGTTTCAACGGGCATGCTCCTTTCCAAAGACATATTCTCCGGATCGACAAAATTGATATGCTCTTCTTCGAAGTAAAAGACGGTGGAGCCGGTAGCACCGGTTCTGTTTTTGGCCACAATAATTTCCGTGTCCCGTTCCCGACCTTCGAGTTTGGCCTCTTCGCGGGCACCGACACTGGTATGAGCGTGGCGATAAAGGAGAATGACGCCATCGGCAATCTCTTCAATGTTACCGGAATCGCGCAAGTCGGAAAGGATGGGTCTCTGATCTTTGCGTGCTTTAAAGCTTCGGCTTATTTGTGAGATTAAAAGAATCGGTATATTTAATTCGGAGGCCAAATTGCGCAATTGTAAAACATTTTCCCCGACGGCCCGGGCAATGTTACCCTGTTTATAGCTATCTTGAGATAATTGAACCATTTGCAGATAGTCAATGATAGCTAACCCCAAGCCTTTGAATTGGGCATTGAATTTGCGCAGGCGGGCCCTTATTTGGGCTACGGTGAGGCCTCTTTCGTCGGAAATGCGCAAGGGCAAGCGATATAAATTGTCGATGGCTTGAGAGATTCTTTCGTCTTCTGCTTCAGCGGTCTCGCCCTGGCTATAGCGCCAACCGTTTATTTGGGCTTCCGAAATTATGATCCGATCTATTATCTCCTGGGCACTCATCTCCAAGCTGATTATGCCCACCGGCACATCTCTTTTGAGGATATTGTGGGCAATATTGAGGGCAAAGGCCGATTTTCCCACAGAAGTTGATGCGGCTAAAACAATCAGGTGGCCTCTTTTGAAGCCGCCGAATATTTTATCCAAAGAAATAAAGCCTGTCCGCAGACCTGTATCGACCCGCTTGTTTTTGCGGTCCATAAAGGATTCGTAGGCCTGTAGCAAGACCTCCTCCATAGTAAAGATGTGTTGGTCTATTTTGCTTTCAGTTGTGGCGGCCATTATTAATTCTTGGGCACGGGCCTGGAGATCTTCCAGCTCCAAATCCATCTCCATGGAAGCCATCTCCTGGATTTTTAATGCCGTATTGATGAGTTGTTGCCGCTGGTAGTTATTGCGGAGGATTTCAATAGTCGGTTCCAGCTCGGCAGGTGCAACGAAACCGGCCGTTAACCGATTAAGGATTTTGTCAGGCTCTTTGACAACTCCCTCTTGCTCTAGCTTAATATACAATCTGGTCCTTGATAATTCGCCCTTTTCCTGATACTGGTTTAAAAGGGTCTGGTAAATTGCTTGGGCTTCGGGATGGGAAAAGTGATGGGGTTGAAGGCGATCGGCCACCTCGTCAATTAAATCCGGGTGTTGCAAAAGAATGCCCAGAATCTGAAACTCCTGGGGTGAAAAGTCACGGCCCTTTATCATGGTTGCCTTTGCCTTATCCATTGCCTTCCAACCTCCTTGCTATGAGAGCTTGCCTTACATCACCGGTGAGCCGGTGGTGGGTACATGATTCGATGATCCGTTGGAGAATTTTATCGCCCAGATAGCCGAGTCGATCTTTAAGTTCATTTAACGGTATACTGGTGCTGACGACAAAGGGCATCTGTTCGGCATAACGCTTCTCGATGATGCGAAAGAGAGTTGCACTGGAAAAATCCGTGGCAATTTCCGTTCCCAAATCGTCGACTAAAAGTAAGGGTACGGTTTCTATTTTTTCTATCAATTCATATTCGGAAAAAGGTGCATCTCCTCCGAAGCTCATTTTCAGTTTATACAAAAAATCATTATAATTTATGTACTGACAGGGAATTCCTTGGTTCATTATCGCATTGGCAATGCAAGCCAAAAGGTAAGTTTTGCCACTACCCGGTATACCGTCATATACCAAACCGGTGATTTTTTCTTCCAGGGACCAACTGTTGACAAATTGTCTGGCGGCTTCATAGGCTTTTTCAGCTCTGATTCGCGGTGACTGTTTACCGCCTCCTCCGCCGGTGGCGTCATACAAATCTAAGTGAGCAGCCTCAAAACTTGCTTTAAAAAAACGTTTTGGCAGGCCTGATTCGAGCTGAAATTGCTGTAAAAAAAGTTCCTGCCGGCACTTGCAGGGCACATAGCCTTGTCGAGTTAGTATTTCGCCCCGGTCTTGGCAAGTGGGGCAATCCCAACGAGGTTGAGCAAAATCGGCGGGGATGCCTTCCTTTTGCAGGTAGGCGGCGATTTGGTTGTTCAAGTCGGCAATCTCGTCGGTTAATTTTTTCTTTGCTTCTCCGGAAAGTTTATAAAGAATTGCCCCTCGCAGTTTTAGCTTTTTGGCCTTAATTTCTGTGTCCATATCGGCCAGCTTCGGGTGGCGGGAGAAGACTTCCGCGGCCCTGGCTTCCGCCTCTTGGAATTTGTCGGCTTGTTTTTTTCTGGCCAGTTCTTTATTAAAGATAAAAGGCATTATAAACTACCTCCCAAGGTTTATATTGACGGAAGCATTCCGGGTAAGTATCAAGTATCAAGGAATTTCTCGTATTGCCAATCTTTATTGGTTTCTTTTTTTTCTTTTTTCCCTGCCCGGGTTTTATTTCCTGCCAAAAATTGCGCTACATCATCAGGTGAGGCCAAACGGGCTTTCTTCCAAGGCAGAATAAAATTACGTTCAATGTAATCCAAAGAGGGGCGACCGTCCCTTTTGCGACGAATAGCTTCCTCGATGGCCATCTTGGCCACCTCAACGCTCAAAGCAAAATCATCGGCATCCTTTTGGGTAATCCAGGCCAGAAGCGTTTCTTTGTGGGAGGGGGCCAGCTTGTAGGCACCTTTCAATCCGAAGGCTTGGGCCAATTCGTATGTTTCCCGGTACAAACGATCAGCTCTTTTTAAGTCATCGCGGGTGGACAAATCCGCCTCCAACCAATCTTTGACGATGGCCCGTAAATAGGGCAAGGGCTGCAAGTGAGGATTGTCATCCATAGCTTTTTTGATGCGCCGGATCAATTCTTTTACCATTTCGGGGCTGAAAATGTTCATAATTTCTTCAATTTCGCTGCGTAAAGAGGGTGTAAGTTTTTTCGGAGCCAAAATCATTACCAAGCCTTTGACCAGTTCCTGTTCCGATACGGGCCGGCCGGAGAGAAGTTCCTGTAAAAAGCGTTCTTCCTGTTCCAACACATCGATATTCTGTTTTCTGCTTTGGGCGGTCAGGGCAGGCAAGGCCTGGGGTGCGATGGCATAGACGATGTGGTCTTTTTTTTCATCATAGGTTAAAAGGCCGGCTTTGGCCAGGTGAATCAAAGACTGAGAAGTATCGGCTTTATTTAAACCCGACATTTCGGTAATTTCCTCCCAGGTGGTTTTACCTTTGCTGGCTTCGTCAAGCCTGGAAAAAAGTATCAAATACAGCATAAATACACTGCTTGGGAGGGTGGAAAAAAGTCCCTTTTCGATAGCAGTGCAGGAAATGTTAAGATATTTAGTTGTCGGTTTGTCGCCTCCATAGTATTTTGTTAAAAACAAATCCCCTTTTGGCAAACCAAAAATCCCTCCGTTAAATAGCCGATAGTTATAAATAATTTCTACAATGTTGGACATTTTCCTGTATTATTTATTAGAAATAAAAAAGCCCTAAACTTCTGACGTAAATGAAGTAGGGGGATAATCGATTGGACCGGTTTGCAACATCGACGGTTTAAACTTTGATATCAGCGGCTGTCAACCCGCCATTTTTGTTTCCATTGGTTTCAACTAGTTTTTTGATAATCTTATATTTGTGATGTTCATTCAATTTGAGCTCAACCTTTCTCATTAGATTCACCCCTCATTAATTTTGATCATGAGAGGCTGTTTGTACATCTCAGGACATTTTCCCTTTTCTTCTAATGAGACATTATCGCTTTTCCATGACCCCGAATAGAGTATAAGTTGCAAAAAGTGTTGACAATAGGCACTATAGGTATTATAATAGACAGGGTTTGGGAAAAAAAGGGGGTTGTTGCTAGGAAATGGAGAAATATCATCTGAAAAACTGTTATCATATTGATCGTTTTAAGCTAGGTGATAAAATAAACAGGTTGCGCCGTTACCTAAGCAATTTATATTATGAAGAGGGCAAGGTCAATATAAGGGTACTGGTATTTAGTCAGATTCTTGACAAAATGGTTTTGGAATACTTAACCCAAGAATCCAAATTGAAGGAAGAAGCTGATGATGCATCGGGCTTTTTATAATTGACAGGGGAAATATGTTTTGATACTATGTACCAAGAAGTCCGAAGGCCTTGAATGCCTCGGTAGTTTACATAGTAAGGAGTATACCCCGTGAAAGTACTTATTGTAGGTCAAGGCGGCAGGGAACATGCCTTAGCTTGGAAGATAAAACAAAGCCCTTTGGTAAGAAAGATATATATATCCCCCGGCAATGCCGGCACTGGTCTTTTGGGTGAAAACATCAAATTTACAGATCAGGGTTATCAAGATTTGCTCAATTGGGTGATTCGAAAGGGGATAGATTTAACCGTTATCGGTCCCGAACAGCCTTTGGTAGAAGGCTTGGTGGATATGTTTACCGCCAAAGGTCTGTTAGCTTTTGGGCCGGCAAAAGCTGCCGCCGCCCTGGAAGGAAGCAAGATTTTTGCCAAGGAATTGATGGTGGAAGCCGGTGTTCCGACGGCAGCCTTTTTGGCCACCGATGATATAAATGCAGTTAAAGACTACTTGGGATGCCGGCCGGGTCCTTATGTAATTAAAGCCGACGGTTTAGCGGCGGGTAAAGGGGTAATCATTTGTCCGACTGCCGGCGAAGCCTTGAAGGCAGCCGGCGGATTGTTGCAAGAAGGACAGCTCGGAAAGGCGGGCAAACGGATTGTTTTAGAGGAATACCTGATTGGCAACGAGGTTTCCATTCTGGCATTGGTTGACGGGAAGAGGCATATTTTATTGACCCCCTCCCGGGATCATAAGAAAGTCGGTGAAGGGGATACCGGTCCCAATACGGGGGGCATGGGTGCTTATTCTCCCCTTCCCGATGTAGGCGCTGAAATCTTGGCACAGATCGATGGAAGCATCGTTGAGCCCGTGCTGGAAACGCTGCAAAAAAGGGGTATCGAATACCGGGGTGTTTTATATGTAGGCCTTATTTTGACAAAAGAAGGGCCCAAGGTTTTGGAGTTTAATGTCCGCTTTGGCGACCCGGAGACCCAGGTGGTCTTGCCTCGTTTAAAATCAGACCTGGTTCCCTATTTACTGGGAGCAGCCCGCGGTAATTTACCTGTAGAACCCTTGCAATGGTCAACGGATACTTGCTTGGGTGTTGTTTTGGCTTCCGGCGGCTATCCCGGCGCATATAAAGGAGGGTATCCCATAAAGGGTTTGGATGAATTGTCATCGGCCGTCCATGTGTTTCATGCCGGTACAAAAAAAGAAGATGGCCAGTTTATGACCTCCGGCGGACGCGTACTATGCCTGGTTGGGATGGGTAAAGATCAGGCGGAAGCGGCAGATACGGTCTACGGGGAAATTAAAAAAATCGAATTTAAAGATAACTATTATAGGCGGGATATTGGGAGGGGTGAAGGACGATGACTGTAGGGGTAATTATGGGTAGTGATTCCGATTATCCGATAATGAAGGAAGCCCTGAATATATTTGAGGAGTTTGGTGTGGCGTACGAAGTTCGAGTTATCAGCGCCCACAGGACCCCCTACGAAGCCGTAAAGTATGCTTCCGAGGCAAGGGAGCGGGGGCTGAGTGCAATTATTGCCGGGGCGGGTTTGGCGGCCCATTTGGCGGGAGTTTTTGCCTCTCATACTACCTTGCCGATTATTGGGGTACCGATTGGCAGCGGTCCTTTGCAGGGCAAAGATGCACTATATTCGACCGTGCAAATGCCACCCGGGATACCCGTGGCAACTATGGGCATCAACGGAGCCCGCAATGCAGCCTTGTTTGCTTGCCAAATCTTAGCTCTTCATTGTGAGGATCTGAGGGAAAAGTTGGTCGAATATCGGGCAGCCATGGCTCAAGCGGTCAGTGAAAAAGACAAAGGGATTCAGGCAGGTCGATAGTTAAGGACGGCCGGCCAAAGCCCAAGGCTTCTGCCCAAGGTTAAAGGCTACTGTCAAAGGTTAAGGGTTGCCCTGTCTAAAGTTAAAGGCACTTGCCTAAAGCTAAAAGCCGCCGACGGAAAGCCACCCAATAAAGATAATTTGTTGAAGAATTCTTGCACAGGTTAATTTGTTGATACATAAGCAAAATAACAGGCTGCCGGTTAAAATCCGGCAGCCTTCTGCTCGTGCTTGTCTTTATCAATTATTGTCAAGCAAATAAATATTTTGCGATTAATATGCTGTGTTTACTGGTTCTTTTGGTGGCCGTATTGCTTATTATTTTTCGATCGTTAGTTTGTCGAAGGGCTGGTAGTCCATATCAACCGGGTTGGGGATTAATCCCTTTACCCAAGGTTGGTGGACCATAACTGCTTTGTTATACTGGAAGAACCACCAGGGTGCGTCGTCAACTATAATTCTTTCCACTTCACGAGCAAGATCGATTACTTCCTCATCGGTTGTGGCCAAATGCATGCTGTCGATTAATTTGTCCACTTTTGGATTGATATATCTCATCCTGTTACCACCACCGCCGAAAGAGTCACTGTGGAACATTTGCAACCAATCGAAGGGATGGGCTTCACCGTTGACGGAATACATATAGGCCTCGAAATCACCGGCATTGGCCAAATCCATCATAACACCCCACTCCACCAAGACGGGTTTTACCGTAATACCGACTTTCTTCAGATAAGGTTGGATTGCTTCGACTATGGGCAAGCCCCAGGCGGCATGGTCGGTGCAAAGGACTTCAAACTCAAAGCCGTTTTCGTAACCGGCCTCTTTAAGAAGTTCCATGGCTTTTTCCGGGTTGTAGTCGTAGCCGGGCAATTCGGGATCATAGCCCATTAAAGACGGTGGGAATAAGCCTGTGGCAGGGTATGCTTTATTTTGGCAGACCGTTTGGACCAAAGTTGCGCGGTCGATTGCATGGTTGATGGCTTGGCGAACGAGTTTGTTATCGAAGGGTTCCTTTTGAACGTTGAAAGCAATGTGGCGGGTATATAGCTCCGGAACTTCGACCAGATTATCCTTCCATCTGGGGTCTCTGCTATAGCGCAAATATTGGGGGTCCTCAATGAGCATATAATCAATTTGACCGGCGGCGAACATGGCATCGCGGGTCCCTGATTCTTGGACGATCAAGGTTGTTAGTACATCAATATCAGGCTTGCCGGCCCAGTAGTCTTTGTTTGCTTTCAAAACAACTTTGGAGTCTTTAACCCAACTGTCGAACACATAGGGACCGCTACCGACGGGTTTCATGCCGAAGTCGGCACCCAGTCTTTCCACTTCTTCTTGCGGTACAACGGCAGCCACACCTAAACTCAGATTGCGTAAGAAGGTCGGGCTTGGTTTTTCCAAAATTATTATCAGGGTGTAAGGTTCGGGAACTCTAATGCCGATAACTTCGGGTACCCGTTTTTTGGCAAATTCTTTGGCACCCAATATGGGCATCAAAAAGTCAGAAAGGGGCGACATGTTATCGGGATTCAACAGCCGTTCAAAAGAATATTTGAAGTCACGGGCGTTAATTTCGCGACCATTGTGAAATTTTGCGCCTTTTCTGATATAAAAGGTGTAGGTTTTGCCATCTTCACTGATTGTCCAGTCTTCCGCCAATTGGCCGACGATTTCTTTTTTCTCCACGTCGTACAGTACCAGTTTTTCAAAGATCGCCGTGTTTAATACCAAGGCAGTCATCTTGTCTTTCAGAATAGGGTCGAGGTTTTCCGGATCCCCGTAAAGGTCGACGCGAGTTAGTTCTTTAGTTTGTGCCAATGCTTGTTGATTGCCCAGCCAGCCGATGATCATCAGGAAGCAAATTGCCAATGCCAGATACCTTACCAAGTTTTTTGCTTGAATTCTCACATTAAATCCTCCTTCTGTTTGATATTCTAAATTTGTGCCAGGATCCGTTACCGGTTATCAACATTTTAAATAAAATTGATTATCACCACCTTACATTAGTAATTTTATAAGGGTAAGGAAAGAAATTTTCTGTTATTGACAACAAAACCGGGGTGAATCTAAAGGTACTCTTCCCTGTGGGGCATATAAAGCCAACGACGTCCGTATTTTAGATTGGAGGAAACTTGGGCAATGGCAAACCATAAGCCGGCTTCAGTAGCCTCCACCACCGGGGCGGGGATTTTTTCCCGCAAAGGTTTGATTAGGTGGTTCATGCCGGTGCAACCCAATACGATTACGTCTGCAGCATGATTATCGATAAGGTCCATGGCGCATGTTTTGATAGCATCTATCGTTTTATCCGTATCCGTGGCCAGGGAAAGGACGCCTGTTTCAATGGGCATGCTCGCCGCCAAACGTTGGGTGAGTCCCATTTGACCAAGTTTCATATGGGCATGGGGTAAAGAATTATTTAAGATGGAAATGTGGCCAATGCGGTGTCCCAAAGAGCAAGCCAAAAGCCAGGCCGATTCACCGGCACCCAAGATCGGTATGTCGAGAATTTCCCGCAGAGGGTGTAAACCCGGATCGGCAAAGCAGTTGATTACGATTGCATCAATATCGTCATTTTTTTCCATATAGGGAATGATTTCTTTTATGAGATGATGGGCGGCACTAATCTCATCAGCGAGGGTTTCCACCATGCGAGGTCCCTTTTGCAGGGAATAAAATTCTACCTCAACATCCCGGGGCAACTTCAAGCCCCGGATGTATTCTCTTTTGCTTTTGTCGTTGTCGTTGCTTACCGGGGTTGCCAAAAGGATTTTCATTACACGACCCCGCATTCCGTAAAGGTAATCTCAGTGCGATCAGCATCCAGCTTGGCAGTGACTCCCAATGGCAAGGTTAAGCGTTGATCTCCGTGGCCGGCGGCCAAGCCGTAGATGGCGGGTTTACCGAGAGGTTCGATAAAATCAGCCAAGACTTCTTCCAAAGACAGCATAAGTCGCTTTGTATTGCCCGGTCCGCAATCGACGCAGTCGGCAACGATGAATCCCAAGGCCTGATCCAATTTACCGGCCAGTTTAAGTTGGGCTAACATTCTGTCAAACCGATAGGTTACTTCCCCAACATCTTCGATTAAAAGTATCTTGCCTTCGGTATCAAGCTCGTAAGGAGTGCCTAAGGTAGAAATCAGAAGTGAAAGGTTGCCGCCGATTATCGGTGCGGAAATTTCACCGCCGCAAAGAGTCTCCATTTTTGGTCCTTGGCAAGGATTGGCCAAAAGCCCAAGAGGTTCTTTGCTCATAACGGCTTTTTCAAACCAGTCGCGGGTATATTCCCATTCCTTGCTGATATCATAGCCGGCCATGGGGCCATGGAAGGTCACCAGATTGGCCAACTTGGCGAGAGCGCAATGAAGTCCTGTGATGTCGCTGTAGCCTACAAAGACTTTGGGGTTATTTCTTATTAGTTCGTAATCCAAGTAAGGCAAGATTCTTGGACTTCCATAGCCACCTTGGATACAGATGATCCCTTGTATTTGCGGGTCGGCAAACATTTCGTTGATGTCTGCAGCTCGTTCCTCATCGGAACCGGCCAAGTAGCCCCTAATTTTTAGGGCATTTCGCCCCAGGACGGTCTTTAGACCCAAGTCCTCCAGTCTCTTTCTGCCCAACGCCAACATTTCGTCAGTTACATGGGCGTGAATGTGGACCGGGGAAGAGGGAGAGACCAAGCCGACAGTATCGCCGGGTTGCAATGCTTTTGGTTTAATCATAATTACACCTTCCATTTCTTTTATATAGTTTGATGGGACTAAGTTACATATTTTTCGAGAATTGTTGATGAAAATCGGTCTTGTATTGTCTGCCACTTAAAATAACATTGGGCAAAGCCGATGTCTACTGATGAAAATTTTGCCGGCATGTATTAAATATCTGTATTAGTATGTGCAATTCAGCTTCTGTTTTTCATGCGAGGGTCGAGAATATCTCTCATTCCGTCGCCTAAAAGGTTCATGCCCAAAATTGTAATGAGGATGGCCAAACCGGGAATGGTCGTCAACCAAGGTGCTATCCAAATATAATCGCGGCCACGGCCCAGCATTGCCCCCCAGCTCGGATAGGGAGGTTGAACCCCCAATCCTAAAAAGCTTAGTGCCGATTCATTGAGGATTGCGGTGGCAATCCCCAAGGTTCCCGCCACTAAAATAGGGGCAACGCAATTGGGCAGTATATGTTTGAAAAGTATTGCAATATCTTTTACACCCAAAGCCCGAGCGGCAACGACAAAATCTTTGTTTTTCAGTTTGAGAACTTCACCCCTGACCAAGCGGGCTATGCTTGGCCAGCTGACCAATGAAAGGGCTACTATAACGTTGGTCAAACCCGGTCCCAAAGCAGCCATGGCTGCAATGGCCAAAAGTAAGGGAGGGAAAGCAAGGGTGATATTGATGAACAAATTCACTATTTCGTCAATTTTACGACCGTAATACCCTGAAAATAAGCCCAAAATAGTTCCAACTATAATTGAGACTGCCATGACACTAAAGCCTACTCCCAAAGAGACTCGGGCACCGTACAGCAAGCGGCTTAGCTGATCGCGCCCTAAGTAGTCAGAGCCCAAAAGGAATTCTTTGCTGGGAGGATTCAGAAGTTTCCAGTTATCGAAGTCATCGACCGGGTCATAGGGAGCCAGCCAAGGAGCAAAGATTGCTGAAATAAAGGTAATGGTGACAATTATAAGGCCTACCCTAGTGGATTTATGGGTCCATATCTGCTTCTTCAACATGTTACCACCCCTTTTTAGTTATAGTGAATACGTGGGTCAATGCAGACGTAAGTAATGTCGACAACCAGATTGGTTATGGCAAAAATAAAAACGGTGAACATCATAATTCCCTGGACGACGGGTAAATCCCGCTGCCCTATGCTGTCCACCAATAATCTGCCGACACCCGGCCAAGCAAAGACTGTTTCTGTAATGACCGCACCGGCCATCAAAGACCCGATCTGCAAACCGATTACGGTTAAAATTGAGACCATGGCATTTTTAAAGGCATGTTTAAATATTACGACCCGCTCAAGGAGTCCCTTGGCTCGGGCAGTACGAATATAGTCTTCGTTCAAAACTTCCAACATGGCGGAGCGGGTCATCCGCGATATCATGGCTACGGAAGTCAAACCCAGGGTCACGCTGGGCAGAATCAAAAACTTAAATGAACCGAACCCCCCTGCCGGCAATAAGGGTAGCTTGACGGCGAAAAGGTACATCAACAATAAGCCCAGCCAGAAGACAGGCATGGAGACGCCCAATACACAAAAGCCCATTATGGCGGTATCAATCCATTCGCGATGCCGCAAAGAGGCAATGATTCCACCGGGGATTCCCACGATTACGGCAATAAGAAGGGCAGCTAAGCCCAATTGCAAAGTTGCAGGGACCCTTTCTAAAATTATTCTTGTTACCGGCATATTGAAACGGAAAGAAAAACCCAAATCACCTCGTACGGCATTGGAGAAGAACTTCAGATACTGGATATGAAGCGGATCATTCAAGCCCCAAGCCTCCCGAAATCTTTCCGCTGCCTCAGGATCCATCTGACCTTTTTTGGGGTTCATCAAACTTATGGTAGGGTCCCCGGGTATTACGTTCATTAGGATGAATATTGCTAAAGTAACGGCGATTAAAAGTGGCACCAACATGGCGATTCTTCGCAAGATATAAGAAATCACGGAAACCTACTCCTTGTAAAAAAATAATTCTAAAGCAAACGCTTTAGTACGGTGTCCGGATCGCCCGGTAAAAAATGAATTAAAGGGATTTCCAAGAGTGTATAGGCCCCCGGAGCCATCCTCGTGGCAGCTCTGGCTGCGGAAACCATTACTTGACCGGTAACGGCCGGATTGGTAATGCGACTCTCAAAGGATAGTAATTGGTTGTGGGTCTTCCCTGCTACTCCTTTGCGAAAGATATTGACCCCATGGCCCATATCCACTAAATCTTGAACATTGTCGACCTCCCGGATGTGGGTTTCATCATTGATGAAATAGGGATCTTGTTTGATGAGAGGGGCGATATCCTCCAAGGAAGTACCCTCCTTTAGCTCTACATAAACCTGTCGCAGGTGGATACCGCTGCCTTTCGGAATAGTTATCGATATCGCATCCTTGACCCCTTCCATGTACCTGACCGCCGCCGTATGACCGAGACTGATGCCGGGTCCGAAGTTGGTATCGGTAATACCCCGGGGAGCGATAATTTCCATAATGGCTCTGATGGCGGAGTCGGTACCGGGATCCCAACCGGCGGCGGAAATTGAAACGGCATTATTCAAAGTTGCCTTTTGAAAAAAAGCGGCCTTCAATTGAAGCAATTTATCGCCGTGCACATCAAAACTGTCGACGATATTGACACCGCGCTCCAAAAGTTCAAGGCCCTTTTCTTTGACAACACTCGTTATAACGCCTAAAACTACCACATCGACGGACTCGAGGTCTTCGACTCTTTTAAAAAATTTGACATGCGGTGCTTCTTTACAATATAGGTCACGCCAATAGTCCCGTTCTTCTATGACTCCTAAAAAATTCATGTCCGGAGCACTTTCGATAGCTTCAATTGCCCCTTTGCTGACATTGCCATACCCCATAACCGCAATATTTAACTTTTTTGAATCCATACCCTCATCCCCTTATAGTTAATCTTATATTGTATTCTTTTTGGTTGATGCCCTTACCTCTAGGTAAATAATTGCAATAAAGAGGGGAAACGATACGAGGAGCTGCTCATCATCGATGAGTTTATATTGTTCCCATTGTACACCAGACAAACATATTTGTCCAGTTGTTTTTTGAAAAAATACAAATGCAAGAAAAATCCAACCGTTTTAGGTTGGATTTTCCGAGGTGGTGAAACATCTTTTAAAATAAGCGATAATACTGTTCTCTTCGGTGTTAAATAATTTGTTAACAGGTGGGCAAACTTTTATTCACCCGGATTTCCAGTTATATTTTAACCGCACTTGGAATAGCCGCAATTACGACAAATTACGCAACCGCCTTCGTGCTCCAACTCCATGCCGCAATCGGGGCAAACATAACAACCATTGTGGGCAAAAGTGTCAAGGCTGCTCTTGCTTTTGTTGGAGAAGAAAGGGCTGAAGACTTTATGTTCTTCCGTTAATTTCAAATATTCTTCGATGGCCCGACCGATGGCATCGGGGCAAGAAGTATTATCAAGGCCTTTGCGTTTTAGGGCTGCGGCACAGCGGATTCCCCGTAGTTGTTGGATTATTTCTTTGGAGGGAACGCCGGCCCGCAAGGCCAAGGATATCAAGCGACTTGTAGCTTCCGACTGGGAATGGCAGCCGCCTCCCCTACCGACGGAAGTAAATACTTCACAAATACCTTCTTCATCGGAGTTGATGGTGATATAAAGTTTGCCGCAACCGATTTCTGTCTTTGTCGTAGTTCCGATGGTTGTTTTAGGACGGGCTCTCTTTGTTTTTGGTTCCGAGGGTTTTTCGCCCGAAACCAAAACTTGCAGGTCGCGGCTGCCGTCGCGATATATGGTAACGCCTTTACAGTCGAGTTTGTAGGCTAGCATGAACACTTCAGCAACTTCTTCAGGGGTTGCTTCGTTACGGAAATTTACTGTTTTACTGACAGCATTATCGATATATTTTTGGAAAAAGGCCTGGGTTTTAATGTGCCACTCCGGTTCGATATTGTGGGCTGTAACAAAGATATCTTTTATTGTTGCGGGTATTTCATCGATGTCGTTGAAGGATCCTTCCTTGCCAATTCGCTCAATAAGTTTTTCCGAATAAAATCCTTCTTCTTTGGCTACCTCAACGAAGAGCGGATGCATTTCGTTCAAGGTTCTGTCGATGACATTGCGCTTATAGCTGATGGCATAAAGAGGTTCAATGCCGCTGGAACAGTTGGCAATAATGCTTATGGAACCCGTAGGGGCAATGGTAGTCAAGGTTGCGTTGCGAAGGGGTCTTTCAAGGGTGCTGCCTTCAAAATTGGGGAAGACCCCTCTGGTCTTGGCAAGTTCCTCGGAGGCTTTTTCCGCTTCTTTTTTTATAAAGCCCATAATCTTTTCGGCCAAGTCCACAGCTTCCTGCGAATTATAGGGTATGCGCAACTTAATGAGCATATCGGCCCAACCCATGACACCCAAACCGATCTTGCGGTTTGCCAGAGACATTTGTTTAATTTCGGGTAAGGGAT
This sequence comes from uncultured Halanaerobiales bacterium, assembly GCA_964568715.1. Classification (GTDB taxonomy): domain Bacteria; phylum Bacillota; class Halanaerobiia; order B1SED10-174; family B1SED10-174; genus CAZMQU01. The sequence continues at coordinate 125,800 of CAZMQU010000005.1, forward strand.
AACGGTTCATGTCGATGACATTGTCCAAAAATTTGACCCCGATGCGGGTAATATTTTTCAAATGCCCAAAGTCTATCTTGTATCCCTCAGGACCCTCCTTGACCATATTGGCCAGATTGATGGAGCCCAAGTTGCAAGCCTCAAAGGGTAAAAGGGGTTGTTCGCCGCATGGGTTGGTGCTTTCAATGGCCCCGACCGCGGGGGTTGGGTTATCTTTGTTGATTCGGTCCATAAAGACGATACCGGGTTCGCCGTTTTTATGGGCCATTTCTACAATCAGATTGAAGACGAAACGGGCTTTCAATTGTCCCGCTTTTTCGCCGTTGTGGGGATTAATCAAGTCATATTCTTCGTTGGCCAAAACGGCTGCCATGAATTTTTCCGTTACCGCGACGGAAATATTAAAATTATTAAGCCGGTCGTTATCTTTTTTACAAGTAATAAAATCCAGGATATCCGGATGATCGACATTAAGAATGCCCATGTTGGCGCCCCGTCTTTTACCGCCTTGTTTGATGGTATTTGTGGCGGCATCGAAGACCTCCATAAAAGAAATGGGTCCGGAAGCAATACCACCGGTAGTTTTTACGACATCATTCTTCGGCCGCAACCGGGAGAAAGAAAAACCGGTTCCACCCCCGCTTTTGTGTATTAAGGCAGCGTTCTTTACCGCCTCAAAGATACCTTCCATAGTATCTTCAATGGGAATTACAAAACAAGCGGCCAGCTGTTGCAATTCATTGCCGGCGTTCATCAGGGTCGGCGAGTTGGGAAGGAAGTCCAAATCGGCCATAATCCTATAAAAATCTTTTCGATCCTTTTCGACATCTTCATTGTATTTGGCACTGGCTTGGGCAATATTTTCCGCTACCCTTTTAAACAGGTCCGCCGGTGTTTCGATTACTTCGTGATATTCGTTGCGTCGCAGGTATCTTGATTCGAGTACCTTCATGGCGTTGTCCGATAGCCGTAACTTCATTTTTAAATCCCCCTTTTAGTCTTCCCCCACCGTTTTTCCTTCCTGAATTTTTTGAAAAAAAAAGTCGTTTTAGTGTTGGTTAAAGTCACACGTTTTAGCATCTCTTTGGAAATCCCCAACTGCAGGTGGGGAACCGGAGGATTGGCGAGGGGTTTTTCTATTCTGAATCTTTTAGGCAGAAATGGCCGAAAAACACAATATATAGTGGTTAGGAAAAAGTCTGTATACTATATATTAGGCTTAAAGATCGAATCTCCTGCAAAGATCTCATTATGTTTTAAAAATTGCAAAAAAATTCTCCGGCAGTTGTCGACAAAATATTTTTTCTTTTATCGAAGGGCAATCAAACAATAATTTTTCCATGGGTTGTTTAAGCTTTTTCTCCATTTTTTGACTGTGGTTGGCTAACCCTTTTAAACATTTTTTATATTATAGAGCAAGTGGCGGCGACTATTGAATGTAAATCATCCATATGATAAAGTAAAAGATGAACAAAGGAAAATTTTTTTATTTTTGCCATACTTTTTGGGAGGAGCAGTAGAAAATATGGGAAAAGAAATCCCCGCTTTGGATTTATCCAAGGATAAATTTTCAGAGGAATGTGGCATTTTCGGTGTTGCCAGTTCGGAAGATGATGCCGCTCACTTGACCTTTTTTGGTATCCATGCTCTCCAGCACAGAGGTCAGGAGAGTGCCGGCATTGCCGTGGTACAAGATGGTGAGATAGTTGTCCATAAAGCAGCAGGGTTGGTTATGGACGTGTTCAATGAGGAGAAATTAAATGATCTGAAGAGCCCTACAGCTATCGGCCATGTGCAATATTTCAAACCGCCCTCCGGTCAATTGGTCAACACCCAACCGCTGTTGATAAAGACATTCCGGGGCGCTATAGCTTTGGCCTATAACGGCAACTTGCTTAACAGCCAAAAGCTCAGATGGCAACTTGAAAAAGAGGGCTCCATTTTCCATTCCGTTTTGGATACGGAGGTAATTGCCCACCTGATAGCTCGCAGCGGTGAAGATGACTTTGAGGCGGCTTTGATAAAAAGTTTGCGGAAGGTCCAAGGCGCTTATGCTTTAATAACTTTAAAAGATGGTAAAATATACGGAGTTCGTGACCCCCATGGCTTTCGACCTTTGGTTTTGGGGCAGATTAACGATGATTATGCTTTGGCTTCGGAAAGTTGCGCATTTCATATCATCGGCGGTCGCCCCATAAGGGAGATTGAGCCCGGGGAAATGGTAATTTTGGAGGAAGGCAAGTTACGGTCACGGTTTTTTACCGAGCCACAGGAAAAAAGATTTTGTGTCTTTGAATATATCTATTTCGCCAGGCCCGACAGTACCTTTGGCTGTCTCAATGTCCACGAAGCGAGGAAAGCTATGGGTAAACAATTAACTAAGGAATACGATGTAAAGGGTGATATCGTAATACCCGTACCCGATTCGGGTATTTCCGCCGGCCAAGGATTTGCACAAGAAGCCGGGCTCCCTTTTGAAATGGGAATGATAAAAAACAAATACGTGGGTAGGACTTTTTTTCTACCGCGCCAATCTCTACGGGATTTGCAGGTGAAGATGAAGCTGAGTTTAGTCAACGAATTAATTAAGGATAAGCGAGTAATACTTATCGATGATTCCATAGTCAGGGGGACGACCAGCCAGTTGATTGTAAAGTTGGTGCGGGAGGCCGGTGCAAAAGAGGTTCATTTAGGTGTCAGCTCGCCGCCCGTTATAGATTCTTGTTACTACGGTTTGGATACGACCAACCGCAAAGAGTTGATTGCTTCCAAAAGCGATGTCGACGCTATAGCCCGCCATATCGGGGTAGATTCTTTGCAGTATCTGTCAATCGACGGTTTGCGACTTGCTTTGGCCGGCGACGACCAATTTTGCGATGCTTGTTTTAGCGGTAACTATCCCCTGGGTGGGGATTCTTTGGCAATAAACGAGGAGGGGAAGAGCCGATGAAGGAAGGCTGGACTTACAAGAAGGCCGGTGTTGATATTAAAGCCGGCGAAAAGGTTGTTGAAAATATTAAAAAGATGGTAAAAGTTACTCAAGCGGGGCATCCTATCGTTGGCGGTATCGGCGGCTTCAGTGGAATTTATGAAAATCCCGGTGGTGGCTACCTGTTGGCAGGTTGCGATGGAGTCGGTACCAAAATATTGGTAGCCCAAAAGATGGGTGTCCATTCGACCGTCGGTATTGATTTAGTTGCGATGGTAGTAAATGATCTTTTGGTCCAAGGAGGGCGCCCACTGTTTTTTTTGGATTACATTGCCGTGCCCCGGATTGATGAAAAACAGGTAACCGAACTTTTGCAAGGAATTACAGAGGGTTGCCGGATTGCCGGTTGTGCCCTCTTGGGAGGGGAAACAGCTGAGATGCCCGGTGTTTATCCCGACGGTGGTTATGATTTAGCCGGCTTTGGTGTTGCAACGGCCGGACCGGAGGGTTTGTTGCCCAAGTCTGATATAAAAGAAGGGGATTTGCTTTTGGGCCTGCCCTCATCGGGGCTTCACAGCAACGGTTTCAGTCTGGTGCGACAAATTTTATTTACCAACGAAAATTTTTCTTTGGTCGATATGCCCTCTCCTCTCAAGCGACCGCTGGGTGAAGAACTTTTGGAGCCGACGATAATCTATAGGTCTTATCTACAAACTTTGCGGGAAAATGGTGTAAAAATCAAAGGGCTGGCCCATATCACCGGCGGTGGCTTGCTTGGTAACATCCCTCGTGTTATCCCTCAATCGTTGTCTTTCAACCTTTATTATGATCAGATACATAGCCCGCCAATCTTCGAGTTGATCGGCAAACTGGGCAAGATTGACCGTGATGAAATGTATTCGACCTTCAATATGGGCATCGGCATGGTGGCCATAATCGACCCGACTGATGAAGGCAAGGCCTTGCTTGCCTTGGAGAACACTTCATTTCCTCCTGCAGGTGGACAAGCAGCTGTGATAGGCGGGATTACAGCCAGCTGATATCGATAAATATTTTCAATAAAGAAAGGATGATTTTAGATGGCAAAACGAGCCCTTTTGAGCGTTTACAATAAGAAGGAAATTCTGACCTTGGGAAGAGGTTTGGCGAATTTAGGATACGAAATAGTATCCACAGGTGGCACGGCCAGGACTTTGAAGGGGGATGGTATCGATTGCCATGAAATTGAAACCATCACCGGTCAAGAAGAACTTTTCGGCGGTCGTGTAAAAACTCTCCATCCGGCTGTTCATGCCGGTATTTTAGCCCGCCGGGATAACATCGAGGACATGCAATCCTTGGCCAAGGCCAGCTTTACACCCATAGATATTGTTGCGGTCAACCTATACCCTTTTTTAGAGATGATTAAGCAAAACATTAACCTTAAAACAGCTTTGGAATACATAGATATAGGTGGACCGACCCTAATTAGGGCGGCCGCAAAGAACTTCCCTTCCGTCTTGGTTGTTGTCGATCCCGATGACTACAGCCACGTCTTGGAAATGTTGGCCCAAGGAGAAATTTCTTTTACGGAAAGGCGTCGATTGGCTGCTAAAGCTTTTACACATACAGCTGCTTATGAAAAGTCTATTGCCCAATACTTTAACAGTTTACCGAAGGATTGCAACGGCGATTTTATTGCCGCCGAATTTGGCGGTGAAGAAGATATGTTTATTGTGGGCAAGGATATTACTGAACTTACCGCCACGGCGGACTTGCCTTCTTCCCTTTACTTAAAGGGGCACAAGATGCTTGATTTGCGCTATGGCGAAAATCCCCACCAAAGGGCAGCCCTTTATCAAGCCACAACCGGTGAGAAGGGAACTATGACAGATAGTCGCCTGTTGAGCGGTAAGCCATTATCTTATAACAATATTCTTGATGCCGAAGTTGCTCTTAATATAGTTCTCGATTTTAAAGAACCTGCTTGCAGTGTTATCAAGCACAACAATCCTTGCGGTGCCGGTACGGGTGAAAGCTTGGTGCTGGCAATGGAACGTGCCCTCTCCGGCGACCCTTTGTCAGCTTTTGGTTCAATAATAGCTTGTAATCGTCCTTTTACCGCGATAGAAGCACGTTTAATGGTCGAGCAAAGTTTTGTCGAAGTAATCATCGCTCCTTCTTTCACCGAAGAAGCAGTGGCCATTTGCCAAGATCGCTGGCAAAATCTCCGAATTTTGGAGACGGGCAGTCCTTCCCGCGACCATGGCTGGGAAATAAGGTCATTGCGGGGCGGTTTTTTGGTTCAAGAAAAGGATTTGGCTCAGTTTGATCTTGAAGATCTGGAGGTTGTAACCGACAAGAAGCCTACGGAAAAAGAGATGCAGGAGCTTTTATTTGCTTGGCAGATCGTCAAACATGTCAAATCCAATGCCATACTTCTCGGCAAAGACTTGACTGCCGTTGGAATCGGTGCCGGCCAGCAAAGTCGTGTGGACGCTGCTCGCATTGCGGTTAGCAAAGCGGGTCCCAGAGCCCGGGGAGCTGTGATGGCTTCTGACGCCATGATTCCTTTTCCCGACACCATAGAAATTTGTGCTGAAGCAGGAGTTACTGCAGTGATACAGCCCGGTGGTTCACGGCGGGATAAGGAAGCAATTGCAGCGGCCAACAAATACAATATTGCGATGATTTTTACGAAAATGCGCCATTTTCGCCATTAATAAATATCCACAAAACATCCGTTCTATTAACAATTTGTGGATAAGTGCCGTTAATAGTAGCGAGCTTAAGGTTAATAATTTTATTAATAAAAAATAGCTCGCAAGATTTGGGAGGGTTTTATTTGGATATATTTGTAGCTCGCCAACCAATCTTTAACAGACGGCAAAGAGTTGTAGCCTACGAGCTTCTTTTTCGCTCCGGCTTGGAAAATGCTTATAATTTTGATGATGCCGATTTTGCTACAATGAGTGTTGTCAGTGACTCTTTTTTGGTCCTAGGCTTAGATAAACTGACCGATGGAAAGCGGGCGTTTATAAATTTTACCGGCGCCCTTTTACAAAAAGGTATCCCCTTTTTTTTTCATCGCGATATAATAGCCATAGAAATAACTGAAGACATCCAGCCCGATGAAGAAATTATTCAGATTTGTCAGAGACTGACAAAACAAGGCTATATGTTGGTGCTGGATGATTTTTCAATGCAGGAGTGGTTGATGCCTTTTGCTGAATTGGCAGACATTATCAAGGTTGATTTTCGGGAAACAACTTTAAATGAGCAAGAACAGATAATAAATGATTATGCTAATCCGCATGTCAAGTTTTTAGCAGAAAAAGTCGAAAGCCGGGAGGAATATTCCCAGGCCCGGGCAATGGGTTATTCTTTTTTCCAGGGGTACTTTTTTTGCGAACCTCTCATCATTTCCGGTCAAGCCATACCCACGCAAAAGTTAATCAATTTGGAATTATTGCAGGAGGTTAACAGTCCTGAACCAAATTATGAGCGCATCAGCAGTTTGATTAAAAGAGATGTATCTACCTCATATAAACTGCTGAAACTGGTTAATTCGGCTTTTTTCGGATTCAGGACCAAAATAACTTCAATCAAGCATGCCCTGGTGATTCTGGGCTTAAATGAAATTAAGAAATGGATTTCATTGGTCGTTTTTCGCAATGTCGGTATGGGGGATAACGAAGAACTGATTAGGAATTCCGTCATCAGGGCCAGGTTGGGAGAAGTTTTGGCGCCCCATCTGGACTTAGGTGAACGCAGTGCCGAAATATTTCTTATGGGTCTTTTTTCTTTGATGGATGCTTTGCTTGGTTTTTCTTTGGAAGAAGCCCTTGCCGATCTGCCTTTGGCGGATGATATTGTGGCGGCGCTTTTAGGAGAAGATGGTCGGCTTAAAGATATTGTTGAACTTACAAAAGCTTATGAAAAAGGCGATTGGGAAAAGGTTGCTAACTTGACCGGACGACTAGGTATTGCGCAAGAAACAATCATTGCTTCTTATTTGGAGACTTTAGAATGGGTAGGAGAGTTTTTTGACCTTACCGCCTGATTGTTTTTTGAAGTTCTTCATTGATTGTCGGCCGGTTTATATCGGTTCCGGCATTATCGTCAGCCTGTCTTGGTTTTTATGATCTGTTCCGCAAGATAACGGTCTAAGGCGAATTTACAGGTGTATGGCGGGCCGGCTTGCTCTTGCTTATCGTTAAAACAAAAGTTTTTGAATTAAAAGGCCCGGAATTTTCCGGGCTTTTTTAAATTTACTGCACCTAATCTATTAAATTCTCCTACTTCTCCCGCTATTCTCAGATTGTTTTCACATTTGCCGCAGCCTTTTTATGCGCTCTTCAATTGGCGGATGGGTACTCATCAATTGCGAAGCTCTTTTAAGCGAGAAAGGATTGACGATGAACAAATGGGCTGTGGCTTGGGAGGCAGTTGCTAACTCTTGGGGCGTCCGGGCAAGCTTCTCCAAAGCTTTTGCCAGGCCTTCCGGGTAGCGGGTAATCAATGCCGCATCCGAATCGGCTAAAAACTCCCTTTGCCGGGAAACGGCAAGTTGAATCAATTTAGCAAAAAGGGGAGCCGATATCGACAAAATCAAAGCAATTAAAACAAAGATAACCTCGCCACCGCGATTTTCTTTATTGGATTTTCTGCGACCGCCGGAATAAAGAAAAGTTCTTCGCAGCCAGGTGCTTAAAAGGATTGTAGCTCCCACCATTACTGCGGCCAGGGTGGAAATGCGCGTGTCGTAATTGCGGATATGGGCAATTTCATGGGCCAAGACTCCCTCGATCTCTGCTCGATCCATCTTGTTGAGCAAGCCGGTTGTCACCGCCACAACCCCGTGTTCAGGATTGCGTCCCGTGGCAAAGGCATTGGGGGAAGGATCATCGATAATATAAAGAGCCGGCTGTGGTATACCCGCTGCAATGCTCAATCCCTCTACCGAGTTTACTAAGTGAGGATATTCTTCTTTTTTGGCCGGTCGGGCCTGCATGCTCTTTAAGACGATGGTATCGCTGTAATAATAGCTACCGAAGGACATTGCCAGAGCAATAATAAGGGCAATAATTAAGCCTGCCCAGCCACCCCCGGTGAACTCGCCGAAAATAAAACCGAGCAGGGAAATCAAGGCGATAAAGATGAGGATCAGCAAAAATGATCTTCTTTTGTTCCTTTCTATCTCTTGGTACATTGTCTCACCCCCTATTGATTATTAAAATCTACAGCAACGGGGCCCCTTGCCAGTCCTTCAATTTCCAAATAGTCTTTTTGTCTGAACCCGAATATGTTGGCAAAAAGGTTGTGAGGAAAGAGTTGGATTTTGGTATTAAAAGACATTACCGAATCGTTATAGAATTGGCGGGCGAAAGCAATCCTGCCTTCCGTGCCGACAAGTTCTTCCTGTAAAAGAAGAAAATTCTCGTTTGCCTTTAAGACAGGGTAATTTTCCGCCACGGCAAAAAGGGCTCCTAAGGCCTTTGTCAATCGATTCTCAGCCTCACCTTTTTCCAATACGGTTCGGGCATTGAAAGCTTGGCTTCTGGCTTCGGCCAGGCGACGAAATGTCTCCTGCTCATGGGCGGCATAGGCCTGTACGGTCTTAACCAGGTTGGGAATGAGGTCGTAGCGTCTTTTCAGTTGGACATCGATTTGAGCCCAAGCGTTGTCCACACGGTTGCGCAAAACAACCAGACGGTTGTAGATAAAAATAATCCCCAAAGCCCATATTCCCAAAAGGATCCATAAAATATTTGCTGTTTTCATTTTATTTTCACACCTCTTATCGTTAATATGCGCTCATAATTCATAGTTCTATTATCGGATATTGAATATTATTATGCAAGAGGAGTTTTGTATTCGCCTGCCTTCCTATACGGGGGAGATTTTATCGGATTGAGGCCAACATGACATTATCATAGATTAAACATAAAATATATAGGGAAGTATTGAATAAACTTTTTCAATATGTTATAATACCCACGAAACAGCATATATTATTTGGCGTGGTGAGATAGCTCAGTAGGTAGAGCAGAGGACTGAAAATCCTCGTGTCCCCAGTTCAATTCTGGGTCTCACCACCATTTTTTTTATTCATAGCCTGAAATGGTGGCAAGTGATTTCAATCGTAGCAAGGAAGGAGCCATAAATTATTTTGAGAGAAAATACGGATCAGCATTACGCCGGGCAGGAAAATAATTTCGATGATAACGGTATCGAAAGGGTTGTTGCGGTTTTTGCCTACCGGCGGGAGGAAGAAATGGACCAAGCCGAACTGTTTTCTCTTGTATCGACGGCAGGAGGGCGTGTGATTGCAGCGGCAGAACAAAAGATTAAAGCCCCTGATTCCCGCTATTATGTCGGTTCAGGAAAGGTTGAGGAGATTTGCAATTTAGTGGCGGAAAATCAAGGTGATTCAGTGATTTTTGATAATGAGCTGACACCTGTTCAGCAGCGGAATATCCAAGAAATAGTAGGTGTTCCGGTCATCGACCGCAACCAGCTCATTTTGGATATCTTTGCTGCCAATGCCAAGACCCGTGAGGGGCAAGTTCAAGTGGAACTGGCCCAGCTTAATTACTTGTTGCCGCGGTTGGCGGGCTACAGGCCCGAACTGTCCCGTTTGGGTGGCGGTATCGGCACCCGCGGTCCCGGTGAGACAAAGCTGGAAGCGGATAGAAGGAGAATCCGGCGACGTATCCTTGACTTAAACAGAGCTTTGCTAAGAATAAAAAAACAACGGCAAACGATGCAAAAAAGTAGGGATTTACCGCTTGTTACCCTAGTTGGTTATACCAATGCGGGTAAATCAACCTTGCTTAATAGTTTGACAGGGGCGGACGTGGAAACCGCTGACCGACTGTTTGCTACCCTCGATCCTACCATTAGACGATGTAGGCTTCCCGATGGTCGTCGCATTCTTTTGACGGATACCGTCGGTTTTATAAAAAATATACCCCACGATCTTATTGCGGCTTTCCGGGCAACCCTGGAGGGGGTCGAGCAAGCTGATCTTCTGCTTCATGTGGTTGATGCAACTCAGCCTCGCTTCGAAGAACAGGCGGAGACGGTACTGAATGTTTTGCGAGATTTGGGTGTCATCGAAAAACCGATTGTTACAGTGTTTAATAAAAGTGATTTATACGGTGATCTTGAAGTTCTCGGCAATTTGGCGACACGGTATCAACCTGCTGTGGTTGTTTCCGCTGCTAAAGAAGAAAACCTTCAAGAACTGCTTGCCGTGGTGGGCAAGGGCTTGGGTGACAGTATGGAAACGGTCAGCCTGTCGATTCCTTATGAGCAAGGGAAATTGTTGGAGATGCTTCATAATCGTGCTTTGGTTTTAAAAGAAGAATACAGCCAAGAAGGTATAGTTGTCAAGGTCTTGATTGCCGGGCAACTTTTGGCTGAACTTAAAGGCCACTATAATTTTTCATAGAAGGAACCGTCGATTTTTTTAAGTCCATAGGGGGAGGGGTCAAATATAAATTCGGTATTACCCAAAAATAGGATCCCGCCCGGCTTGAGTGTGGAGGTGAAGCGCTTTGTCAAAGCGTCTTTGCCTTCTTTTGTCAAGTAGATAAAAAGGTTTCGGCAGGCTATTAAGTCCCAACCCGGTAAAAAGTCCTCTTTTAAAAGATCCTGGTATTGGAAGTCGACCAACTTGATAATTTCATCATTTAGTTGATAACGTCCCTCATTGGGCCCGGTGAAATATTTTTGCAGAATTCTTTTGTCCGTCCGCAGGAGGGCTTGTTCATTATAAATTCCTTTTTGAGCTATTTTTAAGACAGGCTTATCGATATCGGTTGCCAGAATATAAAAGCCGGTAGCGGGGATACCCTTCTCTCGGAGCAGGATTGCGATTGAATAGGGTTCAGCCCCTATGGAGCAGGCTGCACTCCATATTTTTATTTTTCGGTTTTCTGCCAATAATTTGGGCAATACCATCCGATCGAGAAAATCGAAAGAGTCGGGGTTACGGAAGAATTCCGATGTATTTATGGTGAAATGGTTTAGAAAGGCTTTCCTGAATTCGATATCCCCTCTCATTTTGTGCAAACACTCGCTGTAAGATTCAACGTTATGGCGGCGCATCAGGCTTTCGACACGGCGCTGGACCCGTTTCAACTTATAGCTGTCCAGTTTTAAATCTAACTCCCGGGAGATTATATTTTTAAAGGTAATGAAATCCATAACTTTATCCACCATTTCCCCCGTTGAACATGTCAATTACCAAGCCGGGAATCTTGCCCAAGGGCAGGGTTATGTCTGCAGCACCTGCCTCAATGGCGGAGCGGGGCATGCCGAAAACCGTACAGGTTTCTTCCGATTCGACAATGGTCCTGCCACCGTACTCTTTTGTGGCCAATAGCCCCTGGGTTCCGTCTTTACCCATGCCGGTCAAGATTATACCGGTCAGGTTCTCTTTAAAGATGGGGGCTGCCGATTGCAAGGTATAGTCGATGGCCGGCCGGACACCCCATAGGGGTGCTTTTTTGTTAAGAATAAGCTTGTAATCATCGTCCACAACTAAATGGAAATCCCCCGGTGCCACTAAAGCCAAGCCGGGGCTTAGTTTGTCACTGTTTTGCGCTTCCTTGACGGTAAGCGGGGATTCTTTGTTCAATCTTTGGGCCAAGGAGGCTGTAAACCCTTTAGGCATGTGTTGAACGATAATTATTGCAGCGGGGAGGGTGGCGGGAAACTGGGGAATGATCTCCTTTAAAGCTCGGGGGCCACCGGAGGAAGTGCCGATTACTATCAGTTTAAGCCCGGAACGGAAGGGGTTCCATTGCGGAAGGTCGTCTTTTTTAATTGGTGTCGGTAATTGGGCGGGCGGTAGTCGGTACTGGTCGGCGGCGGCTTTAATTTTGCTTATGAGTTCGTCTTTCAGTCCGTATAACTGAGAATAGTCTGACGTATCGGGTTTGGTTATAAAGTCGAAAGCGCCAAGTTCCAAAGCCTCCAGGGTCAAGCCGGCCCCTCTTTTGGTATAGCTTGAAACCATTATTACCGGTATGGGCTTGCGAGCCATAATGTGTTGCAAGGCTTCCAAGCCATCCATAATCGGCATGTTGTAGTCCATGGTAATGACATGGGGCTTTGTTTCTTCCAAGAGGTCAAGGACCTGTTGGCCCGTCCTTGCTTTCCCAACTACCTCTATATCGGGACTATCCTTTAAAAAAGAAATAAACAATTGGCGGATAAAAGGAGAATCGTCTGCGATCAATACTCGTACTTTATTCATTTTTCCCTCCTCAATATTTCACAAATACTAAGTTAATATTTCTTAAAGGGCAATAAAACTCCTTCCGGTCTGAGAGAGGATTTTAATTTCTTGTCATTGAATATAGAAAAGGAGGTGATTAGATATTGAAACTAAAAGTATGCCCGCTTGCCAGCGGTAGCTCCGGCAATGCAATATACATAGGTGATGAGAAAAACAGTTTTTTAATCGACAGCGGGTTAAGCGGCAGCGAACTTGAAAGACGCCTGCAATCAATCGATTGCAGCTGTGAAGACCTCGACGGCATTATTCTTACCCACGAACATATTGATCATGCCAGGGGGGTGGGTGTACTGTCCCGGCGCTTTTCTTTGCCCGTCTATACGCGACCGGGAACCTGGTATGCCGGCGAAAAAATATTGGGTCCGATAAACAGTGGTTTGCAAAGGGAGCTGGTCAACGGACTTTCCTTCGGACAATTCGATGTCGAGTATTTCAATTTGCCCCATGATGCTCAAGAGCATGTGGGCTTAAATATATATTGGCAAGGCCGCCGTGTAATCGTAGCTACCGATTTGGGGGAGCCTACAACCGAGTTGCGGAAATTTTTGCCCAAGGCTGATATAATAGTTTTGGAGGCCAACCACGACATTGCCATGTTGGAAAATGGGCCTTACCCGGGTCATTTGAAAAAGAGAATTGCCGGTTCCCTAGGTCATCTGTCCAATGATGTATGCGGGGAGCTATTGGCTGACAGTTTGGGAGAAAAACCGATCAAAGTTTTTTTGGCTCACTTAAGCAGGGAGAATAATGCACCGCAGGTAGCCCGCTTGACCATTGAAAATTACCTGAAGTACCGAGGGATTCAGAGGGATGCAGAAATTCAAATAAGCGTGGCAAAAAGGGATTGCGCCAGTGATATATTTGAGGTATCATAATTTAAGGAGGTGTTGCAAATGCATCTGGAGAGGCATGAACGAAAACAAATAATGATTGTTTTTATGTCACTGCTTTTGATCTTTGCTATTATTGGCGGTGGTTTAGTTTTATTTGTTTTCCCCGCTTTATCTTCCCGGGGAACAGAAGATTTGCCGGGAGGTTCCCAAGAGCAACTCGTTGAAAATAATGCGGTTGACATCCCTGCCCCGCCGCCGGTGGAAACTAATCCGGGCAACGGTGCAATTCACCCCGCCCTTGAATACAACCTAGCGGATATAGTAGATCGGGTCGGTCCCGCCGTTGTCAAGATTACGACCATAAAAGAGAGGGTGGTTTCGGATTTTTTCCTGCGCCAGTTTCGTCAGGAAGTATCCGGCGAAGGCTCCGGTGTAATCTTTGATTCCCGTGGCTATATACTAACCAATAATCACGTCGTGGAAGGGGCGCTCAGCATTAAGGTAACGCTTCCCGGCGAAGACGAGAAAGAATATACGGGAACTTTAATCGGCCGGGACAAAGTTACAGATTTGGCGGTTATACAAATTGAAGCTCCAGCTCTTCCCGTAGCTGTCTTGGGTGATTCTGCCAACCTCAGGGTTGGCGAAGTGGCCATTGCCATCGGAAACCCTTATGGCCTTTCGAATTCGGTAACCGTCGGTGTTATAAGTGCTTTGGGACGTAGCCTGTCATTGCATGAAGGGGCGGAGATGACGGATTTAACGGATATAATACAGACCGATGCCGCCATCAATCCCGGTAACAGCGGCGGTGCTTTAATCAATCACCGAGGAGAAGTTATCGGTATTAATACCGCCATAGTGAGCGGAGCTCAAGGTATCGGTTTCGCCATACCCAGCAATAATGCCCGGCGGGTTGCTTTGGAACTGATAGAGCATGGCCGCGTAATGCGTCCTTGGTTGGGCATCATCGGTCAAACGATAACCCCGGCCGTGGCCCAAGAGTGGCAGCTGGATGTGGAAAGAGGGGCTTTTGTCGTTCGTGTGGCTATTGGCAGCCCGGCTCATAAAGCCGGCTTGCGAGGTGAAGATCAAATTGCCGCCATTGACGGTCAAGAAATCAAATCGATGGATGACCTTTCTGACGAAATAGGTAAAAAAGAACCCCATCAGGTAGTTACCCTTACCATTTACAGAAACGGTAAAAAGCTGGATGTGGTCGTAGCTTTGGAGCCACGTCCTGCCGAATAAAAGTGCTTAGGATTACCCTTTTGGTTATAGGTAGGATAAGGGAAAAATATATAAGGTTGGGGCTGGACAACTTTGTTAAACGTCTCAGGCCTTATTGTCGATTTGAAGTGGTCGAGCTGGCCGATGGTTCGTCATTTAAAAAAATCGATAAATATAAAATAGAAAAAGCCAAAGAAGATGAAGGAGAAAAAATACTCAAGTTTTTGAAGCCGGGCGATTACTTGGTTGCTCTGGATTCCGGAGGAGAAGTGACAACTTCGGAAGGATTGGCGATTTATCTGCAAACTATGCTGTCAGCGGGTCATAATAACTTGGTTTTTGTTATTGGCGGTCCCTTCGGGCTTGATCAGCGGGTTTTAAGGAGGGCCGATCATGTTTTGTCCCTATCGCAACTGACTTTTACTCATGAAATGGTCCGCTTGATATTTTGTGAGCAGCTTTATAGGGCCTATAAGATTTTGCGCAAAGAACCGTACCATTATTAGATTAAACAATGTCGTTATGCTGTAGGTAAGGCTGATAAACCGGTTGCCGCCGATAGCGACTGATGGCAACAAGATATTTTTGCGGTTACTGCTATAATCGGTAGAGCGGGAAGAATTTTAAAAATCTTCCCGTAATCTGATTAAAGCAAGCAGCCCAATTAAGACCTAGTTCGGCGGTGGGAAATTCAAAGCAAGGTTAGTCAAATTGCTTAACTCTTGTAGGCTGTTATTGGAAACCGGTATTACTAAATAATGAAATATCTTTTGCCGTTGCCAAAAGGAGGAATTGCGATTGTACAAAATTGTAGAGAAAAAAGTTCTGGCGCCAAGTATGTTTTCCATGGATATCTTGGCACCGAGAGTAGCTACCGCAGCGCAACCGGGCCAATTTGTAATAGTTATCACCGATGCGAAAGGCGAAAGAATTCCTTTGACCATTTGTGATCTTGATCGGGCAAAAGGAACCGTTAATATTGTCGTTCAAGAGGTTGGCTACTCAACGAAAAAAATGGCCAGGCTTGCTAAGGGTGACTTTTTTGCAGACCTTGTCGGTCCCCTTGGTCGACCTGCTGACTTTATCGCCGAAGATCCGGTCGATTTAAAAGAACAGAGATTTTTATTCGTGGCGGGAGGTGTCGGCATCGCGCCGATCTATCCACAAGTCAAGTGGTTCCACGAGCACAATATAGGTGTTGATGTAATAATGGGGGCCAAGACAAAAGATCTCATTATCTTGGAAGATAAAATAAAAAAAATTGCTCAAAACCTATATGTATGTACCGATGATGGCAGCTACGGTTTTAAAGGACTGGTAACCGATAAAATGCTTGATCTTATCGAAAAAGAAGGCAAGCAATATGACAAGGTAGTAGCAATAGGGCCGATGATAATGATGAAATATGTCAGCTTGTTGACCAAAAAGGTCAATATTCCCACGACGGTCAGTTTGAATACGATAATGGTCGACGGAACCGGCATGTGCGGTGCCTGTAGGGTGACCGTCGGCGGCGAAACAAAGTTTGCTTGTGTGGATGGCCCTGAGTTCGACGGGCATCTGGTTGATTTCGATGAAGCTTTGCGTAGACAAGCCCAGTACGAATCGGAGGAGAAGAAAAGCGATTTGAAGATTGAAAAGAAAGCCGATTGCAAATGTAAAAAGGGAGGTGCCGACTAAGATGGCCAGATTGTCGCGGGTCCCGATAGGGGAGCAGGATCCAAAGGAGAGGGCTCAAAACTTTTCAGAGGTATGCCTGGGTTATACGGAGGAAGAAGCCGTAGCTGAAGCAAAAAGGTGCATTCAGTGTAAAAATCCCTTATGTGTGGGCAATTGTCCCGTTTCTATTGATATTCCCGGCTTCATCAAGGAAATAGCCCGGGGTAACTTTGCTCAGGCAGCAAAGATCCTAGCCGAGCAAACGGCACTCCCCGCAGTATGCGGCAGGGTTTGCCCCCAGGAAGTGCAATGTGAGAAGACCTGCATACTGGGAAGGCGGGGTGATCCCATCGCTATCGGCAAGCTGGAGCGCTTTGCCGCCGACTGGGCAAGAGAAAACGATGTGGAGACCGCCAAGCCGGTAGAGAAAAACGGTTACAAGGTTGCAGTCATCGGCTCGGGGCCGGGAGGAATTACCTGTGCGGGAGAATTGGCCAAGAAAGGTTACCAGGTAACCATATTTGAGGCTCTCCATGAACCGGGCGGTGTATTGGTATACGGCATACCCGACTTTCGTCTTCCCAAAGACGAGGTTGTAAAATATGAAATTGATAACCTGAGAAAATTGGGCGTTAAAATAGAAACCAATGTTGTGGTGGGCAATACCGTAACCATCGATGATTTACTCGGTTCGGAAGGCTTTGAAGCGGTATTTGTGGCTTCCGGCGCCGGTTTGCCTCGTTTTATGGGGATACCCGGCGAAAATTTGAACGGTGTTTTTTCCGCTAATGAATATTTGACCAGGAACAATTTAATGCAAGCCTTTCGCGATGATTATGCTACACCGATCAAGGTCGGCAAGAAGGTGGCCGTGGTAGGTGGCGGCAATGTGGCAATGGATGCGGCCAGGGTTGCTTTGCGCCTGGGTGCCGAATCATGGATTGTCTATCGACGTAGCGAAACGGAGCTTCCCGCCCGGGCGGAAGAAGTGCATCACGCCAAGGCCGAAGGTATTAAATTTGAATTGTTGACCAACCCGGTGGAAATTCTTGCCGATGAAAAAGGTTGGGTTAAGGCTATAAAATGTATTCGCATGGAGCTGGGCGAACCGGATGATTCCGGCAGGAGAAGGCCCATTCCCATTGTGGGTAGCGAATTCGAAATTCCTGTCGATACCGTAATTATGGCTTTGGGGACATCTCCCAATCCGCTTATTCCGGCAACCACCGCCGGTCTTAAAACAAACAAATGGGGTTGCATTGTGGCCGATGAGGGAGGCCGGACTTCCAAGGAGGGGGTCTTTGCCGGGGGTGATGTTGTAACCGGCGCAGCCACCGTAATATTGGCCATGGGTGCCGGCAAAGAAGCTGCCGCCGCCATGGATCGTTATATCCAAAATAAAAAGGCAAATCGATAAAGCTAAAAGCTGGAAACTGTGTTTTTCAGCTTTTACTGTTGGTATACGGTAATGTATAATGGACTGGGTATATTGGTTGGCAAAGGAAAGAGGTTTCAAAAAGAAAGGGGATTTTTATGAAAAAATTATTATGGGTAGTAACTTTTGTTGTGAGCGTGGCTCTGTTGTTTGCTGCATGCGGTAAAAAGGAAGAATTTGAAATTGCACTCATAACGGATAAGGGGAATATCGACGATAAATCATTCAACCAAGGATCCTGGGAAGGCGTAGTAGCTTTTGCCGAAAAAAATGATATATCACATAAATATTATAAGCCGGAGGAAGCATCGGATGCAGGTTATTTAGCTGCCATTGACCTGGCGGTGACCGGTGGGGCCAAAGTTGTTGTTACGCCTGGTTTTTTGTTTGAAGTAGCCATATACGAAGCCCAGACAAAATATCCCGATGTAAAGTTTATATTATTGGATGGGGCCCCCCATTCTGCTGATTATGCCCACGATGAGATTAAAAATAATGTAGCCAGCGTAATGTATGCTGATGAAGAGGCCGGTTATTTGGCAGGCTATGCTGTGGTAAAGGATGGAATGACCCGGTTGGGCTTTATGGGGGGCATGGCGGTTCCTGCCGTCCAGGCTTTCGGTTACGGATATTTGCAGGGAGCTGAAGATGCTGCTGTAGAAATGGGCCTGGCGGACGGAACAATCAAAGTAATCTACCACTATACCGGTGATTTTGCTGAAACGGATACCAACAAAGCAACGGCTAAGACCATGTACCAGGAAGGTGTTGAAGCAATATTTGCTTGCGGAGGGTCTGTCGGTAAGAGTGTTATGTCCGCTGCTGCCGAAGCCGGCAAAAAGGTGATTGGGGTTGATGTTGACCAAAGATATGACAGCGAGACCGTTATTACTTCAGCAACCAAAGGGTTGCAGGCTTCTGTCATCCAAGCTTTGGAATCAATTTACAAGACCGATAATTGGAACATTTACGCCGGCAAGACAACGGTATTCAACGCAACCAATGATGGCGTTGCTCTCCCGACCAGGGTTATCGGCGATGAGAATGCCGATGCCTTTGATCGCTTTAAGTCTTTCAATAAAAAAGATTATGAAATTCTCTATCAAAAGCTTGCTTCCGGTTCGGTCAAGCCCATTCGCTCCATTGATGTTGCCGATCCGAGCGGTTATGCAACGGTCAGGGAGTTGGTCGCGGGGCTTTCCTTGGAAAAAGTTGTTGTTACCGTTAGATAATTAAGGTTTGCAGAAAAGGTTGTTGCGATAAATAAAATGGATTCCTATGTAGTTTGTTGGCTTAAGTTGGCCGGATCCAAGAAAATAAGTATTGTGGTACAAGACGGAAACCGAATAACGGAGGGGAAGGCTTAAGCCCTCCCCTCCCTTGTTCCGATTGACAAAAGAATTTACGACAAATTGGCAAGGGCGGCAAAAAGAAACTGTTAGCCTTAGGAGAGAAAGGGTTGGCAATGGAGGATTATATTATTGAAATGCTCAATATTACAAAGAAGTTTCCCGGCGTTACGGCCAATGATGACATAACTTTGCGCTTAAAAAAAGGTGAAATACATGCCTTGCTGGGAGAAAACGGGGCGGGCAAATCTACGCTTATGTCTGTTTTGTTCGGTCTGTACCAAGCGGATGAAGGTGAGATCAGAAAAAACGGTAAACCTGTTAAAATCAATAATCCCAACGATGCCAACAATTTGGGTATCGGTATGGTCCATCAACACTTTAAGCTTGTGGAAATTTTTACGGTACTGGAAAATATAATTTTAGGCGTCGAGCCAGAAAAGATGGGTTTTCTTAAGAAAAAGGAAGCGAGAAAAAAGATAATTGAACTGAGTGAACAGTACGGATTGCGGGTAGATCCTGATGTCCCGATAGAAAAGATTTCCGTGGGGCTTCAGCAGCGGGTGGAGATTCTCAAGATGCTTTTTCGACAAAACGAAATATTGATTTTCGATGAACCTACCGCCGTATTAACTCATCAAGAGATTAACGAGCTGATGGACATCATGCGCGGCTTTGCTGCCGAAGGAAAATCCATCTTATTTATTACCCATAAACTCAATGAAATATTAGCTGTGGCCGATCGATGCACCGTTTTACGCAAAGGTAAGTCAGTGGGTACCGTAGAGGTCAAGGCAACCGATAAAGAGGAATTGTCGCGATTGATGGTCGGGCGGGATGTAAGTTTTCGAGTGAAGAAGGAGGAGAAATTACCCCAAGAAGCGGTGTTGTCCCTCCGCAATGTCTCGACCGTAGGAGATAATGCTGTTAAAGATGTTTCCTTCGATGTCCGTAGGGGGGAGATCGTTTGCATCGCCGGTATCGACGGCAATGGTCAGGCGGAGCTGGTTGCTGCTTTGACCGGCCTGGGTAGTGTTGCCCGGGGCAGGATAATGCTAGGGGACAAAGATATTACCAAAGCAACGGTGCGAACCCGCTCTAAGGCGGGAATGAGTTATATCCCTGAAGATCGTCACAAATACGGCCTAATCCTCGATTATTCCCTGGAAGAAAACCTAGTCTTGCAACGCTATTGGCAACCCTTATTTCAAAGGAGAGGCTTTATCAAAAAAGAAGCGGTTCGAACCTACGCCTTGGGGCTTATTGAACAGTTCGATATCCGTAGCGGTAGGGGGCCTTTGACCATGGTCGGCAGCATGTCCGGCGGCAATCAACAGAAAGCTATTTTGGCTCGGGAAATTGATAAAGATCATGATTTTTTATTGGCAGTTCAACCGACCAGGGGTTTGGATGTCGGCGCCATCGAATATATCCACCAAAAGCTTGTAGCCGGTCGGGATGAAGGCAAGGCCATATTATTGGTGTCCTTTGAACTTGATGAAGTCATGAATGTCAGCGACCGTATCTTGGTCATGTACGAGGGAGAAATAGTCGGTGAGCTTGACCCGAAAAAAACAAGCATCCAAGAACTTGGCTTGTATATGTCGGGGGCAAAACGCAACAGGGTAAAGGAGATAAAATATGCCTGATAAGTTGAGTCTTGCTCGGAAATTGTTGTCTATCAAAAGAATAACGGAAATCAAAGGTTTTTCAGCTTTTACAGCTGCTCTCTTGGCCATTTTTTTGGGATTGATTTTTGGGTTCATTGTTATGGCTGTTGCTATCCCCGCCAATTCGCTGCCGGGGTTTTTGATGCTTCTCTTAGGGGGGATAAAACGGTTCAGCGATGTTATTTATTTTGCCACGCCAATTTTAATGACCGGTTTGTCGGTGGGTTTTGCTTTTAAAATGGGTATGTTCAATATCGGTGCTTCGGGCCAATACACCATGGGTATGTTCTTTGCCCTGTATATAGGATTTATGTGGAAATTGCCGGGTAATGGGCACTGGTTGGTGTGTATATTGGCGGGTTTGGTCGGGGGTATGCTTTGGGGCTTGATTCCCGGTATATTCAAGGCCCTGTTGAATGTCAATGAGGTTATCACCTCAATAATGTTCAACTATATAGGTATGTATTTAGTTGATATGCTTATCAGAAGCAATGGACGGATGTATATATCTTCGAAAACCAGAACTGCTTATTTACCTGCTTCAGCCCAGTTACCTTCTTTGGGAATCAGCAATTCAAGTGCCAATATATCCTTCTTTATTGCGGTATTTTTGGCCGTGGTGTTATATGTTATATTGAATAAAACCACCTTTGGTTATGAACTGAAGGCTACCGGTTATAACAAGTTTGCTGCCCAATATGCCGGTATGAATGAAAAGCGCAATATTATACTGGCCATGGCTATTGCAGGAGCCGCCGCCGGCTTGGGCGGTGCTTTTGCCATTTTGGCTCCGTCGATTATTCCCGGCAGCAGCATGACTTATGAACCCATCAATGTTATTGCGGCAAACGGATTTAACGGTATTGCGGTTGCCCTTTTAGGCAATTCTCACCCTTTGGGAATTGTTTTTTCGGCCTTATTCATTTCTTATATACAGAGAGGTGGCACCTTGGCCAGCCTGTACGGTTATAAGCCGGAAATAATTGACGTTGTCATCGCGGTTATTATTTACTTTGCTGCCTTTGCTATGTTGATGAATGAAACGGTGACGAGATTTCTAAAAAAACGCCGCCGGCAAAAGGATATGGGAAACCGGTCCTTGTCGGCGAAAATTGAAAACTCTGCAAGTATAGCCGGGAAAGGGGATGCGTAAAATGGATACCCTTTATTATTTGTTACAGAATACATTCCCTGTTGCCATCCCGTTACTTTTGGTGGCTTTGGGGGGTATGTTCAGCGAACGAAGCGGTGTAGTAAATATAGCCTTGGAGGGCATCATGCTTTTCGGTGCTTTCTTCGGTTGTTTATTTGTATACTTTGTACAGGGCACTACTCTAGGTGCCCAGACCATCTTAATTCTGGCTATGATTGTAGCAGCCCTTGCCGGGATTTTGTACTCCCTTTTATTAGCCTTTGCCGCCGTAAATATGAGATCCGATCAAACCATAACCGGTACGGCTTTAAATATGTTGATTCCCGCTGCTATCCTGCTTTTTGCCAAGATGTACTTTAACAGCGACGGAGTAACCACCGCCGCAAGCTTCTATATCAGAAAAGTGCCTTACCTGGGTGATATTCCGGTCTTGGGCAAAATATTTTTCCGAAATACCTATATTACGGTCTATATCGGCCTGTTTTTCCTTATTATTGCAACCATCGTATTTTACAAGACAAAAATCGGTTTGCGCTTGCGGGCCTGTGGTGAACACCCTGACGCAGCCGATTCCGTAGGGATTAATGTATATCTGATGCGCTATCTGGGTGTCCTTATTTCAGGCTTGCTCGGCGGAATCGGCGGTTTTTTTTATTCAGTAGGTGTGATGGATGGTAATGTCAACGGCCATACGGGGGTGGCCGGGTTTGGTTTTTTAGCTTTGGCCGTCATGATCTTCGGCCAATGGAAGCCCGTCAGGATATTCTTTGCCGCTATGTTTTTTGCCTTCCTGCGGACGGTGGCTTACTCGATTGCCCTGATTCCCTTTCTTGATGCTTTGGCTGTCGACCAAACCTATTACAAGATGTTGCCCTATATTTTTACCATGATTATTCTGGCCTTTACTTCCAAAAGATCCAAGGCACCGAAAGCAATCGGCGTACCCTATGATAAAAGCCAAAGATAAAAGACGGATAATGTTGCTTTGTTGCAGTACGCCTGTGTAAAATAGATATGGTGTATCTCTTGGCAAAATATCGTTTATTAAAAAAAAACAGACTACCTTAATGAGCTAGGATTTTACGGCTTTAACTAAAATAATGAATGACGGTGTATATATAATGGTGAGCGATTTTGCTATTGTATTTGACAATGGAAGGACCATAAGGAGGGAAACAGAAAAATGGCAAAATGGAATGTGTACATTACCGGGGAAATACCGCAGGAGGCGGCAAGACTGCTTGGCCGGGAATGTTTTGTGGAAATAAATCAAGAAGGGCGTACTTTGGATAAGGACGAATTGATTGAAAAAATAAAAGATAAGGATGCCGTCCTTTGTCTTTTAAGTGATCGAATTGACGAGGAAGTAATAGAAAAGGCCAAGAATGTCAAGGTTTTTGCCAATTATGCTGTCGGATTCGATAATATCGACTTGGAAGCCGCTCGCAAAAGAGGGATAACTGTCACCAATACACCGGGAGTTTTAACTGATGCTACAGCAGATTTGGCTTGGGCGCTCTTGTTTGCCGCTGCCCGCCGTTTGGTGCCTGCCGATCATTATACCCGGGCCGGAAAATTTAAGGGGTGGGGTCCCTTGCTATTTTTGGGCCAAGAGATTACCGGAAAAACTCTGGGTATTATCGGTTGCGGACGGATAGGGCAGGCATTCGGCCGCAAATCCCGTGGGTTTGCTATGAAGATTCTTTATTACAGCCGGAATCGACAAGTAGATTTTGAGAAGGAGACCGGTGCCCGCTTGGTCGATAAGGAATCCTTGTTGAAAGAAGCCGATTTTGTTTCCCTACATGTGCCTTTGCTGCCAGAGACGAAGCACATGCTTGGTGAAAAAGAATTTAAAATGATGAAAAAGAGTGCCGTTTTAATCAATACAGCCCGGGGGCCCGTCGTGGACGAAGAGGCTTTGGTCAAAGCACTTCAAACCGAAGAAATTTTTGCCGCAGGTTTAGACGTATATGAGCATGAACCGCAAGTGCATCCCGATCTCCTAGGACTCAATAATGTGGTCTTATTGCCGCATATCGGCAGTGCCGGTTACGAAACCAGGACCAAGATGGCCGCAATGGCCGCGGAGAATATACTGGCTGTACTGAAAGGCGAAACACCGCCCAATCAGGTTGTTTAGAAGGAGGAATATGGGCAAATGAATATTTTCTACAAGGGAGGCGTTATTTTGATTTTATTGAAAACAACTATGGTGGTCTTGGGGTTACTGTCTATATGCATTTTAGGGACAGGTTGTGCTTTAGCTGAGGAAGAAGTACTTTCCAATCCCCTGGTTACTATGGACTTGGGCGAATTGGGTATAATGGAGATAGAATTATATCCGGAGATTGCTCCCAATACCGTCAATAATTTTATCTATCTGGTTCAAAAAGGTTTTTATGATGGGCTCACATTTCATCGCGTTATACCCGGTTTTATGATCCAAGGCGGTGATCCGACGGGTACCGGCTCCGGTGGGTGTGGTTACAGCATAGCCGGTGAGTTTAAAAGCAATGGTTTTAAAAATGACTTAAGCCATGAGCGGGGTGTAATATCGATGGCCCGCACCAACGATCCCAATTCCGCCGGCCCGCAATTTTTTATCATGGTTGAGAAGGCCCCCCATCTGGACGGCAATTATGCAGCCTTCGGGCGCGTTATAAAGGGGATTGAAGTTGCTGATAAGATTGTCAATGCTCCCAGGAACAGAAGTGATCGGCCCAATGAGGAACAGATTATCGTGAAAATGACCGTAAATACCTTTGGAGTGGATTACCCGGAACCGATAAAGTACGGCAAAGAATAACTCATTCGGTTGAATTTGCTTGCGCCGGCAAGGTAGCCTTTTTTACAGACTTTTTATTTTTTGCCTCGCAAGCTGACGAAGTATGTCTTGCCAATAGCAAAAGCCCCTCTAAAAGGGGCTTTCCATGCTTTAGTTGAGAAAAAATTATTTTTCGTAAATACCTAGGGTCCTTTTGACATCCATAACGAAAATAATTCCGGCATTGGGTTCGTTTATATTTAATCTTTCCCGGATTGAATTGACTATTGCCTCAGTTTTATCCGCCTTGGAAAGGATCAAGACGATGACTTTTTCCGGTTCAATTTCTATATTAAAAAGAAGAGCTTTTTCTTGGGTTCCCGACCCGCGACCGTGGATGATGGTTCCGCCGGTAGAACCGCCGGCTTCGGCGGCCTCGAGAATATCGTCCAATGAATCCTTATTGGCAATGACAAAAATTGATTCGTAGCCCATAATCTCTTCACCTCTCTTTTCCGTATTGACTATGGCCTCGGAAGCCGGGATTGGCAGGTAATATTTTAAGGGCAGCGAAAAAGATATGCCGTGCTGAGGTTTATCAATGCTGAAATCCTTGACCATTCGTTCAAAAAAGGTATCAGCCTGTTTTCTATTGATTATTGTAAAGAATATTTCTTTCTTAGATTCCAGTACTCCCAAAAGGTTCAATATTTCGTTTTTAATTGTCCCCTTGCCCAAAACAACAATACTGCCAACAGCCTCCAATTCTTTAGCAACCTTCAATATTTTACTACCTTTCCCGAATTCCAAAATGGAGCAAAACAAAACAAGTCCTTCTTCGTTTTCAGTTTGCATCATGTAACCTCCCTTTTTGGGGATTTTGCTTTGTAGATAAGACCGAGGATTTGAATTGCTACTAAAGGTGTCATGGCCACCATGGCGATGACGCCAAAACCGTCAACCAAGACATTTGCTGTGGGGATTACAGATGCTGCACCCTGAGCAAAGGCCAAAACAAAAGTTGCAGTCATTGGACCGGAAGCAACCCCGCCCGAATCATAGGCTATACCGACAAAAATCGGCGGTACCTTGTAGGAAAGGTAGGCAGCCAACGCAAAACCGGGCAACAAAAAATGCCAAAGCTTTAAAGCGGGAATCATAATCCTCAACATAGAAGCGGAAACGGCGAAAGCAATACCGATGGAGAGGGTGATTAAGATTAATCTTTTCTTTATATGACCGGCTGTAACCTCCTCAACTTGATTGGTCAATACATAAACTGCCGGCTCCGCCAATACGACGACCATACCTAATAAGAAGCCGATGACAAGCAAAAGCCAAGGATGGGAGCCGGCAATTTTTTCTCCCATCACTCTGCCGACTTCCATGAATCCGGCATTTACCCCGACCATAAAAAGGGTTAAGCCGACAAATGTGTAAAGAAGACCCTTTAAAATGGCATTCCGGGTTCTTTTATTGAGTTTAAACTTGCTCTTGTCAAAGATTAAAAAGACCACGGACAGGGGTAATAATATTATAGCAGATTCTTTTAGATAAAGGGGGAGCAGCTTTATATAGGGTGCCCATATTCCAGCGGCAGGTAACGACAACATGGCTTCCCCCTGCAAATTGGTCATTTTTTTGACGATGCTCATGGCCATTATGGCAAAGATGGGACCTGCGGAAGCCAAACCAACTATACCAAAACTGTCTTCTTCCACCTTTTTGCCGCCCTTCAATTGAGAAACCCCGTACCCCAAAGCCAATATAAATGGTGTGGTCATTGCTCCTGTAGTGGCACCGGAAGCATCGACGGAAAAGGCCAAAAATTCTTCCGATGCTTTCAACCCCAGTAAAAGTATGATAAAATAAGTCAGCAAGAATATTTTATTGAGGGGTTTCTCGTAGACGATTCTCAATAGTCCGATGGCAACCATTATTCCAACACCGATGGACACAACCACTAAAAATAATTTCCCGGAGATAATTCCCCCCGATGCCTGTTGCACTTGTTGAGAGAGAATTATCAAATCCGGCTCGGCTATGTTAATAAGGAAACCTAGCATCAACCCCAGGCCGCCGACAATAAAACCATTGTTGGTCATGGCAATGTACTTGCCCATTAGGTTGCCGATAGGGGTAATCCCAATTTGGGCTCCTAACAAAAATATTCCCAGACCGACGCAGACGGTTATTGCTCCGATGATAAATCTGATAAAGGTTGCGGTTTCCAGAGGAACAAAAGAAACATGCAGTATAAAAACCAACAAGGCTATAAAGAAGACGGATATGGATACTTCTTTCAGCTGTTTTAAAAATATTGCCAATTATTTTTCCTCCCCGTACTTTATTACAGAAAATGCGTAAGTAAATTCATTGTTTTCATAGATACAATTGCTGAGAAAATTAGTTTCCCGGCCGGTGAAAATGCGTCGGGGTGGCCGGTAAGAAAGATTGTCAGGCCATCTCTATCTGTAAACATCGCGATATTATAAGAGGATTTCTGCATTCGGCCGAGATTATCCTTCCTTGGAAGATGGATTGGCAAAGGCTTGCTGTCTTAAACAGCAAGATGTAGAGAGAGGAAGATACGAACATGAACATTTTTGATTTGTCCACGCCTAGCTTTCTTGTCGATCGGGATTTATTGCGGGAAAATATTTTAAACATGAATCGAATATGTGCTGCCGGCAACATTGAATTGTGGCCGATGGTTAAGGCTCATAAAAGTACGAAAATAGCAAGAATGCAACACGAAGCGGGTGCCGCCGGTTTTTTGGCCGGTACCTATCTTGAAGCCCGTAGGCTTATTGAAGCGGGCTATAAGAAAATAATGATGGCCTATCCGGTCGCTGGTGCGGAGAATATCACCCGGCTGGTGGGGCTTTGTGCTAAAGCAGAACTTATTGTTTCTCTGGATGGTGTAGGGGCAGCCTTTGCTTTGCAGGAGGCTTTACAGGAAGCGGATTTATGCCTTGACTATCTTTTGATAATCGATTGTGGGCTTCATCGCTTCGGTGTCAAGCCTACTGACGCCCTTGGGTTGGCAAATCGACTCAAGGCTTTCAAAAATCTTAGCTTGCGGGGTATTGCCACCCATCCGGGCCAAGTCTATGCTTGCACCGATTTGGAGGGCGTCAGGCAGGTTGCTGCTCAAGAAGAAGTTGCCTTGCAGACTGCAAAAAGTAATCTGGTCAAGGGCGGATACCAAATTGATCTGGTTGCCACCGGTAGCACTCCCACCGCCGCAATAATTGCCCAAAGCAAGGGTGCAACGGTTTTGCGACCCGGTAATTATGTCTTTTATGATAACATTCAAAAAAATATGGGAGTGGTAGATGAAAAAAGATGTGCTTTAACAGTTTTGGCAACGATAATCTCCCAGCCGGACCCAGATACCTTGATTATTGATGCCGGCAGCAAATGTTTCGGCTTGGACAAAGGGGCCCATGGCATGGCTTCCTTGGAGGGTTATGGCTATATAAAGGGTTATCCGGAATTGATTATCGTCGATTTATCAGAGGAAGTAGGCAAGGTTAAAATAAAAAAGGATTGCCAAATAAAGAATAAACGCCTGCAGGTAGGTGATAAAATACAGATTATTCCCAACCATGCTTGCACTTGCGTCAATATGACCGACCGCTTAATCGGTTTCAGCGAGGGGATGGTTAAAGAGATAATTGAAATAGATGCGCGGGGTGGTTCCGGGTTTCCGGAAATTATTCAGTAGACAGATTTAAAAAATAAAAGGTAAAGGATAACTGCAATGATACAAGAATTCATTCAATCTCACTTAGGGGAAATGGCAGCGTTAATCACAGCCTTATGTTTTACACTCAATGCCCTGGCTTATGAGTCGGCAGGCAAGCAAGTGGGGTCCTTGTCGGTCACCTACCTAAGGCTTTTTGTCGCTTTTGCTTTTGCTACAGCCAGCTCCCTGGTAACGCGAGGTTTGCCTTTGCCGACCGACGCAACGCCACATACGTGGTTTTGGTTGTTGATATCCGGTTTGGTCGGTTTTGTTCTCGGGGATATATTCCTTTTTGAGTCTTATGTACTCATCGGTTCAAGAATATCGCTTCTTATAATGTCCTTGGCCCCACCTATCGCGGCCTTGGCCGGCTTTTTAATAATGGGCGAAACAATCGGAGCCCTAAACTTGTTGGGCATGTTTGTGACGATGGTGGGTATTGGCCTGGTAATTATCAGTAAAAATCCTCAGGAAAAGAAGATGAAATTTAACCGGCCGGTCAAAGGACTGATCTACGCATCTTTGGGCGCCTTGGGGCAAGCAATGGGTTTAATCTTCAGCAAATTCGGTATGGGTTCCTACAACGCATTTGCTTCTACCCAAATTAGGCTCATAGCTGCCCTGGTGGCTTTCACTGTCATAATAAGTATCAGGGGTAAATGGCCGGAGATCAAGGCTTCTTTTGCCCATAAAGGGGCCATCGGCAAAATTGCCCTCGGTGCAGTTTTGGGACCCTTTATAGGGGTAACCATGGCCTTGGTGGCCCTACAGTATACGGCTACAGGTATTGTTTCATCGATAACCTCCCTGTCCCCCGTTCTTATAATTCCCTTTTCGATTATAATCTTCAAAGAAAGAGTTTTGCCGAAAGAGATTTTGGGGGCGTTTATTTCCATTGCCGGCGTTGTTTTGCTTTTTATTTAATAGGCTCTCGCGATTTTTCAACCTTCGGAAAGGCGATTTAATCGGCAAGGATTATTTCGAAAGCAATAGAAAAATGATGGGATTTCAAGGGCTTAAATAAAAAAATCAACCGCAAGAATCAACCGAAAGGTTGATTTTTTTATTGCATACTGTAGGCATCGATCCCCAAAATAGAATCCATATTCTTGAATCCATCCTAAAGCTATGTTCGGAGGGGATGACTCTGGTTTACACTACCCATTACATGGAAGGAGTCGAAGCAATTTCGACGCACATTATAATTGTGGATCGTCGAAGAATCATTGCCTGGGCGGGGAAAAGACTTAATTGAATAAAAGCAATGTTGATTTCATCGAAGGTCGCAAGAGTCCGTTGTATTACAGTTGAAGAAACAGCCTTAGCCTAATCGCAAAGTAGAGATTGACGACAGGTAGCAAAAGATAAAAAAAAGAGGCTATAAAGCCTCTGTTCTTTTTTGCAAACTTTTTTCCCGCCAAGCACCTTTTTTGTAAAAGTATGTTGTTATCAAAGAGCCCAAAGTCCAGGAGCAAAGTAGCGATGCGAAAATCGCCTCCGGCCTGCCGATGGGATACAGGGGGCTACGGGTGAGATAGGTAAAAAGATAAGCAAGGGGCACCCGAAAGCAGATTACCGTAATCAATGATATCCACATCGGGGTAATGGTATCGCCGGCACCACGCATTACGCCGGACAATGTTTGAGTAACGGCAACCGCTATATAGCCTGCCGCTAAAATTTGCATCATGCGCATACTTAAATCGACCAGCTCGGCCGTGCCGGTAAAGACATTCATCAGATAGCGGCCGAAAAACAAGATAATGATTGTAATCGTTGTCGATACCGCCACTGCCATCTTTAGGCCGTCCTTTGTTCCCTGATTGACTCGGCCCATCTTTTGAGCGCCGACATTTTGGCCGGTGAAGGTTGTCATGGCGGCCCCAAAGGAAAAGTTGGGCATCATGGCAAAGCCGTCGACCCGCATAACGATAACATTGCAGGCAATTACCATCTCGCCGAAACTGTTTGTAAGGGATTGGACGGCAATCATAGCCAAGGAAAAGACGGCTTGCGTTAAGCCGGAAGGCAGTCCTAACTTCAATAAAGAAAATGAATGCTCTTTGTTGATTTTTAGTGTTGACCAATTAAGATCGAAGTTCTCCTTCATCCGCAGGAGTTTAAACAGACAAAGGAGCGCCGAGATTGCCTGGGCAATAACCGTTGCCAAAGCGACACCCGATACGCCCATCCCGAATTTAGCAACAAACAAAATATCCAATGCTACGTTTAGTACAGTAGAGATAAGTAAAAAAGTCAGGGCGGAGAAAGAATCGCCCAAGCCGCGTAAAATGCCGGCCAAAATATTGTAAAAGGAGTGGCCGGCGGCGCCTAAAAAGAAGATCGTCAAATAATTTGCACACCAGGGAAGTATTGAAGCAGGAGTGTTAAGCATTCTTAGAAGCGGTTCGCTGACTAAAGGTCCTATAATCATAATTAAGACGGAAGCGATACCGGTTAAAGTGATGCTGGTGCCGACGGAGTGAGAAAGATTCTTCCGATCTTTTGCACCATAATATTGGGAGACCATGATTCCGGCACCTACGGAAATACCGACAAAAAGCACCATCAATAAAAACAGAATGGGTCCGGCACTGCCCACTGCTGCCAAGGCGTTATCGCCTACATATCTGCCTACAATGATGGCATCAGCTGTATTGTAGAGCTGTTGAGCGATATTACCGATAAACATCGGAATGGTAAATTCTACTATCCTTTTCCAGGGTGCTCCCAGGGTCATATCTTTCGGTGCAAATAATGTTTTGGAGATTGCCATATTTACCTCCTTGCAATAAAAAAAATTAAACCGGCGACCATTATATTTTATTGGCATCATTACTATATTAATACCCATTCGCTGTGCTGTCAAGATTGGCCGGCCAGAGAATTGTTGGGCTTTTGTCCTAATAAGGAAGATACCCCTTTAAAGGAATTTTCTCGTTTTTGGCGAATAGTTCTACATAATAATTCTAATTTTTAAATTCATTTATTTGTAAGTCGGCAATAGCCGGTAACTTTTAAAGCTAAAAGCTGGGTCTATAAATTATATTAAATAACATTAGGGTAATTTGCCTAAAATTTACGTTCTAATTCTTCCGGTCAATACAACTTTGGCCCAGAATGGAAGCGGGAGGCTGATAAATTGACAAGTTTTATTTTAAAAAATGAAAAAGAAACAAATCGTGTTGTGATTATAGTTTTATGGATTCTGGTTTTTTTACAGTTTCCCGTGGCATTTTTATTAGCTTTGGCCGGTGTTTTTACTCATCCCTTGTTAAGCTATTTGTGGCATGGTCTGGCTTCGGGTACCATAGCTTTGCTTGTAACTTTTTTGCATAAGACCCAACGATTTCCTAAAACGATAAAGTATTTGGCGGTATTCGGTCTGTTTTTCATTATTGGCATGTTACTTCTCATCCAGAGGAACGAGGCTGCTTATCAAGTTGTCTGGCTAATACCTTTAGCCATAAGCTGTTTGTATTTTGATCCCGTTTTGACCATGAGTACCGGCATCGGAGCATTTGTATTGCAAAGAATTGTTTCTTTCTTACAACCAATAACGTTTTTACCCAATCCGGAAGGATACAATGCAATACTTATAGCGCAGATATTGATGGCTTTTGCTGTCTTTTTGATTTTATGGTTTTTGTCTCGAAAGACCAAAAACTTGTTCAAAGATTTGTTGGACAGTGAGGAAAAACAAAAACTTTTAGACAATATTCAAAAAATGTTGGCAAAATTGCGAGAAGCCTTTGGTGTAATGAATTCGTCGGCCCGACAATTCACAACTTCCACCAATGATGTCAGTGCAGCCATGGACAGAATCGTTTTAAGTGCCGCAGAGATATCCGGTCAAACAAGGAGTACCCAGGCTCGTAACGAAAGATCCTTAGCTTTGGCGGACGAGTTGGCTAAATTCGGCCGGGAGATAGCCGGAATATCCGGCCAGGCCAACAGTTTAATGGAACAGACTAAAGATTTGGCGGTCAAAGAAGAAGAAACTGTGAAAGAATTTACCTCCAAGATGGAATATATAGACGGCACCATTTCAGAGATGAATAAGAGTCTCGGCTTCCTAAAAGAAAGTTCGGACAGAATCAGCGAGATAAATGATACAATTAGGGAATTGGCCGATCAAACCAAGCTCTTGTCCTTCAATGCCTCTATTGAAGCCGCTCGGTCGGGAGAATACGGCAGGGGTTTTGCGGTGGTAGCTGAGAATATCCTTGAATTGGCAATATTGTCCGATGAATCAACTGAACGAATCGAAGAAACTGTCCGAAAGATAAGAGAAGTGTTTTTAATGGTAACGGAAAGTACGGAGGACTCGGTGCGATTTTTACGGGAAGGCGTTGAGATGATTAATAACACAAATTCTGCATTGGTGAGGATAAGAGAAGCCTGTGCAAGCAGTTCGGAGTTGATCAAGCAAATTAATTTAGGCAATCAGCGTCAAGTGGATGGAATGACAGGGATCACCGGCTATCTGCAGGAAATTGCTCAAAATGCCAAGGTTATCAGTATGGCTACGGAAGAGACCGCCGCCGGCAGTGAAGAGACTGCTGCTGCCGTCGAAGAAATCAATGCTCAGGCTCACTACCTTTTTGATGTTGCTGAAGAAATTGATAATATGATTCATAATATAGAAGAAGAATAAAAAAATTTCCACAGGGTGGAATGCTCATCCCGGAACGATGCTTGCAACAATCAGTCTCCATTCATTGTCTGCATCTGATCTGTCAATTGGATAGGGAATCGAGAAATAAAGCAAGGTCTGGGTTTGGGAACGGTCTAAATTTATTAGCGGAAAATCAAAGGATATCGGACAAAATGTCAAGTTCCCGAAATAGCAATAAAAATATAAAACGGAACGGATTTTTAGTCCGTTCCGTTTTATAATTGTCTAACAGATTGTTTGCCCAAGAGGAGTTTCGATGCAAAGAATTTATTCGGACACTGCCCTATGTATAAGGCTTTTGGGGTTGAACAATTTAAAATAGATAGCCGAAAGACAGACAAATTTTTGAATAGTTGAATCTTAAATCAAAACTAGGGTCGTCTGTATCAATAATTTTTCCCCTATTGATTGAATAAAGTAACTCCAGTTGATACTTATCGCTTAGGACAGCCCCGCCGCCAAGGCCCAGGTACATGCCGCCTTTGGCTTTTATATTGGGCTCGGGTGAAGAAAATTTGTAGCGAAACGTATTGTAACCCGCCTTGCCTGTAAGGTAGGCCGGTCCGAGATTGAAGCGTCCCACCCCGTATAGGGGAGTAAAGGCAAAAGTATCCTCGACTTGATTGGAGTTGGAATCGAAGCCGCCTGCTTTCCTGTAAAGCTGGTATTCTCCGCCGGCACCGAAGGTCAGGTGTTTCCCCAAGTCCAGCAATAACTCAAGCCCCAAGGAATAACCGGTTTTTGATTTTAGGTTGGCCGAGTAGGTAATATGTTCCGCATTGGCCCGGTAGTTCCCCTTATTTTCCACCCCGAACTTGACGACTATTTTGGCAAAAGCAGAAGCTGTCAAGAGGGTGGTCAACAACACAGTTAAAACTAGAATCGTTAAAAATCTTTTCATAAATATTCTCCTTCCACAATATTGTTATGTTTGAAAAATCAACCGATTGACTAAATCTCTCAAGGATCCGTTCCTGTTTCCAGTTTTTGCAAATATTCGGCGGCTTGGATGGCGGCCTTGGCCCCTTCACCGGCGGCCACAATGATTTGTTTCCCGGGGATATGGGTTACATCCCCGGCGGCAAAATGCCCGCTTGGCTTGTGCGGCATTGGCAATCAACAATTAGCCCTCTGTATTTATTCATTGCCAAACCGCTCAGAAATTCTGTATTGGGTTTCAAACCGATTTCAATAAAAACCCTTTCGACGACAATGGTTGTTTCGTGACCGTTTTTGTTGCTTTTAATTAAGATGGATTCTACCAATGTCGGTAGAGACATCTTTCTCCGTATAAAAGATCCCTTTTTCCTTCAACCAATCCTTAAGTTTAATGCACCAAGGGCAGATCGGCGTGGTATAGATGGTCACTTTGGCCACTATAATTTCTCCTCTACCGGGTATTTAGAATCAATTTAGTCGGCTATGGTCTGAACCGGAAGTATCATTGTCTGAAAAGTAAAGTTTTAGCATTTTTTTGTGTTGGATTTATATATGATTAGTATTTTTTAATTCTATAAATAGCAGTGTTTCTCCTTCATCTGTTTTTGTGCAAGAAGTTTACAACTATAATGGAGTAATATATAATCAGGAAGGGTATGCACTAAGGTCGATAATCAATGCCTTGGCGGGCAAGGGAAAGACGGGGTGTAAAAAATCGAAGAAAAAAATTTTGATTTAATAAATGAAATAAAGAGCGGTAACATCAAGGGAGCAATCTTCGATCTGGATGGGACGCTAATTGACTCTATGGGGGTTTGGGAAAGAATCGATCTGCAGTATTTGAAGATATCCTGCCGGCAGTAATCGGGGCCAAAATGGCGGGGATGAAAGTTGTTGGCGTTTACGATGAAAGCGCCCAAGGTGAAGAAGAACAAATAAAGACGGGGGCGGACGCCTATATCTATGATTTTACAGCTTATCTTTGATTATTTTGCCATATTTAAAGGTTCCGAAGGGCATTATCCCGAACAATATAATATGTTAGCGGTAGATTTAACCAAATGATTGTGATCCGGCTCAAGTTTTTCCTATACCGGCCAACAACCTCCTTTTACAGTTTATATTTTTCATAGCTAATTCCTTGTCGCTTTTAGCTTTATTGCCAAGGGTGACCCGGCAGTCGCCAAAATTTACCGGGATCGTTTAAAACCAAGAGCTGGTTTTTAACAATATATTTAAAATAAAAGGAAAGAAGATAAAGTGATGAAGAAAATGAACTTGATGTGGATGATGGTTGTGTCTTTAGTCCTATCAGCGGTTTTGGTTTTAGTTGGTTGTTCATTGGAAGGCTATGAGGTAAGCGGCCAGATATATGACCAAGGTGGCAGACCGGTGCCGGGCGTTCAACTTAAAAGAAGTGAATCAAGCGATGAACTTACCACCAACAAAGAAGGGTATTTCAAAATCGATCATGTCCATAGTCCCCTGGTTATATTGACACCGGAAAGAGATGGTTGGGAATTCAATCCTGCCAGCTGCGAGGTCAGCCGCAAGAACAACACTGCCCAATTCATAGGAATAGGCTTAATAACAACTGAAATTATCTTTGCCGATTCGAACTTGGATAATAAGGTACGATCGACAGCAGGTATTCCTGCCGACAAAACAATATATTGGCAGGATGTCGATACTTTGTCCCGGTTGGATGGCAACGATGCCGAAATAGAAGATCTCACCGGCATTGAGAATCTTCTCTTTCTTGAAGAACTTCATTTAAATAGAAATAATATTTCTGATATCACGAAACTGGCGGATCTCCAAAGGCTGCAGAAGCTTTACTTAAGTTCGAATTCCAATATCGACGATTACAGCAGCTTGGCCCAATTGCTTGCTTTGACCCATCTTGAATTGAAAGAGAATGCGATTCAAACAATCGATTTCCTGGAAGAGCTAATCAATTTGGAATATTTGTATCTAAGCGGCCACGACCTCGATTTAACGGATGAAGAGACCATAAGAATACTTAATCTACTAAAGGATCGCGATGTGATAATCGACATAGAATGGTAGACAGCACTGGCCGGACGGTCAATATGCTCCACAGAAGACTATAATATGCATAATTTAATAATCTGTGTTTAAAGAGATAAAAACTCGCATAGGAGTCCCTTCCAAAAGGAGGGACTTTTTGTATTTTGTCAGGATTGACATGCCCCTGCATAAAAAAGAATATTAAGATACTAATTGAACAATCAATTTAAGCAATCTATTAATAGTGGGGAATTCCTCCAACCAAAAGAAGCCAAACTGCCAAAATTATCGGACAAAAT
Source organism: uncultured Halanaerobiales bacterium (assembly GCA_964568715.1). GTDB lineage: Bacteria > Bacillota > Halanaerobiia > B1SED10-174 > B1SED10-174 > CAZMQU01. The sequence goes on from CAZMQU010000005.1 coordinate 161,812, forward strand.
AGCATTAAAAAACCAAAAATCACCCCAGGGGTGATTACAAAGGTTTCTAATTGGGGTATAATTTATGCTATGCTTCGTGGCCGTTTTTCCGTTTTTTTCAAAAGATGCTACTGTTTAAAATCTCGCAAGATGTAACACTTTTTAAAGATTGGGTGATAACATGTAAAATCTGATTATTCGGCAGAATTTAATGTAATGTTGCCATGAGCTGTTTTTATTCGTGTATCTCTCCTATATTTACACATAGTCACACGATACAATAAGAAGAATATTTGTAAAAGGGTGCAATGGATTGTTATTCGGAAATTTGCATCAATTGTACAAGGGGTATCTGAATAATAAATCCAAGATACTGATAAAAGAAGGGAGATATGTAATGAAAAAGAGGTTTGCTTTTTTAACCTTGGTCGCTGTATTGACCCTCTGTATTATTTTGAGTGCTTGTGACACCAAGAAGGGCCATTTGACCGGCAAAATTTATGATAAGGATACTGAAAGTTTGATAATGGAAAAAGCTTTGGTTACCCTTGGCCAGGACACCCGTACGGTGGAGGAGGGTGAGTATTCATTTGAAAACCTTTCAACCGGTGAAAAGCCACTCACAGTCGAGGTTGACGGCTATGAAAAATATACCGGCCAGGTTACCATCAAAGCTAATGAAACAACGACTCATGATGTGCCTATGCAAAAGGAAGGTCCCCCGCAAGTAAGTCAACCCACCTTTAATCCGCCGGGCGGGACATATTATGAAACCCAAGAAATTACCATCAGCTGTGCCGATGAGGATGTTACCATCCGCTACACCACCGATGGAACATCACCCGACACGGAAACAGGCCAAGTATATACCGAGCCGATTACCATCTATCGAAGCACAACCCTGCGGGCCATTGCTTATAAGGAGGACTGGAGTCCCAGCGAAGTAAGCACCGCCATCTACGAAATTGATGGTACAGTGGCCAATCCCGCTTTTGATCCGCCGGGCGGAACATATTATGAAGCCCAAGAAATCACCATCAGCTGTAATACTCCTCAAACGGAGATTTACTACACCATTGACGGAAGCGAGCCCACTGATGCAAGCAGTTTATATGAGGTTCCCCTGACAGTCGACAGTACCACTGTTATCAAAGCCATTGCCTATAGGGAGGGCTGGCAACCCAGCCAAGTGGCGACAGCCCTTTATACCCTAAAGGTAGCTAAACCGGAAATCAGCCTTGCCGGTGGTACTTATCATGAAAGCCAAGAGGTAAGCATCAGCTGTTCTACAGCGGGTGCTTCCATCCGTTATACCACGGATGGATCAATACCAACAAAGGAGCATGGCGAAGTCTACTCAACTCCGATTACCATCAATCGGAGCACCACTTTGCGGGCCATTGCCTACAAGGAAGCCCTGGAATCAAGCGAGGTGGCGGAGGCTGTTTATAACTTGCAGGTAATTACACCGGAAATAAGCCCTGCCGGTGGAAGCTACGATAAAACCCAAGAAGTAACCATTAGCTGTGCTACTGCGGATGCTACCATCCGTTACACCGTCGATGGAAGCATACCTACAAGAGAGCATGGCGAAATCTATGCCGGTTCGGTTACCATCAGCCGGAGCACGACTTTGCGGGCTATTGCCTACAAAGATGGTTGGGATACCAGTGAAATGACAAGTGCCGACTATATAATCGAAGGTACGGTAACCATTCCCACTTTTGACCCGCCGGCCGGAAGCTATGATGAAACTAAAGAAATAACGATTAGTTGTGCCACTTCCGATACCGAGATTTACTACACTCTTGACGGTAGCGAGCCAAGCGATGAGAGTACTTTATATGAAAATCCTTTGACAGTCGAACGTAGTACTACCATTAAAGCCATTGCCTATAGGGAGGGCTGGCAACACAGCCAAGTGGCAGTATCTGACTATATCTTGCGGGCAGTCGCCCCGGAGCTTAGCCCCGCAGGCGGAAATTATGATTCGGAGCAAGTAATAACCATCAGTTGTTCGACTTCAGGCGCCGGTATCCGCTATACCCTAGATGGTAGCACTCCTACCGGTGAACATGGTGAAGTCTACTCAACTCCGATTACCATCAATCGGAGCACCACTTTGAAAGCTGTTGCTCACAAGGAAAACTTGGAAGACAGCGAGCTTGTAGAGGCTATTTATAAACTGGAAGTAACAAAGCCGGAAGTTGATTTTTCGGGTGGGACTTACTATGATAATTTAGAGATAACCATCAGTTGTGACAGCCCCGAAAGTACCATCCGTTATACTACCGATGGAACAACACCATCAGCTGAAATAGGCGAGGAATATACCGGCCCTATTACCATTAATAAAAGCACCGCTTTAAAAGCTATTGCCCATAGGGAGGGTTGGGAAACCAGCCCGATAATGGAAGAAAACTATGAATTAGTAGTCGGTGCTCCCCTCTTTAACCCTAGAGGAGGTAATTTTAATGAGGATGTAGATGTAAAATTAACCAGTGTCACCACTGACGCTACCATCCGCTATACCCTCGATGAAACGGAGCCCACAGAGGAATATGGCGAAATTTACACGGGAACGGCCATTACAGTAAGCGATGACATCACAATAAAGGCCATTGCTTACAAGGAGGGTTATTTAACCAGTCCGGTCGTGACCGCCACCTATCGGTTCCCCGAGGTCTATCAGACCGTCATAATCGGGGACAGCCTCGTTGTACTCCCGAAAGAGGATGATGATCTGCCGAGCTACCCCGGTCTTTCCTGGGAATGGGATGAGCGGGAAGAAACCGGCGAACTGGTGATGGACGGTTATGACGGGGGGCCGATACACTATGATTATTTTACGGACGTTCGGGATATCAAGATCCGGGTTGATGGCGACAGTATTGTCAATGCTCCCCAAAAAAAGGCACTGCTCTTTGGGGATGACATTGTGATTACCGGCAATCCGGCCGCCACTTTGACTTTAAAAGGCAATGAAGCGATAGCCCTGCAAAGCTACGAAGGGGATATCGATCTCAAAGGGATCACACTGAAAATTGAACATAACCACACCAGTTCTGCCACCAATGATACCTTCTCTATCTGGGCTGACCAGATAGTCGTTAGCAACGGAGGTCATCTCCAAGTTGATACCTGGAAGGCCTATAAAACTGTTAGAAAAAGCGTAAGAGCAGTAGCCGGCAGGTTAATTCTGGAGGACACCGCCACCGCCAACCTGAAAGTGGATTGGGAGGATGACCGGTCAGTCAACTTTGCCTTCGGCGTTGACGACCTGACCCTGAACGGCAGCGGGACCTGCAAGATCTCCCTGACTGAGCACCCGACCGACCCGGTGCGGGCCGTTAAAGAGGCGCCGGACATTGCGGCCGGATACACCGTCATGGGCGATTGGCAGGAGCGGTTCGTGAAGTACTATGTTAGCCAGGGTACGGTGGCCAACCCCACCATCAGCCCCCAAGGCGGGTTTTATCATACCCCCCAAAGGGTGACGATCTCCTGTACCACCGGTGGCGCCCAAATCTTCTATACCACCGATGGATCCCTGCCCACCGAAGAAAGCGCTTTATATGAGGGTCCCTTGACTGTGAATGAATCCACCCAGATCAAGGCCATCGCCGGGAAAGAAGATTGGACCCCCAGCCAGGTAGTGCAGGCCACTTATAACTTTGGGACGCCCTATGAGACCATCATGATCGGCGGGGAAGCCGTCTCTTTATCGAAAAACAGCCACAACGTTCCCGGGTACCCCGGACTGGCCTGGGAATGGGATGACGGAGGGCAGACCGGACAACTGGTGATGAACGGCTATCGCGGCGCCGGCATCCACGCGGCCGCTACTTCAAATCTCAAAAACATCAGCATCCGGGTGGATGGTAACAGCACCGTCGATGGCGGCAACGAAGAGGCCTTTAACTTCCCCAACGGCATTACCATTGAGGGCAATTCCGCGTCAACTCTGACGGTGAAGAGCAACGCCCCCACCGGTTTGTCTTGCCCGGATGGGGTGATTTCGGTCCAAGATATAGAACTCAAGGGCGAACTCCACCACACCTACTTGACGGATAATCCTACGGTCGGGGTGAAGGGCGATGTGACGGTCAGCCGCGGCTGCCGACTGCAACTGAACTTTTCCCGGGTTGCCGAGGACAAGAAGGTGCACACGGCTGTTGACGGTGAATTGACCTTGGAGGACACCGCCAGTGCCAATCTCTATACCGATGCGTCTGTGGGAGTCGCCAAGGGATCAATAGGGGTCAGGGATCTGACTTTAAACGGTCTGGGGACCCTCGAGATCCAAATAGGTGAAAGCTGGAGCAATACCAGCGACTGCCGGGCGGTAGTGAATTGGCCTACCATAGGATCTGAAGGCTACCATTATCAGGGAAGTCCCTCGTCCTATCGTGTGAAATATTTTGCAGCTGTGGCTAATCCCAGCTTTACGCCGCCGGGTGGCACTTATCACCAGCCCCAGACGGTTAGCATCAGCTGTTCCACGGAAGGCGCTACCATCCGCTACACCACCGACGGCTCCACTCCTACGAACACCTACGGAACGATTTACACCGGCCCAATTACAGTGAATAAAACCACCACCATCTGGGCCGTTGCTTACAAAGAAAACCAGGATAGTAGCTGGGCACTGGGTAACACCTATACCCTGGTGACGGCGGATCCGACCTTGACACCTGCGGCCGGGATCTATTTTACCCCCCAGACGGTTAGCATCAACTGTGACACACCGGGCGCCACCATCCGTTATACTACCAACGGGTCGACGCCCTCGCCCACCAACGGAACCACTTACAACCAGCCCTTTACCGTCAATAAAACCACCACTGTCAAGGTGATCGCCTACAGAAACGGTTTTACCGACAGTCAGGTGGTGACCGCCGAATATCAGTTCCTGGAGAGCTACGGTACGATCAAGATCGATGGTACCGAGGTTACTTTACCGAAATGTAATTATGATCTGCCCGACTATCCCGGCCTTTCCTGGGAGTGGAACAGCAGTACGCAAACGGGTCGCCTGGTCATGGATGGCTTCCACGGCCGCCAACTGGCCGCCGGGACAATCCAGAGCCTGGACATCTATGTGTACAATGATAGTTCGCTGGAATGGACCTCTGATCTAACTAATTTTAGCTACGTCCTTGGTTTCCCAGAGGGTGTGACGATTACCGGTCGGAAAAAGGGCAGCACTTACACTTCTTTGAGATTGGAAGGCAACTATATCAATGTTGTTTGGTTGTCTGGGAAAGTACTTGATGCTAAAAATCTCCGCTTAATTATTAGAGGCAAGCAAACCTGGGGTTGTGATGGGAATGACGCTATTGCTGTTTTAGGGCACATCACACTGCGTGAAAACGCTGACCTGGATTTAGTCGCCGATCGGAAGAATGCCGATGAACGCCATTTTGCCAAAAATCTAATCGGAATCAGCGGCTATCTAACTCTTTATGATAACGCCAATGCCCTGGTAAAGCTGACAGGGGATAACGAGGTTATTTGGGCCAGATACGGTGTTCAGCATTTAAAACTGGCAGGAACAGGCACTTGCGAAATCGATCTCGACTATAATCCCAACGGTTTTCCTACAAAAGCGGTCAATTATCAACCGAAAAGCGGCGATATTGCCGACGGTTATCAGATGGAAGGCCATTGGAGTGAGCGGTGGGTAAAGTACACCTACCATTAATCAGGGCAGCGGATCTTTCCAAGCAGCTTTCAGTAGCTTCCATTGACCAAGCGATTGTTGCCCGCAATTGTTTGCCCGGAGTCTGTTTGGGCTTGTTTGGTAATTAAGAAGAAGATTAGACCTAGGCAAGTATTGGCAGGCAAGAGATAAAAGAGACAAAAAGGCATCCATTAAGGCATAAAAGCCGCCTGAACGCAATCAATAATGAGAGCGTTTCAGGCGGCTTTTTTTTAGCTAAGCTATTTCTTTTTTTAGTTAAGCGCTTTCTTTTTGCTGGAGTTCTTCGGCCAAGCCCGGCTTTTTTGGCCGGTCGCTTAGAGTTTTTTGACGAAGTCCTGGCCGAACTCCCGACAAGCTTGCAAAGCATCAGTGTTGGGGTTCCACAATTCTTTTATTCCTTCTGAGACGACTTCAGCGCCGGCTTTCTTCAAGGCATCGCTGATTATCTTGATACTTTCGCCGCTCCAGCCGTAGGCACCGAAGGCGGCGGCTTTTTTGCCTTTAAACTTTAAGCCCTTGATCATCTCCAGGATGCCGGCAGCGGCAAAAGCCAGACCGTTATTGACCGTCGGTGAACCAACCAGGTAGGCCTTCGATTTAAATATTTCAGTCAGGATATCATTTTTGTCGGTTTTGGCCAAATGATATAGTTTTACCTTTACTTGCGGGTCGGCTTTTTGGATACCCTCCGCAATGGCTTCGGCCATGCGACGGGTTCCGTTCCACATGGATTCATAAAGCAGGGTAATTTGATTTTCCTGATAATCCTGGGCCCATTCCATATACTTTTCGACGATTTGCAGGGGATTGTCCCGCCATATGACACCGTGGCTGGGGCATATCATGTCTATGGGCAGATTGAGGGCCAAGATTTCTTCAATCTTTTTCTTGACCAAAAAGCTGAAGGGGGTCAGGATATTGGCATAGTATTTTATGGCCTCCTGGTAAAGCTCGGCTTGGTCCACCAGATCATTGTAGAGCAGTTCGGTGGCATAATGTTGGCCGAAAGCATCGTTGCTGAAAAGGATATTTTCGCCTGTCAGGTAGGCGAACATGCTATCGGGCCAATGTAAGAGCCTGGCTTCGATAAATATAAGCTTATTCTTACCTAAATCCAAGCTGTCGCCGGTTTTGACTTCGACAAAATTCCAGTCCTTATGGAAATGCCCCTTTATTGACTTGACACCGTTTTTGGTGCAATAGATGGGGGTATCGGGTATTTCCCGCATCAATTCTTCTAGGGCGCCGCTGTGGTCGATTTCCGCATGGTTGGCGACTATATAGTCGATATCGTTCAAATCGATTACCTTTTTAAGGTCTTGGACGAATTCTTTCGCAAAAGGCTGCCAGACTGTATCGATCAAGACATTCTTTTCATCCCGTATCAGGTAGGCGTTGTAGGTAGAACCGCGATGAGTGGAGTATTCATTGCCGTGAAATTTTTCCAGCTCCCAATCAATCTTCCCAACCCAACTTACCATATCTGTGATTTTGCGTTCCATAAAGCACCTCCCATTGGTTTTGGCTTAAATACTATCTGCCATTGTCCACCTATTATAAGCGACCGGCGGAGACAATGCAATCGAAAAGGGCTAAAAAACATGTTGTTTAGCTAGGATTGGTGTCGCTTGCTTGCCAAGGGCCGGAAAGAAAAGGAAGGAACCTTAGCTAGGTAATTTAAGAGACCAAAAAAAAATAAGATACTAGAGGCAGGGGAAAAAGTTGTTTTGAAGAACAAATAGATAATCAATGGATAAAATTACAATAATAAATCATTTTATTATAAGCGGCTCATGCTAAAAAATGTCCTTATTAAAAGGGGAAAGAAGGGATGCCCAAAAAAACGTTGGTTAGGTGGAACCTAAAAAGGAGGTTAAAATGAGAAAGAAACGCTTGATAATGCTTTTGGTTTTGGTATTGGCAATATCCTTGTTGGTAGGCTGCGATTTATTGAGGGGTATCATAGACCTCGATGATACCGGCGGCGAAGATGAGCCCGGCGACGAAGATGAAATTACCGATAACTTTCAATATTTGATAGGTACAACATGGCAAATTACCAAGCAAACTGTAGATGGGGAAGAGAAAACCATTGATACCGAGGTAAATAGAGCCTTCTTTCAATTTACCGATGACCGGATTTATTTCATCGTTGAAGACGGCGATAATCATTTTATCACCAGAGAGTATACCCACTATTGGGATGAAGAGGCCGAAAAGACACAACTGGTTATGGGCTACGCTTTTTATGTAGAATGGAGAATAGCCGAAGGTAAATTAACCTGGGATATGAAAATCCGAGATAGCTCGGAGGAAGTCTATAGAAATATTGTGTGGGAGGCTGTGAAGGATTCTGATGATATCAAGTTTGCGGAGGATACCTTGTTGCCAAAGCCTGAGATGATTGTGCCCGGCCAGGGAGACGGACAAATCGAAGGTGTTTGGCGTTTGTCCTACCAAGAAGAATACGATTCGGCGGCAGATTTTAATGATAAAATAGGCGCAGAAGTCACCATATTTCCCGAATACCTTGAAGATGGATTTAGGCACTATTACATGGTCTTCGACGAAAAGGCCGGCCAAATAATCAAAGAAATCGAGTGGAACGGTGCAATTGGCGGAGAGCCCGACTATGAAGAATTTTGGGGAATCGATTACGAATACGACGGTGAATGGATTACTTTCTCGATGGAAGGCGAAGAGCTCTATTCCGGACAATATCGCTTGAAGGAAGATGAAAATCTTTTAATACTTGCATCGGATTTAACTGAGATGGGAGAGGGATTCTTTTACAATATATATGTAAAAGTCGAAGACGAAGCAGTTGCAGACTATTTACCCTAGGATTGATGCCTAAGCAAGACCCCCTGGGCTTTTCCAAGGGCTTTTTGCTTAATAGTTTTTGATCAGCAAACAATAAAGATAATTTGAAAAAGAATAATAAAACCCCCTATGGTTTTAAGGGGGTTTTATTGTTTTATGGAATAGGCTGATTGCGGTTCTCTTTTAATATTCGACGATTTCCACCCGCCGGTTCTTGGCCCTGCCAAGTTCGGTCGCATTGCTGGCAACAGGTGCAACGGAGCCGGCACCGAAGGCTTTGAGCTGTTCTTTATTGACGCCGTAATCGGCTACCAGCTTGGCAATGACCGCCTCGGCCCGGGCCAGGGAAAGTTCCAGGTTGGCATCGAAGTCGCCGGTATTGTCGGTGTGGCCGACAACCACAACTTTTTCATCCTTATGGGAATTCAGATATTGGGCGATGATTTCCATTGCCGGGGCGGATTCGGCTTTTACCTCCGCCTTCCCCGTATCGAAAAGAATGTCATAGAGGGCGATTTTGCCTTGAATTCTGAGGCTGTCGCCAATAGCAGAAGCGGTTATCATGCCCGTATCCATGGGTTCGGCAATCAAAGTTATCAGCTCATAGTAATTCCTGTAGTCGCAATAACCGGCGGCAACGCTTATATATACTTCGGTGCCGGCCAGGTCGATTTTGCCTGACAGGAATTCCTTGGCATCGCCGGGAAACTCCCAGTAGGCATAATTGTTCTGATCGGGCCGGGTCATGTCAAAGAGATCCTCAAACTTATGTTCTTCGATATCGATTTCTTGGGCCGCCCTGGTTTTAAAAATTATTTCGCCGCCGGAGTTTATTATGGCCCGCTCATAATTTTTAACTACCTCCAGGGGAGATCTGCCTTCCGGGATTCGCATGAAGATTCGTCTGATGGTCCCGTCAAGAATTTCGAAGCTTGAATCACTCATAATGATGGGTATTTCTTCATAACCGATTTGGTTATCGTATAGAACTTTACTCTCCGGATAGATGGGGATAAGATAATCTTCTTTTTCCTCCGAAAGAACCGGCAAGGACACCAACAGGAGCAAGATGAAAACCAAAGCCAATTTACCCCATACTTTCATTGTAAAACCCTCCAATTTTTAAATTCTCCGTTTTAAATTTTCCTTATTGATCTCTGTCTACCCTACCCCGGACTTGATTGTGTCAGGAATTGTCCCTCCTTTTGATTTTGCCGGGAAAAGGGCCTTGGAGATATCTAAAAATATTGCCCCTAGGGGCTGTCAACGAAGCTATCAAATACAAACTCCATGGGTTCATCTATAAGGGTTATCAGTTCATAGATATTTCTGTTGTCGCAATAACCGGCGGCAAGGACTACATATACGTCGGTACCGGCGAGGTCGATCTTGCCTGCCAGGTATTCCTCGGCGTCGCCGGGAAACACCCAGTAGGCATAATTGTTCTGATCGGGCCGGGTTATGTCAAAGAGATCTTTAAACTTATGCTCTTCGATATTGATCTCTTGGGCCGCCCGTGTTTTAAAAATTATTTCGCCGCCGGAGTTGATTATGGCCTTCTCATAATTTTTGACCACCTCCAAGGGCGATCTGCCCTCCGGGATGAGTATGAAGGATCTTCTAATGGTTCCCCAGAAAATTTCAAAGTTTGAATCATCCATGATAATTGGCAGCTCTTCATAGCCGATTCGGTTATCGTACCAAACTTTGCTCCCGGTAAAAAGGGGTATGATATGTTCAACCTCCTGGGCCGTCGCTGACAAAGACAATGCAAGAAAGAGAAAAGCCAGTAAAAACGGTAAAAGGAAAAGCTTAGCCGGAATTTTCATAAAATCTACTCCTTTCGTTCCAAGTTATTTCTACAGTAATAAAAATATTTCTGCATTGGGAGAAAGATTCCTTTTATTTGCATGATTTCTCTTTTGTTGGTCGAAGACCGCAGCCCGATGCGATACTTTCCTGCTTGGCAACTCCTGTTCAAAAAAGTTCTATTACCGGTAAATATTAGTTTGTGACGGGAAGGGTTAACGCGCCTGCCGCTTTTTGGCTGGAGTTGCAATTGGATTAATTATTGCAAAAAAGAAGGAATATTAAGCATCCTTCGATAAATTCTTGTGATAAGGCGGTTATGGCAAAGCGGTAATAAGTGAAGGCAAAACGCCAATGACAGCTATGTGGATAACTAGGGGATAACTTAGAGATTCAACAAAAAAATAAAACAATTTTTATGGTGAAGTTGGTGGAGAATTGAAAAATAAATTTTTTCTTTTATTGCTATTATTCATACTTATGGCCATGTTTGTTAATGAAAGTTCAGTCTTTGCTCTTCAATTGGAGATAAGTTCTGAGGCGAAATCTTTGGGTGAAAAACAGTATGAACTTGCCGGGGAGCTGCTTTACGGCCATTTGGATTTTGAAGGTGCTTTGGTTGCCTTGGAGGAGGCGGAAAAAATATTCCGAGGATTGCCGGAGAGCTTTGATCGATATTACTGGTTGGGCCGGGTTTATCTTCTGCAATCGCAGTTATTGTCCCTCTTGGGTGAAGAGGATATTGAGGAGCTGTTGATAAGTTGTGGAAAAAGCGCCAGAGGAGCTTTGGCGTATCAAAAAAAATCGGCGTTAGCCCACCTGCTGATGGGTGAAGCCCTTTGGGAACAGGGCAAAAAAGATATTCTGGCGGCATTTTCTTTTTGGCCGCAAGCATTGCAACTTTTGGAAGAAGCGGTTATCTTGGATAAAGAGAACCATGCAGCCCAAAGTGCACTGGCTGAATATTATCTTGAAGCTGACCCTCTATTGGGAGGCAACATCAAAAAAGCAATCCGCATACTTGAAAATTTACCTCCGCCCAAAGATGATCTTCAATTATTCTTAACTTCCTTTCGTTTGGGGCGGGCCTATTACCGGGACGGGCAATTTGAAAAAGCTTTGGCAGCTTTTTCTGCTTCAAAGCTTGTGTATGAAGAATATTTTTTTATGATGTTTGTCCGGAAAGATCTTTCTCTAAAGGAGCCGAGTTTGGCGCGAGATTGGCATTTTAATATTTTGCCGGTTCTTTTTGAGAACGGCTCCGATCTGGGGGTGGGCGGGGCAGCGGCTTATAAAGGTTTAGCCGTCTTTGCCCAAGCTTCCTATACACCCTTTGAAAGACAGTTTTATTACAATTTGGGCGGCCGGTACAATATCAATGAAGAAGCCTTTGCCAACCTGGGATATTACAAACGCTCGGCTAAGAATCATCCCGGTTATGAGACTCAAAAGGGCTTGGGAACAAAACTGTTTTACGGTCATGGCCCGGGCGCTTACTTGGCGCTCGATCTTTTTGGCGGGGAACTGGGTAATAAAGCCCGGCAGTTTATCGATATAAAATCAGTATCTTTTACCCTCAACCAACCTATTTATCAGGACTGGGGCCGCTTAATCGGTTTGCAGAGTCATATTACATTAGGACAGGCTGAAGACAAAGCCTACCTGCGGGGAGAGGTCAGCTTACCGATAAAATTTGATGGTTACAAAGGTCTTTTGGCTTTCGGCTATATCAGACAGGGCGATAATATGGACTTGCATTATATAAGTCCGGTGCGGGGTTATTTTGATAATGAAAAGAAAGGCGACAGGCGACTCTTGGTCAGCCTGGAAAAGTCTTTTCCCCTTTTCCCCTATACCAACCAGCCTTTTTTGGGGATGGTCCACGGAGCGGTATTTGCCGATTGGGGCGGAATCTGTACTGCAGGCAGCAAGCTGGAGCGGCAAAAGTGCTTGGGCGCCGGCCTGCACCTTAAGTTACCCGTCTTTGATATCCGCCTGGAGTTGGTTTTGACCGGGGAAGGAAAGGTCAAGCCCTTCTTTAATATCGGTACAGCCATCTTCCCTTAAGTTGATATTTTGCCTAGTGGGAGGAAAAAGTGCTTACAAAGCAGAGAGCCGGGAATAATAAAATTGCCAATCTAAAGCTTGCAACAGTAAAGCCGGATCGGCGAGCAATAATTTAAGGGGCTGCATTTTGCAGCCCCTTGTTTATGAGATTTATTGACCCTTCAGCTATCGGTTTGACTGTGGAGGGAATTATAGTTTTGATGGTGCGGGCAGTAATTTCGGGGACAGGTCATCTTGCAACCCGCACATTGGCCAGTCTTAGCTTCTTTGGCCAGTTGTCGGTAGATTAAGAATGCGGCAAAAAGACCCAAACCTGCCAAGATTAAAAGTTCCATAGCAAGACCTCCTTAGGCAAAGCCCAAAAGGCTGCCGATTTGGTAAATCAATGTGGCCATGGTCCAACCCAGAATAAGGCTGTAAGCTATCGCAAAAAGGGTCCATCCCCAGGAATTGGTTTCCTGCTTGATTACGCCAATAGTTGCCACACAAGGTACATATATGAGGTTCATGACCATAAAGGAGTAAGCCGAAAGGGGAGTCCAGTTTTGGGCGATTACTTTGGAAAGTCCTTCGTCACCGACGCCATGGAGAACTCCCAGGGTGCTGACGACTATTTCTTTGGCAATTATACCAAAAAGAAGGGCAGTGGCGGCTTGCCAAGAATCGAAACCGGCCGGCCGCAGGATGGGAGCGATGAACGTGCCGATTCTGCCTATATAGCTTGCCTGACCGGCATACTCAACTCCCAAAGGCAGGTTGGCCAAGACCCAAATAAGGATAACGGCGGCAAAGATAATCGTGCCGGCTTTTTGCAGAAATGAACTGACCCGATCCCATAGTTGGATTACAGTTCCTTTGACGGTGGGCAGTCGATAGGGAGGTAGCTCAATCAGCAGGGGAGTACTTTCTTCCTTGCGGAAAAATTTTTGAAAAAGCAGGCCCATAAGGACTGCCAGGATTACTCCAATCAGATAGAGAGAGAATATTACCAAGCCCTTGCGGGCGCTGAAGAATACCCCGGCAAAAAGAACATAGATGGGTAGGCGGGCGCTGCAACTCATCAAAGGGTTGATTAATATGGTAATGAGACGATCCCGTTTGCTCTCCAAGGTTCTCGTGGCCATGATCCCCGGCACGTTGCAGCCGAAACCGATTAAAAGAGGCAAAAAGGATTTGCCGTGCAGGCCGAAAAGGTGCATAAAACGGTCCATAATATAGGCGGCCCGGGCCATGTAGCCGGTGTCTTCGAGGATAGAGATGGCCAAGAAGATAAGAAAGATGTGAGGCAGAAAGGCCAGGATTGCCCCTAAACCGTCGATTATACCGTCGCCGATAAAAGAGGCCAATAGGGGATGGGCCCCTATATTTTCCAGCCATGTTCCCGCCAGTTGGCCCAGGCTTTCAAAGGAATTTTCGATGAAGTCAACCAAGGGGTCACCCAAGGCAAAAGTGAATTGGAAAACGGCCAACATTACCAAAAGAAAGATTGGAATAGCCAGGAAACGATTGGTAACGATTCTGTCGATTTTGTCGGACAGACATAAGCGATCCCGGGCTTCTTTGTCTTGGCTGATGACTTTTTCCGTAATCTGATTGATGAAGCAGTAGCGTTTGTCAGCAAAGACCGTTTCGATATCATCGGCAAGAGCTACTGTCAGGCGGTCCTCCGCTTCTTTTTGCAAAGTTAACAGCTCCGGCGGTAATTTTTTCAAAAGTTGTTTTTCGTCACCATCGAGCATTTTGAGGGCGAGGGCGTAACTATCTGCCTCAACATTGGTGCTAGCAACTGCCGTTGTCAGTTTGTGGAGTTCTTCGTTGATTTCCGGTCCATAATCTATTAAGATGCGTTGTTGGGTGGAGTCGACCGTAGCCAAGGCGGCTTTCAGAAGGTCATCCATCCCTTTATTCTGAGAAGCCACCGTGGGAATCACCGGTACCCCCAAAAGGTGGGAGAGGAGGTGGCAGTCTATCTTCATCTTTTTCGGAGGCAGCTCGTCATACATATTTAAAGCAATAACGACCTTGGCCCCCAGTTCAATCAGCTGTGTCGTCAGGTACAGGTTTCTGCCTAAGTTTGTGCAATCGACCACATCTATTACAACATCGGGTTTTTCAAAAAGAAGAAAGTCCCTGGCAACAATTTCGTCTTCCGTGTAGGCACCCAGGTTGTAGGTGCCGGGCAGATCCACCAGCTTGATTTTTTGTCCACCAAAGGTCAGGGAACCTTCTTTTTTTTCTACGGTAACACCGGGCCAGTTGCCTACATGTTGGCGGGCTCCGGTGAGGTTGTTGAAAATTGAAGTCTTGCCTGAATTGGGATTCCCTGCTAAAGCGATTACAATTTCTTTTGCTTCCAATCCTATCACTCCTACAGAAAAACAATAATATAAATAATAAAATATCAGAGCTTTACAGATAAAAGGCACGGGTGCCCTTGTCCGTCTTACCCCAAGGCGAGCCTCGGGTTTTGTTTTATATTTATACCGTTATGGGTATAACGGATTAAATAGTTGGTCGGTAGGAAATCAGTCGATGACTGAAATTTTTGCTGCCATACCTCTGCCCAAAGCAACTCTTCCGTTGCCGATGCCTAAAATGAGCGGGCCGATGCCGTCATTCTTCATAATCCTTACTCGGGAGCCGCGGTTTAATCCAAGGCCCAACATCCTTTGTCTGAAGGCTCTGCCTCCGGAGATTTCTTTGATTGTGACCGTTTCTCCGTCTTTTATCATATTGAGAAATTTATTACCGGCCATGGGGATCCTCCTTTTATTGTTTTTCTAAAAAGACTACCAATTTTTCCATGGTTTCATGGCTTATGGTGTGTTCCATGCGGCAAGCATCCTCCTCGGCGGTTGTAGGGTTGACCCCCAAAACTTCAACAAGGAACTTCCGCAGTGTTTTATGGCGACGATGTATCTTTTGAGCTTGTCCCTTCCCCAGTGAGGTAAGTTTGACCGGCCCATAACTTTCATGCTTGATAAGCTTTAAGTCTGCCAATTTTTTTATGGCCTGAGAGGCGCTGGCCTTGGTATTGCCCATTTGGTTGGCAAGATCGGTTACCCTTACATAACCGTCGTTTTTTGAGAGCAATAGGATTGCCTCCAAATAGTCTTCCAAGGAAGGGGAAAGGTCCAACAAAGTAATCATCTCCTAACAGATGTTAGTCTTGCCTAACATCTATTATAAACTCTTTTCCCCGGCTGTCAATATGTTTTTACAAATATTTTATCTTTTTGCAGATAAAAAATCTATCCCAAAAAGAAAGCACTGAAAACACTGTTTGCAGTGCTAATTATTTGTTATAATATGATTAATTGTCAATATCGTCCAGAAGATTAAATCAGCTTGACTTGAAAAGATAGACGGGCCGGCAGAACACCGATCGGCTACGCTTAAGTCAAATTCGGAGGGTACTTAATCGATAAATATTATACATTTAAAGTCGATTGCAGTGAAAAAATTTCTAATTACCGTTGCTTGCAGTGAGAAAATATCAGCAAAGGACAATTGTTTCTATTACAAGGGGGTTTTGCCATGCTTTATCGATTGGCAGCATTTACTGACATCCCGGGCGGCGGAAACCCAGCCGGTGTCGTTTTGGCAGCCGACAACTTGACCCCGGCGAGGATGCAGGCCATAGCTAAGGAAGTCGGCTTTAGCGAAACGGCCTTTGTGATGGCCTCGGGGAAGGCTGATTTTCGCCTCCGGTTCTTTACACCCCTGGCTGAGGTTGATTTGTGCGGGCATGCCACCGTGGCTGCCTTTAATTTGATGCGTGACTTGAAGATTATAGGTACGGGGCTCTATACGCAGGAAACCGGAGCCGGCCTTTTGAAAATAAAGGTCTTGGCAGCGGATATTTACATGGAGCAAAAAAGACCCCAATTTTTTGAAATATTACCCAGAGATGAAATCCGAAATCTTTTTGAAAGTAAGCAAGATGATTATTTAACTAAGACGATTAAAGGTTATTTTATCGGCAAGCAAGGTGACAACACGGTGGACTTGCCGATACAGATTGTCTCGACGGGCCTTAGAGATATTATAGTGCCCGTAAAAGATTTAGAGACCCTGCTTAATTTGCAAGCAAATATTTCCCTGATAAAAAATATTAGTAAAAGATATGGTGTCATAGGAATCCACGCCTTTTCTTTGCAGTCGATCTCCGGTGGCGATGCCCATTCCCGCAATTTTGCCCCCCTTTACGGAATCGACGAAGAAGCGGCTACCGGGACGGCAAACGGTGCCTTGGCCTGTTATTTGATGAAATATTTGGGGGAGGATTACGATGGTCAATTTGTAATGGAGCAGGGCCACCGCATGGGTAGACCGGCAAAGATTAAAGTATCATTGGATTATGAAGGCGGCCAAGTCAAGGAAGTCTATGTGGGGGGCGGTGCGGTGATTATTTAAACCTTTCGTTTCTGTTTCGCTAAGCCAGAGGTGAACAGGGTGCGAAAATAACTTAAACCCGCAAAGGGATGCCGGGCTAAAGAATGATGCATCTTTTTAAGGGCGACGGCGAACAAAAGTTACATTGATTTCCCGGTTTATACTTATTGCAATAAAATGAGGTGAGAAAATGAAGATAGGCCTTGTTTCAGAGATATTCAGGAACAATGATATCGGCTTCAATTGTCGGCAAATCGATAAAAGATTGGCTGAAGCCAAGGAAAGGAATATAGATCTGGTCTGTTTCGGGGAATCTTTCCTGCAGGGCTTTGACGGTTTAACCTGGCAGCACAAAGAAGATCTTCAAAGGGCCTGTTCCCAAGAAGGTGAAACCATTCAATCGATTAAAGAATTGGCGGTCCGCCATGATACGGCCTTGTCCTTCGGCTACATAGAAAGGGTGGAAGATCTGATTTACAGCAGCAACCTAGTAATTTCCTCCCAAGGGCAAATCTTAAATAATTATCGCCGGGTCAGCGTCGGCTGGAAAGTACCCCGGGCTAACCCGCAGTATTATAAGGAAGGGTTGAGTTTTGGTACCTTTAGTTTCAAAGGAAAGCAATTTGCCACGGCTATTTGCGGTGATTTATGGTACGATGATAATATCGAGGCTATAAAAAAGTTGCAAGCGGACTGTATTTTATGGCCGATATATGTTGACTATCCTGTGGCCAAGTGGGAGGGGGGCGAAAAAAAGGAGTACGCCCGGCAGGTTGCGTCACTTGGGGTTCCCGTTTTGATGATCAACAGTTTTGTGGAAGCGGCGGATAGGGCCAAGGGAGGATGTTGTATATTCCGGAGTGGTAAGATCCTCAAGGAATTGCCCATGGGGGAGCTCGGCCTCTTGGAATTTGATTATGAAGATAAAAGACGGTGATGGGTCACGGTAGGGTTTTTTTGAAAAGCCGCAAGAGTTTACCCAGCGGGGAAAATTTGCCGATACCGTTGCTACCTGGGAATCCCCAAATGTTGAAATCGGGCTTGAATTATTCGCATATGTTCGGAGTTACATCGGAAAAAGATAAGATATTAAAAGTTCATAAATAAAAATTTCTTAGCGGGCATCATGATTCGGAAAATTATTTTTGGGGGTTTGGAAGATGATAACCAACCTAGCCAGAATTATCTTGGGGCGACAATGGGCTCCTTTTCGTTTTAAAAAAGATATCGGCTTCTTGCCTGATTTTAGAGTATCCAAGCCGGGATTGTATATACATATACCTTTTTGTTTGGAGTTGTGTCCTTTTTGCCCCTATTATAAAGTCAAGTATTCACGGGTGATGGCTGAAGGATATGTGAGGGCACTCCTGGCGGAAATAGAATTGGTTGCTCAAGCAATCGGAGCCCACAAAGAAAGGAAAGATGTTGCTGACCTTTATTGGGGTGGTGGCAGCCCGGCCTTGTTGATAGATGATTTTATGGCCATAAGAAAGTCTGTCAGCAGATATTTCAATATTTTAGGCAATGTGGGAGTAGAACTTCATCCTCGCGATATAAAGGAAGATACAGGGGCCAAGTTGGTTGATTCCGGTTTTGATATGGTATGCTTGGGGATCCAGTCCTTCCGGCCGCATCTTTTAGCCAACTTGGGCAGGGAGGCTGTCCATGAAAAAATCTTGGCGGATTTTTTGCAAATCAACAATTTCAAAGGGGTTGATATAGATCTAATTTTCGGTATTCCGGGTCAAACCGATAAGGATTTAAGGGCAGATTTCCTGCAGGCTGCAAGAATGGGGGCAACCCAAATATCGGCCTATCCTTTCATTGATTTTACCTATGCCAATAACAAATTAAAACCACAAGATCGCACGGGGCAAAAGGAACTTTTGTCGGTTCTTTTAGACACAGCTTCAGAGGCAGGTTTTGTAAGGACTTCTGTTTGGACTTTTGCCAAGGAAGGGACGCCACGCTATTCTTCCGTTACCAGGGATAATTACCTGGGCTTTGGGCCCAGTGCCGCCTCCTTGGGTATGGATGCTTTTAAAATTAACACCTTTTCTGTACGGGCCTATATCGATGCTGTCAAGGCAGGAACTATACCTACCGCCTTAAAAATGGCCTTTAGTCCCAGAACCAGGAAACTCTTCTGGCTCTTTTGGAATTGTTATAACGGGCGCCTTGTTGATAAAGATTTTAATAATTTGTTTGCAGCAAGCTTGGGCGAAGATTTCTCCTTTTGGTTGAAAGTTGCCCTGGGTTTAAGGCTTTTGGAAAAGACAGATTTTGGCTGGCAGATGACTGAAAAAGGCAGTTATTATTTTCATTGGTTGGAACAAAGCTATACCCACCAATACATAGACAAAACATGGCGATTGTCGATGGGGAGCCCTTGGCCTGACGACATTCTTCTTTTTTAATGGCTAATTGGAATCCGCCCAAAAGATTGGAATCCGCCCAAAAGGCGGATTTTTTTATATTCTGGAGCAATGGGTATTGTTTCCTGTATCCGAAGCTTTTTTATGTTAAAAAAGGGGCTGTAGAGGTATAAATTGCCTTGATGAATGGATTTTGTATGCAGGTTTCATTACCGAATGTTTATTAAATGATTAAGTCTTATCCTGTCATAACTTGCTTGGGTTGCCTTAAAAATCTTTCGTTGACAAAAAGTGTTAAGCATGCTATTCTTATTAGTAGTTACCCTAAGTACTAATCTATGACAAAATAAAGCAATGCATCAAGTGATCCTTGAATATATTTATATTAGCTAATATGCTACATTTTGGGTTACATAAAGAGAGAGAATGCGATCCAAAGGATTAATCTTGGCTCAAGGTTGGTTTGTTTTTGGGTCTTCTATTTGTCGAATTGACGACTTAAACCGGTTATAGTAATTTGTAATATCCGTCTCATGGTCGTTTGATATTAAAATGATTTCTATGGTTTGAGGTAATCTCCGTAAAAAGGGGAGGTGGATATATAACGAAAAGTTAACGGTTGAAGAAAATTAGACTACCTTACCAAGGAGGTTAAAAAATGAAAAAACGAATTGTGCTATTGCTGTTGATTTTACCTGCTCTTATTACTTTAGTAGCTTGCAACCCCACAGTATACAACCACGTCTTGGAAGTAGAAATTGAAGGGGAAGGAACCGTTGAGCCTGAAATGGGCATATTTGAAAAAGGAACGATTGTTACCTTCGATATCGAACCTGAAGATAAGTGGATGTTCAGCCATTGGGAGGGCAGGGACAAAGATGATGTCCAAAAGAAAGACGGAAAATGGTCTGTCCTTATCAATGGCAGCAAGATGTTGACTGCTGTTTTTACCGGTTTGCCTTATGAATTGAAAGTAAATATTGTCGGCCAAGGCGATGTGGAACAAGAAATTTACGCATCAGTTACAGAGTCAAGTGAGTATCCCTATGGAACCATCGTCGAACTCACCGCTGTCCCCAAAACCGGCTGGCGTTTCGATGAATGGCAAGGTGATGTATCAGGTACTGAAACCAGCATCAGGGTGAGAGTGGACAGGGATAAAGAGGTCACAGCTTTCTTTGTTGAGCAATTGGCCAGTCTCAATGTCGATATTGTTGGTAGAGGTAAAGTTGAGCAGGCAGTTGTAGCTTCGTCTTATCCCCATGGAACCACCGTTAAGCTTACAGCTGTTGCTGATGACGGATATGAGTTTATTAGATGGAGCGGTGATATAGAAAGTACAAATAGAGTTATTGAAACAACAATTGAAGATTCGCAAAGGATAACCGCAATATTTACGGGACCCATTCTTTCCGGTTATGTAACAGACAGTGATGGCGGTTCTGCTGTTGAAGGTGCCAAAATTTATGGTACAGGTTTCGAAATATTGACCGACGAAGAGGGCTATTTTGAGATAGACAATCCGCCGCTTAATACTGCCTTCGATTTGTATGTTGATAAAGATGATAACTTCAGGACTTTAGTCCAAGATATTTATCTGACGGCGGATGATGTTTGCGAGTTGGATATACCGGTTAGAGATCCTTTCAATCCGAAATGGGCAATGAGTCCTTCGCGAATATCTGTCCAAGGAGTGCAAAGGGGAGATACCGTTAGCGGTGAGCTGGATGTGAGAGTGTCGGTTCAAAGTGAATTGGAGACAAAATACATTTACATTTATTTTTCCCGTCTAAAGCGGTGTCCTTTCGGTAATCAAAATTCGCAAATGGTGGCCAACGGCGGCACTGTAACCCTTGATTCCAGCCACATTCCCAACGGAGATGGTTATATCAATATTATGTTTTATGACGACAACGAAAGTTTATCCCTATTGACCATACCGGTTACCATTGACAATAATTTGCAAGGAGACAACCAGATTCCCAAGGATCTGGAGGTTCTATTGATCGATGCGGTGACCTATTCCCGCTCTATTGGTCTGTATTCGGAGCAAAAGAAAGAAATGTATAAGAGTTTAAATCTTGAGGAAGATTTCTATAAAGTAAAATTGAAAGACGGTCATACAATCGACTTGCGAACTTTGCCCAAAAATAGAACCGTCTTTGTCGATGTGCGCTGGGAACAGGCCTTTGATGCGGAAGGCTACAGTGTTTACAGAAGTTTGGACGGTGAAAACTTTAAGTTGCTGGCCAATGTAATGGAAGTTGGCTATCGGGATACCGATGCGATTTTGACCCCGGGCAGCACAATATATTATAAGGTCATTCCCTACAATAACTCAGGTATGAGCAACGGCTTAGTCAAATCGGTCAAGCTTCTGGAGCCTCTTAATATTTATCTAAAAGAGCCCGCCAACCGGGCCTTTGATGTTCCCTTGCGGCCAACTTTTACGTGGGAACTGGATACCCAATTCGATGAAGAGGTAGAAATGGTATACGATTTCTACATGCTGGTTGGCGCAAAACCTCAGTTTTTGGAAGTCAAACATTTGAGCATTGAAGAATACACAGTGGATTTTGATTTGGAACCCGGCGCTGTATTCTCTTGGGATATAACAGAAGGCTATGCTTACGCACTCTATCAGGAGGGCGATAACGGTTATTCCAACGCCTACTCATTTAGCGGCGGTTTGAATTGGGGAGGATCATGCAACGGTGAATTTATCTTTACGACCATAACGGAAAACGAATAAAGATAAAGAAAGGAGTAATGCTCAATGAAAAATAAACTATTTTTGCTATTGATTCCAATCGTCTTAATATTTTTTGCAGGTTGCTCTCTTTTCACCGGAGATACTGCCTTTGATGAGGCGATTGTTACCGGGGAGAATGTTCTCGTGCGCGTAGCCTCCTTTGATGTTTTGGCAGAAAACTTGCTTGACTTTGATTCCAAGATTGTCAAAACTTTTGACGAGATAGGTTGGGCTTTGGTTGAAGTGCCTATCGGCATAGCGGCGGAAAAATTTATTGCCGAATTGGAAGAGCAAAAGATTGCATTTATGGCCGAATCAAACATGGAATGGTACTTACCTACACCCCACGGTGAAGGATGGGATTGGCCGGAAATAAGTTTAAATGCCGTTGAACCTGATGCTCAGGATATGGACAGGCTTTGGGGAATGGACAAGATTAAAGCTGATAAGGCTTGGGAAGTAACCACCGGCGATGCCAACGTTATCATCGCTATCATCGACACAGGAGTAGATATGGAGCACCCTGAGTTTGCCCATAACACATTTATTGCTCCCCATAATGTCACCGGTGACAACTGGAAAAATGGAACGGCATTCGATATTCATGGCCACGGAACCCATGTTACCGGAACTGCTGCCGCTAATGGCCGTTACGGTAGATTGGCCGGTGTGGCTTGGGATTGTCCGATAATGCCCATTCGAGTTATGAATAGCCAAGGGCAAATTCTTACTTCATATTTAGGCGAGGCTTTAATTTATGTAGCAAACTATGTTAAAGAGAACCCACAATACAGAGCGGTTGTAAATATGAGCATAGGCGGTCGGGGTTACAGCTATATGTTTAAAGACGCCATTGACTATGCCTATGAAGCCGGGGTACTGCTGGTTACCTCCGCAGGGAATGATTCCAAGCGGGTTCTTAGCTATCCCAGTGCTTACAACGGCGTGGTAAGCGTTGCTGCTTCCACTCCTCACGATATGAAGGCCGATTTTTCTACCAGCGGATTTTGGAATTCCGTAGCGGCACCCGGCGTGCGGATTTGGTCGTCTATACCCACCTACGCTACCGGTCCGGTTATACCTTACGTTGAAATGCAAGGCACATCAATGGCTTCACCCCATGTTTGTGGCGCCGCGGCCTTATTGCTTTCCCACGACCCAACCCTTACACCCCTGCAAGTTAAAAATCAGTTAGAGGAGACGGCCCAAGCAGGTTTTTACGGTACCGGTTTCCATGAAGAATTGGGCTACGGGATTATCGATTGTGAAAGTCTTTTGGGCCCCTTAGCTCAGATGAAGTATGGAAGCCTGAAGGTTGAAACCGAAATTAACGAACCGACCGAAGCTCCGGGTGAATATGATTACGGTATAATATTGGTCTTTGATGAAACAAATAAAATGTCTTATTACGGATCGACCGGGGAAGAGGGAGGGCATAACTTTTATGCCATGTTGCCCGGTACCTATACCGTCACTCTTTCTTACAATGACATTATCCATTGCAAAGAAACGGTTGAAATTGTTGCCGGTGAAGAAAGAATAATTACATTGAATCTGCAAACTCCCTAAAGAAAGTGTTTGTAACCTTAAAGCCATGGAGTATAGACCCATGGCTTTAAGGCAAGAATCTAATGATCTTAAAAGGAGTGAAAGTATGCGTTACAAAGGGATTCTTCTAATCTTGTTATTGGTCGGATTGGTGTTTACAGCTTGTGGCCCCGAAC